>DAHUYN010000009.1 GCA_027315165.1 Thermoplasmata archaeon | reverse complement strand
GGAGTTCGTCGCGCCCGCAGCGCCGCCGCCGCCACCGCCGCCGCCCGCCGAGGGGGTGCCGCCGGTGCCGCCCATGCCCGCGGGTCCGCCCGCGCCGCCGTAGCCTCCCGTGCCGCCCATCCCGCCGGGGCCGCCGCTCGCGCCGTTGCCGCCGAACGCGTAGTTGCTCTGGAAGGTGGTGGCCGTGATCGTAAGGGTTCCCGCGTTGTAGATCGCGCCGCCCTGCGCGGCCGCGCCCGCCCCCGCGGCTCCGCCCGCGCCCGCGCTCCCGCCGTTCGCGGCAGCGCCCGCGGCGCCGCCGGCGCCGCCCGTGCCGCCGCGACTCCCGGTCGAGGGGGTCCCACCCGTGGCGCCGGGGCCACCGGTTCCACCGGACCCGCCGCTACCGCCGGAGCCGCCGTTGCCCGCGTAGCCTCCGTTGCCGCCGTAGGCAAAGTTGCTCGAGAACTGGCATCCCGTGAGGACGAGAGTCCCTCCGTTGTAGATGGCCCCGCCCTCCGCCGCGCCTCCGGCGCCGCCGTTGCCGCCCTTTCCGCCGCCGCCGCCGAGCGCGCCCGCCCCGCCGGTGCCGCCGGCACCGCCTGCGCTGCTCGAGGGATTGGTCGGGCTGGCTCCGCTGCCGCCGTTGCCGCCCGCGCCGCCCGTGCCTCCCGCGCCGCCCGATCCACCCGTGCCCCCGTTCCCGCCGAGGACCGTGTTGTCGTAGAACTGGTCGCTCACGAAGAGGCCCGAGCCGCTCGAGATCTCGACGGCGCCGCCGAGGGCGGACTTGCCCGCGGTGCCGGCCCCGCCGGCGCCGCCGTTGCCGCCGGCCGTCCCGGCCCCGCCGGCCCCGCCGCTCTGGCCGGTCCCGCCGGTGCCGCTCGTGCCGGTGACGCCGTTGCTGCCCACGCTACCCGCCGTTCCGGTGGATCCGGTGGCGCCGGCCGAACCGGTGACGCGCCCGCTCTCCAGCGTCAGCGAGGTGAGACCCAGATGGCCGCCCTTGACGAGGAACATCTGGACCGAGGATCCTCCCGTGAAGATGACCGAGAAGCCGCTCGAGGAGATGTTCGTCGAGAGCGTCGAGCCGATCGTGATCGTCGAGGTGAAGGTCATCGTACACGAGGCTCCGAAGGTGACGTTCCCGCCCGCGAGGACATCCGTCTTGAACGTCGAGAAGGTGCACGGCGCGACGACGCTGCGGTGGTGCACCGGCACGGCCGGGGCCGCGATCGCCGCGGCCATCGGCACGAAAGAGACCAAAAGTGCGGCCGCAACGACGCCGATAAGTCCCAGGCGCATCCAAGTTCGCTGAGTTCCGTTCATCGGAAGGCTTCCCCGAGGCCCCAACGGGATTCCGGTATAAAGTCCGGGCAGATTTCGCCGGGACCGTGCGCGACCCCTCGTCAGAGGTCGGGCGGGAACCGCGGTCGCGTTCTCACCGTGGGACTGAGAGCCGCTCGGCCGCGGGGTCGATCCGAGCTCGGGTTCCCCCGGACGGCGCCGGCCCGCGCGGCCGGCGTGACGGGCTCCGTTCGAGGCGGGAGCGCGCTAGCGCCCGTTCACATCTTCTTTTCGAAGTCCAGGATCGTCGCGAAGATCGCCGGGAACAGATGGTTGCCGTGGTCGTCGAGCTCGAGCTGCCAGACGTCCCGGATGGCGAGCATCTTGTGGCGGACCCGGCCGACCTCGCGACCGTCGGGCCCCATCATCGAGTACTTCCGGCGGATGATGTTGCCCTTCGAGGCGAGCCGGACCTGGCCGTTCGGGTCGACCCAGGTCGCCTTGAGGCCGCCGAACAGGCTCCGCTTCATCTGCACCGTGCCGAAGGTGCCGCCCTGGGCCGCGTCGACGACGTTGAAGACGCTGCTGTTGCCGCCCCCCGACTTCTCGATGTGCATCGCCAGGTTCCCGGCGGGGTCCTTCACGGTGTAGGTGTACTTCATCGAACGTCGGGCGTAGCGCCCCACGTAGTCGCCGGCGACCGAGCTCACGAGCGAACCGACGACCGCGCCGGTCATGTTCTGCCCCGCGTCGAGACCGATCTGGCAGAGGACGCGGCTCTCCGAGTCCATGACGTCGTAGTTCTTGCCGAGCGAGAGGATCCGCATCTTCATCAGGAGCTTCTGGTGGCCGTTCAGCGTCGAGATGATCGCGCTCGCGGTCGGATTCGGCTGGGCTATCGCGGAGGCCATAGAGTGCTCCTCACCTTCTCCTCGGATTTCTACTTTTGCCGCGCGGTCCCTCCTCGCGATCGCCGGCGGACGTCGCCGAAAGGCGCGCGCCCTCGAGCCTCCGAGCGGAGGGAACGGTGTTCGGCACGGCGTTCGGCCTCGTGGCGGAGACGGCGTTTCGTGACCCCGCTCGCGACCTTATCTGAGGCCGGAGCTACGCGAGGACGAGGAGATCATGCTCGCCTTCGCGGACTTCTCGGTCGCGGTGACGAACGCCCGGGCCACGGCGTCCTGGTGGCAGGAGAAGCTCGGCTTTGCCGTCCACACGGTCGGAGAGCCCGAGGGCCACGCGGTCGTCGTCGCACCTCCCGGTGAGAGGTTCCTCCTGCACCTCTGCGAGGGGTTCGAGCCCGTCGCGCCGGGGAACACCGGGATCGCTTTCGTCACCGACGAGATCGAGCCGATGGTTCGCCGGATGGAGGCAGCGGGCGTCCTCTTCCCCGAGCCCGTTCGGATCGAGCCGTGGGGCGGCAGCGCCAAGTTCGCCGACCCGGACGGGAATGTCTTCTGGCTTGTCGGTGCGCCCGCGTCCTTCGTGCGCCGCGAGACCGCCCGACGGGCCCCGACCGCGCGTCGCCGGTCCCGGACCCGACCGAGCGCTCCCTCGCGCTCCGCGCGCACCTCCCCGCCGGCACGCACGGCACGCGCGCGCCGACGGCCCCGGTCCCGGCGAGGTCGGAAGTCTCGCTAGTCCGGCATGGGATCCGGAATGCGGCGCACGCGCGGACCACCGACGAAACGCGATCCCCTACGGCGCCGTGCTCGGCCCGAACCGGGTCCCCGCCTCGTCGAGCTCCGGGCGGCGAGGTCCGTCGCGGACCTCGAGAACGCGCGCCGCATGTTCCACGGCTACCGCCGGTGGCTGGCCCGCCATCGTGAGGTGACGAACTTCGACGACGATATCTTCCGTCGGGGCACCGAGAAACTGTCGCTCGAGGCCGACGGTCTCCCCGGCCCGTACGGGCCCCCGAAAGGGGCGATCGTCGTCGCCTATCTCGACGGTCGGCCCGTCGGCGCCGGGGCGATCCGACCGCTGGACGCGGGGACGGCCGAGCTCAAGCGGGTCTTCGTCCAGAGTCGGGCCCGCGGTCTCGGGGTCGGCCGACGTATCACGACGCACCTCCTCCGGCGTGCCGGTCGGCTCGGCTACGAGAGCGTGCGGCTCGACACCCTCCCGGGAATGCGGTCGGCGGTCGCGCTCTACCGGAGCCTCGGGTTCGTGGAGATCCCGCCCTACTGGGCCTCCCCCTACACGGGGTCGCTGTTCTTCGAGCTGCGGCTCCGCGAGAGACGCTGAAGCCCACGGGTCGCGGAGGTCGCGGGGAAGAACGGATACGAGCTCTTGCGTTGGGGTTCCTTCGAGGACGTCTCGTGCCGACGCTCCGAGAGCAGCTCGTGGAGGTCTGGCGTCAGAGCCTCGTCGAGTCGCGCGAGACGGTCGACCTACCAGGCGGCCCGATCCGGCTGGGTCGCACGCGCAGCCTCGGGCTCCGGACGGTGGCGTTCTCCTACGAGGGCGCCGTCATCGAGGGGATCGAGCAGAACCCCGAGAAGGCCTCTCGGTGGGCGAAGCTGGCCCAGGAAGGAAAGCGGATCATGCAGTTCCGGGCGAAGGGCCGGTACTTCGCCAACGTCTGCGACGGGATCGTCACGCGCTATCCCGCCTGGAGCGGTCTCGGGCTTCCGGAGTAGTGTGCCGTCTCGCGGCGGCGTAGCGCAAGCCCCGGGGAACGTGCAGGGCGCTTGACCTCGCGACTATGCCCTCGAGCCGCCTCTCCCGACCGAGCGCGGGACCGGAGGCGAGAGGGAGGATGAGGTCGCAGACGCCGTCCCCGAGGGTACGGACGGAAGCACCCGCGCCGACCGAGTTCTCGGACATTCCCCCGAACGACCGCCCGCGAGCGCTGACCGTCCGGCAGGTCATGACGAGCGAGACCTTCACGGCCGGCCCCAGCTGGTCGCTGCTCGAGGCCGCGCAGACGATGCGGGACAAGCACGTCTCGGGCCTCCCCGTCGTCGACGAGAAGGACCAGGTCCTCGGGGTCGTGAGCGAGCGCGACATCCTCGCGGAGCTGGACCGCTCCGTGGGCCTCGGGTCCCCCCGCGGTGTCCTCGAGCTCCTGCTCGACGTCGCGGGGCGGGCCAGCGCCTCCCGGATGGAACAGTGTGTCCGGCGTCTCGAGAGGGCGCACGTCTCCGAGGTGATGACACGGCGCGTCGTCACGATCGACCCGGACTCCTCGATGGGAGAGGCGGCCCGGCTCCTCCGGGCCTACTCGGTCAAGAGGCTCCCGGTCGTCGAGAACGGTCGCCTGATCGGCATCGTCACCCGCCAGAACCTCGCGGACGCGCTCGCCTGACGCGCGGCTCCCGCGGCCGAGCCCTACGCGACCGGCCCGCGGCGTCGCGAGCCGGGGAAGAGGGGGATCCCGAACCGGTGTCGGAGCTCGACGACGACCACGACCGCCGGGATCTGGAACGCGAGCGGCACCAGGTAGGCGAGCGGGGAGCGGTACCCGCGCGGCACACGTGCGCGAGGTCGCGGTGGCAGCGAGTACGACGGCAGGTAGACCCTCCGTCCGTAGACGAAGAACCAGAACCCAGCGACCGGGTACGCGTCGAAACGCGGCGCGGAAGGCGTCGCGGTACCGAAGGGTCCGGAGGCCGCCCACGACGACCCGGATCGCGAGAAGGCCCAGAGCCCTCTCGATGATCGCCCGCTCGCGCGGACGGTTCGACCCGACCCGGAGGATCGCGGAGACCGCGCCGACGAACCGGGCGGAGTAGACCGCGAGGGCGCGAAGGATCGTACCCGCGATGCGCGCGCGTCGGGCGAGCGTCGGCTCCCCCTCGCGTGTCAGCCGGGCCGATCTCGCCGGCCGCGGCCCGTCGTCGCACGGGCTTCGACGTCCATTCTCCTCGACCCGCCCCCTCTGGGTCGTCGCCCTGCAGGCGGCGGGCCAACGCCGGAGCAGGAGACGGGGAACCGAACGAGCCGTCGAGGACCCCACGGGCCGAGCTCGGCGACGGAGGCGAGCCCTTGGGGCCCGAGAGCTCATCGGGGGCCCGGCGATGGCCGTCACGGCCGTCCCTCGAGATCATGCGAAGCGTAGCGGTCGAACGGGTCCGACGGGTCATCGCCCGGATCCCCCGCGGGAAGGTGATGACCTACGGCCGGGTCGCAAAGGCCGCCGGATTCCCCCGG
The DNA here is from genome assembly GCA_027315165.1 of Thermoplasmata archaeon. Classification (GTDB taxonomy): domain Archaea; phylum Thermoplasmatota; class Thermoplasmata; order Lutacidiplasmatales; family UBA184; genus Lutacidiplasma. Next base: position 85,206 of record DAHUYN010000009.1, on the reverse strand, counting down.
GCCGCCCGCCTCGCCGTCTCGGTGCTGCGGTCCTCGGAGGGGTTGCCCTGGCATCGTGTCCTGGCCTCACGGGGCCGTATCGCCCTCCTCGGCGACGAAGGGCGGGAGCAGCGGCTTCGCCTCGAGATCGAAGGCGTGCGATTTCGCGGGGGAAGAGTCCGCATGGACCTCCACGAGCTCCGGCTCGGGGAGCCGAGGCCGCCCGGCCGAGACCGGCCCGGGCCGCGCCGGGGGAAGGCCCGCGGCGATCGAGGGGGGCCGAACGAGCGGGCGGGCCCGCGAGGCGGCCCTCGTCGCGGTCGTGACCCTTGACTCCGGGCGGTCCGGCACGCGTCGTGCCCGCGGATGCGCCCGCCCGCTCCGAGGGGATCGCCCCTGCGGGGCCGACGCCCCCCGAGAGCCCGGTCCCGTTCCCCGATTCGCTCTGCCACCGGTGTGCGGCCCCCCCGAGGTACGTCGCGACGCGCGCGGCCACCTACATCCTCTGCCCCATCGCGCCGGAGCGCTATCCTCGTCAGCCCGTTCTGCGATGTCCTTGGTTCCGACCGAGGACCCCGTAAGCGCCGTTCCGCAAGGCCGGTGGACTGATGGTCGCCGTGGCGCGCGAGGGCCGCGAGCCCGGCCGGGGCCGGTCCGGGAGAGGCGCTGCGGTTCTACGGCCCTTCGCGGTCCTTCACCCCGGGAGGGAGAGGGGCCGCGCGGTCGTACCGATGGTCCGTCGGCCTCATTACGCTCCACGTCGGCTCCACGGTCATCTGCACACCCTTCAGCGCCTCGTCGAGCGTGGATGCGACGGAGTGTGTGGCCCTCGGGATCCTCGTACGCCTCGACACCGCGGTCGCGACCTGCCCGAGGGCGAGGAGGAGGACCTGCGAGCCGTCGTCCGCCAGGAGGAAGGGGGAGACTCGGCAGTCGCGGTCGAGCGATCCGAGGACGTCCGTGGACGAGACACCCTCTCGGAGCCGACCGGTGAGAAAGACGATCTCTCCGAGCTCTCGCCCTCGGTATGGAGGCAGGGAGTCCAGGTTGAGGAACGTACGACTCTCGACGAGGCCCCGCTCCAGCGACCGTTGCTGACCTCGGGAGAGGTCGGTCGTCGAATGCCAGCGGTGGGGAGCGGAAGGCTCGCCCTTCCCGGCCTGGTCCGAGGCGACGAGCTCGCGAACCTTCGAGGCGGACGTCCGCTCGAGGGCACCGGCCGGGGGCTGGAGGGGGCGGGGATACAAGGTCTCCCGCTCCACGTCGATGAACCGAGCCCACGGCCGAGAGAAGTCGAAGTAGACCGGGACGGAACCGGCGTCGGGGGTGACCGAGATCCTCGACCCGTCCTCCGGGCTCGGCGCCTCCGCGTTCGGGCGGAAGAAGATCCCGAGGACGACGTTCGGGCCGGACCAGAGGAGGACGTTCCCCTCCCGCGAGGCCCACTCCCGCTCGAGCCGGCCGCGATCGGCGGGACCCGGATGGGCCAGCACGAAGTCGATCGACGCGACGCCGGAGGCCCAGGGGTTCGGCAGGTAGCGGTCCGAAAGCCACCCGGCTTCGTAGATCCTCCGTCGCGTGGCGTAGTAGGTCGAAGCCGGGATGCCGGAGGCAGCGATGTCGGCGTTGTCTCCGAGCCCTTCTCTCGAGAGGATCGCGAGGATCGTCGCGGCTTCGGAGACGGTCAGCTCGTGCATCCGCGCCCGACCCGGCTCGAGACAAGGAGGCCGAGCGACTATACAATCCCTCGACTTTCCGGTTGTGCGCGTTAAATCTGCGGACGTCCTCGTCGCCGCATGGACGGGCGGGAGCGGCCGGCCCAGGCGGCGCCCCCTCCGTCCCCCTCGAAAGCCGTCGCAGGGTTCCGGGGCCTGAGGCGCGCCTCGCTCGTGGGCCTCCTCGGTCAGGTCCTGATCTGGGGGAGCGTGCTTGCTCTGTATATCGTCGGCTCGCTGTACTCGACAATCCCGGTCTCGACGACGATCGCCTACGGTGCGAACGGGCTTACCGTCTCGTCGGGAGAGATCTTCGGCCTGAACTTCACCCTCCTCCTCGGCGCCGCGGTCGCCCTCCTCTCCTGCCTGCTCTGGTCTCGCAGCCTCGAGGCGCTGGCCAAGGGCTCGCCACCGTTGCACGTCGACTCGGCGGTCGCGCTCGCGACCGTCGGTACGATTGGGTTCGGCCTGTTCGCCGTCGGCTGGGCCGCGTGGCTCGGAAGCTTCGTCGCGCCGGGAGCCAGCAACAGCGGCTACTCGGCGGTCTACAGCCCGGTGCTGGCCTCGAATCTGGCGGACGTCGTGAACCTCCTGCTGATCCTCGGAGGGCTGCTGGCCTTCGGGGGTGTGCTCGGGATCGTCGTCGGGGCCTCGACGGTCGGCGCCACCTACGACGAGAGCGGCGTCGAACTGGGGGGCGCGCTCTCCCTCCTGCCGGTCTTCTCGGTCATCGGGCTCCTCCTTCTCGCGCTCGGCCTCAAGCGCGGCGAGCGGAAGCTCGAGGGGGGCTGGATCCCTCCTCCGCCACCGCCCGCCGTCGCCTACCCCCCTCCCTACGCTCCCGCCGGCCCTTCCGGCGGACCGCCCGGCGCGTGGGACTCGCTGGCGATCGTCCTGGTCGTGGTCCTCGTACTGCTGTGGGTGTTCATTCTGCCGTTCACCTTCTACCTCGGGTTCGCGGGCACTACGAAGGGACCGATCGCGCCGGGCGGAAACGGCTCGGCCCCGCCGGCCGTGGCCTCGAGCGGAGGGACCTTGGTGGCCCCGATCCTGCTCGCGGGACTCGTCGTGACCGCCGTCCTCTTGCCGCTCGCCGTCGTACGGAACCGGCGAAGGCGACAACGACCCGCTGCCGCCCCTCCCCGTCCCCCGCCGCCGCCCCCACCCGCTCCGGTGGAGGCGAGGAACGAAGACGATCCTCTCGATCACCTCGTGTGAGCCTCGCCACGCCCGTGCTCTCCCCCGCGACCGGGCCTTTCGCCGCTGCTTCGAACGCACGGGAGAGAAGGGGCGCCCGGGTACCCCGCGGGCCGGCGTCCGGGCCGGGCGCTCAGCGTCGAGGGCGGCCGCCCCGCAGGAGCCAGACCGCCCCGACGATCGTCACGATCGCGATGCCGGCGAGCGCCCCCCAGTACCAGCCCGGAATAGAGGTCGGGGTGGAGGAGGTGTTCGGCCCCGACGGGGGTGGGGCGGCCGAGACGTGGACCGACGACGCGGCGTGCGCCGACCCGCCGGCCGAGTCGTTCAACCAGAGCTGGACGTTGTAGTCTCCGGGGCTCGCGTAGACGTGCGTGGGCCCCGCCGCGGTCGACCGGTTCCCGTCACCGAGCACCCACGAATAGCTGAACGGGGCCGTGCCTCCCGACGCCTGGGCGAGGAGGGCGACCGCGCTCGAGGAGACCGCGGACGTGAGGCCGATGCTGACGAGCGGGAGCGGGTTCACCGTGATCGTGGTCGTGGCCGTGGCGTCGGCGCCGACCGAGTCCGTCGTCACGAGGGAGACGGAGTAGGTCCCTGCCACCGTGTAGGCATGGGAGACGTTCCCGGTGGTGCCGACCGCCCCGTCGCCGAACGTCCAGGCGTAGCTCGCGATCGGGGCCGAAGAGCTTGCCAGCGCGGCCATGGCCACCGCGATCCCGACGTCGGTGGCCCGGAGCGACGGCTGGATCATCACGGAGGGCCCGGCGGATACGGAGACGGAATGGGTCGCGAGCGCGCGCACCCCCATGGCGTCGGTCGCCTCGACGGTGGCGAGCCACGTGCCCGTGAGGTTGTACGAGTAGCCGAAGGAGAACGAGGGGCCGACACCGACCGCGGAGGCACCTCCCCCGTCGCCGAACGTGAGCAGAAGCGCGTACGGCGCCCATCCCCCCGCCACGTCCGTCGTCCAGGAGGTCGACTGGGAGCGCTCCGCCGCCGAGGGGCTCGAGGTGAACGAGACCGTCAACGGCGTCTCGAGGACCCACGTGTCTCCGAGGGGAGTCGAGGTGGCGTCGACGATCCCTCCGTAGAGCAGCAACACCGCCCCATCCGCCGAGCCGGCCAGCGCGAGGCCGGAGCGCACGGGCGGAAGCGCGAGGCCGGCCGCCGAGAGGTTGGTCCAGCTGCCGGAGGAGAAGAGCCAGCTGTCCGCGAGATCGGCGTTCGTGGTGCCGTTCACCCCTCCCACGAGCACGAGCCCCCCCAACGGGGCATCATACGCGAGGCCAGCCGCGAGTCGGTCGGGCGGATGGGCCGCGGCCGGGTTCACTCGCCACCAGGCCCCCGAGTGGAACTCCCAGGAGTCCGACAGCGAGCAGTACACACTGCCGCAGACCCCGAAGCCGCCGAACAGGAGGGTGTAGCTCGCGGAAGGGTCGTAGGCCAGCATCGCGAGGCCACGAGGGGGCGGAGCGTCTCCCGTCGCCAGCGGGCTCCAGCCGGCCCCGGGGTGCCAGAGCCAGGTATCGTTGAAGCAGCCGATGCTGAGGAACCCGGCCACGCATCCGCCGAACAGCAGCGAGCCGTTCACATCCGCGGCGGCGTCGAACGTCATCCCTGCCCCCTCCCGAGGGGACGGCGCGACGCCGAGGTCGGAGACGTTCGTCCAGAGGCCCCCGCGGAAAAGCCAGGTGTCGTTCAGGAACACGGACGCGCGTCCCACGCCCCCGAAGAGAAGGAGGCCGCCGGCATTCGGGTCGTACGTCAGGCTCGCCGAGGAGCGGGCCGGGGGAACCCGACTCTCGCCGGTCAGATTGACCCAGCCGCCGTGGACGAACGCCCAGGTCTGGTTCGAGGGACACGAGGGATCGCAGCCGCCGAACAGGATCCACTCCGCGTCCGCGGCGTCGTAGGCCATGGACCCCGCGTAGGTCCGCGGAGGCGCCTTTCCGACCCCGGGCGAAGTGAGGTTGATCCATCCCGGGGTGGTGGGTACCGAAGGTCCGGGGCGGTCCGATGCGCCGAGTGCGACCGCGTCCGCGCGCGGTGCGTGCCCCGAGGCGAGCCGGCCGCCGGGCGCCGCTCCCGAGAACCCCGTTGAGAGAGCCAGGACCGCGAGGACCGTGGTCACGACCACCCAGGTCCGACTCATCCGCCACGCCCCTTCGCCGGCTCGTCGTGACCCAGCTCGGCCCCCGCGGCGGCCCCGCTCGACGACGAGGTCTTGGGCCGACGTCCGCGCATTCGGCGGATGGCCGAGATGGCGAGCACACCGACCGCGGCCGCGATCGGAAGGCCGAGGTACACGAGCGCGTCGAACGGCGCGGAGGTCGACGGGCCCCCTCCGGAGCCGCCGGTCGATCCGCTGGGGCTCCCGACGGTGATGGGGGGGAGGACGGAGGAGAACTCGGCGAGGTAAAGGTCCCGAAGTCCGCTGGAGCCGTTCCCCTCGGGCACGACGGCATAGACGACGAGCGCGTGGCCGACCGGGACCAGCCCGAACGACGCGACCGACCCGACGGGGGCGCCCGGCAACGGTGCGACCGCGCCGGTGGGCGCGATCGACCAACCGAACACTCCGCTTCGGTTCGACGCGTAGACCGAGCAGTTCGCGCCGCCACAGAATCCTTCGACGTCGCGCACATCGCCCGCGAGCGGGACTTCCGCAACGGCCTGCGCCGACGAGGCGTTGAAGAGGATCGCCTCGCCCGCGCTCGGCGTTCGATACCAGAGCAGGAGGGTCGACGCGGCGCCGGGGACGAAGGTGGCGCCGTTGAGGGAGCCGTTGGTGGGTGCTCCCGCCGACGCGAGACTCTGGACCGACCCGTCCGTGAGACGCACGACCGTGTAGTTGCCCGACTGGAGCTGCACCGCGGCTTCCCCGAGGGAGGCGCGGAACGAGGAGAGGTGGCTGACTCCCGAGACGCTCGCGTTCGTCCGGACCGCCCCGGACGAGAGGTCGAGCGTGACGAGCCGCTCCGGGGTCGAAGGGGTCGGGAGGAGGGTCGGAGCGAGCAGGGTTGCGAGCTCGGGCGTGCTCGCGGTCGGGTCGATCGCGTAGGAGTAGGCGAACCCGTTGGACGTGAACCGCTGGACCGGGCTCCACGAGCCGTTGGAGGGGTAGAACCGCGCCCCGTGAAGGAGGAGGGCCGAGATCCCCGCGGGCGTCGCGGCGGCGGCGTCCGAGACCGGCAGGGCGGTCCAGAGCACGTAGACACTCCCGTCCGGGAGGGTCGCGGCGACGGGGCGCGCGGTGAGGAACCCGGGGTCCGAGGGCATCGATACGCTCCCTACCGTGTTGGCGGACGGGTCGAGCCTCAGCCCGCTGACGGTCAGGCCGGATCGCACCGGAAGGCTCACCCGGTCGTCGGTGTAGAACAGGTAGGCACCGTTGTAGGCGCCGGCGCTCGAGGGACTGGCCTCCGGGTAGATGTCGGAGACCGCCGTGCCCGCCGACGCCAGGGCGGACCACACGATGTGGTCGAAGCCGGTCGTGTTGTAGGCGCGAGGGTCGGTTGACCACGTCGCGTCGTGACCGTTGTCGTAGGAGGACGGCAGCGCCCCGCCCGTTGGAGCGAGCGGGGTTGGGACCCAGTGGTAGATGACGCCGGGTCCCAGGATGTTCCAGGTCCCCGACCAGAACAGGATCGTGAGCTTCGCGAACACCGAGCCGTTGATCCAGAGGTTGTTCGCCTCGAACTGGCCCGGCGTAACCTGGAACGTCACATCGAAGGAAAGTTTCCCGCCGGCGGAGACCTCTCCGACGACGAACCCGAAGTTGGCGGTCACCTGGATCGGCAGCGAGAGCTCGCCGTAGACCTGGCTGACCATGAGGTCGACCCCCTGCAGCATATCATTCGCCGCCGAGGTCGAGGGCGTCATGAAGATCGAGAGCGCAAACGACGGGTTGATGTCGATATCGATGTTGAACCCGATCGAACAGTTGTAACCGAAGATGTCGAACTTGAATCCCCATATCGGAATGTTCGCCCCGAAGTCGGCGTTGATCCCGATCTGCAGCGTGGCACTGACCCACGTGACCGAGAGGTTTCCGTGGTCCGGCTGGAGGGCGAGATTGCCCGTGAGGGAGAGACTCACCGTGATCTTGAGGTTGAAAGTACCGAGGCTGATCGACGGTGTGGCGAGATTGAAGACCCCGGAGATCGAGAGGTTCCCCGAGCTCGCCTCCGAGAATTTCAGTTGGATGTCCGGCACGAGCGAGTAGTTGCCGGAGATCAGCGGGATCGGAATGGAGAAGTTGAACAGCTTCCCGATCGGGAGGGGAATGCTCTGGGTGAGCTTGTAGGCGTGGCCGAACGAGCCCGTACCGGTGACGGTCGTGCTGGTGATCGCCCCGGACAGGGCTGCGAGCTGCTCGAGGAACGGGGGGATCGCGGCGACCTGGAACGAGAGGTTCGTCGTCTCCGTCCAATCGGTGGCCGATGCGGAGACCTCGAGGACAGCGCCGGGGCCGAGCTGGCCCATGTCGAAGGAGCCGTTCCACCAGTCGTTCGAGGAATTCGTATGGCTGAACGTGACGTACTGGCCTTCCAGCGTCGCGACGATCGACGTGACCGGCAGCCCGGAGATCTGGGCATAGATGCCGAAGTAGTTCGGGAGCGAGAACCCCTCGTAGAAGTAGCCCTTGAACTCGGATAGGACCCGGAGCGATTCCGGCGGGCTCACCGAGAACGTCCAGTTGGCGTACGCCCGCTGGGTCGCGTTCTGAGAGTCCCACACGGAGACGGACAATCGGTAGAGGTTGTAGGACGTGGCGAACGGCGAGCAGAGGAAGACCTGTGTGTGGGCCGCAGGTACGACGGCTCCCTGGTGGCTCGTGAAGTTCGAACAGCTCCCGTTGCCCGCGAGCGGATGGGTCGTCTGAAGCAGGGTCGTGTTGAAGATGTAGTTCAACTGGTCCGACCCACCGAACGCCCGAAGCCGAAACACGCCCTGGCCCCAGAAGCCGAACGCGTTCGCGGTCAGGTTCGCGGGACCCACCAGCGAGGCCGAGACGACCGCGTAGTAGCGCCAGGTGTCGGAGGGCAGAGACCCGCTGGCCGTCACCCCGCCGAAGTCGAGAGCGTAGCCGTCGGCGTAGTCGGGCGCGTAGGCCCCGAGGTAACGATCGCTGAGGGCTGTCGGGGCTGGGTCCGACGCCCAGTTGACGTAGGTGCCGCCCGGACTCCCGAGGTAGTCCCAGGTGTCATTGAGCGCGACGACGGTTCCCGAGGTCGGGCACGCACCGGCCGTGTTGGCGTAGCCCTGGCCCCCGAAAAGGACGAACAGGTGGTTCCTCGGGCTCCACGAGAGCATCGCGCCGGTTCGGCCGCACGGTCCGTACGGCCCCTGAGAACCGGTGTTGGGGCTCGGCGGTGACGCGACGCAGCCGTAGCTGGCATAGGTCCACGCCCCGCCACTGAACCACCACATCGGCGCTGGGCACGGGGAACCCGACGGATTGATCGTGATGAGCCCGACGGAATCCGCCCCTCCGTACAGCAGCGTGTAACCCGTGGGAGAGTCGGCGATGGCAGCTCCCGCCCGGGACGAGGGCGCCTGGGCCAAGCTCGCGGAGAGGTTCGTCCACCTCCCGTGCGTGAACGTCCAGGTGTCTCCGAAGTAGGTCCCGCTGAGGTTCGCTCCTCCGAACAGGAGGACGTACCCCTCCGACGACGCGTACGTCATCGCCATCTCGTACCGGGGCGAAGGGGCGCTTCCCGCGGTCGAGGTGATGTTGGTCCACGCACCGTTCGCGTAGACCCATGTGTCGTTCAGCGGCACCAAGCCGCTCGCGGTAAGGTTCAGTCCGCCGAAGAGCACCGCCTCGTGGTCGTTCAGGTCGTACGCGAAGCCGGGGTAGAAGCGCGCCGGAGGGCACGTCGGCGGGCCGCACCCCGAGGCTCCCTGGAGCGGCTGCCAGGCTCCGCCGGAGAACGACCAGAGATCGTCGAGTGTAACCAGCCCGTAGGTGAGCCCTCCGAACATCAGCACACGCTGGTGCTCGGGGTCGTACGCCGATCCGGGTCCCAGCCTCCCCGACGGGTAGGACGACGGGAGCGGGCTTGGGGTCAGGTTGACCCAGGACGACGACGAGCCCACTAACGGTCGGGGAGCTTGAGAGGGCACGAGCCGGAAGCCCGGACAGTTCGGCAGCGGGATGAGCTCGCACGAAGCCGTAGGGTCTGGGCTCCGAGGGCTCAGGACGCGGGCGGCGGAAGCGGGCGAAGGGACGGCCGTGTGAGCTTTCGGCGACCCGCTCGTGGGCAGGTCCAGTCGGGACGGGGTCGTCGGGGCTGCCGGGACCGAGTGAGACGTCATACCGAGGAGCGGTAGGCCGGAGAGCAGGAGCATCGTGATGACCAGGATCGCGAGAGTCGCCGGCCGACCGCGCACGGATGCCCGGAGGTAAGGGCGGCGGCGCAGCGGTCCGGTCGTCGAGGGCGGACCGCCGGATTCGGCCGTACCGGGGCTCAGAAGACACCCCCGGCGATGCGAATCCGTTCAGCGATTTAGACTTGAGCCCGAGCTCTCGGCCGTCAGCCCGGTCCGCGAGCCCGTCCCTACGGAGCCCCGCGGGGCGGCAGATCGGACCTGTCGGCCGAACCTCGGGATCGATCGGATTCGCAGCGAGAGCCGGCTCAAGTCCGTCGGCCGTTTCTCGCCCCCCGATTCGATACGTGTATCGAGTGGCGGAGGTCTGCGCGGGAGGCTCGCCGTCGGCGGTGTGGGCTGCAAGCGAGATTGCACACCCGTAGCCCTGTCAGTCGGCGCTCGCCTTTCGGGTCGGCCTGAAAGCCCCCTTCGGTGCAAACCACCGTACGTTCCGGTGAACGCCCCTCCCCGGCTTCGGAGGGGAACGATTCGCCGACGAAGTGCGGGTGGGCGATCCACGAGGCCGACACCGGGCCGAACTGCGGGTGCGGGCGGAAGGGAGGACTGGCGTGGACCCGTCGGTGACACCCATAGCAGCGGTACCGAAACACCCCGAGATCGAAGACGAGGAGTGCGGTGAAAGGGAGATCGGTGATGGTTCGGTGGAAGGAGTCACAGGCGTCGCCGAGCTTCGTGGTACCGTTCGGGCATTGGTCCAGGGTCGCGCGAACCGGGGGGGCGTTCGGCGTCGGTCGGGAGCGGCCGTGGCCCCGATGGCCGGGCTGGCCCCCGGTCGGGCGCTTCTTCCCGGCCGAGGCGGGGCGGCGGTAGAACCTCTGGCTGGAAGGAACCCCTCCCGAGTCGGCGGTTCGATCCGAGGCGGCGAGAACGGGGGCGGCGGTCCGCAGTCGCTCGTTCTCCTTCTCGAGACGGAGGTTCTCCGCTCGCACTCGGCGGAGCTGCTCCCGGGCCTGGCGGAACTCCTCCTCCAGCTACTCCAGTCGCTCGAGCTTGCGGAGGCCTCTCGGCGCTGCTCGGCCTCGACCGCAGCGGACCCGGCTCGCCAAGTGTCATGGCCCCCGCAGCGGGATCCGAGGGCTTCCCGAGGGTCGGCGGGCCGGATCCCGACGCCGCCGTGACGCCCGTCGCCTGCGCGGCTGCGCTCCGCCAGGTCCGACGTCAGCCCGGCGTCTCGGGCCGGGTCCCTTCGTTCCGCGTCGCTCTTCGTCTCCAGACCACGAGGACCGCGACGAGAGCGGCGACGACCGCAGCCGCGCCGATGGCGAGCCAGTCGTAGGAGGGGAGCCCGCTTTGTCCCGCCGGGTTCGATGGGAGATGGACGACGCTCGAGTTCGCGGGCAAAACGGTCACGTTGACGCTCCGACGCGCGCCGTCGCCCAAGGAGTCCGTGACCTCGACCGAGACCGTGTAGTTTCCGGAGGCGGCCGCCGTGCAGTTGAGGGCGTCGGCTCCGCTCGCCTTGCAGGCGAGCGAGGCGTTCGAGAAGGCGTAGGAGAGGGTCCCAACGCCGCCCGTCGCGGCCGCAGCGACGGAAAAGGCCTCGCCGGGCCGGATCGTCGTGGGGCTCGCCGACAGGCTGGAGATCGTGACCCCTTGAACGACGGTCAGATTGGTCTGCGCGGTCTGTTCGTCCCCGAGCGCGTCGGTCACATCGACGACGATCCGGGAGGTTCCCGTCCCGCTCGGAGCGCACACGATCGTCGAGGCGTTCTTGCTCGAACACCCGTTCGGTAGCAGGAGGTAGTCGTAGGTCAGAGGACCGATCCCCCCGGTCGCATTCGTGGTGAGCGTCGTGGGGAGGCCCGTATCCGTGGTCGGGAACTCCGGCGCGAACGAGGTGATCGACGGGATCGCCCCGACCGAGACGGTGACCGTCGCGCTCGCGGCGTGGCCGGCCTGATCCCGGACCTGCGCCGTAACGAGGAATCTCCCGCCCGCGGTCGGAGTGCAGTTCAGGTGCGTCGCGTTGAGGCTCGCGCAGCCGGGCGGCAGCCCGGAGTAGGCGTAGCTGAGGATGCCGATGCCCGACGCGGCGGTGACCGAGAAGTCCACGGGCTGGCCCAGGAGGAGCTTCGTCGGGCTCGCCACGAAGCTCGTGATCGCGGGGAGCGAGTTCAGCGCCACCGTGAGGATCGAAAGAGAGCCGCCCCCGTTCAGCCCGGTGAAGCTGCCCGCTCCGTTCGCGATCACGACGGCACCCGTCACGGGATCCCAGAGGGCGGCCGTCGGCCCTGCGCCGGTGTCGATCGAGCCGAGGTTCTGCAGCGACGTCGCATTGATGACCGTCACGTTGGCAGAGCCCCAGTTCGCCGTGAAGACGAGGTCGCTCGCAGGGTCGGACGTGACCCCGCGCACGTTCGAACCCGTCGGAACGCTACCCTCGTACGCGTAGGTGGTCGCGTTCCAGACCGTGACGTTTCCGGAGCCGTAGTATCCGACGTACATCCGGGCGTGCCCCGCGTCGACCGATACGGTCCAGGGGCCGTTCCCGACGTGGAAGCTCGCCGGAGAGGTGAGCGAGGTCGTGTTGATCCGGTTCACGTAGGAGCCGCCGCCGTCGGTGACGAGCATCTCCCCGGAGAGGGGGTCATACGCCAGCTGGCTCGGCGACGTCCCGACCGGTACGCCCCCGATGACCGTGTCGGACGAGCCGTTGATGACCGAGACGTTGTTCCAGTTGGCATTCGAGACGTAGACGTCGCCGGTCTGCGGGTCGTACGCGTCGTACTGGTCGAACGCGCCGTAGCTCAAAGAGGAGTGCAGGACGATCGTCGTATACGCACCGGTCGCCGGGTCGACATCGTAGACGTCGGAACCGTCGTTCGTCGCGAATAGGTGCCCGGTTCGACCGTCGTAGGCGAGTCCCCAGACCGATGGAGTGACGTTGAGGCACCCCGAGAGTCGATAGCTCGAGGCGTTGACGACCCCGATACCGCCCGCGCATCCTCCCGCCACGTAGAGGGTGCCGTCGGCCGAGTCGTAGGCCATCTGCCAGGGCGTCAGACCGGTCGCCGCGGTCGCGACGACCTTCTGCGTCACCGTGGAGATCACGCTGAGGTTGCTCGAGGCCTGACCGGCGACGACCACCTCTTGCAGCGCCGGGTCGAAGACCGCCGCGGTGGGCGTGATCGCGGTCGCGATGTGGCCCACCCAGCTGTCGGTCGCGACATCGTACAGGTCGACGCCGTTGGTGGTCGTGTTGGCGACGTAGAGGTCCCCGACCGTCGGGGCGAAGGTGAGGAAGCGGATCGAGATCTGCTCCGGGGTCCGTATCGCCGACGCCTGGGAGTTGTTGGACTCGTACACGACCTGGATCGACGTGCTGAGTCCCCCGTAGAAGAACAGGAGCCCGCCCGACGCATCGCGCGCGACCCCCCCGAGAGTCCAGGAGAAGGGGAGGCCCGCCACCGAGTGGAGGGTCGAGGCGTCCAGCACCGTCGTGTTCCCGGACTGCCCGTTGTCCACGTAGAGCTCGGCGTTCCCCGGGTCGAAGTAGAATCCGTTCGGCCCCTTTCCCACCGAGAGATTCCCGGTGAGCGCGAGCGTCGTGGGGTCGATCACCGAGAGCTGGCTCGTCCCGAAGTCAGCGACGAGGATTGCGCTCGCGCCCGGAACGAACGTGATCGCTTCGGGCTCGGAGCCGACCCCGATCGTGGCGATCACCGACCCCAGGTTGGCCGGGAGGACAGCGACGGTGTCGTTCTGATACTCCGTCACGAACACATCGCCGTTCGAGGGGTCGACCGCGACCCCGGAGGTGGCCACTCCGAGGTTGACGGAGGCGATTTCGCTCAGATCGGGACCGAAGGCGACGACCTCGTTTCCGTCCGTCGCGTAGTACACGGAGGCGCCGGAGTTGTTGGCCAGGCCCGTCGCAGAGCTGGGAAGGCTGAGCCCGCGATCTACCAGGTCCGTGGTCAGGTTCAGTCGGCTGTAGACGTTCGTGAAGATCGAGCCTACAAGGACGTCGGTCCCCGACGCCATGAGCTCGGTGCTCGAGGGACCGAACCCGTTCGCGACGGGGTAGTTTCCCGGAACCAAGGTTCCATTGATGAGGTCTAGCGTCGACTGCGTCACCGCAAGGCCGTACGGTTGGATCCCGCCGGAACGTGCGACCGGGCTCCGGTCGATCGCGACACGCGTGGGTTCGAAGGACCGCTCCTCGGCGAGGCTCGCCTCGCCCGACGGGCCCGAACGGGGGGCCCCGGCCGGGCCGTGAGGTCCGCTCGGGATGAGCCCCGGCCACGCGACGAGCAGGGAGACCAGACAAACGAACAGAATCGTTACAAGACTTGCCGACTTCACGCTCGTTGGGCACCGCGAACGCGTAAATCACTTTTGCAGGGACCCAGAGAAAGCGGCGAACCGGTGGGTACGAGGGGCCTTGCCGTGCGACTACGGGTGCTCGGATGCCGATGCTAGCTCACCCCGTGAATGTCGGCTCGGCGCGGGGAGGGGTCGCTCGGGGTCCTCCTCCTGCGAGCGGCGGGCTCGGCGAAGGAGCCTGCGGGGAACGATGGGGGAGGTCTCCTGAAAGGTCGGTCCTCGGGCGCGGCGGTACCACGGCCATGGGCGACTTATCAGTCCTCTGAGGCGGTCAATGTGACCAACGCTACTGTGAACGGCACGAATAGCTTTCACCCTACGACTCGGGCGGTTCCTGATGTCGCCTACGATGCGGACTACTACTCCGGATACTGGTTCTACGAGACCAGCCTCGGGGCACCGGGTTGGATTCAGGCGGGGGGACGAGCTTCGGGGCGCCACAGTGGGCAGCCATACTTGCCGATCTGCAAGGAGTGTTCCCCTACCCCAACCTAGGAGACATAGTCCACGAGTACATCTACGACGACGGCCCAGACCTCAACTATTGCGGTCTGTCGTTGTGCGGACTCGCGGTGACACTTCACGACATAAATGAGACGGGTACGCCGTACTCGAATCCTGTCTGGTTCGCCACCCCACTCCTTAACGGCACCGGCGGATTCTACGACGCCTGCACCGGGGTTGGGTCGCCGAAGATTTGGACGTTCCTACAGTGCTTCGGGCGGGTTGCGAGTATTTGAACCTGTTGGATTCCTCCGGATTGCGACTCGCGGAGTCACCCGTAAGTACCACTATGGTAATTGAGAGAAACTGAGCGCGATGCGGCGGTGAGTAGTTCGTGGACGCAAGAAAGCTTGTAGCCATCGCGGTGGCGGTTGTCATCGTCGCGGGCACTTTCGCGCTTTACCTCTCGCGTCCTCCGACACAACATAGACAAGCGTCGGCTGGACGCGTATCATCTCTTCCACCTACCCCCTGCGGCCAGCTCCAATTCGCGCGGTCGGCTCTATCGGTCTTGACATTCAACTCCTCAACGCCATGCTTCGAAGGAACTCCCGGCTGGTTGTCCAACATTTCCGTGGCTTGGGTAAGCGTAAACGGTAGCGCCAACGTCGAGGCGACTTGGTCGTGTCTTGGGCTCGGATGCGTGACAGAAGCAGCGCACTCAGTTTACAACGCAACCGGAAGCCAGGGCGCGTTCGGGTTCGTTGTGAGCTCTCTCGGGGCTCAGTGGCAGAATGTTTCAGCGGTGGACTTTACCCTCTGGGCGAGTCCCGGTTCGACTCCGGGAACTCCACTCCCGTCTGGCTCCCAAGTCCAGATGTTGGTCGTCGTAAAGTAGGATGCACCCCCGTTCATGCGACCCCGAGTCGCGGTCCTTCTCCCTCGTCCGAGAGGCGCCTACCCCGCACGACGAAGGTAATCCGCCCAGAGAATGTCGGCCGCCCGGACCCGGCTTCACGCTCCGCCTAAACGCGACGCGTAGATGATGGCCCCTTTCACGTCCACTGACGGAGATCCGGTAACACCTCCAAACTCGGGTCATATAGCCCGCTTTCGAGGTTGGTCTATCTAGTCCTCGCCACGAACTCGGTCCTTCCGTCGGCCGGCCGCTCGGGCGCGCATCGCGATCGGCACGCGCTGCCCGGTCCGCCGGATCGTGGCGCTCGCCACCCCCGCGCCCAGCACCCCCGCGGCGAGGCTCGATATCGAGACCCCAGAGCCCAGCAACAGGTTCTGGGCCACCGACGGGCTCGCGACGGGGGTCGGAGCCGGGGTCGGAACGCTCGGAGATGGCGTCGGCAAGGGGGTGCCGACGCCGATCGGCGGTGGTGGGGGGGCGACCGAGGGCGGTGGCGTCGTGGGGGTGGTGGGTGGAAGGACTGTGACGGTGCCGAGCGGCCCCGACACGGAGACTCGTGTCTGATTGTCGTACGGCGTGAAGCTCAGTCCCGTCTCCCAGCCGTCTACCATGCCAATGCCCTGCGCGTGGCAGACCTCCGTCGTGCAGGCGTCGACCGGCACGGCTCCGAACGGCGAACCGAATGCCCGCGACTCGAACGTCAGGCTCCAGGTGTCTCCGATGGCAACCGCTCCGAACGGGCCCGAGCCGGAGAGGTTCCACGTGAGGAGGCTTCCCGCCCTCCCCAAGGACGTCACAGTAGGAACCGCTGTGCAGCCCACGCGTGTCGCCGTTCCGTAGTGGCAGGTGTAGGTGTCGTTCAGTGGTGTTGCGGGCAGCAGGTTCCCCCAGCCGACGAACGAGAGCTCGGGCGCCATCACCCAGAAGTACGGTCCCCACGAGACGTTCCCCTGTCCGTCATCGACGCCGTAGGTCGCGTTCGGGGTGGCCGCTACCGCCGCCACCGTGAGCGTGAGAGACGTCTCGTCCGTGCCGACCCCACAGTTCTCCGACGCCGTGCTGCAGATCACTGCGGGGTGGGCGACGAGCGAGAGGACGAGACGGATGGACGGAGTCGTGTAGATCCAGGTCTCGGACGAGAAGGGGAGCACGGACTTGTTGACGGTTGAACCGAGGCCGCCTCCTCCGAAGAGCAACAGGTAGCCGTCGTAGGCGTCGAAGACCAACGAATCGCCACCGAGGGTCGGGGGACCGTTGATCGATGCATTCTCCCAGCGACCCTGTGTGAAGACCCATGTGATGTTGAGCTGGAGGCTCGTGTCCCACGGCGGGATCGTGGACCCAAAGAGCACATCGTAGCCTTCCTTCGCGTCCCAAGCGAATCCGTTGAATCCGGCCGACAAGTAGGGCAGGCTCTCGACCCGCTGCCAGCTGCCATTCTCCAGCAGCCATGTCGAGTTCGCATGGACTAGCGCAACGGTCTGCGCGCTGCCGTCCCACGCCATCACTTCAGCTCCGGAACCCGTATCTCCGACGTTCGGAGATGTCTTCGGATGAAGCTGTGTCCACACGCCGCCGCTGAACGCCCACGTCGTGGGATTGATGGAGCCCGTGCGATTTTGATGACCTCCGAACAGCACGACCTCACCGGAGGACTGGTCGTACGCCATCGTACCCATAGAATTGACGTCCGGGTTGAACGTGTCCAGTCGGGTCCAGCTCCCATGCGCGAAGGTCCACGTCTCGTTGATCGGGGAGATGCAGTCACAGGTGTTCGAGGGATTGCCGCCGTACTCGACCACGTAGTCGTCGGCGGCGTCATAGGTCATCGCCGGTCCGCACGAGCCCGGGGGTCCAGGAATCGACAAGTTGGTCCAAGTCCCGTCCCGAAAGATCCAGGTGTCGTTGGCGCAGTGCACCCACGGCTCGATACCGCTGTGTCCCGTTCCAAGGAGTCCACCGAACAATACGACGTATCCGTCGGCCGCATCGTAGGCCGTTCCGGCATAGGCCCGGGGTGAGGGAGCCGTCGTCGGGGAAAGCTCCGTCCAGATTGGGTTGCTTCCGACAGCCGTCGCGTGTGTCGGGCCGGCGGCACCGGAGGGAAGCGCTGCGGTTGCCGCGGCCACAGTGTGTGATGTATTATTGGGGTTCGTTCGTTGCGCGGGTGCTGAGGTAGGAGTTAGCGGGTTCTGCCCTGCTCCCGCCGCCGATGGGATCGACGTCGCCAGCAACCCCGACATCGCTACGAGCAAGCAGAGGACCACTGCGGCACCCGACTCGGGGCGAAGCAGCGGGCGGGCCGCACCGGTGCCACAGGGCTGCAACCGCGGAATGACGCTATCTCTTACGCGCACCCGCTCTCCTCGGTCTGGTCCATCACACTCAGGGGGCGTCGTATCTTGACCCTACTTATGCCGCTGCGCACAGGAGCCCCTAACACGTCCCAGGTGCTGACGAGGCTCTCATCTAGCCACAGGGGCCCTGACCCGGGGTTCGGATGTCCGATGTAGACCCAGAGATCCCCCTCGCCTCCTAAGGGGATAATCTGAGGGTACAGGTACTGGGATGAGAACCGCCACCGTGCGTATAAGGAGGCAAAGTCGAGCCCGGCCCTCGCGCCGCTCGGGAATCCGACGTCGGTTGAAGCCACTTGAGTGCGGGGTCAGACCGAGAAGGCTCTGGCAGCCCGTCGATCCACGGGCTTCCCTTGCGCACGGGGTGAGGTTCGAAGGACGTCGATCACCGGTGCATATGCTTGACCCTCTGCGCAGCAAACTGAAGTGGGTGTCAGCCAGCGGGTGACTAGTTGCAGGAACCAAAGTATCTGCACGGCTTCTGATAACCATGCTGGGCCATAATGATGCCATGGGATATCAACGTGGTGCTTCCCGAATAATGTAGATCCCCCACCCGTCCTGAGGGCAGCAGACGTTACGACGGGTCAAGGGGGGGCGCTCGCTACCGCCGGCGACGTTGATCGACGCGAGCGGCGCCCTCGGTCGTGCCGGGGCCCTGACGCCTCTGGCGCCGCAACCGGTCCAGCGTCACAGCGGTCGACAGGCCCATCGCGAACGATACGAGCGCCAAGAGCGCCGCCACCGGAGCGGTCCACACCCATCCGCCGCTCGCCGTGGCAGCTCCGGGAAGGACCGTCACGTTCACCTCGCTCGTCGCGTTCGCGCCTGTCGCATCCAGCGCCTTGACCGTGACCGAGTACGTGCCCGCCATGGTGAACCGATGGCTCGTAGTGGACCCGACCGACCCGCTCCCGTTCCCGTACTCCCAGATCACCGTGTACGGTGGAACTCCCCCATGCACCGTGGCGGTGAAGTTCGCGGTCAGCGGCGCGTTGTCTCTACTCGACGCGGGGACGCTCACGGTCGCGCTCACCGAAAGCGGTGCCCAGACCGTGACCGTCGCCGACGCATTGCCGAGGTCTCCGTTGAGATCGGAGACGGCCAGGTGGATCGTGTAGGTTCCCGGCA
The DNA here is from genome assembly GCA_027315165.1 of Thermoplasmata archaeon. Classification (GTDB taxonomy): domain Archaea; phylum Thermoplasmatota; class Thermoplasmata; order Lutacidiplasmatales; family UBA184; genus Lutacidiplasma. The sequence goes on along the minus strand of DAHUYN010000009.1, from coordinate 66,739 downwards.
CGAGGAAGGTTTGATCGAGTTGCGTCTGCGTCGACGTGTTGCCATCGCCCAGGCTCCACGCGCTCGCGTACGGGGGACTCCCCCCCGACTCCCACGACGAGAGGGCGACGGAGAGCGGGGCAGGTCCCCCGGTGCGGTTCGCCAGAATGCCGACGGACAGCGGCACCGGCCTCGGGGACATGACGGTGATGGCGAACGAACGGTTAAGCGAGTAATTGAGCCCGTCCCGAAGGGTCACCTTCGCGAGGTGTGACCCTACCGTGCTGACGGTCAGGTTCGCGAACGGCGTCGTCACAAGAGGTTGACCATCCAGACTCCAGACAAAGGAGTAGGGTGACTGGCCCCCGACGGCAGAAGCTGCCAGCGAGATGGGCAATGGAGCGATCCCCGATAGCGGGGTAGCAACCGCGAGGAGGTCCAGAGCACTCACCGTTCGAATCTTGAGGGAAAGGTTCGCGGTCGCGCCCTCGGCATCCGAGGCCACGACCGAGATCGTGAAGTTCCCGACCGTGATGAAGGTGTGAGCCACCGAGAGACCCGAGCCGATGCTCCCGTCGCCGAAGGTCCAGTTCACCGTCGAGAGGACAGCGTTCGACGAGGCGGAGCGGAACGTCAAGTTGAAGGGCACCTCGCCGACGCCCGAGCTGGGCGTTACCGACAGATTGAGGGAATAGTACTCCCAGGTCCCGTTGGCCCAGTAGCCGTTCCTCGCTCCTCCGCCGAACAGCAGCAGGCAGTCACAGCTCGGTCCGGTCGCCATCGCATAGACGTCCCGCTCGAGCGGGTTTGCTCCACCTGACTCATTGACCCACGCACCGGCGTTGAACCACCAGGTGTCAGAGAGTAGGCCGCCCTTAGAGTTCATTCCGCCAAAGAGGACGAACGACTGAATCGACGGCAGGTAGCTCATGCTCGCGTAGAGCCTTGCGGGAGGGGAGGGCGACAAGGCTAGCTGGGTCCAGTTGCCACCAGAGAGCGACCACGTGTCATTGAGGGTAAGGACCGTATTGCCCCAGCCTCCGAACAGCACCAGTTCACCGTTCTCATCATCCGATCCAATCGCGGCGAAAGAGCGGCCGGGCGGAACGGTGGCCGGATGCGACCGGGTCCAGTTACCCCCGACGTACGTCCATGTGTCGTTGTAGTTCGTTCCGTACAACTCCCCACCGAAGAGCACCACACGGTCGGTAACAGAGTCCCACGCCATCGAAGCTCCCACGCGAGGCGAGGGTCCGGCGGCGGCACTGATCTCCTTCCAGGTGCCGTGGACGAACGCCCACGTGTCGTTCGAGTAGGTCTGCCCATCCTCCTGACCACCGAAAAGCACGAGATAGCCGTCTGCCGCGTCCCACGCCATCGCTTCGTTCATCCTTGCTGGCGGGGAGCGTGTCGGGTGAAGGAGAGTCCATGTCTGATTTTCGTAGGCCCATGTGTCGTTGAGAGCGTATCCACTGTTATCGACGCCCCCGAATAGAATCGTGTACCCGCCTACGGGGTCGTAGGCCATGGACTCCTCCGATCGGAGAGTAGGCGACAGACTCGACTCGGCCGTCACGTTCCGCCAGCGGGCGTTCTGGGCGATGCCATACTGAGCCGGCAGAGCGGAAGGAATGCCGCCAGACGAGTGGGCAGGCTGGGCGGGAGATGCGGTCGATGCCAAGGCCTTCGACACGCCGAGCCCGCTGGCTGGTGAGCTTGTCTCGGATGCGACCGTGCTCTGACCGTCGAAGGCAGAAGGCGAGGTTGCCAGAGCCCCATGCTGTCTGACGTGCGAGAAGAGACCCGGGATTGGAATCCCCCCGCCGACGACGATCAGGGCGACGACAAGGATCCAGACGGGGGCGCGCTCGGAAAGACGCGGATACGACCTGACGCGCATCGCTCCTCGCGGATGTGAGGGGTGGCGTAGTATGTATCTATCTCAGTAACGACGCGCACGTAGATTCTCGGGCATCACGAACAGAAACGTCGCCTCGTCCCGAATCCGGATGCCATCCCAGGCGTGCTGTGAGTTTGACGTGCTCCCTTCTCGTTTGTACACTTGAGGGTGGGGTTCGGGGAGGGGCACCCGGCCCCGGCTTGTCCGTCGTTCCGTTCATGCGTTCTGCTCCTCCTTCTTCCGTTCGGCGTACTCCTCACACCGCCGTTGCGCCGCCGGAGATGGCCCGACGGAAGGCTGCACACGCGTCGCCGACGTACAGCTCCAACATCGCGGGGAGCGCGGCGCGGCCGTCGGGGGTTTCGCCGAGCCGACGGGGGCCGTCGGCGCCGGAGGCGCCGCCGCCTGACTTGGCGCCGAGAACGGTTCGAAGCGAACGGGAGCGTCCGGCCCCTCGCCGGAGAGCCACTCGAGCCCGGACGGGCAGACACGGGCTCGTGGTGCCCACGGTGGATGCCGCGCCTGCCGACGGGCGCGCCGGCACAGCGGACGGTGCTACCCGCTCGAGCGCGTCGGGTCACACTCTTCGCGAGAACTCCTCCCGGAGGGTGTCGCGGATCGCTCGAGCGAGGTAGGTGAGAGCCTCGCGGCCCTTCGCGGTGATGAGGATCCGCGACGACCCATCCTCCGCCGGCTGGATCTGCACGAGTCCTCTCCCGCTAAGGAACTCGAGATAGCGCTCGAGCTGCGTGTAGTTGATCGCGCTCGCCAACTGAAGGTTCGTAGGTCTCGCGGGACCGTCCGCGCGGTCGAGGTTCTCGAGGATCCGGGCGACCAGGAACAGGTCCGGTCGTTGTAGGCCCTCCGGCATTCCTTCAGTAGCGCCCCCAGAAGGCCTGCTGAATCGATCCGATCCGGTACTGAGACCGAGAGAGCTCGGCGAGCATCGCACGCGACCGCCGCAGCTCCCGCCGTCCCCGCCACACGATTGCCAGGGTGCCGACGGCGGTCGCGCCCGCGAGGGTAGCCGTGACAGCCCCCGGGATCAGCGGCGTTACGGCGTGAGGGAAGATGCCTAGGCTCGTCGCTGCGACCCAGCTCAAGAGCGCGAGCCCGGCGAGAAGAACGACCTGGAGAATCGACAAGACGGCCGTCGAGTCGACCGCGCGCGAGATCTCTCGCTGCATCCACGAAAGCTCGTCCATCACCTCGGCCAGGCGTGAGTCGACGATCCGCTGTCGGGTGAACGCCCTCCTCAGCCAGGACCGATTGGAGTTCTGGAATCGTCGCAGGCCACGAGGGCGCCAGACGAACGCGATCCCGAGTCCGACCAGTACGAGCGGGACGGAGAACGTGAGCGCATCCGAACCGATCGCCTCGAAGGTCAGCGACGTCCGGGGTAGCTCGAGCAGGTTGACGGTCGTGAGGAGGATCGCCGCCGCGAAGTGCAGGAATCCGGCCGAACGATAGACCGCCGCCGACGCGTCATCGAGCTGCCGGCGCAGCGGGGCCACGATCGATTCGATCTCATCGAGCACGAGCGGGAGGTCGTAGGTCGAGGCAGGCAGAGATTGGGCGACCCCCATGGCAACCTTTCCTCTGAGACGTCCGGCGGGTATTCAAACGAGCCTCCACATGGCTCCGTGCGAGTCCGAGCTCGGAGGAGGCGCGGGTCAGGTAGTCGACCGCGGGCCGAGCGCGAGGCGCAAGGCTCGATTGTGACAGCGGCCCGCTGCGAACTCTCACCCCCTCCCTGACGCCCGATCTCCTGCCTTTGAGGCGCGACCGTCTCCGCCAAGCCCGAATCACCGCCCGCCGGAAAGGGAAGCGATATCAAGTACCGTCATGTACCATCCGACGGTGGCAAGTCAGACCCTGACCTCCATTCCCGTTCACTCGGACGTCGTCCGCAGACTCAAGGCGCTGAAGGCAGCCAACCAGACTTGGGACGAATTCCTGACGGACATGGCCGAAGACTACGTCCCCCCAGGCTGGTACGAGGAGATTGAACGGCGGCGGGGTCCGGGAGTTGACGTTCCCATGGAACAGGTCATCCGGCAGCCTCGGAGCCTCGCGCGAAAGGGTCGCTAACGGTGGCTCAGCGAGCCGTCGCCCGACCGCCGGCCGACGCAGAATACCTCGCCCTGCCGCCTATCATTCGCCTCGAACTTGAGGAAATTCTTCCGTCGCTTCTTCGCCATCCCTTCAGATCCGGTGGGGGATACACGGTCTCGACGGTCCGGAATCACCCGGGCCTTTGGAAGCTGAAGTTGACAACATTCCCGCCGCGTGCCTTCCGTGCGGTCTACGAGGTCGACGGGGACCTGATTCGATTCCTCGCGTTCGAACCTCGACCCGAGTTCTATCGCAAGATCGAACGGAAGAGTCACGTAGGAAGGGGCCGACTCGAGAGGCCGCGGTAGTCCTACTTGCGACAGCGTGCTCCGTCACAAAGTCAGCTCCACCCCGGCTCTGACGTAGGATCTCGCGCAGATCTCGAGGTTCTCGACGACACATCTCCACCCGAGCTCGCGCTGCTGACTCGCCATCGTTCGGGCCCGGAGGTGCGCTCCCTGGCGTCGCTTCATCGAGGAGAACCGCCCCTCCACGTTCACCCGGTACCGGTAGCACCGTCCGAACCACCCCGGGCGACCGTGGTACCGTCGGAGGAGCCGTTGCCATGCCGAGGGCGGTCCCGGCCTCGGTCTCCAGCTCTCTCGCGGTCGGAGGTAGCTGACGCCTCCACGATCCTCGACGTGCTCGGGGTTGGAGCGGCTCGCGTACGCCCCCTCCCCGAGCACAGCTCCGATCGGACCCTCGATCTGTTCCACGAGATTCGGGAGGAGCGGACCGTCGGGCCGGCGCGGGGTCGTGAGGTGCCAGGCGTAGATGACTCGGTTTTCGGCTCGCGCCTCCACCGCCAGGTGCGCCTTGCGAAACCGCCGGCGCGAGAGGCGGTTCATCCCCCGAAGGACTCGCCGCTCGCCCCGTCGGTGTTCCGCGAGTCCAGTCGAGTCCGCTGCGACAGCTCGACGGAGAGCCGGCCCGACCTTCTCTTGAAGCTCGCGCGCACCTCGTCGTTCAACTGACGTAGCCCGACCTCGGGGAACCGCCTCTGGGCTCTCCAGAGGGTCATCCGGGAGGGCGCTCGGGGGAAGCCAAGGCCGCGGCACAGAGCGTGATTGAGGGCGAGGTAGGCCTCCCTCTGCCGAGAGTCGAAGTGGGCCCCCGTCATCAGGACCAGGGTCTCGGCCATGGCTCTCCAGTCGAACTCCTCGGGGCGACCGGGCGCCCGCGCGCGGGGCCTCCCCACGCGCGCCCGCCGACTCCATTGAGGCGGCTTCTCCGGCCGATCGACGGCGCGGCCGGTGAGGATGGGGAGGATCTCGAACTCGTGTCGGCGGACGCGATGATAGGTGCGGTTGTCGGTGGGCATCCGTTCGGCTTGGTCGAGGGGAGATAGACCCAGAGGTCTGCACCGAAAGGGCGGCCGGGAGGGCCGCGATCAGCGTACGACCCAATCATGGGACGAAGCATCAACGGATGTAGCGCTCGCCGCGGGAACACAGGTTTATCCCCGGTCCGCCATCCGCCAGCCTCGGGACCGGAATGCCCGTCGAAGCCCCGCTCGCACAGGGAGCGCCCGCTCTCGGCGCCGCGATCGACGTTCGGGGGCTCACCAAGAGGTTCGGGAAGGTCGCAGCCCTCACCGACGTGTCGTTCGCGGTTGCCCGGGGAGAGATCCTCGGCCTCATCGGACCGAACGGGTCGGGAAAGACGACGCTCCTTCGGTGCCTGACCGGCCTTCTGCTCGAGGACAGCGGCACCTCGGCGATCGGAGGCCACGACATCCACAAGGACCCGATCCCGGCGCGGGCGATGATGGCCTACCTCCCCGAGGTGCCCCATCCGCTCGCCTACCTTACGCCCACCGAGCACCTGCAGTTCGTCGCGCGCGCCTATCAGCTCGCGCCGGGATGGGAGGCGCGCGCCTCGACGATCCTCGAGGCTCTCGACCTGACGGAGAAGGCCCGTTCGCTCGCGATAGACCTCTCCAAGGGGCAGAAGCAGAAGATCCATCTCGCGATGGCGATGCTTCGCGACCCTCAGGTCCTGGTCCTCGATGAGCCGCTCATCGGGATCGACCCCAAGGGTGCCTTCGTTCTCAAGCGGTGGATCAAAGAGCGCGCGGGCGCCGGGGCCGGCGGAGTCGTGAGCTCGCACAGCCTCGCCCTGGTCGAGGAGGTCTGCCACCGAGTCCTAGTCCTCGCACACGGAAGGCCGGTCGTCGGCGGCACGTTCGACGAGCTTCGGCGGCTGGCCCACGCCGCTCCGGGGGCGTCGCTCGAGGAGGTCTTCCTCACGCTCACCGCGGGGCGGTAGACGGTCGATGGAGGTCGAGGGCGAGCGCCAGGTCTACTCCTGGCTGCGGGCCCGGCAGTTCCGAGGCTACCTCCGGTATCTCCGGGAGCACCCGTCGCAGCTGATGATCTTCCTCATGCTTCCGTTCATGCTCCTCGCGTTCCTCCCCTTGTTGCAGACCGGCCCCGTCCGGCCGGTAGCGCCGGACAAGGTGGCGCTCGGAGGGGTGGCGCTGTTCGTCGGGATGGCCCTCTACTTTCTCTTCCCGGTGATGGCGGGCCTTCGCGGCAGCGCGACGGTGCAGGCGGACGTCGCCACGGTCTCCGTCGTCTTCCCGACCCCGCTTCGACGGGCGACGTGGGTGGAGGGCAACCTCCGTCGGGCTTTCCGTGATGTTACCGTCATCGGCGTCGTCGGTTCGCTGCTCGGCGCGTGGGTTCTCTCCGGGGTCGTGCTCACGCCGGTCTGGGCCGACCTCGGACGGCTCCTCGCCCTCTTTCTTCCGGCGGCGCTCCTGTGGGTCGGGCTCGGTGTCCTCGGAGGCTACGCCTCCCTCCGCTCCCGCCGGGCGTGGACCGGGCGTGCTCTCGCCGTCGCGCTCGTCCCGCTCGGATACGCGTCGTTCTTCTTCGTTCTCTTCGACCCCAAGGTCGCGCTCGCCATACCGCCGTTCTCGACTCTCGCATGGATCGCGCTGGACCTGTCGCGTTTCCTCGTCGGAGCCCCGATGACCGCTCTGGACTGGCTCCCGCTCGCGTCGACGTGGGTCGTCGTTGCGGTCGTCGACGTGGTTGCCCTCCGCTACCGCTACGAGCTGCCGGGACCCGGCTCCAGCTACGGAGTGGCCGATCGCAGCGGGCTCTCGCAAGAGCGGGCCTCCGCGCCGGGCCTCTACGAATCCTTCCGTCTCCTTCTCCGCCCGAGATTCCTCGACTGGGGCGGCGGGTGGCGGGCCCTCGCCGCGCTCCGCGTCACCTTCCTGCTCCGGTCGTTTGCGGTCGGGTTCGCGGTCGTCGTTCTCGTTCCCGTGCTCGGTGTGTCGCTCTTCACGGGGGGCGGCGGCAGCGCATTCTTCGCGAGCGTGCTGCTCCTTTCCCTGTTCCCGATGATCGGGGGATTCGGGACGATGACCGAGGCCGCTCCCGGTCGCTCGGTCGACCGGGACATCCTCCGGAGCCTGCCGCTCCCGCCCAGGGAGATCTACAAGGCCCTGCTGTCGGCGCCGATGCTGCTCTTCGCGCCGGCGGCCGTGCTCGAGTTCGCGATCTCGGCCTACGCAGGTGCGGTCGTCGTCGGGCTTGCGGCCGCCGCTTACCTCCTGAGTTTTCCGTTCGTGACGGCGGCCGCGCAGCTCGCAACGCTCGCGAACCTGTCGGAGAGCGGGCTCACCCTCGCCCGCTTCGGCACCCTGCTGGGCTTCCTCGAGACCCTGGCGTCTCTCGTCTTCGTTCTGCCGGTCGCATTCAGCGGCAGCGCGCTCGGACTCGCCCTGATCGTCGGCGCCATCGCGTTGGTGAACCTCCTCCTCGCGGCCGCCTGGCGATGGCAGGGCCTCAGCCGCTTCGATGCCGGGCCCCCGGCCCACCTACGACCGTTCACGGAGAGCGCGTAGTCGAGCCCGCCGCGTCGACGAGGGAGCCGGGCTCTCGTGTCCGCGGCGCCGCTTCCTGCCGACGTCCCACACAATCGCCCGTGAGTCCTTCCAGAACGCGCCGTGCGACGCAGGCGAAACCGCCTGTCAGTACTTTGTTATAGCTGACGAACGGTGGACGGCGGCACCGATGACCGCCCGGTATCGCGCCGAGTCCGCCGAGAGCGCTTTCTCCTCACCGCGCCGCTCCTGGCGCCGCCGAGCGGGGCTTCCCCGGGGGACACCGGTCGTTGCCGGGACCCTCGCGATCGGGATCGTCCTCTCGACGTTGCTGGTCGCTCCGCACAGCGTGCTGCCGGCCGCGTCCGCCCGGGCGCCCTCGGTCGGTCCGATCGGGACCGGCCCCGCCTCCGTCTCGCGGCCCGCGGTGCCGGAGCTCCGGCCGCTGGGCCCGAGCGGCATCCTCCCGGGTTCGTCTCTCGGCCTTCCGACGCCGACCTCGTCCGGTCGCGACGCCTTCCTCGCGACGGCGAACCTCCTCAACCAGACCTACGGCCCAGGGGTCCATCCCGCTCCTCAGGGCCTGACCCCCGACGGCGTCGCCGTCGACACCGCGACGGGCGACGTCTTCGTCGCCAACTTTGACACGGGATCCGTGAGCGTGTTCAGCCCGACGGACCGGCTCATCGCGTCGGTCGTCGTCGGACACGGCCCGACGGCCGCCGCCTACGATCCCGCGGGGAACGAGGTCTTCGTCTCGAACTCCGGTTCGAACAACGTCTCGGTGATCAACGCGACCTCCTTCCACGTGGTCACGAGCCTCGCTGTCGGCGCCCAGAGCGGCTACTTCGCCTCCGCGCCGACCGATGTCGTCTACGCGAGCGACTCCGGGGACGTCTTCGTGATGGAGCCCGGTCGATACATCCTCCCGTGCTGCACCTACAACGTGACGGAGATCGACGGCGCGACGAACGCCGTCGTCCGGGTCCTGCACCTCGGCGCCGGCCCCACCTCGGCCAGCTACGACCCGACCACCGACCAGCTGTTCGTGATGGATTGGGATAGCTGGGACGTTTCGATCGTCGACGCGACGACCGGAACGACGCAGGGCACGGTGTACCTGCCGCAGATCCCCTACGACATCGGCATCGACCCGGCGTCGGGGGTCCTCGCCGTCGTCGACTGGTACGGCGGCCCCACGAACCTCACCGAGTACAGCATCTCGGGAGGGACCGCCACCTTCCGGCAGACCCTGACGATCCCCGACAACGTGCCCAACTGGGGAACGATGACGTTCGACCCGGCCGCAGGCGCCTTCCTCGTCGTGCAGTACGGCCGTGGCCTCGTGGGCATCGACGCGTCGAACGGGACGATCCGGACCTTCGCCACCGACGGGACCTGCCTCTCGAGCCTGGGCTACTTTTCGAACGGGCAACTTCTCGCGACCGACGCGTGCGAGAACGCCCTCGTGCCGGTGAACGCGACGACAGGGATCCCCGGCGTCCCGATCCTCACGGGGGCGGCCCCGGGAGCGCTCCTCGCCGACCCCACGTCGCACCGGCTCCTCGCCGCGGACGGGAGCGGCCGGTCCGTGGACCTCCTCGATTCGACGACGCTCGCGCCCACCGGGTCGGTTCCGGTCGGCGTTGCGCCGGTCGCGATGACCTACGACACCGCATCGAGGACGACGTACGTGCTGAGCAACGGCGGACAGTCGTACGCCTACGGCCAGCAGTCGGTGAGCGCGCTCCCGGATTCCTCGACACAAGTCTCGGCGTCGATCCCGCTCCCGGGCGGCTACGCCTCGACCTGGGACGGGATCGGCTACGGCGCCTCGACGGACCGCGTCTACGTCGTCGGTGTCACCTCGGCCCAGTACGGTGACTCTAACGAGAACCTCACGGTGATCGACCCCGCGTCGGGCCAGATCGTCGGCAACGAGACCGTCACCATCTTCTCGGGGGGCTCCCTCTCCGGCAACTACTACGCCCAGGCGTCGGTCCTCGCGCTCCCGGGCAACCTCCTCGTCGTCTCCGACCCGTGGGAGGGTCGTGTCTTCGGCATGAACGCGGTCAACGGCACACGGCTGTGGACCGCGGTCGTCGGCGGCACGCCGACCCTCCTCCTCCAGAACCCGCTGACGGGTCAGATCGACGTCGCCAACGCGGGCACGGGGAAGATCTCCGTCCTCTCGACGACCGGGGCGGTCGAGCAGACCCTCACGCTGCAGCACCCCGTGAGCGGCCTCGCCTACGACACCGGCAACAATCGGACGTACGTCGCCGAGTCGTCCGGCGGCTCGGGCCTGCTCGAGGTCATCGACAGCGCGACCGGAGCGATCACCGACCTGCCCATCCCGACGCCTCTCGCCGGGGTCGCCTACCTGTCGGATTCCGGGCTCGTCGCGGTCGCCGGCGCCGGCTCGAGCGCGATCTATTACGTCGGGGCCGGCCTCGCGGCCCAGCCCCTCAACGCGACGGTCTCGCCGGCCATCCAGGGCGAGGGCACCACGTTCACGACCGGGGCGGCCTTCGGCTACCCGCCGTACTCGTACAACTGGACGCATCTGCCCGCGGGCTGCCGCTCCTCGTCGACGCCGCAGCTCAACTGCACGCCGGGCCAGGTCGGGAGCTCTTCGGTCTCGGTCACCGTGAGCGACCTCGCCAACGAGTCCGCCACGGAGTCGATGACGCTCACGGTCGGGCCGTACCCGCTGAACGTCACGATAGGGGTCTCGCCCGCGACGACCTCGCCGACGAACGGCTCTCGCTCGAACTGCTCCGTGCAGCTCGCCCCGGGGGAGGCCGCGGTCCTCGGGACCAACACGACGTACACCTGGGCCGTCCGGCCCGTGGGCGGGGCCCTCCTCAACAACACGACGGGCTCTACGGTCGCGATCACGTTCGACTGGCTTCTCAACGTGACACTGACCCTCTCGACGGACTTCAACGGCACGAAGAACGCCTCCTCGATCGTCTTCGACGTCGTCGCCGCACCCCCGCCCCCGGGCGGGACCCTTGGGAGCTCCGCGAACGGCGGGCTTCTCTCGGGCGGGCTCCTCTACGCGCTCATCGGGACGATCGTGGTCGTCGCGGTCGTCGCGGTCGTGGCGACCGTCGTCATGGTCCGGCGCCGTCGGGGACCGCCCCCGCAGGCGCCGGGCCACGACGAGAACGCCCCCGAGAACGGCCGATTCGAGATCGACATGCCGAGGTAGCCGACGGGATCGCCCCGACGCGACCGGGGCGACCGCTCCGTCCCTCACGTCCGAGACCGGCCCCGACGGGAGCACCGGAACCGACGCCGGGCCCCTCGCCGGCCTCCCGGATTTATCCTCCGGACCCGCTATCGGTGTTTTGCTGCCATGAAGGACCGTGCCTCCGTAGCGCATCGAAGACTCCGGGCCCTGGTTGTCGTCGCCCTGCTCGCGATGGGAGGTCTCGCGGCCTTCGGACCGTCGGGCGGAGCCTTCTCTCGAGCGGGCTCCGCCGCGATCGCGGCCCCCACGGCCTCCCTCGTTCGGTCGGCACAGCCCGCGGCGTCGACGCCGCCCTCGGCCTCGCTCCCCACCACGGTCGGGGCGGCCCCTCGGTTCACCGGGCTCCTGCCGACGACGGAGTTCTCTCACGGCCCCGTGCGCAGCGCCCGCCCGCTCACGGGCGTCGTCGCCCTCTCGTACAACGCGGCCGCCGCGCTCGCCGCCGCGGCCGCCTCGGGATTCGGCTCGGCCTCGTGGAACCTCTCCGCGGGGGCCGGCCTCGCGCTCCCGGCCACGGAAACGACGGCCGTGGCCAATCTGACGCTCCCGACGGGGTGCGCCTACCACTGGATCGGAACCCCCCCGACGGAGCTCACCCTCACCGGTACGCCCACGTCGGCCTCGGTCGGCACCGCCGCGGCCTACGAGTTCACGCTCCTTTCGGCGAGCGTCCCCGACGCCTTCCTCCTCGCGCTCGTCGACAACGGCACCGCGAGCCTCTTCGCGAAGGAGACCTGCGTCCCCGGGGAGCTCCAGTTCATCTCGGGTGCGGTTCCGACGCCCGCGGTCGATTCGACCGGCGCCGTCGCGGTCGCGGATCGTGTGGGGGGCAGCGCGTTCCTCCGACAGTATCCGAACGCCGTCAAGCAGTGGTCCCTCTACGGGGGCGGTTACGCGATCAACAGCGCCCTCATCGTCACGCCGGAGCCCTCCCTCTGGGACGTGTACTACACCGCCGGTTGTAGCCCCTCGTCGAGCGTCGGCGGCACGTTTGCCGCGGAGATCGACCCCGGCTCCGGCGCGGTCATCACGAACTCGACCTACGTCTGCGCAGGCTACCCGGTCACCTTCTCCGAGACGGGACTTCCCACCGGGACCCCGTGGTCGGTGAGCTTCTCGGGCAGCATGAACACCTCGACGACGAGCGCGGTCGGGTTCGCCGCCGGCAACGGAAGCTGGACCTACGCGGTCGAGGCAGCCCCCGGCTACGCCCCCTCGCCCTCGAGCGGCAACGTGACCATCACCGGCGCGGCGATCAGTGTATCGATCCGCTTTGCCTCCGCAACGACCACCTCAGTGACCTTCCAGGAGTCGGGACTGCCCTCCGGGACCGCCTGGCAGGTGACGCTCGGCGCCTTCTCGACGACCGCCGCCTCCGCGAACCTGTCGTTCACGCTGCAGAGCGGAAGCACGCCCTACACCGTGACGACGCTCGGCTGGTACCAGAGCTCACCCGCCAACGGGACGGTCCTCGCCGCGGGCACTCCGCTCCAGATCTCGATCTCGTTCCGCCTGCCGGCGATGTACAATCTCACCTTCCGCGAGAGCGGACTCCCGAGCGGGACCCTGTGGGCGGCGTACACGTTCGGCGGAACGCCCGGCTACAGCAGTGCCCAGATCACCGTCGGCACGGGAACGTCGCTCTCGGTCTCGATCCCGAACGGCACCTACAGCTACTACCTCGCCTCGACGGCGCACTACAACGCCTCGGTGCCCTATGGCTACCTCCCGATCCACGGCTCCGCGGCGACCCTCCTCGTGACGTTCCACTACCGGGACGCCTACACGGTCACCTTCACCGAGACCGGCCTGGCGTCCGGGACCGCGTGGTACGCGCTGGTCGACTACGCCGACCTCACCGGCTCGGCCTCCTCGACGACCCTGACGTTCCTCTTCCCGAACGGCACCTACGCGTTCACCGCGGGCGGAGCGGTCGGCTACACCGCCTCGCCGTCGAGCGGCGTGGTCCTCGTCGCCGGCGCCGCGGCCGCGCAGACCATCGTCTTCACCGCGGTCAGCCTCCCGACCGAGTACGGTGTGACGTTCTCCGAGACGGGGCTCGCGACCGGGACCCCCTGGTCGGTCACGCTCGGAGGGAGCACGCTCTCCTCGACGACCTCGACCGCCGTCTTCTCGGTGACGAACGCGAGCTACAGCTACACGATCGGTGCCGTCTCGGGCTACACGGCGAGCCCGACGGGCGGCACCGTCACCGTCAACGGGGGGGGCGTGAGCGTGCTCGTGACCTTCACCAATACCGCGCCGCCGGCGAGCTTCGACGTCACGTTCAGCGAGACGGGGCTCGCCGCCGGGACCTCCTGGTCCGTCACGCTCGGAGGGAACACGTTCTCCTGGACGAGCGCGACGATCGTCTTCTCCGAGGCGAACGGCACCTACAGCTTCTCGGTCGCCGCGGTCGGGAGCGCGACGCCGACGCCGGCGTCGGGCTCCGTGACGGTGGCGGGGGCCCCACTGACGAAGACCGTCACCTTCGCCTCGTCGACGCCGCCGACGAGCTACGACGTGGTGTTCACCGAGACGGGGCTTCCTGCGGGCACGAGCTGGTCCGTCGCTCTCGGGAGCACGACGCTCTCCTCGACGACCCCGACCGTGACGTTCTCGGAGCCGAACGGAACCTACCCCTTCACCGTCGGCAGCGTTTCGGGCGACACGGCCGCGCCGGCGTCGGGGAGCATCGGGGTGAGCGGCGCCACCGCCGCGCAGACGATCCAGTTCACCTCGACCGCGAAGACCGGCGGCTCGACCCCGAACACCGTCCTCGGACTGCCCGCGCTCACGGCCTACGCGATCCTCGGGATCGTCGGGCTCCTCGTCGTCGTGGCGATCGTGGCGCTCCTCCTCCGGGGGAGGGGTCGAAGGCCGCAGCCGACCTCGACACCGGGCACGCCGCCGCCCGGGACCGTCGGCTAGATCGGTCACTCCGGTCGACCTCCCTCGGGAGGGATCGCCGGGCGCCGCCCGGGCCGGGCCCGGTGGCGTTCGAGGCGGCCGACGGGCCGTCGCGGGAGCGAACCCCGAGGGGCTCAGCGCCGGGGAAGGTTCTCGATCCAGGTCATCGGGGGCGGCGCCCGGTCGGCCTGCCAGAGTGCCCCGATGATCTCGCCGAGGTGGTGCGCCTGCTCGTAGGAGACCTGGTGGAAGGCGTCGTCGAGCGTGTAACGACCGGGCATCCAGGGCGCCTGGAGGGCGCCGGCCAGGCGGCGCTCCGTCAGTCCGGCGAGCAGGGCGTCCTCGCCGTCCCGCACACGGCGCCGGTAGGCCCAAAGGTCCGCGAAGCTCCGGACGGCGGCCCCTTTGCGGTTCGGGTCGTCGAAGACCTCCCAGCGGCCCTGCGCGACCGCGACGAGCCAGGCCTCGTGGACGTTGAGGATGTGGACGAGCGTGTCCTTGAGCGTGAGGTGTCCGATCTCCCGGTTCTTCGTCGCCTCGGCCCACCCGCGTCGCGCGATGGCCCGCTCGAACTTGTCAAAGACCCCCCGATCGTAGGCGGTGAGCCGTCGGACCTCGGCGAGGCGCCCCATGCGCCGTGCAGCGGACGCCGTGAGAAGAGAGTTTCGGCGCGGGGGCTGCGCGGACGCCGGGTTCGGGCAAAGCCGCCTTAGCGATCGCGGCCTTGGCCCACCGTGTCCGCGCCGGAGAAGGCCCGGCTCGACGGGATCCCGGCGGGGTCCGTCGAGGCGGTCCTCGAGATCCTGCGGGGCGAGCCGGGGCCGATGCGGCGCCGTCCGCTCCTCGAGGCGCTCGCGCGTCGCGGCCACCGCATCTCGCTCGCGGGGCTGAACCGCATGCTCGAGTACAGTCGTCTCGACGGAAGCACGACCGAGGGCCCCGAGGGTGTGCGGCTCGCGCCGAGCCCGACGCGCGCGGCGGGTCGCCGGTCGTAGCCCGCCCCCGTCACGGTTCAGCGTTCAGCGGCGGGCCCAGCGTCACCCACCCGGGGGGCCACGCTCCCTCCGACGATGTCACGGCACGGTCCGCCAGGGGTGGGCCCGTCGCCCGGGCGAGACGCGAGGGCCCGGGCGCGTCCGTCGCGGCCGGGAGAGCGCACGACGCGCCTCCGGGCGGCCCGCCGGCGGGGGCGCCGGGCGGACCCGGACCGCTGGCGACGGTCGGTCGAGCGCTTCCTCGTCGACAAGCAGCGCGAGGCGCCCGTCGGGGAGCTCTGGCAGCGCCGGATGCGCTGGGAGTTGCTCCGATTCCCCCGGCTCGCCCGGGGTCCGCGCCCTGGGCTCCGGTCCCCGCGGGAGGTCTCTCAAGCGGACCTCGACGCCCTACGACGCGCGTGCCGCTGGGAGCGAGCGACCTACTCCGTCCACTTCGCGGCCCTGCGCCAGTTCCTCGCCTGGGCGCGGAATCCCCTCGCCACGGCAAAGGCGCCCTGGCGGCTTCCCTCCGGCGAGCCCGGCCGTCGCCGCTGGATCTCCCGCGAGGCCCTCGAACGTCTCTCGCGGATCCCGCGAGGCCGTGCTCGCGCCCTCGTCCTCCTCGAGGGGTTCAACGGGCTCCGCCGGGTCGAGCTGCTGCGCCTGAGGGCGAAGGACGTCCTGTTCGACGAGCGCTGCCTGCGCGTGCTCGGAAAGGGCCGGAACGGCGGCAAGTGGCGTCGCATCCCGATGCACCCGGCCGTCGGCGACGAGCTCGCGCGGCTCGTTCTTGGTGCCCCCGAGGAGGCGAGGGTGTTCCCGATCTCCCGGTCCGGGGCCGACCTGCTGCTCCAGCGGGCGGCGAGGCAGAGCGGGCTCACCGCGGAGGGGGTTCGCGTCTCCCACCATGACCTCCGACGGACGTTCGGCCGGCTCGCCCACGCGGCAGGTATGGACCTCGTGCAGCTGAAGAACCTCCTCGGGCACGCCTCCGTCGACATGACGGCCCATTACGTCGGTCTCGACACGGACGAGATGCGCGCCGGCCTCGAGCGGTTCGCGAACTCGTTCGGCCCGACAGAGAGGACGGCGCCCCGGGCGCCGTTCGCACCGACCCGCCGCTGACGAAAGCCTCCGGCGGGGTCAGGAGCCCCGCTGCCGGGCGTCCGCCGTGGGACCGAGAGACGACGCGAGAGCCCCGCCGGGGGGGGCCGAGGAGAGCGGACCGGTCTCGGCAAACGTAGATATCGTCCCTCTCGGTACCTCCTACGACACTGTGCACGGTTCCTCTCCAAGCGCGGCGCGTCCGACGGCGACGCTGGTGCTCCTCGTCGTCGCCGTCGCCCTCCTTCCGTGGCTCGCCGTTCCGGCCTCCGCGAACTCTCCCACCTCGACCGGTGCGGGCGCGGCCCCGCGGGCTGCGGGTGCGCCCGGCTTCTCGGCGACGGTGACCTGGAACGGGCAGAACGTCGCGGGCGCGGGGACCGCCGCGTCGGCGATCCCGACGTCGTTCGGGGACCCGGCGAGCGTCGTGTTCTCCTGGAGCCAGGGGGGACCGAGCCTCCTCAGCGCGAGCGAGTCCGTCTCGAGCGTGCAGCTCCACGTCGTCTACCTCGGCCAGCAGGTCTGGTCGCGTGACCAGGTGTTCCAGCCCGCGGACGCGCGCGCCATCGACAACACGACCCTCGGCGCGGACCTCACCTCGGGCCAGTACCTGATCGAGGGCGTCTACGAGGTCACCGCGCAGATCGTCTCCGTCGGCAACGGGACGCTCTGGTCCGAGAACTTCTTCCTCCACGTGACCGCGCCCGACCAGCTCACCCTCGCGACCGTCGGGCTCGCCCTGATCGCCGCCTACGAGCTCTACTCGCTCGCGCGCGTGGGTCCGCATGCGGCGCCGCGCCGTCGCGGCGAGGACGCGAACGAGTCGGACGCCGGGGATAAGGGGGGCCGCTAGTGGGCGCCGGTAGCTCGGGGGCCGCGAGCGGCGTCGTCTTCGGCCTCGCGGTCGTCCTCCTCGGTCAGCAGCTCGGCTACATCGACCTCTCCTCGCTCTCGGGCGGTCTCCTCGCGCTGTTCGTCGCCGCCCTCGCCTTCGGCCTCGTCTTCGGCCTCGTGGGCATCGCCCTTGGAGCTCGCTACGTCAAGCGCCACGCCGCCCGGAGCTCGAAGGCGGCGGAGGCACCCCCCAAGGACGCTAGCCCGCCCGAGAAGCCGGCGTAAGCGCGGCGCGGGGGCCGGCTCCGGTCACGCCGGAACGACTGTCCCGGTCCCGGCGGCGACGCCGAGCCGGCCCTCCAGATGCTCGGCGTAGCCGGCGAGGTCGAAGAGCCCGTGCCCCGAGAGGTTGAACGCGATCACCTTCGCCTCGCCGGTCCGCTTGGCCTCGAGGGCGAGGTCGATGGCGGCGCGCACCGCATGGGCCGACTCCGGCGCCGGTACGATCCCCTCGGTTCGGGCGAACAGCACTCCGGCCTCGAAGCTCTCCGCCTGGCCGACGGCGAGGGGTCGGACGCGGCCGGCGTCGACGAGCGCGCTGAGCGACGGAGCGACGCCGTGGTACCGTAGCCCTCCGGCGTGGATGGGCGAGGGAACGAAGGACGCCCCGAGCGTGAACATCTTGAGCAGCGGGGTCCGCCCGGCCGTGTCCCCGAAGTCGTATTCGTACCGCCCGCGCGTCATCGAGGGGACCGCCGTCGGCTCGACGGCGAGGAACTCCGGCCCCTCGCCGCCCCGACGGAGCGTCTCGCCGAGCATCGGGTAGGCGAACCCCGCGAAATTGCTGCCACCGCCGACACAGCCGACGATGTGGTCCGGGACGACGTCGATCTTCGCGAACTGCTGCTGGACCTCGAGGCCGATGACGCTCTGGTGCAGGAGGACATGGTTGAGGACGCTCCCGAGCGCGTAGCGGCGGGTCGGGCTCCCGACGGCGTACTCGAGCGCGTCGCTGATCGCGACCCCCAGGGACCCGGGATGCTCCGGCTCCCGCTCGAGGAGCCGCCGCCCGAACGTCGTCTCCGGGCCGGGCGAGGGGGAGACGTCGGCGCCGTAGAGGCGCATC
Organism: Thermoplasmata archaeon; assembly: GCA_027315165.1. Classification (GTDB taxonomy): domain Archaea; phylum Thermoplasmatota; class Thermoplasmata; order Lutacidiplasmatales; family UBA184; genus Lutacidiplasma. Next base: position 48,700 of record DAHUYN010000009.1, on the reverse strand, counting down.
ACGTGGCGCCGGTAGGGCTTGTGCTCAAAGCTGCTCCGCACCATGAAGACCTTGCAGCCCACGCCGAAGTGCCGGGCGGCCAGGGCGAGCGCGGTCCCCCACTGGCCCGCGCCGGTCTCCGTCACGAGCTGCTCGACGCCCTCGCGCGCGTTGTAGTAGGCCTGCGGGAACGCCGTGTTCGCCTTGTGGCTTCCGGTCGGGCTCAGGTCCTCGCGCTTGAAGTAGATCCGAGCCGGGGTCCTCAGGTAGCGTTCGAGCCGGACCGCGCGTTGGAGGGGGGTGGGCCGGTTGAGGAGCCGGTAGGCATCGCGGACCTCCTCGGGGACCGGGATCCAGCGCTCCTGCGTGGCCTCCTGCGCGATCAATTCGCGCGCAAAGACCCCGGCGAGGTCGTCGGGCGTGACCGGCGCGCGCGTCGCCGGGTGGAGCGGCGGTGGCGGCCGGACCGGCAGGTCGGCGATCAGATTGTACCAGCGGCGCGGGATCTCGTCCTCCCCGAGGAGGATACGGATCGGCTCGTCCATCGGTCCTCACGACCCAGGGCGGGGCACCGGTATATCCCACCCGTGGCATGGATGGCACATGTTAAGATAGAATAGCCTTCTTCGTAGGATAATGTCACAAATAGAACTCGGGCTCCAGGCGCTCCTCAACCGCGAGCCGGAGATCGAGAAGTGCTCCCGCAAGGGGATCGTCAACCGACGCGCCCTCGCCCGCTACCTCATCGCGCGGGGCGTCGCCGGTCGGGACCAGGTCGACGCGCTCGTGGCGACGCTGCGCCGCCACGACTTCGGGAGCCCGGAGCCCTCGGCCCGACCGCTCACGTCCGAGATGCGGATGGCGCTCAAGGACCGGATCGTCGTCCTCAGCTTCGAGAAGGACAAGGAGCTCCTCCACCGATTGGAGCGGGTGATCGCCGAGATCGACTACGACCGCGGCGACACCCTCAAGATCGTCGTCGGAACCTCGACGATCAAGCTGTTCGTCGACGAGGCTCGCGAGCGGGCCCTCCTCCCGCTCCTCTCTCGGTTCCGGCTCTGCGAGCGCCTCGAGCACCTCTCCGAGATCAGCCTCGTCTTTCCCGCGGAGGCGAGCCGCACGCGCGGGCTCCTCGCGTGGGTCACGCGCGAGCTCTCGCTCGCCGACGTCGTCGTCGCCGAGCTCCTCACGGCGAGCCCCGAGCTCCTCCTCTACCTCGAGGAGGCCTACGTGCCGAGGGCCTACGAGACGCTCCGCCGTCTCCAGGGGTCGACACGCGCGGGGCCGAAGCCGTCGGCGGTCTGAACGGGCGCCGTCGCCCGAGGCGCTACTCCTCGTGCACGATCGTGCTGCCCGCGATGTCGAGGCGGACGGTCTTCGGGACGAGTCCGAGCGACTCGAGGGACTGGCGGACGGCGCGCTGGCGCTCGGGGGGAACGAGGAAGAAGAGGAATCCCCCGCCTCCGGCGCCGAGGAGCTTCCCCCCGAACGCGCCGTTCTCCCGGGCGATCGAGTAGGCCCGGTCGACCTCGGGGTTGCTGATGCCCGCCGCGAGCCGCTTCTTCAGCTCCCAGTTCTCGTCCATCAGTCGCCCGAGCTCGGGGAGGTCGAGCCGCTCGAGCGCCTTCGCGGTCGCGAGCGCGAGGTCGCGCATCCGGTCGTACTCGGCCAGGTGCGCGTCGATCTGGTTGACCTGGCTGGCGTGGATCTCCGTCGACCGTCGCTCCCGACCGGTGAAGAACAGCATCAGGTGCTCGTTGAGGCGGTCGAGCGCATCGTGGTCGATGGCGAGGCTGTGCACCGAGACCGTGCCGTCGCGCTCGACCTCGATCCGGTTGAGGCCGCCGTACGCCGCCGCGTACTGGTCCTGGATCCCGCCGGGCTCGTGGAGGCGCTCCCGCTCGATGCGGACGGCCTCTCGGGCGAGCTGACGGGGCCCGACGCGCTCCCCCTTCCAGGCGTGCAGGGCGTGGAGGACCCCGACCGCGCAGCTGCTCGACGAGCCGATCCCGGTGCCGCGCGACGGCATCTGTGTCGCCGTGATCACCTGGACGCCGCTCGGGATCGCGAGGAGCCGCAGGGCCTCGCGGATCGACCCGTGGGAGATCTCGTCGACGCTCCGCTTCGCATCCTCGGTGATGCGGTAGCTGACGCGGATCTCCTCGGCGTTGAAGTTCTCGACGACCATCACGTAGATGCCCTTGTCCATCGCGCCCGCGACGCACGCCCCGGGGCCGTGGGTCTCGTAGTAGGCGGGCAGGTCGGTGCCGCCTCCGGCGAAGGTGAGCCGGAAAGGGGTCTTCGAGACGACGGCCATCGCTTCCCCGTGGGACCGCTCCTCGGCCTAAAAGGGGCGCGCTCCCGCCGTGACGCGTCGCGGTGTCGGCGGGACGACCCGAGAAACGCGAGGGTCGTCGGCCGCGTGGGGCCGGGGACCCCACGGCCCCGAGGAGACCGCGGCGGCCGGAGCGCGAGCCGACGCGCCCTCGGGCCCTCGCCGGCCCGCCGCACCCCGACCGGGGTCGCTCGAGCCGCCTCCGACGGATCGAGAACGTTCATCCGCGCCACCGACTCTCCTCCCGACGCGGAGGGTCGGGTCCGAGTGTCGAGCGCCGAGGCTCCGCCCCGCCCGAGCGCCGGAGGTTCCCGGGCCCCGCCGAGAGGGCGGTCCTCCGAAGGGGCTCCGCGCCGATGACGACCGTCCGGACCGTCGCCACCCACGAGGTCGTGCAGGTGGCGTACCCGAGGCCGGTCGAGGAGGGCCGAGAGATCGGCCGCGCCGCGGGGAAGGCGCTCGACGCAACGCTCTCTCGGCTCAGTCACGAACGGGCGCAGACCCGCCGCATCGGGACCCAGGCCCTTGAGGCGCTCGCCGCCGAGACGTTCGACGACGAGATCGCGGCGGCCGGCGTCGAGGCTTCCCCGGAGGAGCGCGGGAAGGCGCTCGCGGTCGTCCCGGGCGTGGTCCGTGCCTTCCGCCAGAGCGTACTGTTCGGGCTCGCCCGTCCCCGCTCGCGCCTCCTCCTGATCGGTGGGCGCGTCGGGGTCTACGCGCAGCCCGACTTCTGGGACGGTCGCGCCTGCGTGTACGAGCTCAAGACCTACCGCGCGCTCCCGCCGCCGCCGGACGTGGCGCTGCAGCTGCGCCTCTTCCAGCTCGCGTTTCCGGAAGCGAGCCTGTCGCTCGTCTGTCTCGACCGGCACGTGACGCCCGTGGCGACCCTCGTGGCCGTGATCCCCCCGCCCACTCCCGAGGAGACCGCCGAGACGCTCCGGCTCGCCTACCGGGTCGCCCTCGAGCGCGGCGTCGACAAGGTCTTTGAGTACATCGAGAACCCCGTCCTGCGCTACGACCTTCCGGCCGACCGCGCGCCCTAGTCTCGGGCGCGAGGGGGGCCGCGGGCCGTCGCGGCAGGTATTAACCTTCGAAACGGCCTTCGCCGGGTGAGGTCCGTACGACGATGAAGTGCGAAGGGTGCGGAGCGGAGCTCGCCGAGAGTGCGAAGACCTGCACGGGCTGCGGGCGCGAGGTAGGTCTCGGTCGACGGGCCGCCGGGGAGACGGTCCACGTCGCGAAGGAGACGGGGGTCGTGGCGGAGAAGGTCGGCAAGAGCCTCTGGGGCGGCGTCAAGGCCGTCGGCGCGACGGCCAAGAAGGAGTTCAAGCACTCCGACGAGGAGAAGAAGTCGTAACGACGACGACCCTCTTCGGGCGGGCCCGATCCGGGCCCGCCTCGCCCGCCGTCCGCGGCACCCGGGGGCCCGACCTGTCGGGGCACCGTAGCCTCGATGCGGCGTGGGAAACCTAGATATCGCCAGCGCTCGAACGTCTAGGGCGTGGACGTGCGGCGGGCCCGGCCCCTCTCGATGGAGGACCTGAGGCCCACGACCCTTGAGGGGATCGCGGGACAGGAGGCTGCCCTCGAGCGGCTGGGTCGGCTCGTTGCCGCCGTGCGGGCCGGCCGCATCGTGCCCCCGAACCTGCTCCTGCACGGCCCGCCCGGGGTCGGAAAAACTACGGCAGCGCGGGCCTTCGGTCGGGCCCTGCTCGGCGACGACTGGGAGAACAGCTTCCACCGCCTCGACGCCTCGGACGACCGCGGCCTAGCTCGAATGCTCGGTCAGGTCCTCCCGCTCGCGATCCAGCGTCCGAGCCGTCGGGCCCCGTTCCGCGTCTTCTTCTTTGACGAGGCCGACGCGCTCAGCCCCGAGGTCCAGAGCGCCATGCGACCGGCGATGGAGGCCGGGACGACACTGTTCCTCCTCGCGTGCAACGACCTCGGCGCGATCACTCCCCCGATCCGCTCGCGATGCACCCTCCTCGAATTCTCCCCGGTCGGCTCCGCCGCGCTTCGCAAGGTAGTCCTCGACGCTCTCGCTCGCGCCGGGATCGCGACCGACGAGGAGCGGGTCCGCTCCATTGTGGCCCGGTCCGCGGGGATCCCGAGGGACGCGGTGAAGATCGTCGTCGAGGAGGTCCTCTCGACGAGCGCGTCGTCCTATGCGACGCCTTCTCGCCGAGGTCGCCGTCGTGGAGGACGCGCGGGGCACGGAGGGCCGGCGCTCTACGGGGTCCCGACCAGGAGGGTCGCGGTGAGAGGCCCGGTCCACACGACGCCCGCCTCGTACCCGGTCGACACGCTCTCGAGGCAGGAGGCGGAGCCGAACAGGTCGTCGGGTCCGAGGAAGTTCTCGCACGCGGTCCTCGGGCCGGCCCACAGACTGAGCTCGTAGAAGGTCCCGTTGGGGAGCTCGACCGTCGCGGTGCGCGTCGGTCCCGTCGGTGGAGGGAGGTTCGACTCGCCCAGTTGGAACACGACACCGAGGAACAGGATCCGCCCGGGCACGGCCGCGCCGAACGGGGTCGGGACGAGCGATACGCTCTCGGCTCCGTAGCGGACCATCGGGTCCGCGACGTACAGGCGGACCGTCACGAGAGGGCCGCTTTCGCCGACCCAGGCCACACCGAAGACGCCGTCGGGCGAGAACCAGGCCCGCGAGGTGTCGTTCGAGGGGTCCTCGGTGAGAGAGTTGTTGCTCGCGAACACGGCGAACGCCAACTCGGGGCCGTCGGGTTCGCTTGCGGTCCCCTGGACGAGGCGCAGGTACGCCGACGGGCTCGCGAGCCACAGACGGAACTGGACGGCCTCGAATCCGAGCACGGAGAGCGGCCCCCACCCGGTGCTGTTCGCGGGGATCGTCACCGTGCGCGAGTCGTACCGGGGATTGAGCGGGAGAGCAGCGCAGGTCGCGGTGCCGATGCGCGTCGGGCATATGGGGGCGGGCCGGACCGCCGAGTCGGCGAGGAACCCGACCGAGGTCGATAGCACGAGCAGCACCACGACGACGGTCGTCGTGTGGAACGGCGTCGACCGTGGCGGCATCCGGTCCCCGAAGGCTCTCTCGAGCTTCACGTCACCTGGGATAGCTCTCGGCCGGGCCCGCTCGTGCCGGCGGAGCCGGTCCTCCTCGAGTCGCCCGGACGCGCCGGGTCCCGTCGACTCCCCCGCGGCCGCCTCGGCGAGCTCGGCCCGCGAGAATGCATGGGGCCCCGGCCTCGGAATCGGAGGCTCGGGCGGTCGGCCTTCCCGAGCGGGTGTCGCCGGCCTCCTTCCGGCGGCGAAGAAGGCTTGATAGACCGACCCACGATGCGGCGACGGCGATGATCCTCTACCCGCAGGAGACCGTCATCGTTCAGGGGGCGGCGACCCTGCTCGCGGGAGCGCGGGTGACGCCGGGGACGCTCTCTGTGACGACGCACCGACTCGTCTTCGAGGCCGGGGGCATCGCTCCGTTCACGGTGATCGACGTCGGGGTCGAGCGCGTCTGGAACGTGCACATCGGCCGTCAGCCCGGCCGGTTCCTCACGCCTTCGCGCGAGTTCCTCACCGTCGAGACGCACTACGGCCGTTCTCTGTTCGAGGTCGTGAACGGCCGGGGCTGGGCCGATGCGATCGTGCGCGCCCGAAGCTCGTTGCCCCCGCCACCGGCTCCGCCGCCGCCCCCCGAAAGCCCGCGGGTCCCGGGACCTCCCGTCGCGGGCAACCCTGCGGCTCCCGTCGTCATCCACGTGGCCGCTCCGCCGGCTCCGAAGGTGATGCTCCCGTGCCGCTATTGCGGCGGCCTCTACGATGCCGCCAGCGGCCGGTGCGACAGGTGCGGCGCCCGCCCGTGAGCGCGACGCTGGGGTCCCGTTCGGCGACCCGACGGCGGCCGCGTACGCCTTGACGAGGGGAGCGGCCCGGCGGCCTCCTCGAGAAGGCGGCGGGGCGTCTCCGGCCGTGCGCCGCTGACCGGACCGCTCGCTTAGTTGATGCCGAGGAGGGCGAAGTACCCGGCAAGGCCGAGCGTGGCGACGCCGAACGCGAGGAGGAGCGGCCTCGGCAGGGCGAGCAGACCGGCAAGCCGTAACGGGAGCTCGATGAGATAGAGCAGGCCGAAGACGATCAGGAAGACGAGGGCGCTCACGGCGAGGATGCCCGGGAGAGGGAGCGACCCAGCGGAGTGCTGCACGAGGTACCAGCCCGCCACGGCCGCGGCGGCGAGGCTCGCGAAGCCGGTCCACGGGATCTCGCGGAGCGACCGCCCGGCCAGCACGGCGCCGACCGCGACCGCGCTCCCGGAGAAGAGCGTGAGCGAGCCGTCCGCGTACCAGTCGAGGGCGCCGATGAAGAGCGTGAACCCTCCGACCGGCAACGAGAGGAAGTTCAGCGCGAACGTCTCGAGCGTGTGCCTCCGCGGCCCTCCCTCGACGGCCGCGTCGCCGAGGAAGAGGAGCCCGCACGCGGCCAGCGCCGCCGGGACCACCCAGGCGGACTCGAGGGGCCCAAGGACCATGAATTCGTACTTCCCCTGCGGGGGTTAACCGACGCCATCGAACCGGGTTGACGAGCCCCGAAGGCCGTACCGGGGGTCCGTGTGTCCCCGACCGGACCCTCCCCGGCGCTCCCCTAGTCGGGGCGCAACGACCCCGCCAGCTCGACGACGGAGTTCCGCTGGACGGCGTTGAGATAGGAGAACGGGCGGGCTCGGTAGACCTGGTCGAACGCCTCCTCGAGACCGACGCCGTTTGAGACGAGCCAGCCGACGGCCGTCATCGGGGCGCGGCCCTTTCCCTGCCGGCAGTGCACGTAGACCCCGCCTTCGCGGAGGGCGCGCGAGAGCGTCTCGATCAGCTCGCGGAACCGTTCGGGCGGGACCCCCGTGTCGTCGACGATCGGAAAGGCCCGACGTGTGAGCCCCGGCGGGACCGGTAGGGGCCTCGAGCCGACCTCACGTGGCTCCCGCAGGTCGACGACGGTGCGCACGCCCCGTCGGTAGAGGTCGGCGTAGTCGACCGGCGGGCCGAAGAGCAGGCGGTCTACGCGCGCCACCCGGCCCTGCGTCGCACGCGCCCGGAGGACGTGGAAGAACTCCTCGACCATCGGGGCAGGGTCGTGTCCCTGGAACTCCCGCACCGACAGGCCCCGGGAGCTCCGTGCGAGCTCGAGAAGGAAGCGGCTCAGGCGCGGGCGCTTCTCACGCGGGGCACCACGCGACGTGATGAGCGCCTCGAGGGAGAGGTATCCCCGACGACGCCGGGGACCGAGCGGGACCGGCGGGGCGGGCCCGTCGAACCGTTCGAGCAGGAGGCTCGGAAAATCCACCCCGGAGTCCACGGCGAGGGGGAGCGTCCCCCAGACCCGCGGATTCACCTCCATGTACACGGGTCGCCCCGCACCGTCGATCCGGAACTCGACCAGGGCGAGCCCCTGCCACGGCAGGGACTCGAGGAGGCGACGTGACTGGACGAGCGCCTCCGCGTGCACGTCGGTGCGCGCGAGAACGCTCGGACCTCCGTCGGAGATCTGCTCGAACCTCCTCCGGTGCCCAGAGTACGCGAGGAGCTCCGAGCGACGGTTGTAGAGCAGGGCGATCCCCGCCCCCTGACCGACGATGTACTCCTGGAGGACCACCGGCCCGAACCGAGAGAGCCGGTCGAACTCCGTCACGAACGTCGGTGACGCCAGGTCGGAGACGAGGAAGTGACGCTCGACGGGCAGGAGTCCGATCTCCGTGGACGACTTCATCACGACGGGGACCCCGAGCTCTCCGGAGGCCCCGCGCGCGGCCTCGAGGCTCGCCACGATTCGGGATCGGGGCACCCGGAGCCCCGCCCGCCGGGCGAGCTCGAGCATCGCGACCTTGTCCGTCGCGGTCCGGAGCGTGTCGTGGTCGGCGATCGGCACACGAGCTCCTGCCGACTCGAGCTCGCTGCGGATCGAGGCCGTCGCGAGGAGCGTGGGCTCCTTGATCGGGATCACGGCCCCGACCGTCGGCGCCCAGCGCAGGAGCGTCTCGTGGAACCGCTCGGTCGCATGCGTCGCCTCCGGGTAGATGCGCGCCCGAGCGACGTATCGAGAGACCGCGGCCCGGCGTGGCGCGCCCTCCGAGAACCCGAGCTCGACCTCGTACCCCCTGCGGCCCAGCGAGCGCACGACGGCCAGAGCGCTCTCTCCGGACTCCCCGTCGAGGACGAGCACCCGTCCCCGAGAGGTCATCCCTCCCCCCCGTTCGCCGTCGGGCGACGTGAGGCACCGGGGGCCCGGCACGGCCTGTCGGTAGGTCGGAAGCGTGCTGCGGCCCGAGGCATGGTGGCGCGCCACGCACAAGCAGGGGGCTCAAGCCGTCTTCGCTACCATGCGCACGGCTCGCGCGCGATAGGGACGGTGGATTTCTGCCTCGGCAAGGGTCGGTCGGGGACCGGTGTGAGGGCGAGCTCCGTACCGGCTCGGATCCCTGGGTCGGCACGGAGGACCTCGAGTCCGATCCCGGGGCCATAGCGCAGGTCCCGGGCCACGCGGGATCCCGGGTCAAGCCGACTTCACCCGACGCCTATGGTGTGACGCGCGTCCTCCAGGAGGAGGGAGACGATGCTCGCGGGAACGCCGGTGCTCCTGCTCCGGGAAGGAACGGAGCGAGCCGAAGGGAAGGACGCCCAACGAGAGAACATACGCGCGGCGCGCGCCCTCGCCGAGTCGATCCGCTCCACGCTCGGCCCCAAGGGAATGGACAAGATGCTCGTCGACTCGGCCGGCGACGTCGTGATCACGAACGACGGCGCGACGATCGTCCAGGAGATGGAGATCCAGCACCCGGCGGCGAAGATGCTCGCCGAGCTCGCGAAGTCGCAGGACCTCGAATGCGGCGACGGGACCAAGACCTCCGTCATCCTGGCCGGCGAGCTCCTCCACAAGGCCGAGGAGCTGCTCGAGGAGCATATCCATCCGACGGTGATCACACAGGGCTACCGGCTCGCGGCCCAGCGAGCGATCGAGCAGCTCCGCGAGGTAGGGCGTCCCGTCCACCGGGGCGACCGCGACCTTCTGCGCCGGATCGCCATGACGTCGATGATCTCGAAGGGGGTCGCCTCCTACCGCGAGCAGCTCGCCGACCTCGCGGTCGGCGCCGTCGAGGCGGTGCTCGAGGAGCACGAGGGTCGTTTCACGTTCGACAAGCGGAACGTCCAGATCGTCCGTCGGACCGGCGGGGACATCTCCCACAGCGAACTCCTCGAAGGGCACATCCTCGAGCTCGAGGTAGCGCACAGCGCGATGCCGCGGACGGTCGCGCCCGCCCACCTCGCGCTGCTCGCCGGGGCCGTCGAGGTGCGAAAGACGGAACTCAGTGCCGAGATCCGGATCACCGCGCCGGACCAGATGCAGTCGTTCCTGAGCGAGGAGGAGCGCCTCGTCGCCGAGATGGTCGACTCGGTGCGGCGCACCGGAGCCAACGTGCTCGTCGCCGAGAAGGGGATCGACGACCTCGCGGCCGAGCACTTCGCCCGGGCCGGTATCTACGCCGTCCGACGGGCGAAGCGAGCGGACCTCGAACTGCTCGCCAAGGCGACCGGCGCCGAGATCGTCTCGCGGCCCGAGGAGCTCCGGTCGAGCGACCTCGGGACCGCCGCGCGCGTCGAGGAGAGGCACATCGGTGAGGACCGGCTCACGTTCGTGACCGGCTGCGAAGGGGCCCGGTCCGTCTCCCTGCTCCTTCGCGGTGGCTCGGAGCACGTCCTCGCCGAGGTCGAGCGCTCGCTCGTCGACGCGCTGTCGACCGTCGGCGGAGCGATCGAGGATGGCCTCGTTGTCACCGGTGCGGGGGCTGCGGCCATCGAGCTCAGCCTCCGGCTCCGCGACCTCGCCGCCCGCATCGGAGGTCGGGAGCAGATCGCCGTCGAGCGGTTCGCGGACGCGCTCGAGGTGATCCCGTCGACGCTCGCCGAGAACGCGGGCATGAGCACCCTCGACGCGCTGATCGAGCTGAGGCGACGTCATGCCTCGGGCGAGCGCGATGCGGGCGTGGACGTGCTCAACGCACGGATCGCCGACATGCGCGAGGTCGCGGTCGAGCCGATCCGGGTCGGTCGACAGGCGATCCAGGGAGCGACCGAGGCCGCCGCGATGATCCTGCGCATCGACGACGTGATCGCCTCCCGTCGCGCCCCGGGACCCGCCTCCTCCGCGGGCCCTCACGCGGGGGCGCCGGGCTGAGCGACGGGACCCTCGGCCCCTCGCTTCCGAGCGAGTCCCGCTCTCAGCTCGGCGGAGGCCCCTTGACGCCGAACCGGGCTCGCGCCGCGCGGTTCTCCGTGCTGTCGCGGAGCGGGTCGGCCAGGTCCTGTTCGAGCCGGAGAGCGTCCGAGAGCGGAAGGTCGAGCCCCCGCAGCACCGCCTCCCTCGCGACCCGGACCGCACGGGTCGGAAGCTCGGCGAGACGGTGGGCCATCGCGAGGGCGGTGGGGAGAAGCTCCGCACGCGGCACGGTCCGGTTGACGAGGCCGATCTCAGCGGCCCGCGCGGCCGAGATCGGCTCCGTTGAGAGGATCATCTCGAGGGCGAGGTTCGGCGCCACGACGCGCGGAAGCCGCTGCGTGCCGCCCTGACCGGGAATGATCGCCCACTTCACCTCGGGAAAGGCGAAGGTGGCGTCCTCGCTCGCGTAGCGGAGGTCGCAGGCGAGAGCGAGCTCGAGGCCGCCGCCGACGCAGAAGCCGTGGATCGCCGCGATCACGGGCTTGCCGGGGTCGAGGTTCCGGGTGATCCCCCCGAGCCCCGGCGCGCGGTTCCAGAGCTCGCGACGGCTCGAGGCGGCTCCGACGTCATAGAGCTCCCCCATTCGCTTCACGTCGACGCCGGCGCAGAACGCCCTGGGTCCGGCGCCCTCGAGGACCGCGACGTGGAGCCCGTCGTCGTCGCGGAACCGGCGCCATGCCGCCACGAGCTGCTCCTGCATCTCGGGGTCGATCGCGTTGAGCGCCTCCGGTCGGTCGAGCGTGATCCGGGCGACCCGCGCCTCGACCTCGAATCGGACCGGCATGCTCGCCCGCACTCGGCCCGGGTTCATCTGACTATCTCACGGCCGAGCGCCCCGGCAACGCCGCGGGCCCCCACCCGACCCCCGCGCGCGGGCGCCGGGCCACCCCGTACCGGTTCGGGGTAAGCCGCTTGGTCGCCGGGCCGCATGCCGGCCCGGAGACGCCGATGGCCCGCAACGAAGGTCGGCCGAGACCGCCACGCCCCGAAGCCTCGCCGACCGGCACCGGTCGTTCCGGTACCTCCAAGACCTCGGCCTACCACGACCTTCGCTACGAGAGGAAGGGCCACGTGGCGCGGATCACCCTCGACCGTCCCGACGCCCTGAACGCCTACACGACGGAGACGCTCATCGAGCTCGCCCAGGCGATCGGCGAGGCGACGAGGGACGACCGCGTGGGTGTCCTCGTGCTCACGGGCTCCGGCACCCGGGCCTTCTGCACGGGCGGGGACGTCAAGGAGTACGCCCACCGGTACACCCGGCGCCCGCACGAGTACTGGGAGTACATGGGTCACTTCCAGAGCGTTGTCGAGGGGCTTCTCAAGTGCGGGAAGCCCACGATCGCGCGCCTCAACGGGATCACGGTCGGCGGCGGAAACGAGCTCCACCTGGCGTGCGATCTCTCGGTCGCCGCGTCGCACATCTACCTCGGCCAGGTCGGGGTCGGTGTCGGCTCGGTGGCGGCGGGTGGCGCGACCCAGTGGCTGCCCCTCGCGGTCGGGGACCGCCGGGCACGCCAGATGCTTCTGCTCAACGAGCGCGTCCCCGCGGCGCAGGCCCTCGCGTGGGGCCTGGTCTCCCGGGTGGCGCCGAGCGTCCGCCACGACGGTGAGCTTCTCAGCGAGCCGACGAGCGCCGCGATCGCCGCGGCCGCGAAGGGGAGCGACGGCTACTCGCTCGACCTCGGCCCCCTCGACGCCGAGGTCGACGGACTGGCCGAGCGGCTTCTCGGGATGTTCCCCGAGTGCCTGCGGTACACGAAGCAGCAGGTCAACTTCTGGAAGGAGCTCGGTTGGCACAGCACGATCGGCCACGCCCGCGACTGGCTCACGCTCCACTTCGCGAACCGGGAGCCGCTCGAGGGGATGAACGCCTTCGTCGAGAAGCGGAAGGCGAACGTCGCGGGGCTAAGGACGGAGCTCGCGGAAGGCACCGGGGTCGAGTACTTCCACGGCCCCCCGTTACGGGCCTGCCCGTCCTGCGGCGCCAAGAACCTTCCGGAGAAGTTCGCGTACTGCGGGGTCTGCGGCGGCGCCCTGTCGCCGGCCGGAGGTTCGCGCGATGCCGACTGAGGCGTCTGCGGCCGTGGCGCCACCGGGGCCTCCCGATGCCCTCGAGAGCGGGCGCGACCGTCAGCGCAGGCTCGTCGAGGAGTACTACGCGCGGCTCCAGGGGGCCGGCGGACCGGAGCGTCCCGTCGCCTACATGCTCGTCGGGGGAAACCTCACCGAGATCGTCCGGGCGTTCGGCTACGAGGTGGTCTTTCCCGAGATCGTCGCGCTCAACTGCGCGATCAAGCACCAGTCGCTCGACAACATCCTCCACGCCGAGTCGATGGGATACGGGCTCGACGTCTGCGGCTACGTCAAGAACGACCTCGGGCTCCAGGCTCGCGGAGGCACGACCTCCTTCGGCAAGATCCCGCGTCCCGACCTGCTCGTCTGCAGCTTCTCCGGCTGCTACGTCTACGTGAAGTGGTGGGAGGCGCTCTCCGAGACGTACGGGGCCCCGATGGTCACGTACGACGTGCCGTACCAGCGCGAGGAGGCGATCCGCAAGGAGGACGTCGAGTACCTCGTCGCGCAGCTCTGGGAGTTCGTCCACGACCTCGAGAAGCGCACGGGCCGCGACTTCGACATCAACGAGCTCAAGCGGGTCCTCGCCGAGAGCCGGCGCGCCGAGGAGGGGTGGGTCCGCTACCTCAACGCGGGGCGGCACCGCCCGTCCCCGATCGAGGCGTACTTCGAGGCGGTCTTCTACATGTTCCCGATCAACGTCCTCCGAGGGACTCGAGAGGCCACCGCGTTCTACGAGCACGTCAACGAGGAGGTCGAGCAGCGCGTGAAGGCCGGCGAGTTCGCCGTGCCGGAGGAGAGGTTCCGACTCGTCGTCGAGGGGGTGCCACCGTACACGAACTACCGGACCTTCTGGGACTTCTTCCGCAAGTGGGGGGCGGTCTCGGTCGCCGCGACGTATCCGAAGGTGGGGGGCCTCTTCGATGCCGGCTTCCTGCACGACCCCAGCCGCCCGTTCGAGAGCATCGCCGAGTACAGCCTCGGCGCCTACGTCAACCAGTCCTGGCCGGTCCGACGACAGCTCATCGAGCGGTATCTCAAGGACTTCGAGGCCGACGCCGTGCTGATCCACGGGATCAAGTCGTGTCGGTCGTTCACCGCCGGCCAGGGTGACCTCCGCGACTGGCTCATCCGAGAGCGCGACGTCCCGACGCTCTACCTCGAATCGGACCACGAGGATCCTCGGTACTTCGCCCCGGCCCAGGTCAAGAACCGGATGGACGCGTTCTTCGAGTCGCTCGAAGGGCGGCGGGCCGCGGCCGCCCGGGGGGCCCGATGACGATCGTCGCCGGTGTCGACATCGGGTCGACGACCGCGAAGTGCGTGCTCTTGGACGGCGACAAGATCCTCGGCACCTCGCTCAACCCCGTCGGCGTCGACATCGTCAAGGACGCGGAGAGGGCCCTCGAGCTCGCCCTCGCCGAGGCCGGGGTCTCGCGCTCGGAGGTCGCGTTCACGACCGGTACCGGCTACGGGCGCTACAAGGTCTACTTCGGCCAGCTGACCGTGACCGAGATCTCCTGCCACGCACGCGGGGCGCACTTCCTGTTCCCGGGCACACGCCTCGTCGTCGACATCGGCGGGCAGGACACGAAGGCGATCAAGGTCAGCCCGAAGGGCGAGGTCGTCGATTTCGCGATGAACGACAAGTGCGCCGCCGGAACGGGGCGGTTCCTCGACGTCTGCGCGAACGCCCTCGGCTTCGATGTCGGCGAGATCGGCCCGCTCTCGCTCCAGGCCCGTCGGCCCGTCAAGATCTCGAGCACGTGCACGGTCTTCGCCGAGTCCGAGGTGACGTCGTTCGTCTCGAGAGGCAAGGAGGCGAAGGACATCCTCGCGGGCCTCCACGAGAGCATCGTCAGCCGCTCCTTCTCGCTGATGCAGCGCGTCGGCGTCGAGGCGGAGGTGACCTTCACGGGCGGGGTCTCGCGGAACGAGGGGATGGTCCTCGCGATGCGGCGGCGGCTCGGGCTGCCCGTGAACGTGAGCCCGCTCTCGCAGTACCTCGGCGCGGTCGGCGCGGCCCTGATCGGACGGGACCGCCTCGGGGGGTCCGCCGCATGATCACCGCCGGGCTCGACATCGGCAGCGGGACCACGAAAGGGGTCCTCCTCGAGGACGGGAGGCGGCTCCTGCGCTCGGCGAGCCGTCCGACCCGAGGCAACCCGACCGGCGTCGCCCACGCGCTCCTCGAACAGATGGCCGAGGAGGAGAACCTGCTCGAGGGCGACGTCGCCTACGTCTGCACGACCGGCTTCGGCCGCTACTCGTTCCCGGAGCGCCAGCTCCAGGTGAGCGACATCACCTCGTCGGCCCGCGGCGCGGTCTTCCTCTTCCCCGGGACCCGCTTGGTCCTCGACGTCGGCGCCCAGTCGTCGCGCGCCATCTCCGTCACCGAGACCGGGCGCGTGGCGAAGTTCAAGATGAACGAGAAGTGCGCCGCCGGCGCCGGACGGTTCGTCGAGCGGTGCTCGAAGTACCTGCAGGTGCCGCTCGAGGAGATGGGCCCACGCGCGCTCGCGGCGACGCAACCGAAGACGATCTCGAGCGTCTGCGCGGTCCTGGCCGAGACCGAGATCATCAACAACGTCGCGGAGGGGATCCCGGTCCAGGACATCCTGATGGGGATCTTCCTCTCGCTCGCGCAGCGCGCGCAGTCGCTGATGACCTACGTCGGCCTTCGGCCCGAGGTCACGCTCGTCGGAGGGCTCGTCGCGAACCCGGGGATGGTCCGCGCCCTCGAGGGGACCACGAAGCTGCCGATCAACGTGCGGCCCGAGGCCCACTACGCGGCCGCGATCGGGGCCGCGCTGCTCGGACACAGCCGGGCGCAGAAGGTCGCCGCGGGCGTGCCGACGGTCGGAGCCTAGGATGGCCCGTCTGATCCCCCTCAACGCGGTGCCCCCCGTCGCCGAGCCCGCGCCGGCGGGAGGGATGGAGCTCTCCGACGACCTTGCGGAGGTCTCCCGGCTCGGCACGGTCGAGGAGATGGTCGCCTGGGCGCGCGAGGTCGTCCAGGACCCCACGTTCCCGACGGTCCGCGCCTGGACCCGGTCCGGTCGGAAGGCGGTCGCCTTCTTCCCCGTCTACACGCCCCAGGAGATCGCGCACGCGATGGGCATGCTCCCGGTGCTCGTGCAGGGGGCCGGCGAGAGCATCGACATCACGCGGGCCGACGCCCCCCTGGGCTCTTTCCTCTGCTCGGTGAGCAAGTCGACGCTCGAGCTCGCCCTCACGGGCCGGCTCGACCCGTTCTCGGCGTTCGTGTTTCCCTACATCTGCGATGTGAGCCGCAACCTCGAGGGGATCTTCTCCCGTGTCCTTCCCGGGCGCCCGACGCACATGCTCCACCTGCCGCAGAACTTCACCTCGAAGGCGACGGTGCCGTATCTCACCCACGAGTACGGCCGGCTCGCCCGGCAGCTCGAGGCGGCGGGAGGTACACCGCTGACCCCGGAGGCCCTCCGGCACTCCTTTTCGGTGTTCAACGAGAACCGCGCGCTCGTCCGGGAGCTCGTCGAACGCAAGCGACGGGAGCCCTGGGTCCTCTCGGCGACAGAGGCCTACCTGCTCGTCCGCGTCGGCAACTTCCTCCCGCGAGAGCGGCACATCGAGCTCCTCCAAAAGGCCCTCTCCGCCCTCGACGGGCGCAGCCGGAGCCGCAAGGACTCCGTCCGCGTCGCGATCGTGGGTCCGTTCTGCGAGCAGCCGACCCTCGACCTCCTCGACCTTCTCGAGGAGGTCGGCTGCTACGTCGTCGAGGACGAGCTGCAGATGCTCCTGCGCTGGTACCGCGAGGTGCCGAGCACGGGGGACCCGCTCACCGAGCTCGCGCGGGCCTACGTCGAGAACCCGGTGGACCTCGGCGTCCGCGCGACGCCGACGACGAAGGGGGCGGCCGTCCTCGAGAGGGTCCGGCGGAGCGGGGCGCAGGGGGTCATCTTCCTCACGGCGAAGTTCTGCGAGCCGGCGCTCGAGGACGTCGTGCTCTACCGACGCGCGCTCGACGAGGCGAAGGTGCCGTACCTCCATCTCGAGTTCGAGGAGCGCTCGAGCGCCTACGAGCAGTCCCGACTGCAGCTCGAGACGTTCGTCGAGTCGATCCTCTTCGAGTGAGGGAGGGACTCCGATGCGCGCAGCGGTCCTGGAGAAGGGGGCCCGGGAGCTCGTGGTGCGGGACGTTCCGCGCCCGGTGGCGGGACCCGGCGAGGTCGTCGTCGACGTCGCGGGCTGCGGCTTCTGCCACACCGACCTGCACTACCTCGACCACGGCGTGCCGACGGCGAAGCCACCCCCGCTCGTGCTCGGGCACGAGATCTCGGGCCGTGTCGCCGAGCACGGCCCTCGCGTGGACCCGTCGGTGCTGGGACGGCGCGTCGTGCTGCCGGCCGTGCTGCCCTGCGGGCGATGCGCGCTCTGCCGCTCGGGTCGGGGGAACATCTGCTCCTCGATGGTGATGTTCGGCAACCACACGGACGGAGGGTTCGCGGAGGCCGTCGTCGCGCCCGCGGACCTTCTCGTCGAGCTGCCCGACGAGGTCGACCTCGTCAAGGGGGCGGTGATCGCGGACGCGCTCTCGACGCCGTACCACGCCGTGGTCCGCCGGGCGCGCGTGCTCGGGGGCGAGACCGTCGTCGTGATCGGCTGCGGGGGCGTCGGCGTCAACGTCGTCCAGTTCGCCCACCTCGCCGGCGCACACGTGCTCGCCGTCGACCTGTCCGACGCGAAGCTCGAGGTGGCGCGGCGCCTCGGCGCCGCGGAGACGCTCAACCCCCAGAGCGCCCCGGAGTTCGGAAAGGCGGTCCGGGCCCTCCTGCCGGGCGGAGCCGATGTCGTGTTCGAGGCGGTCGGCTCGCCCAAGACGATCGGGATGGCGTTCTCTGCGGTCGCCCGGGGCGGGCGCATCTGCCTGGTCGGCTACAGCGACCGCCCGGCGGAGGTCCCCGTGCAGAAGGTGATGTTCCTCGAGTACACGATGATGGGCTCGCTCGGCTGCCGGCCCGTCGACTACCCCCGCATCGTCGAGCTCGTCCGACGGGGCCGGGTCCAGCTCGACCCGGTCGTCACGGGGACGGTCCCGCTCGAACGGATCGGCGAGGCGGCCGACGCCCTCCGCCGTGGGGAGGGGCTCCGGACCGTCGTCGTGCCCCGGGCTAGGTGAGCCCGGTCGTCGCGACCGTCGCCGACTTGCGCTGCTGCGCGAGCTTGAACACCGCCCGCCGCAGGATCTCCATCGCCGTCGACCGGCTGACGCCGAGCGCCTCGGCGACCTCGGCGAGCCCCGCCCGCCTCGGGTGGGCGAAGTAGCCGAGCCGGAGCGCCTCGTCGATCGCGCGCTCTTGACGCGGGGTCAGCGCGCCGGTCGACTGATACCGGCCGATGCGAAGGACCGTCGGCGGAGGGCGCCCGGGACGCGTCATCGCATCGAGGGGGATCTGCGCGTTCGCCGCGTCGGGGACGAGCAGCCCCCATCCCTCGGCGTCCGAGTGGGGCCCCTGCGGGAGGTACGGGCAGCTCGTGCAGACCGCTCCCGCCTCGAAGACCGCCGAACAGAGCCGAGGGATCGGGGCCGAGGTCCAGACCATGAGCCGGTTCGGGGCGATGCGCGTCACCGCCGCGTTCTCGGGACCGACCTGCTCGAGGAGGTACTCCCAGACCTCGCCCATGTGGGCCGGAGGGGAGTCGACCTCGAAGAGACGGAGGATCCTCGCGTGCTCCGAGTCGAGGGGCCGGCAGACGTGGAGACGGACGCTCGCGTTCCACCGCGCCTGGAGCTCCTCGATCCATCGTGCGACCGAGCCGCCCTTGAATCGGATCTCCACGAGCGAGCGGTCCGGAGGGCGTCGGGCGCGGGACGGGCGCGCTGCCGCGCTTGTCCCCCCCCTCAGACGGGCGCGGCGCCGACCCCGGGCCCCGGGCGTCACGTCCCACGGCACCGCGCGGGGGGAGATGAACCCTAGGGCCCGACCGAGGGCTCGGGGCTCGTGGCGACCCGCGGTGGCAGAGGGTCAGGCATCGGAACCCCGGAGCTCGGCGGCCCGGCGAGGGGACCCGACCCGCTCGTAGAGCTCGGCGCTCTCGCGGGCCCGCGAGGCGGCGGCCGCCGCATCGCCGAGCGCCTCGAGGGTGCGCGCGTGCTCCGCGAGCGTGTCGGCCAGCAGCGTCGAGACCCCGCGGTCGTGCAGGAACGCCTGGGCTTCGACGAGCGCCGCCTCGCTCGGCGCCCCGTGGTGACGGGCCCACATCGCCCTCGGCACGGCGAGCATCGCCCGGCCCATCGGAGTCCCCCGGCGCATCGCGTAGGCGACCGCCTCGTCGAAGACCCGGGGGTCCCCGCCCGGTTCGACGGCCTCGATCCAGGCCGCCACGTAGCTCGTGAACTCGCCGCAGTGACCGCAACGATGGGGGTCCGGCGTCCCCCACCAGGGTCGGATCTCCTCCCGGGCCGCCTCTCGGTCCCCTTCGGCGGCGAGCACGAGGGCGAGCTGGTGGTGGGCCTCCAGCTCGAGGTGGCCCCGGCTCTGCACCTCGACCGGGAGGTCGCTCAAGAGCCGGCGCAGGCGCTCCGCGGCGGCGTCGAGGTCGCCCCGCTGCCACTCGATCTCCGCGGCGTGCAGGGCGTAGTAGGCGCGGGCCCACTCGATCCTGAGGTCGGCGGCCCGCCGGAGCCCTTCGGCGATCTCTCGCTCGGCCTCCTCGAGCCGGCCGAGGAAGACGAGGAGCCCCGCGCGGCCGAGCCTCGCATAGACCTCCGAGGAGTGGATGCCCATCGCGCGGAATCGATCGATGGCGCGGTCGTAGTAGGCGAGGGCCGTCGGGAACTCGGCGAGGATCCCGCCGTACGCCCCCGCGGCATCGAGGAGGGTCACCGCCGACTCGAACGGTCGGACCCCCTCGTCCGCGCTCTCGAGGCGCTCGGTCACGCACCGGACCGCGTCGTCCCACCGGCACGCGCTCGTGTAGGCGAAGCCGAGGTTGTTCAGCGCCTGCGAGACCAGCTCGGGCCGCTGCAACTGGCGCGACAGCGCGAGGGTGCGCTGCCCCGCGGCGATCGCCGCGTCGACCTCGCCGTTGCTGCAGAGCAGGACCGCCCAGCCGCTCCACGCATCCGCCGCCTCCGGGGTCGTCGCCTCCCCGAGGGTCCGCAGCGCGGACTCCATCTCCGCGCGGGACTCGTCAAAGCGGCCCTGGCGCAGCCGGACGGCCGAGAGCCACACCGCGATCGGCACGTCGTCCGCCGGGCGATCGACCGCGCGTCGGGCCTCGAGGAGCGCCTCGAGCGCCTCCGGGTACCGTCCGACCTCCTGCAGCGAGCGGCCGAGCTTCACGCCGAGGCGCCGGCGGGCCTCCCGTTCCCGCTCCGGGCAGTCGGCGAGGCCGCGCGCGAAGCGCTCCGTCGCCCGGTGGTAGTCGCCGAGGGCGAGCGCCTCGTCCCCGGCGCGCTCGAAGTGGACCGACGCCTCCGCGGGCTGCCGCGCCCGGTCGTAGTGGTAGGCGAGCTGATCGGCCGAGGCCCCCGAGGCCTCGAGCGCGCGGGCGATGTCGCTGTGTAGCGCACGTCGGCGCAGGAAGCTGACCGTCGTGTAGAGGTGCTCGCACAGCCGCGCATCGGCGAAGGTCAGCGAGGCCCCCGCCTCCGCCGGCCGCTCCCGGAGGATCCCCGCCCGCAGCGCCTCCTCGACCGAGTCGAGGAACTCCGGGCGGGGGAGGCCCGCGACGGCCTCGAGAGTGCCCGCGTCGAAGCGAGCGCCGAGGACGCTCGCCGTCCGGAGGAGCTCGCGAGCGCCGGGCGACAGGCTGCGAACGCGCCGCTCGATGAGCGGCTGCACCGTCTGCGGGAGCTGCACAGGCCCCTCGGTCAGGGTCGCCCGGCCGCCCTCGACCCGGATCCTTCCGGCGTTCTTGAGCGCCCAGGCGAGCTCGTCGACGAACAGGGGGTTGCCGCCCGTCCGCTCGTGGACCAGGGCCGTCAACGGGGCGGCGACCTGCTCGGTGCCGAGCGCCGACGCCAAGAGCGTCGCCACGCCCGCCTCGCTGAGCGGGCCGACCTCGAGCTGACCCAACGGTCGGGTGCGGCTCAGCTCGAGGACCGTCGCCGGCAGACGGCCGCCGCGCTCGAACTCCTCGCTCCGATAGCTGCCGATGCACAGGAGGCGCTCGTCGAGCGTGTTCCGCACGACGAACTCGAGGAGGCGGAGCGAGACCTCGTCGGCCCACTGGAGGTCCTCGAGGAACAGGAGGAGCGGTCGGCGGCGAGAGGCGTTCGCGAGGAGCTTCGTCACCGCGCCGAAGAGGACGAACGGCTCGGGCTCGACCTCGGGCGCCGCGGGGGCGCCCCCGAGACGGAGGACCAGCTCGGGAACGTAGCGGCCGACCACGAAGGCGTTGAGGCCGACATCCTGCATCAGCTCGGACGGGGAGAGCTCCCCGACGAGCGTGCGGAGGGCCTCGACCCACACGGTGAGCGGGGGCTCGAACTCGCCCTCGTGGGCGTGGCCGACCGCCACGAGCATCCCCACCTCGGCGGAGAGGCGGCCGAGCTCTCGAAGGAGGCGCGTCTTTCCGATGCCGGCCTCGCCGGTCACGAGCAGGACGCCGCCCTCGCCCGCCGCGAGCCGCTCGCTCGCCTCCCGAAGCCGAGCGAGGTCCTTCTCGCGCTCGACCAGGGGGAGCGACACGCGCGCGTCGATGGGGATCCCCGGCTCGTCCTGCCGCGTCTCGAGCCGGTAGACGGCCCACGGGAAGTCGATGTTCTTCATCGCGGCCCGGTCGAGGCGCCGGAACCTCGTATCGACCTTGTTCGCGACCTGCTCGTAGACGGCCTGGCTCACGCAGACCCCGCCCGCGTCGGCGAGGGGCTCGACCCGGGAAGCGACGTTCACCGCGTCACCGAAGACGTCCCCGCCCTCCTCGACGACGTCTCCGACGTGGATGCCGATGCGGGTCTCGATACGGGCGTCCGGGTGGCCGCGATTGTGGACCCGGAGGCGGTCGCGCGCCTCGAGCGAGCAGACCGTCGCGTCGAGCGCACTGTCGAACTCGACGAGGAATCCATCCCCCGTCGTCTTGACGACGCGCCCCCGGTGCTTCTCGAAGAGAGGCCGCAGAAGGCGCTCCTGCTCGTGGACGAGGGAGAGAGCCCGAGCCTCGTCGTGCTCGGTGATCCGCGCGTAGCCCACCATGTCGGTGAACATGATCGCGGCCAGTCGACGGGAGGGGACGAGCACGACGGGTACGGGGGGCAGGGGAGATTTGGGGCCGCCGTCAATCGTGCATGACATTTCGCGGACGGCCGCGCGGCGAAGGGGCCATCTACGCCTGGGGTAAGGCCGCGTCGATGAACCTCTTCGCGACCTCGGCGAGCCCGGAGCGCTCCGCGCGAGCCCTCGACGATCGTCGCGTGATCAAGATGGCCGTCGAGTCGGCCCAACTGCTCTCGACGGCGATGTGGCTGCGAGGCCTTCCGGCGCCGTACCGACCGACACACCGGTACCACCCGGCCGTCGCCTGGACGCGTACGAATCGCGCGAGCTTCACCTGGGTCTACCGTCACTTCCTCGCCCTCGGCGCGGAGTACGCGCGTCGGTTCGGGCGGCAGCACGCCTCGATGCGCTGCTCCGCCGCGTTCCGGGCCGCGATCCCGAGGTTTCCGAAGGGGCGTCGGCCGCCGTTCGTGAACCTGACCCGACACCCTCGCGTGCGCCCCGTAACGACCGCCTACCGACGCCATCTCGAGGACAAGTGGGCGCGCGGACCCACCCGTCCCCGATGGACGCGGGCCCGACCTCCCCGGTGGAGCCGTTTCGAGGGGGAGGCCTGAGAAGGTCGGCATCGACCGGCTCGTCTTCGAGCGCGACGACCCGCTCGACGACCCGGCTCCGAGGCTCGCGGGCGCCAGGCGCCTCGGAGTCCGCCCGACGGAGCTCAGGCCCCTCCTCGACAAGGACGCGGTCGAACGGTTCTCGCGGTAGACCGAGCCTCGCGCCCGGGGTCGCGGACGGCCCGCCCGCGCCGCCTCGCTCGGGACCGGCTCGGCCGACAGGGGCCCCGGGACCCGCGGGCGACGCTGATAACCCAGCGCGTCGTGCTGCTCGTCGCACACGCATGGTCGAGAGCGCACCCGCCCGGTCCGATCCGACTCGCCCCGGCTCCCGTAGCGCTCCCGTCTCGATCACTCCGGGAGCCGCGGTCGAGCTCCGTCGGGCGCTCGCGGGCCAAGCGGGCGTCGCCGTCCGGATCTGGGTCGAGCCGGGCATGCACCCGAAGGCCCTGATGGCGATCGACCACGTCACCGCGCGGGACTCTCCCGTCCTCGTCGACGGGATCCCCGTCATCGTCGACCCTCCGAGCCTCCGGTTCCTCGAGGGGGCCCAGGTCCGCTTCTGGGCGAACCGGGACCCTCCGACGTTCGAGGTCGCGGGGCCGAACCTGCCGGCCGTCGAGCCGCCCCCGACGACTCGGCCCGACTCCGGGACGCTCCCTGGCGTGGCGACCGCGGGCCTCACGCGAACGGAGCGCGAAGAGCGGATCCGCTCCTCCTGGAAGAAGATCTACGACCCCGAGATCCCGATGAACATCCTCGACCTCGGGCTGATCTACGCGACGCGGTGGCTCTCCGACGACGAGATCGAGGTCGACATGACGATGACGAGCCCGGGCTGCCCGGTCGCGGAGACGCTCGTGAAAGAGGTCGAGGCCGCGGCCCACGCGGCGGGCGGCGTCGCGACCGTTCGGGTCTCGGTGGTCTGGGACCCGCCGTGGAGCCCCGAGAAGATGTCCCCGCTCGCGCAACGCCAGCTCGGCTTCCTCTAGCGGTACCGCGAGACGCGGGAGCCTCGAAACGCTGCGACCCTCGCGGGTCCGTCCTCACCGCCGACAGAACGTCCGCTCGACCCCCGGAAGGGGGGAAAGGGTTCGCCTCAGGTCACCCTTCCCACGTCCGGGGACCCGTTCCGGGTCCCCGGGGTGGCCGGGAAGGGCGGCGAGCGGGACCGTCGGGGCCACCGCCGCCGGTCCCGAGGAGGCGCGTCAGGGGGTCTTGCCGGGCGTCAGGTGTCCGGGCAGCGTGGTCCCGAAGAACCAGAACGCCGCGATCGCTGCGAGGGCCATGAACACCGGGAACGCCAGCATCAGCAGGTGGGCGAACGCCGGGACACGGTACCGGAGCGGGAGGTCCGACTCGGTCTCACCATTGCCCTTGGAGCGGCCGAGCCGCATCGCCCCGCGGACCCCGAGCGAGCGGAGCCCGACCGACGCCGAGGACGACGAGCGCCAGAGCGTCGGGTTCGTCGAGACGGTCCCGAGGTAGTAGTCGACCAGGACCGTCGCCGGCCAGGTCATCAGGCCCGCCGCGCCGAAGCCGAGGTAGAGGAGCAGGAAGTCGAACGGCTCCTTCGTGTAGTTGAACCCGTAGCCGGTCCAGCCGTAGAGGATCGTCGCCGCGCCCGCCGCGAAGGCGAACAGCCCGACGTACTGCAGGCGGAGGCCGAGGTAGGCCGAGGCCGCGAACGCCATCATGACGAGGCCGAACATCAGCGCGACGTCGTCGAACAGGATGTTGTAGCCGGCCATCGTGCTCGGGAACGGCCACACCATCTCGGACCACAGGCCGAGGACCGTCGCCGCGAAGCCGACGGAGCCGATCGGGATCGCGCCGCCCTTGAGGGCCGCGCGGACCTTCTCGGGCTCGTTCCGACGGATCGCCCACCAGGTCGTGACCCCGACGTACGTGAGCACGACCGCGGCGAAGGCGATCATCGCCTCGATCAGGGCCAAGTTATCGATGAACATCGTCTTTCCTCCTCCTTCCTAGGCCCCGCCTCGGGGCTCGTTCGGGTGGCTCGCGTCGTTGCGGTCGTTCCATGTCGACATGGCGCCTCCTTACGCTCCCGTAGGCGGGTGGGGACCATCTGGCATTCCTCCTTTGGGTAAGGAGGGCAAGGAGAACGAGAGAGCTCCGCCGCGGGAGGTCAAGCCGGCTCGACCCTCTCCTTATCCTACGGGTCTCCCCCTTCTGCTTTCGTGGCCGAGGCACGCAGCGACCTGGCAGCAGCGGGCGGCGAGTCGATGCTCCGACGCGTCCAGCGGACCGGGCTCACCTCGCTCGCGGTGACGCTGCCGAAGTCCTGGACCGAAGCGCACGGGGTCCATCACGGGACCGTCCTTCGCTTCCAGGAGCTCGCCGAGGGGCGCCTCGAGCTCGCCCCGGCGACCGGGACCCCCCAGGAGCCGACGCCGCGCGTCCTCCACCTCGACGCCACCGAGGCGCCGCCGCAGCTCGTCGCGAGGCTGCTCGTCGGAGCCTACATCACGGGGCAGGACCGCGTGATCATCACGGCGCGCCGGGAGCTCTCCGCCGAGGTCCGCGAGGAGGTCGAGCGGACGGCCCGCCGGGTCCTCGGCATGAGCCTCATCGAGGACGAGCCGACCCGCCTCGAGGTCCAGGTCTTCCTCGACGCGACGAAGCACCGACTGCCCGGCCTGATCGACCGGGTCGTTCGGATGATCCGGCTCGAGCTCGAGGCCTGCGACCGCACCCTCGCGACCGGCTCCGCCGAGCCGCTCGGGCAGATCGAGCACATCGAAGAGGAGATCGACCGGTTCTACCTGCTGATGGCCCGGCAGATCCTCCTCGCGTCGAACGACTTCCACATCGCACGGGAGATCGGCGTGCCGAGCCACCACTATCAGTTCGGCTACCGCATCGTCGCGAAGATGCTCGAGGTGACCGCGGACCTCACGGCCGCCGTCTCGACGGAGCTCGCCGCGGACCCGGATCTCGCCAAGGGGGCTCCGGAGGTCCGGGCCCTGCTCAGCCGGTTCGACGACGCGCTCGTCCGGACGATGAAGGCGTTCGGTGAGGTCTCGCCGACGGGCGCGCACGCCGCCCTCACGGCGATCGAGCAGTCCATCGCCGACCAGGACGAGCTGTCCGGCGTGCTGATCGGTCGCAGCCGCGACAAGGAGGCGGCGGCGCGGCGGCAGCGGATCCTCTCGGACATCGGGACCGCCCTCGAGATGCTCTCCATCATCAACGAGATCACGCTCAACCGCTCCGTCGAGCCCGAGACCGTCGCCCACGGAGGCGGACGCGCGCTCGTCATTCGGGAGATGCCGGCGGGGCGCTTACCGGCGTAGCGGCGGCTCGGCCGGATCTCTTCTCGCCGAGAGACGTCGCGAGCGCGAGGCTGCCATCCGACGTAGCACTTCGGGAACCCCCTCGCGGTACGACGGGTAACGCGGGGCCCAGCCGGTCGACCGCAGGCGGGCGTTCGACGCGCGCCGGCTCGCGGCGTTGAGGAGGGCGATCTCGCGTCCCCAGTCGCGCTCTGCCTCCTCGAACGGGACCCCTTGGGGCTTGGGCACACCGAGCCGCTCCGCGACGAACTCGGCGAAGGTGCGGTGGTCGACCGGCGCGTCGTCGACCACGAGGTAGAGCCCCGTGGGGTCGCCCCGCTCGGCGAGGCACCGGAACGCCTCGCCGAGGTCGTCGAGGTGGATCGGCGAGAGGAAGTTCGTCCCATCGCCGAGGTATCGGTAGGTGCTCCGACCGAGCTCGGCGACCATCTCGCCGAACCACGAGCCGTCCCCGTAGACCATCCCGGGACGCACGACGCCGACCGAGACGCCGCCCTTCCGACCGGCCTCGCGGGCGACCTCCTCCGCCTCGAAGTTCACGCTAGAGAGCGACATCGGCGCGACCGGGCTCGCCTCGACGATCGGCTCGGTGGAGTCCCGATAGACCCAGTAGCCGGAGCCGACGAGGACCCTCTTGGCGCCCTCGGCCGCAACGGCGGCGACGAGGTTCCGTCCCCCCTCGACCCGCACGCGACGCATATGGCCGAGGTCCGACGCGGGCGCCTGGGCGAGGTGGACCGCGAGGTCGACGCCTCGAAGCGCCGGCCCGAGCGTGGAGGGCTCGAGCAGGTCGCCGACGACCGTCGTGACACGGGGCCCGAGCGACGGCCGCGCGCCTCGGTCGTGGTGGACCAGGGCAACGACCTCGTGGCCGTGGCTCGCCAGCGCGCTCACGACGGCGCGGCCGAGGAAGCCGTCGGCGCCTGCGACGAGGGCTCTCACGAAGCCGCCAGCCCCCACGGGGGATAATCTCCCCGGGGGAGCGTTCGATCCTCAACCGGTGCCCGAGCGCCGTCCCTCCTCCCGCCGGCCGCGCGATCGGAACGGAGCGGGCCCGGGCCCCTCGGTTCGGTACGCAACGCCCAAGTCGGGAGCCGGATGAAGGGAGCGTGCCGGGCCCCTCGACGCGTCCCGCCTTCCTCCGCCTCGACGGGCGGGTCTATCTCCTCGGGTCCGCCGGCCTCATCCGAAGCGTCGGCCGGTCCGCCACGTTCGTCTTTCTGCCGCTCGTCTTCGCCGACGTCTACCGGCTCCCCTACCTCGAGATCGGGCTGCTCATCGCGGCGATCGTGCCGGTGAGCACGCTCGCGTTCCTGCTCGGCGGGTACCTCTCGGACCGCCAGGGGCGTCGGGCCCTCGCGATCTACCCGAACTTCCTGAGCGCGGTCGTCCTCGTCCTGCTCTGGCTGTACCTCGACCGGGGGATCCCGGTCGTGATGGGCCTCTGGGCGGTCAACTCGCTCCTCGGCGGCCTCACGCGACCGGCGCGGAGCGCGATGGTCGGGGACGTCACGAGTCCCGACCTCGCGGTGACGGCCTTCGGGGTCCAGCGGGTCTTCTCGAACACCGGCTTTGCGATCTCGCCCGCGCTCGGGGGTCTCCTCGCGACCTCCTCCGGGCTGCCGGCGCTCTTCCTCTTCGCCGCCGTCACGTCGGCGATCGAGGGGGTGATCCTCGTCACCCTCCTTCGGGAGACTTTCGCGGGCACCGCGCGGACCGGCGCGACCGCCACGAACCTCTCGACCCCGTTCCGCGACCGGCCGTTCGTCGGACTGCTCGTCGGCCTCGTCGGCCTCGCCCTCGTGATGAACCAGTTCGGGACGCCGCTCGCGCTGTTCCTCGGCTCGGTCCGGGCGGTGCCGCTCACGGAGTTCGGGCTCGTCTACTCGCTCAACGGCGTCCTGGTCGTGCTACTCCAGCTGCCGGTCTCCCGCGTCATCGAACGGCGTCATCGCTACATCGGCTGGCTCGCCGGTGGAACGCTGGCCTACGGGGCCTCCTTCCTGCTCTTCGACCTCTCGGGGGCGCTGCCGATGTACCTGCTCTCGATGGGCGTTCTCACGCTCGGAGAGGATATCGTGAGCCCCACCGAACAGTCCCTCGTCGCCCACTTCGCGGGCCGGGCGCGTCGTGGCAGCTACTTCGGCGCCTACAACGCGGCGACGAACGCGACGCGCGTGCTCGCGCCCGTCGCGGGGACGCTGCTTCTCGGGATCGGTCCCCAAGGGCCGGAGCTCCTCTGGGGCGGCATGGCCGTCGTCGCACTGGCCGTCGCGCTCGGCTTCGTCAACCTGCGCGACTCCGCGCGACGCCGCCTGGAGCGGAGCACGGAGCTCGGTGCCGAACCCCCCCCGAGCGACCTCCTGCTCTCCGACCGCGAGTGAGCGCCCGCTCCCGTCGAGACCCCGGGATGCGCCCGGCCGGGGGTCGGCGCCTTTCTCGCCGAGCGCGGCTCGCGCGTCAGCGTCCCGAGCCTCCGTTGGTGTCGTGTAGCCGGACATCTTGCCGCCTGAAGTAACCCTCACGACTTTGGCGGAACGTTCGAAGTTCACCTTACCAGTTGGGACGCGCTGAAGCCGTCTATCCCTCGATTCTCTCCGGACTCCGGCTCGTTCCAAGCCGGGTTGGGCCGCCTTCCCTCGAGGGCGAGAGGAGGCCCCCGAGGCAGGGCAAGACCAGACCCGCGCTCGGGTCTCAGTCCCTGCTCTCCGGCTCCGGCCCAGTAGTGCGCTACCGCGGTGGCCCAAGCCATCCGGGCCTTCTTCGTGCGATCCAACGCCACTCGGGAGACGAGCGCCAGAGCCACCTCGACCACCACCCGTCGTCGCATCTCACCCAACGTCGGCAGCGGTTCGTCCCGGGTCTCCGAGTCCGCCCGAGGCTGCTCCAAGACCCAAAATGTGTGCGCAATCAGTACCAGCGTCAAGTGGTGGTGGAGACCCCGCCACGTCCTTCCCTCGAAGGGGTCCAGCCCCGATTCCATCTTCGCTTCCTCGTGAACCCGCTCGATGAGGAAGCGACGGTGGGCCGTCGCCGCCCGTTCCTCGAGGGGCCGCGAGTTCCGTCCCCAGCAGATCCGCGACCTCCGCCCGTCGGAGGTCTTCTCCAACAGCAACCCGCCCACCTTCGCGGTCGGAACCTGCCCTCGGCAGACCCGAACCTTCCGTCGCGTGAACTCCCCTTCCAGAGGCCCCTTGGTCCCCTCCGCCCAACGGATTCTCACCCCGTCGCTCGCGTCGGCGGCGATGGCGTGCGGAGAGACGGCCGAAGTATCGGGAAAGAGGCGAGGGCTCCGGACCCGGCCCCCGCCATGCCCACCGCGCAGAGGCATCTCCGGTCGGAGGAGCGGCGTGGCGGCGGAAACTACGCGGGCCTCCGAGACCGTGACTTCTGCGATGTACGCCTCGCCGCGAGAGCGCAACTCCTCTCCAAACTCCTGAGCATCCCCCTCTCCACAATCCATGAGAATGGCCGCATGGGGCAGACCGTGTCCGCGAGCTCGGTCCACCGGCTCCAAAGCGATTCGCCACTTCTCGCGAAACACCACCGAGGTCTGGATTCCGGCGTCGCCACAGCGGACGGGCTCGTTCGCCCACGCCTTGGGAAGGTAGGGGTCGAGGGCGAAACAGAAACCTCGGCTCCCCCGATGCCGTCCCGCGCGGCGGAGCAGGTAGAACGAGTCCACAAGGGCCTGGCAGTTCTGTACGTTGCCGGTAACTCCGCAGGATTGCGAGCCGACCCCACGGCTCTACGTTCCTCGCTTGACGAGGGGCACATCGTCGATCGCCCGGAGGCCGGATGCGCCGCCGATCTTCCCCTTCATCACCTCGATCCGTCGCGACTGGCTTTCCGCCCAGTCCCAGGGAGAGTCGGTGATGACGTTCTGGATGGCCTCGTATCTCGCCTCGGGAGCTCGGGCCGCCCACGGCGGCATGCTCTTGCGCTCGCCGGGGAAGAGGAGGCCCTGACAGTACTGAAGGGCCAAGGACCTCTGGCGGGGGCCTCGAGGGGCATCCCGAAACCTGCCTCCGATGCCGATGCGCTGGATGTGAGCTTGGCGCCGGGAAAGCGAAGGGGAGATTGCGCGCGCTCGAGAGCCCACGCCCTCCGGTCAACGGAAGGCCGGAGTAAAGGCTCCGGCCGCCGAGGAAGGGGCATTCGACAACGGCCAGACACAACGCGGGCGTCCCAGTGACTGAACGCGTCGCGTGCTCTCGTCGACCGAGTCAGGGTTCCGCCAAAGTAGTGAGGGTTACCCGAAGTCGTTGGTACTCGGCCAGATCGTATAGACCGAGGTAGCGGCGGACCGTACCAGAGCTACTCAACAGCAGCTTCCAGCCATTATAGTACGGAATCGGGCCGAAGTCCTGCTCCTCGTTGGGTCCCAGGCCAACGGTCTGGTCAAGGCGTACGACGCCGCTCACCGAGCCCCAGACCCACTTCTACCGCATTGCTCCTTCGGTCGGGAGGACCCCGTAGGGTGTCGGAGATCCCAGACAGCGCGCCTCGAAACAGAGGCGCACTTTGCGCATCACCGCGTTGAATCACTCTTGAAGCCCTGAGTCTGCTCGTCGGTTACGCCTCGACTGCAGTCCGCGCCTCGTCGCCAGGAGGTGTTAGCACTTCCGGCGGGACCCAAGACCCCCTCTGCCTTCCCGATCATGGCTGACGGTGAGAGCCGTCGACGCTTGCTCGAAGGGCTGGGATTGGAGCCACCGAAATGCCAGACGGGCCCAGGAGGTAGGGGGATTGACAGCACCAGCCGACATCATCTTTGCAGGGTGACCACTTTCGAAGCATTCCAATCGTCGACCGTAGCGATTGGCGGGTCGACATCCATCTGCCAGAACAGCGCGTTGAGCTCTCCCCGATGCTGCAGCTCTTCCTCCACCACGTGCCACAGCACGTCGCCGATGGGAAATCGCCCCTCAGAAGTCTTCCCATCCTCCGAAAAGTGGCAAACCAACTCCCTCGTGAGGCTCGCCTCGTCCAGGGAGTCGATGTACTCTGTCGCGACCCGCTCGGCTCGAGCAACTTGCTCCTTCAACTCATCGGCAGTCAGGTCGCGGGCGGGTAGGAGCGCGGCTTCGCGAACACGGTCTTGGGGGACATACTTGAGCCACCAAAAGATGCCGTCGAGGACATGAACGAAGACTTCTTGGAGAGAGGGGTAGGAGGCGCCCCGGTCCTTCAAACGCTCCTCTGGGGAGAGAGCGAGGAGAGCGGAGAGGTAGTTTCGCCTCACCCGGGCGTTGTACCGATAGAAGGTTCGTAACGCGTCCAGTTCGGTCATTCCGGTTCTCTCCGGCCAGGGCGACCACGTAATCAACGATAAAGCGTCGAGAGACTACGTGAAACAGCCTCAAGTCCCCGCTGGGACCGAACCTTCTTCGGCCGCCAAGAGTGACCTCCCTGCGGGCTTGTCTCGACCGAGCCGTCCAGAAAGGCAGCCACTCGAAACGCGCGAACTCTCGCCCTCATCCTGGGCTGATTTCGAGGGACTGTTTCGAAAATACCACGGCGTACAGGCCGGGTGTTGGTGCATGTTCTATCATCGGGAAGGCCCGACAGGACCTCTCCAGAGCCAACGTCGTCAGGAGGCGAACCGGCACGACCATTACGCCCTGCTCCTGCGAGGTCACGCCCACGGTATCCTGGTGTACCGAGACGGCAAGCCGATCGGATGGTGTCAATTCGGTCGGCGCGAGGACCTGCCGAGGGTCGAACGAGGACGGAAGTACAAGTCCATGGCAGACCGCCTCGGCCCCCCTCCGAACTGGCGAATCACTTGCTTCTTCGTCGATCGACCGTTTCGCAGGTCCGGAGTAGCTCGGGTCGCCCTTCGGGCGGCGGTAGATGCGATCCGGCGGCGCGGTGGCGGCATCGTGGAGGCGTATCCGGCTACGCACGGGAGAGCGGTGGCCACATGGTTCGGGACGATTGGCATGTTCGAACGGGAAGGGTTTGAGGTCGTTCGGCCGTTCGGGCGAAGCAACGTCCTCGTCCGCAGAGAAGTTCGTTGAGACAATCTCCTCGCGATGAGGACGAGGGGCCTCCGTCACGATCTCAGCCGTTTAGGCACAGCCTGACGCAGCACGCCGTTGGACTCAACTTCGCCCCTTTCTGCTTGGCCTACATTCTCGTTCAGGCTACTTCTGCCGGGAACCGTCGTTCGAGCACCCGAATCGTCGCGTCGGAGTCGTCCTGTCGAAGCGCCAAGTATCGCTGGGTGGTCTTGGTGTCGGAGTGCCCGAGCAATTCGGCGATCTTCCCGATGGGGACTCCGTTCTCCCACAGCGTGCGCCCGCACGTCCGTCGAAGGGCGTGGTTCAGAGTCCCCGGCAGGCTCAGACCAGCGACCCGAAACGCTGGCCTCACCATTCGCTCGTCGATGTAGTTCTTCGACCCACTGCGCACTCGACCCTCTGACCCGAGGTGGGCAAACAGGTGGCCAGAGTCGGGTCCATGGGCGCCCGAAATGAGCGGGGCACGGTGCGCCAGCCGTTCCGGGAGGATGGCCCTGAGGCGCGAATGCCATAGAAGGCGCCTGGGCCTCCCTCCCTCTGGCCCCTTCCCGCGGACGCTCAGCTGCGTCTCCCCAAGGTCGGCGAGTCTGATCCGAAGCACTTCCCACCGGCGGAGGCCCATCAACCGCTCGAACGCGACCCGCCAAGGAATGCCGGTGAGGTCCTTCGGTTCGACCTCTCCGAACCGTGAGGCCGGCCGTCGGCTTCCTCCGCGACTCCGAGTCTGGGAAGGGTCCCACTTCCGCGAGAACGCCTCCCGAGAGGAGCCCCGGACCGGGCTATCCGTGTGATAGGTGTCGCCGAGGTTCAGCCAGAGAGTTCCATCGGCGCGCAGAACACGGTGGACCTCGTCGAAGACCGACGCGAGGTGATCGACAAAGAGGTCCGGGTCCGGTTCGAGGCCCAACGGACCGAGCCAACCTTGACGGCGAGGGCAGGTCTTGGTGGCGGGAAGCTCGACCGCGGCACCGGGATGGCCGGCCTGAATCGACTCGGGGTCCTTCACACCGAGCGGTGAGCGTCTCCGACGCAGCGGGCGGGCTTCCCACTCGTGAGAGCAGAAGGGGTCCCCTCCCCAGAGCACTCGCGGGATTCCGTAGTCCCTCAGACCCCAGTAGGGCGGCGATGTCACAACGCAGTGGACCGACCCATCGGGGAGTACCCGGAGGACCTCCCGCACCTCCCCCTCGAGGATGGCCGGCGCCAGCCCCGTCAGGATCACGAGCCACCCCCAACGCCTTCAATCCGCGGGGGATTGCCCACCGAATCCTCGGGCGAGCCGCGGGGCCCCTTCCTCAGGCCGGGGGGGGCCGCCGGCGTGGGTTCGATAAGGAACGTGTTACGGGCCCGAGGGGATTCGAACCCCTGACCTTGCGGTTAAGAGCCGCCTGCTCTACCGAGCTGAGCTACGGGCCCAAGGACGAAGGCGCCCGAGCCGGCCCCTCCCTATTAAGGTCACCGACACCGGCACCCGGGTCAGCGGATCCGCTCGAGCGCCGCCCCGACCATGAGGGGCAGCAGGAGGGTCGCGTCGCCGTCGACCGTCGTGTGGCGGGCGCGCGGCTTCACCTTCCCCCAGGAGACCGCCTCGCGCGTGCGCGCTCCCGAGAGCGAGCCGTCCCACTCGACGGCCGTCGTCACGTAGAGCGCGGCGTCGAGCCCGTCGCGGAACTGGTTCCACCAGATCGTGTGGTGCTTGGAGATGCCGCCGCCGAGCATGATCGCCCCGGCGCGCTTCGCCTCGTAGACGAGGTCGGAGATCTTCTGCTCGTCGTCGAGGAGGTCGATCGAGAGGTCCTTGTGGGTCTGCCAGAACAGCCAGATCTGCGAGCCGACGGCGCCGTCGGTGATCCCGGGCACGAAGATGGGGACCTTCCTCTCGAGGGCGGCGCGGCAGAGGCTGCCCGCCCCCGCCTTCGGGCCGAGCTCCTCGCCGATCGCCCAGGAGAGCTCGCGCGTCGAGAGCTGGCGGACCCCTTGCGCGTAGAGCCGCTTGAGGATCCGCTGCATCCGCTGCTCGACCGGACGGCCGTAGTGGCTCTGCGGGATCACGAGGTTCCCGAGCCGGTAGAGGCCCTTTCGGTACAGCTCGGCGTCGTCGAGGTCCCACGCGCCGTGGTAGTACGGCCGGAGCGACCGGGCGAGGTCGTGGTCGAGGGTGCCGCACGTCGTGATCACGGCGTCGACGTACCCCTCTCGGACGAGCGTCTCGAGGACCCCGCGCGTCCCCGTCGCGACGATCGCCGCGGGGAACGACAGGAAGGTGGTCATCTCCTCGTCGGCGAGGATCTCGGCGAGCAGGTCGACCCCCTGGGCGACCGCCTTCGCGGAGAAGCCGCCGGCCGCCTCGAGGCGGCGCATCAGCGTGTCGAGCGAGGGGCCATCGTCGATGCGGATGTCCTCGACGACGCGTCGCATCCTCGACTCCCTAGAACGACAGCGAGAACCCGAGGCCGAGGCTGTGGAAAAGGAGGAGGTAGCTCACGACGTAGCCCGCCAGGGCGCCGCCGTTGAGGAGCGGGAGCCCCGCCTGCGCGTTGCCGCCCGCGACGAGGCGCATCAGCACCGCGTAGCCGCAGAGCGAGCCGGCCATCGCGCCGAGCCCGACCAGGAGGTTGGCGCCGACGCCGAGGAGATGGACCGACGTCGGCAGCCAGACGAAGGCGGAGACGACGAGGATCCCGGGGAAGACGACGTCCCCGAGCCCCATGAAGACGGCCTCGCGCTCCTCGGGGGGGATCCTCCGCTGCTCCTTGAAGGAGCCGCGGCGCGTGTAGTCGAACCCGGGCGCGTCCGGCATCACCATCAGGATCGGGAGCTTCATCTCGGTGACGACGTCGGCGAGCGACAGCATGTGCTTGGTCCAGTAGACGGCGATCGCGTCGTAGACGGCGAGCGCGATGAGGAGCAGGAACGTCGGCAGGATCCCGAAGGAGATCCCCAGGAGGGCGATGAGGGAGCCGGCGGCGACGAACCCGACCCCGTCGACGACCCACCACTCGGGGCTCATCAGCAGTGCGAGGAACATCACGACCGCCGTCGAGAGGGCCACCGGGAGCGCGAGGTCGAGCACCTCGCCGGTCCCCGTGCTCCCGAGGTAGGTCGGCGAGGGCAGGACCAGGCCGAACGTCGCGTAGAGCGTGATCGCGAGCGAGCCCGCGATCCCGAGGAGGATGAGCCAGCGCAGCGCCGAGAGCCCGCCGGCGCGCTTGGAGACCCAGAGGATCGCGAACGAGGCCCCGACGACGACGAGGATCAGATAAAGCGGGCTGGTCGGCGAGTTCGGGTTCGCGTTCGTGGCGAGGCCGGCGGACCGGAACGGGAGCGCCAGCAGGAGGGCGACGAGCTGGGCGCCGACGTAGAGCGCGACGAGGCCGAACGTCCGCAGCCGGGGCATCGTCCTACGGCTGGACGACCGCGTAGGCGTTGTTGCCGAGGACCTTGGTGATCTTCGCGTTGACCGTCACGCCGCGCTGGTTGGCCCCCGTCACGAAGATCACGAACCCCTCTTTCTTGGCGACCCCGTCCCCACGCCGACCCAGATCCTCGATCGTGAGGCGGTAGACCTCGCCGACGACGACCGGGGCCTTCGGCTTCTCGGGCTCGACGACGCGGCGGACGGTGACCGGCCGCTGCGCGCCGCAGGCCTCGCAGATGAGGAGCGTGAGGCGGCCGTCCTTGGAGAGGTGGGTGTCCGGCCGCTTGCACTCCGAGCAGATCACGTACTTCTCGGTGTACTCGCGGATCCGCTGCGAGACGGCCTCCCGCGTGACGCGCGACTTGAGGACGCCGCGGGGAAGGTCGAGGACCCCCGGGCACCCCAGCTCTCGGGCGAGGTGGCCGATGACGTGCGCCGGCTCCCGCCGCAGGACCGTGGCGATCTCCTGGAAGTTGCGGATGACGGTGTTCTTGCCGTCCGTCATCACGTCCGGCTCGGGGACCTGGAACCGCTCCCGGGCGACCTGGACCGGCGGAAGCCGGGCCCGGGCGCGCTCGAGGAGCGACTTGTACGACTCCATGGAGACCCGTGCTAGGCCGGGCTCGGCTCAAAAGGGCTTCTCTCGGCCGACCCGGGCCGTCGGGGGCCCCGCTAGGGTCCGCCGACCTCGAAGAGGTAGGGCAGGACGAGACGGAGGTCCCGGGCCGTGACGACCGCCGTCGCGTGCCGGCGGACGAAGTCGTCCTCGGGGAGGAACGCCACCCCGACCCGGCTTCGCTTGAAGAGGCCGACATCGATCTCGGAGTTGCCGACGCTCGCGGTCCTCTCGGGCGGGATCCCGAGCTGGGCCTGGATCCTCGCGAGGACCTGCTCCTTGCCCTTGATCGGGACGCGGACGATCCCGTCGCCGGTGAGGCGGCCGTCGGCGCCGACCCGGAAGCCGTTCGCGAGGACGTAGTCGACCCCGAGCTCGCGGCCGATCCGTCGCGCGAGCAGGTCGATCCCGCCGCTGACGATCGCGGTGACGATGCCCTCGCGCCGGAGCGCCTGGAACATCTCGGCGGCCCCCGGCATGAGGGGGACGCGGTCGAGGATCTCCTCGAGGTCGAAGACGGAGATCTCGGGCCGGTGCTTCCACCAGAGCTGGATGTCCCTCCGCATGAACTCGGCGTCGTCGATGCGGTCCGTGAGGAACAGCTCGAGCGCTTCCGAGTTCGACTCCCCGAAGTGGTCGTGCACGGCCGCCCAGGAGCTCTGGACGTCGACGAGCGTCCCGTCCATGTCGAACGCCGCGAGCCGGATCATCCCGCGCCTCGCGAGATCGCGTCGGCCCTGTCGAGGACCGCCGCCTCGGGGCGGAGCCGCCACGCCTCGAGGACCTCCTCGAGCTGGGCCGGCGTCCGGGCGCCGAAGACGGGGGCCGTTCCCTGGCGGGCGAGCCAGTGCAGGGCGACGGAGAGCAGCGGGACGCCCGCCTCGACCGCGAGGGCGCGGAGGGCGCGCGCCGTCGCGCGCACCTCGGGGAAGCGGTCGCGGTCGAAGAGGTCCCGGGCGAGCCGGCGCACGTCCGGCGGCGGGGCGTTCCCGTCGAGGTACCGCCCCGCGAGGAGGCCTCTCGCGAGGGGCGTGTACGACTCGACGACGATGCCGTTCTTCCGGCAGTAGTCGAGGACGGTGTCGCCCTCGCGGCGCGCGAGGAGCGAGTACTCGACCTGGTTGACGACGAGCGGGGCCTCCCGGAGCGCGTCCCGCGCCGCGACGAGGTCCTCGACGTTGAAGTTGCTCACGCCGACGGCGCCGATCCGGCCCTCCTTCCAGAGCGCCTCGAGCGTCTCCATGGTCGGGCCGATCGGCAGCGAGGGGTCCGGGGCGTGGACGAGGTAGACGTCGACGTTGCGGCGGCCGAGGCGTCCCAGGCTCTGCGTGAGCGCGGCCCGGATCTGGGCGGGCCGCAGGTGCTCTTGAGAGACCTTCGTCGTGAGGAATACGGGGTGGCCCGGGGGCCGGTGGACGAGCGCGTCCCCGAGGATCCGTTCGGAGCGACCCGACCCGTACACCTCCGCGGTGTCGAACCAGGGGACGCCGAGCTCGAGGGCCCGATGGACCGTCTCCTTCGTCACGGCCTCCTCGGCCGCGGTCCACCGACCCATCGCCCAGAGGCCGAGGCCGATCGCGGGGTGGCTCCGGCCGGTGCCGCCGAGCGGGATCCCCTCCGTCGGCGGGGCCCCCGAGGTCGGGGACGGCGCCGCGGGGGCGGCGCGCCGCCGGGGCCGGGCGGGGCTCATGGGGCCTCCCCGACCGTATCGGCGAGGCGGCGGAGCCGGTCCTCGAGGTCCCGGACCTTCGCCTCGGTTTCCGCGACGACCTCGGGGGGCGCGCGCGCGCGGAACCCGGGGTCGGCGAGTCGCGCCCGGGTCCGCTCGAGGAGCGCGGTCAGCCGCTCGCGCTCCCGCTCGACCGCCTCGCCGGACTCGACGGTCGCGGGGCGGAGGAGGAAGAACTCGCCGTGGGCCGTCACGGAGCGGGTCGGCGACGGCGGGCGCTCCGCGGCGGAGCCGAGCAGGCAGAGTTCGCCGAGCCGCGCGAGCCGACGGACGGTGGCGAGCTCGCGCTCGAGGAGGCCGCGCTCCTCGGCGCCGGTCGGCAGCAC
This sequence comes from Thermoplasmata archaeon, assembly GCA_027315165.1. Taxonomy (GTDB): domain Archaea; phylum Thermoplasmatota; class Thermoplasmata; order Lutacidiplasmatales; family UBA184; genus Lutacidiplasma. The sequence goes on along the minus strand of DAHUYN010000009.1, from coordinate 10,820 downwards.
CGCGGCGTCAGGGCGCTCGCCCGCGGGGACCTTCGACTCCGCCCTCAGGTTCCGGAAGGTGCGGATCGCGTCCCAGACGACCTCGAAGGCGACCTCCGCCTCGGGGTCGCGTCGGACCTCGGAGGCTCGGGGCCACGCCGCGAGGGCGAGCGTCTCGCCCTCGTGGGGGAGCGCATGCCAGAGCTCCTCGGTGACGTGCGGCACCATCGGATGGAGCGCCCGGAGGAGCTGGTCGAGGACGAAGAGGAGCGTCGCGCGGGCCTCGCGCGAGGCCGCCTCGCCCCGCTGCCCCGAGAGCGCCTCCTTCGCGACCTCGACGTAGCGGTCCGCGAGATCGTGCCAGAGGAACTCGTAGAGCGCGCCGGCCGCCTTCGTGAACTCGAAGGCGGAGAGCGACGCATCGACCTGCTCGAGCGTCCGGCCGAGCGCGGAGACGACCCAGCGGTCCTCGAGCGACGACCCCGTCGTCAGGGGGGGCGGCGCCGCCGGCGAGCTCCCCTCGGGCAGGTAGGGGAGCGCGAACCGGACCAGGTTCCAGAGCTTCGTGAGGAAATTGCGGGCCCCGTCAAGGGTCCCCTCGCCGAAAGGGCCGTCCTGGTCGACCGGGTTGGGGAAGAGGAGAGCGAACCGCATCGCGTCGGCGCCGCGGTTGCGGACCACGTCGAGGGGGTCCGGCGAGTTGCCCAGGTGCTTGGACATGCGCCGGCCCTGCTCGTCGCGCAGCATCCCGGTGAAGTAGACGTCGGAGAACGGGGCGGCGCCACGGAAGGCGAAGCCCGCCATCATCATCCTCGCCACCCAGAAGAACATGATGTCGCGGCCGGTCACGAGGACGCTCGTCGGGTAGTAGTGCGCGAGGTCGGAGGTCTCCTCGGGCCAGCCGAGGGCGAGGAACGGCCAGAGCCACGAGGTGAACCAGGTGTCGAGCACGTCGGGATCCTGCGTGAGACGCGAGGCCCCGCACTTGGGGCAGCCGACGGGCGGCGACTCCGCCGCCATCTCGTGCGCGCAGGCGGCGCAGTAGTAGACGGGGATCGCGTGGCCCCAGGCGACCTGGCGGGAGATGCACCAGTCCTGGAGCGCCTCCATCCAGCGGAAGAAGGTGAGGTCCCACCGCGGCGGGTGGATCCGGATCGTCCCGGCGCGGACCGCCGCGACGACCGGCGGGGCGAGCTCCCGGACCTTGACGAACCACTGACGCGACAGTCTCGGCTCGATCACGGCCTTCGATCGCTCGGAACGGCCGACGGAGTGCACGATCCGCTCGGTCCGGTCGACGAACCCGCCCGCCCGGAGCGCCTCGCTCACCGTCACGCGGGCCTCGTCGCGGTCGAGCCCCCGGTACGGAGACGGGACCCAGTCGCCCTCGAGGTGGCCGTCGTCGGAGAGGATCGAGGGCGGTTGGGCGAGCTCCGGGTGGCGTCGGGCGATCTCGAAGTCGAGGGGGTCGTGCCGCGGCGTCACCTTGAGCGCGCCGTTGCCGAACTCCCGGTCGACGCCGGGGTCGGCGATGACGGGCACCGAGCGGCCGGTGAGGGGTACGAGGACCTGTCGGCCGAGGGCCTCGCGGTGTCGAGGGTCCTCGGGATGCACCGCGACCGCGACGTCCCCGAAGACCGTCTCGGGTCGGACCGTTGCGACGAGGAGCCCGCCGGGCGCGCCGTCGGCCCACGGGTATCTCACGTAGAGGAGGTCGGCCGGCTCCTCCGCGTGCTCGACCTCGAGGTCGGAGACCGCGGTCCGGAGCCTCGGGTCCCAGTTGACGATCCGCTCCCCGCGGTAGATGAGGCCCCTCTCGTACAGCTCGACGAAGACCTTCCGCGTCGCGCGGACGGCCCCGTCGTCCATCGTGTAGCGATAACGGCTCCAGTCGACCGAGAACCCGCCCGCCCGGATCTGCTCGAGGATCCGCGCCTCGTGCTCCCGCTTCCACGCCTCGACGTGAGCGAGCACCTGCTCGCGCGGGAGGTCCTCGAGGCGGATCCCCTGCTTCTGCAGCCGCCGTCGCACCTCGACCTGGGTCGCGAGCCCCGCGTGATCGAGCCCGGGGAACCAGAGCGTCGCCTCGCCGCGCATCCGATGCCAGCGCGCGAGGGTGTCGCGGACGGTGTCGCCGAGCATGTGGCCGAGCGTCAGGACCCCCGTCACGTTCGGCGGCGGGTGCGGGAGGACGAAGCGCGGGCCCTGCGGCCGCTCCGGCGCCTGGAAGCAGCGCTGCGCCTCCCAGTGCCGTTGCCACCGCGCCTCGATCTCCGCCGGGTCGAAGCGCGAGGGAAGCGTCGGCGCCGTCATCGGGACTCCCCCCGGGTGGCGGCGAGGGCGAACGGGAGGACGAGGGCAAGCTCGACGACGGCGAGGAGGGCCATCGCCGGGAGCGCGAACGGGGCCGTCGCGCCGCGCTGGAGCCCCGCGAAAAGGGCGAGCGGCGTGCCCGACTCGAGGAGCCCCGGCACGGAGACCGCCGCCGCCCACCAGGCGCCCGCGTAGAGGCTCGTCACGGGCAGCCCCTTCGAGCGAGCCCGCTCGAGGAGGACGGAGTATTCGAGGAGGGCGGCGGCCGCGACCGCGGGCAGCTCGGCGACGACGAAGCCGAGGAACAGCCCCGGTTGGAAGACCCGCGGGAGCGTCAGCGCGACCACGAGCAGCGCCGCGATCGAGTAGACCCCGAGGACGAGGCCGACCTTCCCTTCGAGGACCGAGCGGCCCGGCAGAGGGAGCGTCCGCGTGTAGGAGTAGCCCATCACCTCGATGGCGAAGAAGGCAGGGCCAAAGAAGGTTGCGAGGAGGGCCGCCGACTCGACAGCGGCGTTCGCCAGCCCGAGGACGTTCGAGGACCCCGGCCCGGCGACGAACGTCCAGAGGCCGAGGGCCGCCGACTCGAGGAGGGGCAGGAGGACGAGGAAGGCGAAGCCGGGGGTGCGGGAGGCGACCCGAAGGTCCTTGCGCACGATCGCCCGCGCCACCGAGGTCGTGGCGATCCGGACGGACGCCCCGGAGCCTCGAGACGGCGCGTGGGGCGCCTCGAGGGTGAGCCGCAGCGGGGCCGCCCGGAGCCAGAGCCCGACGAGGACGGCCAAGCCCGTGTAGCCGAGGGTCCCGGCGGCGATGACCAGCGGGTCGAGCGCGGCGCCGGCGCCCGTCGTCGACAGGCCGAGACCGAGGCTCGGGAGCGCGGTGAGGGAGAACGGGAAGGCGAGGAATACGGCGTCGAGGAGTCCCGTCGGCCCCTGGAGCGCCAGCGCCGCCACGAACCTCAGGAACGCCGGGCCGACGGCGACGAAGCCGTACATCGCGAACGCCGGCACGGCCCAGAGGACGAGGTAGGACCATCGCAGCCACGTGCGCAGGCCGCCGCCCCGCGCCCCCTGGACGTGGCGGACGAAGAACCGGCCGCTGACGAGCGCGAGCGCGACGGCGAACAGGATCCCCACGAGGACGGCGGGCACGAGCAGCAGTCCCGCCAACGGGGAGCGGAGGGCGTAGCCGGCGACGAGCGGCGTGAGGACGAGACACGTCGCCGCCGGGGCGTCGAACAGCCGGACGAGGAGGAGGAGCGCCGTGCGGCGGAGGAGCCGCGGCGCGACCGGCAGGCTCCGCAACAACGGGACGACCCCCGAGGCGAGGAACGACGGCAGCACCTGGAGGCCGGTCCACCACAGGAGGATCATGTCGAGGACGACGACGGCGCCGAGCCCCGTGGCGAGGTAGAGGCCGTAGGGCAGCACGAAGAGGTGGACGACCGCCGGGTCGACGAGGAGGAGCGGGCCGAGGGAGAAGAACGCGAGCAGCCCGCTCACGAGGAGCTTGCTCTGCCGGACCCGTCGCCGGGCGCGCCGCGCGACCTCGGCCGCCGGGAGCCCGGGCGGCAGGTTCCCCTGCCGGACCGCGTAGATCGCCTGGAAGGCGAGCTCGGTGTAGGCGGGCTCCGAGAGGCGCCAGGCCTCGCGCCAGCCCTCGCTAATGCCTGGAGAGGGTCCGGACGGCATCGCGCACGCCCTCCTCCTCGCGCGTGAGACGCAGGAAGATCGCCTCGAGGGGGAGGTCCCCCTCGGCGATCTGTTCGCGGAGCGCGGCGACGGAGCCCTCGCCGAGGAGCTCGCCGTGGTCGAGGATGCCGACGCGATGGCAGAGCTGTTCCGCGACCTCCATCGTGTGCGTCGAGAAGAGGACCCCGCGCCGCCCGTCGGAGACGTAGTGCGCGAGCAGCTCCTTGACGATGCGCACCGACCTCGGGTCGAGGTTGTTGAGCGGCTCGTCGAGGACCAGGAGCGGCGGCGCGTGGAGGAGCGCGGCGATGACGACGACCTTCTGCCGCGTGCCGTTGCTCAGCGTCGCGAGGGGCCGGTCGAACTCGTCCTCGAGCTGGAAGGCCCGCACGTGGTCGCGGGCCCGGGCGAGCGCGACCTCCGCGGGAAGCCGGCGGACGCTCGCGACGTACTCGAGGAACTCGCGCGGGGTCAGCGCGTCGAACAGGAGCGTCGACTCGGGGACGTAGCCCAAGAGCGCCTTCGCGCGCGTCCCCTCGGCCACCGGGTCGATCCCGAAGATGCGGAGCCGGCCGGCGGTCGGCGTCACGAGGCCGACGACGCTCTTGATCGTGCTCGACTTCCCGGCGCCGTTCGACCCGAGGAGCCCGTAGACCTCGCCGGGACGGACCGTGAGGGTGAGCCGGTAGACCGCGACGCGGTCGCCGTAGCGGACCTCGAGCTCCGAGACCTCGAGGGGGGGCGAGGCCGTCAGCGGTGCGGCGTTCGCGTCGATCGTCGCTCCCCTCCCGCGCCCACTGCGGCCGCGCTCTTAATCGGGCGCCGTCGCTCTCGCCGTCGGCCGATGGACGCCGCCACGATCACGACCATCGCCTACGGGGGGATCGCCGCCTTCGGGGCGATCCTCACGACCCTGGCCCTCCTCGCCGTCCGCCGCGCCCCCTCTCCGAGGATGGCGCTCGTGGCGAGCGGCTTCCTGCTGATCACCCTGCAGGGGGTCGCCGTCGGGCTCGGGCTGCTCACCGTCGGCTGGAGCCCCTCCGACCTCCTGCTGGTCTCGGCGTTATTTGAGGCCGTGCTCTTGGGGGTCCTGTTCGTCGCGACGCTCGTGAGGTAGTGGGGAGGGGCACGTGAGGGCGGAGGCGAGCCGGACCGGCACCTGGGCCGAGGCGCTCCTCACCTTCGTCCAGCACTACCCCGGCGTCCACCTTCGCGAGATCCGACGGCGTCTGCACATCCCGATCGGCACGCTCGACTACCACCTCTACCGGCTGGGCCGCCAGGGGCTCGTCGCGGTCCGCTTCCAGGGGGGCTACAAGTGCTGCTACCCGTCGGTCTCCGAGACCGTGCACGGCCCGATCCCCGCGCCCGAGCAGACGGTCCTCGCCTTCCTCCGACAACCGCTCCCCCGGGCGCTCCTCCTCCACCTCTACCTCGAAGGGCCCTCCCCGCCGTCGACGCTCCTCCAGGCGCTCGACACGAGCGGGCCGAACCTGTCGTACTACCTCAAGCGTCTCGAGGGGGCCGGGCTCCTCGCCCGAGAGGGGCAGGGGGCCACGCGCCGGGTCCACCTCCAAGACGCCAAGCTCGTCCACCGCGTGCTCCTCGAGTTCCCGCCCCTCGCCGAGACGACCGTGGACCGGTTCCTCCGGTTCTGGTCGGAATTGCATCCGTGACACGGCTTCAACGACTGTTCGGGAACGGCTATACTCACCCCCCACGGCTGGCTCCAGCGATCGGGGGCCGACGCATGAACGGGAGGTCACGACGCCTCGGGCGCTGGACGGCGGTCCTCGCCGCCGGCCTGGCGCTCTCCGCCCTCGCCCTCGGCGGGCTCGCGTCGGCGGAGGCGCCGGTGACGCCGGCGCTCAACCCGCCGGTGCAGTGGTCGGCGTTCACGAACGGCCCCGTCAGCATCGTCTTCCCGGATGCGTTCCCCCAGGTCGACCTCTACCAGCAGGCGAACCGCTCGGTGACGGCGACGCTCCAGGTCGACGGCGTCTACGAGCTCCTCCCCGGGAGCCTCCCGCGACCGACGGTCGTCTCCGAGGCGTTCCCGACGGCCGGCGCGGGGTTCAACGTCAGCGCGCCGTCGAGCCTCGCCGAGGGGCCGGTCTCCTTCACGGCCGAGCTCGGCGTTCGGAGCGCCTACGCGAGCCTCTGGGGCAGTTCGGGCCCGGGCCCGGCCGCCGGGGCCCTGGTCGGCGCGACGACGCTCACGCTCGCCTACTCGCAGCTCGCCTCGCCCGGCGCCGGCAGCGGCGTCCGCCTGGGCTGGACGATCACCGGCTGGCCCTGGGCCCACGCGGGGGACCTCCTCGCGATCGAGCTGCACTTCACCGCCCCGAACGCCCCGGGGCTCGCCGCCTGCACGACGGATCCGCTCGGCACCCCCGACCCTGGCTGTGCGGGCCAGTCGCTCGCGGCCCGCACGATCGTCTGGGATGCCTCGCTCTCGAGCCTCGTCGGCGTGACGCCCACCGGTCCGATGGCCTCGCTCGCCTGGGGCCCGACGGTGTCGACGACGAACATGACGGCCCCCTACTCGGTCGGCGCGCTGGCCGTCTCGAACACCTCGGCGGAGGTCGTCCTCGGCCTCCCGGCCTCCTCGCTCGTCCACGGCGAGGCCGCCCTCGCGCTCGCGCCCCCGGTCGCCCCGATCGCGTCGACGCTGCTGCACGGCTCGGCCGTCGTCTACCTCGCGACGCTCGCCGTCGCGGGTGCTGGCGGCGGAGCCCTGACGCTGCTCTATCGCCGCCGCTCGCGCGCGATCACGGCGGCCCTGTAGGCCCCTCGACCGAAGACTCCCCCGGCCGGCCGCGGACGAGGGGGAAGAGGATCACGTCCTTGATCGACGGGATCCCCGCGAGCGCCATCATCATGCGATCGATCCCGATGCCGAGCCCGGTCGCCGGGGGCATCCCGTACCGGAGCGCCTCGACGAAGTCGGCGTCGTAGGCGTAGGTCTCCTCGCCGCGCGCCGCGAGCTGCTCCCGGAACCGGGTCTCCTGCTCCTCGGGGTCGTTGAGCTCGGTGTAGGCGTTCCCGAGCTCGTAGCCGCGGCAGTACAGCTCGAACCGCTCGACGCGGCCGGGGCGGGAGCGGTGGCGCTTGGCGAGCGGCGTCGTCACCGTCGGGAAGTCGAAGACGAACGTCGGCCGGTCGAGCGTCGGCAGGACGTAGTGGTCGAACAGCTTGTCGAGGAACGTCCCCGCGGGAGACTCGTCCGGCACCGTCGCCCCGACGCCTCGGGCGAGGCTCCGCAGCTCCTCCCGGCTCCGCCCCAGGAGGTCGGAGATCCCGCTCCGGGCCTCGAGCTCCTCGACGAAGTCGACGCGGCGGAACGGGGGGCGGAACGTCTCGGGGGCGGTGCGGGCCGCCGCCGAGTCGGGAAGCCACTCGGGGAGCCGGGCCGCGAGGGAGGCATAGAGGCGCTCGACGAGGCCCGCCATCGCCCCGTAGTCCTCGTAGGCCCAGTAGAGCTCCATCATCGTGAACTCGGGCGAGTGGGTCGAGTCCAAGTCCTCGTTGCGGAAGATCCGCCCGACCTCGTAGACGCGCTCGAGACCCCCGACGAGGAGGCGCTTGAGGTGGAGCTCGAGGGAGATCCGCAGCTGGAGCTCGCTAGCGAGGTAGTTGGACCGCGTCCGGAACGGCGCGGCCGCGGCTCCGCTCGCGACCTGCCCGAGGACCGGCGTCTCGACCTCGAGAAACCCCTCCTCGTCGAGGAAGCGCCGGAGCCCTCGCAGCAGCAGCGAGCGGGCCCGAAAGCGCGCCCGCGTCTCCGGCGAGGCGAGGAGGTCGACGTAGCGCCGCCGGAGCCGCTCCTCGGGGTCCTTGAGGCCGTGCCACTTCTCCGGCGGAGGGGCGATCGCCTTGGCGAGGAGCGTCAGCGACCGGACCTGCAGGCTCGGCTCGCCGCGTCGGGTGCGCGCGGGGAGGCCCTCCGCGCCCACGAGGTCGCCGGGGTCGAGGTCCGCGAGCCAGCGCCGATAGACCTCGTCGCCGAGGGTCTCCGTGGAGAGGAGCAGCTGGATGGCGCCCGAGAGGTCCTCGAGGTCGAGGAAGGAGGTCTTCCCGTGGCTCCGCAGCGCGAGGAGACGGCCGGCGACCCGGACGGCGGGACCCGGTGCCGTTTCGCCGGGGGCGAGCGGCGTGCCGCGCGCGACGGCCTCGACGGCGGGGATCCGGTCGGCGAACCGGTACGGGTACGGGTCGACGCCGCGGGCCCGCAGGTCCTCGACCTTGGCCCGCCGGGAGCGGCGGAGGTGGGACTCGGACTCCTCGGGCATCGACCTCCGCGTGGGGGCCCCGGCGGCGAAAAGCTTTGGGGCGGGGCTCGGAGGCGAAACCTAGTGCGGGAACCCCTCGAGGGGGAGCCGCTCGACGCCGCCGGGCCGCAGGAGGAGAAGCTGCTCGGGCTCGGGCGGGGCGCCGTTCCCCTCATGGGCCGGCTGGTGCAGGAGGAGGAAGGTGCCGAAGAAGAACTCGGCCGTGGCGTCGCCGCCGCCGATGCCGTAGCTCACGTAGTCGGAGAAGTAGACGTGGACCTGCCCCGAGCGGTGCCGTCGCAGGGAGTCGAGAAACTGCGGGAACGACTCCGCGCTCTTGCGCTGGATCTCCTCGACGAGGTCGCGGAGGAGCGGCCGCTGGGAGAGGCCGCCGAGCCCGTCGTAGGCGAGGTAGATCGCCGGCCGGGGCTCGAGAGCGACGACGTCCAGCCGGAGCACCCCGTCGACCTGCTTGGTGCGCATGGACGCGGCGCGCCTACCGATGGTGCGTTATGAAGCCTTCGCCCCGCGCCGGCGACGGGGGCGAGCGGGCGCGACCGCCGAAGCGGGGAAGGGGTTCGCGCCGGGGCCGACCGCGACCTCAGTGGTCGTGGCCGCCCGGCGACGGGGGCGCCGGACCGCTCTTCTTCGAGGCGATGATGTCGTCGATCCGGAGGATCATCGTCGCCACCTCGGCCGCCGAGGAGAGGGCCTGGCGCTTGACGCGGAGCGGCTCGATGACGCGGAGCTTCCACATGTCCGCCGCCTGGCCGTCGGCGAGGTTGAGCCCGACCAGCTTGTTCGCGTGCGGCCCCTCGTGGGCGCCGCGGAGCGCGATCAGGACGTTGATCGAGTCGTAGCCGCCGTTCTCGGCGAGCGCCCACGGGATCGCCTCGAGGGACTGCGCGTAGGCCTCGACCGCGAGCTGCTCACGGCCTCCCACCGTCGGAGCGAACTTCCGGAGCCGGACGGCGAGCTCGATCTCCGTCGCGCCGCCGCCGGCGCAGACGACGCCGTCCTCGAGTACGCTCGCGACGACCTTGAGCGCGTCCTGGAGCGAGCGCTCGACCTCCTGGGTCACGTGCTCCGTCCCGCCGCGGATCAGGATCGAGACCGAGCGGGGGTTCGCGCAGCCGGTGATGAACGTCATGTCGTCCTCGCCGACCTTCTTCTCCTGGACGAGGGCGGCGGTCCCGAGGTCCTGCGCGCTGAGGTCCTTGAGACCCGTTCCGATCTTCGCCCCGGTGGCGCGGGCGAGCTTCTGGAGGTCGCTCTCCTTGACCTGCTTCACGGCGTAGATGCCGTCCTTGGCGAGGTAGTGGAGGACCACGTCATCGATCCCCTTCTGGCAGAAGACGACGTTGGCGCCGGTCGCCTTGATCGACTCGACCATCCGCCGGAAGGTCCGGTCCTCCTCGTCGAGGAAGCTCTGGATCTGGTTCGGGTTCTTGATCGCGATCTTGCTCTCGATCTCGGTCTTCTTGATCTCGAGGGCGGAGTTGAGGAGGGCGATCTTCGCGTTGTGGACCTCGCGCGGCATGCGCGTGTGGCCGCGCTGCTTGTCGATGAGGATCCCGTCGATGAGCTGCGTGTCGGCGATCGTCCCGCCGTGGCGCTTCTCGACCTTGATCTGGTCGACGTCGGCGACGACCCGGTCGCCGCGCTGCTCGAGGACCTTCTGAACGGCCACGACCGCGATCTTCGCGAGCTCATCCCGGGAGCCGAAGACCCCCTTCGAGCCCATCGCGGTCCGGGCGCAGTCGATAAGGACCTCCTCGTCGGAGGCCTTCACCGGGATGCCGATCTCCTTCGAGAGAAGGCGCTCGGCCTCCTGTACGGCGATCTGGAAGCCGCGCGTGATCACGGTCGGGTGCACGTTCTGCTCGATGAGCGTCTCCGACCGCTTGAGGAGCTCGCCCGCGAGGACCACGGCGGTCGTCGTCCCGTCGCCGCACTGCTGGTCCTGGGTCTTGGCGACCTCGACGAGCATCTTCGCGGCGGGATGCTCGACGTCCATCTCCTTGAGGATCGTGACCCCGTCGTTCGTGATCGTGATGTCCCCCATCGAGTCCACGAGCATCTTGTCCATGCCCCGCGGCCCGAGCGTGGTCCGGACGGCGTCGGCGATGGCCCGGGCCGCCGCGATGTTGCTGCCCGTCGCGCTCTTGTCGCGCTGCCGCTCGGTCCCTTCCTTCAGCACCAGGATTTGAGTGCCCTGAAGCATACGTCCACCGCGTTGGCGGAGCAAGCGCTTCTATATGAAACTGTCCTAGGCGGGGGCTTTGGGATTTTAACCCCTCATGGGCGCCACCTGTGATTCTTTCCGCCCTCGTGTGATTTTGTTTGGATCGGCAGCCATGTTGTGGCGGGCCCCACTGGTCCGAAGGCGTCTTAGGGCCTCGGGGGGCTGACGGTCGAGATGGTTGTGTTGGCCTTCAGGGTTCGGCTCCTCCTGATCTCGCCGCTATTCGTCTTGTTCGTGGTAACCGCTGGGATGGCGTCTCAGCCGAGCCACGGAGCGCCTGCGAGCCCAGCGTTTCCGCCAATCCCGGAGTGGGCCACA
>DAHUYN010000008.1 GCA_027315165.1 Thermoplasmata archaeon | reverse complement strand
GCGAAGTCGAGCGCGATCGCGGCCTGCCGGGCGGCGTTCGGCCTGAACCAGCCGATCGTCGCTCAGTACTTCATCTACCTCAAGCAGTTCCTCGCGGGCAACTGGGGGGTTTCCCCGGGCGGGATCCCGGTCGCGACCTCGATCGCCGAGTACTTCCCGGCGACCCTCGAACTGGTCATCACCGCCCTGCTCCTCATCGTGCTCGTCGGGATCCCGATCGGGGTCATCGCCGCCCAGTCGAGCGGTCGCTGGCCCGACCACCTCGTGCGGATCTTCTACCTCGGCGGCTGGGCGACCCCGACCTATCTCGGGGCGATCGTGGCGGTGATCTTCGTGGCTCCCTACCTCGGTCTTCCGACTTCGGGAATGTACTCCCACTCTCCGCCCCCGTTCCCCCAGCCGACCCACCTGTCGGTGATCGACGCGCTCCTGGCGGGCAATCTTCCCTACGCCGGGAACGCGTTGCTGCATCTGCTACTCCCAGCGGCCACGCTCGCGCTCCTCAACATGGGCATCGTGACCCGGATGACGCGGAGCTCGATGCTCGCCGTCCTGCCGCTCGACTACGTCAAGTCGGCGCGGATGAAGGGCCTCACCGACTTCTGGGTCCTCTACAAGCACGCGCTGCGGAACGCGCTGATCTCGACGACGACGGTGCTCGGCGTGACCGCGGGTGGGCTCCTGTCGGGGACGATCGTCATCGAGGAGGTCTTCGCCTGGCCGGGGATCGGCCAGTACGCCTACGACGCGATCGTCGGGTACAACTTCTCGGGCGCGATCGGCGTCGTCATCGTCTTCGCCACCGGCGTCGTCGTCGCGAACCTGCTCGCCGACCTCCTCTACGGCATCCTCGACCCGAGGGTCGACTGGAGGTAGCGCGCGTGGGGACGAGCCCGACCTCGTCGTCGGCCCCGCCCGCGACGCCTTTGGCCCCGCCCCCACCCCCACCCCCGGCGACGCCCACCGCGCCCGCCCCCCGCCGCTCCCAGACCCGGGCCGGCCTCGGGACGTTCGCCCGCGTCCTGCTCGCGAACCGGCTCTCCTTCGCCGGGTTCGTGGTCGTCGTCGCGATGGGCACGATCGCCCTCTTGGTCTGGGTCGACCCGTCGCTGCTCCTCCGCTTCTCGCCGACGCAGATCACGCCGGACATCGGCCAGCCGCCGTCGTGGACGCATCCGTTCGGCACCGACGAGAGCGGTCGCGACATCTTCTCGAACGTCCTTCGGGCGCTTCCGCTCGACCTCGGGCTCGGCATCGGGATCGCCGGCCTGTCCCTCATCATCGGGGGCGGCCTCGGGCTGGTCGCGGGCTTCTGGGACCGGCCCGGCACGGTCCTCGGGGTCGTCTCCGTCGCGGTGCTTCGACTTACCGACATCTTCCTGTCGTTCCCGAGCCTGATCCTCGCGCTCGCGATCACCGCCTCGCTGGGCCGCGGGGTCCCCCAGATCGTGCTCGCGATCGTCGCGACGTGGTGGCCGTACTACGTCCGGCTCGTCCGCGGCGAGGTCCTCTCGGTCAAGCACCAGCAGTACGTCACCGCCGCGCGGGCCGCCGGCGTCACCGAGGTGCGGATCCTCGCGCGCCACGTGCTGCGCAACATCCTCGATCCCCTCGTCGTCTACTTCACGCTCGACATCGGGACCGTCCTCGTCACCTTCTCGACGATCGCGTTCATCGCGACGCCGCTTCCCTACCCCGGACCGCAGCCCGAGTGGGGCAGCATGATCCAGTTCTACCAGGACTGGCTCGCCCAGTACCCCTGGACCGTGCTGTTCCCGGGTCTCGCCGTCTTCGTCCTCGTCCTCGCGTTCAGCCTCCTCGGGGACGGCCTCCGGGACGTCCTCGACCCGAGGAGCCGGAGGGTCTTCGTCCGCGACGGGACGGAGCCCGAGCCGCCGATGTCGGCGGGCCCGCTCAGCCCGCCCCCGGTCGACGCGAGAGGGAGCCTGAGGTAGGACACATGGTCGAGCCGGTCCTCCAGGTCTCGGGGCTCAGCGTCGACTACGTCGTCGGCAAGGGGGCCTTCCACGCGCTCCGGAACGTCTCCTTCGACATCGCGCCGGGTCGGGTCGTCGGGTTCGTCGGGGAGACCGGGTGCGGCAAGAGCACGCTCGCCCACGCGATCCCGAGGCTCCTGCCCGAGCCGCCCGCTCGCGTCCTCTCGGGGAAGATCGTCTTCCAGGGAACGGACCTTCGGGAGCTTCCCCGGTGGAAGCTGCCCGCGGTCCGGGGCACCGGCATCGGAATGGTCTTCCAAGAGCCCCTCAACTCGCTCAACCCCGCCTACCGCGTCTTCGACCAGGTCGCCGAGGCGGTCCGCATCCGCCGATATCGCGAGCGCTACCCCGCCGCCGGCGCCCACCCGGCGGGCGGCCCGTTCGACTACTCGAAGCCGCCGACGCCGGACACCGCCGAGGTCCTCTCGCGCCCCGTGACCATCGGCGGTGCGGCCGGCGAGGCCCTCCAGCGGCGCCCGCCGGTCTCGAGCGAGCTCCGCGCCGAGGTCCTCGAGGCGCTCCGGCTCGTCCGGATCAACGACCCCGAGACGATCCTCCGCCTCTACCCGCACGAGCTCTCGGGCGGGATGCGGCAGAGGATCATGATCGCGATGGCGCTCTCGGAGAAGCCGGCGCTCCTCATCGCGGACGAGCCGACGAGCGCGCTCGACGTGACGATCCAGGCGCAGGTGCTCACGCTGATGAAGGAGCTCATCGACGAGGTGCGCGCGTCGATCCTGTTCATCAGCCACGACCTCGGCGTCGTCGCGGAGACCGCCGACGAGGTCGGCGTGATGTACGCCGGCGAGGTCGTCGAGTTCGGCCCGGTCGCCGAGATCTTCCACTCGCCGCGGCACCCGTACACGAGGGCGCTCCTCCGGGCGGCCCCGGCCCGGTACAAGGACGACGGGGACCTCGACACGATCGCCGGGTCGGTGCCGAACCTCTCGAAGCTCCCGCGCGGCTGCGCCTTCCACCCGCGCTGCCCCTACGCGGCGCCCGACTGCCGGGTCGACCCGTCCCCGATCCTGGTCCCGGTCGGCGCCGCCGAGAAGGGCGCGGGGTCGCACGCGAGCGCCTGCCGCTACGCCGAGGCGCTCCCGTGAGCGCTCCGCCCGGCGGGGCGCCGCTGCTCGAGGCGGTCGGCCTGCACAAGGACTTCCCGATCGCGCGCTCTCTCGGCGAGGCGGTGCGCGGGCGGCCGGTGCGTCGCATCCACGCGGTCGACGGCGTGGACCTCTCCCTCGGGCCCGGTGAGGCGCTCGGGCTGATCGGCGAGTCCGGCTCGGGGAAGACGACGTTCGGCTGGCTCGCGGCCCGGCTCCACGAGCCGACGGGGGGGAGCCTTCGGTTCGAGGGCCGAGAGATCTCGGGCCTCCGCGGCCGGGCCCTGCGGGCCTGGCGCCGGAACGTCCAGGTCGTCTTCCAGGACCCCGTCGCCTCCCTCGACCCGAGGCTCCGGGTCTGGCAGATCGTGAGCGAGCCGCTCCGGGCCCTCACGAAGATCACAAAGCCGGAGGCGCGCCGGCGCGTCATCGACCTGCTCCCGACGGTCGGGTTGCCGACCGACTGCTGGGACCAGTACCCGCACGAGTTCTCGGGCGGGGGCCGCCAGCGGATCTCGCTCGCCCGCGCGTTGAGCATCGACCCGAAGCTCATCATCCTCGACGAGCCCACGAGCGCGCTCGACGTGGGCGTGCAGGCGCAGATCCTCAACCGGCTCGTCGCCCTCCAGCGGGAGCGGGGTCTCGCCTACCTGCTGATCACGCACAACGTCGCCGCGGTCCGGTACGTCGCCGACCGGGTCGGCGTGATGTACCTCGGCCAGATCGTCGAGCTCGGGCCGGTGCGTCGGGTCCTCGAGCGTCCGGCGCACCCCTACACGAAGGCGCTCCTCGCCGCCGTACCGGTCCCCGACGCCCGGCGGCGCCGCACCCGCTACCGGATCTCGGGCGAGGTCCCGACGCTGATCGACCCGAGGCCGGGCTGCCGGTTCGCGCCACGCTGCCCGTTCGTCGTCGAGAGGTGCCGCACGATCGACCCGATCCTGCGGGAGGTCCCCGGCCTCGAGGGACGCACCGTCGCCTGCCACCGGGCCGAGGAGCTCGCCGACGTGCCCCCGGAGGCGCTCCTCGCCTCGGGCGAGCCCTCGCGGGGGCCGACCGGGACGCCGGCCGGCCCCACGTCGTGACCGTCGCGACCTAGCTCAGCCACTCCGTGTTGAACAGCGTGACGTAGGGCTCGGCGCTCCCCATCGGGTTCTGGACGTAGCCGTGGACGTTGTCCGACGCGACGGTGAACGCCGTCGGGGAGACGAGCCAGATGTCGGTGTAGTTGTAGTACATCATGCTGGTCATCTGCGTGTAGTCGCTCGTCAGGTTCGCGGCGTTCGTCTCCGCGGCCGCCGTGTAGATGAGCGAGTCCATCGTCGAGTTCGCATACGCGCTCATGCACAGGTTCGCGCTCCCGTAGCTCACGGCGTCGTTCTGCGTCCAGTCGTCCGGCGAGATGTAGTCGCTCGTGTAGAACTCCTGGCCCATCGGGAACGGTCCGCCGTTCGCGGTCGTCGCGGTCGTGCAGGTCCCGCTGCTCGTCAGCGCCTGCTCCTGGTAGAGCTGGTCCAGGGAGATCGGGACGGGCTGGATGGTGATCCCGATCTGGGCCAGGTCCTGCTTGAGGTACTGCGCCGTGTCGGACCAGTCGGTCCCCGTCGAGAGGTAGGCGTAGGGGATCGCGGTGCCGGCGCAGGCGTTCGCCGCGCAGGGGGAGCTCGCGATCTCCTGCTGCGCGAGCGCGAGGTTGTAGGGATACGGGGAGAGCCCCTGGGGATCGTAGTAGGGGTAGGACGGCGGGACGGGCCCGACCCACTGGCTCGCGTAGCCGCCGAACGCCTGGTCGACGATCTGCGTGTAGTTGATCGCGTGGGCGATCGCCTCGCGCACGGTGAGGTTGTTGAACGGGAAGGTGTTCTGGTTCATGTAGATCCACCACGAGCCGCCGGTGGCCCCGTAGATCGTCGGGAGCGCCGAGACCGTGAGCCCGGAGATCCCCTGGAGCTGCGAGATCGTCGAGGGGCCGGTGTAGGCGAACGACGCCTCCTGGACGAGGCCGGTCTTGAGGTCGTTGATCGTGACCGACTGCAGCTGCTGGAAGATGACCTGGATCGTCGTGTTCGCCGGCTGGATCTCGTGGTTCCACGGGTCCTGGGCGTAGGCGGCCCTCCCCCAATAGTTCGGGTCGGGGGTGAGCGTGTAGCCGCCCCCCGAGATGTCGGAGTAGCCGCTCAGGAGATACTGGCCCGAGCCGACCGTGTTCGTCGAGAGGTAGGCGAGAGGCTGGCCCTCGACGACGCCGCCGTTCGCCTGGACGACCTTCGGGTCGACGGCGTAGGAGTTCGGCGCGCTGAGGGTCGCGAGGAGGTAGGTGTACGGGACCGGGGCCCAGTAGGGGACCCCCGTGGCGTTGAGCCCCTCGTCGAGGTAGCCGTAGCCGACGTTGAGCTGGAGGGTGAGGTTGTTGATCACCTGGAACGACTGGTTCCCGAGCTCCATCGTCGCGAGCTCGGAGGCCGTCGGGGCGGTGAAGTCCCACGCGTTCAGGTCCGCGGCGAGCGTCGTGTTCGCCGCCTGGACGACCGTAAGGTTGGACCCGTAGTAGAGCCCGTAGGCGCTCGTCAGGCTCGGCGAGAAGAAGTTCTGCTCGAGGATGAACTGGGGCCCCTGCTCGAGCAGGAGGCTCCGGTAGAGGCTGAACCACATCGTGTAGGCGGTGATGGGGTCGCCGTTGGAGAAGTGCGCGCCGGGCCAGAGGTGGAAGGTCCAGCTGAGGCTCCCGTTCGAGACGGTCCAGCTCTCGGCGAGCACGCCCGAGAAGGCCGTGCTCGACGAGCCGTTGTACTGGACGAGGCCCTGGTACTCCTGCTGCACGGCGGCCCATCCCGGGGTCGAGAACGTGACGGCGGGGTCGAGCGAGTCGACCGTCTCGGCCTGGTCGATCTTGAGGATCTTCGCCCCCGGCGAGCTCTTCGGCCGGAAGACGTAGAGTCCGATCCCGGCGAGGATGACGACCACGACGACGACGACCACAATGACCCGTGTCCACTTAGGATCCATCGAACTCCCCCCCGAGGGAAGGCTGGCCCTGCGAGGAACTCACCCTTGATAAACCCTGTCACGCGCGGCGGAAGGCCTCGGACGCGGCGCGGGTCGGCAATATCGTCTTAGCGGCCCCGAACCTCGGGCGCCCGGGGTCCGAGATGGGCGCGACGATGTTCGTGGACGGGGCCTGGGTGCCCGCGCGCGGGGGCGCGACGCAGCGGGTGCTGAGCCCGTACGACGGCGCGACGGTCGGCGAGGCTGCGAAGGGGGACCGCGAGGACGCGAGGGCCGCGATCGACGCGGCGCGCCGGGCGTTCGACGCCGGTCCGTGGCCCCGGCTCGCGCCGAGGGCCCGCGCCGAGGTCTTCCTCAAGGCCGCGCGGCTCCTCTCCGAGCGCGCGGGGGCGATCGCCGAGCTCGAGAGCCGGAACCAGGGCAAGACGATCAAGCAGGCGGCCGACGCGGACATCCCGTTCGCGATCGACAACCTGGTCTTCTACGCCGGTGCCTGCCGCACCCTCGACGCGAAGAGCCCGGGGGAGTTCACCGGCGACGGGACGACGATCTTCCGCCGCGAGCCGGTCGGCGTTGTCGCGTCGATCACGCCGTGGAACTACCCGTTCATGATGGCCGTCTGGAAGATCGGCCCGGCCCTCGCGGTCGGCAACACGGTCGTCCTCAAGCCCGCGAGCTGGACGCCGCTCACCACCCTCGAGCTCGCCCGGGCCTTCCACGACGCCGGCCTGCTCCCCGGGGCGCTCAACGTCGTCACGGGTCCGGGAGAGGTCGTCGGGGACGAGCTCACGCGGAACCCGAAGGTCGACCTGGTCTCGCTCACGGGCGACACCGCCACCGGCCGGCGCGTGATGGAGGCGGCGAGCCACACCGTCAAGCGCGTCCAGCTCGAGCTCGGCGGGAAGGCCCCGTTCCTCGTGTTCGCCGACGCCGACCTCGCGGCCGCCGTCGAGGGCGCGATCGTGGGCGGCTACGTCAACGGCGGGCAGGACTGCACCGCCGCGACGCGCCTGATCGTCCACGAGAGCGTGCGCGAGCGGTTCCTCGAGCGCCTCCTCGAGCGCGCCGCGACGATCCGCACGGGGGACCCGCTCCGGCGCACGACGGACCTCGGACCGCTGGTCCACCCGACGCACCAGCGCCGGGTCCTCGAGTTCATCGACAAGGGCGTCGACGAGGGCGCGAAGGTCGAGCTCGGCGGCAAGGCGGGCGTCGGCCCGACGGCGGCGAGCGCGTTCGTCGTCCCGACGGTCCTCTCGGGCGTCGCGCCCGATATGGTCGTCGCGCAGCAGGAGATCTTCGGCCCGGTCCTCGACGTCCTCGAGTTCCACGACTTCGACGAGGCGGTCGCGATCGCCAACGGGGTCGACTACGGTCTCGCGGGCAGCGTCTGGACGCGCGACGTGCGGACCGCGATCCGGGCCGCGAACGCGCTCCGGTTCGGGGACGTCTGGGTCAACGACCACCTGCCGCTCGGCTCCGAGACCCCGCACGGGGGGATGAAGCAGTCCGGCTTCGGCAAGGACCTCGGGACCGACTCGCTCGCCGACTACACGATCGTCAAGAACGTCTACATCGACCTCACGGGCCAGGCGCGGAAGGCCTGGCACTACACGACCTACGGCGACCCGGCGTAGCGGGAGGCTCCACGTCCGCTCCTGACGAGGACCGGCCCGCGCGGGCCGACCTGTTCCTCAACGGGGCCTTGGTCCCGCCGTCCTCGAAGTCGTACCGCCCCGTCATCGACCCGTCGACGGGTCGTCCGCTCGGCGAGGTCGCCGTCGGCACCGCCGACGATGCGGCGCGCGCCGTCGAGGCGGCCGACGCGGTCGCCGAGCGCTGGGGGACGACGCCGGGGCACGCCCGCGCGAGGATCCTGCGCGCGCTCGCCGACCGCCTCGAGCAGGACCGCGAGGAGATGGCCCGGACGATCGCCTCCGAGGTCGGCAAGCCGATCGTCGACGCGCGCGTCGAGGTGACGAGGGCCGTCGGGGTGTTCCGGTTCGCCGCGGAGGAGATCCGGCACCTCACGGGGGAGACGTTTCCCGCCGACGCCTACGAGCTGCCGGACGGCAACGAGCACCGGCTCCTGTTCACCGTCCGTGACCCGATCGGGGTCGTCGTCGCGATAGGGCCGTTCAACTTCCCGCTCAATCTGCTGTCGCACAAGGTCGCGCCGGCCCTCGCCGCGGGGGATCCGGTCGTCGCGAAGCCGACGAGCGCCGCCCCGTTCACGGCCCTGCGCCTCGCCGAGCACGCGAAGGCCGCCGGGCTGCCGGACGGGGTCCTCAACGTCGTCCTCGGCCCGGGCGGAACGGTCGGCGACGCGCTCGTCGAGCACCCCGCGACGCGCCTCGTCACGTTCACGGGGTCGACGGAGGTCGGGACGGGGATCGCCGCGCGGGCCGCGCGCCACGCCAAGCGGCTGATCCTCGAGATGGGCGGGCTCGACCCGTTCGTCGTCCTCGACGACTCCCCGCTCGACCTCGCCGCGGCGCACGCCGCCCGCGGCGCCTTCTCCTTCTCGGGGCAGGTCTGCACCGCGTCGAAGCGGATCCTCGTCCAGGAGAGCGTCGCCGACGCGTTCGTCTCGCGGTACGCCGAGCGGGTCCGCGCCCTCCGCGTCGGCCCGGCGCTCTCGGAAGAGACCCAGGTCGGCCCGGTGATCGACGCGGGGGCCGTCCGCCGCCTCGAGGGGCTCGTCGCCGACGCGACCGGGCGGGACGCCCGGCTCGTGACGGGCGGCGCGCCGCTGCGGGACCGGCCCGGCTCCTACTTCGCCCCGACGGTCCTCGACCGCGTGCCTCCGAACGCCCGCATCGCCCAGGAGGAGCCGTTCGGGCCCGTGTCGCCGGTGATCCGGTTCGCGGACGACGACGCCGCGGTCCGCATCGCCAACGGCACCCCGTTCGGCCTGCAGGCGTCGGTCTACACGAACGATCTCAAGCGCGCCTTCGCGATGGCCCGACGGATCCGGGCCGGGGGCGTGCACATCAACGACCCGACGACGCTGCGGTGGGACGCGCTGCCGTTCGGGGGGATCCGCCTGAGCGGGCTCGGCCGCGAGGGGCTCCGCTACGCGATGGGCGAGATGACCGAGGTGAAGCTCGTCTCGGTGAACTTCGACCCCTCGGCGTAGCGGCGGAGAGGGAGGAGGGCCGTCCGGCGGGTGGGACCGGGCGGCGGGGCATAGGGAGGGTAGCGGACCCGCTTCGGCCGCGGCGCTCGCGCCGCCTGGTGCACCCGCAGGGTCCGTACCGGGACGGGAACGGGCGTTGCAACCGCCGGTCTCGCTGCTCCGTCCGACATCCCGAGCGACTCTGAGCCTCGGGGATACTTAGCTTCTTAAGTGATAAATCCGTTAAATCCGTTACTTCCGCACCGCCTCGGACGACTCGGGCGGGGCGTGGAGGCCGGGGCCGAACATCAGGAGGGCGAGCCGACCCTGGTCGGTGAGCCGGATCCGGCCCCGAGCCCCGCCGGGGTCGCTCTGGACGAACCCCCAGCGGTGCTCGAGCGGGACGAGGCGCGTCCGGAGCCGGCTGTGCTGCGCTTGGGCCGACGCGGGCCGGCCGTCGGCCCGGGCGAGCCGGTCGAGGCCGATCTCGCGGATCAGCTCGCGCTTGCGGAGGCTGCCGCCGCGCCGGGCGAGCGCTTCGAGGACCTCGACGAGCTCGGGCCCGGGGGCCCGAAGCTCGTAGACCGAGACCGGGTCGACGCCGCGGACGACGTCGTTGACCGGCCGGATGCGGGGCGTGAGCCCCGAGTACCAGGCCTTCGCGACCTGGACGTAGTAGGCCTCGCCGCGCCAGAGCATGCAGGCGAGCGTGCCGGCGATCGCGGTGATCTTCGTGCCGGTCGAGACGTTGACGCGGACCGGGACGACCCCGCCCGCGCGACGGTCGGCCCGTCGCTCCTCCTCGAAGATCCGCCGGTAGAGGCCGAGGGCCCCGAACACGTTCCAGATCTCCGTCCGCTCGACGCGGACGTCGATCGGGTACGGCGCGGCGCGAAGCCGTCGGACGACCTCCTCGAGGAAGGGGGCCGCGGCGTCATCCCCCGTTCTCGTGAGGAGATAGGCCCGGTCGGCGCGTTCGTTGAGGATCGGCTCCGTGACGCGCTCGACCTCGAAGCCGACCGGGGCGATGTGGATGCGCGCGTGCGGGTCGCCGAAGGCGAGCGGCGGGGCCCTCCCCGCGGGGCGGTGTCGGCGGTTCGGCCCGGGCGTCGTCACCGTGGGACCGTCCTACGGGAGCGAGCGGCCGGGGGGCGCGGGCGGGACCGGGTGGTGGACCGGCGGCGGGATCCACGGGCCGGGGACCGGACCCGGGTGGGGCGGGGTCGTCCCCGCCGGAGAGGTGAGCGGCCCGGTGGGGCCCGACTCGAGCGTGTGGAGCGCCGACTCGAAGATCGCCAGGCCCCGCTCGAGGAGCGGGTCCTCGATGACGAGCGGGGCCATGAACCGCAGGACCTGGTCCCACGGGCCGCAGGTGTGCATCAAGAGCCCGTTGGCCAGCATCTCGCGGCGCATCGCCTTGGCCCGCTCCCCCGACGGGGTGCGGCGGGCCCGGTCGCTGACGAGCTCGAGGCCGATCATGAACCCGCGGCCGCGGACGTCGCCGAGCGAGGTCGTCCGCTCCGCGATCTCCCGGAACCGCTTGAGGAGCCGCTCGCCGCGCACCCGGGTCCGCTCGGGCCACTCCTCCTCTCGGAGGACCCGCAGCACCTCGGTGCCGACGGCGAGCGCGAGCGGGTTCCCGCGATACGTCCCGAGATGGAACCCCGTGGGGAGCTCCCGGCCGAGGTCGTCGCGGTAGGCGACCATCGACACCGGCAGGCCCCCCCCGATCGTCTTGGCGATGCAGAGCAGGTCCGGGGCGACCCGCGCGTGCTCGACGGCCCAGAACTTCCCGGTCCGCCCGAGGCCCGTCTGGACCTCGTCGGCGATCAGGAGCAGGTCGTGGCGGTCGCAGAACTCGCGGAGCCCGGGGAGGAAGTCGTCGGGCGGGACGACGTAGCCGCCCTCACCGAGGATCGGCTCGACGAGGACGGCGGCGAGCTCGTCGACGCCCGAGTAGGGGTCGCTCACGAGCGACTCGAGGTAGGCGAGCGTTCCCGCGGCGCTCTCGCCGTCCCCGTCGAGGACGGGCCGGTAGGGGTTCGGGTACGGGACCCGGACGATGCTCCCGCCGTGGAAGGCCGTGGTCGTGTGGTACTTCCGGCCGCTCGTGAGGTTCGCCGCGCCGCCGTGGACGCCGTGGTAGGCGCCCGAGAAGGCGACGACCCCCTTGCGGCCCTTGACGTACTCGGCGATGTTGACGGCCGTCTCGACGGCGTCTCCGCCGGTGACCGTGAAGAGGACGCGGGCGCGGCCCTTGAGCCCGGGCGGCAGGAGGCCGGCGAGCGTCTCGAGGAAGGCGACCCGGGCCTCCGTCGGCAGCTCGAGGGCATGCCAGATGCGCCCCGCCTGCTCCTCGAGCGCCCGGGCGAGCCTCGGGTGGCGGTGGCCGAGGTTCAGGACGGAGATCCCCGAGACCCAGTCGATGTAGCGGTTCCCGTCGACGTCCTCGACGGTCGCGCCGCGGGCCTCGCGGACCGCGATCGGGAAGCTCTTGGGATAGGAGACGGCCTCGGTCTCGAGCGCCGCCTGGCGCGCGAGGAGCCGGCGCGACTCGGGCCCCGGGGGCGGCGTGCGGATGCGGGGCGCGTCCGGAAAGCTCAGCCACCCCGCCTCGTCCTCGCCCATCGTCGTACCCGCTCGGGGCGGGCCCCTTATGGAGCAGCCGCCCGGGCCTATTCATTATTTCTGCCTGCCGCGGCTCCCTCGACGCGTGGCCGCGAGGGCGAACAGACGCTTCGACGTGCACCTGCACCTGAGCCAATGGTGGCCCGAGCTCGAGACCTACAGCTACGGGCCCGAGGTCGACTTCAGCGTCGCCGGGCTCCTTGGAGAGCTCGACGGGGCCGGGATCGGTGCGGGGGTCCTCCTCCAGCTCGAGACGGCACCGAGCGTCGAGGAGACGCTCCGCGAGGGGGCCGAGAAGGGCGCCGAGAGCGGGGGCCGACTCTGGCGCACCTCGACCGTCGACCCGACGCTCGGGGCGGAGGCGGTGTCGCGAGCGCTCTCGCTGTGGGAGGACGAGCGCGACCTCGTCGCCCTGAAGCTCTACCCGGGGTACCGGCACTTCTACCCGCACGACCGCCGGCTCGACCCGTTGTACGAGTTCGCCGAGCGGCGGCGGCTCCCGGTGATGATCCACCAGGGCGACACGCTCTACCCGAACGGGCTCGTCAAGTACGCGCGGCCGGTCGAGGTCGACGAGGTCGCCGTCCGCTTCCGTCGCGTCTCCTTCGTCCTCTGCCACCTGGGGAATCCGTGGGTGACGGAGGCCGCCGAGGTCGTCTACAAGAACCCGAACGTCTACACCGACACCTCGGGCCTCCTCGGCCCCCCGCGGCTCCCTTACTTCTCGCGGATGGTCGAGCTCGCGCGGCGCCGCCTCCTCGAGGTCATCACCTACGTCGGCGGCCCCGATCGGATCCTCTACGGCTCGGACTGGCCGCTCGAGTCGATCGCGACCGCCGTCTCGATCGTCGAGGGGCTCGACCTCCCCGAGGCGGACCGCGAGGCGATCCTCGGCGGGAACGCCCGCCGCCTCTTCCGCGCGCCCGGCGCCTAGCGCGCCGCCGGACGCGAGGACGGCCTTCATCTACCCGGGGTCCCTCCCCGCGCCCGGAGCCGGTGCCGCGGCGCGACCGCTCGAGCCGGGCCGGCCGGGTCGGATGAGCGCGGAAGGACTGCCGCCGAGGGCGACGCCGAGGATCGACCTCGAGATCGCGGCGATCAAGGGGCAGGTCCACGAGATGGGCCAGTGGGCGATCGGGATGGTCCAGCGCGGCGTCGCCTCGCTGGGCCGCTTCGACGCCGCCGGGCTCGCCGAGATGTATCGCATGGACGACCGCCTCGACGCCTTCGACGTCGACATCGAGCACGAGGCGATCCGGCTCCTCATCACGCGACAGCCGGCGGCCCGCGACGCGCGGACGCTCGGCGCCGTCCTCAAGGTGATCACCTACCTCGACCGCGTCGGCCGTCTCGGCCTCGACACGGCGCGCTACGTCCCCGAGTTCCGCACGAAGGAGCACCTCGGGCCCTGGTCGATCATCGAGATGATGGCCGAGCAGGCGACGACGATGCTGAGGGTCGCGCTCGACGCCTTCGACACCGGCGACCTCGTCCGCGCGAAGGCGGTCTACGAGGCCGACGACGCCGTCGACGAGCTGAACCGCCAGGTGCTCCGGGAGTGCCTCGTCACGCTCGAGGGGAGGCCGCCCGAGCCGCCGCCGCTCGTCGTCTACGTCCTCGTGAGCCGGCACCTCGAGCGCGTCGCCGACAACGCCTGCAAGATCGCCGAGAAGACGATCTACATGGAGACCGGCCACCGGCGCCGCGAGTTCCTCACGCCGCAGAACAAGGTCCGGCTGTAGCGGCGCGCGCGGCGCTTGCGGGGACCGGGCATGGGGTTGCGCGGGCCGCAACGAGGGCCCGTGGGGCCAACCCTATATCGAACGCCCCCTCGAGGGAACCTCCGGCCGAGATGACGCGTCCGCTCCCCGAGGCGCTCCGCGCGCGCCCCCTCCTGTTCGAGCCGGTCCCGCCCTCGGCGCGCACGACACCGGCCCGGGCCGAGGCGACGGTCGCCGAGCTCCTCCGGCTTCTCGGGACCGTGCCGAGGCTGGACGCGCTCGACGTCCCCGAGCTGATCGACGAGAACCACGACGGCCGTCCCTACTACCGCTCGGGGGACACGAGGACGTTCGCCCGACGCCTCGGCGACGCGCTCGCGCGCGACGTCATCGTCAACAAGGTCGTCGCCCACCTGCCGAGCGGCGACGCCGTCCGCGCCTGGGCGGAAGAGACCGTCCAGCGGGGCCTCCGGCACGCCGTCCTGGTCGGCGGCTCGTCCCGCTACATCCCCTACCCGGGGCCGTCGGTCCTCGAGGCCGACCGCCTGGCCGGCCCCGTCCTGGCGGCCGCGAACGGTTCCCTCGGGAACATCGCGATCCCCCAGCGGACGGGGGAGGCGCACCGGATGCTCGCGAAGACGCGCTCGGGCTGTCGGTTCTTCACGACGCAGATCCTCTTCGACAGCGAGGGGGCGCTCCGGATGCTCCGCGAGTACGACACGCTCTGCCGGCAGTCGGGGCTCGTGCCGGCCGCCGTCGTCCTGAGCGTCGCGCCGCTCGCCGACGAGGGCGACGCGGAGTTCGTCCGCTGGCTCGGCGCCGACATCCCCGAGTCGGCCGAGCGGACGATCCTCAACGGCGAGGAGGCGCAATCGAGCGCCCGGTCGACGGAGCGCGCCCTCGCGGTCTACCGGGAGGCGCGGAACGGCGCCGCTGCCGAGGGCCTCGAGGTCCCGCTCGGGGTCAACGTCGAGCAGATCTCCCAGCGCCACCTCCCCTCGGCCGTCGAGATGCTCAAGGCGTTCGCGACGGTCGTCGACGAGCCGGCCCCTCGCGCGTGAGCCAGCGCGGGCGAGGGGGGGCCGGCGACGCGGAGCATCAGGAGGCCGAGCGGCGGCACCGTCCAGGTCGTCCCGCCCCCGGCCGGCCGCACCGCATCGCTCGGCGCCCCCGAGGTCGCGTTCCACGACCAGACCTCGACGGGGGCCAGCGACGAGAAGCCGAGCCCGGAGGCGTCGACGGTCGCCGTGACGCTCAGGTTCAGGTTGACGACGAGGAGCGTCGTCGGACCCGCCGACCCGTTCGTCGTGAGCGCGTAGCGCAGGCTGCTCGTGTACGGCGAGGCGCTGACGGGGACGACCGTCGTGCCGAGCTCGCCGAGCCACTCGTGATAGAGCGTGAACAGCGGGAAGACGGTGCCGTTCGCGTCGAACCACATCCCCGCCTGCGGCGTCTGCACCTGCGTCAGGTCGACCTGGCTCACGTTGAGGTCGAGCGCGGAGACGAGCTCGGAGGCGACGAAGACGGCGTTGTCGTAGCCCTGCAGGATCGGGTCGTAGCCGCCGGGGCTGTTGCCGCTGCCCAGCTCGGTGACGTCGAGGGGCAGCGCGGCGCGCGACGGGTCTGCGGCCGCGACCGCCGCCCGGTCCGCCGTCACGCGTGCCGCGAAGGAGTGGGGGCCCGAGGCGTTCGCGAAGTACGCGGCGGGCGTCGGCGAGCCGAGGGTCGTCTCGCCCGCGGGGTAGACGTGGATGCCGACCCCGCTCACGTTGGCGCCGTTCGCGGCGAGGCTCGCCGCGATCCACGTGGTCTCGCCGAAGCCCCCCGTGCCGACCCCGGCGAGGCCGAGCACCGGCGCCGACGGGTCGACGCGGTGGATGGCCTCGCCGTAGCTGTGGACGACCCCGGCGTAGCTGGCCGGCGTCGCGTTGAGGTGCTGCGAGGCGTTCCACGCGCTCCACGGGAGCCCGAAGTGGGTCCAGAGCGCCGGCTCGTTGCCGACCTCCCAGCCGACGGGGTCGAACCCGAGGGTCCTTTCGGTGTAGGCGACGTCGTAGGCGGCGGTCGCCGGGTCGTCGATCTCCCCGGGTAGCTCGAGGAGCGCCCGACAGTTCACCGACCGGCACCAGGCGACGAACCCGACCAGGTCGATCGGGGCCGTCGTGCGGGCCCCGCTCGCATCGGTGAGGAGCCCGCTCGTGTAGTTCAACTCGTCTCCCGCGGCGCCGCCCGGCCACCGGACGAGCTCAACGGGGGTCCCGCGGACCGCGTCGGTGAGCTGCGACGAGACGGGGACGTTCGCCCCGACGTTGATCCCCCAGAAGTCGGGGCCGAGCTCGCTCCGGGCGGCCCCCGGTGCGAGCGAGAGGACCACGCGGACCGCGCCGGACGGCGGCGCCGGCGGCGAGGCGACCGTGAGGACGGCGACGAGCACGACCGCGGCGACGATCAGGGCGAGCGCCGTCGCCTCGAGGTGCAGCGCGTCGCGGTCGGCGACCCGCGAGTCGCGGTGCCTCGGACCTGACGTGGGCTCGGGAACGGACATGCCGGCGGCCCGACGACGCCGGGGCGGGCGCCGCATCGGAGCCCGCGCTACCCACCGAGGGATTATAGCGGCGCGTGGCCACGCCGGCCCGATGCCCCCGACCGAGCGGAGCCGCCTCGACTTCCACGCCCACACCTACCTCACCGATGGCTCGACCTCGGCGACGGACATGTGGGCCGGGGCCGACCGGCTCGGCCACAAGCTCCTCGCGATCACCGACCATGTCGCCCTCAACGACCCGACCCGGCTCCTGACGCAACTGCGCGAGGAGGCGCGGGCCTACGAGGAGGGCCCGATGGAGACGCTCGTCGGCGTCGAGGTCTCGATGGTCCCGCCGAGGAAGATCGCCGACGTGGCCCGGGCGGCGCGCCGAGCCGGCGCGGAGATCGTCATCGTCCACGGCGAGACCCTCGCCGACCCCGTACCGCCCGGCACGAACCACGCCGCGATCGACTGCCCCGAGGTCGACCTCCTCGCGCACCCGGGGCTCCTCGAGCCCGCCGATGCGGAGCTCGCCCGGGCCCACGGAACGTTCCTGGAGATCAGCGGCCGTCGCGGGCACGCCTTCGGCAACGGCCACGTCGCCCGCACGGCGCTCGCCGCTCGCGCCTCGCTCGTCGTCGACTCCGACGCGCACGCCCCCGAGCAGCTCCTGACGATGCCGCGCGCGCGGGAGATCGCCCTCGGCGCCGGGCTCTCCGAGGCGGAGGCGGCCCGGGCCCTCCGCGAGGCCCCCGAGCTTCTCCTCCGGCGGCTCCGCTCGAACCGGTAGCGGCCCCGCGCGTCGCGGCCGCGAGCGCGTCGCCGGAGCGTACAAAATAAGCCGGAACCTTCAAATGGCCCGTGGGGCCAATCCGCATGCATGCGTACTTCTCCCCCTCCCGTACGTTCGGCCCGGGAGAACCGCTTCCCCGCGCCCGTCCTCGGAGCGCTCGTCGGTCTCGTCGTCGTGGTGCTGCTCGTGCCGGGCGCGCTCGGCGCGCCCGCGACGCCGACCGCCGTCTCGTCGACGGCCCCGCCCGAGGGCTGGTACCATCTCCCGTTCCACGCCGCGTCCCCGGCGACGCGCAACGACCCCGTGCTCGCCGACGACGCCCACGACGGCTACACGCTCCTCTACGGCGGCTGCCGGCCCAAGCTGTGCCCGGCGGCCGACACCTGGAAGCTCGAGGGGGGTCTCTGGACGAACCTCACCCCGACGCTCTCGCTCTCACCGCCCGCGCGGTACCGCGCCGCCGCGGCCTATGACCCGATCGTCGGGGGCGTCGTGGTCTTCGGCGGGACGTCGGGGAGCGGCGCCTTCAACGACACCTGGGTCTTCTCGAACGGCGCCTGGTCGGCGGTCGCCGGGCCCGCCCCGCCGGCGCGCTCCGGCGCCTCCCTGGTCTACGACGTCGCCACCTCGAGCCTGATCCTCTTCGGCGGCACGAGCGCCACCGGCGCCGCGCTCGGCGACACGTGGAGCTTCGCCGGGAACCGGTGGACGAACCTCACCGCCTCGCTCGGCGTCGGCCCGGCGCCCCGGAGCCTCGCCGGCTTCGCCTACGACGCCGTCGACGCGGTCGCCGTCCTGTTCGGCGGCACCGGGACGTGCGGGCTCTACTGCAACGACACCTGGTCGTTCGACGGGGGCCGCTGGTGGAACCTCACGCGGAGCGCGGGCGTCGCCCCGGCGGCGCGTGACGACGCAGCGATGGCCTACGACCCCGGGCGCTCCGCCGCCTTCCTCTACGGCGGGAGCAACGGGGCCGTGCTGTCGGACACCTGGACCTTCTCGCACGGCGGCTGGAGCGCCGTCCCCGAGAACTCGACGACCTCGCCGGGCCCCCGGTCGGCGGTCTCGGCGTCGTTCGACACGAGCGCGGGGTACCTCGTCCTCTTCGGCGGGTTCGCCCCGGTCGGCTTCCGCGGCGGCACGTTCGTCTACCTCGACCCGCTCGCGGCCGTCCTCTCAGCGACGGCGGCGGCGATCGCCCCGGGGCACCCCGACGACTTCTCCGTCGCCCCCTCGGGCGGCGTGGGTCCGTACAACGTCTCCTGGAACTTCGGGGACGGGAGCGCCGCCGCGACCGGGCCGACGGCCGGCCACACGTTCCTCGCCCCCGGCGCGTTCGTCGTCACGACGACGGTCACCGACCAGCTCGGCTACACCGCGAGCGCGGCGCTGACCGTCTCGGTCGCCCCGCCGGCGCTCGCCGTCGCGCTGTCGGTCTCGCCGGCCGAGCCGAGCGCGGGGCAGACGGTCACGATCTCCGCGTCGGCGACCGGCGGCTCGGCCCCGTACTCCTACGAGTGGTCCGGGGACGTCTCGAGCTGTACGGGCGTCTCCGCGTCGGCGCTCTCCTGTCTCGCGACCGCCTCGGGGCCGCTCGCGGTCTCCGTGACCGTCGCCGACGCCCGTGGCGCGACGGCCGTGGCGACGACGACGGTGAAGGTCGCCGGCGCCCCGGGCGGCCTCTCGGGCGCGGGCGCCGCGGGCCCGTCGGCGGCCGGGAGCGGGCTCGGCGGCTGGTTCCCGCTGGCCTACCTCGCCGCGACGCTCGTGATCACGGCGGTGGTCGCGACCGTGACGTACCGGACGGGGCGGGCCCGAGAGGCGGCGCGTCGGGAGGGCCTCCGGCCGTTGTGCTACGCGGTGCCGGCCTGGTCGGAGACGCCCACGGAGTTCGAGCCGGACACGCTGCCCCCGCCCGAACGGTAGCGGGCCGCCCCGCGCCGTGCCGGGCGCCGCGCCCCGGTCCTACCGGAGCGCGACGAGGATGCGGTCGTCAAAGCGCTGGTAGAGGACCCCGACCTCCCCGAAACCGGCGGCGCGGAGCGCGGCCTGGTGCGCCTCGAGGGAGGTCTTCTGCTCGTCCTTGTGCTCCTTGGGGAACCGCTCGCGCCGGAGCGCGAGCTCGCTCGAGAGGCCGGGCTCGGCGGCGACGCGAGACCACCAGACGTCCCAGTCCTCAACGGCGCCGTCGCGGTGACGACGCTCCCGGGCCTGCTCTCGCACCCGCTCCGTGAGGGGGGTGAGGCCCGCCGGCTCGGTCGTGCGGATCTCATCGCCGTTGAGGAAGAGGCCGCGAGGGCGAAGGCGGCGCGCGAGGTCCGCGTAGAGGCGCGCGAGCGTCGGCGGGTCGAGCCAGTGGAGCGCCGTCGTCGTGAGGACGACGTCGAACCGATCCTCGCCGAGCGCTCGATCCCACTCGGGCGTGCGCAGGTCCCCCTCGACCCAGCGAAGCCGCGGCTCGGGTCCTGCGCGGGCCGCCCGGCCGATCGCGAGGAGGACCGGGTCGAAGTCGATCGCCGTCACGCGGGCCTCGGGGAACCGATCGAGGAGGCGCTGGGAGACCGACCCCGGGCCGCAGGCGAGGTCCAGCGCGTCGAACGCGGGCGTCGGGACGGCGGCCTCGACGAGGTCGAGCATCGTTCGGAACCGCTCCTCCCGCTCGGGAAGGTAGCGCTCCTGCTGGCGGTCCCACCTCGCGAGCCAGGCGAGCGCGGCGTCGTGCCCGAGCGGCATCGCCACCCGGAGCCGCGCGCGCGACTTAGCGTTGGGGGCCCGAAGGCCCGCTCAGGCCGTCGCCGCGTTCGCGAGCAGTTTCGCGAGCGCGTAGCCCTGGAAGCTGCCCAGCCCCGTCGCGGCGTCCCAGCCCGTCCCCGCGCTCCAGCCGTTGCTGCCCGAGGTGACGTCGTGGAACGTCTTCGTGTAGCTCGCGAGCTTGCCGTTGACCCCGTAGACGTTGAGGTAGAGGTAGGAGTCGACCGCGCCGAGCGCGTGGTAGGTGTTCGCGGCCCGCCAGGAGTTCACGTCGGAGAGGTAGGCGGCCCAGATCGGGCAGGCGACGCTCGTGCCGCCGACCACGAACCAGCCCCCGGCCGCGGCGTTGTAGACCCAGACGCCCGTGGTCGGGTCCGCGACCGCCGCGACGTCCGGCTTGGCGAGCTCGGCGTAGCTGTCGGTGATGTTCGCCTTCGACTCGTAGGTCGGCTCCTTCGTGTGGGGCGTGTAGCCGCCGCCGCTCCCGCTCCAGGCCGCCTCGCTCTTGTAGCCGCCGCTCGCGTTGACGACGTTGAGCGTCGTCCCGCCGACGGCGACGACGCTCTGGCAGTCGGCCGGCTGCTGGGCGGTGAGGTGCATCCCCGAGCCCCAGGCGCCGCTGTCCCCCGCCGAGGCGAGGATCGTCACGTGCGCCTTCGTGGCGGACGTGAGGAGCTTCTGGGCGACGGACGGGCAGTTCCCGCTCCCGCCCCAGCTGTTCGAGATCTCGTTGCCGAGGCTGTTGGCGAGCGAGTAGTTCCAGGCGCCGTAGAGGTTCGAGGTGCTCGCCGACGCCGCCTCGATGAGGTGGATGTTCGCGCCGGGCGCGATGACGTGGGCCCACTCGACGTCGAGCGCGGTCTCGACACCCCAGCCGGTCGGGTTCGAGCACGGCGTCCCCTGCGGCTGGTAGACGGTGAGGTGGATCGCCGGAAGGTGGTTCGCCGTGTCGAACGTCGCGACGTCCGTCGTGATCGCGCTGTCGCCGCAGGCGTCGACGATGGCGATCGACTGGCCCGTGCCGTTCATCGTCGAGTTGACGAGGAGCGGGCCCAGGCCGTAGGCGCTGAGGACCGCCGACGGGCAGAGCCCGGTCGTCGAGCAGGTCTCCGTCGAGAAGCTGGTGACCGAGGGACGGAGGAGGAACGGATGGAGCGCCCCCGCGGCCGCGGCCACCGGCGCGACGAAGGTGAGGCCCCCCGTCAGCGTGATCGCGGCGACGACGAGCGTCGCGAGGAGGTTCGGACGGCGGCGCACGGAGTGCGGATCTCTCGACATGGGGCCCAAGGCTCGCCGGACCACCCGGGTCCGTGTCTTAATCGTTCCGTCCGGATTCTCGGGCCGGAGCCGGGAAGGCTACGGCCCGAGGGTCGCCGCCTCAGGCCTCCGACATCAGCAGGAGGAGGTTCCCGTCGGGGTCCTTGACCTCGGCGTCCCAGCCCCAGGGGTGCTCGACCGGGGGATGGCCGAACGTGACCCCGCGCGCTTTGAGGCGCTCGTAGGTCTCTCGAAGGTCCCCGGGGACGACCAGGAGGATCCCCGTGTTCCCCGGCTCGAGGGGGAACCCGTCCCCGAGCTCCGCGCCGAGGCAGAGGTGGATCCGTCCCCCGTGGTCCGGTCGGCCGACGGTGAGCCAATGCTCCCTGTCGGCGAGGACCTCGAGGCCGAGCTTCTCGGTGTACCAGCGGCGGGCGCGCTCCCGGTCGGAGACCATCACGGCGACGCTCGCGACGGAGAGGGCGGGCTCGGACGTCTTGGGGCTCTTCTGGGCGGGCATGGTGAGGGCGAGAGCTCGCCCGATATCAAGCCCGGCCCGGAGGGACTGAAACGCCCCCTCCGACGGCCCGTCCGGCCCCGAGGGCGACCGGCCTCAGTACTCGCGGGGTCCGTGCTCGGCGAGGTAGGCGACCAGTCGAGCCCACCCGCGGCGCTTCGCGTAGTGGTAGAGGTGACCCGGGTGGAAGTAGAGGCCCCGCAGCTCCGCCGTATGGGCGGGGTCGAGGAGGTCGGTCTCGAACTGGAGTCCCACGGGGTTCCCCTCGAACGGCTGGTTGCAGCCGAAGCAGACGGCGCCCTTCGGCACGAGCGCCTCGCGTCGAACGGTCGCCATCCCCCCACCTACGGCGCGACAGGGTAAAGCGGCCTCGGCCCGGCCCGACGGGGCGTCGGCGCGGTCGCGCGCCCACCCCCAACGCCGCCGCTCCGAAAGGGCCGACCGGCCGGCCCGGTACCGTCCTCGAGGGCGAGGGCCGGGGCCGAGAGGGCTACGACGGGCGTGACGGGGTCGGCGAGGGACTCGAGGGCGCGACGGGCCGCCGCCCCTCGCGGCGGAGCAGGAGGATCCCGAGGACGATGAGGGCGAAGCCGCCGATCTCGAGGACCGAGACCGGCTCGCCGAGCAGGAGGGCGCCGAGGAGGAGCCCCGCGACCGGGCTCACATAGGTGACGAAGCTCGCCCGGGCCGGCCCGACCCGGTGGTGGAGCCGGAAGTAGAGAAGAAAGCCGAGCACCGAGGAGCCGAGGGCCAGGTACAGGAGCGTGCCGAGGACGAGCGGCGTCACCGGAAGGGCGAGCGGCTCGGAGGCGAGCGTGAAGGGGAGGATGACGAGGGCCGCGGCGGCGAACTGGGCGGAGAGGCTCCACAGGCCCTCGGGTCCGCCCCCGAGGCGTCGGAGGAGCACCGACCCGCCGGAGAACAGCAGCGCGGCGCCGACGATCGCGACGGCCCCGAGCGTCGCGCCGAACGCCCCGGGCGAGAGCCCGGGCAGGAGGAGGAGGACGACGCCGACGAACCCGACGAGGATGCCCAGCCAGCCGAGCCCTCCGAACCGCTCCCCCGGGAGCGCCCGGTGCCCGACCACCCCGCTCCAGAGGGGGACCGTCGCGACGAGGATCGCCGAGAGCCCGCCGCCCGTCGTGGTCTCGCCCCAGTAGACGAGGATCGAGTAGCCTCCGACGAGCGAGAGGCCGCCCAGGAGCGCCGCCCGCAGGAGGAGCTGGCGGGAGGGACGCGGGACACGGAGCCCGACGGCGAGCGCGAGCGAGGCCAGTGCGGCGAGCACGAACCGAAGGTCGGCGTAGAGGAACGGAGGGGCTCCCGCGAGCAGACCGGCCCGGATCGCGACGAACGCCGAGCCCCAGAGCCCGCCGAGCGCGACGAGCGTGAGGCCGTCGGCGCGCGCGAACCTCGGTGCGCCGGCCACGAGGGCCGGACGCAACGGCACGGAAAGGGTTTCAGGGCCTCTCCCGCGAGGGTGTGCGGTCAGGGCTATCCCGAGCTTCGCGCTGCCCGTTTGTGACCGGCGTGGCTCTCTACGGGACGCTCGCGGAGTACTACGACCGGATCTACTCGTTCAAGGACTACGCCCGGGACGTCGACGTACTCCTCCCGCACATCCGGCGCTACGGCCCCGCCGGGGCCCGTCGCCTCCTCGACGTCGGCTGCGGCACGGGGCGGCATCTCGAGGCGTTCCGACGCTACTTCGAGGTGAGTGGCGTCGACGCGAGCGCCGCGATGCTTCGCGTCGCGCGCCGCCGCCTCGGCCCCCGCGTTCCCCTCTGGCGGGCGGACATGCGCTCGCTCGACCTCGGCGAGCGGTTCGACGTCATCGTCTGCCTCTTCAGCGCGATCGGCTACCTGCTCACCCGGCGGGACCGCGACCGGGCGCTCCGGAGGTTCTACGACCATCTCGTGCCGGGCGGCCTGCTCCTTGTCGAGGGGTGGATCCTCCCCGAGCGGTTCCGCGGCACGCATCCCCACCTCCTCACCTACGACGGGCCGGACGTGAAGGTCGCGAGGCTGTCGCTCACGACGCGCCGGCGCGACCGGAGCTACCTCGAGATGCACTACCTCGTCGCGGAGGAGGGCGGGCGGATCCGGCACGTCGCCGAGCGGCACGTGAACGCGCTCGTCCCGCGGGAAGAGCTCCTCGGCTCCTTCGCGCGCGCCGGGTTCCGCGCGCGGGTCCTCGTGGGGAGGCCGTACGAGGACCGGGGTCTCTACCTTGGGGTCCGACCGACGGACGCCGCTCCGGTCGCCGCGGCCCGCAGGATCGGCCGGGCGCGCGCGAAGCGCTGATAAGCCCCCGACCTACCGCGAGGGGCGGCGACGCCTCGCTCGGGCGACGCCGGCGGCGTGGGAGCGCATGCTCGAGAGTCCCGTCGACGACGCCCACCGGCTCGACCCCGGTCGCGAGAGGGCGGTGCTCATCATCCTCTCCGCCGCGGCGCTGATGGTGATGTACGTCGAGACGATGATCGTCCCCGGCCTCGGCCAGTTCCGGACGTTCTTCGACAACGCGCCGTTCTCGACGGTGACCTGGATCCTCTCGGCCTACCTGCTCGTCGGGGTCGCCTTCACGCCCATCGCCGGGAAGCTCGGCGACATCTACGGGAAGAAGCGCGTCCTCGTCGCGATCCTCTCGGTCTACTTCGTGGCGGTCTCGCTCGCCGGGTTCTCGCCGAACCTCGGCGACCTCCTCGGGATGAGCCGGGGGAACGAGCTCTACCTCCTGATCGGGATCCGGGCCGTGCAGGGGACCGGCATGGCGATGTTCCCGCTCGCCTTCGCGCTGATCGGCGAGGAGTTCCCCAAGGACCGGATCGCCCCGGCGCAGGGGATCGTCTCCGCGATGTTCTCCGCCGGCGCCTCCATCGGTCTCCTCGGGGGCGCCTACCTCACGCAGACGTTCGGCTGGCAGTTCACCTACCACACGGTGATCCCCGTCGCGTTCGCGCTCCTCGTCCTCACGGTGACGATCCTCGAGGAGTCGAGGGTCCGGCGCTCCGAGCCCGTCGACGTGCCGGGGGCCGCGTCGCTCGCCCTCGCGCTGACGCTGTTCTTGGTCGGCCTCACCGAGGGGCCGACCTGGGGCTGGGGAGACTGGCATGGCGGGAGCTTCGCGGGCGTCCCGTTCGGCACGCCCGAGCTGTTCGTCGGCGCGCTCCTCAGCCTCGTCGCCTTCGTCCTCATCGAGCGGGCCACGGCGCTCCCGATCGTCGCCTTCGCGAAGCTCCGGGAGCGCAACGTGCTGCTCGTGAACGTCGCCGGGTTCGCGGCCGGGATCGCGATGTTCCTGCTGTTCGTGGGCGTCGTCGCGCGGGCGGAGAGCCCGACGCCGTTCGGGCTCGGGAAGACCGCGCTCGACTTCGGCCTCTACAGCATCCCGACGACGCTCGTGAACATGGCCGCCGCGCCGCTCACCGGCCGCCTCATCGCCCGACGCGGCCCGAAGCCGGCGATGCTCCTGGGCGGCGTCCTCCTCGCCGTCGGCGGCGCCTTCCTCGCCCTCTTCAACACGACCGTCCTCGACCTGATCGTCGGCCCGATCCCGGTCCTCACGGGCGTCATCACGATCTACATCGCGATGACGAACCTCGTCGTCGTCTCCTCGCGGCCCGGTGAGACGGGCGTCCAGACGGGGATGAACCAGACGTTCCGCAACCTCGGCACCGCGATCGGGCCCGTCCTCGCCGGCACGCTCCTCGCCAGCCTCACGACGACCGTGATCTTCGCCGTGAGCCCGGTCGAGAACCTGCGCGTCGTCGGTCCGTCGTCGGAGGCGTTCGCGGGGATCTTCGGCCTGATCGCCCTGTTGGGGCTCGCCTGCCTCGCGCTCTCGGCCGCCCTGCGGAGCCCCGCCCGCGCGGTGACGTCCTCGGGGGAGCCGAGCCCGGCGGCCGAGCCGGGCGCGGCGCCGACCCCTTAGGCGGCCGGCGGCGGGGGCCCCGCCGTCGAGCCCCGCCGGCGGGCTCTCAGGAAGAGCGCGACGACGGCGACGATCGCGACGACGACGACGAGCGTGACGACGAGCTCCTCATTCGCCGTGAGCGAGCTCGCGTGGGAGGTGGTCCCGCTCCCGGAGACGAGCTCCCCGTGCATGCCGGCCTGGAAGTGGCCGGGGGCCTCGCAGAGGAACTCGTAGCTGCCCGTCGGCGGGGCGGTGAAGTTCGCGTAGAGAACGGCCCCCGCGACCGAGCCGAGGCTGAGGTTCACCAAGGGCGGGTGGGCCGTGAAGAACGCGTAGACCTGCGCCGCCGTGTCGGTGTCGGGGAGCGTTACGTTCGCGACAGAGGAGAGCGTGAACGTGTGCTCGAAGTCGGCGGCCTGCGTGATCCGCAGGACGACCGGGGCGTTCGCGGTCACCGTCAACGTCGCCGGGACGAAGCTGAGCAGGTTCGTCGCCGAGAGGTTGAGGAACGTCGTCCCCGCGGCCGCGGCGCGGGGCGCGCTCACCGCGAGCGCGGGGCCGGCCCCGCCCGCCGCGACCGCGAGGGCGACCAAGGCGGCGAAGAGCGCTCGGACGGCGGGGCGTCGGGCGGTTCGGGGGGCGAGCCGGTGCACCATCGCGGTCGAGACCCACGGGCCGCCCCTACTAGGCGGCTTCCCTGATTCCCACCCCCGGGACGGGCCCGGGCGGCGTCGGGGTCCGCCCACGGGGGCCCGGACCCGGCCCTACCGGGCTCCCGGCGCCGACCGCTCGAACTCGGGGGGCCGCCGGAACGCCACCTGGAGACGGTTCCAGGCGTTGATCTCGACGACCGCGAGGCTGAGCTCGACGATCTCCCGCTCCGAAAAGCGGGCCCGGACGAGCGCCCAGACGTCGTCGGGGACGTGGCCCTCGTCGAGCCGCGTGAGCGCCTCGGTCCAGGCGAGCGCGGCGCGCTCCGTCTCGGAGAAGACCGTCGACTCGGGCCAGCCGGCGACCGTGTCGAGCTGGGCCTGCGTCACGCCGAAGCGCCGGGCGCGGGTCGCGTGGACGTCGAGGCAGTAGGCACAGCCGTTCATCTGCGAGGCGCGGAGCTTGGCGAGCTCGACGAGCCCGGGCGCGAGCGAGCCGGCCCGGACCCACCGCGCGATCTCGACGAGCCCCTTGGTCGCCTCGGGCGCCACCGCCTGGTAGTCGAGCCGCGACATCGTCGTCCTCGAGAGCGCCGGAGCCCGGGCCGGTACTAACGGTTGTCCCGGTCGGCAGGGCTATCTGCGGCGCCGGGCTTCGTACACACGGCCCCGAAGGCCGCGAGGCGACGATGCACTGCCCCTCCTGTGGATCGGAGAACCCCCCGACGAACGCGACCTGCTCGGCGTGCCACGCGCCGCTCGTGCCGCCGCCCCCTCCGCCCTCCGCGGGCCGGGCCACGGCCGGCTCCCCCGTCGACGACCTCCTCCGCGACACCGAGAAGGCGGCCAAGGACCTCGCCGCCGCCTCGGCCCGGCTCTCCAAGCGTCTCGCCGAGCGCGCCTCCGAGGCGGCCAAGGACCCGTCGACGACCGCGAAGAAGGCGGTCCACAAGGTCGCCAAGGAGCTCGAGTCCGTCGGCCAGGACATCGAGCGGCTGCTCAAGGACCTGTAGCGGCGCCCTCGTCCCGTCCGGGGGCGTCGAGGAACGTCCGGACGAGCCGCTCGAGCTCCTCCGGCCGCTCGAGGGGCAGGTGGTGCGCCGCCCCGTCGAGGACGACCCGGCGGGCCGTTCGCGCCTCTCTCGAGATCCGCTCGGCGGTCGCGCGCACGAACCCGAGGTCCCGCTCCCCGACGACGACGAGCGTCGGCGCCGCGAGCTCCCGGAGCCGGCCGACGGACGGCGGGACGGGTCCGACGGCCCGGGCCCCCGACTCCCCGAGAGGTCGTTCGAGGTCGGCCTCGGTCATCGCGAGGAGCCTCTCGTAGGCACCCGCGGGGAGCGCCGCCCCGCTCCGGCCGTCGCCGACCGACCAGACCTGGTGGAGCTCCACCGAGGCTCTCGCGAACTCCCCCCGCTCGTAGGCCGAGGCGACGCGCCGGCCGAGCGCCTCGAGCCGGGCCCTCTCGTCCGGCTCCGTCGGCCCGGCCCCGTCCAGCACGGGCGCCACGAGCACGAGGCGATTGGCCCGCTCGGGCGCGGTGAGCGCGAGGTCGAGCGACGCCCCGGCGCCTTGGGCGTGCCCGAGGAGGTCCGCGCGCGCGAGGCCCAACGCGTCGAGGACCGCGGCGAGGTCCTCGTACGGCCGGTAGGCGACGGCGCCCGTCGTCGAGGCGCCGTGGCCTCGAAGGTCGTAGCGCACGGCGTGGTGGTCGCGAGCGAGCGAGGCGAACAGCTCGTCCCACAGATGCCGGTCGGTGAGGCCACCGTGCGAGAGGACCACGGCGGGACCGTCGCCGGCCTCCTCGACGAACAGCTCCCCCGCCTCGACCTCGACGGGGCGAGAGCGCCTCGAGGGGCCGTCGCGCACGGAGCCGGCACGAAGGCCGGCTACAAGAGGACGGCCGCTCAGGCGCGGTTGGCGGCGTCGGGCAGCCGGCTCGCGACGTGCCGGAACAGGATCGCGGCCGGCACCGCGGGGAGGACCAGGAGGACCCAGACCACGAGCGGGTCGGGGGCGAGCTGGAGCACGAAGCCCCCGAGGAGGATCGCCGAGAGGTACCCGATCCCGCCCGCGACACCGAACGCCCCGTTGTAGGCGCCGACCTCGCCCGGTGGGGCGAGGTTCGAGGGGAGCGTCATCTGCGGGATCGCCTCGAGGTTCTCGCCGAGCGTCAGCACCGCGATCGCGACGAAGAAGACCTCCTCGGGGTACCACGAGAACCGGGCGGCGACGCCGAGGCCGAGGAAGGCGACGACGTAGAGGAGGATCCCTCCGACGGCGAGGGTCGTGTGCCGCTGTCCGACCGCGCGCCCCGTCATCGGCGCCTGGCCGAAGACGACGAGGAGCCCGTTCAGGGCGAGCCCGAGGCCGAGGACCGTGTAGGAGACGCCGAGCACGTTGTGCGCGTAGAGCGGCAACGTCACCGACCACTGCCCGAGCGTGAGCGACGCGAGGACGATCGCGACCATCACCTCGAGCCCGGCGCGGTCGCGCACGAGGAGGCGGAGGCTCTCCGTCGTCGAGCGGCCGGGCGGGCCCGACGCCAAAGGACCGGGGCCGGTCGGCCGACGCCCGGGGGACCCCTCGAGCGCCCGGTCGTAGGGCGTCGGGTCCAGAAGGAGGCCGAGCAGCACGGCCGCCCCGCCGATGAGGAGGGCGGCGAGGCCCACCGAGCCGGCGAACCCCACCGAGGAGACGAGCAGGCCCCCCATCGTGACGCCGGCGGAGTAGCCCGCGTTAAAGCCGATCCGGAACGCCGTGTAGCCGCGCGTCCGCTCGGCGCCCGTGACGAGGTCGGCCAGGTAGGCCGCGCCCGCCGGGCCCGCGGCGGTCGCGATGATCCCGCCGACCGTCGCCGCGGCGATCGCCTCCGGGAGCGAGCGCTGGGCGAACGCGTAGGCGAGCCCGAGCGTCGCGACCGCCTCGCCGGCGAGGCCCCAGAGGATGAGGCGCCGGCGGCCGACACGGTCGGTGAGGAGGCCGCCGGCGAGCCCGGCGGGGAGCGCGATGAGCCCCGTGAGGAAGAGGAGGAGGCCGATCTCGTCGTAGGCGAGGCCGAGGACGTTGCGCAGGAACAGCGCCAGGAACGGGGCGTAGAGCGCGACCCCGAGCGAGCGGATCGCGGTCGAGCCCGCGAGCAGCCGAATGTTCCGCTCCACGCGCGAGCGAGCGCGAGAGGGGGTAGAACGCTAGCGCACGACCGGAGCGCACCCGGGCTCTAGGGACCCGGCCCGCGGCGGCCCGGCCGGTGGGGGCCGGTCCAGAACGCCGCGCCGGCGTAGGACCAGCGCTCGACCTCGCCGCGGCGCCAGAGCTGCTCGAGCTCGTGCTCGGCCTCGGCGTCGCTCCACCCGAAGACCTCGGCGACCTCGCGCGCGGGGACCAGGTCGGTCCACCGGCCCACGTACTCGGCGACGCCGGCCGGCCGATGCTGGGGGAGGCCGGGCGCGAGCCGGTCGATCGCCTCCTCGTGCCGGCGGGCGCGGAACTCGCCGACGACGCGCGCGTGCCCGCCGGTCGCCGACCGCCAGTCGACCTCCTCGAACGTCGCCCGGTCGCGCGCCATCTCGCCCCGGTACCGGGTGAACGCCTCGGCCGTCTCGGGCGCCTCCGCGGCGTCGGTGAGCCGTCCCGGGTCGAGGCCGACGTCGCGGGCGCACTGCCGGAGGACCTCGGGGTCGGCCGGCGCGCCGCGGATGAGCAGGTACTCCAGCAAGCGGCGCAGGTAGCGCTCGCCCCGCCCCTCGTCGAGGTGGAGCGCCGCGAGCACGGCGCGGCAGGCGGGGTAGCTCGAGGTGACGCGCCCCCGGTCGAGGCACTCGGGGTCGACCGGGTTGCCCGTCCGCGCGATGGCTCGAGCGAGCCACTCGCCGAGGGCCGCACCCTCGAGCCGCATCTCGCGACGGAACCGCGCCAGGTCTTCGAACGCGCCGCCCGGCCGGAGCTCGAGCGACACCGACCCTCGGTAGACCTCCCGGACCCTCCTTAGCGCGGGCTGGAGCCCCCAGGTGAGCACGGAGAGCGGGTCGACGTAGAGGACCCCCGTCACGACGGGGGGGGCCGGCGCCGCCATCGTCGGGGGGACCGGGGGCTCGGAGGTATTCCTTTCGGCTCCCGAGGCCCCGCGCGCTCGGGCCGGCAACCGCTTATCCGCGTCGCGGTTGGCGCCCGCCGATGCGGGCGGTCGACGAGGTGGGTCGCGAGCTCGGCCTCGACGGCGCGGAGCTCCGTCGGCTCGGCGACGAGGTCGCGAAGGTCCCGCTCGCGACCGTGCGCGCGAGGACCGCTTCGGGGCGCCGCGGGCGCCTCGTCCTCGTCACCGCGATGACGCCGACGAGCCACGGCGAGGGGAAGACGGTCACCTCGATCGGCCTCGCGATGGCGCTCCGCGCCTTGGGCCACAAGGCCGTCGTCTGCCTGCGCCAGCCGTCGCTCGGCCCGGTCTTCGGCCTCAAGGGCGGCGCGGCCGGCGGCGGACGCGCGACCGTCGAGCCCGCGCAGGAGATCAACCTCGGGTTCACGGGCGACCTCGAGGCCGTCACGAACGCGCACAACCTGCTCGCCGCGCTGATCGACAACCACCTCCACTACGGCAACGTCCTCGCGATCGAGCGGAGCTCCCTGGTGTGGCCGCGGACCCTCGACCTTGAGGACCGGGCCCTCCGGCGGGTCGTCGTCGGCGTCACCGGCGGAGGCCGCGACCTCGCGCGAGAGAGCAGCTTCGTCATCGCCGCGGCCTCCGAGGTCACGGCGATCCACGCGCTCGCGTCCGGTGTGCCGGACCTCAAGGCGCGCCTCGGCCGCATCCTTCTCGGCGTGCGGGCCGGAGGGATCCCGCTCCGGGCCCGCGACCTCTCGGCCGTCGGGGCGATGGCGACACTGCTGCGACGGGCCGTCGAGCCGAACCTCGTGCAGACCTCCGACGGCACGCCGGCGCTCGTCCACGGCGGCCCGTTCGCGAACATCGCCCATGGGACGGCGAGCCGGCTCGCGATCGACCTCGCCCTCGCGACGGCCGACTACGCCGTCGTCGAGGCGGGCTTCTCGACCGAGCTCGGGGCCGAGAAGTTCGTCGACATCGTGGCGCGGTCGGCCGGCTACTCCGTCGACGCGGCCGTCGTCATCGTGACCGTCCGGGGCCTGCGGCGGCAGGGTGGCGCCGCCGACCCGGAGCACCACGCCGACGTCGCCGCCGTCGAGCGGGGTCTCGCGAACCTCTCCCAGCATCTTGCGAACGTCCGCGCCCTCGACCTCACGCCGGTCCTGGCCCTCAACCGGTTCCCTGGCGACACCCCCGAGGAGGCGGCGGTCCTCGAACGGTTCGCCGACCGAGAGGGCGTGCCGCTGGCCGCCTCGACGGCCTTCGCCGACGGCGCGGCCGGCGCCCGCGAGCTCGCCGCGCTCGTCGTCGCCGCGACGGCCGAGGGGCGCCACGGCCGTCCCCTCTACCCCGAGGGCGCGCGCCTCGAGGAGGCCCTCACGACGCTCGCGCGCCGCCTCTACGGCGCCGACGGGGTCGCGCTCTCTCAAGAGGCCCGGCAGGAGCTCGAGCACCTCGAGGCGATCGGCGAGGCGTCGGGCCCCGTCTGCGTCGCGAAGACACCGCTCTCGCTGAGCGACGACCCGCACCGTGTCGGACGGCCCAGCGGCTACACGCCCACGGTCCGCCGTCTCTGGCGGGCCGCCGGGGCCGGGTTCACGGTCGCCTACCTCGGCGAGATCGAGACGATGCCCGGGCTCCCCGCGCGCCCGCTCGCCGAGACGATCGACCTCGGTGACGACGGGCGCGTGACCGGCCTCGCGCCCTAGGCGGACCCCGGGCGCGGCGGACGCTCCGGCGCGCCGACGCCCTCCGCGAGCGCGCGTGCGGCGAGGGCGGCGAGGGCCCTCGTGTCCCACGCCGCGAGCTCGAGGCTCCGCGCGACCGTCACCTCGCCCTCGCCGTGCTGCGCGCGCAGCTCCTCGACGACGGCCCGGTGGAGCGCCTCGGGCGGCTCCCACGTGTGGCTGAAGCAGCGGGCCTCGAGCTGGGCGAGCCGCTCGCGCGCCGGGACGGTCCAGGAGGCCTCCCCGACGGCTCGGACGTCGTCGGGAGCGAGGCGCCCGCCCAGCTCGCGCTCGGGAAGTCCCACCGGCCCGCGGCGGCCGCCGTGGCGGGCGACGCGCGCGAGGTACTCGCCCGTGAGGTCCGGCCGCTCCGTGCCGTGCTCGAGGACGCTCCAGAGGCGACCCCGCGTCACGCGGGCGACCTCTGCGAGGGCCCGCGGCCACTCGGGGACGAGGTGGAGCACATGGCTCGCGAGCGCCGCGCCGAACGCGCCGTCGCGGAACGGAAGCCGGCGGACGTCGGCCCGCGCGACGTCGTCGAGTCCCTGGGCCCGGCCGACGGCGAGCATCCGGGC
Source organism: Thermoplasmata archaeon (assembly GCA_027315165.1). Classification (GTDB taxonomy): domain Archaea; phylum Thermoplasmatota; class Thermoplasmata; order Lutacidiplasmatales; family UBA184; genus Lutacidiplasma. Next base: position 59,142 of record DAHUYN010000008.1, on the reverse strand, counting down.
GCTCACGTCGATCCCCGTGAGCGCGACCCCTCGGGCCTGCAGCGGCCGGGCCCAACGGCCCGTCCCGACGCCGACCTCGAGGACCCGGCGTCGGAGGAACGCCGTCGTGAGCGCCTCGGTCGCCGCGTCGACGAGCGCGTCGGGGAGCCGCCGTGTCGCGTCGTACGACTCCGCGACGCGGTCGAAGGAGCGGGGGGGGCGCACGGTCCGCGGGAGCGGTCCCGAGTCTTTACCGCGTCGGCCCGTCCCGCTCCGGGGGCCTCGCGCCGCCACGGCCCGTCGAGAAGCACCGGGCCTCCGTCCGCACGGCCCCGCCCCGTCTTTCGGGCTCGCCGTCGGAAAGCGCGAGGCTTTGAGCGGACGGCCGATGGACCGGGCGGTCGTGTTCGCCCGGATCGTCGCGTGCGTCGACGGCTCCCCGGCCGGCCGGCGCGCCACCGAGACCGGCGTTGAGCTCGCGGGGCGACTCCGAGCGAGCCTCACGCTCCTCCACGTCCTGCCCGAGGGCTCGCGCGGGCGCGACCCCGAGCTCGAGTCGATGGTCCCGAGACCGGAGGACGGACGGAGCCTCTCGGCGCTCCTCCAGGAGGCCCGCGAGGAGGCGCACCGCCGGGGCGCCGCCGAGGCGCAGGTCGCCCTCCGCTACGGCGAGGCCCTCACCGCGATCTTGGCCTATCTCGAGGAGCAGCGGGCCGACCTCGCGGTCGTCGGGACCCGAGGGCTCTCGCGCGGCGGCCGCCTCCTCCTCGGAAGCGTCTCGAGCCGCCTCGTCACCGACGCGCCGTGTCCCGTGCTCGTCGTGCGCGCCCCGGGGCGCCGCGGCCGCTGACGGCGCGACCGCCCGCTCCGTCCGCGAGCCGACGGCCCCCGAGGACCCGGTGGAGCGGCACCTCGGCGACGAACGGCGCCTGGGGACGGCCGTCGAACCTCTCGGGCCGCGGCGCCGGCGCCTCGAACCGCTCGACGACGAGCCCGGCGTCGCCGAGGGCGGTGACGTACCACGAGAGGGGCCGGGGAAAGCCCGGGGACTCCTGGAACGCCCCGTCGCCGACCTTGCACGAAGCCGGCTCCTCGTAGGGCTCCCGGTAGCGCCGGACCTTGCGCGAGACGACGGTCGTGAAGGCGCGGTACTCGATCTCCCCGGCGCTCCTTGACCTCACGTCAAAGCACGGGTGGCAGATCGAGAAGACGAACCGGCCGGACGGCCGGAGCCCCCGCCCGACCTCGCCGACCGCGCGGTCGGCGTCGCGGATGTCCCTCAGGGCCGTGTCGCTCACGACGACGTCGAACCCCCCGCTCTCGAGCCGGTCGAGCCGGCGCGCGTCGCCGACGAGAGAGCGGATCCCGAGCGGCTCCTTCGGCTCCCGGGCGCGGGCGAGGCGGACGACCGGTGCCGACGCGTCGACGGCGGAAACCCGCGCGCTCTCTCGAGCGAACCGACGGCTGAGGGAGCTGTTGCCGCACGCGAGGTCGAGGAGCTCGAGGCGCCGCACCTCCCCGAGGACGTCGAGGAGCCCCGGGTCGATGAGGGAGCCGTGCCAGAGGTCTCCCGTGTCGCCCGGCTTGGCGTCGTACGACGCCGCCAGCCGTTCCCACGCTCGCGTCCTCCCGACCCCCTCGGGGGGCCGTGCCGGCCCCGATCATCGATGACGGAGCGACGTCCCCGGCGACGCCGGTCCCACGGGTGCCTCACCGATCGCGGAGGCTCGGAAGAGCCGCGGCCGGAGCCAGAGCGCCACGTGGACGAGCGAGAGCAGCACCGGCACCTCGACGAGCGGGCCGATCGCCGCGGCGAACGCCTCGCCGGAGCCGAGGCCGAACACGCCGACCGCGACGGCGATGGCGAGCTCGAAGTTGTTGCTCGCCGCCGTGAACGAGAGCGTCGTCGCGCGCTCGTAGCCCGCGCCGGCCGCGCGGGCCAGCAGGAGGGAGACGAGGAACATCAGGAGGAAGTAGACGACGAGCGGGAGCGCGACCTCGACGACCTGGAGCGGCAGCCGAAGGAACGCCCCGCCGCGGAGGGAGAACATCACGACGATCGTGAACAGGAGCGCGGCGAGCGCGAGCGGCGCCACCCGCGGGGAGAACCTCGTGTCGTACCACTCCGAGCCGCGCGAGCGTCGAAGGAGCGTGCTCGTGAGGAAGCCGAGGAGGAACGGGATGCCGAGGTAGACGGCGACGCTGAGCGCCACGTCCGCCGGGGAGACGGAAACGGCGAGCCCGGCGAGGCCGAGCCTCGGGGGGAGGACCGTGAGGAACACGTAGGCGTACGTCGAGAAGAACAGCACCTGGAAGACCGAGTTCAGCGCGACAAGGCCCGCGGCGTACTCGCGGTCGCCGCAGGCGAGGTCGTTCCAGACGATCACCATCGCGATGCACCGGGCGAGCCCGATGAGGACCACGCCCGCCAGCAGCGCCGGCTCGCCGCGGAGGAAGACGAGCGCGAGCGCGAACATCAGGACCGGGCCCACGACCCAGTTCTGGAGCAGCGAGAGGCCGAGGAGGCGGCGGTCGAGGAGGAGCCGACCGACCTGCCCGTAGCGGACCCGGGCCAGCGGCGGGTACATCATCACGATGAGACCGGCCGCGATCGGGAGGTTCGTCGTCCCGACCGAGAGCCGGGCGAGGCCCGAGGAGAGACCGGGGTCGAGCGACCCGAGCCCGACGCCGCCGGCCATCGCGGCGAGGATCCAGACCGTGAGGTACTTGTCGAGCAGTCCGAGGCGGCGGCCGGGCGCGCCCGGCCCGAGCGCCGGGCCGGACGCCGACCCCGGGCCGCCGCTCAAACGGGGGCTCCGGGCGCGCCCGAGCTCGTCCGGGGTCCGGCGACCTCTCGGAGGAGCTCGGCCACGCGCCGGGCGATCTCATCCCGGACGGCGCGGAACCCCGCGTCGTCGAGACGCGCCGGATCGGGCAGCTCCCAGTCGCGCGGTCGTCGCTCGAGGAGGACCGCCGGGCACCGGTCCGAGTCGAGGCAGCCCATCGTGACGACGACCTGCGCCTCGCCGAGGAGCTCCGCCGTCATCGCCTGCGGCGGGTGGTCCGGGAGCGCGACGCCGAGCTCCTCGAGCATCGGCCCCGTCCTCGGGTTCGGTCCCGGGGCGGGCTCGGTGCCGGCGCTACGGGCCCTCCACGCCGGCGGCGCCCGGGCGTTGAACAGGGCCTCCGCCATCAGGGAGCGGCAGGCGTTCTCGACGCAGACGAAGAGTACGGTCCCCCCACCCCTCAACAGCAGTCCTTGGGGCAGTCGGGGCAGCAGCCAGGTTCGCACGCGGGGGCTTCGCAGCACGGCTTCGCGCAGCAGTCGGTCATGGTCCCTCGGCACTTCAATACCTGAAGTGGTCATAAACCCCCGCTACGTGCGCGCGTAGTGGCCGTCTGCTGCCCCGAGGCGCTCGAGTGCCCGTGCCCCCCGATCGGGCTCATCGATGTCGTCGGCAAGAAGTGGGCCGTCTGCGTCGTGTCGCTCCTCGGCCGCTACGGCACGCTGCGGTTCGGGCCGATCCAGCGTTGCCTCCACGGCGTGAGCCCGGCGACGCTGACGTCGACGCTGAGGGCGCTCGAGCGCTCCCGCCTCGTGCGTCGCGTGACGGCCCCGGAGCCGAGACCGCCGGTGCTGGCCTACACGCTCACGCCGAAGGGCCGGCAGCTCTGGGAGAGCCTTCGACCGCTCGCCAGCTGGCTCTCCCGGGCGTAGCCGGGCCGCTCGGCCGGCGCAGCGGGCCGTCTCTGTCGGTGAGGTTCTTTAAGATGGTCGGGCCGTTGGGGCGCGTCGTTCGGCATGCCGCACCGACCGTTCTCGTTCCGCCTCAACGGAAGGGAGCGCTCGCTCGAGGCGCCGGCGGAGCGGGTCCTGCTCGACCTGCTCCGTGAGGACCTCGGCCTCGTCGGCACGAAGCGTGGGTGCGATCTCGGGACCTGCGGCTGCTGCACCGTCCTCCTCGACGGGCGGCCGACGCTGAGCTGCCTCACCCTCGCGCACGAGGTCGCGGGGCGCCACGTCCAGACGATCGAGGCGGTCGCGCCGACGACCGGCCTGAGCCGCGTGCAGAGCGCGTTCGTCGAGCACGGCGCGACGCAGTGCGGCTTCTGCACGCCCGGCTTCGTCCTCACCGCGACGGCCCTCCTGCGAGACCACCCGCATCCGACGCGCGAGCAGGTCGTCGCGGCGATCTCGGGGAACCTGTGCCGGTGCACGGGGTATACGAAGATCATCGAGGCGATCCTCGCGGCCGCCGAGGGACCGTGACGGCGGCGCGGCGCACCGTGGCGCCGCCGACGCGCCTGCTCGGCGGCCGGATCCCCTACATCGAAGCGCCGCTCAAGGTCACCGGCCGCGCCGAGTACACCGACGACCTGAAGCGGCCGGGGATGCTCCTCGCCCGCCTCCTGCGGAGCCCCTACGCGCACGCGCGGATCCGCTCGCTCGACGTCGCCGCGGCGCGGTCGATGCCGGGCGTCCACGCGGTCCTGACCGGGGACCGCTACCCGACGCCGTTCGGGGTCCTCCCGATCACCCATGACGAGACGGCGCTCGCCGTCGGCAAGGTGCGCTACCTCGGCGACATCGTCGCGGCCGTCGCCGCCGACGACGAGCTCTCCGCCGACCGCGCCCTGCGCGCGATCCGCGTCGACTACGAGCCGCTCGCCGAGCACGTCGACCCGCGCGTCGGTCTCCAGCGCGTCGACGAGCCGATCCACGCGAGAGGGCTCAACGGCTCCAACGTGCAGAAGGAGGTGGCGCAGCATTTCGGCGACGTCGATGCCGCGCTGGCGCGCGCGCGCGCCCAGGTCCACCTCCGCGCGACGTTCGCGGGCGTCACGCATGCCTTCACCGAGCCGCAGGTGACGATCGCCGAGGCGACCCCCGACGGGCGCCTCACCGTCTGGAGCGCGACGCAGGTCCCCCATTACCTCCATCGCGCGCTGAGCGAGGTGCTCGGCTGGCCGCTCCACCGCATCCGCGTCATCAAGCCCGAGGTCGGCGGCGGCTTCGGGGGGAAGTCCGACCCGCTCCCGCACGAGATCGTCTGCGCCGCGCTCGCGATCGAGACCGGGCGTCCGGTCAAGCTGCTGTTCGACCGCGAGGAGGTCTTCCTCACGAACCACGGCCGCCACCCGGTCCAGAACGAGGTGACGATCGCCGCCGACGCGGAGGGCCGGATCTCCGCGTTCGACATCCAGGCGCTCATCGAGGGGGGCGCGTGGAGCTCCTTCGGCACCGTCACGACCTACTACAACGGGGTCCTCTCGATGGGCCCCTACCGGGTCCCGAACTTCCGCTACCACGGTCGCCGCGTCTACACGAACCGCCCGCCGAACGGCGCGATGCGCGCCCACGGCGGGACGAACCTCCGCTACACCGTCGAGCTCGCGATGGACCTCCTCGCCGAGCAGCTCGGGGTCGACCCGATCGACCTGCGCCGGCGGAACGCCCTGGCCCCGCACTCGACGACGGTGAACCAGTTCCGCATCACGTCGACCTCCTTCAAACAGTGCCTCGACGCCGTCGAGAGCCGGAGCGGCTGGCGCGAGAAGTTCCGCCGGCTGCCCTACGGCCGGGGGATCGGCCTCGGGGCGGGCTTCTACATCTCGGGGTCGAACAGCCCGATCCACTTCAGCCCGAGGATGCCGCAGTCGACGGTCCACCTCAAGGTCGACATGGACGGCGGGATCGCCGTCCACTCGATGCAGGCCGACATCGGCCAGGGGTCGAGCACGCTCCTCGCCGCGATCGTCGCCGAGGTCCTCGGGGTCGATCTCGAGCGCGTGCACGTCGTCCGCGTCGACTCCGACGTGAGCCCGATCGACATCGGGAGCTACTCGAGCCGCGTCACCTTCATGATGGGGAACGCCGCCCGCCAGGCGGCGGAGCACCTCGTCGAGCAGTTGCTCCACGCCGCGGGCGAGCTCACGGGCTACCCCGAGGACGAGCTCGTCGTCGCGCACGAGCGCTACCAGGTCGGCCACCGCCCCGAGATCGGGGTCTCCTTCCTCGAGGCGCTCCACAAGGCGATCGAGCGGAGCGGCGCGCTCGTCGCCACCGGCGCCTACACCGGACCGCCGATGGGCGGGACCTTCAAGGGCTCGCGGGCCGGCACCTCGCCGGCCTACTCGTTCGCCGCCTACATCGCCGAGGTCGAGGTCGACGTCGAGACCGGCCTGTTCGACGTCGAGAAGGTCTGGGCGGCCTTCGACTGCGGCCGGCCCCTCAACCGCCTCGCCGTCGAGGGGCAGATCGAGGGGTCGATCCACATGGCGCTCGGGCAGTTCCTCGGCGAGACGATGAGCTATCGCGGCCCCCGCCTGATGAACCCGTCCCTCCTCGAGTACAAGATCCCGACCCCCCAGCAGATGCCCGAGGTCGAGGTCCTCCTCGTCGGCGAGGACGACCCCGAGGGGCCGTTCGGCGCGAAGGAGGCCGGCGAGGGCCCGCTCGTCGCGACGATGCCGGCCGTCGCCAACGCGCTCTACGACGCCGTCGGGGTCCGCTTCACCGACCTGCCGGTGACGCCCGACAAGGTCCTCAAGGGGATCGACGCCCGGCGGAGCGCGGGGGCCGGCTGGAAGGGGACGCGCTGATGCACCTCGACCCGTTCGAGCTCCACCGGCCCCGCTCCGTCGACGAGCTCTTCCGCCTCTCCGAGCGCCTCGGGCCCGAGGGGTTCGACCTCCTCTCGGGCGGCACCGACCTCCTGCCGAACTACAAGATGCACCTCAACGTCCGCCCCCACCTCGTGGCGTTGTGGGACATCGCCGAGCTCCAGGGGCACCAGGAGGGCCGGCTCGGCGCGATGGCGCGGCTCGCCGACCTCGAGGCGGACCCTGACCTCCGCCACGCCTACCCGGCGGTCCACGAGGCGGCGTCGCTCGTGGCAACGCCGCTCGTGCGCGCGAGCGCGACCGTCGGGGGGAACCTCCTGGTCGAGACCCGGTGCTTCTTCTTCAACCAGAGCCTCCCGTGGCGGGAGAGCCTCGGCTACTGCCTCAAGGCCGACGGGGACCGGTGCCACGTCGTGCCCCAGCGCGAGCGCTGCTACGCGACGTTCTCGGGGGACCTCGCGCCCGCGCTCGCCGTCGTCGACGCGGAGGTCGAGCTCGCCGGACCCCGCGGACGCCGTCGCACCCCCGTCCTCAACCTCTACGACACGGGCGGCGACGGGATCCGCCGCCACCACCTCGCCCCCGGCGAGGTCGTCGTCGCGGTGCACCTCCCCGAGGCGACGCGGGGACTCGCGTCGACCTACGCGAAGCTCCGCGTCCGTCCGTCGTTCGACTTCCCCGAGCTCGGCGTCGCGGCGCTCCTCGCCCTCCATGACGGCCGCATCCAGCGGCTCCGCCTCGCGATCGGCGGCCTCGAGACCCATCCCCGGCGCTTCGACGAGCTCACCGACCCCCTCGAGGGGGAGCTGTGGTCGGCGGAGCGCGCCGTCACGCTGGCCGAGGAGGTCCGCAAGGCGGTCCGGCCGGTCCACAACACGTTCCTCCCGCCGGACTACCGCAAGCGGATGACGGCCGTCTTCGTCCGCCGCGCCCTCACGACCCTCGCCGAGCGCGGGGCGGCCGCGAGCGCCTAGCCCGAAGCGGGCGCGGCCGTCGAGGCCGCGCCCGGCCGGTCCTTCGAGATGAAGTCGCGCATCGTCGGGCGCGTCAGGAGCGCGAACCACGGCGCGAGGACGTCGACGACGGCGCCGGCGATGCCGTGCGCGAACAGACGCCAGAAGCCGTGGCGTCGGACGACGTACTCTCGATGGAGCCGGTACCCTTCGACGTAGCCGGTGATCATCGAGACCCAGATGAAGCCGGTGAAGACCCCGGTCGCGTAGAGGACCGGCCCGAGGTGGAGGATCACGCTGATCGCGAGGACGAGCACCGAGGGGAGCGCGGAGAACCACGAGAGCGCCGAGTAGAGGACCGTGAGACGGCGGCGGGCGGGGAGCTCGCGGGAGCGGAGGATCGCGTAGAGGACCCCGTGGACCCAGCGGCGACGCTGCCGGAGCTGGTCGTAGAGGCCGAAGGCCCCCTTCTCGTAGGCGAACCCGCGGAGGATCCCGAACACCGAGCCGTAGCGGGCCCTAAGCCGGATCTCGAAGGTGAGGTCCTCGGCGGGGGCGTAGCCACGAGCGTCCCAGCCGACCGAGTCCTCGACATCGGCGCGCACGAGGATGTGCGAGCCGTGGAACCCCGCCGTCGGGTTCCCGGGGAGCGTCATCGAGTCGAGGACCCGGAAGTCGTCGTAGGAGCGGGTCAGCTCCTGCACGTGGCTCGGGTTCCCCACCCAGTCGATCGGATAGAGGATCACGCCCGAGCCGACGAGGAGCTCTCTCTGCCGGACGAAGTCGGCGATGCCGAGGAGCGTGTCCTGGCCGACGCAGGTCTCCTCGTCCTGGTGGTAGACCCAGGCCCACGGCTCCGACAGGCCGCGCTCGCGGCGCCGGTCGCAGGCGTACTGGAGGGCCCGGGCCTTCCCGCGGGTCCCGAGGCGGGTGCGGTACTCGCGCGGGACGACGAGGACCTCGGCCCCGTCGCGCTCGAGCGCGCGGTAGACCTTGGGGGAGGTCGCGAACCCCTCGGGCTCGACGACGACCCAGACGAGGGGACGGAACGGCAGCCCGGGCGTGTTGCGGAGCCAGTAGAGGACCGAGCGGACCGACTCGTCGAGCGCGCCGACGTTCCGGCCGATCGCCGTGACCTGGAAGAGGACCGTCCGAAGCCGCATCAGGGGCCGGGCAGGTTGAGATGGTTGCGACGGAGGACCCGGTGGGTGCCGAGGAAGGAGGCGAGGAAGAACGGCACGGGGACCATCCAGACCGCGGGGAGGATCGCGACGTAGAGCGGCGGCATCGGCTCGCGGGCGAGGAACGTCAGGATGAGGAGCCCGGTGCTGATCAGCGCCGCGAAGGCGACCGTGTACGTGGCGAGACGGCGGCGACGCGCCTTGAGGTCGCTGATCGTGCGGTTGTAGCGGCTCGTCGTGTACTCGCCGAAGGCGCCCGCCATCGGCCGGCCCCGGAGCGCGCCCTCCCCGGGCGCGACCCGACCCGTCGACCAGACCCGCGGGCTCGGGGGACGCTCGACGCCCGCGTCGACGAAGGTCCGCGGCGGCGCGGCCGTCGCGAGCGGCCTCTCCTCCTCGAGCCGAGCGGAGCCTCGGAGGAAGTCGAGCTCCCGCTGCGCCTGCCGGAGCTCCTGCTCGAGGGTCTGCGCTGTCTCGCGAAGCGACGCCGACCTCGCGTCGAGGTCGTCCAGTCCCGCGCCGAAGCCGCCCAGGGCGACGTTCGCGAGCCGAAGGCGTTCTTCGAGGTACGGCGTCACGGCGTAGGGGGTCTCGACCGCCGGGGGCGCGTGCGGGGCGTCCTCGAGGGACGCGCGTGGCGCCGGCCCGGGGTCGCGGGCCCCGTCGACGTCGGTCGGGGGCCGGGTCGCGGGCGGCTCGTCGAGGGGGACCTCCTCGAGCGGCTCGCGCGCCAAGATCGCCCCGACCGGGGCCTCGGCAACGGCCGGCGCGGGCGCGGCCTCGACGACGTGCGAGCCCTCGGACCGCTTCGGCGCGAGGTCGGACACGAGGCGGTCGAGCTCTCGTAGCACCTCGCCGTGCTCGCTCCAGCGACGTCCGACGGCCGCCTCGGGCTCGGGCCAGGGCTCGGGGTCTGGAGGATCGGCTCCGCGTGCGGCGCGGCCCGCCGTGACAGGTCGTGAGGCCAAGGCAAAGCCGTCCTTGCGCGGCCCCCCGTTTTAAACCCCTCGTAGCACGGGAACGCGCGCGGCCGCGCGTGAGACGTCGCGCGAGTCTCGGGGCCCGTCGTGGGGGTCGCCCGAGGGGTTGCGGGGGACTCCGACCCCGACCCCGGGCGTAGGTGCGGGCCGGCGTCTCAGTCGGGGCCGCTCCCCTGAGAGAGCGCGTCGAGCCGGCGCCTCTCCTCGCGCTCGAGCGAGAAGTCGAACACGGAGGCGTTCTCGCGGAGACGGGCGGGATGCACCGACTTCGGGATCACGACGAACCCGTGCTCGAGGCCCCACCGAAGCATCACCTGCGGCACCGTCCGTCCGTGGGCTCGCGCGACCTCGGCGAGGGTCGGGTCGTCGAGCCGACGGGCGCGCGCGAGCGGCGAGTAGCACTCGACGACGATCCCGTGGCGGGCGCAGAACCGGTCGAGCTCCGCTTCGTAGCGGAACGGGTGCTGCTCGACCTGGTCGACCGCCGGCACGATCCCCGTCGCGTCGACGAGCTCCTCGAGGTGCGACACCGTGAAGTTGCTCACGCCGAAGCTCCGGCAGCGTCCCGCGTCCTCGAGCTCGGTGAGGGCCCTCCACGTCTCGACGCGGCGGTCGGAGGCGGGCCAGTGGATGAGGTAGAGGTCGACGTAGTCGAGGCCGAGCCTCGAGAGGCTCTCGGCGAACGCCGCCGGGGCGCGCTCGCGCCCGTGGTCGTCGTTCCACAGCTTCGTCGTGACGAACAGCTCTTCCCGCGGGAGTCCCGAGGCGCGGACCGCCTCGCCGACCTCGCGCTCGTTCCCGTAGAGTTTCGCGGTGTCGAAGAGCCGGTACCCGAGCTCGAGGGCGCGCTGGACCGTCGGGCCGACGTCGGGGCCCCGCACCTGCCAGAGCCCGAGGCCGAGGACGGGCATCGTCTGCCCCGTGTTGAGGGCGAGGCGGCTCTCGAGCGTGAGCGCCACGGCCGCGAAAGGGGGCCGGGTCCTTAACGCGGGCGGCCGGGCCGACGCGATGTGTCCCGACGACCTTTAGAGGGTCGGGCGCCCAGGTCGCCTCCGAGGGCGCGCGTGCTGCTCGACGTCACCACGCTCACCGCGATCGCCACCTGGGCCGTGGCGCTCGGCACGATCGGGGTCCTCTGGTGGCAGACGCAGGTCTCGCGACGCCTCAACAGCGCGAACTCGGTGATGGCGCTCCGAGAGCGGTTCGACGCGCCACGGATGCGGCGGGCCCGACGCCTCATGGCCGAGCGGCTCCTCGCGGGGAAGCACGAGGACATCACGAGCCTCGAGGTCGCCGCCTTCTTCGAGATGATCGGCGCGCTCACGCACCGGCGCATCCTCGACCGCTGGATGATCTGGGAGGGGTTCGGGACGTGGACGACCGCCTACTACTACGCGCTCCGCCACCCCGTCGACGTGATCGGCCGCGCCCGCACCGACCTGCGGGACCCGCTCATCATGCACGAGTTCGAGTGGCTCTATCACAGGACACGACAGCTGGACCAGCGGATGCTCGGCACCGACGCGGGACGGACCGACGACGAGGCGGGCGAGGCCCGGGCCCTGCTCCTCCGCGAGTCGGAGCTCGACCTCGACTAGCCCGGGCCGACGGCACCGCCCCTTAGTACTCGCCCCGGTAGCACGGCGTCGCGGGAGGGACGATGGTCGACCGAAAGTGGGTCGTGCTCAGCAACACGACGATCGGGACGTTCATGGCGCTCCTCGACTCGTCGATCGTCCTCGTCTCGCTACCGACGATCGGCCGCGAGCTCCCGGGAGCCAACCCCGAGATCCTCCTGTGGGTGGTCCTCGCCTACAGCGTCGTCACGACGACCCTCCTGCTCTCCTTCGGCCGTCTCTCCGACATGTTCGGGCGCGTGCGGCTCTACACGATCGGCTTCGCGGTGTTCACGATCGGCTCGCTCCTCTCCAGCCTCGCCGTCGACGGCGGCACGCTCCTCGCCGCCCGGGTCGTCCAGGGCGTCGGCGCGGGGTTCCTCTCGTCGAACGCCGCCGCCATCCTCACCGACGCCTTCCCGGCGAACGAGCGGGGGCGCGCGCTCGGCCTCAACCAGGTCGCCGCGATCCTCGGGTCGATCCTCGGCCTCGTCCTCGGCGGGATCCTCACGACCGAGCTCGGGTGGCGGTCGATCTTCTGGGTCAACGTCCCCGTCGGCATCTTCGGGACCGTCTGGGCCTACACGCACCTCGTCGAGGTCCACCCGCGCGAACGGGGCGCGCGGATCGACTGGGCCGGCAACGCGACGTTCGGCGCGGGGCTCACCCTCGCCCTCGTCGGTGCGACGTTCGGCTCCCTCCTGGGCTGGACCGACCCTTTCGTCCTCGCCTCCCTCCTCGCGGCCCCGGGGCTCCTCGCGCTGTTCCTCGTCGTCGAGCGCTCGTCGACGCACCCGATGTTCGACCTGGCGCTGTTCCGCATCCGCACGTTCGTCGCGGGGAACGTCGCCGCCTGCCTGTCGGCGCTGGCCCGCGGCGCCTTCACGTTCATCATGGTGTTCTACTTCCAGGGCGTCCTCGACACGAGCGCCGAGCGGGCCGGCCTGCTCTTGCTGCCGCTCTCTCTCGCCTTCGCGATCGCCGGACCCGTGAGCGGGACCGTCTCGGACCGGACCGGGGCCCGCTACCTCGGGACCGCCGGGCTCCTGGTCAGCGTGAGCGGCTTCGCGCTCCTGGTCGGCTTCCCGGCCAACGGTCCCTATCCGGTCCTCGCGCTCGCGATGGGGCTCCTCGGGGTCGGCCAGGGGATGTTCGCCGCGCCGAACCGGGCCGAAGTGATGTCGAGCGTCCCGGCCGAGCGCCGGGGGATCGCCGCCGGCACGGGGACGACGTTCCTCAACGCCGGGAACCTCGGCTCCCTCGCCCTCGGGTTCACCGTCCTCGCGGGGGTCGTCCCGCGCGCGACGCTCGAGTCGGTCTTCTCCGGTGCGAGGTCGTCGACGCCGCTCGACGTCGGCGCGTTCATGGGAGCCCTCCACCTCCTGTTCGATGTCGGCATCGTCCTCACGATCGGAGCGGCGGCCGCGAACCTCCTTCGGGGGGGCCGCCGCGAGCGGAGCCGGCCGGAGAGCGGCCGTCCCGCCGACGCCGGCTCGGGCTCGTCCGCGGGCCTATAGCTCGCGCGCCCGCGCCGGCCTCGGCCGAGCGCCCGGGGCCGCCTCGGGCCGTGGCGGCCGCTGGAGCCGGACGAGCAGGAGGAGCGTCGCGACGACGCCGAGCGTGACCACCAAGAAGGCGTAGGCCGGCGCGGAGGCGGCGACGGCCTCGAAGACGGCGACCGCGACGACGGCGCCGCCGACCGTGGCGCGCCCGCCGACGGAGGCGCGCCTCGGGGGCGTCGCCGGCTCGCGCGTCGCGTAGAGGACGGGGACGACGCTCCGGCGGACCGACGGGACGAGGTCGCGGCGCGAGGGCGTCGGCGGGGGCCGCACGTGAGGGTCCTCGGTCCCGAGGAGGGGGAGGAGGGTCCCGCCGAGCGCGAGGAACGCGAGCGCGACGAACAGCGGGTCGGCGTAGCCCGCGAGGGGGAGGGCCGGCGCCGAGCCGAGGCCGCCGCCCGCGAGGGCGCCTCCCAAGGACGCGAGCTGGTGGCCGTCGGTCGTGAACCAGGCCCTCAGGAACGCCTCCGGCGTCGGGGTCGGGAGCGCCGGGATCGACGAGAGCGCCGACCCGGTCGACACGATCGAAAAGAGCCCGGCGGCGAGCGAGAGGAGCGCGATACCCGGCCGCTCGGGGGAGCCGAGGAGGATTCCGAGGAACCAGAGCGGCAGGCCGAGGAAGATCCCCGCGATCACGTCGGCCGGGCCGCCGGTCGGGAAGCCGGGGATCGCCCAGGTGAGGGCGCCGTCGAGGAGGAACAGCGCGATCGACGGCAGGATCAGCCGGCCGAGCCACGCCGGCCGCGCGGCCGCGAGGAGGGGGAGCGCGAGGACCGCGGCGACGACGAGAGAGGTCGCGGACCACGGGCCGACGCCCCCGACGAGCAGGGCCGTCCCGAAGACGAACACCGGGCCGACGGTGAGCCCTCGCAGCCACGTCGAGGTCATCGGACCGTCCCCCAGGCGCGGATCTGCGTGTAGGCGAACAGGACCCGGTCGCCGGCCCCACGGCGGTCGTAGGGAAAGGCGGTGAGGCCGACGGAGCGCGCCGTCGCGAGCGCGCGGCCGAGCCGACCGCGCTCCTCCTCCCGGGCCCACGTCATCGCGCGCGTCGCCTGCTCCTCGGGGCTCGGCGGGTAGAACCCGGCCCGGTCCGGGACGAACAGGTAGGCCCGATGCCCGTGGGCCCTGAGGCTCGCGTAGGCCCGGTCGAGCCCGGCGCCGGCGGTGTCGACCGACGAGAAGACGAACAGGTGTGTGCGGACGTCCAGCCGCCGGGTCGCCTGCTCGAGGAGGTCGGCGAGCGGGCTGAGGCCGGGGCGGTGGGCGGCGAGCGCGAGGTTGTCGAAGAGCCGCCGGAAGTGGCCGGGCCCGCGCCCCGGCGGCAGGTACTGGTAGACGCCGTCGGCGTAGGTGAGGAGGCCGACGCGGTCCTCCCCCGACCGGGCGATCAGGTTCGCGAGGAGGGCCGCCGCCTCGACGGCGACGTCGAGCGCGTTGCGGCCCCACAGGCCGGCGTCCATGCCGCGGCTGAGGTCGAGGACGACGAGGAACTCCTGCCGGCTCTCCTGGTCGAACTCGCGGACGACCAGGTTCGTCGGCGTCGACCGCTTCCAGGCGATGTGCCGGATGTCGTCGGAGGTCTGGTAGGGCCGGAGCGCCCGGAACTCGGTGCCGAAGCCGCGGCGCCGCATCGAGAGACCGGCCTGGATCCGCGTGAACAGCGCGACCCCGATGCGGCCGAGCCGCCCGGCGACCGTCGGGGGGACGACGGTGAGCGCGCGGCTCTCGCCGAGGACGGCGACCCGGTAGCAGAGGCCGAGCGCGTCGGTCGCGACGACGTTCGTCGGTCCGACGAGGTAGCCACCGCGGACCCGGGGGCGCAGGACGTAGGAGAGCCGGACCGGCTCGCCGGGGACCGCGTAGGTCGAGAGCCGGGTCGCCCCCTCGCGCAGGTCGAACGCCTCGGGGACGGTGTCCCACAGCTCGGCGCGGAAGGCGGGGCCGTGCCGGAGCGTCACCGTGACCGAGGTGGCGAGGTCGCCGTCGGTCGGGATGCGTCGGGGGCCCGGCGACCGCGTGACGTCGAACCAGTCCGGCCCGAACGAGCCGAACCGTCGCTCGAACACGAGCATCTCGCTCGCGAGGAACCCGAACGCCGCGACGGCGACGACCTCGAGGACGGCGTTCGCGGCGTAGAGGCCGAGCAGGAGGGCGGCGAGCGCCGCCACGACCGTCTCCCAGCCGCGCCGCCCGATCACGCCGCGTCCCTCCGACCGTCCCGACGGCCGCCTACCGGGGGACGACGGCCCGTTGGAGCCCGTCCTTGACGATCTCGCGCAGCACCGACTCGAGCGTGTTGCGTCCGCTCGTGTACTGCTGCGTGATGACCTCGGGGTGCAGCAGGAGCCGGTGGTTGAGGACCCAGAAGGCGAGGTTCTTCACGTCCTCGGGCGTGACGTAGTCCCGGCCGTCGAGGAGCGCCGACGCCTTCGCGGCGCGGACGAACTGGACCCCCGCCCTCGGCGAGGCGCCGATGACGACGCGCTCGTCCGAGCGCGTGCCGCGGATCACGTTGGTCACGTAGCGGAGGACGTCCTCGCCGATCGTGACCCGGAGCGCCCGGTCCCGGAGCGCGACGAGCGCCTCCGACGAGAGCGGCGACGCGGGGAGCCCCTCGGGGAGCCGCGAGCCGTGGCGCCGGAGGATCTCCACCTCCGCGTCCTCCGTCGGGTAGCCGAGGAGGATGCGGAAGAGGAGCCGGTCGAGCTCCGCCTCGGGGAGCGGGTAGGTCCCCTCCTGCTCGACCGGGTTCTCCGTCGCGATGACGAGGAACGGCCTGGGCAGAGGGTAGGTGATGCCGTCGACCGTCACCTGGCGCTCCTGCATCGCCTCGAGGAGCGCCGACTGGACCTTCGGGGGCGCCCGATTGATCTCGTCGGCGAGGACGACGTTGGCGAAGACGGGGCCGCGACGGAACTCGAAGCTCTGCGACTGCGGATTGAGGACGACGCTCCCGATGATGTCCGACGGGAGCATGTCGGGGGTGAACTGGATCCGCTTGAACGACAGCGCGAGCGCGCCGGCGAACCGGCGGACCAAGAACGTCTTGGCGAGCCCGGGGACCCCCTCGAGCAGGACGTGCCCCTCGGCGACCATCGCGACGGCGAGGAGGCGGACGACCGGCTCGTAGCCGATCACCTCCTCCCCGACGGAGGCCTCGAGCGAGGCGAGCAGCGCCGTCGGGTCCGGCCCCGACGATCGCCCCGTCGAGGTCGGGGGTGCGTTCGGGACGGCGGCGCCCGGGCTCGTTGCGTCGTTCATGGAGTGGCCTCGAGGTCGTGGATCCAGCGGCCCGCCTCGGCGAGAGCGAGGTCGGTCCTGTCGAGGAACCGCGCCTCCTCCTCGAGGGGGCTCAACCAGAAGCGCCAGCGGACCCGGATCGGGCTCTCGCGCGCGACGGCGGCCGCGCGGGCCTCCCGAAGCGCCCGCCCGGCCTGGCGGAGGTCGCGCGCGTAGGGGATGCCGAGCCGCTCGGCGCCCCAGGAGGTGAGCGGGAGGCCGGCGAGCCCGATCTCGTGGCGGGACCGGAGCGCCTCGTCGAGCCGGCCGCTCGCGGCGTCGAGGACGCGCGAGTAGCGGCCGTCGGCGAGGGCGAAGTAGACGTAGGAGGCGAGGTCCGCGTCGGAGGGGAACCAGCTACGACGGAGGGTCGGCGGCCGACGCTCGCGGACGACCGGCCCCCAGAGCGCCCAGGCGAGCGCCGCCCATCCCGTGAGCAGGATCGGCAGGCCGAGTGTCGGCTCGGTGAAGAAGCGGAGGAGAAAGCCGAAGACGCCGGCCGTCATGGCGTCGGGCCCCCCGGCGTCGTGTCCGCCGTCGTCGCGCGTCCCGCCGTCGACGGCTCGAGGTCCGGCCGCGCGACCTCGTTGAGGTAGAGGCCCCACATGCGCGGGTGCGCGTAGATGCTCTGGAGCCACGGCTCGGGCGAGGGGAGCTCCGCCGAGGGGGGGCCGCCGTAGCGAACGGGCGCGAAGACCGAGAGGAACCGGTGGAGGAGCTCCGGGATCGGCACCATCTCCTCGGTGACGCCCCTTTCGAGGATGTCCTCGTGCGTCCAGTCCTCGGGGAACGCGACGCCGAACGCCCGCTGGAGGTCGGCGAGGACCGCGTTGTAGCCGTACCGGATCGCCTCCTCGCGCTCGCCCCGTTGCCACCGGAGCTTCACCTCGGTCAGCACCGGCACCTCGATGGGCCGACGGGTCTCGAGAACGACCGGGCGCGGGTGCAGGAGGCGGTAGACGACGGAGCGGAGGATCTCTCGAGGGCCGCCCAGCGAGGGCGTCGGAGCGGGGGAATCGGCCGCGCCCCGGGCCGATCGCGGCAGCGACGTCGTCGGGGCGCCGGTCGCGCTCACGAGGGGGCCTCCGACCGTCGTCGCAGGTAGAGGACGTAGGCGGCTCCCGCGAGGCCGAGCGCGACGGGAGCGAGCAGGAAGAGGTCCAGGGTGGCGCCGCTCGCGGGGAGCAACCGGTAGACCCCCGCGGTGCCGTTGCCGTTCGGCGCGCAGTGGGGCGGGCAGGGCGACAGCGGCGTCAGCTCGAGGACGATCGCGAGGCGAGGCTGGCGGTAGGTGAGGTCGACGGAGGTCGTGTTCGTCACGTACCCCGCCGCCGAGCCCGAGACGCCGTAGCGTCCCGGGGGGCGGATCTCGGAGAAGTTCGCCCAGCCCGAGGCGGAGCTCTCGTTGTAGAGGTCGCCGCCGACGGTCACGTTGCCGGCGGCGATCGGGAGCCCCGTCAGGGCGTCGAGAAGCTGGACCGAGAGGTTCGAGGCGAACCGCGCCGTCAGGTTGACGACGACGAGGGTCGGCTGGGCCCAGGGCAGGAACCTCGTGGTGCTGAGGTTGCTCGCGAACCCGGGGGCCCCGGCCGAGACCGTGTAGTTCCCCTGCGGGAGGGTCGTGTTGTACCACCCGTTGAGGTCGGCCGTGTAGTCGGTCGGGCCGCCGTAGGTGTAGGCGCCGACGGGCGTGATGATTCCGGAGGCGGCCGACACGCCCGAGAGGTCCGGCCACTCGACGACGTGGACGTCGAGCGCGCCGTCGGCGAGGAGGAGCACGGTGAAGCTCAGGGTCCCCGTCCACGGCACCGTGGCCTGCGTGCTCCCGTTCGAGAAGCCGGCCTTGTACCCGAAGAACGTCCCGGGCCCCTGCGGGCCGGCGAACGCCGAGACGTTGAGGTAGCCCTGCGCGTCGGAGGCGCCGAGGGCGTCGTTCGAGCCGAAGACGACGCTCACGTTGCCGAGGGGCCCGGTCCCGCCCGCGTAGGTGTCACCGAAGGTGCGGAGGTAGAGGACCGGGAGCGGGTCCAGCCGCTCGACGAGGAAGTTCACCGGCGTGTAGGTCAGACTCACGAACGTCTGGTTCGAGTGGTAGCCGGGGGCCGTCGCGACGACCTGGACCGTCTCGTTCGGCAGCGCGGAGAAGTTCGCGTAGCCGAGCGGCGAGGTCCCGAGGGCCACGGAGCCGCAGCGACCGACGAGGGCGAGTGTCGCGTTGGCGATCCCCTCGAGCGAGCTCGAGTTCACGACGCGGACCGAGAGCGACGAGGTCGCGGTGCAGTTGCCGGGTCCCCCGCCCGATCCCCCGATCTGGTCGCCGCCCCAGTTGTTGCAGCCGTTGCCGTAGTCGGGGTTCGAGTCGAGGAACCAGCCGTCGGGGGGAGGCGACGACACCGCCGTGCTCCCGCCGACGACGAGGAGGCCGGGGCACTGGTTCGCGTTGAGGTACGTCGCGGCCGCCGCGAAGCGGGCGCTCGGCCCGCCCGAGACGACGATCATCGACCAGGCCCGAAGGACCGGGTCGTAGACGTAGGAGTCGTTGAGCGGCGCGTAGCCGTTGCCGCCCCAGACGAAGCCGCCGAAGAGGATCGAGAGGTTCCACGAGGCGGACCAGACCATCGAGGCCCCGCCGCGCGCCGAGGGAAGGTCCCCCGAGGTCGCGACAGGGCTCCAGTTCCCGCCCGGCCGGTACTCGGAGAGCCCGGCCGAGCAGAAGGCGCTGCAGCCGCCGAAGAGCTGGAAGGCGCCGACCGGAGGGACGAAGACCATCGAGGCGCCGAACGCCGGACGCGGGGCGCCCGAGGCGTTCGCTCGGCTCCACGAGAGCGTGGTGAGGTTGAGGAGCCAGGTGTCGTTCCAGAGGATCGACGCGCCCCCTCCGCCGACGGCCGCGCTCGGCGAGTAGCCGCCCTCGAGGACCCCCACGCCCTTGGCCTCGTCGACGGCGAACGCCGCGCTCTCCCGCGCCGGCGGCGCGACGGGCCCCGTGCGGTTGCTCCAGGTGCGGTTCGCGAAGTCGTAGACCCAGGTCTGGTTGTCCGTGGCGCCGGTGGTGAGGTTGACGAGGCCCCCGAAGAGGACCGCGTAGCGGCCGTTGCCGAACGTCGCGAGCGACGCGTTCGCGCGAGGGCTCGGCGCCACCGGCACCGGCGCGACGTCCCAGTTCGCCGTCGACTGGTTCGCGGTGATCGTCAGGTTCGTCAGCCCCTCGGGCGACTCGCCGCCGAACAGGAGGACGGTCCCCAACGGATCGCTCGTCGTCGCGACGGCCCCCTCGCCGGCGACCTGGTCGGCCAGGAACGTCGGGGGCAGGATGAACGGCTGCGGGTCCCAGTCGTAGAGCGCCGTGACGGAGGGCGCGACGAGGCGCTCTCCAGGGGTCGGAGCCGCCGTCGCCGTCGCGGGACCGAGCGCGACGGCGGCGGGAGGGCCGGGAGGGGCTGTCGGGCCCCCCGCAAGGGAGGCCCCCAGGGGGAGCAGGAGCGCGAGGACGACAAGCGCGCCGGCGAACTGCACGGTGCGTGGGACCCGCATGGGAGCCTCCGGTCGGAGTGCGGTCGAATCCCGGGAGGGGGATAATCCTGCCGCGCCGTCACGCCCGACCCTCTCGCCGAGGGCGGCGCGTCCGCGCGGGGTCCGCCCGCTACGCCGGGAACCAGGCCGCGCCCCACTCCGAGGGTTCGACGGCGGGCGGCTCGCGGGGCCGGGGCGCGCCGCGCCGGCCCGCGAGGAACCGTCGGGTCTTCTCGCGGTGGCAGCGCTTGCACACGGTCTGGAGGTTGAGGTAGTCCAAGGAGGCCCCGCCTCGCGCGACCTCGACGATGTGGTCGACCTCGAGCGTCCGGGCCCGCTGGCGGCGTCGGCAGAGCTGGCAGGTGTAGCGGTCCCGGTAGAGCACGTAGGTCCGCGCCGCGTCCCAGTAGTAGCGGCCCCGGAACGCCCACTGGCAGCGTCGGGAGCAGTAGGGGCTGCGACGGTCGGCGAGCCCACGACGGCACTCGACGCACCGTCGCTCACGGCGCGCGGTCGCCTTCAGCGTGGCCCCCTCGCCGAACCAGCCGCGGGAGTTGGCGAGCAGGCGGCCCCGGACGACCAGCGGCGGCGGCAGCTCGGAGAGGGCGCGCGTGGGGAGCGGGCTGCCCGGCGGGAGGAAATACCCTTCGCCGCACCGGCGTTCGAGAGGCACCGCGTCGGCGCCCGCGTCGGCCCCGAGGTCACTTCCCCTGGGAGCCGACGGACCCGACGAGCTTGAGGTAGGCGTCCTCGAGCGTGAGGCTCGACCGCGCGAAGGAGAGCACCGTCCCGACCTCGAGGCACCGACGGAGGATCGCCGCGCGGCCCTCGTCCGAGCCGTCGAAGTCGAGGCGGTAGCGACGGTCGTCGAGCGGGACGACCTTCGTCACGAGCCCCTCGAACCGGGGCCACGCGTCGGCGGCGACGGGGGCGGAGAACTCGACGTCGAGCTGGGTGACCCGGAACCTCGCGGCGATCCCCGCGACGGAGTCCTGGGCCAGGATGGTGCCGCGGTTGACGAAGATCACGCGGTCGCAGATCTCCGTCACCTCCTGCAGGAGGTGGGAGCTCATCAGGATCAGGTGGTCCTTCTTCAGGTCGAGCAGCACGTTGCGCACGGCCACGCGCTCGGCCGGGTCGAGCCCGTTCGTCGGCTCGTCCAGGAGCAGGACCGACGGCTCGGGGAGGAGGGCCGCGGCGAGGACGACCCGCTGGCGCTGGCCCTTGGAGAGCCGGCTCGTGCGCCGGTCGAGGGGGGGCAGGTCGAGCCGCTCCTGGCAGGAGCGGATCCGGTCGGCGACGACCTCTCGCGAGAGCCCCCGGAACTCCCCGACGAGCTGGAGCGACTCGGCGACGGTCATCGACGGGTACGGCTCGGGCGTCTCGATCACGGTGCCGACGTCCCAGAGCGCCTCCTTCGGTCGCTCGAGGACGTCGACGCCGTTGAGGCGGGCCGTGCCGCGGGTCGGCCGGAGGAGGTGCGTCAGCAGCTTGAGGGTCGTCGTCTTGCCGGCGCCGTTGGGGCCGAGGTAGCCGATGGCCCCGCTCCCCGCGTAGCGGAACGACACTCCGTCGAGCGCGACGAACTCGCCGTAGCTCTTGCTGAGGTCGACGACCTCGACGGAGGCCTCCGTCATCCCTTGACCTCCTTGGTGTTGTAGAGCACGATCGAGAGGGGGAGGAAGATCAGCAGGTAGGCGAGGCTGATCGCCGCCGACTCCCAGGCGTAGGCCTGGTAGATCGTGCCGCCGATCCCCCCGGGAAGGCTCACCGCGTGCGCGTAGCCCGGGAGGACGGCGAGCGGGATGGCGTCGCCCGCATAGAGGATCGAGAACCACGGCTCGACGCCGGCGAGATCGAGCACGCCGGTGACGATCGAGAACCCCATCCAGAGGGTGAGGATCGTGACGACGAGGCTGACCGTCGGCGTCCGGAACAGCGAGCTGAAGAAGAACGCGACCGCGACGGCCCCGAGAAGGAAGAGAAGGAGCAGCCCGGTCGCGTCGAGGAACCCGCCGACCGGAAAGCCTCTCGTGCCGAAGAAGGCGACCGTACCGCCGACGGCGAAGGCGAGGTAGACCGCCCCGATCGCGACGGAGGCGACGACCGCCGCCGTGAACCGCCCGAGCAGGAGGACGATCCGCCGCACCGGCTGCACGAGCAGATAGTAGCCCGTGGCGCTCCCGAAGTCCATCGCGATCGCGTCGCCGCCGAGGAACGCCGCGACGAGGATCGCCACCGTCCCGAGGAACGAGAGGAAGCCGGACAGGTACGACGCGGGGCTGTTCCCCGCCGTCACCTGCCCGACGCCGAGGTACGCCTCGACCCCGAGGACGGCCGCCGAGACGACGACAACGAAGGCGAGAAGGCCGAGGAACCGCCAGGTCCGTAGGTAGAACTGGAGCTGGTGCCGGACGGCGGAGAGGTACTGGGAAAGGTCGCCGACGATCGGCTCCGTCATGGACCCACCTCGAAACGTCCCGCCGGCTATATCACCCCGCCGTGAAACCGGGCCGGGCGTCACGCGGTCTTGGGTCGGGGGGCCAACGGCTTTCGCCTCCCGGGACCGTGTCGGGGCGATGCGGTTCCCGCTCGGCGACTGGATCGACGACCACCCCGGCCTCCCGTACGACCTCGCCCAGAGCGGCGTCGGCCCGACGCTCCGCACCGTGCGCGCGGCCCTCCGGCGGCCCGAGGTCGGCGACGAGGAGGCGCTCCGGAACGAGCTCGCGAAGGGGCTCGGCGTCGACGCCGAGCGATTGTTCCTCACGCACGGGGCCACCGAGGCGAACGGGCTCGCCCTCACGTTCCTCGCCGCGCGGCGGCGTGGCGGAGCGCGGCCGCGCTGCGCGATCCCGAGCCCGGAGTATCCTCCCCTGGGCGCCGCCGCGCGCGCCCTCGGCTACCGGCTCGTGACCTCGAGCGAGCCGAGCGACGTCGTCGCGCTCTCGGACCCGAACAACCCCACGGGGCTCCGGGCGAGCGTCGAGGAGCTCGACCGCCGGGTCGCGAAGGCCCGGGCCGTGCTCGTCGACGAGACGTTCCGAGAGTTCACTCTCGCGCGTTCGCTCGCCCGGCGAGGGAGGGCGCATCTCTGGACCACGGGGACGTTCACGAAGGTCTACGGCGGCGATGCGCTGCGGGTCGGCTATCTCGTCGTCCCGGAGCCGGAGGTCGAGGCGTTCGGCGCGCTCCACGCCGTCGCCACCGACCGGGTCGCGACGGCCTCGGTCGCCGCGGCCCGCGCGCTCCTTCGGGACCGCTCGCCGATCCTCGCGGAGGTCCGCGCCCGGTTCGAGGCGAACCTCTCGGTGCTGCGCGAGGCGGTCCCGGAGCTCCCGCCGCTCGAGGGACCCGTCTGGCTCGACCGGAGGGGCGCATCGTTCGACGCCGACGCCGCCGCGTCGAGGCTCCTCGAGCGCGGCGTGCTCGTCTGCTCGGGCTCGTTCTTCGGAGACCCGACGGGGCTCCGCCTCTCCCTCACGCGGCCGACCTTCCCTCGGAGCCTTCGCGTCTATCTCGAGGCGCTCCCGCGTGCCGCGGGCAGCGCCGCCCGTCGGAGCGCTACCGGGGCCGCGGCGGTCCGCCGGAGGTGAGGTCGACCCCGCGGCGGACCGTCGGCTGACGGCTCACCGGGACGATGCGCCCCGGCGAGGGGCGGCCCGACTGCTGCTCCCTCAGGAACGTTGCCGCGAACCGCTTCGCCCGTTCCGGGTCGTCGCTCGAGAGCAGGAACCCTCGCGCGAGCTCGGTGAGCACGGCGCGCGCGGGGACGATCTCGTCGAGAGGGTACTCCCCGAGCGGCCGGCGAGGGCTCGGAGGTCCCGGCATCGCCCGCTCGACCGGCCAGCCCTCCTTAAACCCCGAACGTCCACTGGAGGACGGCGTGCGCCGGCGCCGCACGCCGGCCGCGGCCGCCCTCCCACGCCCGAAGCCTTTTGGTCGGCCGCGCCGTGACCGCTCGGGGAGTCCCATGAGTCAGAGCAGCCGTCGCACCCCGGTGCCGAATGCCCCCTCCCAGGCCGCCGCGTCGCCGAGCGCGACGGGCGTCTCCGTCCGGGTGCCGATCCCCGGCCCCAAGGCGAGGAAGATCGTCGACGCCGACACCAGGCTCCTGATGACGAGCACGAAGACCTCTCCCGTCGCCGCGGCGAGCGCGCACGGGGTCTGGGTCGAGGACGTCGACGGGAACCGGATCCTCGACTTCACCTCGGGGGTCGGGGTGCTCAACGTCGGCCACTGCCACCCGTCCGTCGTCCAGGCGGTCCAGGAGCAGGCGGCGAAGCTGATGCACTTCGCCGGCACCGACTTCTACTACGAGAGCCAGAACCGGCTCGCCGAGCGGCTCACCCAGATCACGCCCGGCCGCTTCCCCAAGAAGGTCTTTTTCACGAACTCGGGCGCCGAGAGCGTCGAGGCGGCCCTGAAGCTCGCCCGATGGAACCGCCGCCGCCCGATCGCGATCGGGCTGCTGGGGGCGTTCCACGGCCGCACGATGGGGGCGCTCACGATGACGGCGTCGAAGACGACGCAGCGGGCCCGCTTCGACGCGTTCACCGGGGGCGGCCACCACATCCCCGCGCCGAACTGCTTCCGCTGCCCCTACAAGCTCGAGTACCCGAGCTGCGACCTCTACTGCGTCAAGATCCTCAAGGAGCTCTACTTCGAGACGAGCATCCCCCCCGACGACGTCGCCGCGTTCATCGCCGAGCCGGTGATGGGCGAGGGCGGCTACATCGTGCCGCCGAAGGGCTGGCACAAGGCGCTCAAGGCGATCCTTGACGAGCACGGGATCCTCCTCATCGATGACGAGGTGCAGGCCGGCGTCGGCCGGACCGGCAAGTGGTACGCCATCGAGCACCACGGCGTCGAGCCCGACATCGTGACGACGGCCAAGGCGCTCGGCGGCGGTCTTCCGATCGGGGCGATCGTCTTCCGCAAGGAGCTCGACTACACCTACCAGGGGGCCCACTCGAACACGTTCGGGGGCAACCTCGTCTCCGTCGCGAGCTCGCTCGCCGCCCTCGACGTGATCGAGCGCGAAAAGCTCCTCGAGAACGCCCGCGTCCAGGGAGGCCACCTGATGGCGCGGCTGCGCGAGCTGCAGCAAAAGCACGAGGAGATCGGCGACGTCCGCGGGCTCGGCCTCATGGTCGCGGCCGAGTTCGTCATGAGCCGCTCGGACCGGACCCCCGCCACCCAGTTCAAGGACCGGGTCGTCGAGGAGGCCTACCAGCGCGGGCTCCTCCTGCTCCCGTGTGGCCGCTCGTCGATCCGGTTCATCCCGCCGCTCGTCATCGAGGAGGCGGAGGTCGACCAGGGCGTCGAGATCCTCGAGCAGGCGATCGTCGCCGCCCGCCGTCGCGGATGAAGGTCGCGCTCCTCCGAGAGGGCGGGCTCGCGCTCGAGGAGCTCCCCCGACCGACGGCCGGGCCCGGCGAGATCGTCGTCCGACTCGCCGCCTGCGGCGTCTGTGGGACCGACCTGGAGAAGCTCCGGGGGAACTACCGGACCGCGGGCCGGCTCGGGCACGAGCCGGTCGGCGTCGTCGACGAGGTCGGGGAGGGCGTGCGATCGCCGAAGGTCGGTGAGCGGGTCTTCGTGCACCACCACGTCCCCTGCTACACCTGCGCCGTCTGCCGTCGTGGCGACCATACCTTCTGCGCGAGCTACGCGAGGACGAACCTCGACCCCGGCGGGTTCTCGGAGTACTTCCGCGTCCCCGAGGAGAACGTCCGGAAGGGCGCCGTCCTCCCGATCCCCCCGACGATCTCCTGGGCGGAGGGGGCGCTGCTCGAGCCGGCGGCCTGCGCGCTGACCGCGCTGAGGCGCGTCGGCTTCACCGCAGGTGACACGGTCTTCGTCCTCGGCCTCGGCCCGGTCGGCCTTCTCTACGCGCGCCTCGCGCGAGCGCTCGGGGCGGGCTGGGTCGGCGGCGCCGACCTCTCACGAGCGCGCCGCACCGCCGCCGAGCGCGGCGGTGTCGAGACGGCGGTCGACGCGCGCGACGCCGAAGGCGTCGTCGGCGCCGTCACGGGCGCGACGGGCGGCGACGGCGTCGACCTCGCGGTCGTCGCCACCGGGGCGCCGGCCGCGGTGACGCTCGGCGCGCGCCTGCCGCGCCGCGGTGGCACGCTCAACCTCTTCGGGCTTCCCGAGCCGGGGAGCCGGCTCGACGTCGACCTCCAGCAGCTCTACCTGAGGGGCCTCCGGGTCATCCCGACCTACGCGACAACGGAGCCGGACGTCGCGGACGTACGAGCCCTCGTCACGAGCGGCCGCCTCCGTCTCGAGGACCTCGTCACGCACCGCGAGCCGCTCGAGCGCGTCGCGGAGGCGTTCCGGATCGCCTCGCGTCCCGAGGAGGCCCTGAAGGTCGTCGTCACGGGGCCCGCGTTCGACGACGGGGCCTGAGCGACCGCGTTCGACCCCCGACGCCGCTAGACCGCGGCGCCCGGCCCGAGCACCGCACCCTCGATGCGGAGCCCGTCGGCGACAAGGACACCCGGCCCGAGGATCGAGTCGCGCACGACCGCGCGCGCGCCGATCGTCACGCGGTCCATGACGACCGCGTTCTCGACGTGCGCGCCGGCGCCGACCGTCACGTCGTCGCCGAGCGTCACGTACGGGCCGAAGGAGGCGCCCGGGGCGTGGCAGTTCCGTCCGAAGGCGATCGGCCCGCGACCGAGCGCCCCCTTCGGGATCGGCGCGTGGCCGCCGCGCCCGGCGTCAAAGAGGAGGCGCTGGGCCCTCAGGAGCCTCGGGGGCGTCCCCGCGTCCTCCCAGAAGCCGCGCGAGCGGAACCCGTAGATCCCCTTGGCGAGGAGGCCGGGGACGATCTCCGTCTCGAAGCTCACCGGTCGGCCGCGCGGGATCCCGTCGAGGACCTCGGCCCGCCAGACCTGGAGCCCGGCGTTGATCCAACGGGACGGCGCCTCGGCGCGCTTCGGCTTCTCGACGAACCGCTCGATCCGGTCCGAGCTGTCGAGCGCCGCGACCCCGTACGGCTCGGGGTCGTCGACCTCGGCGAGGGTCATCGTCCCGACGCCTCCCTTCGCCTCGTGGAAGGCGAGGAGCTCGGCGACGTCGACGTCCGCGATCACGTCGGAGTTCAGCAGCAGGAACGGGTCCGAGAGGCCGTCCCCCGCGTTGCGCATCCCCCCGCCGGTGCCGAGCGGCTCGGCCTCGGGGACGCAGCGCACGGGGAGCCCGGGCGGGTTCGCCTCGAGGAAGCGCTCGAGGACGTCGGCCTTGTAGCCGCTCGCGAGGACGACCTCCTCGACGTCCCGCGGCAGGAGGTCGAGCACGTGGTAGAGCATCGGCTTGCCGGCGATCGGGATCAGCTGCTTGGGGATCTCGTAGGTGATCGGCCGCAGGCGGGTACCGAACCCTCCGACGAGGACGAGGGCCTTCATCGAGCTTCCTTCCCGCGCGCCCACGAGCGAGGGGGGCTTAATGGCTCGGGCCCGGCCGTTAGAGACCGCGCGGGAGCGACCGGTGCTCGGTCGCGAAGTGGTAGCCCCGGTCGACGGCCGCCTTCAGCAGCGCCGCCGGGCTCCCCCAGAGCGTGAGGCCGCGGAGCTGGCCCGCGGCCTGGCCGAGGCCGAGCGCGACGACGACGCCGCGCTCCCGGTACCGGAACGGGGTGAGCGGCTGGCCCGCGGCGCGCGCGAGGAGGTTGCGGGCCGCGAGAGGCGCCTCCGCAAGCGCCGCCTGGGCCGTCGCCGGTACGACGAGGCCCGTCTCGGGCAGGCGAAGGTCGGCGGCGTCGCCGACGGCGAAGGCGCCCGGATGGCCCGGGACCTCGAGGTGCGGGTCCACGGGGATCCGCCCACCCCTCCCCCGCGGGCCGACGACCGCTCGCACGACGCTCGGGGCCTGGACGCCGGCGCACCAGACGACGAGGTCGAAGTCGTGACGCGTCCCGTCCTCGAGGCTGAGCGCCCCCGCCTCGACGTCGACGCGCGTGACGTTGCGATGCTCGAGGAGGCTCACCCGCGCGCGCGCGAGGAGCCGTCGGGCGTGCCGGACGAGCCCCGGGGAGAAGCCGTCGAGGAACGGGAGGGCGCCGACGACGAGCGTGACCTCCGGTGTCGGGGCCGCCGCGCCGGCGAGGTGCCGCCAGGCGACGGTCGCGACCTCGGCGGCGAGCTCGGTCCCGGTCGACCCTCCGCCGACGACGCAGACGCGCACGCGACCCGTCCCGCCCGCGCTCGCCGCCTCCCGAAGCCGGGCCACGAGGGCCCGGGCGAACGCGAGGGCGCCGAGGTAGCCGTAGACCTGGTGGGCCCGCTCGGCCCCCGGGACGCCGAAGTAGGCGGGCACGCTGCCGAGGCAGACCGCGAGCTGACGGTAGGACAGGGAGCGGCCGTCGACGACGACCGCGTGTCCGGCGAGATCGATCCGCTCGACGCTCCCCTCGAGGAGGTCGACCCGGTCGGGGTCGAGCGCCTGCTCGAGCGGCACGAGCCAGCGCGAGGGGCCGTCCTTCTCGAGGGCGAGCCGGCCGACCTCGTAGAGCTCGGTGCGCAGGACGTGCACGGGGTGCCGGTCGATCAGCGTCGGACGGACGCGACCGCGCGAGCGCCGCACGAGCTCCTGGGCGACGCGGAGCCCCGCGTAGCCGCCCCCGAGGACGGCGACCTCGAGCTCGCCCGAGTCCCTCCCCGAAGCGCCCACGGCCGACGGGAGCCGTGCCGCTCGATTACCCTGACGCCCGGCCCCGGGGGGGGCTCCCCCGACCCTCCCCCGCGTATCCGGAGAAAACCGTTAACCGAACCCCCCCGCTCCGACCCTCGTGCCCCGCGCCGGCTGGTGCCTCTTCGCCGTCGTGCTCCTCCTCCTCGTTCCGACCGTCCC
The DNA here is from genome assembly GCA_027315165.1 of Thermoplasmata archaeon. GTDB lineage: Archaea > Thermoplasmatota > Thermoplasmata > Lutacidiplasmatales > UBA184 > Lutacidiplasma. The sequence goes on along the minus strand of DAHUYN010000008.1, from coordinate 30,596 downwards.
GTTCGTGGGTCCGCTCGGGGCTCCCGCGGCCGTGGGGTCGTCGTCGACGAGCGGCCGCGGCGGCGTCGGGCACGAGGTCGGGGCTCCGCGGCCCGGGAACGGCAGCGCCGCGTCCGTCGAGCGGACCTACTTCCTGCGCAACGAGAGCGACGCGGCGGGGAACGTCGTCCCCGGGGACGGCGGTCTCCCCTACTGCGTCGCCTACGATGCGGCGACGGATCGCCTGTACGTCGGGAACTGGGCGACGAACTACCTGACGGTCCTCAACGCGACCTCCCGCGCGATCGTCGGCTACCTGCCGGTCGGGGTGAACGGTACCGAGGGGCTCCTGGTCGCGAACGACTCCCTCTATGTCGTCGGCTGGGACCTCGTGCTCGTCCAGGTCTACAACCTGACGACCGACACGATCGTCGCGAACATCCGCGTCGGCAGCGGGCCGTGGGCGCTCGCCTTCAACCCGGCGCAGGGGCTCGTCTACGTCACGATGGACTCCTCCAACAGCCTCGTCGCGATCTCGAACCGCAACTACTCGGTCGTCGGGGACCAGCCGGTCCGGAGCTCGCCCCAGGCCGTCGGCTACGACCCGACGAGCCACGAGGTCTTCGTCGGGGACGACGGCGACACCGTCACGGTCCTCAACGGGACGACCCTGGCCTACGTCACGAACCTCACCGTCGGCGCCTCGCCCTGGTCGATCGCCTACGACGCGTGGAACCAGCAGCTCTACGTGGCGAACCAGGACGGCCGGAGCTTCTCGGTCGTCGATGGGACGAACAACTCGGTCCTCGGGACCTACGGGCTCGGCACCCTCCCGAACGCCACAACCCTCGACCCGACCGGGCACTGGGTCTACTTCGCGAACGGGGAGGCGAACAACGTCACGGCCGTGAACACGAGCGACCTCGCGGACCGCCGCTCCTACGCGATCGGGGCCGGGCCGACGGGGCTCGCCTTCGACGCGGCGCTCGGCGAGCTCGTCACGACGAACTTCGAGACCGACAATCTGACGTTCCTCGACGCGGCCTCCGGCGGCCTCGCCGCCACGGTCGTGAACGGCGTGACCCCGACGGGCCTCGCCTACGACACCTCGACCATGACGCTCTACGTCGCGGACGCGAGCCAGAATGAGGTCCTCCCTCTCAACCTCAGCGACGGTCTCTGGGGGAGCTCCATCCCCGTCGCCCCGGGCCCGACGGGGCTCTCTCTCGACACCGGCAACGCGACGCTCTGGGTCCTGAGCCCTCGCTCCGCGACGGTCTCGCGCGTCGACCTCGCCACCGGGCAGGTCGCGGACCGGTTCCCGGTCGGCTTCGGTGCCGACACGATGTCGGCCGACCCGGCCGCCGGCCGGTTCTTCGTGAGCTTCCCCGCGGCCGGGGTCGTCGAGGAGTTCGACACGTCGAACGGTTCCCTCGCGGCGTCGATCCCTCTCACGATCCCGACGACCGTGAGCTACTGCGCCGCGACCGGTCTCGTCTATGCGGTCGACGGGTTCGGGGGGAACGAGCTCACGGAGATCGACCCGCTCGACGGCGCCGTCGTGGCCCGGGCCGGGGTCGGGATCCTCGCCTCGACGATCGTCTGCGACCCCTACGGCTCCGCCGTCTACGCCGTCAACCACGGCACCGGCAACGTCACGGTCGTCAACGCGCACACGCTCGCGCCCGCGGGCTCGCTTTCGATCCGGCTCGCGGGGCAGGGCGCGGACTACGACCCGGTCGACGCGGAGCTCGCGGTCTCGATCGTCGCGAACCTTCCGACGAGCGGCACCGCGTCGCTGGCCGACCCGCTCGAGCTCCTCGGCACCGTCAATCGCTCGGCCGCCGGCAACGTGACCGTCGGGGCGGGGGCGGGGTCGGTCCTCTACCTTCCCGGGCTCGACCGGTTCGTCGTCGCGAACGCGCTCTCGGGGACCCTGAGCCTCGTCGCGACCGGCACGCCCCCGCCGACGCTCGTCTCGGTGACGGTCTCCCCGACACAGCTCGCGCTCGTCGCGGGGACGAGCGACGCGTTCAACGTCACGGCGCGGAGCGACTACGGCGTGCCGCTCCTCACCGGCGTCACGTACCTGTGGAACGCGACCCCCCCCGGCGTCGGGACGATCACGCCGACCGACACCGGGCGCGTCCTCTTCCTCGCCGGCCCCACCGCGGCGAACGGGACCGTCGGCGTTTTGGCGAGCTACGCGGGCCGCGAGCTCACCGCTACCGCGCGCGTCGAGGTGCTCCCCGCGCCGATCCCTCCGCTCGCGGGCGTCACGATGTCGCCGACCGCGGCGAATCTCACGCTCGGGACGACCTTCGACTTCCGCGCCGTGGCGTTCCTGGCGGGCGGGGGCCCTCCGAGCGCCCCGGTGACGTACGTCTGGGCCGTGGCCCCGGCGACGCTCGGGACGTTCAATACGACGGGTGGGCCGCTCGTCGCCTTCACCGGCCGGTCCGTCGGGACCGGGACCCTCTCGGTCACGGCCTACGGCAGCGGGCCCGCGGTCGTCGCCGAGGCGACCGTCGACGTGGCCCTCGATGCGGCCCAGTCGCTGCAGGCCGTGACCGTTGTTCCGCGCGGACCTCTGGCGGTGATCTGGGGCGAGAGCGTCGAGCTCACCGCCATCGCGACGGCGGCCGACGGAACGAACCTCAGCAACGTCACGCAGTTCACCTGGCACCTCGCCGCGCCGGCGGGGGGCTCGCTGCACCCCGCGGGCGCGTGGGCGACGTACCTCGCGCCGTCCACGAACCTCTCGGACCTCGTCGTCGTGACGGCCTCGTACCTGGGCCGCTCCGCGAACGCCTCCGTCAGCATCGCCGTCTCTCTCGGCGCCCTGCCCCCTCGAGAGAACGGGACGGGTTCGTCCGTCCCGTGGTGGGAGACTCCGGTAGGCCCGGTCCCGGTCTGGGCGCTCGCGGCCGCGCTCGCCGTCGCGATCGCCGGGATCGTCGCCGCCGCACGTCGGCGCGGGCGACGGGGCCCTCGGGATGCCGACGCGGCGAAGTACGGGCCCGGCGCCGCCCCTGCGGAGGCGCTCGGGGAGGAGGGCCCGGAAGGAGAGGCGGGGTCGAGCGGTCCGTCGGTCGAACCGACGGCGCCCGAAGAGGCGGCCGGCCCGCCGTCAGGAGGGGTCGGGCGCTGACGTCGTCTCCGGAGCCGGTCGCGCCACCCGCGAGCGGTCCCTCGTCGCCGTCCTCACCACCGAGCTACCGACGCGCCCTCGCCCGCCGCCCGTTCTTCCTGCTCTGGACCTCGCAACTCGTCTCCCAATCGGGCGATTTCATCTTCGAGGTCGCGCTCCTCTGGCTGGTCCTCGAGGTCACGCACTCCCCGTTCGCCGTCGCGGTGATCGTCACCGGGACGATCCTCCCCGCCGTCGTCCTCGGCCCGTTCCTCGGGGTCTACGTCGACCGGTGGGACCGCCGACGGACGCTCATCGCCACGAACGTCGTCCAGGCGGTCGTCGTCGCGGCCCTCTCGGGGCTCGTCCTCACCGGCGAGGCGTCGCTGTCGCTCCTCTTCGGACTCGTGCTGCTCCTCGGGACCGGGGCGACCGTCGTGCGCACGGCGACGGGCGCGATCGTCCCGACGCTCGTCGCCGTCGAGGACCTTCCGCCCGCGAACGGCCTCCTCTCCGTCTCGGGGTCCCTCAACCAGGTCGTCGGCCTCTCCCTCGGAGGGATCGTCGTCGCGCTGTTCCACGTCGCGGCGGCGATCGAGTACGACGCCCTCACCTTCGCCGCCGCCGCAGCGCTTCTCCTGCTCATTCCGGCCACGCCCCGCGCGGCCCGGGACCCGTCCCAAGGTCCGCCACCGAGGTTCCGCGAGGAGCTCGGCGAGGGGCTCCGGTTCATCCGCGCCCACCGGTTCATGCTCGAGATCATCGCCATCGGCGTCATCGTGAACTTCTTCGGCAACGGCCTCGCGGCGGTCGTCGCCCCGTACGCCTCCTTCGTCCTGCACGGGGGGGCCGAGGTCTACGGGTTCCTCGGCGCGGGCGTCGCGTTCGGCGCCTTCGTCGGGGCCGCCCTGGTGGGCCGGGCGGACCTCCGGGCCTCCGTCGGCCGATACACCTTCTTGGGCGGGCTCGGCATTGGCGGCTCGGTCCTCGGGCTCGGGCTCGTCGGGACCTTCCCGCTGGCGATGTCGTTGATGCTCGCCCTCGGGGCGACGCTCTCCGTGACGAACGTCCCGATCTCGGTGGCGATCCAGGCGAAGGTGCCGTCCCGACTCCTCGGCCGCGTCGGCGCCGCGTTCGGGGCGCTCGTCTCGGCGACGGGCCCCGCCGGTCCGCTGTTCGCCGGATGGCTCGCGCAGCGCTGGAGCGTCCCGGGGGTCTTCCTACTCTCCGGGCTCGTGATCGTGCTCGTGATGGGCCTCGGGGCTCTCACGATGACCTCGTTGCGGTCTCTGCGCTACTGACCGCGACGGGCCGCGTCGTCACGGGCGCGAGGGCGACCGCCCGGTAGCCGTCGAGGAACGCCTCCGCCATCCGGTCCGCGGAGGCATGCGCGACGACCCAATCGCGGCCGCGGGCGCCGTGCTCTCGAGCGAGCCGGGGGTCCTCGAGGAGCGTGGCGATCGCTCGGGCGAGCCTCGCCGGGTCACGCGGGTCGACGAGGAGGCCGGCGGACGACTCGCGGGCGATCTCCGCCGGTCCTCCGAACGTCGTGACGACGGCGGGAAGGCCCGAGGCCATCGCTTCGAGGAGGGCGACGGACGAGGTGTCGGAGAGCGACGGAAGGACGAAGACCTGGCTCTGGCCGAGGAGAGCCGGCTTCTCCGCCTCGGGGACGGGGCCGAGGAACCGCACGCGCGCGCCGTCAGGCGTGCCGGGTCGCAGACGCTCGCGGACCCCGGCGGCGAGCGGCCCCTCGCCCCCGACGAGGCCGACCCACGGTCGCGACCGGTCGAGCCGACCGAGCGCCTCGAGGAACCGCTCGACCCCCTTGTCGTGCGTGAGGCGGCCGAGGAACAGGATCCGCGGGGCGTCGTCGAGGGCGAGCCGTCGGGACCAGTCCGGGTCGGCGATCCCGGGACGGAACCGCTCCGTATCGACCCCGTTCGGGACGACCCGTGCGCGCCGCCCGGCCTCGTGGCGGGCGGCGCCCTTGAGCGACGCGCGGGCCGACTCCGTCGGGGCCGTCGCGAGGTCGGCGAGGTCGCAGAGGTCGACGCTGAACCTCGACCAGGCCCGGAAGAACCAGTCCGTCGGCCCCCGGCGTCCGGCGCCGCGCAGGAGGTCGGTGAGGTTCGTGTGGTACGTCGCGACGGTCGGCCTTCGCCAGGCCCGCGCGGCGAGCCACCCGGCGAGCCCGACGAGCCCGGGCGTGTGGAGGTGGACGACGTCGAACGATCGAGCCCTCGAGAACGGGAGGAGCCAGGGCCCGAGGGCGACCCGGTACTCGGGATACCCCGGCGCGGCGACGGAGAGCGAGCGGTGGACCCGGACCCCATCGGGCCTCACCTCGCGTCGAGGGAGGCCGGGAGAACGGACGGTGAACACGGTCACACCGTGACCCCGACGCCGCAGCGCGGAGGCGAGTGTCGCGGTCACCCGTGCGACGCCGTCGTGCGTCGGCTCGAAGGTGTCGGTGAAGAAGGCGATCTCGAGCCGGGCCCCGACGGGTCCGGCGTCGGAGCGCTCGAGGTCGCGCGACGGCGCCACGCCGCCGGTACCCGAGACCCCGCCGGGTGTCCCGCGGGAGTCCGTCGGGGCGATCTCCTCGGCGACGGGGGCGTCGGTCACGGGCTCGGCCCTTCGGACCTGCCGTCGACGTCGGCTCGCTACGTCCTCGTCGGGAGACGCCCTCGGGCCGTGGCCGGCGCGTGGCGGAGGAACGGCGCGACGGTCACCGCGGTGCCGAGGGCGAAGGCGAGGTAGGAGAGCGACACGACCGCGAGGAACGCGTCGGCGACCGCCCCGCTTCCCACGAGGAGGGACGTGGCCAGATAGCCGACGAGGCCCAGGTTCGCGGCCACCAGGTGGACGCGGGGAAGGTACGACGGCCGAAGGCGGACCCGGAGATGGTTCGGCACGATGATGACGCTCACGCCGCAGATCATCATCCCGACCCAGCCGAACAACGCGACGACGTCCCGGACGTCCAGGGCGTTCGCGGGCAGGCGCGAGGGGGATCCCGCGACGGTCGCGACGGCCACGGCGAGCTGGAGCCCGCCGATCGCCAGAAGGTAGAGCATCCCCGACAGGATCAGCCGCAGGCCGTCCGTCGAGGGGACACGCCGCGGCTCGGGCGATCGGGGCCGGAGAAGTAGCTCCGCGGGGATCATGCGAGCTTCGGAGGGACCGGGTCGCAGCACGGACCCTCACCGACCTCTTCGGGGGTCCCGACCCGGCGCGGGCCGGCCACGACGGCCGCGTCGGGGACGTGGGTCGGGCAGTAGTAGTCGACCTCGACCGTGACGCCGGTGCCGTCGACGAGACGGGGGTCGTGCGGGACCGCCGTCCACCCTCGGGGCGCGCGCAGGGCGAGGTGGCCGCGCTCGTCCGGGTAGCTCTCCGCCTCCCCGCGGGCCCGACAGCCGGGGTCGTGGCAGCGGACGACCAGCGCCACCGTGGTGTGGCCGGGAGGGCGGGCGAGGTAGTCTTGGACATGGCGGTCAAGATCGTCGAGCTCGGCCCGTGTCTCCGCGAAGCCCTGGACAACTCGGCCGGCCGCGTCGTCCGGCAGCGCGGAAAGGAGGCAGGCGAGCGGGTAGTCGTTCTCGTAGCGGAGCTCGTCGCTCTCGTGCTCGGTGAGCGCCTCGAGCTCTCGGGCGAGCCCCTCGCGGCCGGGCGCCGCCTCCCTCGCGTACGTCGCGAGCGCGGCGCGGGCCCGTCCGAGGCGCCCTCCGGCCTCTCCGCGGTCCCGGACGAGGGCGTCGAGGTGCTCAAAGCACGTCGACATCGCCACCGGCCGCGCCTCCGGCCCGAGGCCGTCGCCGAAGCGTCGGGCGTGTAGCCCGAGATACTGTTCGTAGAGTCGCAGCCCGTCGCCGAGCTCGCCGACCGCGACATCGCCCCCCTCGCGCAACGCGAGGGCCAGCTCGGCCAGACGCTCGTCCAGGCTGCGGAGCACGTCGTTCTCTCGGGCGAGTTCCTTCAACGGGTCGTTCTCCTCGCGCGTCAGGGTCGTCATCTTCGCTCCCTCGACTCCGGTCTCGAGAGCACGGGCCACGGCGTAAGTGGGCCGCCTAGCGGGTTCGGTTCTGGGGGCGCGGCGGGAAGGGGCGAGGCCGACATCGGTGGCTCGGTCGCCCCAAGGGCACGACCTCCTACTCGGGCCGCACGAGGTCGGGCCACCCCGAGCCCACCGCGACGACCTCGAGCCAGCTCGTCGGTCGCTCGAGAGCCTGAGGCGGGAGAGCGAGGGACCCCCGGAACACGGCCACGCTCGGTGTTCCGAGAGGACTCGGACGCCTACCGGGCCTGCCGGGGGGAGCCCGAAAGCCGAGGGAGGGGATCTCGACATTGTTCATATCCCCGGCTGGCTCAGTTCGGTCGAGAGAGCCGCCGCGCCTACGGGAGGACGTTCGGAGTCCTTGAGAGACGACGTCGCAGTTGACCCACCCGGGGAGGGGAGCGACGGAAGGGAAGGCTCACGGGGGTGCGTGCGGCCGGGTCGGCCCGGGCGTGGCGGCTCTCTGTCCCGCAACATCGTGACCCAAGTTCGACACGAAGGCAGGGTCCGGCCGTTGGCTGACCGCGCGTTCCTATCGGATCGGCTACATCGTGTCGAGCGGCTTCATTGCCGTGTCTCCGCGATCCGGCGTTCCGGGCGGTCCTCGTCGCCTCTGTAGGCGACGAGCCACCGCGACGACGGCCACCACGGCCGCCGCGAGTGCGCCGACGCCGACAGCGTAGAGCCAGAGCGGCGGGGGTTGCGACGAGGCGGAGGTAGGACCGGCCACGACGCTCACGTTCCACGACGACACCACTGACGCGCCCGTCGCGTCGGTCACCCGAACGTAGGTGGTGTAGTTCCCGGTCGTGTTCGGATGGCAGCTCAGCGAGGTCGTGTTCGCGCTCGCGCATCCTAGCGGCAGCCCGAAGTAGCTCACCGTCACAGGGAGCGTTCCGCCGAGCACGGTCACCTCAAGGTCCAAGGCGGCGCCGACGAGCACCTGGGAGGTCGACCCGTTCCAAGCGACCCCGAGTCGTCCGTTCACGGTCAGCGCGACCGGTGCCGCCGAGGCCGTTGCCCCGGTCCGGTCCGTGGCGTTCACGCTCATCTCGAATGACCCCGGCTGCGTGGGCGTGCAGGTGAGGTGCGTCGCGCTCGAGGATGCGGTGCAGCCCGGCGGCAGCCCGAGATAGGTGAACGTGAGCCCACCGGCGCCGCTCGACTTGATGGTGGCGGCCAAGCTCACCGACTGGCCCAGGTCGAGCACGTAACGGCTTGCCTGCAGGTCGATCGCGGGGAGAGGGTCGACCGTGACGAGCGAGGACGTGGCGACGGCGCTCACCCCGACCGTGTCGACGAGTTCGAGGTGGATCGTGTAGTTCCCGGGCGCCGAGGGTGGGCAGGCGAAGACCGAGGCGTTCTGACTGACGCAGCCGTCGGGCAGGCCGGAGTAGAGGTAAGTGAACGGAGCGGTGCCGTTCGAGACGGTAGCGGTGACGTCGAGCGCCTCGCTCACATCGAGCAGAGCGGGACCGACCGCGAGCGAGACGCTTGGCCGAGGGGAGACCCGAATGCTCGCTGTGGCCTGTCGCAAGATCCCGTTCGAGTCGGTCACGTTGACGCTTACGCTGTAGTTCCCGGGCTGCGCGTAGGCGTGGGCGACTGACGCATTGTTGGAGCGGTTGCCGTCACCGAGGTTCCAGTCGTACTGGAACGGTGCCGATCCGTTCGCGAGGCGTGCCGTGAGCTGCACCGGGACGCCCACGTCGGTGGCGTTGGGAGCGACGACGAGCGCGAGCGTGGGAGGCGGGTTGACGACGACCTCGACAGAGCTGTTGTTGTAGTGGCCGAAGGCGTCGTGGGCGGAGAGGGTCACCGAGTAGATGCCGACATGGTCGTAGGTGTGGGAGAACGACTGGAGCGTCGTGGTGTTCCCATCGCCGAGCTGCCAGGAGTAGTTGTAGGGGCTGCTGGCGTTGTTGTAGGGGTCGTCGAAGGCGACGCCTCCGCCAAGGTCGACGGGGTTCGGAGTGGCGAACGGCTTGGCGAGCAGCGCGGGACCGAAGACCCAGGTCTCGTTGCAGAAGCAGCCAAACCCGCGCGATCCCGGAGGATTGACTACTCCACCGAACATCAAGGCGTACCCATCGCTGGGGTCCGATGCAAAGGACTCGCCGTCGCCCACGATGGGATGGAAGCGCTCGGACACGTTGAGCCAAGTTCGGTTCTGGAACACCCATGTAGAGTTGACGAGGTAGTATAGACCCGGAACAGTCTCCTCCCCTCCAAAGAGCACGAGATCGCCGGCAGAGTCGTAGCCGGCCATCGCGCCGCGGCCACGTGGCTCAGGAGAAGCGGGTGTGGTGATGTTTATCCAAGTGCCGTTTGATAAAAGCCAGGTCTGGTTTTGAGCCGGCCCAGAGCTATTGAGGAATCCTCCGAACAGAACACAGCCCCCGGCGGAGCGACTGTAGGCAAACTCTGGGAGGTAGACTCGCGGTGGTGCGACCGTCTCACTGAGTCGGCTCCAGGAGTCCGCGTGAAAGACCCAGGTGTCGTTGAGTGTCGCGCCGGCTGGCGACAGGCCCCCGAACAGGTACACGCCCTGGTCGACGGGGTCGGAGGCGACACTTGGAGCCTCCCGCGGCCCCGGCGCCGTGGTGAGGCGAGATGTCAGGTTGGTCCAAACGCCGGCGTGGTAGGCCCAAGTCTGGCCGGAGTCATAGTCCTGCGAGATCGAGGCCCACTCTTGACCGCCGAACAAGATGACGCTCTGATCTGAGTAGTCGTAGGCCATCCCCGCGTCCACCAGCCACGGCGGAGACAACTTCGGGTGGAGCTCGTTCCACCGTCCATCCTGGAAGATCCATGTGTCGTTCAGTCGGACATACGGGTCGCTGCCATTGAATCCGCCGAAGAGGAGCATGTAGCCGTCCGCCACATCGTAGGTCAGTGCAGGCGACTGGCGACCAAGAGGTGAAGGTCCAAGATTCGGCGTGAGATTCGTCCACTCCGTGCTTACGTTTACACCGGTGATACTCGATCGAGTCGGGCTGGCGTACCCTGAGAGAGTCCCGCAGACGCCGACTACCGGACAGGAGGTCTGAGCGGCATCGACATGGCCACTCGCTTGCGTGACTACCTGAGCGGACGTCGGGCTAGCGGGGAGCGAGCGGAGCAGGGTCTCGCTCACTCCGGGGTGGCTCGGGATGAGCAAGGCGATGGCCAGGAACGCGAATACGATGGCACCGCCCACCCGATGGGTCCACGGAAAATGGCGAAGCATCGAGCGTACTCAAGAGGGGGTTGTATAATTCAGGCTACCAACGTCCAGCTACCCCCAGAGTACGTCCAGGTGTCCACAGCTGCGCCCACTATGGTCTGGCCCCCGAACAAGAGTGTATACCCATCGGCGCTGTCATAGGTCATGGCCGCGTCGGCCCGTGCCGGCGGGGAGTAGCTCGTGGAGACTTGGGTCCATGTGATCGTGTTGTAGGTTGTGGAGACCGTTGCCTGCCAAGTGTCGGCGAGCACCGTGGGCGGGAGTCCACCTGGGCACGGGACCGTGCCAGAAGTACACCCTCCGAAGAGCACGAGGTCGCCAGTGCCGGGGTCGAACGCCAGACTTGGCTGAAACCGACCGGTCGGTGTCGAGCCGGTTGAACCTAGAGCAGTCCATCCGGGCGTCCCTGCATTATAGGAGTAAGCGTCGTTCAGTACCGCCGTGCCGTCGAATTGAACTAGACGGGAGAGCCGAGGGAGGGAATCGAACCCCCAGGAAACGGATCTGCAGTCCGTCGCATTAACCATTCTGCCACCTCGGCGCGGCCGAGGGCAGGGGGCGGCTCCTTAAAGCCCTCGGGACCCGGGGCCCTCGGTAGCGTCCGCGCGGTCGCGCCCCGACCCTAACGGCCCCGGACCCCACGGGCTAGGTGGGGGGCCGGGACGGCTCCGACGAGGGGGCCGCGAGGGTCGCGCTCGGGGCGAGGACCTCCCGGTAGCCCTTCCAGAGGCTGTAGCCGCCGATCCCGCCGACGACGGTGACGATCAGGACGAAGGCGATCCCGATCGAGCTGAGGTTCGGGACCGGAGTCCCGGTCGGCACTGCCATGTGCTCGACCGAGGGCGCCAACGTCACGAGGAGCCCGATCGCGACGAACGCGAGGCCCCCGGCGTAGAGCGTCCGTGCCGCGGTCCGGCGGCCGACGCGCTGCATCTGCGCGAGCGACAGCCGCTTGAGCCGGGCGAGACGCGCGAACAGCGCGCCGGTGATCATCTGCATCACCATCGTGCCGAGGCCGAAGACGGCCCCGACGGAGGCCGCCCAGGCGACGTTCGGCATCTGGGGCGCGAGGAGGAAGACGATGATCACGGCGAACCCGCCGATCCCCCAGCCGGCGATGAAGCCGTGCACGGCGGCCATCTTGAGAGGGACCGGCGGGACCTCGCCCTCGGGGAGCGGAGCGCGCTCGGCGAGGTAGCTGTGGTGCGTGTGCTCTCGGAAGAAGCGACCGAACAGGCGCTCCATCGCCTCGTCGAGCGGGAGGTGGATGTCCGAGCCGCGCAGGAGGTACCAGCCGGCCCCGAACATCGCCACCCCGACGAGGACGTAGACCGGGCCGTCGAGGTCGTAGACGAGGTAGACGGAGGCGAGCCCGAGGAACCCGAGCGCGGTGAGGGCCGCGCGCTGGAGCGCGAAGCCCGTCGAGAAGACGAGCCCGGAACGGAGCCCCCCGCGGGTCGTGTAGCTCCCGATGGAGTAGCTGAAGGTGATCGGCCAGGTGTGCTCGTCCGGCGTGCCCCCGTGGAGGAGCCCGAGCAGGAACGAGATCCCGAGGATGATCGGGATCGTGAGCCCCGAGGGCGGGTTCAGGAGGAAGCCGAGGTCCCACACGGCGCGCCGTCGCTCCTATCGGTGCTCCGGGTCGGTCCCGCACGGCGGGATCGGGTCGCCATGGGGGCAGGTCGCGGGGTGGCCCTCCCCGTGGCACAACCGCTCGACGGTCTCGTGGTCGAGCGCGAGGTCGATCTCCCGAGCGGCCCGGCAGGTCTCCTGCGGCGGAAAGCCGATCCCGGCGAACAGCCGCTCCGCGACCCGGTGGTGCCGGTGGTACTCGGCGAGGCAGGCATCCCCGCGCGGCGTCAGCCGCGTCTTCCCCCGGTGGCGGACGACCAGGCCGAGCCCCTCGAGCGCCGAGAGATGCTCGAGGGCGGAGGGGGCGCGCACCTTGAGGAGGTCGGCGACCTCTCCGAGCGCCGCGCCGCGGCTCGGCGACTCGAGCCGGCGGACGGCCTGCAGCGAGTCGACCTGCCGACGGCTCAGGCGCTGGAGGAGCTCCACGGCCCCGACGAGGGCCGGGACTATATGAGGAGCGCCCTAAGAATTAGGGGATATCAAAATACGGTCCCGGGTGACGCCCCCGTGCGAGAGCGCGCGGACGGCGGCGTCGGCGAGGCTCAGATGGGTCGGAAGCCCCGTGCCGCACGACGACCGGCCGTCGCGATGGCGAGTCGCACGCGCTCGAGCGGGCCGATCGAGCGGCCGCCAGCGTCGGTGCGGCCGTGGCGCAGCGCGCCGAGAACCTCCTCGACGGAGGGCGAGTCGCCCTGGACCCTCGTGAAGGCGCGGCCGATCTCCAAGAGCGAGTGGGCGTCGCTCCCCCCCGTGAGCGCGAGGCGACGGTGCGCGCCGACGAGCTCGGCCTTCGCGTTCGCGATCCCCCCGTTGTGGCCGTTGAGCGCCTCGACGCCGTCGACGCGGGCCGTCTCGAGGGCGCGGCGCCCGGCGCCGTGCGCCCAGCGGAGCGGGTGGGCCAGCACGCTGACGCCTCCGTGTCCGCGGACCCAGTCGACCGTCTCGGCGAGGGGCCGTCGCAGGGGCGGAAGCTCCTCGAGCCCGTAGGCCAGGAGATGGCCCTCGGCCGTCGACACCTCGACGGCGGGGACGAACACGGAGCTCGGGTGGCGTCGTCGCAGCTCCGGGAGCGCGCCGAGGCTCTCGAGCGAGTTGTGGTCGCTCACCGCCACGCCCACGAGCCCGGCGGGGGCGAGTCGGTCCGCGATCTCCTCGAGCGAGAGGCGTGAGTCCGGAGAGAACTTCGAATGGACGTGGAGGTCGACGCGGTACGCGTCGCTCATCGCACCCGGGTCCCCGGGGGCAGCGTCTCCGAGGGGGTCACGGCCGTCCCGTCCGGGCCGGCGAGCGCCTCGCCCTTGGGGGCCCCGTCCGCATCGAGGCGAACGACGAGGGGGCTGTCCTTGGCGAACGCGCCGGCGACGCGGACGCTGCGTCCTCCGACGTCGACCTCCGTGCCGCCGTCCGGGGCCGGGCCCTTCGCCCGGCCGACCACGATCGGCGTGCGCTCGAACCCGCTGTAGGGGACGCTCCCACGAGGTCGCGGACCCTTCAGGAGCGGCGTCCCCGGTGTCGCGCGGGCGGGTGGGGCCAAGAGCACGGCCCGCTCGCCGTCGTCCGCGGCGAGGAGCATCCCCTGGCTCGTGATGCGGCGGATCGTCCTCGGCTCGAGATTGGCGAGGACGGCGATCGGCCGGTCCACGAGCGCCTCCGCGTTGTAGTAGGGCCGGATCCCGGCCACGAGCGTCCGCGGCGTCGCCTCGCCGACATCGACCTCGAGCACGTAGAGCCGGTCCGCGCTCGGATGCGGCTCGACCTTCCGGATCCGCCCGACGCGGAGGTCGAGCGGCGGAAGCGCGCCGTCGTCGAGGCCCGTCGCCTTCGTCGCGGCTCCCGTGGGCTCCGGCGCCGGTGCGGCAGGGGCCGGGTGGGGGGCCCGCGTCCCCGACTCCTCACGGCGGGGGAACAGCGGGCGGACCTCGCCCAGCGCGCGGCCGGGCACCGGAGGCGTCACGGCGAGCGCCCAGTCGCCCGGGCCGGGCGGCCGCGCGAGGCCGAGCATCCGGTACACCTCCGCCGAGGAGTGGGGAAGGAACGGGGAGAGCCAGGTGGCGACGGCCTGGAGCACCCAGAGCCCCTCGTAGAGGGCGCGGTCCCGCTCCGGGGCCGGCGCCTGCCAGGGCTTCGCCTCGTGCACGCGGCGGTTCGCCTCGCGGACCTCTGAGAGCGCGAGCTCGAGGGCCTCCTTGAGGTGGACGGCCTCGAACTCCCGTCCGACCGCCTCGTGGACGGACCGGAGCCGCTCCCCGACGCCCCCCGGGGCGTCGTCGCGCCAGTCGGCCGGCGGCGTCGGGATCCGGTGGCCGGCGCGGTCGCGCGTGAGCACGAGGATCCGCTGGACGAGGTTGCCGTACTGGTTCGAGAGGACGTCGTCGGTGAGCTGGAAGAACTCGTCCCAGTTGAACTCGGTGTCGTGGTGCTGTGGCGCGAGCTGCGCGGCGTAGAAGCGAAGCAGGTCCGGGGCGAACCGCTCGACGAGCGACGGCAGCAGGAGGTCGAGGTCGGCGGGCTTGGACTTCGAGATCTTCCCGCCGCCGACGAGCAGCCACTCGTTCGCGGGGACGTCGTAGGGGAGCTGGAGCCCTCCGGCGCCGAGCAGGATCGCCGGCCAGACGATGGTGTGGTGGAAGATGTTGTCCTTTCCCAAGAAGTAGTAGGACCGGACCGCCTCCGTCGGGTCCCAGAACGCGCGCCAGGCCTCCGGTCGCCCCGAGCGGATCGCCCACTCCCGGGAGGCGGAGAGGTAGCCGATGACGGCGTCGAACCAGACGTAGAACCGCTTGGACCCGAACCCCTCCAACGGGATCGGCACGCCCCACTCGAGGTCTCGCGTGATCGCGGTCGGGTGGAGCCCCGCCTCGAGGAAATTGCGCGCCGTCTTGGCGACGTTCGGGCGGAGGTGCGGGCGCTCGCTGAGGAAGGCGCGGACCTTCGGCTCGAGCTTGTCGAGCCGGAGGTAGAGGTGCTCGGAGCTCCGGAACTCGGCCGGCGTCTCGCAGAGGCGGCAGCGGGGGGCGCCGAGCTCGCGCGGCTCGAGGATGCGTCCGCACCGGTCGCACTCGTCCCCGCGGGCCGTCGTCGAGCCACAGTAGGGGCAGGTGCCGGTGACGTAGCGGTCGGGGAGGAAGCGCGCGTGCTTGGGGCAGTAGGGGTTCTCTTCCGCCCGGCGGTCGATGTAGCCGTTCTCGAGGAGCGCGAGGAACAGCTCGTGCACCGTCCGCTCGTGGACGATCGTGTGGGTCGTCGTGTACAGGTCGAAGGAGACGCCGAGCCGGGCGAGCGCCTCGCGGTTCGTCGCGTCGTAGCGACGGGCGATCTCCTCGGCGGAGGCCCCCTCCTTCTCCGCGGTCACGAGGATCGGGGTGCCGTGCACGTCCGAGCCCGAGACCATCAGGACCTCGTGCCCCCGGAGCCGGTGGTACCGGGCGAAGGCGTCGGCGGGGAGGTAGACGCCCGCGAACCCGCCGATGTGGATCGCGGCGTTCGCATACGGCCAGGCGACGCCGATGAAGACCCGCTCCATGTCTCCCCTCCTGAGGGCGGCCCACGGTTGGTGGCGCTCTAAGCGTTTTTGCGCGGGGGGGAGGCCGCGTCGGTGCCTTTAACCCTGCCACCGCTGCGGGGCCCGATGGCGTCCGAGGAGGCCCCGATGGCCCGCCCGACGGTCCCCGAGGCGGACCGACTGATCGGCGTGAAGCACACGGTCCTCTCGCACGGGTTCGTCGTCCTCGTCGACTACATGGGGAACGACGCCGCGATCGTGCAAGCGGCCCGCGTCTCCTACGGGGCCGGGACGCGGACGCTCCGGGACGACCGCGGGCTGATCCGGTACCTGATGCGCCACCGCCACACGACGCCGTTCGAGATGGTCGAGCTGAAGTTCCTGATGCGGCTCCCCATCTACGTCGCCCGCCAGATCATCCGGCACCGGATGGTCTCGATCAACGAGTACAGCGCCCGCTACTCGGTGATCCCGGACGAGTTCGAGCTCCCCGCCCCGGGGGCGGTCCGCCAGCAGTCGCGTCGCAACCGGCAGGGCGGGGGCGAGCCCGTGAGCCCGGCCGTCGAGGAGGCGTTCCGCGGCGACCTCGAGCGGGTCTGCCGCGAGGCCTACGAGGCCTACACGAGGGCGCTCGCCGAGGGCGTCGCGCGCGAGACCGCGAGGGCGATCCTCCCGGTCGCCTACTACACCGAGTGGTACTGGAAGGTCGACCTCCACAACCTCCTCCACTTCCTCTCCCTCCGCCTCGACCCCCACGCGCAGGAGGAGACGCGGCTCTACGCCGCCGAGCTCGCGCGGATCGCCCGCACCGTCGCCCCGGTCGCCTTCGAGGCGTTCGAGGAGTTCACGCTCTCGGGGCTCTCGTTGAGCCGGCGCGAGCAGTCCGCGGTCCGCGCGCTCCTCACCGGCGCGACGCCCGAGGCGGCCTGCGAGGAGGCCGGGCTCCCGCTGCAGCGGCCCGACGGCCAACGGATGTCCTCGGGCGAGGGCGTCGAGTTCCTCGAGAAGCTCGAGCGGCTGCGCGCGCCGTCGTGACGGTCGAGAGGGCAATCGTATAGGCCCCGGCCGTCTCGGGGCGCTATGCCCGCGGCGCGCTCCGGCTTCCTGCTCCTCGACAACGAGCGACTCCGGCCGCGAGGGCGCGCCACCTCGGAGGTGCGCGACCCGGCCGACGGGTCGCTCGTCGGGCACGCGGTCGAGGCGACCTCCGACGACGTCGCCGCCGCGATGGAAGCGGCGGTGGCGGCCCTGCCGGCCTGGGAGGCGCTCGGCGGCGCCCGCCGGGCCGCGTTCCTGCGCGCCGGGGCGGACCGGCTCCGGGGCCGTCGGCGAGAGCTCGCGCAGCTCGTCACGCGCGAGATGGGCAAGGTCCTTCGAGAGGCGGAGGGCGAGGTCGACGGCGCCATCGACAACCTCGAGTACTACGCGTCGTTCGGCCGCACCCTCTCGGGCGAGGAGGTCGCGCTGTTGCCGCGGGGCGAGTCCCTGCGCCTCCTGTGGCGGCCGCGGGGCGTCGTCGTCGCGATCACCCCGTGGAACTTCCCCGCCGCGACCGTCACGAGGAAGATCGCTCCCGCGCTCGTCGGCGGCAACACGATGGTCCTCAAGCCGTCGAGCGCGACGCCGTTCTCCTCGCTCCTGATCGCCGAGACGCTCGTCGCGGCCGGGCTCCCGCGGGGCGTCCTCAACGTCGTGACGGGCTCCGGCCGCACCCTCGGCCCGGCGCTCGTGACGCACGAGGCGTGCGCGACGGTGACGCTCACCGGCTCGACGGCGAGCGGTGTCGAGGTCCTTCGCAACGCCGCCCCGCGCGTCGTGAAGTGCCTCCTCGAGCTCGGCGGGAAGGCGCCCGTGATCGTCGAGCCCGACGCCGACCTCGACCTCGCGGCCCGCGCGACGGTGTGGGCAAGGTTCTGGAACGCCGGCCAGGCGTGCATCGCGGCCGAGCGCTGCTACGTCCACGAGGCGGTCGCCGAGCCGTTCGTCCGACGCCTTGCGGCGCTCGTCCGAGACCTTCGGGTGGGGCCGGGGCTCTCCCGGGGGGTCGACGTCGGCCCCCTCTACGCGCTCCGCGCCCGCGACGAGATCGCCGCGAGCGTCGGCGCGGCCGTCGGCGAGGGGGCCCGCACCGTCTGCGGCGGCACCGTGCCGAAGGGGCCCGTGCTCGCGCGGGGGGCGTTCTACGCGCCGACGCTCCTCGACGGCGTCACCGAGTCGAACGCGATCGCGCGCGAGGAGATCTTCGGCCCCGTCCTCCCGGTCCTCACGTACCGCTCGTTCGACGAGGCGCTCGAGCGCGCGAACGCCTCGCGCTACGGCCTCTCGAGCTACCTCTTCACGCGGCGCGTCGACCTCGCCGAGCGGGCCGCCCGGGAGCTCCGCTTCGGAGAGACCTACGTCAACCGGGTCGGGCCGGAGTCGGCCCAGGGCTACCACGCGGGGTTCCGGCAGAGCGGACTCGGCGGCGAGGGGAGCCGCTGGGGGGTCCAGGACTATCTCGAGCTCAAGAGCGTCTACGTCGACTGGGGGAGCCCGGACGCGACGGCGCCGTTCTTCCCGTACCGCTCCGCGAAGCGCTCAGCCCGACGTGCAGGTCCATCACGTTCGTCCCGGTCGGCCCGGTGACGACGAGCCCTCCCAGGCGGGCGAGCGCCGGGTAGGCGTCGTGGGTCGCGAGGGCCTTGTCGAGGTCGACCCCGGCGAGCGCCGCCCGGTCCCACGTCGTCCCGTCGACCCAGCCGCCCGCGGCATCGGTGGGGCCGTCGATCCCGTCGGTCCCGATCGAGAGGACGTGCACGAACGGGCGGTTCGCGAGCGGCCTCGCCGCGGCGAGCGCGAACTCCTGGTTGCGGCCGCCGCGGCCCGGGCGAGCGCCGAGCGTGACCGTGGTCTCGCCGCCGGCGAGCAGGCACGAAGGCCGCGCCGTCGCGACGGCGCGGCGCGCGGAGGCGACGCGGCGGGCGAACGCCTCGCCGGCGTCGCGGCTCTCGCCCACGAGCGCCGTCGAGAGGACGCGCGTCGCGTAGCCCCGGCGTCGGGCCTCCGCGACGGCGCCCGCGACCGCGCGCCGGTTCGTGGCGACGAACGCGAACCGACCTCGGCGGAGCCTCGGGTCGTCCGGGGCCGGCGTCTCGGGTCGGCGCCCCCGCCGGCCGGCCTCGAGGTACGCGACGACCCGTCGGGGCAGGCGCTCTTGAAGCCGGTACTCGGCGACGGCCGCGAGCGCCTCCCGAAACGTCGTCGGGTCCCCGACGGTCGGGCCGGAGGCGACGTCGTGGGGAGCATCCCCGACGACGTCCGAGATCGCCAGCGTCACGTACCGGGCCGACGCGGCGGCGAGGGCCAGCCCGCCGCCCTTCAGCCTCGAGAGGTGGCGGCGGACGGCGTTCATCGCCTGGATCGGCACGCCCCCGGCCAAGAGCCGTTCGTCGGTCCGCGCGAGGTCCTCGAGGTCGAGGCCGCTCGCCGGAACCTCGACGAGCGCGCTCGCGCCGCCGGAGACGAGGAAGAGCGTCGGCTCGGTCTCGGGCACCGACGCGACGTACTCGACGAGCCGGCGGCCCGCGGCGAGGCTCCTCTCGGT
The DNA here is from genome assembly GCA_027315165.1 of Thermoplasmata archaeon. Classification (GTDB taxonomy): domain Archaea; phylum Thermoplasmatota; class Thermoplasmata; order Lutacidiplasmatales; family UBA184; genus Lutacidiplasma. Next base: position 11,484 of record DAHUYN010000008.1, on the reverse strand, counting down.
GACGACCGGATGATCGCTCTCGAGGACCTCCCACGGCCCGTGGGGGCGCGGGTTGCCGGCGCGGACGACGACGACGCCCGAGACCCGGTCGCGGCCGAGCGCCGCGGCCGCCGCGTCGGCCATCGCGCTCGACGCCTTGCCGAACGCGACGACGTGCACGCGCCGGTTGGGCGCGAAGGGGACGCGGAAGCCCCCCGCCCGGAACCCCGCCGGATCGACGACGAGCGCTCTCGTGACCGATCCCGCCGGGTCGACGGCCTCGACGCCGGCCCGCGCGATCGCGAGCGCGTCAGAAGCGAGGGTCATCGCCGGCCTCGAGGGTGAACCCCGGCTTCGGCGTGAACCGCGTCGGCGCCCCCGCGAGGCGGGCCGGCCAGACCGGTTCGAGGGCCGCACGGGGGCCCGGCGAGCGCTCGCCGTCGGCGAGGAGGTCGGCGAGCCGTCGTGCGGTCCCGCCCGCGCGCATCAGGCCAAAGCCGTTGAACCCGGCCATCACATACAGCCCCGGGGCGCCCGGCACCGGGCCGACGAGCGGCCGCCGGTCCGGCGTCGCCGTGCAGACGCCCGCCCAGGAGGAGACGAGCTCGCTGTCGCTCCAGCCGGGGAACCGCTCCTGGAGCGAGGTCGCGAGATGCTGGACGAACGCCTCGTCGCCGCCGGGCACGAACCGCTCGGGGTCGGCCTCGACGTGCTCGGTGCCATCGCCGGCGAGGATCCGACCGTTCGCCTCGGGCCGGAGATAGACGTCCGTGTCGAGGTCGTGCCCCGAGGGGAACGCCTCCTTCCAGGCCGTCGAGGGTCGCAGGAGCGCGGCCTGTGTGCGGTACGGGACGAGCGGGAGCGGGTGCCCGGCGGCGGCGAGGAGCGCCTTCGACCAGGCGCCCGCCGCGACGACGACCCGCCGCGCACGCCGCGGTCCGGCGTCCAGCCCGAGCACGGCCCCGTCGCTCGACAGCGCGAGGGAGCGCATCGGCTGGCCGAAGTCGAAGACGACCCCCGACTGGCGGGCCCGCTCCGCGTAGAGCGTGGTCAGCGCGCTCGGCGTCACGCAGGCGTCGTCGTGGCCGATCACGGCGGCGGCGACATCGTCGAACCGCCCGGCCGGGAACCACCGGGCCAGGTCGGGGGCCGTCGCCTCGTCGACGCGGACCCCCCAGCCTCGAAGCCGCTCGAGGCTCTCTTCGAGGACGCGGGCGACCTCGGGCGACCGGGTCCAGCGGGCGAAGCCGTTGCGGACGTAGGCCGACGGGTCGCCCTCTTGGGCGAGCGCCGCGTACTCGCGGTGGCTCTCCCGCGTCACCTCGACGTCCCAGCGATTCCACAGCTGCTCGGTGACGATGCCGGCGGCGCGGCCGGAGGCCCCGGCGGCGGGGGTCCTCGGGTCGTAGACGACGACCGGCCCGACCCCCCGTCGCGCGAGGTGGTAGGCGAGCGCGCAGCCGGAGATGCCGGCGCCGAGCACGAGGACGTCGGCCTCTACGGCGGGCACGGGAGCGGGAAGCGCGGCCGGGGTTAATACTGCGGCTTGGCGCGCTGATAGGCCTCGCGCAACGCCGTCGTGTCGACGTGCGTGTAGATCTGGGTCGTGGCGACCGAGGCGTGGCCCAGGAGCTTCTGGATGTAGCGGATGTCGCAGCCGCGGCTCAGGAGCGCGGTCGCGAGCGTGTGGCGCAGCATGTGCGGGGTCACGCGCCGGGGGATCCCGCCGTCCTTCGCCGCGCGCCGCACGAGGCGCTCGACCGTGACGGTGCCGACGGGGAACAGCCTCGGGCTCCCCACGCCCGAGAGGGCCCGCTCGGTGAGGTAGCGGTCGAGGGCGGCTCGCGTCCGCTCCTCGAGGACGACCTCGCGGTCCTTGTCGCCCTTGCCCGACCGGACGTGGAGGACGTTCCGCTCGAACTCGAGGTCGTCGAGCGTGAGGTGACAGAGCTCGCCGACGCGGAGCCCGCCGTAGGCGAGGACGTGGAGGATGGCGGCGTCGCGCGCCGAGTCGCGCACCGCCTCGAAGAGCCGGTGCGTCTCCTCCTCCGTCAGGTAGTGGGGGAGCCGCTCGGGGCGGCGCGGCGGGTCGAACCCCTCGGCGACGCTGAGGTGGAACGACCGGAAGAGGCAGGTGAGCCCGCGGACGGTCGTGTAGACCGAGTTCTTCGAGTAGTGCCGCTGGAGGACGAGGTGCTCACGGAACCGCTCGAGGTCGTTCCGCGTCACCTCCTCGAGCGGCTTCCCGACGAACCCGAGGAACATCCGGGCGATGTGCCCGTACTGCTTGACCGTGCACGGGCTCCGCTCCTGGGCCCGGAGCATCGTCTGGAACCGGTCGACGATCGGGGCGACCGAGAACGGCGCCGGCCGGTCGCCCTCCTCGGGGACCGGGGCCGAGAGCCGGCGCCCGGGCGTGCCTCGGGGCCTCGATGCGACGGCCGACGCCATCGCTGACAGGTCGCGGGGCGTTTCCTAATTAAGGGTATACGTGGAGGGGAACGCGCGCCCGCGCGGCCGGGTCGCGAGGCGCCGCGTCCCGCGCGTTCTCGGCCGTGGCTGCTCAAATACGACGGCCGCGGTCGGGGCGCCGTGCGCTGCGATGCCTGCGAGAGCGACGCGGTCGTCGACCAGCCGTACCGCGGCGCTCACCTCTGCGGCGTCCATCTCGCCGACTCCGTCACCGAGCGCGCGCGGCGCGAGCTCCACCGGCAGCTGCCGCGGTTCCGGGGGGGCACGATCGCGGTCGCACTCTCGGGGGGGAAGGACTCCTCCGTGGCGCTCCACCTCGCGCACGGGTACTTCCGCCGCCGGCCGAACGTGCGTCTCGTCGCGCTCACGGTCGACGAGGGGATCCGCGGCTACCGCCCGGCGACGCTCGAGGCGGCCCGCGCGCTCACCGAGAGGCTCGGCGTCGAGCACGTCGTCGCGAGCTCGAAGGAGCGCCTCGGCGTCACGACCGACGAGGCCGTCCGCGAGCTCCGCGGGACCGTCCCCTGCTCGTTCTGCGGCGTCTGGCGACGGCGGCTTCTCAACGACGCGGCGCGCGACGTCGGCGCCGACGTCCTCGTCCTCGGCTTCAACCTGGACGACCTTGCGCAGACGGTCCTGATGAACCTCGCGCGGGCCGACCTCGAGAGGCTCGCCCGGATGGCGCCCCACCCGACCCGGCAGCCCGGGCTCGTCCCTCGCGTGGCGCCGCTCGCCACAATCCCCGAGCGGGAGGTCTACCTCTACGCGCGCCTCGAGGGGCTCCCGTTCGACCACGGCGAGTGCCCCTACGCGGGCGCGGCGGCCCGGAACGTCTACCGCGAGGTCCTCTGGCGCCTCGAAGAGGCGTTCCCCGGCACGCGCCACGCGCTGCTCCGAACGCGCGAGCGGCTCGTGCGTTCGATCCTCCTCGAGGACGCCGTCGGCGCCCCGGGCCGTTGCGAGAGCTGTGGCGAGCCGGCGACGGGGAGCGAGTGCCGCGCCTGCGCGTTCCGCCGGCAGCTCCAGAACACCCTTATGGGAGAGGCTCGCTCGTGACCGTCGTGGAGACCGTCGAGACGCCGGGCGCCGGCTCCGACCCCCGGGCCTCGCTCCAGACACGCGTCTTCGTCGTCGGGGCCGGCATCATGGGGAGCGGGATCGCCGCGCAGTGCGCCCTCTCGGGCTACCGCGTCACGCTCGAGGACGTCACCGAGGAGCTCGCGCGGCGGGGGCTTGACGGCGTGCGCGGGGCCCTCGACCGCGCGGTCCGTCGCGGGGGCGTCTCTGTGGCGGACCGCGACGCCGCGCTCTCGGCGATCGACGTCGCGATCGGGCTTCGGCGCGCCGATAGCGCGCAGATCCTCGTCGAGGCCGCCCCCGAGCGGCTCGAGTTGAAGCAGGGGCTCTTCCGAGAGCTCGAGGCGATCGTCCCGCCGACGACGCTGCTCGCGACGAACACCTCCTCGCTCCCGATCACGTCGATCGCCTCGGGGCTCCGCGAGCCCGGGCGGCTCGTGGGGGTCCACTTCTTCAATCCCGTTGTGCAGATGGCGCTCGTCGAGATCATCCCCGGCCTCCTCACGCGGCCGGAGACGGTCGAGGCGGCGCGCCGGTTCGCGGCCTCGCTCGGCAAGACCGTCGTCGCCTCTCGCGACACCCCCGGCTTCGTGACGACGCGCGCGATGGCCGTGCTCGTGAACGAGGCGGTCTGGATGCTCTACGAGGGGACCGCGACGAAGGAGGACATCGACGCGGCGTACCGGCTCGGCTTCCACCACCCGATGGGCCCGTTCGAGCTCGCGGACCTGGTCGGCCTCGACACCGTGCTCTCGATCCTGGACGTCCTGTGGGACGGCTTTCACGACCCGAAGTACCGCGCGGCCCCGATCCTGCGCTCGATGGTCGCCGCGGGCCGGCTCGGCCGGAAGTCGGGGAGCGGCTTCTACGACTCTCCCGGCACCGCCGCCGAGAAGAAGCCGCCGACGCCATGAGCGGGCTCGCGGCCGTCGAGGGGTTGCTCCTCCTCCTCGTCGCCGCGCTGCTCCCCGCGCTCGTCTACCTCTCCTGGGTCCGGCAGACCGAGCGGTTCCAGCGGGAGCCGTGGGGGCTGCTCCTCTCCGCCTTCTTCTACGGCGCGCTGTTCGCCACGGTCATCGCGGGGATCCTCGAGGCGGTCCTCCTTTCGGCCGGCACCGCGTTCGAGAACGCGTACCCCGCCCCGGAGTTCACCTTCCTCAACGGCCAGTCGACGCTCGGGACGTTCTTCCTGGTCCTCGTGATCGCCCCGTTCGTCGAGGAGGCCCTGAAGGCCTCCGGCGTCGTGCGCGTCGGGGACCGGCTCCGGCTCGTCTCCGACGGCCTCGTCTTCGGCGCCGCCGTCGGCCTCGGGTTCGGCTTCTTCGAGACGTTCCTCTACGGGCTCGGGGCCTACCTCACCGGCGGGCTCCTCGCCGGTCTCGGGCTCATCGTCGTCCGGAGCCTCTCGAGCGTCCTCCTCCACGGGAGCACGACGTCGATGTTCGGCTACGGCTACGCGCAGAGCCGGCTGAGGGGCCGGCGCGGCTACGCGGGCGGCTACTACCTCATCGCCGTCGCGATGCACGCCTCGTTCAACGCGCTCGCCTCCCTCGGGGCGATCGCGGTGTTCGTCGGGCTCTCCCCGACGCTCGCGGGGTACGCCTCGGTGGTGGGCCTCGTCCTCGTCTTCCTCTACGCCTTCGCAGCGATCGAGCACGCGCGCAGCGTCATCGAGGAGACCGACCGACCGCTCGTCCCGGCGGGACGGTTCTCCTACCGACAGCCGACGCCGCCGAAGGGACCGCCCCGACCGCCGGCGTACCGGAACCGGTAGCGCAACGGCGCGGGGCGCCCGGGGCCTACGGCGCCGACGGCGGTCTCGCCGTCGGACCGTCCGGGGCCCGGTTCCACTCGCGGTCAGCGATCGACCGGTAGACCTGGTCAGCCTCGTCGACGACCGGCGCCTCGGAGCGCTGGCCGACGTCGCGGATCCGGTCCTTCTTGAGGAGCCAATAGTGGATCCGCCACGTCTTCCCGCGCGAGACGGTCGCGTCCTCCTCCTCGCTCGTGAGGAGCCCCTCCTCCTCGAGCTGGTAGAACCGGTCGCGGTCCTCCGAGGAGAGCTTGTTGTCGAGGACGGAGTCCTCGAGCCCGAAGTAGTTGAGCACGACGCGCGCCGTCGGGCGCGCCTGGTCGGCGGGGACCTTTCCGTGGACCACGAGCGTGGCCTCGATCGCGCGCGTCAGCTCGTCCTCGGTGATCGACGCCACGCGGGGGGTAGCCGGCGTCTCGGTAAGAAGGTATCCGACGAGACGTGGCGCCCACCGTCCCTGCGACAGCCTTTAGGTCGCGTCGCGGGTCGGAACGCCCATGACCCCCGAGCCCGCGGCCCCGACGCCGACGTTCTTGCTGTCGGAGGAGCAGCTCGCGGTGGCCCGACGGCTCCTCCCGAAGGGACTCTGCGCGGAGTGCTTCGGCCGCGTCTTCGGCCGCCACGGCCACGGGCTCACGAATCCGGAGCGAGCCGCCCGGGTCGCGGCCGCGCTCTCCGAGCCCGTCCCGACGGCGACGACGAGCTGCCCGCTCTGCGGCGGCGCGTTCCACCGGTGGGAGCCCTGGCTCGAGCGGGTCCGCTCGGCGATGGTCGACCTCGAGTGGCATCGGTTCTCCTGCGGCTCCCGCTGGGACCCCGAACGGCTCGCCTTCGAGGAGGCCGTGTGGACCGAGGTCGGCAGCGCGTGGGGGGAGAGCGCGCGAGGCGCCTTCAACCGGGAGCTCGGCAAGCGCGTCGAGGCGGCGACGCGCGCCACCGGCGCGCCGAAGGACCCGGAGGTCGTTCTCCTGGCCGACCTGCCCGCCGGGCGCGTCGAGGTGACGATCCTGCCGCTCTACCTCGAGGGCCGGTACCGGAAGCTCGACCGCACGCTCCCCCAGACACGGTGGCCGTGCCGACGCTGCGACGGCCGCGGCTGCGAGACCTGCGGCGGGACGGGGAAGACGTACCGCGAGAGCGTCGAGGAGCTCGTCGCCGCGCCGGTCCTCGAGCAGACCCTCGGCGAGGGTACCCGGTTCCACGGGATGGGGCGCGAGGACATCGACGCGAGGATGCTCGGGACGGGACGGCCGTTCGTCCTTGAGGTGCTCCGGCCGCGACGCCGCACCCTCGACCTCGCGCTCGTCGTCGCGCGGCTCGGCGAGACCGCCGCCGGTCGCGTCGAGGTCGAGGGCCTGCGGCTCTCGACCGCGGCCCGCGTCGTCGCCGTGAAGGAGGCCTCGCCCGAGAAGAGCTACCGCGTCGAGATCGTCGGCGCCTCCCCCGAGGCAAAGATTAAAGAAGCTCTGGCGTTCGTCGTCGGGCGGGCCATCGCCCAGCGCACGCCCACCCGGGTCGTCCACCGCCGTTCCGACCGCGTCCGACCGCGCCGGATCCTCGCGGCGCGGCTCGTGTCGGCGGGCGAGGGGCGGTTCACGCTCGACCTGCGCGCCGAGGCCGGCACGTACATCAAGGAGTGGGTGGAAGGGGATGGAGGACGCACCGACCCGAACCTCTCCGGGCTCCTGGGGGAGCCGCTGAGCGTCGCGCACCTCGATGTGCTCGAGATTCACGATCAGGAGGGCTAGAAGATGGTCAAGAGTTCGAAGGGATTCCGCTCCCGCTCCCGCGGCACGTTCACGAAAGAGGTTCGAGAGCGCGGCCTCCCGCCGATCACGAGGTTCCTCCAGACCTTCGAGGTCGGCCAGAAGGTCATCGTCCGGATCGAGCCGAGCGACCCGCACGGCCAGCCGCACCCACGCTACCAGGGCCGTGTCTGCACGGTCCTCGAGCGCGTCGGCCGCGCCTACCGGATCGCGTTCCTCGACGGCCAGAAGCCGAAGCAGCTCATCGCGAACCCGATCCACCTCATCGCCGCGGGCGTGACGCCGAGGAAGGCCCCCGATGCCTGAGCCGGTCTCGCTGGCCTCGGTCAAGCAGCTCCTCACCGAGGAGGCGTCGCGGCGCACGCTCCCGCGCGAGGCCCTGCTCGCCCAGCAGCACGCCGAGCTGTTCGCGACCCTCAGCGTCGAGGACACGGACAAGCTGATCGCGGAGCTTCGACAGCTCCCCTACGTCGACGCCGCCCTTGCGGTGAAGCTCGCCGACGTGCTCCCCCAGTACCCGGAGGAGATCCGGCTCCTCTTCTCGAAGGAGAGGGTCGTGCTCGACGAAGCGCAGCTGACCCGGCTGCTGGAGACGATCGCCCACTTCAGATGAGCGGGGGGAGCGTCCACGGAGAGCTTCGTCATCGTACTGGATTACCTGCCGAACGGCCGGCAGACGGAGCGCGGGTTCCACCGCGAGCCGCTGGCCCTCGGCATCGGTGAGACCGAGCTGAAGCTCCTCGAGCTCGTCCCTCGTCCCGGGCAGGTCCTCACACCGGGGAGCCGCGTCTCGCTCGTGAGCTCGCCCGAGGCTCCCTCGCCGGTCGACCACGTCCGACGCCGCCTGGGCCGGGACGACCTCACCGCGGCCGCCCGGACCGAGCTCGAGGGGGCGCTCGCGCAGGTCGTCCTCCGCGACGCGCCGCGGTACCTCCGGTTCTTCAACGAGGCCCCCGCCGTCTCCCGGCGGTTCCACCTCCTCGAGCTCCTCCCGGGCATCGGGAAGAAGACGATGCTCGCGATCGTCGAGGAGCGCAAGCGGGGCCCGTTCAAGGACTTTTCCGACCTCGAGGCGCGGGCCCACGTCAAGGCCCCCGAGCGGCTGATCGTCGCGCGCATCGAGCAGGAACTGAGCGGCGTCGACGACAAGTACCGCCTCTTCGTCGCTCCGTAGCGCGATGCCCGAGCCCTCCACGCGGGCGCCCACGCGGCCCGCCGAGGTCGAGGCCGCGCTCGAGCGCCTCGGGCTCCGGCCGGCCCGCGCGATGGGCCAGTCGTTCCTCGTCGACGCGTTCGTGGCCGACGCCGAGGCCGCGCTCGTCGGTACGCGACCGGGCGAGCCGGTCCTCGAGGTCGGGGGGGGGCTCGGTGTCCTCACCGAGGCGCTCCTCCGGCGCGGGACCTCGCCGCTCTTCGTGATCGAGAAGGACCGGCGGCTGGCCCGCCACCTGCGCGCGACCTTCGGCGGCGAGATCGAGGTCCTCGAGGGCGATGCCCTCGAGCTCCCGCTCCCCGAGGTCGTCGCCGCCGTCGGGAACCTGCCGTTCTCGGTCGGCACGCCGATCCTCGAGCGGCTCTGGGAAAAGCGGGTCCCGAAGGTCGTCGCGCTGCTGCAGGCCGAGGTCGCCGAGCGGCTCGCCGCGGGGCCGGGCTCTCGCGCCTACGGTCGACTCTCCGTCTGGGCGGCGCTCTACGGCGACGTCGAGCTCTACCGCCCGGTGCCGAGCCTGTCGTTCTACCCGCCGCCGGCGGTCTCGGGCCGCGTCGTCGTGCACACGGCGCGCCCGGGGCCGCTCCCGGTCCCCGGACCGGCGGCCCTCGAGCGGGTCCTCCACGCGCTGTTCTCCTCTCGACGCAAGATGCTCGGGAACCTCCTGGGCCGCATCGTGCCGGCGGGCGGGGACCCCGAGGCGATCGCCCGCGCCGCGGCGTGGCCGGCCGACTGGGCCCGGCTCCGGCCCGAGAGGCTCCCGCCGACCGCCTTCTTCCGCCTCGCGACGGTCCTCTCCTCCGGGGCCGCCGCCGGCCCCGGCGGAGCACCCCCTCGGTAGCGATGCGCCTGCCGCGGCAGCCTTAACTCGCGGACGCGGCGTCGCGACCTCTGAGACCGTGGCGGACCTCCCCAACTCTGCGCTCGGCCGTGTCCTGGTCCGGACGCTGGCCCCGATGCTGCCCGTGTGGCTCTCCGGCCTCGTCCTCGCGCTCCTGCTCACGCGGCTCGGTCTCACGGGGGGACCCCTCCCCGCCGAGAACCTCGAGCTCTTCTTCGCGACCGACTCCGCGCTCGTCGTGATCCTGGTCGCCTTCCTCGCGTTCTACCAGTATCGGAGCACCCCGCACACGGTCCGCGTCGACTTCGACGGGGTCACGGGCTGGGTCCCGCGGTCCGGCGGCGAGCGCGACCACGGGCGTCGACGGCTGACGTTCCCCTACGCGTCGGTGCGAGCGGTCGTGCGCGGCAGCCTCTTCGGCTACCGCGTCGAGGCGCGAGCCCCGAACGGCTCGGCGGTCGACTGGCTCAACCTGACCGAGGCGAACGCGGCGGTCGTCGCCGCGGCCTGGGAGGCCTGGCGGCAGCGCGAGGGCGGCGCCTCCGACGGATGAGCGCGCTCGGCCCGCGTCGACGGCTACGTCGAGCGGGTGCGGCTGCGACGGGACCGCGGTCCCGCGGCGACGCTCGCCGCGAGCCGGTCCGCGGGTCTCGCCGAGATCCAGGTCTCCCCGACGCAGGGTCAGCTCCGGGCGCTTCTCGCGCGCGCCATCGGAGCCCGCCGGATCCTTGAGGTCGGCACGCTGGGCGGCGACAGCACCCTCTGGCGCGCCCGTGCGCTCCCGCGAGGCGGCCGCCGGGTCACGATCGAGGCGGAGCCCCGGCACGCCGCGGTCGCACGGCGGAACCTGGCCCGGGCCCGTCTCGACGCCCAGGTCGAGGTGCTCGTGGGGCGCGCGGAGGAGCTCCTCCCGCGCCTCGCGGCCGAGGACGCGCCGCCGTTCGACCTCGTCTTCCTCGACTCGGAGAAGACCCCGTACCTCGAGCCGTTCGTCGCGCTGCGTCACCGGCTGCGAGCGGGGGGCCTCCTGATCGCCGACAACGTCGTGCGCGGCGGGGCCGTCGCGCGCCCCGGGCGGGGCGACCCGAAGGTCGAGGGGGTCCGACGGCTCCTCGCGGCCGTCGGTAGGGACCCGACGCTCTCGGCGACGGTCGTGCAGACCGTCGGCGCGAAGGGCCACGACGGAATGCCCCTCGCCGTCGCACGGGGCCCGTCGGGCGCGACTCGACGGCGCGTCGCCCCCACGCGGGCCCGCGTGTCGGGATCACGCCCCCGCATCGGCTCGCGCTAGGGGAGAAGGACCGCGGCCCCCTCGAGCGCGCCGCTCCGGAGCTGACCGAGCGCCTCGTTCGCTCGAGAGAGCGGGAACGTCGTCACGCGCGGTCGGACCGGGAGGCGGGCCGCCTCGTTGAGGAACGCCCGTCCGTCCTCGCGCGTGAGGTTGGCGACCGAGGTGACCGTCCGTTCCTCCCAGAGGAGGCGGTACGGGAACGACGGCAGGTCGCTCATGTGGATCCCCGCGCAGACGACGGTCCCGCCCTTCGCGACGGCGGCGAGGGCGAGCGGGACGAGAGAGCCGACCGGCGCGAAGAGGATCGCGGCGTCGAGCGGTTCCGGCGGGCTCTCGGTCGAGCTGCCGGCCCACCGGGCCCCGAGGGAGCGGGCGAACGCCGGGCCCCCGGTGTCTCCGGGTCTCGTGAAGGCGTAGACCTCCTGGCCGCGGGCCCGCGCGAGCTGGATCGCGAGGTGCGCGGCGGCGCCGAACCCGTAGAGCCCGAGCCGGGGCGCCTCGCCAGCCCGTTCGAGGGCGCGATAGCCGATCAGTCCCGCGCAGAGGAGCGGGGCCGCCTCGGGGTCCGAGAAGCGGGCCGGGACGGGAAAGCAGTAGCGCTCGTCGGCGGCGACGAGCTCGGCGAACCCGCCGTCCCGGTCATAGCCGGTGAAGCGGGCCGAGTTGCAGAGGTTCTCGCGCCCTTCGCGGCAGAAGCGGCAGGCCCCGCAGGTCCACCCGAGCCACGGCACGCCGACGCGGTCCCCGATCGCGACGGTCGTGACCGCGGCCCCGACACCGACGACGCCGCCGACCACCTCATGCCCCGGGATGAGCGGAAGCTTCGGCCGGGGGAGCTCGCCGTCGACGATGTGAAGGTCGGTGCGGCAGACGCCGCAGGCACGGACCCGGATCAGAACGTCGTGCGGCCCCGGCTCGGGCTCCGGGTGGTCCGTCTGCTCGACGAGGGCGCGACCGGGCGCCTCGAGCACCATCGCGCGCATCGACCCGCCCCGCCTCGGCGCGCGGCCGGACCGGGCCGCCTCCGCGCCGCCA
>DAHUYN010000007.1 GCA_027315165.1 Thermoplasmata archaeon | reverse complement strand
CTTACTGACACCGGACGAAATAGCTTAACACCCATCGAGGAGAACTGCCCCGCGACCTGATCGAACGGCTCCGTCAGTTGCTCAATCGTAGAGGTGGCTCGCCGCGACGAAGGAGCGGATCAGCCTCGGCCGCACGCGCATTCGCATCACTGATAATCTCACCCCTCGAGGGAGCTCTCGAATGTCGTGCGGCGCATCGCTGGCCAGCCCGTGCTGCTTCAGGTGCCCCCACACCCACTCCTCCGGGTTCAACTCGGGTGAGTAGCCCGGGAAGCGGTGAACCTCGAGCCGGGATTGGGTCGCCAGGAAGGCTTGGACAAGCTTCGAGCGGTGGTGGGGTCCGCTGTCCCAGAAGACGAGGATTGGCCGGCGTCGGATAGGCCGCAACCGGTGCCGGAGGAAGGCGATCACTTGGGGTCCGCGGATCGTCCCCTCCCGGACCCGGAAGTAGAGGCGACCCCTCGGGGTGACGCCGCTGATCGCCGAGAACTTCGGCCAGCGCCCTTGGTGAATCAGCACCGGGGTCTGGCCGACGGGGGCCCAAGTCTTCGCCACGTAGGGGATGAGCGAGAACCCACTCTCGTCGACAAACACTACGACGGCCGTTCGCCGTCGGGCTTTTTTTCATACCGTGGCCAGGAGCGCCGACGCCAGTTCCGCACCGCCACGAGGTTCTTCTCTCGGGCCTGGCGTCGAGGGCGCTGCCACGACAGTCCGTGGCGCTTGAGCATCCGCCACATCGCGGTCTCGGAGTAACGGACCCCCCACTGCGTCTCCGCCACCTGGACGATGCGCGGGATCGTCCAGAGGTCGGTAGAGAACCCGTAGGTCAGCGCTCCCTGGGCGAGAATCACGGGGAGGGCGACTTGGTCAGCCCTTGGCACCCGCGGAGGTCGGCCCGGTCGAGGGACGGCGTGGAGGGCCTCTGGGCCCCCTCGGTCGAGGGCTTTCTTCCAATGGCACACCGCAACGGGAGTAACTCCGAGGCGGCGTGCGACCTCAGCCTGCGAGAGGCCGGAGCGGAGCAGGGCGAGGCCTTTCAGGCGACGTTCCTCAAGAGGGGCCGCATCACGTCGGCGTTGGGCCCAGCGTCCCATGCGAGAGGGGAGAACACATCCCGGATAATAACCTACTTACGCAAGAGTCGGTATCCTTCGGCGGAGTGAACCCCTAAGCCGAGGCGAGGATGACCTGGGCCCGCTTCACCTCGACCGCGTCCTGGCCGTGGCGGACGATGCGTCGGAGTCAGTTACCCTCGTCATCGGTGATTGGGTGGACTCGAACCACCATGCCCGAAGGCAAGGCGGTTCACCGGAAGGTACTATCGATCCAGACCCCGGACAACCCCGCCGGCCGCTCTACTAGCTCACGGCGGAGAGGGCGGCGGCCGTCGCCTGGACCGTCTCGTCCTCGAACGACGCCAGGAAGACGAAGTACCACCCGACGATGAGCAGGAGGGGAAGATCGGGGTTCCCCGTCGCTGACGGGTCGACCTGGACGAGGCCTCCCGCGAGGCGGCGGCGCTCCACGACGGGCTCGATGTGAACGATCGGCCGGTCCGACGGGTCGAGGAACTGCCAGGCCGGCACGAGCAGCCCGGCCCGTCGGAAGCCGTAGCGGGCTCCTTGGACGACGCTGAGGGTGCCGCCCCCCAGGTGGGCCTGGAGCCGCGCGAGGTCGATCCCGTCGCGCCGCCGGACGGTGACGTGCGGGTGGAGGAAGCCACCGCGCTTGAGCGTCCACGCGTCGTTCGACAGCGTGGCGTGCGCGAGCGAGCCGACGGGGCCCGCGAGGTCGAGCCGGGCGAGCGCCGTCCCTCCCGACTGCAGGAGGAACTCGTGGCGGTCCGTCGCAAGGCGGGTCCACCGAAGCGCGGTCAGGTCGACGGAGGCGAAGGGTCGGAGCTCGGCCATCGACCCCAAGAGCCGACCCCTCCCCTTAACGGGAACGGGAGCCGGCCCCGGGCCGCGCTGTGGCGTGTGAGACCCGCGGGAAAGGTTTACCTGACCGTCGTCGCGACGAACGTGCGGGGGGTGCCGTGGCTTCCGGGAGCGCCGCCGTCCGGCCCGAGGCGCGGGAGCTCCGCCTCCGCCCGGCTCGCCTGCGAGACGTGCGCGCGATCGCCCACCACTATCGCGCTCAGCCTCCCGGGTCGAGGGCGTTCTACCACCCGTTCCCGTTCGACCGCCCGCGGCTCGCCGCCCTGCTCGTCGCGATGGTCGTCGTCCAGCGGTTCAACCGTCGGCTCCTCCGAGGGCTCCCCGGGGCCGCGGTCCTCCTCTGGGTCGCGGTCGAGCTCCCCTCCGGTCGGCTGATCGGGTTCGCCACCGGACGCTTCCGGCGCGAGACGCGCGCGGGGGTTCTCGTCGTCCGCACGGGGTTGCTCGTCGAGCCCGCGCATAGGCGCGAGGGGACCGGCCGTTCGCTGAAGGTCGAGCTCCTTCGAGAGGCCGGGCGGCTCGGGGCCCGGAGGGCCGAGGCGCTGATCCGCCCGGAGAACCGGGCGAGCCTCGAGATGAACCGGGCCCTCGGCTTCCGGTTCCGGCCGACGAGGTTCCACGACCGGAGGTCGTCCGCGTCGGAGTTCTGGCTCGCTGAGGTCGACCTCGACGAGGTGGGCCTGAGACCCGACGTGCCCGCGGCCGGAACGAACCGCGACCGGGTCCCCGTGCTCGAGCCTACGGCCTGACCCCGGGGCCGCTCGGAGATCGCCCCGGAGGGTTCGGCGCGCCCGGCGCGGTCTTCGTCACGGGTAGTCCGAGCAGGAGCGCGAGCGGCGCGAGGACCATCGCGCCGAGAAGGACCCACGCCGGCCCGTAGCCGAAGCGGTCGACCGCGGCGCCCATCCCGAGCGCGACGACGGCCCCACCGGAGAGCTGGAGGCCGTTGAGCAGGCCGATCGCCAGCGAGACCTCCCCCTCGGCGACGCCGGGGAGGTACGGCGCGAGCACGTACATCATCGCGTAGACCATCCCGTAGGCAAACGAGAAGACGATGGCGATCGCGATCGTGGCCGCGAGCCCCGCGACGGGCAGCAGGAACAGGAGGAGCGCCGGCGCGCCCGTCGCGAGGGCCAGCTGGGTGCGGCGGTTCGCAAAGCGCTCCGTGAGGCGGCCGCCCGGGGGTCCGCCGAACAGGCTCGGGAAGACGAACAGCGCCCCGACCCCGCCGGCGAGCGCCGGGCCCCAGCCATGGACGCTCTCGGCGAACGGGACGAAGAACTGACCGGCGGAGAGGGACGCGCCCTCGAGCCCGACGAAGGCGAGCCCGATCACCCAGACCCCACGGGCCGTCAGCGCGCCCGGCCAGGCGCCTGCCGTCGTCGGCGCCGGCGGCGGGCCGCCGACGCCTCGTGGGACGGCTCGCAGCGCGAACGGCAGGAGGAGCAGGAGGGCGAGGCCGCCGAGCGCGAGGGGGAGCCGCCATCCGACGACCGGCACGAGGAGCGCGGGAACGAAGACGCCCAGCCCGGCGCCCGCGCTGAACGCGGAGCTGAACGTCCCCACCGGGATCCCGCGCTCGCCGGGCGGATACAGCTCCCCGACGAGCGCGATCGCGGGGGAGAAGAACAGCCCCGCGCCGGCGCCGCTCGCGAACCGCAGGAGCAGGAGCGCCTCGAAGCTGGGAGCGAACGCCGACGCGACGCCCGCGACGCCGAGGAGCGCCGCGCCGGCGAGCGAGAGCGTCCGGGTCCCCCAGCGTCGCGCGAGGAGCCCGGACGGGACCTGGAAGAGGCCGGCCCCGAGCAGGAAGGCGGCGACGAGCTCCCCCCAGGCCGTCGGCGGGACCCCGAACTGCGCGGAGAGGGTCGGGAGGGCGGGTCCGAGGTCGAACCAGTTGTAGGCGTAGGCGACCCGGAGGCCGACGAGCAGCAGCGTCGCCCGGCCGCGGGGGCCGCCGAAGACGCCCCGGCCCTCGAGCCGAGGCGCGGCCATGCCGGCGGACGAGCCGTCGGGGGTCTTGGCCCCTTCGGGGCGGAGACGGTCGCGCCGGCGCCGTGGCCGGAGGGTAAGCGCCCCCTTATCCGCGCCTCCGGGCTGCTTCGACCGGAAGGCCCATGCCCGAAGCGATCCGCCCCGTCGAGACCCTCTACAAGGGCCAGGAGACCCTCGAGGGCGCCGGAGTCCGCCTCCGCCGGTTGTTCGGCAACCGGGAGGTCCCCAAGCTCGACCCGTTCCTCTTGCTCGACCACTTCGGCTCGGCCGACCCCCACGACTACGTCGCGGGGTTCCCCTGGCACCCGCATCGGGGGATCGAGACGGTGACCTACATGCTCGACGGGCGCGTCGCGCACGGGGACTCGCTCGGCAACGAGGGGGTCATCGGCGCGGGCGACGTTCAGTGGATGAGCGCCGGCAGCGGGATCATCCACCAGGAGATGCCCGAGCAGCGGGACGGGCTTCTCCGAGGCTTCCAGCTCTGGGTGAACCTCCCGGCGTCGGAGAAGATGTCGACCCCGGCCTACCGCGGGGTCGGCACCGACGAGATCCCGAGGCTCTCCCTGCCCACGGGGGGCCGCGTCCACGTCATCGCCGGACGGCACGACGGCGTCGAGGGGCCGGTCCGCGGGATCCCGGTCGATCCCACGTACCTCGACGTCGAGCTCCCCTCGTCGACAACGCTCGAGCTGCCGGCCCGCCGCGGCTACACCGCGCTCGCCTTCGTGATCGACGGGAGCCTCTCGTTCGCCCCCGGCGCCCCCGCGGTCCGCGCCGACCACGTCGCCCTGTTCGGCGAGGGGGAGCGCGTGTCGGTCTCGACCGGGCCCGACGGCGGCCGGTTCCTCTTCGTGACGGGCCGGCCGCTGCGAGAGCCGGTCGCCTGGTACGGCCCGATCGTGATGAACCGCCCCGAGGAGCTCTCGCAGGCCGTCGTCGAGCTTCGGCGCGGCGACTTCGTCAAGCACCGCGCCCCGGTGCTCGAGGAGTAGGCGCGCGGGGCCGGGCCCTTGGGCGACGGCACCCCGCCGTCCCCTTGACGGACAACCCTCAAGACCCGTCGCGACCGTCGCCCGTCGATGAACCGGATCCAGCCATGCCCCGTCTGCGGATGCCCGACGCTGTTCCACGTTCCGCGGCGGTCGCCGGCGTCGCCAGGGCCGGCCCGGATGGTCTGCGAAGAATGCTCGCGCACGCGCGGGTCCGAGCAGGTCTGCGGCGTCGACGCGGAGTGAGGGCGCGCGCGCGTCAGGTACGGCGCCGGTAGAACCGTTCCAGGTCTCGGCGGAGCGCCCGCTTGCTCCGCGGCGCCGGCTCCTCCTCCTCGCCGACCCAGGAGGGCCCGTCGGCGGGGGCCGCGGCCAGCGAGGTCGGCGGCGTGCGGCGGCGGCGGCGCACGAGCAGCAGCCCCGCGACGACCGCGACGACGGCGACCGTGCCGACGGCCCCGAACAGGAGCACCGGGATCGGGACGCTCGACCCTCCCGCCCCTCCCGCGGCTCCGACGTCGAGCGTGAGGTTCGCCTGGCTCGAGCCGCCGACGGCGTCCGTCACGAGGACCGAGGCGCGGAAGGTGCCGGCGTTCGCGTAGGTGTGGTTCGTGTCCGCCGAGGTGTTCGAGGCATTGTCCCCGAAGGTCCACCGATAGGCGAACGGCCCGGTGCCGCCGCTCACGGTGGCGGAGAACGTCACGGCCGCGCCGGCGGTCGGCGTCAGCGTCGAGGGGAGCGCCTGCACGGTGGGCAGCGGGTGGACCGTCACGGCGCCGAAGGCGTCCCCGTAGCCCTGGACCGAGTCGGTCGCGTGCAGCTGGACATCGTAGCTCCCCGGGGCGCCGTAGGCGTGCGTCGTCGAGAGCGAGGCGGAGCCGGTGAGGTCCCCGAAGCTCCAGGTCTCCGCGTACGGGGGAGTGCCCCCCGTGACGGATCCCGAGTAGCTCACGGGCCGGCCGACGTCCGTGACGGTCGGTTGGACCGAGAGCCGGACCGTCGGTCCGGCGACGACGCTCACCGCGACGGGGAACGTCTCGGAGACCCCGGCCTGGTCGGTCGCGGTCAGGCCGGCCGAGAAGCTGCCCGTGGTCGCGTAGGCGTGCGTCGCGCTCTGGGCCGCCTGCGAGGCCGCGTCGCCGAACTGCCAGAGGTAGGCGTACGGCGGCGAGCCGCCGCTCGCGCTGCCGCTGAAGGAGGCGGTCTCTCCGACCTCGACGACGCTCGGCAGCGCGCTCGCGCTGCCGGAGAGCGTCGGCTCGAGGATCCACGTCTGCGTCGGAGCGCTGCCCGTGCAGTTCGGGCAGGTCGCGTTGGCGCCCCCGTAGAACGGCGCGTAGGGCAGCAGCCGCTTGACCCCGGAGGTCGTCCACGTCTCGGTGCTCGAGAGCGAGGCGACGCCGTACCGGAGGCTCGGCGCGGCGCCGAGGCTCGCGGTCACGTCGCTCCACCGGCCGGCCGTGAACCGCCAGGTGTCGTTGAGGCCCGCGGCGCCCGCGTTGCCCCCGAAGAGGTAGGTCTCGTTCGTGACGGAGGCGTAGGTGAGCGCGGCGAACGACCGGGCCGGTGGGTTGACGGCCGGCGCGAGCGCGACCCACCGACCTCGAGAGAACTCGTAGGTGTCGCCGAGCGGGCAGACGCGCCCGCAGCCGCCGAAGAGGAGCCCGTAGTTGTCGCCCGCGTCGAAGGCGAACGACGCCCCGAAGCGGGGTGACGGAGCCGAGCCGGCGAGCGCGGTGACGTTCTTCCAGCCGCCCGCCAGGAACTGCCAGGTGTCGTTCCTCGGGCAGACCTGGGCCCCGCAGCCACCGAAGAGGACGAGGAAGTTGTCGGCGTGGTCGAACGCCATCGCGGCCGCGTAGCGGGCCGGGGGCGCGCTCGAGAGATTGGTGAGGTTGTGCCAGAGGCCCCCGCTAAACGACCAGGTGTCGTTGAGCGGACCGCCCGCGCCGAGCCCTCCGAACAGAACGACGTAGCCGTCCCGGGAGTCGAACCCCATGCTCGCGTAGGCGCGGGCCGGCGGCGGGCTCCCGGCGGTCGCGCTGAGGTTGGTCCACTGGCCGCCCGCGTACTTCCAGGTCTGGGCCGCGGCGGGGCAGCGGGTCGCGGTGCAGCCGCCGAACAGGATCACGTAGTTGTCGGCGGCGTCGTAGGCCAGGCTCGCGCCGACGAGGCCGGGGGGCGGGTAGTGCTGTGCGGCCGTCACGTTCGACCAGCGGTCGGCCGCGACCGACGGCGTGACCGGCACCGACGCGGGCGGACACGTCGGGGCTCCCCGAGCGCTCGAGCACGAGGGGATCGCCGCAGCGACCTTCGGCCCGTGTGGGAGCGAGCCCCCGTGGCCGCCACCGCCGGCCCCGAGCGAGACGCCGAGGAGAAGGCCCGCGAGCACGAGCGCGGCGAGCCGGCCGCGACGGTGAGCAACGGGGGCGAGGGTCGAGTGCCTCAAGGGACCGGTAGTTATCCTGGGGTCGGCGGGAAAAAGCTTTGGTCCCCCGCCCTCCCGGGACCCGGTGGGCGGAGCCGCGCCGCCCCCCCGTACAGGCCCGATACACCCGCGGGCGTGTATCGGGCGTGTATCCTAGGTCGCGGTTTAAAAGGCTCCCGATAGGAACGGGACCGATGCGAACGGCGCCCGGGGCGCGGCCGTCGAGGTCGTTGTGGCGACGACGGGCCGCCGCGCCGGCGGTCGCGTCGACGCTCGTGGTCGTCCTCCTCGCTCTGCCCTCGAGCGGCGCGTTCCCGGCGGGCCCGAGGGCGGCGAGCGCTCCGTGGGTGGGGCCGGCGGGCCCCTCGTGCCCGGGCGGACCCCCCGGGGGCTGTGAGAGCGCCCCGACCGCGACCGCCGGAGGGTCCGGCACCTGGATCGACCTCACGCCCACCCTCGCCCGTTCGCCTTCGGCCCGGGACTTCGCGGCCTCGGCGTTCGACCCCTCTCTCCCCGGGGTCGTCGTCTTCGGGGGCCGTTCCGCCACGGGGACGGCGTTGGGCGATACCTGGCGATTCGGTGGGGCCGGGTGGTCCACCGTCGACGGCAATGGCGGCGGACCCGAGGCCCGTTGGGGGGCCGCCGTCGCCTACGACCCGGCCTCCGCCGAGCTCGTGCTGTTCGGAGGGACCGACGGTTCCCACTGCTTCGGCGACACCTGGGTCCTGAACGGGTCGGTCTGGCAGCCGACGCGCGCGCTCGGGGGGCCGAGCGCCCGGAGCGGGGCGACGATGGCCGACGACCCCGCCCTCGGCGGGCCGGTCCTGTTCGGCGGTGCCTCGGCCTCGGGGATGCCCGAGAACGACACCTGGGTCCACCGAGCCTCCGGTTGGAGCCGGCTCGTGCTCCCTCCCGGGGCCGCGCCGTCCCCGCGGACGCTGGCCGCGGCGGTGTACGACCCGTCGACGAGCGCGCTGCTCGTGTTCGGCGGCACCGATGGCGGCGGCCACACGCTCTTCGATCCCCTGTGGGCCCTCACGGCCTCGGGCTGGCAGAACCTCTCGGGGCCGGCGGCCTCCGTCTCGGGCCCTGGGCCGCGCGCGGCGGCCGCCTTCGCGTACTCGAGCCTCCTCGGCGGCGCGGTGCTCCTGGGCGGGGACGGCTCCGGGCCGTCCTCCTCGACGGCGGTGGCCGGCACGTGGCTCTACCGCAGCGCGAGCTGGTTCAACGTCACCGCGGACGTCGGCCGGGCGCCTCCGTCGAGCGTCGGCGCCTCGCTCGTCGACGACCCCCTGCTCGGGGAGGCGATCCTCTTTGGCGGAGCCGCGCCGGCGGCCGTGGACGAGACGTGGGCGCTCGCCCCGGCGCCGTTCTCGCTCGTCGTCACGGCGTCGCCGACGGCCGGGCCGGCGCCGCTCGTCGCCGCCTTCGAGGTCTCCTGCGCCGGCGGCTCGCCCCCGTACCGCTTCCTCTGGAGCTTCGGGGACGGGAACGACCTCAACGGGACGGCGAACGTGAGCCACGCCTACGGGCTGCCGGGGAACTACTCGGCGACGCTCACGGTCTACGACGCGAGCGGCGCAGGCATCGTCCGCACGACCCCGGTGGAGGTGCTGGACACCTGGGCCGGCGCGCACCAGTGGGCGAACGTCGGCGCCGGTCTGCCCGACGCCCCGTCGGCGCGGAGCGCCGCCCAGTTCGCCTACGACCCCGGTCTCTCGGCCGCGATCCTCTTCGGCGGCGAGGGCCCGGGGGGTCTCGCGCTCGGCGACACCTGGGAGTTCGTCAACAACGTCTGGATCGACCTGACGGCCGGGATCGGGCCGGGGCCGTCCCCCAGGTGGGGGGGGTCGTTCGTCACCGACCCGATCGACGGCGACCTGGTCCTCTTCGGCGGGACGAACGGAGCCGACTACCTCGGGGACACCTGGATCTTCAACGGGACCGGCTGGCACGCCCTCTCCGTCCGCGGCCCCTCGCCTCGCGCCGACGCGCAGGCGTCGTTCGATGCCTACGACGGCTACGTCCTCGTGTTCGGGGGGAGCTCGGCGGGCCCGGCGGGCGCGGCCCCGCAGGTCGACGCGGACACCTGGGAGTTCCGCGCGGGGGTGTGGGAGAACGTCACCTCCCAACTCACGATCGCGCCGGCACCGACGACCGGCGGCGTCGCCGTCTACGACGCCGCCGTCTCTGCCGTCGTCCTCTACGGCGGCTCCTCGATCTCCTCGGGCGGGGCTCCCGGGACCTGCTATCCCAACGGCGGCACGTGGCGCTACGCCAGCGGCACCTGGTCCGAGCAGGGTGGAGTCACCGCGCCTCCCTCGGCGATCCTTCCCGCGGGCGGCGACGACGGCGTCGACGCGGCCGTGGTCCTCTACGGGGGCTCGCAGTCCGTGAACGGCCGGTGCGTCGTCACGCAGGAGACGTGGGCCTACACGAGCGGGGCGTGGACGAACCTGACGGGCCCGAGCGTCGCCGCGCCGCTCCCCCGGGACGGGGCCGCGATGGCCTACGACGGGGCGGAGGGCGTTCTCGTGCTGTTCGGCGGGAGCGACGCCGGCTGGCTGCTCAACGACACCTGGGTCTTCCCGACCGAGCTCAACGCGAGCTCGACGACCGTCACCGGCAACGGCACGGCGACGACGGGCAGCGGGTCGGGCGGAGGCGGGTCGGGGGGGAGCGGCGGGTCGGGAGGCGGCGGCAGCTCGGGGAGCGGACTCCCGTTCGCCGTCGGCTACTCGATCACGAGCCAGACCGGCGCCGGCCCCCTCACCGTCACCTTCCTCGCCTCCTCGATCGGGGGCGTCGCGCCGGTGGTCTACGCGTGGAACTTCGGCGATTCCTCGCCATCGGTCAATGGGACCGAGGTCGTACACCGCTACGCCGTCCCCGGGAGCTATGACCCCGTCCTCACCGCGACCGACGGCGCCGGCGAGGTCCTCGTCCGGGTCCTCGCGACGATCCAGGTCGACGGCGTGGGACCGCCCGCGCTGACCGGGAGCCCGACGGTCGCGCCCCCGCCCCCCGTCTCCCCCGCGCTCGTCGCGGCGGCGCTCGCCGTTGCGACGGTCGGGGTCACACTTTTGTTCCTCGCGATGCGCCGCCGGGAGCACCGGCGGCGGGGAGGAGCGGGAGGATGAGGCCTACGCCTAGACTAAGAACCCCTATCGGATACTGCCAGAGCGGAACCCAGTGGTCGATCGACGAGCACGACGCCGACGTGCCGAGCCGAGTCTCGCGCCGACGCCGGCCCTCCTCGGGGGGGTGGCGCTAGTGCTCGCCCTTCCGTTGCTGGCCCTCGCCGGCTCGGCCGCCGCGCAGCCGGCCCTCGCGACCTCACCGTTCTTGGTCTCGGTGAGCGCGACGCCGACGTCCGGTGCCGTGCCGCTCACCGTGCTCCTGAGCGCGACGGTCAGCTCGGGGACCCCGACGTCCGTCTCGTGGAGCTTCGGCGACGGGGCCTCGTGGAGCGGCGCGGGCCTGGGCGCGCTCGACGTGACGCACCGCTACGTCTCGGTGGGATCGTTCGCGGCGGTCGCGACGGTCACGGAGTCCGCCGGCGTCGTCGCCGGCTCGACGACCGTTGCGGTCGCGAACGGCCCGATCGTCGCGGCGATCTCCGCCACGCCCTCCGCCGGCGCCTCTCCTCTCTCCGTCGTCTTCCGCGCGGTCGTCTCCGGCGGGACGGGGACCTACCCGACCTTCGACTGGAGCTTCGGGGACGGCACCTCGGCCGCGGGGCCGGTCGTCTCGCACACGTTCCGGGCCGCCGGTACCTACAGCGTCGCCCTCGCGGTGGCGGACTCGGCCAACAGCACCGGCGCCGCCTCGTTCTCGCTCTCGGTCTCTCCGGCGGCCTCGGCGTCGCCGACCTCGGAGCTCGGCCCGGCGACGCTCGCGGGCGCGGGGATCCTCGGCGGCGGGCTCACCTTTGGCGTCTACTACAACGGCCGACGTCGCCGCGCCCCTCGAGACGACCTCGACGACGGGAGCGGCTACGGCGCCGTACCGCCGGGGGCCTTCGGCCCCGTCGGCGCTCCGCTGCCCGCTCCGCTCGGGGCGGCCGAGAGCTCCGAGGCCACCGGCGCGGCGGCCCTCTCCGAACCGGCCCCGGCGGGTCTCGCGAGCGCCGCCCGGGTCGTTCTGACGCCTCGCCCGACGATCCAGCCCCCGGTCCCGACGAGCGTTCCGGTCCCGGGCGGGTCGCCCGCGACGTCCGAGCCCCGACGCTGGTCGCGGGACCTCGTCGCCTACCTGGGCTCTCTCCCGACCCTCGGGCCGGACGACATTCCCACGCTCGCCTGGACCCAGAAGGGGATGAGCGACCGGCTCGGCACGGGGCAGAACCAGGTGAGCAACGTCCTGCGTCGTCTCACCTCCTCGGGCCTGGTCATCGAGGAGCTCCAGCACGTCCAGGGCCAGCCGCGCCGCCTCAAGGTCTATCGACTGTCGATGCGCGGCGAGGCCCTCGCGCGGGAGATGCGCCGGAACCGACCCGGCGCCCCGCGGGATTCCCTCAAGCGCGAGTGGTGAGCGGCCGAGCGCC
This sequence comes from Thermoplasmata archaeon, assembly GCA_027315165.1. Taxonomy (GTDB): domain Archaea; phylum Thermoplasmatota; class Thermoplasmata; order Lutacidiplasmatales; family UBA184; genus Lutacidiplasma. The sequence continues at coordinate 100,569 of DAHUYN010000007.1, read as the reverse complement.
GGAGGAGCCATGCCCCAGCCCGACGCGCCCGCGGCCGCCTTGGCGACCCCGGCCGGCGGACGACCCCCGGTGGCGGTCGTCACCGGGGCGACGTCGGGGATCGGCTTCGAAAGCGCTCGCGCGCTCACGCGGCTCGGCTTCGAGGTCGTGGTCGTCGGCCGGGACCCGGCCCGCATTCGCGCGGCCGTCGACGGGCTTCGCGCCCTCGGCACGGTCCCGCCCGCGGCGCCGATCCGGGCCGACCTCAGCTCGCTCGCGGAGGTGAGGGCCGCGGCGGCCCGGATCCGGGCCGACCATCCCCGTGTCGACCGTCTCGTCAACTGCGCCGGCGCCATCTTCGGACGGCGCGAGGAGACGGCGGAGGGGCACGAACGGACCTGGGCCCTGAACGTCCTCTCCCCCTATCTGCTCACGCGGGAGCTCGCCCCGACCCTGCGCGCCGCCGGCGGCGGGGCGCGCGTCGTCAACGTCGCTTCGGCGGCCCACCGGGGCCAACACCTCGACCTGGCGGACCCGGAGGGTCGCGCCCGGTACCGCGGCTGGTCGGCCTACGGCCGCTCGAAGCTCGCCCTGATCCTGCTCACCGCCGCCTTCGCTCGGCGAGAGCCGGCCGAGGTCGTGAGCTACCTCTCGGTCCACCCCGGGTTCGTGCGCTCGAGGTTCGGCGCGAACGACCGCAGCGCGGCCGGCTGGGGCCTCCGGGCGGCGATGCTCCTCGCGATCTCCCCCAAGCGGGCCGCCCGTACGGTCGTCGCGGCGGCGGTCGACCCGGGCCTCGGGAGCGCGACCGGGTCCTACGTCGTCCGGTCCCGCGTCGCCCAGCCCTCCCGGGCGGCGCTCGACACCACGGTCGGTGACCGGTTGTGGGAGCTCGTCGGCGCGACGACGGGCGCCTAGGCCGCCACGGGCCCGACCGGCTGTCGCCGGGCGAGCGCGGCCTCGAAAAGGACCGAGAAGTCCTCGTCGCCGTGGCCCGCCGCGACGCCCTCTCGAGCGAGCCGGCGCGCCTCGCGTGTCATCGCGACGGGGACGCCGGCCGCCCGGGCGCTCGCCTCGACGAGGCCGAGGTCCTTGACGGCGAGCGCGAGGCGGAACTCCGGCACGTACCGACGCTCGAGCAGCTGGGCCCGCTTGCGCTCGAGCATCACGCTCCGGGCGCCTCCGGTCGCGAGGACCTCGAGGAGCCTCGGCCGTTCGAGACCCATCCCCTCGCCGAAGGCCAACGCCTCGGCGAGGAGCGCGACGTGACCGATCGTCAGCAGGTTGTTGACGAGCTTGACCGCGCTGCCCATCCCGACCGGTCCGAAGTGCTCGACCCGTCGGCCGAGGCGCTCGAACCACGGCCGGGCCCGCTCGAGGTCGCTCGCCTCCCCGCCGACGAAGAAGACGAGGCTCCCTTCGCTCGCCGCGTCGATCGAGCCGCCGACCGGCGCGTCAAGGTAGTGGATCCCGCGCTCGGCGAGCCTCGCGGCGGAGGCCCGCGCCTCCTCCGGGCGGATCGTCGTGAGGTCGATGACGAGTGCGCCGGGCGCGAGCCCGGCCGCGAGCCCCGAGGCGCCGAACAGGACCGAGGCGACGGACCGGCCGTCCCGCGCCATCACGAAGACGAGCCCGTCGCCGACGAGGCGTCCCAGCTCCTTCGGACGGCGCGCGCCCTTGGCCCCCTTCGCCTCGAAGGCGGCCCGCCGCGCCGGGTCGCGCGAGGAGACGACGAGCGTCGGGCCGTGCCCGAGCAGCCGCGAGGCGATCCGCTCCCCCATCTGGCCCAGTCCGACGAACCCGACCGACGCGTTCGATGCCGCCAGCGCAGCCATGCCGCCGCGACGCCTCGCGGGGGAATGGCGTTTGCGACGCGGAGGCCGGCCGGCCCGCAGCGGGCCGGAAGAGACCTGTTTTGTACCCGTACTCGGTCGCTCCGACGATGACCCGCGTCCTGTCCGGCCAACAGAAGGACTGGGAGCAGATCGGCCCCCACCTCGCCCAGCGGGTCCTCGTCGAGGTTCCGGGCACGCGGCTCATGATCCACCGCCTCGATGCGGGCTTCCACAACCCCCTGCACGAACACGCCGCGGCCCAGCTCGACGTCGTCGTCTCGGGTCGTGGGGTCCACAGCTGGGTCGAGGGGAGCGTTCGGGGCGGCCGCGTGGTCCAGCGGACGCGCGCGACCCCCGTGGGTGCGGGCGACTGCTACTACATCCCTCCCCACCTCCCCCACGAGTTCGGGGTCGATCCGGCGCGTCCTCTCGTCCTCCTCGAGGTGATGATGACCGAGCGCGACCCCGGCGCCCTCTCCGCCTTCGTCGCGCGACCCGCGCCGGCGAAGGGGCAGAGCTGGAGCCGGGCGGACGCCGTGGGCGGGCGCCGGCTCGTGGTCGCGAGGACCCCCGAGGCCGAGTTCGCCTACTACGAGCTGCCCGTCGGCTACCACGGGACGCCGCACTCCCATCCCGCACTCCAGGCCGGAGTCTGCCTCTCGGGGGCGCTCGAGCACGAGATGGTCCTTTCCGTGCGGCGCGGACGCCGGACCATCCGAAAGGCGACGCGCGTGACGATCGAGGCCGGGGACGCCTACTTCATCCCGAAGGAGGTCCCGCACGCGTCGTGGAACACGGGCGACCGGCCGGCGCTCTTCCTCGACGTCACGGTCCACGCGAGCGCGTAGCGCCGACGGGCGCGCCGGCGAAGCCGTTTAGAGTCCCCGACCGTCGCGGGGGATGTGCCGCCGGAGCGGTCCGCCGAACCTCGGCCCGTCGCCGTCGTCACCGGGGGCGGCACCGGCCTCGGCCGCGCCATCGCGGTGCGGCTCGCCGAGGACGGCTACGACCTCGTGCTCGCGAGCCGGTCGGAGGCGCACCTCGCCGAGGGACGCGCGACGGTCGAGCGCGCGGGGGCGCGCGTGACGACGGTGCCGACCGACGTGCGCGACCCGGCGGCGGTCGAGGCGCTGTTCCTCGACGTCGAGCGCGAGCACGGCCGTCTCGACCTGCTCGTGAACAACGCGGCGGGCAACTTCATCCAGCCCGCAGAGTCGATCTCGCCGAACGGCTGGCGGGCCGTCGTCGGGATCGTTCTCGACGGGACGTTCTTCTGCAGCCGCGCCGCCTTCCCGAGGCTCGTGCGGACGGGGGGCGGGTCGATCGTGAATCTCGTCGCCTCCTACGCGTGGATGGCCGGACCGGGGACCGCGCACTCGGCGGCGGCGAAGGCCGGCGTGCTCGCGCTGACCCGGACCCTCGCGGTCGAGTGGGCCGACGCGGGGATCCGCGTGAACGCGGTCGCCCCCGGCCCCGTGCGGACCGAGGGGACCGACCGCCAGCTGTGGCTCTCCGAGGAGCTCGTCGACGCGATCCGCTCCGAGATCCCGATGGGCCGGTTCGGCACCCCCGGCGAGATCGCCGAGGCCGTGGCCTTCCTCGCCTCGCCGAAGGCCGCCTACATCACCGGCCAGGTCCTCGCCGTCGACGGCGGCCAGTGGCTCGGCCGGGGCGTGATGCGGCTTCGCGGCCTCTCGACCCCGCGCGCCGAGCCCCGAGGATAGCCGCGGGAACGCGCGCTACCTCGGCACGAGGTGTCGCTCGAGGAACGCCGCGGCCCGGGACCAGGCGGTGAGCTGGTTCTCGCGCCGGACGATCCCATGGCCCTCGTTCTCGAAGATGAGGAGCTCGACCGGCCGGTCGAGCGCGCGGAGCGTCGCGACGATCTGCTCGGCCTCTCCGACCGGCACCCTCGGGTCGTTGCGCCCGTGGATGACGAGGAGCGGGGCGGTGATCTCGGCGGCGTGGCGCACGGGGGAGATCGACTCGAGGAACTCTCGGTCCTTGTCGAGGCTCCCGTACTCCGCCTCACGCAGCCGCCGACGCCAGGGGCCGGTCCGTTCGAGGAACGTCACCCAGTTCGCGATGCCGACGAGGTCGACCGCCGCGCCCCAGAGCTCGGGGTACGTCGCCGCGGCCGCGAGCACCAAGAAGCCCCCGTAGCTCCCGCCGACGAGCCCGAGCCGTCCCCGCTCCGCCCGCCCGAGCCGCACCTCCTCGCGCGCGAGGTCGGCGACGTCCCGGACCGAGTCCATCCGGAGCCGGCGGTCGTCCAGGTGCGTGAACGTCCGGCCGTAGCCGGTGCTGCCGCGCACGTTCGGGGCGACGACGCGAAAGCCCTCCCCGACCAGGAAGCTCAGGAACGGGGAGAACGCGGGCCGGGCCTGGCTCTCGGGTCCGCCGTGGAGGTAGAAGACGGTCCCGCGCGGCCGCGTTCCGACCGGCCGGTACTCCCAGAACGGGAGCGAGACGCCGTCGCTCGCCCGAGCGCGACCGAGCCGGGGCGGGGGGATCGGCGCGGGTCGCCCCTCCGCGCGGCCCGTGAGCCGTCGCTCCTTCCCGGTCTCGACGACCTTGCGGTAGACCTCGACGCCCTCGACGGAGCTCACGTCGTAGGCGAAGGCGCTGCCGTCGGGGTACCAGGCGATCCGGCCGACGACCCCGCGGGGCCCCGAGGGCAGGACGCGGTCCTCGCGGGTCCTCGGGTCGAACAGGTGGACCTCGCTCCAGCCGTCGCGGTTGACGGAAAGGGCGAGCAGTTCGCGGGAGGGGGAAGGCTCGACGAGCTCGAGGTCCCCGGGGAACGTCTGGACGAACTCGTGGGCGCTCGCGCCCGGGCGGTAGCGCACGAGAGCGCTCAGCTCCCGACCCGGATTGGCGGCGGCGTAGACCCCGTCCGCCAAGAGCGCGGCGGCGAGGACGGTGAGCTCGCCGTCGTGAGGGGTCAGCTCGAGGGTGCGCTCCTCGCTCAAGAGGAGCAGGTCCTGGTCGAGGTTGGTGTTCGAGCGAGCGACCAGGACGCGCCCCCCGCCCGCATCTACGACGTGGTGCGCCGCATCGCCCTGGTGGCGCAGTCTCGGGGTCGCCGCCGGAGCGTCGGGGGCGAGCTCGTAGATGTCGAAGAACCTCGCGTCCCGCGCGTTCGCGGCGTAGAGGAAACGGTCGCCGGAGTCCGTCCAACGGCCGGGGAGGTGGATCACCGTCGGGTCGGCGGTGAGCGCAACGGCACCCACGCTGCCCGCGCTCCGGTCGATGAGCTGGAGCTGCCAGTGCTCGTCACCGGCCCGGTCGACCGCGACGACGGCGCGCCGACCGTGGGGCGAGGCGACGACCTCGGCGATCCGCTCCCGGCTGGCGAGGACCCGGTGCTCGTGGCCCCCGGCCGCCGGCACCTCCCAGAGCTCGGGGAGTCCCCCGGCGGTCGACAGGTAGAGGACGCTGTCACCCTCGGCGAGGGCCTGGGGTCGAGAGGAGAGCGGCACCTCGAGCCAGGCTCGAAGCCGGTCCGCCGGAGCGGCGCCGGCCGGGACGGACATCGCGGGGGAGTCCCGCGCGGGCGTTTAAGGTGCGCCGGTCCCTCGGGTCCGACGGAGAGCTTTTTGCACGGGCGCGCCTCGGTCGGGCCGTCTATGCCGAACGAGGTCGAGGCTCGCGACGAGGGCGAGGCACCCGTGACCGACGACCCGATCGTGCCCGTGTTCCGCGAGCACACCGAGCTCCAGCTCCTCGCGGCGCGGTTCCAGCAGATGGCGTCCGAGCTCGAGCACGGCGAGGCCGTCACGGTGGCCCAGCTCCTCGAGGCCGTCGAGGTCCACCAGCGGTTCCTGCTCCAGGTCCACCACGCCCGCGAGCGCGAGTTCGCCGCCGCCGTCCGTCCGGTCGCGCCTCCCGCCGTCGTGCGCGCGCTCGAGCGGTGCGCCACGGTGCATCCGGAGGCCTCGCGGTTCGAGACCGAGGCCCGGAGTCTCCTCGCGGCCGGTCCGCTCACGCGAGAGCGCCGCCAGGCCCTCGCGCAGGCGCTCCAACGCGAGGCCGAGCGGATCGTCGACCATCACCGGGAGGAGGACGAGACGATCTACCGTCCGCTCCACCACCACCTGCCCCCACCGGTCCTCGACCGCCTGCTCGCCTCGATGCACGCCCTCGCCGGAGAGGCCGCGGCGGCCCAGGCGCGTCTCGTCGCCTGGAGCTCGCGCGTGAACGCCTCCTCCGACTGAGGCACGGCACCGGCGCCGCCGCGCCGGGCGAGGGGGCCGAATGCTCGTCGAGAGGGTCTTCACGATCGGCGCGGCGCTCTGCCTCGCCCTCGCGGTGCTCGTCGGGGCCGCGTTCGCCGCCGTAGGCGCTGTGGCGCTCGACCCTCTCGTGCTCGTCGCCCCGGCCCTCTTCGGGGTCCTCGCCGGGATCTTCACCGCCACGGCGCGGCAGGCCAAGGCGGACCGACAGGCCCTTCTCGGGCTCGGCGACACGCCGCGGTCTCCGCCGGGTCCCGGCCGCTAGCGGGGGGGCTCCCGCGCGCCCTCGGCCCCGCGGTTCCCGCGCTCCGTGCCGTCGGTTCGCGTCTTCGGCCGATGCCCCCGTCGCCGTTGTGGCAAAGGCTTTTCTGCCGAACCGGCCCTGAGCCGGTTGCGGCCGGGATGGGGTAGTTTGGCCTATCCTGGGGGACTGTGGATCCCTCGACCCGGGTTCAAACGGAGACGGGGCCTGCCCCCGTCCCCTGAGACTCTCGGTCCCGGCCCTTCCCTTTCCTGCGCCGCGGCGCTGCCGGGGCGAGGAGCTTGTCGAGGACCGTCGGCAGGCTCGCGAGGGAGTAGTCGGCCCATCGCGCCCCCCAGCGCTGGAGGTCGTCGGGCGTGAGCGTCCAGCCGTGGAGCGAGGCGGCGCGGCCGATCGGCGTGACGCCCTCGACCGACGCGGCGGCCTCCATGTCGAACCTCGAGTCGCCGACGAGGAACACGGGCACTCCCGGATAGCGCCGACGATACTCGCGCAGGTGCTCGCGCTTGGTCCCCTGGGCCGAGCCGAGGAGGTCCTCGAACCAGAACCGGAGCCCCTCGCGCTCGAGCACGAGGTCGGCCATCTCCCGCTCCGCCCCCGTCGAGACGACGAGGGTCCAGCCGTCGCGCGAGAGCTGCTTGAGGAGCCGGGGCACTTCGGGGAACGGGTGGGCGAGCGCGTAGGCCTCCTGCACCTTGCGGCTGTGGAAGAGCCGCGCGACGCCGAGACGGTCCGCCGCGGGCGCCCCGGGGTAGAGCTGCGCGAGCTGGGCCTCGAAGGGCATCCCCGTCGTCGCGAGGTAGTGGAGGCGGGCCTCCTCGACCGGGGTCCCGAAGGCGCGGAACAGCGCGTCGCCGGCGACGTGGCTGATCAGGCCGAGGTCGTCGAGGATCGTCCCGTCGAGGTCGAAGACGACGACGCCGCGCGCCACCGCTCGCGGCGCCACGGGCGGCTCCGTCGTCGGAGCGCGGGCGACCTCTGCGAACTGCGACGGGGCGTTCGAGAGGACCGGCAGGAGCCTTCGCGGCTCCTCCGACGTCGCCTCCGTGGGGGGCCTCGTACGGGTCGGGCGCCGCCTCACGGGACGTTTCGCCACGCGGGAAACGACCCCGGAGGGCTCTTAACGTCCCCCGCGGCTCCCGCTGGGAGACGGCGCTCGGGGCCGACGGTGCGGTCCGCGCCCTTGGGACAGACGATGCATCCGAGCCACGTGATCCGGGGACGCCGGTCGGAGCTGCTGCGGGGCCGACGGATCGTCCTCGGGATCTCGGGGTCGATCGCCGCGGTCGAGATCGTCCGCGTGATCCGCGAGCTGATCCGGCACGGGGCGGACGTGCGGGCCGTCATGAGCCCCGAGGCGTCCCGCCTCGTCACGCCCGAGTCCGTCGCCTTTGCGACGGGACATCCCCCGATCCTCCAGCTCACCGGCGAGGTCGAGCACGTCTCCCTCCTCGGTCCCGGCGAGGGCCGCGCGGACCTTCTCCTCCTCGCCCCGGCGACCGCGAACACGATCTCCAAGATCGCCCACGGGATCGACGACACCCCCGTGACGTCGTTCGCCTCGATCGCCCTCGGCGGAGGCGTGCCGGTGCTCCTCGCGCCGGCGATGCACGCCAACCTCGGCCAGAACCCGGCGATCCGCGAGAACCTCGAGCGGCTTCGCCGCTGGGGCGTCGGGATCCTCGCGCCGGTCGCGACCGAGGGGGAGGAGAAGCTCGCCTCGCCCGAGGAGATCGCCGCGGCGGTGCTGCACCGGCTCGGCCGGCCGCCCTGGAAGGGGCGGCGCGTCGTCGTCATCGGCGGCGCGGCCCGCGAGGCGATCGACGCGGTCCGGTCCGTGACGAACGAGAGCAGCGGAGAGACGGCCGTCTCGCTCGCGACCCAGGCCCACTTCCGCGGCGCAGAGGTCGAGCTGTGGGCGGCCCCGCTCGAGGTGCCGGTGCCCCCGTACCTCGCGACGGAACGCTGGCGGAGCGTCGCCGACCTGCGGGCGCTCGCCCGCCGGCGCTCCCGGACCCTGCGCGAGGCGGACGCCGTCCTCGTTCCGGCGGCGCTCGCGGACTTCACGCTCCCGGCCCGCCCCGGCAAGATCCCCTCCCGGGACGTCGCGACGCTCACGCTGACGCTGACGCGCGCCCCGAAGCTCCTGCCCGAGCTCCGGCGCCGGGCTCCCGCGCCGACGCGCCTGGTCGGCTTCAAGCTCGGCGCCGACGGAGATGCGGCCGCCCTCGAGGCCGAGGCGCACCGGCTCCTCGTCGACGCCGACCTTGACTGGGTCGTCGCGAACGACCGACGCGCGATGGGCGCGCCCGACACCGAGCTTCTCGTGCTCACGCGGCGCGGGGAGCGTCGCCGCCTCGCCGGCCCGAAGGCGGTCGTCGCCGGGCGGCTCCTCGACGACCTGGGCCGCGAGTTCGCGGAGATCGCGGCGACCCCGGCCGCCGCGACGGCCCGGCGGACCCGTCGACGACCGTCCGCACGTCCCCGGCGCCCGACGCACGGCGGCCGGGCGGCCCCGGCACCCTCGAGCTCCGCGCGAGAGCCCCGCGCGACTTAATAGCCGGGGCGGCTCGCCGCGGCGGTGAACTCGCGTGGTCAAGCTGGCCGAGTGGCGGGGTAAGGAGATCTTCCGAAGCTACGGTGTGCCGCTGCCCAAGGGCACGGTGGTCCGCTCGGCGGACGAGGCGGTCTCGGCCGCCGCCCAGGGCGCCGTCCCCCTGCCGTGCGTCGTCAAGGCGCAGGTCCTCTCGGGCGGCCGCGGCAAGGGCGGCGCGGTCCGCTTCGCGGCCACGGTGGAAGAGCTTCGGGCCGCCGCGAGCGCGATCCTCGGACTCGACTTCAAGGGCGAGAAGGTACGGGAGCTCCTCCTCGAGGAGAAGCTCCCGATCGCGCGCGAGCTCTACGTGTCGATCACGCTGGACCGGAGCGCCCGGCTGCCCGTGCTGATGGTCAGCGCCTCGGGGGGCGTCGAGATCGAGTCGGTCGCGGATACCGCGATCCTCCGCCAGTGGGTGCACCCGTTCGCGGGCCTCACGAACTTCGAGAAGCGCGCGGCGGCGAAGACCCTCGGGCTCACCGGCCCGGCCGCCCGGTCCCTCGACGGCCTGCTCGACAAGCTCTGGCGCCTCTTCCTCAACGAGGACGCCGAGCTCGTCGAGGTGAATCCGCTCGCCCTCGTCGGCGAAGGGGTCCTCGCGCTCGATGCGAAGGTGATCATCGAGGACGACGCCTCCTTCCGCCATCCCCAGTACGCGGAGGTCCGCGACGACCGGACCGAGCTCGAGGAGATCGCCCGCGAGAAGGAGATCGCCTTCGTCCAGCTCGACGGCAACATCGGCGTCATCGCCAACGGGGCCGGCCTCACGATGGCGACGCTCGACGTGCTCCAGCAGTTCGGGGGTCGCCCCGGCGTCTTCCTGGACCTCGGGGGCACCGACGACCCGAAGAAGGTCACGGAGGCGTTCCGACTGATGGCCCGCGCCCGTCCGGCGGCCGTCTTCCTCAACATCTTCGGCGGCGTGACCCGGTGCGACACCGTGGCCACGGGGCTCGTCGAGGCGATGCGGGACATGCCCTCGACGGAGCGATTCCCGCTCGTCGCGCGGATCCGCGGGAACAACGAGGAGGAGGGGATCGCGATCCTCCGCGAGGCCGGGGTCACGTCGATGCGGGACCTCAAGGAATCGGCGCAGGCCGCGATCGCCGCCGCGGGAGGTCGCGCATGAGCGTTCTCGTCAACGCGGAGACGCGGGTCCTCGTCCAGGGGATCACGGGTCACCAGGGGACCGTCCACACGCGTCAGATGCAGCTGTTCGGGACCCAGGTGGTCGCGGGCGTGACGCCCGGCAAGGGCGGCACCTCGGTCGAGGGGGTCCCCGTCTACGATGCCGTCGCCGACGCCGTCGCCGCGACGGGCGCGAACGCGACGGTGATCTTCGTCCCGGCGCCGTACGCGAAGGACGCGCTCCTCGAGGCGGTCGACTCAGGGCTCCGCCTCGCGGTCGTCGTCACCGAGCACATCCCCTTCCACGACATGCTCACGATGTACCACTACGCCCGCGCGCACGGGGCGCGGATCATCGGCCCCAACTGCCCGGGGATCGCCGCGCCGGGCCAGGCGAAGGTCGGGATCATCCCGAACGTCGTCTTCCGGCCCGGGCGCGTCGGGATCATCTCGAGGAGCGGCACGCTCACCTACGAGATCGTCAACGGGATCAAGGAGGTCGGGCTCGGGCAGTCGACGTGCATCGGCCTCGGCGGGGACCCCGTCGTCGGCACCTCGTTCGTCGACGCGCTGCCCCTGTTCGACGCCGACCCCGACACGGACCTCATCGTCCTCGTCGGGGAGATCGGCGGCACGGCCGAGGAGGAGGCCGCCGAGTTCGTGAAGGCGCATCTCTCCAAGCCGGTGGTCGCCTACGTCGCGGGCCGGTCCGCCCCGCCGGGGAAGCGGATGGGACACGCCGGCGCCATCATCGCCCGCGGCCGCGGGACGGCCGAGAGCAAGCTGACCGCGCTCCGCGAGGCCGGGGCCGAGGTCGCCACCTTCCCCTACGAGATCCCCGGCCTCGTCGCGGCGCGGCTGAAGGAGCTCCGGCACCGATGAGCCCCGAGGGGGACGGCGCCCCGCGCGCCCGTCGCGAGGAGGCCCCCGAGACCTGCCTCGTCCCGGGGTGCGGTGAGGAGGCGCTCCGCCACCTCGCTCTCGCAGAGGCCCGCCGGGCCTTCTCGAGCCTGCCCGAGAAGGGCCGGCGCGCGCCGCTGTGTCGGGCCCACTACAAGGCCTGGAAGAAGGCGACGAAGGCCGAGCGCGAACTCAGCCGCCTCGGCCGGTAGGAAGGGGTTCGTCCGGCACCCGCTCCCCGACGGGGGCGAAGCACCGGGCCTACTGCTTGCGCATCTTCTGGGCGCGCATGCGGCGGCGCATCCGCTTCTTGCGCCACTTCCACCGCATGTGGCCGCGCTTCTTCCAAACGCGCGAGCTGCGTTTCATTCGACCCTGTCCGGAACGGCGGGGCCTACTTCCGACCCTTTATTAGGCTTGTCTCGGCCGGGGCCGCCGGTCGAGGAGACGAAGCTCGGTCCGGCCACGACGGCACGGCGCGTTATAACGGCCGGTCGGATGGGCACGCGAGATGGTGGATCCCGTCGACCTCGAGACGAACGTGCTCGAGTTCCTCAAGAAGAGCTTCATGTTCGTCCGGCTCGAGCGCGTCGGCGACCGCGAGGTCGTCCTCTTCCAGCGGACGGAGACGGAGAGCGAGGCGCGCTTCCGTCCGAGGATCCTCCGGCTCTCCCTCTTGGTGCCCGGCGACTGGGTGCTCCTCGACCTCGCCGCCGACCGGCTCGTGCTCGGCCAGGACGGTCGGACGCCGGGCCCCCGGGGCGCCGGCACGGCGCTCGAGGCGGGGGCCGAGGGCACCGAGTTCGAGGAGCAGGGGATTCGCTTCGAGGCCCTGCAGGTCCCGGGGGGACGTCATTACGTCCCGGTCGAGCTCGCCGAGCGGCTGACGGCGGCGGGCGTCCTCGAACGGTTCGGCCTCGAGCGCCCGTTGGGACGCTAGGCCGAATCCGTCGCGGGCGCGACGCCGAGGAGCCTCTCGCACTCGGTCCAGAGCCGCCGCGCGAGCTCGGGGTCGCGAGCGCTCTCGGGGATCTCGATGGGCGTCGTGAGGCGGAAGAAGACGCCGCTCTGCGCGCGGAAGGCCGGGTCGGCGACGAGCGCGGCGATCGCGTCGCCCGCGGCGTCAGGGGCGCGGCCGGCCGCGTAGGCGAAGAGCCTCACGAGCGCCGGCGCCTCGCGCATCAGCCCCGAGCGCACGACCCCCGGGAAGACCGCGTTCGACCGGACCCCGTGGGCCCGCTCGCGTCGCGCGAGCTCGAGAGCGAACAGGAGGTTCTCCGCCTTCGTCGAGCCGAAGACCCGGACGGGGGAGAACCGGCGCTCGGCGCCGAGGTCGTTTAGGTCGACCGCCGCCGTCGACGGAGCGGTCACCGTGAGCACCGACGCGCCGTCCGCCCGACGGAGCGCGGGGAGCAGCTCGTGGACGAGGAGAAAGGGGCCGAGCTGGTTCGTCGCGAACATCTGCTCGAACCCCTCGGGCGTGACGACCCGGCGTCGCGCGAGGACGGCGGCGGCGAGGACGACGGCCCCGATCGACGGGTGTCGCGCGACGATCCGGGCCGCCGCGGCCCGGACGGAGGCCGGCCGCGCGAGGTCGAACCGCTCGATCTCGACGGGGGGCGCGCCCGCGACCTCGAGGTCCTCCTCGAGACCGGAGCCGCCCGCGCGCGTCGCGGCGACGACGGTGAACCCTCGGGTCCTCAGCGCGCGGACCGCCGCCCCTCCGACGGCGCCGGCCGCTCCCGTGACGACGGCGACCCGCGGCGCCCCCTCGGCCATCGCTCGGGGGAGCCGACCGCCCCGCTTAACGGATGCCCCGCTACAGGACCCCCATCTCCCCGAGCTTTTCGGGGAGGTAGGTCTCCGTGACGTAGTTGAGCCCGTACTTGGCGAGCGACTGCTGCTCGGCCTTCTTCCCGTTCTTGAGCATCAGCTCGATCTCCGAGCGCCACTCGGCGGTCTTGAACCGGGGGTCGCTGAGCTCCGCCTGCAGGGCCCGGACGTCCTGGTCGGAGAGCGTGTCCGACGGCAGCTTGTAGTTCTCGATGTCGCTCGCGGTCACGCCCAGGAACTCGGCCGACGGCGTGGCGAGGTACTGGGAGATGTGCGCCGTCTTGATGGCCCCGAAGGCGACGCTCGCGAAGATGCGGAACGACCAGGGGTCGCCGTCGGTGAAGACGACGACGGGGAGGTTCAGCTCGGCGTTGAGGCGCTTGAGAAAGCGCCGCGTCGACCGGGCCGGCTGGCCCTTGAGGTGGAGGAGGATCGCGTCGTTCTCCTCGTCGAACCCGTTCTCGGCGAGTCGGTCGACCATGCCGCCGCACTCGATCGCGATGACGAACTTCGCGCCCGTCGACTCGAAGGTGATCTTCTCCTTCTCGACGTTGAACGGCAGCGCGTAGCCGCCGTCCCCGACGTCGTCGCGGCAGTTGATCTTCTTGACGACCCCCTTGCGGTTGCGCTCCTTGATCGTGAGGTCGCCGATGACGGAGGCGCCGTTCTCCTCCGGGTGGACCCGGAAGTCCTCGCGCAGGCGCTCGCAGAGGACCTCGAGGTCCTCGATGAGGAGGTTCGACTCGTCCTCGGAGTGGAACTTCGCCTCCTCCCAGCCCTCGGAGATGTAGTAGAGCTCCCGGAGCGTCGAGGTCTTGCGGTCGCGCGCCATCTCGTTGATGAAGTCGACGAGGTAGAAGGTTCGCAGGAGCATCAGCGCCCCGTCGAGCTTCCGCGCGCTGCGGGTGCCGAGGGCCCGGCCGAGCCGCCAGACCCCCTCGCGCATCTGGAAGGCGATGTTCTGCTTGGTCCTCAGCGGGAGCCGCATCCGCGGGATCTCGCCGTGTTCGAGCTGCTCGTAGATCGACCGCGCGAGGTCGAACGTCGGCGCGAGCGCATCGGCCCGGACCGACCCCTCCTCGACGTCAGTCGTCCTCTTCGACGTGCTCGCTCGCTTCTGCGGCATCGTAGTCCACCTCCGGTTCTTCGGGCGAGGGGAGGGGCTCGCCCGCCTCCTGCGCCGCCTCGATGACGGCCCGTGGGAGCCGTATGTCCCAGTCGCCGGGGAGCGTCTCCGCCCCGAGAAGATGCGCCTCGTCGACGCCGGCGAGGTACCACGTGAGGTCGCTCGCGTCGACCTCCGTCCCCTTCGGGAACGCCACCTCGAGACGCTCGCGGCCGTTCGGCGCCAGCTTCTCGAGCGTCCACCAGGCCCGACCCAGCGCCGGGTCGGTCCCGTCCGGCGCGGGTGCGAAGGTGGCGGCGCCGAAGACCTCGGCGGGCATCTCGACGAACGCCTCGAGCACGCGCGCGCGCGGCGTGTAGTTCGTCACTTCGGCCCGGACCGTGCGCGCCCCCTCCGTCGCGATCGTCGTCTCGACGTTGACGACGTCCATGATCTTCGTGATGACGGGCGTCAGGTCGGGGATCGGCTTGCCGACGAGGTGGCTCGTCTTCTCCGCCAGCTTGGGCAGGATCTTGAGGATGATCGCGAACTTCTCCTCCGCCTGGTCGCGACGGGTCCGTCGTGAGAGGTGGGTGCGCAGGTGGCGGGCCGCCGACTGCAGCGCGAGCGTGAGCTCCTTGTCGAGCTCGGGGTCCTCGGCGACGGCCTCCTTCGCCTCGCTCGTGAACGGGATCTTCGTCGAGGCGACGTGGACGAGCAGAAGGCAGGGTCCGACCGGAAGGCCGCTCCCGCCCCGCTGGTCGAGCCCGTAGCGCCGCCAGTCCATCGTCTGCACGGCGTTCGTGATCGCACAGGCGCCCTGCTGGAACAACAGCGGCACGCGGTTGGCGAACCGGAGCAGCTGGATCGGCTGGTCGACGGGGAGGCCGCCGCCGTAGACGAGGCCGACCTCGACGAGGAACGGGAACCCCCCGCGGACGCGCGGGGGCCGGCTCACCGGCGGCGCGTAGAAGTCGGGGCGCACGTCCCCGAGGACGTTCCGGAGCCCCCGTTTGATCAGGACGGGGCCGATCGGGGAGAGGCAGTCGGCCGACGGGGGCACGAGCGCGACGGTGTGGAGCGCTTGGAGGAGCCGCTCGAGCGCCTCCCCGTGGACGTCGCCGGGGACGTCGCGGGCCTTGAGACCGGCCCCCTCGAGGACCTCGCGGGCCGCGCGGGCCGAGACGCCGGCGAGGTCGGTCTGGAGCATCTCCGAGAGCGTCGCGCGACGCGAGGCCTTCAGCCTCGAGGAGAGCTCGCCGAGCTCGAGCCCGTAGGGGTGCGGCGGGACCTCTGTCGGCACCTTCGGGACCTCCTCGCTCGCCCGTTCGTAGGTGATGCGGGTCCCGTCCGGCTCGGTGAGGACGAAGCGCGCGTGCGGGTTGACGATCGCCGTGCCCCGCAGGTACTCGAACGGTGACTGGCGGCCGCGCTGGTACTTCGCCTTGAGGAGCAGCTCGACGCGGGTCCCCGAGGGGCGGTCCCAGAGCTGGAGGTCCTCACGGACGACCTTGGGGAGGTTCCGCTGCGTGTCGAGCAGGAGCTCGACGACGTGGGCGGCCTCCTCCTCGGCGACCTTCGACATCACGAGGACCGGGCGGGCCGTCGTGAGGCCGGCGTAGAGGACTGCGGCCGAGATCCCGATGCCCTGCTGGCCTCGGGACTGGCGGTTGGCATGGAAGCGTGAGCCGTAGAGGAGCCGACCGAAGACGTTGGGGATCTCCCGCTTGAGGATCCCCGGACCGTTGTCGTCGACCGCGACGCGGAGGCGGTCGGCCCCCTCCTTCGAGATCTCGACGTGGATCTCTGGGAGGACCTCGGCCTCCTCACAGGCGTCGAGCGCGTTGTCGACGGCCTCCTTCACCGTCGTGAGGAGGGCCCGAAGCGGGTTGTCGAACCCGAGGATCTGGCGGTTCCGCTCGAAGAACTCCGCGACGGAGATCTCGCGTTGCTTCGCCGCGAGCGTCTCGGCGAGCGTCCGGGCCGCGGGCACCGATCCTGCACCACCCGGCGAGGTCTATAAGCGGTGGGTTCGACGAGCGAGCCCTCGTCGCGCCTACGGGGCCGCGGGGGGCCGGCTCGAGACGTCCCGCAGCGTCGGGCGGAACCGCCGCCATCTCGGGACGTCCGTGAGGTCGAGGTCGACGAGCACGACGAGCTCTTCGGGGGCGAGGCCGGCGACCCCCGCGGGCTCGAGAGGGCGGGGCTCCCCGCGCGCGTCCCAGGCGCCGCTGCCGCCGCCGAAGACGAGGCCGTCCTCGACCCCGACCCGGTTGACGTAGAGGAGCGCAAGCGCGTTCTCGACGGCGCGCGCGGGCAGGACCCGCTCGAACAGCCGAGAGGAGGTCACCGGCGCGGCCGAGACGACGACGAGGAGGTCCGCGCCGCCGAGGGCGAGCTCCCTCGAGACCTCGGGGAAGAAGGCGTCGTAGCAGATCTCGAGGCCGAGCCGGTGCGGCCCGAGCGGACGGACCCGGCTCTCCGCGGTCGGGGTGAAGTGGCTCCCCTCCTCGAAGGGGCCGTAGGTCGGCAGGAACCGCTTGGCCTGGTAGGTGACCGCGCCGTCCGGGGTCGCGAACAGCACGGCGTTGTAGACCTCTCCCGCTCGCTCGGGAACGAGGACCGGGCCGCCGACGACGACGGCGGCGGAGGCGTCGACCGCGGTCCGCTGGAGCGCGGTCCACGCCGGGGCCCCCGGAGCGAGGGCGAGCTTGGGGAAGGCGTCGCCGACCGAGTAGCCGCTCAGGAAGAGCTCGGGAAAGACGTAGAGGTCGGCCCGCGCGGCGCCGACGACCTTGCGCAGGCGAGCGAGGTTGCTGTCGACGTCGCCCTTGCGCGGGGCGAGCTGGGCCAGGAGGATCCGCATCAGTAGAAGTGCCGTCGGACGGCGAGGAGGTAGACGAACAGGAGCAGGAAGACGACGAACAGCACCGTGATCGAGGCCGTGAAGAACAGGTAGGCGAGGGAGACGAACAGGACGACGATCGTGGTCCAGAGCGCCCACGATTCCTGGCGCCACAGCGCCGTGGCGACGCTGATCAGGATCGCCCCGAGGAGGACCAGGATCGCCGCCCCCACGGGGTCGACGGAGCGGACGATGAGGAGCGTGACCGGCACGAGGTTCCCGAAGTAGGCGTTGAGCAGGTAGAGCGCGCCCGCGAGGAGGACGACCACGCCCGCGAGGGCGATCGCGACCGCGAGGACCGCGACGCCGAGCGGGAGCGAGGGCGTCACCGGCGTCGGCTCCCACTTCGGCGGGAGGTGCTCGACCGCGGGTGCCGGAGCGGTCGCGTGCGGGTGGCCCGAGGCGGAGCTCATCGTGTGCCCGCGGCGAGAGCCGAGGCGCCCGACTTGTAGCTTTCGCTCGACACGCGGGCGTCAGAACGGGCGGACGGCGGCGCCGCGGGCCATCCGGTCGAGCAGGTCATGGTACGGGCCCCTCGGGAGCGCGTCGAGGGAGCGGACCGCCCGTTCCGCCCACTCCGTCGCCTCCCTCGCGGCGACCTCGTAGGCGCCGGTCTCGTCGACGAGGTTCCGCAGGCGCAGAAGGTCTCCCGGCTGCTTGCGCCGGAGGGCGAAGATGCGCTCGAACTCCGCGCGGCGGCCGGCGTCGAGCCGCTGGTAGGCGGCGAGCGAGATCAGCGTCGGGTTCCCCTCGCGGAAGTCCGCGTAGAGCGGCTTGCCGAGAAGGTCCGGATCCCCGTAGACGTCGAGGAGGTCGTCCCGGAGCTGGAAGGCGATCCCAACGGCCTTCCCGTACGTCGCGCAGGCGTCGACGACCGCGGTCGCCGAGCCGCCGATCTCCGCGACGCTCGCGAGCGCGGCGGCGATGATCGCGGCGGTCTTCCGCTCGACGACGCGGAAGTAGTGCTCGCGCCCCGTCGTGAGGTCGAACCGGCTCGCCTCTTGAAGGACCTCGCCCTCGACGAGGTCGGCGCACGCCTCGCCGCAGCGCAGGATGATGCCCCGCGTGTAGTCGGCCGCGAGCTCGAAGGCGCGGACGAAGAGGTAGTCCCCGGTGACGATCGCGGCGGGAAGGCCGAACGCCCTCGGGACCGACGGGCGCCCCCGTCGCAGCTCGGCGTGATCGATCACGTCGTCGTGCACGAGCGAGGCGGTGTGGATCAGCTGGAACGCCGCGGCGAGCGAGTGGATCGCGACCGTCGACGGCTGGCCGAAGGCGCGGTACATCGCGGCCATCAGCAGCGGCCGGACCCGCTTGCCGCCGGTCGAGCAGGCGTAGGAGGCGGCGTCGGTGAGCTGCCGGTACTGCGCGGGCAGGACCGACTGCAGGCGGCGGTCGACCGCCGCGAGGTCCTCCGAGAGCACGGGGAGCAGGTCGGCCAGCTCGCCGATGCTGCGCGAGCCGACGGCCTGGCCGACGAGCACCTCGAGCGACGGCTCGGACGACTCGCTCGAGCGGGCGGCGGGGGCCGTCACGAGGCCCTCCCGAGCCGCCGGGGCCACCGCAGCCGCATCATCGCATCCAAACCGCTGGCCCCGATATAGCGCATCCCTAGTGCGAGGAGCATGTCATGCCGTAGCACGCGCGCCCCGAAGACCTTGATCTTGTGGCCGCGGGCGAGCGGCTCTCGCAGGTGCCGACCGAGGAGCTCGTCGTAGTCGGCGAGCGGGCGGCCGTCGCGGACGTGGGCCGCCGCGACGACGCCGGCGTCCCGCCCCGAGATCATCGCCGTCGGGATGCCGCCGCCGTTCGTGGCCATCACGAGGTTCGCCGCATCGCCGGCGAAGAGCGCGCGGCCCCGGACCGCGCTCACCGGAGGCGGACCGATCGGCACCCACCACCGGGTGCGGTCCGTCGCCCGGTCCCAGCCCTGGGCCGCGCAGAACGCGTCGAGCAGGCTCGAGAGCGAACGGCCTCGATCGAGCCGCGTGACGCCGAGACCGACGTTCGCCTCGCCGTCCTTGGGGATCATCCAGGCGTAGCCGCCCGGCGCGACGCGCCCGAAGAACAGGTCGATCTCGCCGGGAAAGTCGCCCCGGCAGGTCGCCGTGATCATGCGGAACATCTCGCGCTCGACGGAGAAGCCGACCCCCCGAGCGACCGTCGACAGGGGACCGTCCGCGGCGACGACAACGCGCGCTCGGACCGGCGCGCGGGAGGCGAACTCGACGACGTCGTCGTGGACGCGCGTGACGCCGAGCGGGTGCCGGAGCTCCGCGCCGGCCGCGACGGCCTCGTTGGCGAGCGCCGGGTCGAACCGGGCCCGGCTCACCGAGACGCCCTTCAGCGGGAAGACGTAGCGGCGGCCCGTCGGGGCGACGCACGCCATCGTCGTTGTCTCGCGGAGAATCGTCCCCGCGGGGATGCGGAACGCCTCCGCGATGACGTCGGGGCACCCGAGGAGGTCCGCGAGCTCGACCGGACTCGGCAGGAACTCGCCGCACTGGACGGGCACGCCGAGGGTCTCCCGTTGATCGACGAGGAGCGTTCGAGCCCCCCCGAGCGCCGCGAACCGGGCGGCGAGGCTTCCCGCGGGGCCGGCCCCGACCACGACGACGTCGTAGTCGTCCATGGGCTCACGCTCCGGTGAGCGCGAAGTGGCTCGCCGCGCTCTGGATCGCGGAGAGGACGGGTTGCGGGTAGACGCCGATCGCGACGATCGCGACGGCGCAGAGACCGATCGCGGCGGCCCGTCCGTAGCCGAGGCCGCCCAGGGGGAGCCCGTTCGACGACGGGGGCGTCGGCGCCGGCGCGTCGTCCGGGCTCTCCATGTAGAGGACGCGGAGCACGCGGGCGTAGTAGAAGACGGAGAGCGCGCTGTTGAGCAGCCCCGCGACCGCGAGCCAGACGAACAGGCCCTGGGCCTGGACGGCCGCCGAGAAGAGGACGAACTTCGAGACGAACCCGACAGTGAGCGGGACGCCGGCGAGCGAGAGGAGCATCAGCGCGAACGCGACCCCGAGCCACGGGCGGCGGAGTCCGAGCCCGCGCCAGTCCTCGATGAGCGGCCCGATGCCGAGGCCGGCGACGGCCGCGACGACGAGGAACGCCCCGAGCTTCATGAAGACGTGCGCGAAGACCTGGAAGGTCGCGCCCGCGAGGGCCGGGGACGTGCCGATGGCGATGCCGAGGAGCATGTAGCCCGCCTGGCTGATCGAGGAGTAGGCGAGCATCCGCTTCATCTCCCGCTGAAGCAGCGCGAGGACGTTGCCGACGGTCATCGTGAGCAGGCTCAGGAGCGCGAGGGCGAGCTGGAGCGTGGGCGCGAAGTGGAACGGGGTCGCGCAGGCCGCGCTCGCGCAGGGCCGGTCGAGGATGGTGAGCGGTCCGATGAACACCAGGAAGAACGCGAAGACGCCGACCTTCTTCGAGCCTCCCGCCAGGAACGCCGTGACGTCGTCCGGCGCCCCGTCGTAGACGTCGACGGCCCAGGCGTGGAACGGGACCGCGGTGACCTTGAAGCCGACGCCCGCGATGAGGAGGGCGTAGCCGATGAGCGCGAGCGCCGGATACCCGACGGTCCCCGTCGCCTGCGAGAGCACGGTGAGGTTCGTCGAGCCGTAGGCGCCG
Organism: Thermoplasmata archaeon; assembly: GCA_027315165.1. Taxonomy (GTDB): domain Archaea; phylum Thermoplasmatota; class Thermoplasmata; order Lutacidiplasmatales; family UBA184; genus Lutacidiplasma. The sequence continues at coordinate 80,161 of DAHUYN010000007.1, read as the reverse complement.
AAGAGGAGCGACGCGCCGAAGAAGGAAAGCGCGCTCGAGAGCGCCCCGACGATGTAGAACTTCATCGCCGCCTCGAGCCCGCGGGGGTCCCGACGCGTGTAGCCGACCAGCAGGTAGGTCGAGATGCCGACGACCTCGATGGCGAGGAGCAGGAAGATCAGGTCCGCGGCGATCGCCGCGAGGAGCATCCCGACCGTCGCGATGAGGAGGAGCGCGAAGAACACCGCCGAGCCCTTCTCGTCCGAGGGTCGCGAGAGCGAGCCGAGCGAGACCAGGAACGTCGCGAGGAGGAACACCGCCTGGAAGATCAGTCCCAGGCTCGAGAACCCCCAGAGGGCGCTCGTCGTCGGCGGGAGGTCGATCGCCGAGGCCGGGACGCCCGCGAGCAGGTGGAGGGGCGCGAAGCCGAGGTCGGCGACGACGAGGAGAAGGGCGCCGAACGACGCGACGAGCGAGATCCCCGCGAACAGCTCGAGCTTGCGCACCTCGAGGGCATCGAGGAGCAGGATGAGGAGCGCCCCGGCGAGGACGAGCGCCTCCGGTGCGAACGCCGCGAGAGAGAGGACATCGCCCATCGCCGTCCTCCTACGACCCCAGCATGCGCACCGGCGAGTTCGTGATCACGTTCACCAAGAGGCCGGGCAGGACGCCGTAGAGGACGATCAGCGCCACGAGCATCCCCATCCCCGCCGCCTCGTACCACGGGAGGTCGTGCGCCTTCTCGGGGATCCCTTTCGGGGGCCCGAACAGGAGGCGCTGCATCATCCAGATGTAGAACGCCGCGGTGACCACGAGGATCACGAGCGGCACGAAGACCCAGTAGCCCAGCCGGTCCCACGTCGCCAAGAGCGCGGCGAACTCCGCCGGGAAGCTGATCAGCGCGGGCAGTCCGAGGGAGGCGAGCGCGCCGACCATCGTCATCACCGAGAGCATCGGGGTCGTCGGCGTGATCCCGCGCAGCGACGCGAGGTCCCGGGTCCCGAACGTGTGGTGGACGCTGCCCGCGACCATGAACAGGAGCGCGCTCACGACGCCGTGGGCGAACATCAGGAGCACCGCCGCGGTGAGCCCGAGCTGCGAGTTCACCGCGATCGCGAGCAGGACGATGCCCATGTGGTTGATCGAGGAGAACGCGACGAGGCGCTTGAGGTCCCGTTGCGCGAGCGCGACGAGCGAGCCCCAGACGATCGAGAGGAGCGCGACGAAGAACAGCAGCGGGGTCGCGATCGCGAACGCGTGGGGCAGCAGCTCGGCCCCCCAGCGGATCAGCCCGTAGCCGCCCAGCTTGAGCAGGAGGCCGGCGAGGAGCACCGAGCCGCCGGTCGGGGCCTCGACGTGCGCGTCGGGCAGCCAGGTGTGGAACGGGACGATCGGGAACTTCACGCCGAAGCCGAAGAACAGCGCGACGAACATGACGACGGGCGCGGCGCCGACGAGCGCGCCGGGCCCCGAGCCGGCCGCGCGCGCGACGTCCGCGAAGTCGAGGGACGGGGCCCTCGCGTAGAACGCGACCGAGAGCAGCGCCACGAGCATCACGACGGAGGCGACGTGCGTGTAGACGAAGAACTTCAACGCCGCGTAGCGGCGCCGGGGTCCGCCCCAGTAGCCGATGAGGAAGAACATCGGCACGAGGACGGCCTCCCAGAAGAGGAAGAACAGGAGGATGTCGAGGGCGATGAACACGCCGAAGCAGCCGAGGCAGGTGAGCAGGAGGAGGCCGAACCACGCCGCCGGGTGGCGCTCCTCCTCCCACGAGTAGACGACGGTCGCGATCTGCAGGAAGGCGGTGAGCAGGATGAGGGTGAGCGAGATGCCGTCGACGCCGACGGTGTAGTTCACGTGGAGCCAGGAGATCGAGATCCACGAGTAGGACTCCTGGGCCGAGAAGCTCGGGACCCCGTTGACGGCCCCGGCCCAGCCTGTGAAGCTTCCCAGCAGCCCCGCGACCTCCGCGAGGAAGGCGACCGAGGTGAGCAGCGCGACCCAGCGCGCCCGCTCGCCGGAGAGGAACGTGAGGATCGTCCCGAGGAGGAGCGTGGCCAGGATCAGCGAGAGGATCGGGAACATCGTACTATCCCCCCCAGGCCGTGACGATCCACGGCGCCACGAACAGGAGCAGCAGGAGGAACGCGACGACCCCGCTCACGACGTAGGCCGCGTAGTCGGAGACGACCCCCGTCTGCAGGCGCCGCATCCCGTCCGAGAGCCTCGCGAACAGCCGCTCCATCCCGCGGACGGCCCCGTCGATCACGAACCGGTCGAGGAAGTCGCCGACGCGGGCGACCGTGTAGACGCCGCGCTGGCCGATCCAGTCGTAGCCGACCTTGAAGTAGTAGCGGTTGAGGAGGAGCTTGCGGACCGGCTGGACCGCCGAATCGTCGGCGAGCGTGACCGTGCGGCCGTTGCCCCAGAGGTACGCCGCCGTCCCGAGACCGGCGACGCCGAGGCCGACCGAGAGGACCGACAGGAGGATCTCCGTCGTCCCGTAGACGGGCGGCAGGTTGGCGGCAAGCCCGACCGCCGCGGTCGGCGCGAGGAACAGGTGGGCAAAGCCCGGGACGAAGACCAGGAAGCCGGCGCCGACGGCGAGGGCCGACAGGACGACGAGCGGGAGCGTCATCACCCAGCTCCCCTCGTGGGCGTCGGGGAGCGTCGGGTCCCGGGGCGCGGGGCCGGAGAACGCCAGGAACCAGGCCCGGAAGATGTAGTAGGCCGTGAGGAACACCGCGGCGTAGGCGAGGATCAGGAACGGCCAGTAGAGCGGGTGCGCCGCGGTCTGCGAGTAGACCGACCCGAGGACGTCGTCCTTGCTGAAGAAGCCGGCGAACGGCGGGATCCCCGACAGCGAGAGGGCGCCGATCAGGAAGGCCGTCGAGGTGATGGGCATCGCCTTGCGGAGCCCGCCCATCCGGAACAGGTCCTGCGTGCCGACGGCGTGGATCACCGCGCCGGCGGCGAGGAACAGGAGCGCCTTGAAGAAGGCGTGCGTGAACAGGTGGAACAGCCCCACCATCGTGAACCCGGCGCCGACGGCCAGCACCATGTAGCCGAGCTGGGAGATCGTCGAGTAGGCGACGACGCGCTTGATGTCGCGATGGACCGTCGCCATCGTCGCCGCGAAGAACGTCGTGAAGCCTCCGATCGCGACGATCGCCAGCCGGTCCTCGGGTGTGAACCCGAGGAACAGCGAGACGACCGCGAGCAGGTAGACGCCGGCCGCGACCATCGTCGCGGCGTGGATCAGCGCCGAGACGGTCGTCGGGCCCTCCATCGCGTCGGGAAGCCAGACGTGCAGCGGGAACTGCGCCGACTTGCCGGCGGCGCCGCCGAGCATCATCAGGCCGGCGATCGTCAGCGTCGTCGACTGCGCGGACCCGACGGCCGCGCCGAGGAACGGGCCGTTCCCGGCCGCGAACTTGAAGCCCGAGGCGGCCCAGCCGGCACCGCCCCCGCTCGTCGCGGAGGTGGCGAAGTAGAGGACGATCCCGAGCAGGACCAGCACGTCGCCGATGCGGGTGACGAGGACCGCCTCCTTCGCGGCGCTCGCCGCGCTCGGCTTCTCGTAGTAGAACCCGATGAGGAAGTAGGAGCAGACCCCGACGAGCTCCCAGAACAGGAAGAACTCAAAGAGGTTGTCCGAGAGGACGAGGCCGTTCATCGCGGCCAGGAACAGCGAGAGCTCCGCGTAGTAGCGCGGGAGCCCCCGGTCGTGGTGCATGTACTCGATCGAGTAGAGCATCACGAGGAAGCCGACGACGTTGACGACGAGGAGCATCAGCGCCGAGATCGGGTCGACGAGCGTCCCCATCACGAGGGAGAACCCGTTCGGGAACGTCCCCGAGCCGCCGGAGGCGCCGAGCGTGAACCAGGTGAAGCTCGTGTCCGTGTACCGGCCGGGCGAGAGCATCTCGCCGACCCCGATGACGATCCCGGTGACCATCGCCAGGAAGGCGAAGGCGACGGCGACCCAGCCGCCCCACTCGAGCGACTTCAGCCGCGGGCCGAGGAGCCCGACGATCACGAAGGCGAGGACCGGGAACAGCGGGACCAGGAACGCCCATCCGAAGAGGCCGTCGAGCACGCCCATGCCGCTCTCCCGCTACAGCCTCAGCGTGGCCGACTCGGCGACGTTGATCGATCCGCGCAACCGGTTCAGCGCCAGCACGATGGCGAGGCCGACGGCGACCTCGGTCGCCGCGAGCCCGACGAGGACGACCGCGATCGCCGATCCCGAGACCCCGCCCGGGCCGCCCGAGAGGGCGCCGAAGATGACGAAGTTGAGGATCGCCGCGTTCATCGCGATCTCGATCGAGATCAGGAGCAGGATGAAGTTGCGTCGGGTGAGGATGCCGAAGAGGCCGATCCCCAGGAGGGCCGCCGAGAGGGCGAGCAGGTCCAGCGGGACGAGCGACGTCATTCGCGCCCCTCCCGCACGAGGTAGATCGCCCCGGCGAGGGCCCCGAGCATCGTGAGCCCGAGCAGGAGCAGCCACGAGCCGTCCTGGTTGAAGAGCGTCGTCGACAGGAGCGTCACGTCGTAGGCGCGGACCGGCACCTCGGTGTTGGGGACGACGGTCGCCGCCGCGACGAGCAGGATCACGACGAGCGCCGCGAGCGCGAGCGAGGACGGGCCGATCCCCGTGACCGCCTCGCGGGAGAAGATCCGCTTGCGCGTGACCATCACGCCGAAGAGGAGCAGGATCGTCACGGCGCCGGCGTAGACGCCGAGCTGGAGGACCCCCAGGAACGGCGCCGAGAGGAGGAAGTAGATCGCCGCGAGGTCGACGAAGAAGACGGCGATCCAGAGGATCGTGTGGACGAGCTCGCGGACCAGGAGCGCGAGGAGCGCCGTGACGACGGCGACGGCGGCGAGCGACGCGAAAGCCACCTGCTCGAGGATCACTTGTGGGTCCCCCAGAACAGGCACTCCTTGGGGCAGACGGAGATGCAGGTGCCGCAGCGGACGCAGTCCGAGTCGTTGACGACGGGCTCCTTCCAGATCCGTCGCGGGAGCTTCTCGCCCGGCTTCGCGGTCGGCTTGGCGACGTCGAGCATCGTGATGCAGTTCGTCGGACAGTCACGAGCGCAGGCGTTGCACCCGATGCACAGCGGCGCGTCGAGGAGGATCGCGTCCTCGTTCGCGGGCCGGGCGAGCCGGATGGGGTTCATCGGCAGCTTGTGCTGGTAGTTCTCGAAGAGGCGCTGGGGCGAGTAGACCATCTCCGAGCGCTTCGGGGTCGAGAGCTCGTAGTGGGTCGTCATCGTGAGGCATCCCTCGGGGCACGCGTCCGAGCAGAAGCCGCAGTAGCTGCACTTGCCGTAGTCGATCTGGGGGCACTTCTTGGGGTGCTTCGGGTCCCCGCCGGGGACCGTCACCATGTCGATGCAGAGGTCCGGGCAGGAGAACGCGCAGAGGTTGCACGAGATGCAGGTCGCGATGTTCAGCGCGTGGACGCCCCGGTAGTTGTCCCAGATCTCGCCGACCCCGATCGGGCGGCCCGACTCGACGGCGACCTTCTCCCGGAACTTCGGGTCCTCGAGCCTCTCGTACGGGTAGAGGATCGTCGACGGGCGGACGAACGACTTGGCGAACTGCCGCGCGGCCGTCGTGAGCGGCTTCCAGACGAGTCCGGTCGGCCGCTCCTCGGGTCGCTTCTCGGGCTTGCTCGCGGCCATCGCTCTCCCTCAGCCCCCCAGCGTCGGGACGCACCCGAAGACGGGCAGGCACCGCGCGAGCACGACGAGGCCCGCGAGAACGATCGAGAGGAGGGCGAGCGGGATCATCCGCATCCAGCCGATCCGCAGGAGCTGGTCGGTGCGGACCCTCGGCAGGGAGGCGCGGATCCAGACGAAGATCGCGAACACCGCGTAGGTCTTCAGCATGAACCAGAAGATGCCGGCGAGCGGGAACGACGTGAGCGCGGTGGGGACGTAGCTCGGCATCGTCCAGCCCCCGAGGAAGAGGAGGACGACGAGGAGGCTGCCGATGAGGGCCCGGACGTAGTCGGCGAGCATGAAGAAGGCGAACAGCATCCCGCCGTACTCGGTGTTCCACCCCTCGACGAGCTCCGCCTCGGCCTCGGGAAGGTCGAACGGGATGCGCTCCATCTCCGCGAGCATCCCGACGAAGAAGACGAACAGCGCGACGACGAGCGGCCCCCAGAACCAGTAGTTCTGCTGCTCGAGCACGATCGTGTTGAGGTCGAAGCTCCCGGCGAGGATCACGACCGCGACGACCGCGAGGAGGATCGGGACCTCGTAGGCGATCATCTGGGCGGCCGATCGCATGCCGCCGAGCAGGGAGTACTTGTTGTTGCTCGACCAGGCGCTGACGAAGATGAACAGGGGCGCGAAGGAGAAGACGGCGAGCGCGAGGAGGAGGCTCAGCGGAAGCGAGCCGCCGTTCCACCCCGAGGAGACGGGGAGGATCCCGAAGAGGATCATCGAGGTGACCATGTAGGCGGTCGGCCCCGTGAAGTAGCCCAGGCGGTCGGCCTCCCGGGGCATGAACGTGTTCTTGCGGAACAGCTTGAGCCCGTCCGCGAAGTTCTGGAGGAGACCCGCGTAGCCGACGTGCATCGCGCCGCGCCGGTCCATGAACCGGCCCAACAGCTTGCGCTCGAACCAGATCAGCATGATCGTGTTGATCATGCTCGCCACGAGGAGGATCGCGCAGAAGATCAGGACCGCGAGCCCCGTCACGACATCGGTCGAGGTGAGCCAACCGTGGACGGGCTCGGGGAAGATCGACCCGACCGCGCCGAGGAGGAGGCTCGAGATGGCGTCGGAGACGGAATAGAGGGTCGTCGCCATCGCGCTAGCGGTCGACCTCCCCGACGCAGATGTCGACGCTGCCCATGATCGGCGGGATGTCGGCGACGTGGTAGCCGACGAGGTAGCTCTTCGCGCCGCTCATGTTCGCGAAGACCGGCGAACGGAACTTCACGCGGTACGGGTGCTCCCCGCCGGTGTTGACGACGTAGGCCTGCGCCTCGCCGTGCGGCTCTTCGACGGCCGAGAACCCGGTGCCGCTCGGATACCGGCGCTTGAGGAGGTAGCCCTCGGCGCCGACCGGCGCGTAGGGCGCCCCGAGCCATCGCGGAAGCTCCTGCGCGAGCACCGACCCCGGGTGCTTGTCGAGCCAGTCGAGGCACTGGCGGACGATCCGCACGGACTGGCGAAGCTCCTCCATGCGGACGAGGTAGCGCGCGGTGACGTCGCCCGCGGTCGCGGTGGCGACGTCGAAGTCGACCTGGTCGTAGCGGTGGTACGGCCGGTCCTTGCGCAGGTCGCGAGCGAGCCCCGCGGAGCGGAGCATCGGGCCGGTGATCCCGAGGTCGATGCACTCGGTCGCGGAGAGGCGGCCGAGGTCGTCGCACCGGCGGTGGAAGATGTCCGAGCCGAGGCAGAGCGCGTCGTACTCGTCGAACCGCGGCATCAGCCAGTCCATCACCTTGCGTGCCCGGTCCGTGAACCCGTTGGGGAGGTCGTTCCGCACCCCACCGACCCGGTTGTACTCATAGGTCATCCGCGCGCCGGTGAAGCTCTGGAAGAGGTCGAGGATCAGGTCGCGGTCCCGCATGCCGTAGAGGAACGGGGTCATCAGCCCGATGTCCTGGACGAACGCGGCGTACCACATCACGTGCGAGCCGATCCGCTGGAGCTCGTCGGTGAGCATCCGGATCCACCGGGCCCGCTCGGGGACCTCGATGTGGAGCGCCGCCTCCGCGGCCGTGATGTAGAGCGTCTCCCAGCTGAGGCCGGCGACGTAGCAGGTCCGGTCCATCAGCGTGACGACCTCGTTGTAGTGGCGGTCCTCGCTGATCTTCTCGATCCCGCGATGGAGGTAGCCCATCTCGGGGTCGGCGTCGACGATGATCTCCCCGTCGATCCGGACCTTGAGGTTCCACAGCCCATGCGTCATGGGGTGCTGCGGCCCCATGTTGACCCACATCTCAGACATTCCGGGTCTTCACCTCCAGGTCCTCGGGCTCGTGGAGCTTGAACGAGCGGAGGAGCGGATGGAACGCGTAGCCCTCGGGGGTGAGCAGCCGGCGCAGGTCCGGGTGGTGGTCGAAGAGGATCCCGACGAGCTCGAACGCCTCTCGCTCGTGCCAGACCGCGGCCGTCCACACGGGGGCCGCGCTCTCGAGGTGGGGGTCGTCGGCGGGGACGTCCGTCGACAGGAGGACGTACTCCTTGCGCTCGTCGGACCAGGCGACGTAGAAGACCTCCCGGTGGTCGACCCAGTCGATCCCGCCGACCATCGAGAGATGCCGGTAGCCGAGCACCTCGCGGACGTGCCGGAAGAGCTCGAGCGCGGCGGTCCGCTCGAAGCGGACCCGGCCGGCCATCCCCGCGAACGGCTCGACCGCGAGGAGCCTCGGGCCGAGGAGCTCGGCCAGGTTGTCCTTCAACTCCTCCGGCTTCAACTGCCCCTCACGATGGCTCAGGCCCTCGGGCCTACTCGCCGCGCTCCCGGATGAGCGTCTCTAGCGTCAGGATCCCGTCGAGCAGGGCCTCGGGGCGCGGAGGGCACCCCGCGATGTAGACGTCGACGGGCACGAGCTTGTTAACGCCCGGGACGACGGAGTAGGCGGTCCGGAACGGGCCGCCGCCCGTGGCGCAGTTGCCCATCGCGATGACCCACTTCGGCTCCGGCATCTGCTCGTAGAGCGTGATCAGCTTGTGCGCCACCTTCCAGGTGACGGTGCCGTTGACGATCAGGAGGTCGCTCTGGCGCGGGGAGGAGCGCGGGAGCACGCCGAACCGCTCGGCGTCCCAGCGCGCCCCGAACGCGGCCGCGAACTCGATCGCACAGCAGGCCAGGCCCCAGTGGAGCGGGAAGAGCGAGTTGCGGCCCGCCCAGTTGAAGACCGGGCGGATCAGCTTGCCCTGGGCCTGCTCCTGGACCATCGCCGAGAGCGCTTCCTTCGCCGCCGGGAGGAACTCCCGCGCGCGAAGGGTCTCGATCTCCAGGAAGGGCACGGCCGGCTGCGAGGCCATCGGCAGCTCGGGGCCGGTCGGCGCGGGCGGCGGCCTCGGCGTCACGACGGGCGTGCTCACAGGACCCACCTGCGCTCCCCCTGGAGGGCGTAGTAGATGCCGGCGAGCGCGAGGGCGGTGAACCCGAAGGCGATCAGGGTCGGCCCGTAGGCCGAGTTGATGCCGCGGAACGTGAGGCCCCAGAGAGCGAGAACGAAGCCGAGAACGTCGACGGCGACGAAGACGATCGCGAAGGTGTAGTGCTGCGTCGGGAAGTCGATCTGCGCCTCCCCCTCCGCCTCCTCGCCGCACTCGTAGGTCGTCTTCTGCAGGTAGGAGCGACGGGCACGCGCTCCGAGCATCCGGTTCGCGTAGAGCGAGCCGCCGCCGAAGACGGAGGCGACGGCGACGAAGGCGAGGAACGTGACGGTTCCGGCTTCCATAGTACCCCTCGCGTGGCCCTCCCCGCCACCGCCGGCGGCCTCGACCTTCCGACCTTATTTAACCCTCGCGCGGCCCGAGCCGTGCGAGGGCGTCCCAGTCGTCGGAGCGGCGGCGTTATGGACGGTTCGGGGCCTTCCCCGTCGCGATGGAGCTGCGAGCGCCCGTGCGGCTCGCGGGCCGCTGGGTCGACCTCGTCCCGCTCGAGCGCAGCCAGGCGGACGGCCTCGCGCGCTGGGGCGACGACGCCGACGTCTGGCGCTACCTGCCGTACCCGGCGTGCCCGGACGCCCCCTCGATGGCGCGGCTGATCGACACGCTGCTCGAGCGGGAGGCCCGCGGCACCGACCTCGTCTTCGCGGTCGAGCTCGCCGGCCATGGCCCTCCGATCGGGATGACCCGCTACCTCGAGATCGACCGCGAGCACAAGCGGCTCGAGATCGGCGGGACCTGGTACGGCCGTCCGTTCCGGCGCACCCCGGTGAACACCGAGGCCAAGCTCCTCCTCCTGCGCCACGCCTTCGAGGTCGAGGGCGCGAACCGGGTCCAGTTCAAGACGGACCTGCGGAACCTCAGCTCGCAGGCCGCGCTCGAGCGACTCGGCGCCGAGCGCGAGGGCGTCCTCCGCGACCACATGGTGATGCCCGACGGCTACGTCCGCTCGAGCGCCATCTACAGCCTCGTCGCGCGCGAATGGCCCCGCGCTCGGTCGCGGCTCGAGGCGCTGCGCGACCGGCCCTGGCCGGAAGGTTCGCTCGCCCTCAGGGCGGCGGGAACTTCGGCGGACGCTTCCCGCGGAACGCGCTGATCCCCTCGGGGAGCTCGCCTCTCTCGGCCGCCGCGACCGCGCCGCGGCGCTCGAGCTGGAGCTGTGTCTCGAGGCTCTCGGAGAACGCCGAGACGAGAAGGTGCTTCATCCAGCCGTAGGCGAACGTGGGGCCCTGGGCGAGCTCCTCGGCGCGTTCCCAGGCGCGGGCGCCGAGGCGCTCGGAGGCCACGACCTCGTGCACGAGGCCGAGCTCGCGCGCGCGCTCTGCCGGCACGCGGGCGTTCGTGAACAAGAGCTCCTGCGCGAGCCCGAGGCCGAGGAAGTGGGGCAGGAAGTACGTGAGACCGCCATCGGGGACCGCTCCGAGAGCGGGGAACGCCGGGACGAGCACCGCGGAGGGGGCCGCGATCCGCCAGTCGGCGGCGAGGGCCAGCGAGAGCCCGCCGCCGGCCGCGACGCCGGGGAGCGCGGCGACGACCGGCTTTGGCATCTGGAGGATCTCGCGCACCGAGCGCTCCTGCTCGCCGGTGAGCTCGTGGAACAGCCGGGGCAGCTCGCCCCGCTCTCGATGCTCGTCCATTGTCTGCACGTCGCCCCCCGCGCAGAAGGCCCGCCCCTCGCCCGTGAGGAGGACGGCGCGGACGGACCGGTCGAGCGCGGCGTCCTCGAGGGCGGTCCGAAGGGCCCGGAACGTCGGCACGTCCAAGGCGTTGAGCCGTTCGGGTCGGTTCAGGCGCAGTTCGAGAACGCTCCCCCGCCGGGTCGTCACGATCGGGTCGGCCATCCTGCGCACGAGGGCTTCGAGCGAGTTAAGCGTGTGCCCGTCCCCGGCCGGCTCCGGGCCGCCGCGAAGCTTTTCCGAGGCCGCCCCTCCCCCGGTCGATGGTCTCTCGAGAAGCCTCGACGAGCCTCCTCGTGGTCGTTCTCGTCGCCGCCGCGCTCGCGGGGGCGATCGCCGGCAACGAGCGCGCCGCCTCGGTCTCGCCCGTCGCCGCTCCTCGCGTCGCCGACCTCACGCCGCTCCTCGTCGGGACGTTCCATCCGGGCGCGATCCAGGGCTTCGGCTACAACGGCTCGGGCGGCTTCCTCGCCGGGATCTCGGCGTGGAACAAGGCGATCGACCAGACGGACCCGGAGCTCGCCGCGTTCACCGATCTCGGCGTCGTGACGAACGTCACGCCGACCGTCGCCGAGGCGTTCCGGCACGGGGGCGTCTTCGGCACCGTCTGGAACGGGAGCGCCTGGATGCTCTCGGGAGAGGCGACCTGGGGGGCGACGAGCGGCGGCGTCCTCTACGCCCTCCACGGCGACCTCTTGGAGAACCTGACCCCCCGCGTGGCGTCGTACTTCCACGACGGAGGGATCTGGGCGGTCGGCTGGAACGGGACCGCCTGGCTTCTCGCGGGCAACAGCTCGAGCGGCGCGTCGATGGTCGCGTGGAGCGGCGGGACGGCGACCGACCTCACCGGCCTCCTGCCCCACAACCCGCGAGGCGGGTTCATCCAACTGCTCGTCTGGAACGGCACCGGATGGCTCGTCGGAGGGAAGGGCGTCTTCGGAGCTCTCGCGGGCGGACGGTACACCGACCTCCTCGTTGCCACCCCGTTCGCGACGGGCGGTGTCTTCGGAGCCGACTGGAACGGGTCGGCCTGGCTCGTCGGGGGCGGGGCTCCGGCGGCTCTCGTCGTCGTCGACGGCACGACGGTGCGGCAAGGACCGGCGCTTCCCCCGACCTTCGACCGATGGGCCAGCGGCGTCGTCTCGACCCCGACGGGATGGGTCGTCGTCGGAAAGGGGAGCGGCGGCGCCACCGGCTCGACGCCCCAGCTCGTACTCGTCTCACCGGACCTCGGCGTCGTCACGGACCTCTCGTCGCAGCTCCCCGCCTCGTTCGCCGGCGGCCAGGTCCAGTTCGCGGGCTGGGCGCCGTGGCTCGGCCCGATGACGCTGCTCCTCGTCGGGCAGGGGGATCTCAACGAGACGACGGGGTACAGCGTCGGGGCGATGGCGTCGCTGACGCTCCCGGACGGACGGTGACCCCCGATGAAGATCTACTCCGAGCGCCTCTTCCTCAAGTACCTCTTCTCGAACCACGGGGTCTGCTTCGGCGTGGACATGAAGCACCGGTCGTACCTCTTCCTGGTCAGCCGGGCCGGCGTGGTCCTCCAACGGCGACCCGTCGGGGACAAGGTCGTCGAGAACCTCGACTACGAGATCCCGGCCATCGTGGCGGCCCTCGCCCGCGAGAAACGCTCGTCCTAGAGGCGGAGCTTCGGGCCGACGGGGACCGGGGGCGGTGGAGCCGGCGCCGCCGGCGGTCTCGGGGCGTGAGAGCCGCCTCGCGCCTAAATATCCCCGCCGTGCTTCCACGGCCGATGGACGGGGACCCTCCGTCTCCGCCGTATCCCTCGGAGGAACCGACCGAGCAGCGTGTCGCCGCGCTCCTCGAGGTCGCCCGCCTCCATGGGACGGGCGTGGCGCTCGACGAGCTCGCGACGCTCCTGCCGGACGGCGCGCCCCGTCGGCCCTCCGAGCTCGAGGCGTGGCTTCGGTCGCGCACGCCTCCGACGCCGGTGGTGGACGGCATCGCCTTCTCGAGCCAGCTTCAACCGGCCGAGGCGGCGCGACGGGCCCGAAAGGACCGCGGCCGTGGCTACCTCGAGCAGGCCCACCGCCTCACGCGCGAGGAGCTGGCCCCGATCCACCGCTGGGTGCTGTGCCTGTGCGTCACCGGCTCGACCGCTTTTGGCGAGCCGATGGAGGGGGACGACCTCGACCTCCTGCTCGTCACCCGCCGCGGCTCGCTCTGGTGGGTCCTCGCCGTCGCCTACCTTCGGATCCGCCTCGCGTCGGTCCGCGGCCGCTCCCGCGCCGCGCCCGCCTGCCTCAACCTGGTCCTCGACGAGCCGGCCGCGCGCGCCGCGTTCGCCGAGCCGAAGGGTCTCCTCTTCGCGCGGGAGGCGCTCTCGGCCCGCCCGATGCTCGGCGAGGCCGAGTACCGTGAGCTGCTCGCGCACGGGCGGTGGATGCGGTCCGAGCTCCCTCGACTCTACGACCGATGGCAGCTTCCCGACACCTCCGGTCCCTCGAAGGACCTGACCGTCCCGACGGGCGTCCGCCTGCTGAGTGCCCTCGCGTTCCTGCCGGTCGCCGCCTACCTTCAGCTCCAGGGCCTCGTCCGAAACGCGCGCTTCCGACGGCAGGCTCGACCCGAGCGCCAGTTCCGGACGGTGACGGCGTGGGGGCGGATGGCCTTCCTCTCCGACCGCTACGAGGAGCTGCGCCGGCAGTACGGCGTGCCGTCCTGGACGGCACCCGCCTCGGAATGACCTCGACGGTGTATCGCCGCCTCGTCGGCGGCGTCGTCGGCTTCGAGGAGGGGTCGCGCATCGCCGAGGCGGTCCGCTCGCTCACCGGCCAGGCGATGCCGCCCGGTGCGGACTGGGAGGCGATCTGGGTCGTGGTCTCGCCCGACGGCGCCGCGACCGTCTCGCACGCGCGCCGCGCCGCCGAGTCGGACCCGCGGGTCCAGGTCGTCGTCGAGACCGGACGGCGCGGCAAGTCCGCCGCGCTCGCCGAGGTCTTCCGCCGTGCCTCGGGGGACCTGTTGATCCTCCTCAACGGCGACGCGAGGGCCCGCCCGGGCGCCGTCCTCGCGCTTGTCGGGGCCGCGCAGTCGGCGCCGAGCGGACCGTTCGGCATCATGGGGCGTCCGGTCGTCCCGACCGACGAGCGGGGCCCGCTCGCGAGCGCGCTCCGGCTGCTGTGGGCGCTCCACGACCGCTTCCACGAGCACCTTCTCGCCGGCGGGGGCGGCAACCACCTGTCGGACGAGCTTCTGGCCCTGCCGCTCGACGCGCTCCCGGAGCTGCCGGTCGGGGTCGTGAACGACGGCGCCTACCTCGCCCGGACCCTGCGGCGTCGTCGAGGCTCGCTCTTGTACGCGCGCGACGCCGAGGTCGAGATCACGTTGCCGGGATCGTTCCGTGCGCTCGTGGCGCAGCGGGCGCGCATCCTCTCGGGACACCGCCAGCTCAGCCGGGAGCCGGGGGAGCCTCCGCTCGGGTTCGCGGGGCTCGCGCTGCGCGAGCCTTCGTGGGGCTCGCGGACGCTGCTGCGGGCCCTGTCGCGGGAACCCGTCGGAGCCCCGACGCTGCTCCTCGCGGAGGCCGCGGCACGCCTGAGGGCCCTCGCCGAGACCCTGCGCGGCGGAGCGCCGGAGGCGACGTGGGCGCGCGTGACGGGGCCGCCCCGAGAGGACGCGGGAGCGGACCCGGCGCGCCCGGACGAGGTCGGGCTCGCGGGGCCGGGGGGATAGGCGTTGGCGGAGGCCTCGACCGACCCGACGCCCGTTCCGGCCCCGCGCGCGCGGCCGTCGCGCTCGTCGCGTTGAACCGGCTCGCGTGCCCGCTCGACCCGGCGTTGTCGACGAACACGCCCCTCGGCTACGATGTGTCGCTCGCGCCGTCGGGGAACCTCACGGCCCCGCCTCGCTCGCGTCGAGGGTGCCGGCGGGCGCGACGGTCGTCGCCTCGGAGGACCGGTTCCCGCTCGTCGCCAACGACCCCCACGCTTACGCGCTCTACTTCGGCCGGAAGACCCACCTCTCGAGGCCGTTCGGCACCGGCGTGTTCCCCGAGCACGTTCTTCTCTCCGAGGCGCAGATCGCCGCGGTCCCGTCCTGGCTCACCGGCACGGTCTCTCCGCTCAACGGCTGAGGAGCTCTCGGCTTCGAGCGGGCGAGCGACGCCCCGGCAACTCTATCTCCGTGTGCGGGGCTCCGTCCGCGGATGGCCGGCGCCTCGAAGGAACACCTCTGGCTCCTCGCGACGGGCCGCGAGGTCCCGCTCGGGTTCGTCCGCGAGGGGTCCAAGGTCTTCCTCGTGGCCGGCGACCGGGCCTCTCGATGGCCGGTCGACGCCCTGCGCGAGGGTCGTGTGACGCTCCGCTTCGCCGACGGCGCCGCCTCGGGACCCCTCGTCCTCGTCGCGGACCCGACCGAGCGCCGCAGCATCCTCGAGAGGTTCCGGACGAAGTACGGCGACGAGGCGTTCGCCCGTTTCTACGAGAGCCCCGCGCGCGTGCTCCGGGTCGACCTCGGGGCCGGCGTCGAGCCCGGCGCGGAGGCGCGATATCGCCGCTGGCTCGAGGCCGAGTTCGACAACGTCGCCGACGACTACGACCGGCACATCCTCGGGAACCGGATGAACCGCCTCCTCCGCGACCGGTCGCTCTCGAGGATGCGCCCGCTGTTCTCGGGTCGCCGTCGGCTCCTCGAGGTCGGCTGCGGCTCGGGGATGGAGACGCTCCCGCTGCTCGAGGAGGGCCACGAGATCCTCGCCGTCGACATCTCCGAGCGGATGCTCCGCGTCGTCGAGGAGAAGGCCCGCGCCGCCGGCGTTCGCGAGCGGCTCACGACCTCGAAGCGGCGGGCCGCGGACCTGGGGGGCCTCGTCGACGAGCTCGGCGCCGGCAGCTTCGACGGCGCCTACTCGACGTACGGGGCGCTCAACGCCGAGGTGAGCCTCGATCCGGTCGTCTCGGCGCTCGAGGCGCTCCTCCCCGCCGGCGCCCCGTTCTTCGCCGGTGTCTACAACCGCTGGTGCCTCTTCGAGCTGGCCGGCTACGGCCTCACGGGGCAGCCGGGGCGGGCGTTCGGCCGGGCCAAGAACCCGATCCGGGTCGGCGCCTCGCGCTTCTGTATCGACGTTTTTGCCTACTCGGCGTGGGAGTTCGCGCGACGGTGCGCCCCGGCGTTCTCGCTCGAACGGCTCGAAGGGGTGCCGGTCCTGTTGCCGCCCTCGGACCTCGTCGCCTATGCGGAGCGGTTCTCGCGCCGGTTCGAGACGCTCGCCCGGTGGGACCGGCGCGTCGGCTCGGTGTGGCCGTTCCGGGCGCTCGGGGACCACTTCCTCGCGACCCTGCGGCGAGGGCCAGGGCCGGCGGCGCCGCCGGGCCCACGGGGCCGAGCGGCGGACGAGCGCCCTCGATCGCCGGCCTCGACAGGGCCGGCGTCCCGACCGTGAGGCCCGACGGCGGCAGCGTCGACGAGGGACCCTCGTAGCTGCGAGGGGGACGGGAGAAGTTGAACCAGTCGCCCGGGACGACGGAAGCGGCGACGCGGGCGTTCAGCGCGGGAAGCCCGAAGTTCTCGTCGATGAGATGGAGCAGGCTCGCCGGGTCGGTCGGCGTCGTGTCGATCGCGCCGGCGGGCGTCCACGGCGAGATGGTCAGGAGCGGCACGCGAAAGCCGTCCCCGACGGCGTCCCGGACCGGCGGCGAGACCGGGTCCCAGTAGCCGCCCGCCTCGTCGTAGTAGACGAACGCCGCCGACGAGCTCGCGACGGGGCTCGAGAAGATCGTCTCGAGGAGCCTCGCGGTCCACTCCGCGCCGAGCGTGACGTTCGCGGGCGGGTGCTCGGAGTACGAGAGGAACCCCGAGGGGTCGATGACCGTCACGGCGGGCGGAGCGGGTCCGTCCAGCTGCGACGAGAGCTCGGAGATCGGGACGACGAGCGCGGCGCGGCACGGCACGTCGGCGATCGACGGCAGGTAGAGCGCGGGGACGTAGGAGCGGTTCGCTCCGGTGTAGTCGTAGGCCCAGGAAAGACCCGCGCCGGAGAGCTGGTCGAGGACGGTGGGGAACTCCATCGCCGAGGGCGGCGGAGGAGAGTCGTTGAGCCAGCCACCGCTCGTCGCGGCGAGGTCGAAGAGGCGATTGGGGAGCGTCGGGCCCATCACGCCGCTGAAGAACTCGTCCGAGAGCGTGTAGTTCCGGGCGAGTGCGTAGTACGGGGCGAGCTGCGTGGGGCCGTAGTAGCCGACCGTGTCGTTCGCGTTCGCGTAGCCGTCGGCCCGCGCCTGCGCGACGAACAGGTCGTTGCGTCCACCGTCCCACGCTGCGACCTCCGTGGCCCGGTCGTGGGGAAGGTCCGGGGTCGAGCTGCCGGGGATCGGGAACGGGTGGACGGTGGCGGGCCCCCCGAGGACGGCCGGGAACGAGCCGTTCGGCGGGTATCCGACGACCCCCGGGAGCTCGCCGAAGTAGTTCTCGAAGGCGTGGTTCTCCTTGATGATCAGGAAGATGTGGTGCAGCGGGGTCGTCGTCGTCGGGTCCGCGACCGGGCTCGGACAGGCGGCGCTCGCCGTCGGCACCGGGACCGTGACAACGAGGAGGACGACGATCGCCACCGCCGCGAGCGCGGCCCCGGTGCGTGAGGAGAGGCGAGGAGGCATCACCCTCACGCGAGCCCTCGGGCCGACCGCAGCGGGCCCGGCCCGTCAGGGCGGCGGCGGCGCGCGGCGCTTCGGGTCCGGCGCGAAGATCGGCGCCGACGCCGCGGGCAGCGTCGAAGGCGTCCCCGACGGCGCGGGCCGAGCGGTCTCGGTCCCCGTCGCCGGCGCCGTCGGAGGCGCGACGGCCGGCTGGGCGAGCTCCGCGGGCGGAGCGAAGAGGCCGGCGGACTCCTTCCCGGCGTGGCTCCCGGGTGCGACCATCGCCGTCGACTCGTCCGACTCGGCCTTGATCTCGTCCTCGATCGACTTGATCTCCGACATCAGCTCCTGCTGGCGAGGGATCGGGCCCAAGACGTCGTCGATCGAGCCGACCACGCGCTGGAGCTCGTCCAGGTTCGAGAGGGACCGGTCGGGCACCGTCCGAGCGGTGCCCAGGTACTCCGAGGCACCCTCGACGAGCCGCGTGAACTCGAGCGGGAACAGGATCTTCGTGGCCTGGCCGTCACCGATCTTGGCGACCGTGTCGAGCGAGAGGACCGTGAGCGACTTCGCGTCGAGCGTGCCGGCCCCGAGGGAGAGGATCCGCAGCCGCTGCGACTCCCCCTGCGCCTCGAGGATCGTCGCCACCCGGCCGCCCTCGGCCTCGAGGATCTTCGACTGCCGGACCCCTTCGGCGGCGAGGATGCGGGAGCGCTTCTGCCCCTCGGCCACGAGGATCGCGGAGCGCTTCTCCCCGTCCGCGCGAAGGACCGCGGCCCGTCGCTGGCGTTCGGCGGCGGTCTGCTCCTCCATCGCGGACTTGACGGGGCCGACCGGGTCGACCTCCTTGATCTCGACGGCCTCGACGCGGACGCCCCAGCGGTCCGTCGCCTCGTCGAGGATGTCGCGGAGCCTCGTGTTGATCCGCTCGCGGTTGTAGAGGATCTCGTCGAGCTCCATGTCCCCGATGATCGACCGAAGGGTCGTCTGGGCCAACGCGACGGTCGCGATGTGGTAGTCCTGGACCTGGAAGATCGCGCGGGGGGCGTCGACGACCTTGATGTAGATGATCGCGTCGACGTTGGTCGGCGAGTTGTCCTTCGTGATGACCTCCTGCCGCGGGATCTCGAGGACCTGCGTTCGGAGGTCGATCTTCTGCACGCGGGCGATCGGGTTGATCCAGTGGGCCCCCGGGTCGATCATCCGCTTGTAGGAGCCGAGCAGCGTGACGAGCCCCTGCTGGTACGGCTGGACCGTCCAGATGCCGCGCGTCGCGACGACGAGCGCGATGACGAGAAGCAGGATGATCAGGAGCGCGAGCTCCGTCGGGTCCATCGTTTCCTCCCCTCAGCCGGCCGTCGATTCCTCGACGGGCAGGACCGTGACCGCGACGCCCTCGCCGGTCACGACCCGGACCCGGGTCCCGGCGGCGATCGCCCGGTTCGAGCGGGCCGACCAGACCTCCGAGCCGAGCCGGACCTTCCCCGAGAGCGTGTCGGGGACGACCGGCGCGATGACGATGCCTTCGGCGCCCGCGAGGCCGCGGGCCGTCGTCGACATCGGCCGGTGCGTCGGGGCGACGCGGAGGTAGTACTGGATCTGCACGTAGGTCGCGAGCAGGACGCCGACCACGATCGCGAGGAGCCCGGGGATGGTCAGGATCACCGACTCGTCGAACAGGAGGGCGATCGACCCCGCGACGAGCAGGACGCTGCCGGGGATGAGCAGGAGAGCGCCGGGATGGATCAGCTCGATGGAGAACAGGAAGGCGCCCGCGACGACCAAGGCCACGCCGATGAGCAGGACCATGCGTGCGCGGCAGACCCGCTGCCGTCTGATAAGGTTTCGTCCGGGTCCCGACGGGCCGGGACTACCGGATGTAGGTGTCCGTCGACGCGCGGTCGAAGCCGCGGACGAGGGTGAAGCGACGGCCCGTGCCCGGGGGCGCGTAGGCCAGGAACGGGAACATCCGCCAGAGGTCCCCCTCGGCCATCGTCGTCGCGGGATGGTCCGCGCCGAGGACCGTGCGCGTGACGAGGGCCGTGACGCGGCGGACCTCCGCCTCGTCGAGATAGCCCAGGGCGTGGAGGTACTCGTGGGCGAGGATGACGAAGACGAACGAGTTGAACTCGAGCGACGACCTCGCGTGCGTCGCCATCGTGCGAACGAGCCCCTCGTTCATGACGATGATGTTCCCCGTCACCTGCCAGTAGGCGCCGAGCCCGGGCGGCAGGTCCGAGAGGGCCAGCCCGAGGCCGGGTCGCTCGATCCCGAGGGCCTGTCGCACGGCGGCCCGCACGACGGAGAAGACCCGGTCGTAGTCGGCGGGGGCCTCGAGGCGCCGGCCGGGCGGGAACGGGGGCGGCGACGTCGCGGGCGCCTCGCGGAGGGTGGGGCGCTTCGCGGCCGTACCGGGCGCGTCGACCGAGAGGGGGAGCCGCATCGTCCCCGGAGAGCGGTCCGCGGGCGGATATACTCGCGGTTACGTTGGCGCCACCGGGCCCCTCCCCTCGGCCCCGCGAGGACCGGCGACCTAAAGGCCCCGGGCCGCGCTACCGCGCCGATGCCCCACCCCGCCGAGCTCCTCTTCCCTCGCCGCAAGGAGCGGTTCGAGGACCGCCGCCGCGAGGACGCGTCGCGCAAGCTGCTCGACGAGTTCTTCGACCATCCGACGCTCCTCACGGTCTCGCGCCTCGTGACCCAGGGCCAGTTCGAGGCGATCGACTACCCGATCTCGACCGGCAAGGAGGGAGGCGTCTTCCGGGCGACGGCGGGCGACGGGTTCCGCGCCGTGAAGATCTATCGCGTCGGCAACGCGGTGTTCCGCCGCATTCCCCTGCACGCGCTCGAGGAGCTCCGACGGGAGGCGAGCGAGGGGAACTTCCGGCGGCTGATCTACGGCTGGACGCGCCGCGAGCACACGATCCTGCGCCGGCTGCGGGCCGCGGGGGTGCGGGTCCCCGAGCCGTACGGCTACCTCCGCAACGTCCTCGTGATGGAGTTCATCGGGGCCGGGGGGCTCGCCGCCCCGCTCCTGCAGGAAGCGGTCGTCGCCGACCCCGATGCCTTCTACGACGAGCTCGTCCTCGAGCTGAAACGGATGACGGTGGAGGCCCGGCTCGTCCACGGCGACCTCTCCCCCTACAACGTCCTGCTCCTCGAGGACCGGCCGATCCTCATCGACGTCGCGCAGGCCGTCGAGGCGACCCATCCCGCGGCGCGGGGGTTGCTCGAGCGGGACGTGACGAACTTTGCGCGGTACTTCCGCCGCCTCGGGGTCGAGGTGACGTCCGAAGAGCTCTTCGAGGCCATCGGCGGGCCCTCCGTGGGCCCGCAGGAGGCCTGATGCCGGTCCTCTACGTGCGGATCCCCGAGGAGCGTCTCGGCGCCGTGATCGGCCCCGGCGGGTCCACGAAGCGCTCGATCGAGAGGGAGACCCGGACCGAGGTCCGCATCGCCCCGGAGGACGGGGAGGTCCAGGTCCGCTCCCTCGACGAGGGGGACCCGGACGGGGCGCTCCGGGCCCGCGACATGGTCCTGGCGATCGGTCGCGGGTTCTCTCCAGAGCGGGCGGCGCGCCTCCTCCGCGAGGGAACCTACCTGGGGATCATCGACATCAAGCGCGTCACCGGCAAGCGAGAGAAGGCCGGCCTCTGGCGGATCCGCTCGAGGCTCATCGGGGTCCGCGGCCGGGCTCGAAGCCGGATCGAGGAGCTCTCCGGCGCCTCGGTGAGCGTCTTCGGGAGCAGCGTCGCGGTGATCGGCGACGACAAGCAGCTCGAGCGGGCGACGCGCGCGATCGAGCTCCTCCTTCGCGGGAGCGAGCACTCCGCCGTCTTCCACCTCCTGGCGCGCCTCAAGCGCAACCAGGCGCAGGCCGACGCGCTCGCCTCGCCGCTCGAGGCGGAGGGGAGCGACCCCGCGGAGTAGCCTTGGGGAAGATCGCCCAGCTCGACGGCCCCTCGCTCGCGTTCGCGAGGGCCGAGTTCGCGCGGTACTACCGCTCGACGGTCGTCGAGCCGCCCGAGCGCTTCGCGCGACGGGAGTTCGCGGCGTTCCCGTTCGCGACGGAGACGCTGATGCGCCGGCACGCGAGCTTCCGCACCTCCGAGGAGTTCCACCACTACCTCGAGCGGGAGGTTCCGCGGCACGTCTACTACTCCTCGGCGTACTACCGCGTCCCGGACCACCCTCAGATGGCGGCGAAGGAGTGGCTCGGCGCCGACCTGATCTTCGACCTCGACGCCGACCACCTGCGAGGGGCCGGGGGGCTCCGCTACGCCGAGCAGCTCGCCCTCGTCAAGGAGCGCGTCGCCGCGCTGCTCGACGACTTCCTCTACGGCGACTTCGGGATCCCTCCCGAGGAGACGCGCCTCGTCTTCTCCGGGGGCCGGGGCTACCACGTCCATGTCCGGGACGGGCGCTTCCTCTCGCTCACGAGCCCCGAGCGCCGCGAGCTCGTCGAGTACGTGATGGGCGTCGGCTTCGACGCGACGCAGGTGGTCGAGCAGCGGCGCGAGGACGCGAGCGCGCCGGTCGTCCTCGTCGGCGGAGGCGAGTCGGAGGAGGCCCCCGTCCGCCGGCGGAGCTCGCCCTCGTACAAGCGCCTCCCGCCCCCGGACGCGCCCGGCTGGCGGGGGCGGACGACCCGTGCGGTCCTGGCGCTGCTCGAGCGATGGGAGCGGGAGGGCCCAAAGCCCGCGGTCGCCGAGATGGTCGCCTCGGGGATCCCGGCCGACTCGGCCCGGCGCCTCGCGCGCGCGCTCCTCTCCCACGGCCACGCCGAGAGGATCCGGGCGTCGCTCTCGCTCGAGGTGTTCCGTGGCGAGGTCCCGAAAGAGCTCGTCCAGGTCGTCTTCACGCGCGCGGCCGTCACCGTCCAGGGGGAGACCGACGCGCCCGTGACGACGGACATCCACCGTCTGATCCGGCTCCCGGGCTCGCTCCACGGCGGGAGCGGCCTCCGCGTCGTGTCGCTCGACCGCGCGGCGCTCGACGCCTTCGACCCTCTCGTCGACGCGGTGCTCCCGTCGGGCGCGGGGGACCGCGTCGTCGTCGAGCTCGCGGACCGCGTCGAGGCGCGCCTCGGCGGCGCCGAGGTCGTTGGCGGCCCCGGCGACCGTCGGACAGTGCCGACGCCGCTCGGGCTGTTCCTCGTCCTGCGCGGCGAGGCCGTTATTCCGCCCGCACCGGGATCTTGATCCCGCCGATCCGCTCGATCGAGCCCTCGATGACGTCGCCGGCCTTCAGCTTGCGGCTCTCCTTCCCGAACTCGAAGCCGGGGAGGCCGCCCAACGTCCCGAGCGACAGGACGTCGCCCGGTTCGAGCGTGATCCCTTGGGAGAGGTGCGCGATGATCTCGGGGAGCCGGAACACGTAGTCGGTCGTGTCGCCCGCCTGCCGACGCTCGCCGCCGACCGTGAGCTCCATCTTGAGGGGGTACGGGTCGCCGACCTCCTCCTTCGGGACCACCCACGGGCCGACGGCCATCGTCGAGTCGAACCCCTTGCCCATCACCCAGTCGGTCGTCGTCGCGCCGGGCGGGTACTGCAAATCGCGGTAGCCCATGTCGAGCGCGATCGTGTAGCCGGCCACGTGCTGGTAGGCGTCGGCGGCCGCGATGTGCTTGCCACGCTTGCCGATGACGGCCGCGAGCTCGAGCTCGACGTCCGGGAACGTCCCGACGGCGTGGAGGAGGAGCGGCTCCGAGGGGCCGACGAGGCTGTTGAAGAACCTCGTGAAGAGGTACGGGCGCGCCGGGAGCGGCTTCCCCTGCTCGGCGAGGTGGCTCCGGGAGTTCTGCGCGAGGCAGTAGATCTTGGCCCCGTTGAGGACGGGGGCCTGGAGGCGGATCGCCTCCTCGGGTTTGAAGAGGAAGCGGGCCCCGGTCGCGGCCCTCGGCGTCCAGCCGGCCTTGCGGCGCCGGTCGATGTACTCGAGGATCTTGCGCGTGAGCTCGACGGAGTCGGTGCCGCCCGCAAAGAACGCGCGCATGTCGCGGAACCGGCTGGGGTCGGCCCCCTTGACCGGGTTGACCCCGAGGTAGTCGCGGCAGGCCGTGTCGAGGTCGATGTACTCGTTGGCGTCGGTGACCATCCCGAAGTGGAACTGGTCGGCGACGACGAAGTGCACGAGCTTCATGGCTCCCTCGGGGGCGGTGAGGGGCCCCTCGCTATAAGGGTAGTGAGCGGCGGCCGGGCGCCCGGCCCGTGTCGGGCTCGATCCCACGAACGTATCGGAGGAGCACTCCGGCCCCGAGCGGTCGGGCCTCCTCGAGCGAGAGCGCGACGGCCTCGCCCGCCCCGGTCGTCTCGACGCCGCTGACCATCGGCGGCGCCGTCGTGCCGCCGATCACGACGGGCGCGGTGTAGACGGTGAGGACGTCGTAGAGCCCCGCCCGCAGGAACGCGGCCAGGACCCGCGCGCCGCCCTCGACGAGGAGCGAGGCGATCCCCCGGCGCGCGAGCTCGGCGAGGAGCGAAGGCAGGTCGACCTCGTCCTCGCCCGCGCGAAAGACCTCGACGGGCGTCGGGAACGTGCGGGGGCAGCGCGCGGCCGTCGCGACGAGGGTCGCGCCCGGCGGGCCGAGGACGCGGGCCGTCGTCGGCGTCCGACCGGTCGAGTCGAGCACGACGCGCAGGGGCTCGTGGCCCCGCGGCCGGTCGAGCAGCTCCCAGTGCACCCGGAGCGAGGGGTCGTCGGCGAGCACCGTACCGATCCCGACGAGGATCGCGTCGAGCTGGCTCCGAAGCTCCTGCACGCGTCGAAGGTCCTCCGGGCCGGAGAGGAGCGCCCGTCGGCCGTGCGCGTAGGCCAACCGTCCGTCGGCGGAGACGGCGCAGTTGAGGTGAACGTAGGGCCGGGACCCCTCGCGTGCGCTCACGGCTCCGCCGGATCACCTCGGGCGCGACGACAGCCGCCCGACGGCGGCGTGGAGGTCGCTCGCCGGCTCGCCCGCGCGGTCGATCTCCTCGAGGTTGATGCGGACATTGGCGAGGGCGCCGGTCCGCGCGGCCTCGAGGAGCGCGAGGGCCGTGCTGAGGTCGCTCGCGATCGTCGGCTTGACGCGGCCCGCCAGACGCTCGAGGAGGTCGCGCGCCGACACGGCCGCCTGCGCGGTCTCGAGCGGGACCTCGGCCGACCGACGCAGCGCCGCCTTCCACGAGCGCGCGGCCTCGGGGTCGTCGGGAGCCTCCTTGCGACGTCGGCGGGCCGCCCGGACCGCCTCGAAGGAGGCGCTGTCCTCGTCGACGGCCCCAAGGAGCGCCGAGCGCAGCCGCGCCAGCTCGGCCGAGCCGCTGGCGAGCTCGGCGTCCGGGCCCGTCGCGGGGGCGGAGTAGGCCAAGACCATCTCGCCGAGAGCGGCGCCGAACGCCCCGGCGGCCGCGGCGGCGCTCCCGCCGCCGGGCGTCGGGGTGCGGGCCGCGAGGCGGCCGGCGAACGCTTCGAGGCTCGTCGAGGCGAGCGTCGCGGCCTCCGGCCCGAGGGGCCCGGCGGCGGCGGCGCGAAGCTTTCTCTCGAGGACCTGGGCCCGGTCGAACCCGTGGAGCTGCAGGTAGTGCTCGGCGGCGTCGAAGAGGGCGTCCTCGGGGATGAGCCCGACGACCTCCGACTCCTCGACGAGGACCCCGAACCGCTCCGCTTCCCGGCGGACCGCCTCGAGGGCGCGGTGGACGGGGGTCCGACGGTAGTCGGTGAGGTTCATCGAGACCTGCGCCCGATGCCGCTCGAGGATCTCGAAGCCGAGGGCCTTGACCTCGACGAGACCGCCGTCGCGCCCCCTCACGGCGTGCGCGATCCGCTTGGCGATCGCGACGTCCGGGGTCGACAGGTAGGCGTTGTAGGCGATGAGGACGGGACGCGCGCCGATCGCGACGATGCCGGCCGTCGGGTGCACGCGCGGCTCGCCGTAGTCGGGCGCCCGGGCCTTGTCGGAGGCGATCGTGTCGCGGATCCCCTCGAACTGGCCCTTGCGGACGACGGCGAGGTCGCTGCGCTCGGGACGCCGGGCGGCCGCCCCGTAGAGGTAGACCGGGAGCCCGACCTCCTTCCAGACCCGCTCGGCGAGGCTTTCCGAGAGCCGCACCGCCTCCTCGAGCGTCGCGTCCCCGAGGGGCACGAACGGGATGACGTCGACCGCCCCCATCCGGGGATGCTCGCCCTTGTGCTGGGTGAGGTCGATCGTTGCGACGGCCTTCCGGACCATCCGGAGCGTCGCCTCGACGAGCGCGGGGCCCTCGCCGACGAGCGAGATCACCGAGCGGTTGTGGTCGGCGTTGCTCTCGACGTCGAGCACGGTCACGCCGGCGACGCCGCGCGCCTCGTTGGCGATCGCCTCGACCTTCGCCGGGTCGCGTCCCTCGGAGAAATTCGGCACCGACTCGAACCGTTTCATGGGTCTCCCTCCGCGAAGGCGTCGAGGAGCGCCTGGTGGCCTCGGGGCGCGTTCGCCGGCGCCTCCGCCGGAGCGCGCTCGGCCCGGCGGAGGGCCCCGCGGACCCGCTCCTCGGCGAACCCGTGGCCGTCGACGAGGAGCCGCCGCACGAGCGCCTCGTTGGCGGGTCGGAACGTCGGGAGCTCGACCTCGGCGACCTCGGGGTGGCGGAACAGGTCGGCGACCGGTGCGACCTCGGCCGGAACGAGGCCGGCCTTGCGGAGGGACGGCTCCCAGCCGAGGTGCTCTTGCGCGAGCTTGAGGGCCCGCTTCGGACCGTAGCCTCGAGCCCCCTCGTTGAAGTCGGTGCCGACGAGGAGTCCGACGAGGATCAGCTCCTCGCCATCGATCCCGAGCTCCCGGAGGAGCGCGTCGCGGTCGATCACCTGGGCGCCCGGGGACTGGCCCCGCTGGCCGCGAGCCGCGAGCCCCCGCACGAGCCTCGGCGCGCCGAAGAGGAGGACGTCGTAGTCCTCGCTCGCCGTCGCCCAGACGAGGCCGCGGGCCGCCATGTGGGCCGCCTGCGCCTCGCCCTCCGACGGGGCCTGGACCGAGGGAACGCCGAGGGCGCCGAGGAGCGCCTTCGCCTCCTCGGCCATCGGGCGCGTGAGGCGGGAGGTCATCGCGGCCTTCTTGCGGGCCGTCTCGAGGTCTCCACGGGAGAGCGCCTCCTCCCACGCGGCCTCGGCCCGTTGCTTGGCCTGGAAGCGCGCGCGCAGCGTCGCCGACTTGAGCTCGGGCGGCTTGCCGTCGAACACCCAGACCGGGCGGACCCCGCTCGAGAGGAGCGAGGTCGTCCGGTAGAGGACGCCCATCAGGTGGCTCGTGACCTGGCCGTTCGCGTCGGAGAACGGCCGGCCGTCGGCCTGACGGATCGTCGCGAGGAACTGGTAGATCGCGTTGTAGCCGTCGACGGCGAGGGTACGCCCTGAGAGAGCCTCCCAGGTGAGCTCCTGCGGCCGGACGAGGTCCCGGAACGGCAGCCCCACAGCGCGGTCACCGGGCGGCGAGTACTTGGGCCTTTGCGCGGCGCTGACGCGCTCCGAAGGGCTTAGTACTGTCGAACCTACCTCGCGCCGATGACGGCCGCACCGTTCCGCTGGATCGACGAGCCCGGCGCCCCGGCCCTCGCCAAGGGCGCGGTCCTCCTCACGAGCTTTCCCAGCGCCGGGCTCGCGACGACCGTCGCGGCCCACTACATCGTCCGCACGCTGAACCTGCCCCGCGTCGGGTTCCTCGACTCGCCGGATGCCCCGCCGATCGCGCTCGTCCAGTCCGGGCACGTCCAGCCGGCCGTACGCGTCTACGGTCGGCCGAACCTCGGGCTCGTCGTCTCGGAGTTCCCCACCTCCGCCGGCGCCTCGGCGTCGATCGCCGAGACGATCCTCACCGCCGCGGAGGCGAAGGGGTGCCGTATGGTCGTCTGCCTCGAGGGCGTCGTGCCGCATCCGGTCGAGGAGGAGGCCCCCGCCGAGCCGACCGAGAGCGTGTGGGTGGTCCTCTCGCGACCGGACCCGAGCCTCGCGACGACGTTCCGCGTCGCGGGCGCCCGGTCGCTCGACGACGGGGTCATCGGCGGCGTCTCGGGCGCGCTGCTCGTCAAGGGGATCCACCGCTCGGTGCCCGTCGCCGTGCTTCTCACGAGCTCGCAGGGGCCCGAGGGGTTCCCCGACCACCGCGCGGGCGCCGCGCTGATCGAGATGCTCGACCGGTTCCTCCCCGAGCTGTCGATCGACACCGGCCCTCTCCGCTCCCAGGCCGAGGTGATCGAGCGGGCGCTCCGCGCCGCCATGAAGAACCGGCCCCGCACGGCGGAGCCTACGACGGAAGGGCCGCCCGCGATCCCGGGGATGTACCAGTAGGCCGGCCGTCGGTCGCGGCCTCTCGCCGCGGACCCTCGCCCTACTCCGAGCCCGTGTAGCTCAGCAGGTAGAAGCCGCCGACGAGCATCACCGCGAGCAGGGCGAGCACGGCCAGGGGGTTCGAGGAGAACTTCCAGACGGTGACCCCGATCAGCGCGGCCGGCAGCACGAAGGTGCCGAGGCCGACCGTGAGCCGCGCGTCCATCGCCGCTCCGAGTCGGCTCCGCACTTAAGGTTGCGCGCGGTCGGCGTCCGGGGCCGCGCCGCCCCTACGAGAGACCCGGGCCGCCGGGACGGTCGACCTCGAAGGTGAGCTCCGTCTCGGACGGCGCCTCGGGCGCCCAGCCCGCCTGCGGGAGGAGAGGCGGGAGCGCCATCGGGTCGAGGGCCGCGGGGCGCGGCAGCTCGAGGCTCGTGGCGAGCGTCGGGGCCGGCACCGGGTGGTTCTCGTGGAACTTGGCGAGCTCGTGCTCGGACGGACCGATGAACGACCGGTCGATGTGCGTCGCGATCACGCGGCCCCAGTGGAGGTTCACGTCCTTGAAGAGCATCGTCCGGCCCTTCGTGTGGAGCGACTCGTTGTCGAGGATCTGGAGGCGGGCGGCCCCGAACTCCTGCTTCTCGACGAACGGCTCGACGAAGTGGAGCCGGGCGAGCGCGCGGTCGGCGACGGCGCGGCGGTCGCCCTCGACCTTGAACGGCTTGACGGCGAAGACCGTGACGACGCGCGCGGAGCGCACGGCGGCCTCGATGACGTAGGGGAGCGCTCCGGTGCCGGAGCCGCCGCCAAGGCTGCAGAGGACGGTGACGAACGTGGCGCCGTCGAAGATCCGCTCGAGGGCGGGCATCGCGGCGCGGGCGATCTGGCCGCCCTCCGAGGGGGAGCCGCGCGTGTCGCCGGCCGTGCCATCGTGCGGACCGAGGTAGACCCGGCGGTCGTACTCCTCGAGGTCCTGGACCTGGGCGTCGCAGTTGATCGCCACGGTCTCGACGTACTTGAGGTGGTGATTCGCGACCTCACGGCCGATGCGGACCGCGCCGCCGCCGACGGCGGCGAAGATGAACCGGATGTCGTGGCCGAGCCGCGGCGCCTCGAAGACGATGTCCTCGAAGCCCTCGTCGGTCCGCTCCGGTGTTCGTTCTGCCCCGCGTTCCTCCAGCTCGTTCTCGTACGTCGCTCCCACCCCTGGTAGCGTGTCCTCTCCCCCGCGGCCTACCGGCCCACGACCCCCCGACGCGCGAGGTCCTCGCCACTGCGCGACAGCTCGCTCAACGAGGCTCGCGCCTCGTCGGCCTCTGTCCGCTGCTGGCGGGCCCGCTTCGCGAGCTCGGAGACCTTCAGCTCCACCTCACCGCGGCGGAGCACCGTCGCCAGCAGGTCGGCGAGCGGTTGCCCGTTCGCCACCTGCTCGGCGTAGGTCGTGAAGGCCTCGACCTCCTCTCGGCGCAGGCGCACCGGGACCTCGACGAGGCCCGGCGGCAGGGCGGCGGCCGGGGCGGAGACCGCCTCGGACGCACGCGCCCTGAGGAACTCCTGGAGCGCGCTCCGCATGAGCTCGGACCGGCTTCGGAACTCGCCGCTGGCGACGAACGAGTCCAGGAGCTGGAGCTCTCTGCGGTTGCACCGCAGCGCGATCCGCTCGTCCTCGGGGCCGACCCGGCGGCCGGAGGGCTCGGGAGAGCGCTCCGGGGGCCGAGGGGTGGGTTTGTCGAACACGACTGGCGCGAGCTATGCCGCGCCCACCTACTTAAACAAATCCCACGTGTTGCGGCGAGAGACGCCGGGACCCCCCGGCGCGGGTCCCGGCTGACGTGTCGAACAAATCCGGGGCTCGTCGAAACTCGGGCCGGTCGCGGCCGGACCTGTGTATAACCGGGGTCGCGCCGGTCGCCCCGGACGGCGCGCGGCCGGTGCGCATACGTGTGGGTCGCGGCGCGGAGCCACGAACGAGACGCCGCGGGGGGTCCGCGGGCCCGCGAGAACGTCTAAATACCGAGGCCCGCCATGTTTACGGTCGTACCGACCCGGTCTCGGGTTCGGAGAGACCTTGACAGCACGAGGGTTCGGGGGGACCCGACGGTCGTCCCGCCGGTGGAAGCGCCGTGGCGTATCGGACGTGGTCGGGACGATCCTGCTCCTCGGCCTCACGGTGACGCTGTTCTCGTCGATCTTCTTCTTCGTGAGCACGTTCCCGACGCCGTCGCCGCAGCCGGCGGACCAGTTCTCCGCCCGGCTCGTCTACAACGCCGCGGGTACCCAGATCGTCGGCGTGAACGTGCTGCACCTCGCCGGGCCGACCGTCCCGACGACGGCCTTGGTCTACCTCTACGCCTCCGGCGCTCCGACAGCGTTCCCCTCGCCGTTCACCGTCGCCTCCGGTCTCAACGGCTCGACGAGCTGGAACCTCGGCCAGAGCTGGTACGCGGACGTGACGAGCGCCGCGCTCCCCGCGGCGGAGAACCTCACGATCTCCGTCGTCACCTCGACGCAGCTGCTCTTCCGCGTGACGCTCCCCGGCCAGACGCTCGCCGCGGCCCCGACGTTCGTGCGCGTCCTGATCTCCCCGACGACGCCGCAGGTCGGCGAGGCCTTCTCGGTCAGCGTCCAGATCACGGACCCGACGCTGAACACCCACTCGGTCTACGCGAACCTCTCGCTCCTCCCCGGTATTCCGGGCACGGGCCTGGTTGCGATGACCTTCTCCGCGGTGACGGGGCTCTGGTCCTACAACGTCGCCTCGGGGACCACGAGCTCGACCGGGACGTTCTACCTGTTCGTCAACGCCACCGACGCCTCGGGGATCCGCAACAGCATCGCCTTCACCGTGACGATCGAGGCGTCGGCGAGCGCGTTCACCTCGACGCTCGGCGCGAACACGACGGCCCCCGTCAAGGGCGTGCCGGTCCTGCTCAGCGACTACGTCGCCGCCGGCGGCGCCGGGGCGAGCGTGACCGTCTCCTTCCTGGCGAACGGCGCGGCGTTCTCGAACGTGACCGGGTCGGTCCCGGCCGGCTCGACGGCCGTCGTGACGGCGACCTGGACGCCGTCCCTCCCGGGCAGCTACCTCCTCGAGGCCGTCACGACCACGGGCGGGACCACCGTCACGACCGCGACCCTGAACCTGACCGTCTTCCCGAGGATCCTGTTCGTCGCGCACAACGTCCTCAACGGCGTCCGGACCTCGTACAACTCGAGCGCGTATCTCGCGCAGGAGCTCACGGCCGCCGGCGTGCCGTTCACCTCGATGTTCGTCGCCTGCACGACGGGCCTGCCCGCCTCGACGACGTTCAACAGCTACGGGCTCGTCCTGATCAACTTCGGGAGCAACTGGGCGAGCGGCTGCCCGAAGGCCCCGAGCACGACCGAGCAGGCGAAGATCACCGGCGCGAGCGGGCCGTCGTTCCTCCTCACGGGCGCCTTCGCCTTCGGGCTGACCACCTGCACGAGCTACACGAGCGCCTACTTCTCCCTGGTCGGCGCGAAGTGGACGAGCTCGGGGACGTGCGTCACCGTGCCGAACGCGACGGCGTCGGTCGCCTACGCCGGCTCCGGCGCGATCGGGCTCCGGTCCGACGGCGTCCCGGCCACGCTCACGCTGAACAAGACGCTCTCGACCTCGAGCCAGTTCGTCCCGTACGACTACTTCTCCCAGGGCGTCACCGGAACCGCCTTCCTCAAGGCCGGCACCAACGTCGTCGGGGATGTCGGCACGGGCCACAGCGTCGGCCTCGCCGCCGACCCGGCGCTCCTCACGACGCCCCTCCCCTCGGGCAGCTCGTTCGGGACGGGTCAGGCCGGCGCGGCCCTCCTCTACAATCTCATCGGCTACATGGCGGGTCTCTCGAGCTCCTCGTCGAGCGGCCGCGCCCTCGCCGACGTCGGCCTGGCCCAGGTGACCCTGCTCGGGCTCAGCCACACGCGCCCGACGACCGTTTACGTCGGCGTCCGCGACAACGGGCCCGCCGGGACGGCGGTCGTCGCCTCGCTCCGCGTGAACGGCACGCTCGCGCTCTACAACGGCGTCGGCGTCACCGCGACCTCGACGGTGTCGGGGACGGGTGGGATCGTCTGGCTCACGCTCACCTGGCAGGCGCCTTCCAACGGTCCGTTCACGCTGAGCGTCTCGGTCGCGAGCACGCTGGTCGACCTGTACGTCTACAACGACCAGATGCCGCTCTCGATCCTGAACCAGGCGACGACGTTCACCTGAGCCGGGCCCTTCGGCCCGGTCCTGAGCGGCGGGGGCGGCCCGCCACCCCCACGGGCGGGCGCCCCGGCGCGAAGAAAGAAGGCTCGCGCGCCGCGTCTACGCGCCCTTGAGCGGCGCCGACGAGGGTGGGGTCGCGTCCGGCGCCGGAAGCTTGGCCCCGCACTTCCAGCAGGCGCTCTCGCTCGGGTAGACGACGGCCCCGCAGTTCGGGCACGCCGCTTCCGGAGAGGGGCTCGGGGAGGCGCTCGCGGAGGCCGTCTCGGAGCTCCCGCCCCCGGCGGCGGGGCCGCCCGCCGGCGCTCCGCCCGACGTGATCGGGGGGCGCCGCCGGCGGGCCTCCCGGGCCTTGAGGAACATGTAGACGAGCAGGCCCACCAGGAAGACGGTCCCCGAGTAGAGGAACATCACCTCGGTGATCGGCAGCAGGATGACGCCGTAGGTCGCGGCAAAGTCGCCGGTGACAGGACCCTGCACGGCCCCGTAGCCGTTGGAGACGTCGAGGAAGATCCAGGTGAGGTTCCCCGAGTTCGCAGGGGTCTCGACAACGGCCGCCATCTGCCACCACCAGATGTTCGTCCCGTTGAGGGTCACGTTGAAGGAGACCGAGTGCGGCGCGGTCAGGTTCGCGGGGAGCGACTCGTTCTCGAGCAGGAACGGGTAGCCGCTGCCGCAGTTGGGGGAGGAGTTCCCGGTCGCGCCCGGGCAGGTCGAGACGAACAGCTCCACCCAGAGCGGCGTCGAGGCGTTCGTGGGCGAGTACTCCGGGTGCACCGTGGCGGTGAACTCGTAGACGCCGCCCGGTAGGCCCGTGTACGGCGTCGCCAGCGCCCCCTGGAGGACCGAGCCCCCGTTCCCGTACGGCGCCGCCGTCGAGCTCGCGTAGGCGGGGGACGGGGCGCGGATCGCCTGGTTGTCGGCGAGCGTCGCGAGGGGGGCGGCGGCGAGCAGCACGACGATCCCGAAGAGGACGAGGACCCGCGGGCGCTTCCAGCCCGCGTAGATCGGGATCGCCAGACCGAAGAGGAGGAGCGTCGGGATCGCGATGAACGGCCCGAGGTAGAGGAAGCTTCCGACCATCGCGCCGACGGCGATGAGACCGAGAACGACGAGCCCGGGACGGCTCGCCAAGAAGCCCTTAATGCCCCGCGTCGGCTGCACGGACGGCCGAGCGAGCGGAGTGCTCCTTATAACTATGCGTCCGCCGCTCCCTCCGACCTTGGCGACGACCGCACCGGCGAGCCGGAACGGCCCCGCGCCCCCCGCGCTCGCGCTCATCATCCTGGACGGCCTCGGCGACCGTCCCCACCCGGCCACGGGCGGCCTCAGCCCCGTCGAGGCGGCGGCGACACCGAACCTCGACCGTCTCGCCGCCCTCGGTCAGCTCGGGGTCGTCTCGGTCGTCGGGCCCGGCGTGGCGCCGGAGTCCGACGCGGGCGTCTACGCGCTGCTCGGCTTCGACCCCGTGACCGACTCGCCCGGGCGCGGGGTCCTCGAGGCGCTCGGGGTCGGGGTCCCGCTCTCGCCCGTCGACGTGGCCCTCCGTCTGAACTTCGCCACCTCCGACGGGGCCGGGGCGATCCTCGACTCGCGAGTCGGGCGCTCGCTCGGCACCGAGGAGGCGCGCGAGCTCGCTCGCGCGCTCACCGAGGCCGACCTTCTCGGCCCCGACGGGATCCAGGCCGAGGTCCGCGCGACGGTCGGCCATCGCGGGGTCCTCTGGCTCCACCCCCGTAGCGGGGTCTCGCTCTCGCCGGAGGTCTCGAACGCGGACCCGTTCTACGAGAGGGTCGGCGGGATGGGACGCGCGGTCTCGGTCGAGACGCCGCGCCTCCTCGAGGTCCACCCGCTCGCCGACGGACCGTCGGCCGCGAGGACCGCCACCGCGGTCAACCGGTTCCTCGAACGGGCCGCCCCGGTTCTCGCCGGCCACCCCGTGAACGCCCGCCGGGCGCTACGGGGCCGCAAGGTCGCGAACGCGCTCTTGGTCCGCAACGCCGGCAGCCTCTCGGGGACGCCGGGGCCCACCTTCGAGGCCCGGCACCACGTCCCCGGGGCCGCGGTGACCGAGATGCCCGTCGAGCGCGGGATCGCGAGGGTCCTCGGTCTCACGGACCTGTTCGTCGGCCCGATGGGCGCGGACCGGGACGCAGCGCTCCGCGAGCGGGCGCGCGTGACGCTCGAGGCCCTTCGGACCCACCCGTTCGTCTACGTCCACCTCAAGGGGCCGGACGAGCCCGGTCACGACGGCGACGCGCTCCGCAAGAAGGAGATCGTCGAGGCGCTCGACCGCTCCTTCTTCGGACCGTTCCTCGAGGGGGTCGACCTCGGACGCTGCCGGCTCGCCGTGACGGCCGACCACGCGACGCCGTGCGTCCTCAAGGGGCACGCGGACGACCCCGTCCCGTTCCTGCTCGTCGGCGCGGGCGTGCCCGCGACCGGCGGCTCCGGCACGAAGTTCGGCGAGCGGGCCGCCGCGTTGGGGACCCTCGGGACGGTCGCGGGCCGGGACGTGTTCGACCTTCTCGCCGGCCGGGGCACGGCCCGCGCGCGATGAAGGC
The DNA here is from genome assembly GCA_027315165.1 of Thermoplasmata archaeon. Classification (GTDB taxonomy): domain Archaea; phylum Thermoplasmatota; class Thermoplasmata; order Lutacidiplasmatales; family UBA184; genus Lutacidiplasma. The sequence continues at coordinate 45,687 of DAHUYN010000007.1, read as the reverse complement.
CCCCGGCTGGCGGGTCGCTCGCGACGAGGCGGAGGGCGTGCGCCGCTTCCTGCGGGACCACCGCCTCCTCTCGACCGAGCTCGGCGTCGGGCACGAGGGGGCGGAGGTCGTCTTCCCGCTCGTCGACGTCCCTCTCGAGCCCCCCGCCGCGGGACGGCTCGTCGAGGCCGAGTTCCCCCGGTACGCCGCGCGCGGCCCGCGCAGCTACCACGACCTGCTGTCGCTGCCGGCCGAGCTCGCGGAGAAGCTGCCGCGTTCCTTCGACGTGATCGGGGACGTCGTGCTCGTGCGACTCCCCGACGAGCTCGTGGCCCACGGGCGGGAGATCGGCGACGCCCTGCTCCGGTTCGTCCCCGGGGCGCGTGTCGTGGGCCTCGACGAGGGCGTCCACGGCACCGCCCGCCAGCGGCGCCTGGTCCGGCTCGCGGGCGTGGGGCCGTGGCGGACCCGCCACAAGGAGAACGGCCTCTCCCTCGTGGTCGACCTCGAGCGGGCCTACTTCTCGCCCCGACTCGCCCGAGAGCACTGCCTCGTGGCCGGACAGGTCCCGCGAGGCGCCCGGGTCCTCGACCTCTGCTGCGGGGTCGGCCCGTTCGCGCTGACGGTCGCGACCGCCGGGCTCGCCCGGGAGGTCGTCGCCGTCGACTCGAACCCCGAGGCGATCCGGCTCCTCGAGGAGAACGTCGCCCGCCTCGGCGTCGGCGCGATCGTGCGTCCCGTTGAGGGGGACGTCGCGGCGTTCCTAGAGGCGCCGGGTCTCGCCCGGACCGTCATCCTCAATCTCCCCCACGAAGGGATTAAGTACCTCGCATCGGTCGGAACCGCCGTGGAGCTTGGCGGGCGGTTCCACTACTACGAGGTCACCGAGCGAGGCGGTGCCGACGCTCGGCCCGACGAGCTGACCGCCCGTCTGGGCGGCGTCGGCGCGTGGGTGCTGCAGGAGCGCCACACCGTCCATCCGTACTCCCCGAAGGCCGACCTCGTCGCCTACACCTTCGAGCGTCGGAGCTAGGGGGGTCGGTGGCGCTCGTCGTCGACCTCGCCGACGTCTCGGACGCCGACCTCCCCCTCGTCGGAGGGAAGGCCGGCAAGCTCGGTGAGATGATCCGCCAGGGGCTGCCCGTCCCCCCCGGCGTCGTCGTGACGACGGAGACCTACCAGGCGTTCGTTGACGCGACGGTGCTCAAGCTGGAGATCCCGAACGCGCTCGCGACCCTCGACCTCCAGCGACCGGAGAGCGTCGACGCCGTCTCGCGACGCATCCGCGACGCCTTCGAGTCGACGGAGTTCCCGGACGAGCTCCGCACCGCCGTCGCGGGCGCCTTCGAGGCGTACGCGCGTCGTCACGAGGTCGAGTTCTCCGCCGTCCGCTCGTCGGCGACCGCGGAGGACCTCGAGGGGGCCTCGTTCGCCGGGCTCCAGGAGACCTACCTCAACGTCGCCGGCACGGACGAGGTCCTCGCGGCGATCCGACGGTGCTGGGGCTCGCTGTTCACGCCCCGCGTCCTCGTCTACCGCGCGCGCAAGGGCTTCGACCACTCGACCGTCCGGCTCGCGGTGCTCGTCCAGAAGATGGTCAACTCCGTCGTGAGCGGCATCCTCTTCACGCGCGACCCCAACACGGGTGAGAACCACATGATCATCGAGGCGGGCTGGGGGCTCGGCGAGGCGATCGTCGGCGGCGAGGTCACGCCCGACCACTACGTCGTCGACGGCGCGACCCAGCAGATCGTCCAGAAACAGCTCTCCGAGCAGTCCGTCCGGCTCGTCCGCGCCGAGGGGGGCGGGAACCTCCGCGAGCCGGTGCCGGCCGCCGAGCGGGGAGTCCAGAAGCTCCCGGACGAGCGGATCCTGAGGCTCGCGTCGCTCGCCCGCGTGATCGAGTCGCGCTACCGTCGCCCGATGGACGTCGAGTGGTGCGCCGATGCGAAGTCGCTCTACATCGTCCAGGCCCGGCCCGTGACGACGCTCCCCTCGGGTACCTCCCCCGGCTCGGGGGCCGGCGCCTCCGCGCCGGCCGCGGTCGCCCCGGCACGGGCCTCGGGCGGCTCCTCGTCCTCGCCGGGACCGCTCGTCAAGGGGTTCGGGGCGAGCCCGGGGATCGCGGGCGGGACGGCCCGTCTCCTCCTCGCCGCCGCCGAGCTCGACCGGCTGAAGCCGGGCGAGGTCCTCGTGACGACGATGACGACGCCCGACATGGTCCCGGCGATGACCCGGGCGGCGGCGATCGTCACCGACGAGGGCGGGATAACCTGTCACGCGGCGATCGTCTCGCGGGAGCTCGGGGTCCCCTGCGTCGTCGGCACCCGGACGGCCACGAAGGCGATCGCCGACGGCTCCGAGGTCTCGGTCGACGGGAAGACGGGACACGTCTACAAGGGCCTCGAGAAGGCCCGGGCCGCGACGCCGCCGCCGGCCGCGACGGGCGGCTCGGCGGGGGCCGACTCGAGCCACCACGGGGCACCGGTCACCGCGACGAAGATCTACGTCAACGTCGGCGTCCCCGAGAAGGCCGCCGAGTACGCCCGCCTCCCGGTCCAGGGCGTGGGCCTGCTGCGGATCGAGTTCATCTTCACCGCGCACGTGCGCGAGCATCCGCTGGCCTTGATCAAGGCGGGACGCTCCGCCGAGCTCGTCGAACGGCTCGCGGACGGCCTCGCGCAGGTCTGCCAGGCGTTCCACCCGCGGCCCGTCATCATCCGGACCTCCGACTTCAAGACGAACGAGTACCGCGGGATGCCGGGCGGCGAGCCGTACGAGCCCCAGGAGGAGAACCCGATGATCGGGTGGCGGGGCTGCTCTCGCTACATCTCCCCGGTCTACCGGCCCGCCTTCCTGCTCGAGCTCGAGGCGATCCACCGGGTCCGGACCGAGCGGGGTCTCAAGAACGCGCACGTGATGCTCCCGTTCGTCCGCAACACCTGGGAGCTCGAGGAGATCGCCCAGATGCTCCGGGACAAGGGGCTGCGCCGCTCCCGCGACTTCCAGCTCTACCTCATGGCCGAGGTGCCGTCGACGGTGCTCCTCGCCCGCGAGTTCTCTCAGCACTGCGACGGCTTCTCGATCGGCTCGAACGACCTCACGCAGCTCGTGCTCGGCGCCGACCGGGACTCGGAGACGCTCGGCCGGATGGGCTACTTCGACGAGCGGGACCCGGCGGTCCTCAAGGCGATCGAGATGCTCATCGAGGGGGCGCACGCGGAGGGCCGCACCGTCGGCATCTGCGGCCAGGGGCCGAGCGTCTACCCCGAGTTCGCCGAGTTCCTCGTGCGGAAGGGGATCGACTCGATCTCGCTGAACCACGACACCGTGCTGTCGACGATCCGCACGATCGCCTCGCTCGAGCAGCGGCTCAAGCTCGACCAGGTCCGGCGCGGGCGCGACTAGGCGATCGGGGCGGCCGCCATCGGGGCGGTGTCGGAGGACCCGGGTCGGGGAGCTCGAGCCTCGCGTCCGCCGGCAGGACGTACTCGACCTGGCGCATCGCCTCGGTGAACCCGAGCGGCGCGAGGCGTCTCGAGAGCCTCGGCGTCGTCGAGGCGATCGCGACGTGCGTCGCCCCCTCGGACTCGGGCCCGTTGAGGAGGCGTCGCACCACGTGCGTCGCGACGCCCTGGCCCCGCTCGGCGGGGCTCGTCGAGACGGCGTGGATTTCGGCGAGGCTCCCCCTCGTGAAGACGAGCGCCGCGGCGACGGGCGCGCCCGACCGCCGCGCGAGGACGGGGACGAGCCGCTCTCCGGGGTTCGGGTGGCCCGTCGCGACCTCGAGGGACCTCAGGAACTCGTCCCGCTCGCGGTCGTGGGTCCAGAAGGCGGCGACCTGAGCGACCTCCGCGTCGCCCGCCCGACGCACGTCGACGTCGGCCGGGACCTCGGGGCCCCCCGTTCCCCGCTCGGCGACGAGGACGACCCTCGGCTCGGGAGAGGGCCGGAAGCCGAAGCGGCGGAGCGTCCGGTCGACGTGGTCGGCGACCGGCGGCACCACCCGGAACGCCGGGCGGAGCGCCCGCTGGAAGTAGTGGTCGAGGGCCCGCTCGAAGAAGGCGGTCTGCCGCTCGGCGGCGACGGAGACCTCGTCGACGAAGTTGAAGATCGGGACGGGGATCCGCTCGTGCGTCACGAGGACGCCGCCCGCGAACTCGAGCGCGTAGCCGCCGAGCGCGACGACGAAGGCGCGATGGAGCCGGGCGAGGGTCGCGGGCTCCGGGAGGGTCGGGGTCACGGGGCGCGGTACCCCCGCCCGCTTAGGACCCTTGCCCTGCGCCGCCGTCGCACGAGTGAAGGATTAAGACCCGTGCCCGAGTGGGGCGACCGGCCAAAAGCCTCGGAACGTCCCCATGAAGTTGGAGCAGCTGCACCCTCCGCACCGCATCGCCGTCCTCGGATCGGGCAACATGGGCAACGGGATCGCCCAGTCCGCCGCGCAGGCCGGGTTCCCGGTCGTCGTCCGGGACCTGACCGAGGCGCAGCTGGCCCGGGGCCGCTCGCTGCTCGAGCGCACCCTCGACGGCGCCGTGCAGCGCCAGAAGATGACCGAGGCCCAGCGGGCCGAGGTCCTCGGCCGCATCACCTTCACGACCGACCTCGCGCAAGCGCTCCGCGGGGCGCGGCTCGTCATCGAGGCCGTCTTCGAGGAGGAGAAGGTCAAGCAGGCCCTGTTCCGCGAGGTCGGGCCGCTCCTCGACCCGGAGGCGATCGTCGCGACGAACACCTCGTCGCTCTCGGTGACGCGCCTCGCGCGAGAGCTCCCGGAGCCGGCGCGGTTCGCCGGACTGCACTTCTTCTACCCGGCGGCGGTGAACAAGCTGCTCGAGATCGTCGGGGGCGAGACGACGGACCCCGAGACGCTCGGCGTCCTCGAGGCGTTCGGCTACCGGCTGCGGAAGGTCCCGATCGCCGTCGCGGATTCGCCCGGCTTCGCGGTGAACCGCTTCTTCGTCCCGTTCATGAACGAGGCCGTCCGCCTGGCGGAGGAGGGGGTCGCGTCGCTCGCCACGATCGAGAGCGTCGGACGCGACCTCACCGGCTCGACGAACGGGCCGTTCGAGGTGATGAACCTCACCGGGCTCCCGATCGCGCTCCACGCGATGGAATCCCTCGAGGCGGCGTTCGGGCCCGCCTACGAGCCCGCGGAGATGCTCGAGGAGCAGGTCGCGGCCGCCAAGCCGTGGGCCTGGCGCGACGGCCAGGTCGAGCCGGAGCGCGTCGGCCTAGTGAAGGCGCGGTTCGAGGGCCTTTTGATCGGCATCGCCACCCGCCTTGTCGAGGAGGGCGGGGCCACGGCCGAGGCGGTCGAGACGGGCGCGCTCGTCGGCCTGCGGTGGACGAAGGGTCCGTTCGCGCTCCTCAACGAGGTCGGCGTCGTCGCCGGGCTCGAGCGCGTCCGGGAGTTCGGCCGCCGCTACGGTCCCGAGGCGTTCCCGATCTCGGCGGAGCTCGTCCGCCGCGCCGGGGCCTCGGAGGCCCGATGGCCGATCCGCTACGTGCGGACGGAGAGCCGCAACGGCGTCACCTGGGTCCTTCTCGACCGTCCCGCGGTGATGAACTCCCTCAACGGTGAGGTCGTCCGACAGCTGGGCGCGACGTTCGCGGCCCTACGAGAGGACCCGAGCGTGCGCGCCGTCGTCCTCGCGGGCGCGGGGCCCTACTTCTCCGCCGGGGCCGACATCGCCGAGATGGCGACGAAGACCGTCGTCGAGGGCCGCGCGTTCGGCTTCCAGGGCCAAGAAGTGTGCAAGGCGATCGAGGAGTTCCCGGCGCCGGTGCTCTCGCTCGTCGAGGGATTCGCCCTCGGGGGCGGCCTAGAGATCGCGCTGTCGACCGACCTCCTCCTCGCCGCCGACACGGCCAAGCTCGGGCTCCCCGAGGTCTCCGTCGGGATCCACCCCGGGTTCGGCGGCGCGAGCCGCCTCACGCGGCTCGTCGGGCGCGCGGCCGCGAAGCTCGTCATCTTCACGGCGCAGCCGTTCTCGGCCGCGGAGGCGCACGAGCTCGGCATCGTCACGCGCGTCCTGCCGGCCGCGACCGCCCGCGCCGACGCCCAGGCCCTCGCCGAGACGATCGCCTCGCGAGCCCCTCTCGCGGTCTCCTGGGTGAAGTCGGTCATCAACCGCGGGATCGACGGGACCCTCGATGGGTCGCTCCGGCTCGAGGGCGAGTCGGCGGGCCACACCTTCGCGACGGCCGACCGGACGGAGGGGATGCGCGCGTTCCTCGAGCGCCGCCGTCCCCGTTTCGAGGGCCGGTAGCGCCGATCGCGCTAGTGGGCCGCGCCGAGGACGTGGGTCCGGTAGCCGGCGGCGTCGAGGAACCGGTCGAGCGCGACGGGGCCGGACGGGCGGAGCCGGTAGATCCAGCCGCGGCCGTACGGGTCCTGGTTGATGAGCTCGGGGTGCTTGGCGAGCTCCCCGTTCACCTCGGCGACGGTCCCGGCGACGGGCGCGTAGACGTCGGCGACGGTCTTGACCGACTCGAGGACGAGGGCGGGCTTCCCCTCGGCGACGTTCGCGCCGACCTTGGGGAGGTCGACGAAGACGATGTCGGTGAGCTCCTGCTGCGCGTGGTCGGTGATCCCGATGACGACGAGGTCGCCCTCGAGGCGCACCCACTCGTGGCTCTTGGTGTAGCGCAGCTCCTCGGGCAGCTTGACGTCGCTCACGTTCCCTCCTCCCAGCTCTCGGCGTATTTACGCTGCGCCTCGGTCACGGTCTCGAGGGCCGCGCCGAGCGGCTCGAGCGCGGCGAAGGCGACGCGCCGGTCGATCTCGGGCGGGACGGGGTAGACGCGAGGCTCGAGCTCGGAGCCGTGGAGCGCGACGTGCTCGGCGCAGAGGGCCTGGAGCGAGAAGCTGAGGTCCATGATCTCGACGGGATGTCCCTGGCCCGCGGCGAGGTTGATGAGGCGGCCCTCGCCGAGCAGGTGGACGCGACGGCCGTCGGCGAACGTGAACTCCTCGACGCCGGGGCGCACGATGCGCCGCGCGACGGCGAGCCCCTCGAGGTCGGGCTTGGAGATCTCGACATCGAAGTGGCCGGCGTTCGAGAGGAGGCAGCCGTCCTTCATGACGCGATAGTGCTCTTGGCGGACGATGTCGCGGTTCCCCGTCACCGTGACGACGAGGTCGGCCTCGCGCGCGGCGTCGAGCATCGGCATCACGCGGAAGCCCTCGAGCCGCGCCTCGAGGGCGCGGACCGGGTCGACCTCGGTCACGATCACGTCGGCGCCGAGGCCGCGGAGCCTCGAGGCGATCCCCTTGCCGGACCAGCCGTAGCCGGCGACGACGGCCACGCGGCCCGCGATGAGGAGGTTCGTCGCCGAGAAGATGCCGTCGAGGACCGACTGGCCGCAGCCGTAGCGGTTGTCGAAGAGATGCTTCATCTCGGCGTCGTTGACGTCGATCGCCGGGAAGCGGAGGCGGCCCGAGCGCTCGAGCGCCCGCAGCCTCGTCACGCCCGTCGTCGTCTCCTCGGTGGAGCCGCGGATCTTGCCCCGGTCCGCGCGCGCCGTCGTCGCGAGCGCGACGAGGTCGGCCCCGTCGTCGATGATCACGTCGGGGTCGGCGGCGAGCATCGCCTGGACCGCGGCCCGGTACTCCTCCGTCGACTCCCCCTTCCGGGCGAGCGTGTGGACGCCCTTGTCGACGAGCGCGGCGACGACGTCGTCATCCGTCGAGAGCGGGTTGCCGGCCGCGAGGTGCACCTCGGCCCCGGCCGAGCGGAGCGCGAGCGCGAGGGCGGCGGTCTTCGCCTCGACGTGCAGGACGCAGGAGACGGTGAGCCCCTTGAGGGGGAGCTCCTTCTCGAAGCGCTCGCGGATCCCCGAGAGGATCCGCATGTGATCTTGAGCCCACGAGATCTTGAGCCGGCCGCGCGCGAGGTCTCCCGCCGTCATCCCGCCGCAAGTGAGCGACGGGGGATTAAAGGGTTGGGCACCGAGCGCCCTCGCGCGCTCGGCACCGGCGGTCGCGCTACTGCGTCACCGCGCCGCAGAACGGACAGACGAGGTAGTCCGGCGGGATCTCCTTGCCGCAGTTCGAGCACGGCTTCATCGCGGGGCCGCCGGAGGCGGCCGCCGGGGCCGGGGCCGCGGGCGCCGGGGCCGGCGTCGGAGCCGCTCTCGCGGTCGCCGGGGCGCTCCGTGAGGCCGTCGTCGACGCGGGCGGGGCGGTGGCAGCGGGTCGCGCCCGCATCGGGGCGGCGGTCGCGGCCCCACCGCCGCCTCGCGGCGGCCGGGCCGTCGTCGGGGCCGTGGGGGCCTCCGTCGAGGTCGTCGTGCTCTCCTGCGGAGCGCTCATGCCGGCGCGCGTCCCCTGCGACTGCTGGAGCCGGTACTGGCTGAACGAGAGGTAGGTCGGCTGGCGCTTCCACCAGTCCCAGAACGCCCCCTCGCTGTAGTTGTCCCCGAGCTCCTTCTTGGCCTCGAGCCGGAACCGCTCGACCACGTCGGCGAAGCCCTGCCGCTCGGGGTCGCGGGCCTCCTGGTCGGGCGAGCCGAGGAGCTGGGCGGCGCACTCGGGGCAGACCGCGGAGTTCGCCGGGATCGTCGCGCCGCATCGGCTGCACCGGACGAGGTCCTGCTCGAACTCGGCGCCGCACTGCGGGCACTGCGTCGCGTTCTCGGGGATCAGCGCGCCGCACTCGCCGCACTCGACGAGCTTGCCGCGCGCCGTCCGCCGCGCGAGGAAGAGGAAGGCGAGGATCCCCGCGAGGACCGCGACGGCGATGAGGATCCAGTAGAGGACCTCGAGGCCCAAGAGCTTCTGCTGCCAGAACGGCGTCGCCGGCGCCGGAGCCCCCGCGACCGTGAACGAGTTGGGGATCGTCGCCGTCGCCGAGCGGTCGTTGTAGGTGGCGTTGATGACGATCGAGTAGGTCCCCGACGGCATGTTCGAGAGGACGTAGAGCGGGAGGTTGAACGACCCGCTCGTCTCGGCGGCGGAGGTGAGGAGGTACTCCGTGCCGTCGCTCGCGACCGCGGTGATGTTCACGACCGCGGCGCCCGAGCCGTTGAAGATGACGCTCCCGTTCGCCGGGTAGCCGACGTTCATCGAGAGGGCACCGGTCGGCGGCGTGAACGCGACGGCGATCAACGCCGGCGCGATCCGCACCGAGACCGTGTCCGTCGCGACGCCGCCGTTCGGGGCGACGCCCCCGTTCCAGGAGGTCGTGAGGACGAAGTTGTTGTGGAAGTAGCCGTGGTCGCCCGTGACCGACTCGTTGACGACCCAGCTGAGCGAAACGGTCTGCTGCGCGCCGACCGCGAGAGGGCCGAACGACTGCGTCGGGGCCACGAGGTGGGGGACGAGCGGGCTCGGGAGGACGTAGGAGAGGTTCACGGTGAACGACTGGACGGGGCCCGTCCCGACGTTCGTCACCGTGCTCGAGAAGGTGATCACCTGGCCGATCGCGACCGTCGCGTTCGCCTCGGGCTGGCCGTTGACGACGAGGCTCGTCGAGGTGAAGGCGAGCGCGGGGACGTAGTTCGTGTAGACGAACGGTGCCTGGACGTCCGGGGTCGCCGGCGCCATCCCGATCGGGTACGGCATCACGGAGACGTAGCCCCACTGCGTCGAGCCCTGTCCGCCGCCGGAGAGGGTGAGCGCGACGTGGTAGCCGCCGAGGTACGTCCCGTCGGGGAGCGTCGGCTCGGCAACGACCGACGAGGCGAGGAGGAGGTAGGCATCGCCGTTGGGCCCGCTCTGGCCGTAGCCGGGGATCCCGTGGACGGTGTCCCAGAGCTGGACGTAGGTCGCGAGGGCGGGGTCGGCCGAGGCGAGGTTGTTGAGGGCCGTGGCCGTCGCGTTGCTGCTCTGGGAGGCGTCGTAGGAGTAGAAGGCGGTCGCCTGCGCGTCCGGGATCGCGACCCCGGAGTTCGAGGTGACGGGGATCGCGGCCCACCGGTAGAAGTAGGCGGAGCTCGAGGCATCGGGGAGGACCGCGGAGGTCGCGAAGAAGACGGAGCTGCGCCCCGCGGGGATCGTGACGCTCGCGAGGAAGGCGGCGGCGCCGCCGCTGAGCAGGAGCTTGTTCGACGACCAGGGCGTCGGCGGCATCCCCGAGGCGACCGGGGTGCCCGGCGTGAGGTTCCAGTTGAGGTCGAGGCTGCTGTCGGCGGCGGTGATCGTCGTGCCCGCGCCGCTCGCGGTGACGTTGTAGGAGAGCACCGGCGTGAGCGCGACGGTGGCCGAGTCGACGACGACCGTCGACGCGAGGCCCGTCGTCGCGAGCGCGAGCTGGATCGTTCCGGCCTGGTCGAAGGAGCCGGTCGCCTCGAGCCAGCCGAGGGGCCCCGCCGCGTTGAGCGCCGTGACGGCGTTCGCGGGGAGCGAGAGGTTGACGAGGCCGCCTCCGGGGGCGAAGGCGATCGTCGGGAGCGCGTAGGTGTTCCCGGCGAACCCGAAGGTGCTGCCCGTCGAGACGCTTGCCGAGGTCGACGAGTAGGTGAGCGAGATCGTGCCGCCGGCGAACGTCGGGTAGAGCATTGCGCGAGACACGTTCTCGGAGTCCGTCGGGGTCGGCCAGCTCGAGAGCGTCTGGCCGCCCGAGACGTTGAGCGCGAAGTGGCCCGCGTCGGTGACGGGCAGCGGACCGGGGACGCCACTGGAGAGGAGGTTGTCCTTGTACGTCGCGCTGACCGTGCTGTTGAACAGGTTCAGCGCCGCGCCCGCGGAGACCGAGATCGACGGGCCGTAGACGGTGTCGCCGAGGATCGAGACGTTCTCGTTGAGCTGCGAGATCGCCGCGTTCGGCGTGATGGCGCTGTTCTCGAGCGTCATCGAGGCCCCGGCGCCACTGACCTCGAGCCAGCCGGGGAAGGCGAGGGTGCTCGAGGCGAGCGTGACGTTGCCGCCCGCGCTCACGTTGAACAGGAGCTTCGTGTAGGCGTTGATGACGCCCGTGTCGGTCGTCACCGTCGAGTTGTCGAGCGAGACCGTCCCCTGGACGGAGAAGTGGTAGAGGTGGGCGACCCGGTTCGCGAGGGTCCCCGTGTCGGCGACGAACTGGACGAAGTCGAGGGTCTCACCGCGGACGATGAGGGTGCCGCCCGCGAGGACGGTGACGTTCCCCTGCTGCGCGTAGAGGGCGCTGCCGGTCGTGGCGGGGGAGATCACGAACGGCGAGTTCGCCGCGGAGACGATGAGGTCCCCGTGCAGGGTCGCCGCGGGAGCGACCGATGCGGCGAGCGGAGGGGAGGGCACCGCCCCCGCGCGCGCCATCGGGACCGCCGCGAACGAGAGCCCGAGCGAGGCGAGCACGAGCAGCCCGAGGAGCAGCGGCAGCAGCGTTCGACCAGAGGAGGGCCGCGTCCCTCCGCGAGTGGGGAGGGTACGCCGAAAACGGTCCACGCTCGCAATTAAGGCGGACTCCCGGTATAAAAACCATCGGGCAGTGGGTTCGCGGCCGCCCGGCCCCCGGACCGTCGCCCCCGAGGCCGAGGGCGGGCGGGTCCGCGGCCCCGCGACGCCTCGCTAGAGCGCCGGGATCTGCAGGACGACCTTCCCGAACCGGTCGGCCGATTCGAAGCGCTCGAACGCCGCGACGGCGTTGTCGAGGTCGTGGACGGAGTCGACGACGGGGACGAGGGAGCCGCGCGCGAGCTCGCCGAGGACCTCGAGGAACTCGGCCTTCGAGGCCATCGTGCTCCCCCGGATCGAGGCCTGTCGCCAGAACAGCGTGCGGAGGTCGATCTCCGCAATCGGGCCGCTCGTCGCGCCGATCACGACCACACGGCCCCCGCGGGCGAGCGCCTTGACCGAGCGCGGGAGCGTGCTCCGACCGACGGAGTCGAACACGACCTCGACGCCCTTGCGTCCGCTCCACTCCCACAGGAGCCGGTCGTGGGGGTGGTCGTCGTCGGTGACGAGCGCCGCCTCGGCGCCGAGCGCGAGGGCCCTCTCGGCCTTTGGGGCGGAGCGCGTGACGACGACGACCCGGGCGCCCCTCGCGCGCGCCACCTGGAGCGCCGCGATCGTCGTCCCGCCGCCCGCGCCGATCACGGCGACGGTCTCGCCCGGCCGGACGGCGGCGACCGTGACGAGGGCGCGCCAGGCGGTCTCGTACACGAGCGGGGCCGCGGCCGCCTCGACGAAGCCGAGCCGGGCCGGCTTTGGGTGAACGTTGCGGGCCGGGACGACCACGGAGGGGGCGGCGGTCCCCTGGGTGTGCTCGCCGACGATCCGGTAGTTGCGACAGAGCGCCTCGTCGTGTCGGGCACAGGCGTCGCAGGTACCGTCCCACATCCCCGGGTTGAGGAGCACGGGCGTACCCTCGGCGACCTCGGTGACCCCGGGGCCGACCCGGTCGACGACACCGGCGCCATCCGAGCCGAGGACGTGCGGCCTCTCGACGGGTACGCCCGGAATGCCGGCGAGGACGAACCGGTCGAGCCGGTTGAACGCGGCGGCGCGGAGCGCGACCCGGACCTCTCCGGGACCCGGCACCGGCTCGGGGACGTCGACGAACCCGAGTCGCTCGAGCCCTCCGTGCTCGGTGAACCCGAAGCCCCTCATCGCGGGCCCACCCGCGCGGCCCGCCAGGAGGTCCGACCGGCTCGGTCCTCGAGGACGAGCCCGGCGGCGGCCAGCTCGGAGCGGATCCGGTCCGCCTCTCCGTAGTCGCCCCGCGCCCTGGCGCGGGCCCGGGCCGAGATCGCCGCCGCGACGGCGCCGCGCAGGGCGTCGGCGCCCGGGCCCTCGCGCAGGGGCTCGAACAGGCCGAGGACCTCGCGGCCCCAGTCGTAGGGGAGGGCGAGCTGGGCGAGCGCGGCGGCCGAGAGGGGCTCGGCCCGCTCGAGCGAGCTCGAGACGGTGCGCCCCCAGGTGAACAGCTCGGCGATCGCCTCGCGCGTGCGGAAGTCGTCGGCGAGGAGCTCGTCGAGCCGCTCGACCTTCGCGGCCGCCTCGAGCGCGAGGGCCTCGGGCAGCTCCTCGCCCCCGTCGGGGGGCGCAGCGCCGAGGGCGGCGTCGAGCGCCGCGCTCGGGGCCGAGAGCGTTTCGTAGGCCTCTCGAGCCTCCTCGAGGCTCTTCCCCGGCACGTAGTCGAGGGGGCCGCGGTAGTGGACGTTGAGGTAGTAGAACCGGACGACCTCTCCGCCGAACGTCTCGAGGTTCTCGTCGAGCGAGACGACGTTGCCGAGGGACTTGGACATCTTCTCGCCCTTGAGCGTGAGGAGGCCGACGTGCATCCAGAAGTTCACGAGCGGCGCCTCGCCGGTCGCCGCCTCGGCCTGCGCGATCTCCGCCTCGTGGTGGGGGAAGGCCAAGTCGAGGCCTCCGCCGTGGATGTCGTAGCGGTTCCCGAGCAGGCGCGCGGTGATCGCCGTGTCCTCGATGTGCCAGCCCGGGCGGCCCGGGCCCCACGGGCTCTCCCACGTCGGCTCTCCCGGCGTGGCCGCCTTCCACAGGACGAAGTCCTCCGGCGAGCGCTTGCTCGGGTCGACCTCGAGGCGCGCGCCGGGGCGCAGCGCCTCCGACCGCTGGCCCGAGAGCTCTCCGTAGTGGGGGAACTTCGCGACGGAGTAGTAGACGCTCCCGTCGGAGACGTAGGCAAAGCCCTTGTCGACGAGCGCGCCGACCTGCGCGAGGATCTCGGGCAGGTAGTCCGTCGCGTGCGGGTAGTAGTTCACCGTCGTCACGCGGAGCTCTTCCATCGCCTCGAGCCAGCGGCGGAAGTGGCGGTCGGCGAGCGTCATCGGGTCGACGCCCTCCTCGGCGCCTCGGGCGATCAGCCGGTCGTCGAGGTTCGTCACGTTCTGGAGGTAGAACGGCCGGTACCCCCAGCGCCGGAGCGCGCGGACCAGGACGTCGAACGTGACGGCCCCCTTCGCGTGGCCGATGTGCGCGTCGGCGTACGGGGTGAGCCCGCAGAAGAACAGCCCGACCCGGGGCGGCGTGAGCGGCACGAACGGCCGCGTCTGTCGCGTCCGCGTGTCGTAGAGGCGGAACCGCCGCACGGCTACGCTCCTCTGAGCGCGTTCCGCACGTCGTCCGCGAGGTCGGCCGGGTCCTCGATGCCGCAGGAGAGCCGGAGGAGGCCGTCGGTGACCCCGTGGGCCTCCCGCTCGGCCTTCGGGACCGACGCGTGGGTCATCGACGCCGGGTGGTCGACGAGCGACTCGACGCCGCCGAGGCTCTCGGCGAGCGTGAAGACCGCGAGCCGCTTGAGGAACCGCCGCGCCGCGCCGAACCCGCCCGCGAGCTCGACGCTGACCATCCCTCCGAAGCCGTCCATCTGGCGTCGCGCGAGACGGTGCTGCGGGTGGCTCGCGAGCCCGGGGTAGTGGACGCGCGCGACCTTGGGGTGGCCCTCGAGGACCTCCGCGACGGCCTTCGCGCTCGCGCTGTGGGCGCGCATCCGGATCCCGAGGGTGTGGAGCCCGCGGAGGACCAGGAAGCAGTCGACCGGGCTCGGCACCGCCCCGACGGCGTTCTGCAGCCAGGCGAACCGCTCGCCGAGCTTCGCGTCCGCGACGACGAGCGCGCCGCCGATGATGTCCGAGTGGCCGCCGAGGTACTTCGTCGTCGAGTGGAGCACGAGGTCGGCGCCGAGCTCGATCGGCCGCTGCAGGGCCGGCGAGGCGAACGTGTTGTCGACGGCGACGAGCGCTCCGCGCGCGTGCGCGAGCCGGGCGGCGCTCTTGAGGTCGGTGAGCCGCAGGAGCGGGTTCGTCGGCGACTCCAGATACAGGAGGTCCGTCTTCGCCGCGTCGAGCGCGTCGCGCACAATCGAGGCTTGGGTCGTGTCGACGTAGTCGACGACGAGGCCGAACTGCCGTCGGTGGTGCTCGAAGAGCCGGTAGGTGCCGCCGTAGAGGTCGTCCCCCGCGACGAGGCGCGAGCCCGTCGGGAACTGCTCGAGGAGGGTCGTGAGCGCCCCGAGACCCGAGGAGAAGGCGAGGCCGCGGGTGCCGGACTCGACCGCCGCGAGCGCCGACTCGAGGACGGTGCGCGTCGGATTCCCCGACCGGCCGTAGACGTAGCCCTTGCTCACGTTCGGCGCGGACTGCGCGAACGTGCTCGAGAGGTAGATTGGCGCGTTCACCGCCCCCGTGAGGGGGTCGGGCGGTTGGGCCGCGTGGATCAGCTTCGTGTCAAAGCGCATGGTCGGATCCCTTGTGGGAGAGGTAGGAGAGAAGGTCGTGCCGGGTGAGGAGGCCGACGAGCGCCCCCGACCCGGGGTCGCGCACGAGGACGGCGCGCTCCTCGCGGAGCCGTCGGACGAGCTCGCCCATCGGCGCGTCGCGCGTGACCTCTCCGAAGCGGGGTCCGAGGACGGTCGTGACGGTCCGCTCGAGGACGGTGTGGTCCTCGAGGATGGCGCGGAGGATCTCGTCCTCGTAGACGGAGCCGACGTTGTCGTGGCCGGCGAGCACCGGTAGCTGCGAGATCCCGTGCTGGCGCAGGAGCGCGAGCGCCTCGCGCACGACGGTGGTCCGCTCGACGAAGACGAGGGGCGGGTGGAACTCCTTGGCCTCGAGGAGGTCGCCGGCGGTCGCGTCCGCGTCGAGGTGGCCCTTCTCGCGGAGCCAGTCGTCGGAGTAGAACTTGGAGAGGTACCGGTCCCCCGAGTCGGGCAGGATCACGACGACCGTGGCTCCTTCGGGGAGCGGGCGGGTCGCGAGCCACCGCAGGGCCCCGGCGACCGCGGAGCCGGAGGAGCCGCCGACGAAGAGCCCCTCCTCGCGCGCGAGCCGGCGCGCCATCTGGAACGACTCCCGGTCGTCGACCTCGACGAACTCGTCGAGGTACTGGAAGTGGACGGTCCTCGGGATCATGTCCTCTCCGATCCCCTCGACGAGGTACGGCGTCGCGGGGCCGAGCTTCTTCGTGCGGAAGTACGGGCCGAGGACGGAGCCCTTCGGGTCGACGGCGACGACGCGCACCGAGGGCCGGTGCTCCTTGAAGTAGCGGCCGATGCCGCTCACGGTCCCGCCGGTACCGATCGTCGCGATGACCGCGCCGAGCTCGGGACCGCCCTGTCGGTCGATCTCGGGCCCGGTCGTCTCGTAGTGCGCATCGGGGTTGCCGGGGTTCTCGTACTGGTTGGGGTAGTAGGCGCCAGGGATCTCCTTGGCGAGCCGGCGCGCGACCGAGTAGTGGCTCATCGGGTGATCCGGGGGGAGCTGGCTCGGCGTCACGACGACCCGTGCCCCGAAGGCCCGGAGGAGCCGGATCTTCTCGGTGCTCATCTTGTCGGGGAGGACGAAGACCATCCGGTAGCCCCGGACCGCCGCGACGAGGGCGAGGCCGACCCCCGTGTTGCCGCTCGTCGCCTCGACGATCGTGGCCCCCGGCGCCAACCGGCCGTCCCGCTCCGCCTCCGCGACCATCCGGACGCCGATCCGGTCCTTGACCGAGCCGCCCGGGTTGAGGAACTCGAGCTTGGCGAGGATCTTGTACGGCAGGTGGCGACCGACGCGACGCAGGGGGACGACGGGCGTGTTGCCGATCAGGTCCAGGATCGACTCGGGGGTCCTCTCCCTTGGCGCCGGCACGCCCGGCCCATTCGGAGATGCCCATATACCCTTGGGGGAGCAAGTATGTGCGATTCCAACCGCACGATTATAGCGGGACGCCCCGCTGGGCGCGGCGTCCGGTCGGCCCATGCTCGGTCCGCTTGAGTCGGAGGTGCTCCTCGCGCTGTCGGCGCTCTCGGAGGCTCCGGCCCGCGCGGTGCGGGAGGAGCTCGACCGCCGCGGGATCGACGTCGCCTACACGACCGTCGCGACGATCCTCGCGCGGCTCCACCAGAAGGGGATGGTCCGCCGACGGCGCGAGGCGTGCCGGGGCGGAGAGCGGTTCGTCTATCGGGCCGCGGACTTCGAGCGGCGCTACCTGCGCAGCCTCCTCGAGGGGGTCGTCGAACTGTTCGGCCCCGTCGGCGTCGTCCATCTCAACGAGGAGCTGGCCCGGAAGGGCCCGGGCGGGGGTCGCCAAGGGCGGCGCCGCCTTAAGCTCCGAGCGGGTTCCCCCTAGCGGATGGGCCCTCCCGTAGCCGAGCTCCTGGTCGTCCCGGTCGCGCTGTGGGCGGCGCTGGCCGGGACCTTCGCGGTCGCGCTGCGCCGCGCCCGCGCCCCGGTCCTGCTGCGGGTGGCGTCCGTGTTCCTCGCCCTCTGGGCGGTCCTCGCGACGACGACGCTCGCCTGGGTCCTCACCCACGGCGGCCTCGCCGCGGTCGTCTCGCTCGCGGAGCGGCCGCTCGGGCTCTTCGCGCCCGCGGCGCTGCCGGTCTGGCTCGAGGGCGCCGTCGGGGCGTTCGGCCTGCTCACCGCCGTCTTCCTCCTCAACCAGGTCGTCGGGCGCGGCCTGCTCACCGTGCTCCGCCCGACGCCGCTCCCGTGGCCGGGCAGCCTGCCGATGCCCTCGCGGCGGATCTCCCTGCGGACGTTCGACTCCGGTCGGCTCGAGGCGTTCTCCTTCGCGCTCGTCGAGGTCGGCCCGCACGGACGGCCGCGACGGCACGAGGTCATCCTGCTCTCGCGGGAGCTGCTGCGGCGGCTGACCCCCGAGGAGCGCGACGCCGTCCTGGCCCACGAGGTCGGCCATCTCCTGAGCCTCGACGGCCGCTACCTCACCTACCTGCGGACCCTGGCGCGGCTGATGCGCTGGGACCCGGTGATCGGCTACGTCGTCGCGGTGCTCACCCGACACGAGGAGTTCCGCGCCGACGTCGAGGCGGCGGAGCGGACGCGGCGGCCGCTCGCGCTCGCACGGGCCCTCGCCAAGTCGGCCGACCTCGCGTTCACGAGCCCCGTCCCCGGCGCGGTCCGCTTCGCCGGCGCCTCCGGCCGCGGGGGGCGGGCCCAGGTCGTCGAGCGGATCGAACGGCTCCTCACCCTCCACCGAACGGGCCGGTACGCGGAGGAGCCGCGTGGGCCGGCCTAGGGCCCTCCGGGGGAACGCCCCGGCTGCGCTCGTCCTCCTCGCGGTCCTCGTCGCCCCGAGCGTCCTCGCATCGGCCGAGGCCACGTCGCCGCCGGTGCTTCCCGTCGCGGACGGCTCGCTCCTCCTCTCGGGTCTCTCCGCCCCGGTCCTGGCGCCGGGCGCGTCGGGGAGCCTCGCGCTCATTCTCTCCGACCCGCTCCAGGCCCCGCTCTTGGGGCTCCGCCTGACGGTCGCCTGGTACGAGTTCAACGCCTACCCGGGCAACGCGACGGGCCCGCTCCCGAGCGACGTGCCGACGCTCTCGGCCGCGGGCTCGAGCGGCCCTTCGGTGACGTTGCTCGTCGCGTCCCTCGACAGCGGCGCCTCCGTCGGCGAGTCGGTCGGGGTCTCGACCGACGCGGCGGCCCCCGTCGGGACCTACGCGCTCCGCCTCTCGGTCACGTTCGCGGCGAACGGGACGAGCTATCTCTTCGAGTCGCGAGGCTTCTTCTCGGCGGCGGCGTGGTCCGCGGCGACGTCGGCGCCGGGCGGCGCGTCGACGCTCAACCTGAGCGCCCTCGGCGTCTCGGGGGTGGTGCCGGAGACGGCGGTCCTCGTTCGGCAGAACCCGTACCCGCCGGTGCTCTGGGCGATCCTGGCGGCGGCGATCGTGCTCGCCGCGGCGGGCGGCTACGTCGCCTGGCGGCCGGGACCCGGCTCGAGGTCCGGGGCGAGCGGCCCACGGCCGCCGAGCCAGGCGCCGAGGGCCTTCGGGAAGAGGCGCACCAGGGACGGCGACTGACGCAGGAGCTGTCCCGCGACGTGTGTGGGGAAGTCGATGTCGCCGAACGCGACGATCGACGCCTTCATCTCTGAGCCCTGGAGCGCTTCGAGGAGCCTCTCGAACTCCGCGTCGGAGAGCCTCAGGAAGAGGCGACGGAGGTAGAGCGCGCGCTGGAACTCCTCGCCGAGCTCGTGCCGCCAGAGCGCCTCGTACCGGGCGAGGCGCGCCGCCGAGGCGTCCCCCGCGACGAGCGCCTCGTGCGCCACCTCACCGGCGAGCTCGGCGGCGCGCATCCCCGTGAAGATCCCTCCGCCGGACAGCGGCTTGACCTGGGCCGCCGCGTCTCCGACGAGGAGCACGCCGTCGCCGTAGAGCCTCGGGACGGTCCCGATCGGGATCCCCGAGGCGACGAGGCTGAGCGGGCTGCGGAGGGGCCGGCCGTGCCGGGCCTCGATCCGCGCGACCAGGCGGTCGAAGTACGCGCGGGCCGTCGTCGCGCCGGGCGTCACCGCGACGCCGATGCGCGCGCCGCCCGCTCCGTCGGGGATCCACCAGCCGAAGAGGCCGGGCGAGACCGTGCGGCCCAGGTGGACCTCGACCTCGTCCGGGTCGCCCGGGCTCTCGGCGAACTCCGCCTCGAACGCCGGCAGGATCTCGACCGGGCGCCGGAGGCGGAACGCCCGCGCGACGGCGCTCGCCACGCCGTCGGCGCCGACGACGAGCCGGGCCTCGTACTCTCGGGCCCCCCCGTCGGCATCGCTCGCGGCGATCCGCGTGAGCCCGTCCTGGCGGCCCGCGACGCCGTCGAACCGGACGCCGGTCTCGAACGTGGCCCCGGCGCGAGCGGCGCGGTCGGCGAGATGGACGTCGAGGGCGGCCCGGTCGATGACGAACGCCCTCGGCACGGGGGCCTTGAACGAGACGGCGCGGAGCGCCGGCGAGAGGACCGTGGCGCCGTGCACCGGCGTCCGGACCATCGCGCGGCTCCCGGCGAGCGAGAGCGCCCGGTCCGAGACGAGGCCGGCGCACTGGACCGGGTGCCCGACGCGGGCGTGCTCTTCGAGCACGACGACGTCGTGGCCCTGGCGCGAGAGCCGCTCGGCGATCGTCGAGCCGGCGGGGCCGGCGCCGACGACGAGCACCTCGGTCCGTCGCATCGTTCCCCCGAGCGTCGCGCCTAGGATATAGGGTCGCGGGGCGCCGGGTGGCGCGAGCTTAAGGGGAGTGCCCCACTCGCGCCGCCGTGGCCAAGCGCCGCCTCAAGACCGCCGACGACCGACCGGCCGCCGAGCTGACGACCGAGGAGCGGCGCGAGCGGCGCCGCGAGGAGCGGCGGAAGGACGGTCGGGGCAAGCGGCCTCGAACGCCCGCGACCGGCTGGCGTCGCGCCGTCCTGCCGCTCGCCGCGGCCGTCGCCATCGTGGCCGTCGTGCTCCTCGTCGCCTACGGCGCGGGCGTGCTGTTCCAGCCGCCGTGCCTCGAGTTCCAGCCGATCCCCGCCCAGAGCGGCTCGCCGGCGTTCCCGGCGGCGAACACGACCGCGAGCGGCTTTTCGACGAGCTGGTGCCCCGGCGACACGCCGGTGTACCAGACCTACCCCGAGCTCACGATCCTGGTGAGCGGGGGCCGCGTGCCGCTCCCGCCCGCGATCGGCGTCAGCTCGAACTTCTCGAGCTACACGTGCACGCTGCCGATCCACACGACCCCCGCGAGCGCCGGTCGCCCCGCGACGGCGATCTCGGTCGAGTCGGCGTGGGCGTACACCTACACGCTCGGCGAGTTCTTCCAGGTCTGGCAGGCCTCCTACGTCTCGGCCTACGTCAACAGCTCCTACTCGACGCACACGATCGACTACACCTCGAACGACCTCCTCGGGCTCCCCGCCGACGCGAGCCACACGCTCACGCTGTTCGTCGACAACCAGCCGAGCTCGGCCGGGCCGAGCCTCGCGCTCAACAAGCTCGACGGCACGGGCGCGACGACGCCGTCCTGCCTCGGCAAGCTCTACGGCACGGGTCACACGATCGAGATCGACTACCACTCGAGCGCGACCGCCGCCATCGGCGGCGGCGTCGAAGGCCCGCGGCTCGCGACGGCGGGCGCGGTCCCGGGGGACGGAGCGCCGTACGGCGCGCCGCAGCCGCGGGTCGCGATCACGCCCGAGGTCGCGCTCGAGACGCACCACGCGGGCAGCGAGCGCCTGACCTGGCTGGGCCTGCGCGTCGATTAGACCGGGGCCGGGCGGACGCCGAGGGCTCCGCCGCTCCGCCACGGCGCGGGGACGAGGTCGGTCCGCTGCCGCGGCTGGACGGCCGAGGCCTCGACGGGGACCGAGAGCCCGCTCGAGAGCGCGAGATGCCCGGTCCAGGCGATCATCGCCCCGTTGTCGACGCACAGCGAGGGAGGCGGCGCGAACATCGTCCCGTTCCGCCCCTCGACCATCGTCTTGACCATCGTGCGCAGCCGTTCGTTGCAGGCGACGCCGCCGCCGAGGACGACCCGCTCCCGATGCCGGTGGGCGAGGGCCCTCTCGGTGATCTCCGTGAGCATCGAGTAGGCGGTGACCTCGACCGAGTAGGCGAGGTCCGGGCGCGCGGCCCCCGACGCGCGGTGGGCGAGCGCGGCCGTGTAGAGGCCGCTGAACGCGACGTCCATGCCGTGGACCGAGTAGGGGAGGGAGAGCAGCTCGGCCCCCAAGCGCGCCTCCTTCTCGAGCGCCGGCCCGCCCGGGAACGTCCCGCCGAGGGCGATCCAGAGCTTGTCCAGGAAGTTCCCGATGCCGATGTCGAGGGTCTCGCCCAAGACCCGGTACCGCCCCGAGTGGTGCGCGATGACCTGCGTGTTGCCGCCGCTCGCGTAGAGGAGCATCGGGTCGTCGAGCCCGGAGAGGACGCGGGCGATCTCGACGTGGGCGACGCAGTGGTTCACGGGGACGAGGGGCCGGTCCCAGCCGAGCGCGAGCGTCCTCGCGACCGTGGCGCCGGCGCGCAGGCACGGGCCGAGGCCCGGACCCTGCGCGAAGGCGACGGCGTCGATCTCGCTCGGTCGGACGTGGGCGCGCTCGAGCGCGTCGAGGACGAGGCCGGGAAGAACGGCGACGTGGTGGTTCGCCGCCTCTCTCGGGTGGATGCCGCCCGCCGTCGGGCGGTACATGTCGGTGGCGAGGCCGAGGACCTCGGCCTGCTCGGTGACGATGCCGACGGAGGCGGTGTGGGCCGTCGACTCGATGCCGAGGATCACCATTGCGATCGCAGCGGAGCCGAGCGGAAAAGGTCGCCGGTCAGCCTTCCTCGTCGCTCGACTCGACGCGGAAGCGGACGCGGGTCCCCGCGAGCGCGGCCTGGATGCGGTCGGCGAAGCCGAGGGACTCGCCGACCGTGACGGGCCGCCCCCACTCGTAGACGAAGTCGTACCCCTCGCCGAGCGCGCGGAACCCGAGGTCCTCGAGGATGTCGGCGACCCTCGAGTACGGGGCTCCTTCGCTGTCGAACTGCAGGAGCAGGAACGTCTTCGTCACGAATCGGGCCCGGCCCAGGATGCGACCGGGGAGGCTTAAGGTTCGTCGGAGGGGGGCCCGGGGGACGGCGCCTCCGGCTCGGGGGGCGCAAGCTCCTCGGGCCGGCGCGCGTGCGCCGTCACGCGGACCGCGACGCCGCGGGTGAGCCGGCCCATCTCGTGCGGAGCCAAGAGCAGCCGGCCGACGGCGAGGAGGCGGTCGTCCGGATCGACGAGGAGCGCGCTCGCCCCGGGGATGAGCGAGGAGTCCCCTCCTCGAACGAAGCGGGAGAAGAGGCTCCGGCCCTCGGCGACGAACGGGGCGGCCTCGGCGTCGACGACGATCCGCCGCGCCGGTCGGGGGAGCGCCGCGTGGAGGAGCGCGGCGCCGCGCCAGGTCGGCCGGGGCAGCCCGTCCGGGCCCAGGATGAACGCCCTCGCGTTCGCCGAGAGGTAGGCGCGCGGCCGACCGCTGCGGCGCGAGCGCTCGACGGAGAGCCCGCCCGCCTCGAGGGTCTTGGACGCGGCCGCGCCGTAGGCGTACTCGAGAAGGGCGACCCGGAGCCGCGCCTCCCAGCGCGGGGCCCAGTCGCGGTCGGCGTCCCAGTCGACGCCCTCGAGCACGTCGGGGCGGGGAGGCCGGGCCGCCGCCTCGGAGAGCCGTCGGAGGCCGGCCTCGTCGAACTCGTCCGGCCCGACGTAGCAGCCGAGAGGATAGAGGTCGGTCAATTCGAGCGGGACCGGGCCGAAGCTCGAGAGGACCCCCCACCAGAGCGGCCGACCCGACCGGTCCTCGGTCGGCGTCCTCGAGAGCGTCGCCGGGTGCAGCGGGACCCAGTCGTGGTCGCGGAACGGCCCCTTCCCCGACCTCCAGCGTTCGGCGTGGGCGAGGAAGCGGATCACCGAGGGCCGGAGCCCGCTCGTCGCGCCGACGTAGCGGAAGCTGGTCCGGCTCTCGGGCTCCGCCGGGAGGAAGACGCGGACCCCCCGCACCGCGGCCTTGAGGCCGGCGAGCAGGGCCGGGTGGGCCGACGCACGCCGCTCGGCGAGCTCCCAGAGGTTCCCGTCGCGGATCGCCTGGCGGACCTCCGCGACCTCTTGGGCGCACATCAGGAGGTTGTGCTCGGCGAGGCGCCGCTCCCGCTCGAGGGCCGGCCGCTTCGCGACCTCGGGAAGCGGCATCTCGGCGCAGAGCTGGCAGCGGCAGGTCGCCTCCCGAAGCCCGTCGACCGGCACGGTCCCGTGCGCGAACAACAGGTCCCCGCGTCGGGCGAACTTGAGGTAGGAGGAGGAGTCGAACAGGTCGACGCCGAACAACGCCGCGAACGCGAAGACCATCGGGTGCCCGGCGCCGAAGAGGTGGACGGCGCACTCGGGCGCGAGCGCCGGCCTCGCGGCGACGAGCGCGCGCGCGAGGTCGGCGTACCGGTACCGCTCGAGGAGCGGCACGACCCCGCCGACCGCGAGGACGTCGGCGAGCTCGCTCGCGCCGGCCGCGGACCGGTGCCGGAGCTCGGCGAACCGGCCGCCTTGCACGGGCACGGCGAGGAGCCCTCGTGTGAGCTCGCGCGCGGCGCGGGCTCTCGTGAGCGTCTCCTCGACCCCGCGCTCGGCCTCGGCCTCGGTCGCCTCCGGTTCGACGAAGATGTCGAGGACCGTCGGGATGTCGCTCCCGATCCGTCGCTGGAAGGCGTGGATCTCCTCCGCGGTCACCTCGACACGGCCGTAGGCGTGCTGCTGGAAGGCCCCCGAGTCGGTCATCACGGGCCCGTCGAACTTGAGGAGCCCGTGGATCCCGGTCTCCTCGGCGACGCGGCGGAGCTCCGGGGTCCGGTAGGTGATGTACGAGGAGGTGATCACGGCGTTGAGGCCGAACCGGCGGCGGAGCTCGGAGGGGGCGACGGGCTGCCGGGCGGGGTCCGGGTGGACCACGGGCAGGAGCGCCGGGGTCTCGATGGGGCCGTGCGGGGTCTCGAGCCGGCCCAGGCGCGCGAGGCCGTCGCGCTCGAGCAGCTCGAAGTGGCCCACGCCGGGGGGACGGGTGGACGGGGTTAACGTTGCCGGCCCGCGCTATCTCGTGTAGGAGGCCCGCGCGAGCTCGAGGACCGATCGGAGCATCGCCGGGGAGAGCCGACCGGTGTTCGTGTTCTGCGGGCTCGGGTGGTAGGAACCGAGGACGAGCGGCTTGCCCGGGCCGAGCGGGACGCAGGCCCCGTGGGCGAAGGTCGCCCGGGGTCGGGGGACCCGATGGACCTGGGCCGCGGCGTCGAGGGTCGCGTCGAAGGCGAACCCACCGAGCGCCAGGTAGGCGCGCGCGTTCGACAGCAAGGCGAACTCGCCCTCGAGGAAGCCCCGGCATCGGCCCCACTCGTCGGGCCGGGGCCGGTTGTCCGGCGGGACGCACCGCACGGCGGCCGTGACGTAGGCGTCGCGGTACCGGAGGCCGTCCCCGCGGCGCTCGGAGGTCGGCTGGCTCGCGAACCCCGCATCGTAGAGACTCCGAACGAGGAACGCCGCCGAGCGGTCCCCCGTGAAGACCCGACCCGTCCGGTTGGAGCCGTGGGCCGCCGGGGCGAGCCCGACGACGACGAGGCGCGCCTCGGGGTCGCCGAAGCCGGGGACCGGCCGTCCCCAGTAGGTCTCGGACGCGAAGGCCCGCTTCTTCTCGAGCGCGACCCGCTCGCGGAAGGCGACGAGGCGCGGGCAGCGGCGACAGGCGACGAGCTCGGCCGTCAGCGCGGCGAGCGACGAGGCCCCCGGCATCGGCGGCGGAGAGGGTCCGCGGAGATAACCGCTCCGCGGACGGTCAGGGAGGGTCGCACCAGACCGACGAGCGGGGGCTGCGGAGCGTCGGCCGGGGTCGCGCGTCCCAGCCGCGACGTCGGACCTCTTCGAGGACGACCTCGGCCGCCGCTCCCGGCTCCGCCGCGGGGATCTCGAGTCGGGCGGTGTCGTCTCTCGAGCGACGGTCGCGCGCCCCGACATATCGAAGCCGGAGGACCCGGCCTCCCGCGCGCCCGGTCTCGACCACGACGGGCCAGCCCAGCTCGGCGAGGCGACGGTTCGCCTCGGCGGCGGCGTCGTCGAGCGGACCGACCCGTTCGCGGACCGCCCCGGCCCTGGGAGCCATCCGAGGGGGAGGACGGCAGGGGCATTTGGCTCGGTCGGTCGCGGTCGGACCCCCCGGGTCTCGCGCCGCAAGCCTCGACCGGGACGCGCCGGTCGTCCGGGCCCGCTCCGGGCGACGTTCCGGTGCTCACGAGGGGTGAACTACCGTCTTCTAATCTCGGGGGCTTGGGGGATACGATGAGCGACATCCATCTGGGCCGCGGCTCCCGCTCGGCGCTCGGACAGGTCGCCGGCGACCTCGTCGCGGAGGGCGACGTCGAGGTCTCGGCCGACGCGAGCGGCCGCATCGTCGTCGCGGGGCGAGCGACCTTCGAAGGGAGCGCCCACCTTCTCTCCCCGTTCGAGTGCCGTCGTCTCGAGGTCGAGAGCGGTCGCCTTCTCGCCGAGAGCTCCGTCACGGTGCAGGAAGAGCTTCGGGCGGACGACGCGAGCGTGCAGATCCGCGGGCCCCTCACCGCGGGGCGCGTCGAGGTCGACCGGAGCCTCGAGCTCTCCGCGCCGTCGTCGTTGCGGGACGTCGAGGTCGGAGGGACCTTCCGGTCGACGGCGGACCTCGAGGCCGACTCGGTGAGCGTGGGAGGCGTCCTCGAGGTCCGCGGCCGGACCCGGGCCCGCTCCGTCGAGGTCGGGGGTTCGGCGGAGCTCGCCGACGCGGCGCTCGAGCGGCTCTCGGCGGGCGGAAAGGCCGTCGTCGGGGGCGGGAGCGTCTCCGAGACGATCGAGGTCGGGGGCAGCTTCGTCTCGACGAAGCCGCTCACGTTCGGCACGCTCGAGGTCGGCGGGACCGTCCAGCTCGGGCCGGCGTCCGGCCGGCGCCTCGAGGTCGGAGGCCGGCTCGACGGAAACGGCGAGCTCGCGGTCGAGCGGGTCGAGGTCGGCGGCTTCGCGCAGGTGCGCGGGGCCCTCCGCGGGACCGACGCCGAGGTCGGCGGGGTCCTCGAGGTCTCGGGGGACCTCACCCTCAGCGGGACCCTCGAGGTCGGGGGCGTCCTCGAGGTCGGCGGGGCCCTCGCCGCCGGCAGCCTCGTGGTCGGCGGGGCGATGCGCGCGCGCGTCGCCCGCGTCTCGGGCTCCGCCGAGCTCGGCGGCTCGGTGTCGACCGAGGGCGGCCTCCGCGCCGACTCGATCGAGATCGGCCGGGGCTCCGAGGTGCAGGGTCCGCTCGTCGGCGGTACGGTCGAGCTCGGCCGGCGCTGCCACGTCGGCGAGGTCTGGGGCCGCTCCGTCGAGGTCGGCGCCGACGCCGAGGTCCGCCGCATCGTCGCGGACTCGGTCGACGTCGGGCGCGACGCGCACGTGGGCCGGATCGAGTACGTGACGAACCTCACCCTCGGCCGTGGCGTGAGGGTCGACGAGCCGCCGGTGCGGATCCCCTCGCTCCCGCCGTTCCCCCTCTGACCGACCCATGCCGCCGGCGCTCGAGGGCTCGGAGGGGCCGGTCGCGCCCCGTCGTCGCGAGCAGACGGACCTCTACGCGACGATCCTCGAGGTCGTCCGGCGCTACCACGGGACCGCGCGCATCACGCGGGTCTCCTACGGCGCCGGAATGCCCGTCGACCGCCTGCGGGTCGCCATCGACCGCCTCGTGCGGCTCGGCTTGATGACGCGGAGCGAGCGCGACGGCCACCCGGTGTTCGACGTCACGCCCCGGGGGCACGAGTTCCTCGTCACCTACTGGCGGATGCGGGGCTTCGTCGACCTCTTTGAGGAGCGGGCGGAGCCGCCGGCCTGAGGCCCCGACGGCGAGGCCCGGACGGCGGGGCCCGGACGGCCCGTCGTCGACGAGCGGGCGGGCCTCAGTATCGGGGCATCGCCCGGTCGACGTGGGCGGCCCAGCCGTCGATCCCGCCGCGCAGGTTCTCGACGCGGGCGAACCCCTGCCCCTCGAGGAAGCTCGCGACCATCTCCGAGCGGCTCCCGTGGTGGCAGTAGACGACGATCCGGGCCTCCCGCGGGAGCTCGTGGAGGCGCCGCGGGACCTCGTGCATCGGGATGAACAGCGACGGCTCGATCGCCGCGTAGGCGCGCTCGTCGTGGTCCCGGACGTCGAGGAGCACGGCCGCCCTCGGGTCCCGGCCGAGCTCTCGCGCCAGCGTCGCCGCGTCGACCGACCGCACCATGCCAGCGTTCGAGCGTTCGCGGGGGCTAAGAGGTTTTTCGGTCCCTCGCACCAGCGGCAGGTTAAATCGGCCCTCGCGATGCTCCCTCGGAGCCGACCGATGAAGGTGAAGGACCCGGTCTGTGGGATGATGGTCGACACGGAGAAGGCGCCGGCCCAGGGTACCTACGACGGCAAGACGGTCTACTTCTGCGCCGAGGGGTGCCGCCGCACGTACGAGGCGCGCCGGCGCCGCCCGTAGCGCGCGCCCGGTCGGACGACCCCGCCCCGAGCCGCCGATGGCCACCGACCCCGTCTGCGGCATGTACGTCGACGAGGGCTCGGCGACGCTCACGCTGTTCCGCGACAATCGGACCTACTACTTCTGCGCGAGCAGTTGCCGCGATTCGTTCGCCGCCCCGGCGGAGCGGGTCGCGCGGCTCAAGCGCGAGCTCGCCCTGGCCTGGCCGCTCGCGCTCGTCGCCCTCGTCGCGACGTACGTACCGTTCGCCTGGGCGCCGTACGTCGCGGCCGCCGCGGCGACGGGGGTCCAGTTCTACCCCGGTCGGTCGTTCTACCGGGGCGCCTACGACTCCCTTCGATCTCGGACGGGGAACATGGACACGCTCATCGCCGTCGGGACGACGGCCGCCTACGCCTACAGCGTCGCGGCGCTCGCGCTCCCCGGTCGCCTGCCGGCGCTCTACTACTTCGACGCCTCGTCGCTGATCATCGCGCTGATCCTCACCGGGAACTACCTCGAGCACCTCACGCGGCATCGCGCGACCGGGGCGCTCCGTCGGCTCTCCGAGCTCCTCCCGACCGTCGCGAACCGTCTCCGTGACGGACGCGAGGAGCGGGTACCGGTCGGAGAGGTCGCGGTCGGGGACCGGCTCCGGGTGCGGCCCGGCGAGCGGTTCCCGGTCGACGGGGTCGTCGTCGAGGGGCGGAGCTCCGTCGACGAATCGATCCTCACCGGCGAGCCGATGCCGCGTCCGAAGGCCCCGGGGGACCGGGTCCTCGCGAGCTCGGTGAACGGGGAGGGGCTCGTCGAGGTCGAGGCGGTCGCGACGGGCGGCGACACCTTCCTCGCCCAGGTCGGCCAGCTGCTCAACGAGGCGGAGACGAGCCGGGTCCCGCTCCAGCGGCTCGCGAACCGGATCGCGGCCGCCTTCGTCCCGGCGATCCTCACGCTCGGCGTCGTCGCAGCGCTGCTCTGGGGCCTCGTCGCGGCCGCCGGGCTCACGGTCACGGTGCTCGTCTTCGTCTCCGTCGTGATCACGGCCTGCCCGTGCGCCTTCGGGATCGCCACACCGGCGGCGATCGTCGTCGGCACGGGACGCGCGGCCGAGGCCGGCGTGCTGTTCCGGGGCGAGGACGCGCTGACCCGGGCGGCGACCGCGGACATCGTGCTCACCGACAAGACCGGCACGCTCACGGAGGGGGCGCCCGAGCTCGTCGGCCTCTCGCCCGCGCCGGGGACCTCGGAGACCGAGCTCCTCCGGCTCGCCGCGACCGTCGAGCAGGGCTCGGAGCATCCGCTCGCCCGCGCGGTCGTCACCGCGGCCGGCCGCCGCTCGATCGCGCTGCCGGCGCCCATCGGCGTGACCGTCGAGCCCGGGCGGGGCGTCGCGGGTCGCGTCGACGGGCGGACGGTGCGCGTCGTCTCCGCCGCGGTCGCCGAGGCGGAGGGCGCGGACCTCTCGGGACTCGAGCGGGCCCGCGCCGCGATGGCGGCCGCCGGCCGCTCGGGGTCGGTCGCGTTCGCGGACGGCCGCGCGGTCGGCCTTCTCGAGTTCGCCGACCCGGTCCGTCCGACCTCAAGGGCCGCGGTCGACGCGCTCCGCGCGATGGGGATCGAGACGGTGATGGTCACCGGCGACGCCGAGGCGCCGGCCCGGGCCGTCGCCTCGCTCCTCGGGATCCAGAAGGTCCACGCGGGGACGACCCCCGCGGGGAAGCTCGCGCTCGTGGCCCGGTACCGCGCCGAGGGCCACTCGGTGGCGTTCGTCGGAGATGGGGTCAACGATGCCCCGGCGCTCGCGGCCGCGGACGTCGGGATCGCGATCGGGACCGGCAGCGATGTCGCCAAGGAGGCCGGTCAGATCCTCTTGGTCCGTCCGGAGTTCCTCGGCGTGCCGCGGGGGCTCAAGCTCGCGCGGCGCACCGTCGCCAAGGTCCGGGGCAATCTCACCTGGGCCCTCGGCTACAACTCCGTGCTCTTGCCGATCGCCGCGGGCGCGCTCGTGCCCCTCCTCGGCTTCGGGGTCTACAACGTGCTGCCGATCACGGGCGCCATCGCGATGGCCCTCTCCTCGACCACGGTCGTGCTCAACTCGCTCTCGCTCCGCTGGGTCCGGCTGCCGTAGCCCGACGACCGGCACTCCCCGTCAGGGCGAGGCGGCCCCGCCGGACGGGGCGCGAGGCGCCGGGGGCGCGCTCGCGGGACCCCGCTCGCGGAACGCGTCGACGATCCCCTGGCTGCGTCCGACCAGGAGGCCGAGGCTCGCGCCGTAGAGAAGGTCGAAGACGACGAGGAGCGCGAGCGTCCCGCTCGGGGCCGTCGGGCCCGCCCCCGAGACGAACAGCGACGGCGTGCCGAAGAGGAGCACCTCGAGCGCGAAGCGGGCCGCGAACAGCGCGAGGTAGGCGGCGGGGACGAGCCAGGGGATGCGGTAGTAGGTGAGGCCGTCGACGCGCGTCTCGAAGCGGACCACGCGATGGACGTGCGGCCGAGCGAGCGCCGCGCTAGCGACCACGACGAGCACGTACGGGGCGGCGAGCGCGACGGTGAGGAGCCCCAGCTCGGCGTAGGCGAGGACGAACGTGCTCGCCGCGAACAGGAGGTAGACGACGAGGGCGAAGGCGGCGAACCCGTAGATCCGCGTCGGCGAGTAGGGGGTCCCACGGACCATCGCATAGCTGCGCCGGCCGAGGACGAGGACGAAGATCCCGACGAGGAGGAGCGCCGACTCGACCGAGCTCTCGGAAGGCGCCTGCACGGGCGGCGCCATCCGCCCTGGTACTACTTATCGGACCGGGGCGGCCGCCCCGAACGGCGTCGGGCGCGTGCCGGGACGCTCGGGACGCGCGCCCGTCCCACACCGGCGGGCCCGGCTCCCGGAAGCGTTATGGCTCGGTGGCGGTCGAAGCCGCCGCGATGGGCGACCAGGACCTCGCGACCGAGCTGTCCGGGCAGGGCTACCAGCTCATCGGCCGGCACAGCGCCGTCAAGCTCTGCTACTGGACCCGTCAGTCGCTCGTCGAGGGACGCGACTGCTACAAGGGCCGGTTCTACGGGATCGAGTCGCACCGGTGCCTGCAGATGTCGCCGGCGATCGACTCGTGCAACCTCCACTGTCGCTTCTGCTGGCGCAACCAGGGCTGGGAGAACGACTCCGTGATGGAGGAGTACGACGACCCCGAGGGGCTGCTCGAGCGGTCGATCGAGGCGCAGCGCCGGATCCTCTCCGGGTTCAAGGGAGAGGCGAGCGTCTCGAAGGAGCGCTGGGCGGCGTCGCAGAGCCCCCGGCACATCGCGATCTCCCTCACCGGCGAGCCGACGCTCTACCCGAAGATGAACCGGTTCCTCGAGCTCTGCCACGAGCGCGGCATCACGACGTTCCTGGTGACGAACGGGACGAACCCGGACGGGCTCCGCGCCCTCGACCCGCTGCCGACGCAGCTCTACCTGTCGGTGACCGCGCCGAACCGCGAGGTCTTCCAGCGCCTCACGATGCCGACCGACCCGCACGCCTGGGACCGGCTGGTCGAGTCGCTCGGGATCCTCCGGGGGCTCCGGACGCGCCGCGTGCTCCGACACACCCTCGTCCGCGGCTGGAATCTCGGGTGGAGCGAGCAGTACGCCGAGCTCGACCTTCTCGCGCGCCCCGACTTCATCGAACCGAAGGGCTACGTGTACATGGGCCGCTCCCGCCAGCGGCTCGGGCGCCCGCACGTGCCGACGCACGAGGAGGTCGGGACGTTCGCGCGCGCGCTCGCCGCGCGCGTCGGCTACCCGATCCTCGACGAGTCCCCGGAGTCGAAGGTCTTCCTCCTCGGCCGGGAGGGCGTCGCCCGGTTCCTCCCCGGGCTCGGACCGCTCGCGGTCGCGGGCGGCACCGCCTGATCGGCGCGGTCCCGACGCGGACGTCGCGTCGTACAAGGGGTCGCAGCGCTCAAGATCGGCGTACCGCCAGGTCGAATTGATATCCCGGGGCCCGTACCGGCCTCCCATGTGCCCTCGCCGCGAGGGCGCCGACCGTCCGCGGTCCCGCGCTCTGCCTGACCGGGAGCCCCGACCCGGTCGCGCCACTCTCGCGGCCGCGCTCCTCGTCCCGGTGCTCCTCCTGGTGGGCGGCATCGCGACGGTCCCCGGCTTCGGGGCCCCCGCCCGGCCGGGAGGGTCGACGGGCCTCGCGCTCGTCGCGGGGGTCCCCGACGCCCGCGCGGCGGGGTCGTCACCCGATACCGCGACGCCGAACGCCTCGGTCTCGGTCGGCGTGGCGCCCGCCACGGTCTGCCCGACGACGTGGCCGACCTGCCCGGCCGGTACCGGCGCCGCCCGGGTCTCCCTCACGACCTCCTACGGCAGCGGCACGGGGAACGCCGTCACCGGGAACGTCTCGGGCCGCGTCCAGGTGCTGTTCCTCCTCGAGACGACCCCGTACGACGGCGCGTACGACGCGAGCGCCGCCGACCCCGGCCGCGACGCGTGCGGGCAGTCGAACGGCAAGCCGCTCTGCGAGGAGTCGAGCCTGGACCCGACGTTCGCGTCATACTCCGGGACCGTCGTCTCCGCGCTCGCCGCTGCCCACCCCACCGACGAGCTGACGTTCGGTCTCGTCGACTACTTCGCGACGCTCACGTCCTTCGACGACGGCGACGGCTTCCCCTTCCACGTCGACGTCGGGAACTTCACGACGGCCTCGTCGTTCCCGAATGCGGTGAACGCGACGCTCCTCAACGCCAGCTCGGGGGTGCTCGACCGACCCTCGATGACCCTCCCCGACTCCGACCTCTCCGACAACTTCCTCGCCTCCTCCGAGATCACGGCGCTCTACGGGGCGCTCGAGGGGGCGGGCCTGAACTGGAGCGCGAACGCCCAGCACGTGCTCGTCCTGCTCGGATCGACAGCGCCCCGCGACCCCGGCTACCCGGTGGACTACTGCGGCTCTCCCGCGACCTACTACTATTCCACCAACTGCTCGGGATCGACCTGCGAGCCGATCTACACCTTCACGACGGGGGCGAGCCCCAACTGCGAGGGATGGGTTTCGAGCCAGGACGGGAACGCGAGCCACTCGATCGCGGCCCTCGCCGCGGCCTCGTCCGACTGCACCCACTCCGCCCTCGGGCGCTGCGTGATCGACGCCCTCGACGTCTGGGATACGCCGACCGACCCCCACTCGAAGGGCTGGCCGTCGACGACGAACGCGAGCATACCCGCGAACGATTCGGCGTCCATCCTCAAAGCCGGCTGCGACCTGGCGCTCGCGACGGGCGGCAGCTGGGACGGGCCGACGTTCGCCTCGTGCAACGGGACCGCGGGCTCGATGACCTACCGCAACTACTCGAGCTCGGTCGCGGACCCCGGCCTCGTCTCGGCGATCGCGAACGTGAGCCTGGGACCTCCCGGCGCCGCGATGGTGACGCCGGGACCCGCTCCGTTCCTCTCGCTCCTTCTCGGACCCGACGTGGCGCTCGCGGCGGCCCCGGCGTACTCGGCGGTCTGCTCGGCCGCGCCCGGCGCGCCGAACGCCTCCTGCGAGCAGACGCCGTCGGTCTCGAACCGCTCCGGCGTCGTCGGGGTCGGCTGGAACTGGAGCGCCGTCCCCTCGGAGAACGTCCTCTTGCCCGGGGACTCCTGGACGGTGTCGTTCGACGTCGTCCCCGCGCCGGGAGCCACCGGCAACCTCACCCTGCTCCGATGCGCGGCCGCCGCGTGCGTCGCCGCCGGAGCCGGGCCGGTCGACGGCGCCGCCTCGGACCTCGCCGGGTCGCTTCTCGCGAACGGCGAGCTGATCCTCGCCGACGTCCCGTACGCGACCGTCGTCGCGATGCCGCTCCCGGTGCTCGGCCTCCGCCTCACTCCGTCCTCGGCCACCGGGGAGGCTCCGTTCACGGCGACGTTCGAGGTGAGCGTGACCGGCGGCGCCGACCCCTCGCCGGTCCAGGTCTCCTTCGGGGACGGGGGTCAGGCGTACGGGAGCGGCACGCTCTTCCACACCTACGCCGGCCCGGGGACGTACGACGTCGTCGCGAGCGTCACCGACTCGCTCGGCCGGTCCGTCGACCAGCGCGGGCAGGTCGTCGTCCTACCGTCGCTCTCGGCGGGGATCAGCACCGGCGAGACCGCCGGTGAGGCGCCGTTCGCGCCGCAGCTCGCCGCCTCGGTCTTCGGCGGCGAGGCGCCGTACACGTACGACTGGTCATGGGCCGGCGGTGCGTCGACGGCCGCGACGGCGACCCCCACGCTCGGCGTCGGAACGTGGAACGTCTCGCTCGAGGTGCACGATGCCCTCGGCTACGACGCGAACGCGACGCTCACCCTCACGGTCCTCGCCGCGCCGGCGAACGGCACCGGCTCTCCGCCCGGGGGCGGGACCCACGCGACCCCGCCGGCGGGCGGCGGCGCCGCGACCTCGAGCTTGCTCCCGTCGGGCCTGTGGCTGGGCGTCGGTGCGCTCGCCGCGATCGGGGTTCTGCTCGCGGTCGTCGCGGCGGTCCGTCGGGGACGCCGACGAGGACCGCGACGGACGCGCCGCTGACGGCGTCGGGTCGTTGCGGGCGGCCGCTACGGCCCGCTCAGGCGAGCTTCCAGTTCAGGACCTCGACGAGGATCGCGGCCCCGATGCCGAGCGTGAGGACGATGTACGGGTCGATCTTGAGCGCCCGCGTCTCCTCCATGTCGTAGTACTGGATGAGACCGGCGGCGGAGTGGAAGCCGCTCTTCTGGGAGTCAGGGGCCATCGGGACCTACCACGAGGGCGGGGTATTTATCCCTCGCGCCGGGGCGGGGACGGCGCGCCTATCGACGCAGCCCGACGAGCGACTCGTAGAGAGCGTCCTCGACGCCGTCCCGGAGCGCGGTCGAGAGGCCGCCGCCGACCGAGGACATCCCGCTCGAGAACAGCCGGTCGAAGAACGGCCGTGGAGGCTGGACCGAGACGGCCTTGCCAACGGGGACCCCCGTGAGGCGGCCGAGCTCCTCGAGCGCCTCGGTCCGGTCGCCGAGCGCATCGACGAGGCCGAGCCGGAGCGCCGTGGCGCCGGACCAGAACTCGCCGGTCGCGAGCGGCAGGATCTCCTCGGGGCTCTTGTGACGCTCCTTGGCGACGAGCGCGACGAACGAGCCGTAGCTGTCGTGCGCGACGGCCTGCAGCTTCCCTCGCTCCTCGTCGGTGAGCGGTCTCAGCCCCTGGTAGGCGTCCTTGTGCCGCCCCTCGTGGAGGAGCTCGACCTCGACGCCGAGCTTGGCGAGGAGGCCCCGGAGGGCGAGGTGCGGGTAGACGACCCCGATCGAGCCGACCTCGGAGTCGGGGTAGGCGTAGACCCGGCGGGCGCCGAGCGCGGCCATGTAGGCGCCCGACGCGCCGATCGCCCCGATCGACGCGACGACGGGCTTGACGCGGTCGAGGCGCTTGACGGCGAGGTAGAAGTCGGTCGACGGGATATCGCCACCGCCGCCGCTCGAGATGTCGAGGAGAACGCCCTTGATGCGCCGCTTGTCGCGCAGATGGGCGAGCAGCCGGAGGTACGGCTCGACCGACCGCTCCCGGATCGTGCCGCGGAACTGGACGTGGGCGAGGAGCTCGCGCATGGCGTCTTGAGTCCCCCGCTTCGATATAGCCTCGCGCGGAAGCCGGCGTGACCTCGCGAGACCCTGCCGTCCTGCGCGAGGACGAGGGCGGCGCCCGCGTCCCGCGCTGGCGGACCCGTCAGACGTCGAGGGGGAGCCGGAGCTCGTGCCGGAGGATCTCGCGGCTCTCCTCCGAGGACCTCGCGCTCGTCCCCGAGGAGCGGTGGCGGGCGTCCTCCCGTCGCATCCGCTCGTCGAGCCACTCGAAGTCCTCGAACAGGGACGGGTCGCCGAACGCCTCCCGGCTCCGACCGAGATAGTCGACGGGGTTGCGGAGCGCGTAGTAGTAGTTCGTCACCCAGCCGCCGAAGACGCGCCAGACGAGCGGCTCATCGAGGGCGCCGCGTCGCGTGAGCGAGCCCAGGAGCTCGAAGAAGACGGGGACCTCGACCGTCGTCACCTCGGAGATCGACCGGTCGAGCAGGTCGCGGGCGAGGGCGCGGCGGGCGGCGCGCAGCGCGGGTCCGTCGAACCGGTCCTTGAGCTCGAGGAGCGTCCGCGCGCTGTCGAGGCGCCGGGCCTGGCGGGACTGCCAGAACCAGACGAGGACGACCCCGCCGACGAGCCCCCAGGTCGCGGCGAGGGCGACGGTCGTCGCGAGGTCGAGCGCCATCGGTCTCCGCGGCCGGTACCGGCGCGGAAGGGCCTGATGAACCTTCGCGTCGAGTCGGCGGGGTCCCGAGGCGTCGACGCTCCCCGCCGGGTCGCGCGGCAAACCCTATGTACCCAATCTCGTCCGTGACGGTGGGGACGCCTCCGATGCCCGCGGAACCGGTCCAGGAGGTCTGGGTCGAGAAGTACCGGCCCCGCTCGCTCCGCGAGATGGCCGGGCAGGAGGGCGTGGTCCCGCTCCTCCGGGCCTACGCGGAGAAGCGGTCGCTCCCCCACCTCCTGTTCGCCGGTCCACCGGGGACCGGGAAGACGACGGCGGCGCTCGCCCTCGCGAGAGACCTCTACGGGGCGGAGTGGCGGCAGAACTTCCTCGAGCTCAATGCCTCGGACGAGCGCGGGATCGACACCGTGCGCACGACGATCAAAGGCTACGTGCGGACCGCCCCGATCGGCGGCGTCGGGTTCAAGCTCCTCTTCCTCGACGAGGCGGACAACCTCACCTCCGAGGCCCAGGCGTCGCTCCGCCGGCTGATGGAGCGCTATTCAAGCGGCTGCCGGTTCATCCTCTCGTGCAACTACTCCTCCCGCATCATCGACCCCATCCAGTCCCGATGCGCCGTGTTCCGCTTCCGCGGCTACACGGCCGAGCAGGTCCGGCACGCGCTCGAGAAGATCGCCCACGCGGAGCACAAGGCGCTCCGCCCCGAGGCGCTCGAGGCGATCGTCACCGCCGCGGACGGCGACCTCCGGCGCGCGACGAACATCCTGCAGCTCGCCGCGACGTACGCCGACGAGGTGACCCTCGACACCGTCCGCGAGTGCGCGACGGTGCCGCTCCGCGACGAGGTCGAGGGGATGCTCGGGGCGGCGCTCTCGGGGGACTTCTTCAAGGCCCGCCAGCAGCTCGTTCGACTCTTCGCCGAGCGCGGCGCCTCGGGCGAGGACATCCTCAAGGCGATCCACAGCTACCTCGGCGAGATCCCCGACTCCGTCGTCGCGCCGCGCGAGAAGCTCCGGCTCGTCGACTACCTCGGCGAGGTCGACTACCGCCTCGCGGAGGGAGCCTCCGAGCGGATCCAGCTCGAGACCGTCCTCGCGCGGCTCGCCCTCGCCCGCCCCGCGGGACGGTGAACGCGTGGCGTCGCAGCGACCCGTTCACGACAAGCCCATGGTCTACCGGCGGGCCGTCGCCGAGGGCCGTCTTCGGCTCTCGCGCCGGACCCTCACGGCGGTCCGCGCGGGCCGGGTCGAGAAGGGCGATCCGCTCGCGACCGCGGAGGTCGCCGGCCTTCTCGCGGTGAAGCGGACCCCCGAGCTGATCCCGCACTGCCATCCCGTCCCCGTCACGGGCAGCACGGTCTCGCTCCGGGTCGCCGCCCGCGAGGTCGTCGCGACGGCCGAGGTCTCGGCGGTCTACCGCACGGGGGTCGAGATGGAGGCCCTCGTCGCCGTCACGGTCGCTCTCCTCACGGTGTGGGACATGGTGAAGTATCTCGAGAAGGACCCGAGCGGGCGGTACCCGACGGCCCGACTGACCGACGTCCGTGTCGTCGACAAGCAGAAGCGCCGCGTCGTCGAGGCGCCCCGATGACCGGCGTCGCGCCGTCCGGTCCGGGCCGGCACCACTTGGACGGCGGCCGTTCCCTCGGGGTCGTGGTCCTCTCGGTCTCCGACACGCACACCGAGGAGGACGACGTGTCGGGCCACCTCGCGCGAGACCTCCTCGTCGCCGCCGGCCACAGGGTCGTCCACTACGACCTCGTCGCCAACAGCGTCGCCGACGTCCGCGAGAGGCTCGAGCCGTACCTCGCGGAGCGGCAGGTCGAGGCCGCGCTGACGATCGGGGGGACCGGGGTCAGCTCCCGCGACCTCACGGTCAACGCGATCGAGGCGATGGGCGGCCGGAGCCTCGCCGGGTTCGGCGAGCTCTACCGCGCCCTCAGCTTCGCGGAGGTCGGCCCGCTCGCGATGCTGAGCCGCGCCTCGCTGTTCGTCGTCAAGCAGCGCCCCGTCTTCGCCCTCCCCGGCTCGGAGCGCGCCGTCCGGACGGCGCTCGAGCGATTGATCCTGCCGGGCGTCCAGCACCTCGTCGAGGAGCTCGAGCGCTAGCGCCCGCGCATGGCGAGCGCCCCCATCGGCGGGGGGCCCGGGTCGAGCGTCTGCGTCGGGAGCCCCTGGGCCCGGCAGAACTCGGGCCACGCGAGGTTCGCGTCGACGTGGTGCGCGAGGAGCACGCCCTCTCGGCTGAGCGCCGCCCAGCCGCTGCGGAGCTCGAAGCGGGCGCGGTCCGGGTCCGGTCCGTTGTCGTAGAAGAACAGGTCGACCCGAGGCCCGCCCGTGAGGATCGTGGAGAGGTGGGACTCGGTGTTCCCGAGGACGAGGGTCCAGCGGCTTCGAAGCGCGGGGGCGACGAACTGCCCGACCGTCACCTCGCGCACGCCGCTCGCGCGGCCGGCCGCCGGCCCCGGGCCGAGCGAGATCAGCTCGCCGTGCCGGTTCGCCTCGAGCCCGGCGAGGAACCAGGCCGTCGAGTAGCCCGGGCGGACCCCGGTCTCGACGATCCGCGTCGGTCGGAGGGCGCGGACGAGGAGGTACAATAGCGCGCCCTGCGGGAGCTCCCGGGCGAACGGCAGCCCGGCGCCCCGCTGCACGAGCAGGTCCGGGAGGCCGCTCTCGGTGAGGTCGCGACGGAAGCCGCGAAGCGCCGTCGTCGGGGCCCCCGTGAGGTTCGAGAGGCGGTCGAGCGAGGCCTGGCGCAGGAGGAGCATTCGCTGGCGCACCGCCTTGCGGGCCGCCGCGCTCAGGAGCGTCGGAGGCCGGCTGAGGCGCGTGAGCGACGGCACCGCGTCGCCGTCCGAGTCGCCGCGGCGGGGGAACGTGGCCACGGGCCGAGGACCGGATCCCTGCATGTCCCGAGCATCGCCCGAGAGTAGATAGTCCTTGGGCGCGCCCGTCGCGGGGGGAGCGCCCGGGGCCGCGAGCGCTGGCACTCGGGCCAGCGAACGGTTTAATAGGCCCTCACCCTCAAAACGCTCGGAGCGTTCCCATGACCGTTCAAGAGCTCAGCGGCCCTCAGTTCGACCGGTTCGCCTCGGAGAGCGCCGTCGCCGTCGTCGATGTGTGGGCGCCGTGGTGCGGCCCGTGCCGGATGGTCTCGCCGATCGTCGACCGGCTCAGCGAGCGGTACAAGGGACGCGTCGCCTTCGGCAAGCTCAACAGCGACGACAACGGCGAGAAGGCCGGCGCGCTCGGCATCATGAGCATTCCGACGCTGCTCTTCTACAAGCAGGGGAAGCTCGTCGACCGGATCGTCGGGGCCTACCCCGAAGAGGTCATCGACGAGCACATCCGCCGGCTCCTCTGACTCCGCCGCCCGCGGGACGGGCCCTCGAGCGCCCCGCGGCTCTTCGGAGCCGGCCCGGCGGACCCTTCGACGCTTTCGAGTGAGGTCCCATGACCGCGTCCGCCGACGCCCAGCTCGTTCGCTACTCGTTCCAGCGGAAGCTCGACGAGATCGCCGCGTCCCGGGGCCGGGCCACGGAGCTGATCTCGCTCTACGTCCCGCCCGGGCGTCAGATCTCGGACGTGATGGGGTACCTTCGGAACGAGTACGCGCAGAGCTCGAACATCAAGAGCCGGACGACGCGCAAGAACGTGATGTGGGCCATCGAGTCCCTGATGGGCCGCGTCCGGGCCTACCGCGAGCCGCCGGCGAACGGGGTCGCCTTCTTCGTCGGGAACAAGGCGATCGGCGCGGACAAGTCCGAGCCGGTGACGTTCATCGTCGAGCCGCCCGAGCCGCTCAACACCTACCTCTACCGGTGCGACTCGACGTTCTTCCTCGACCCGCTCCTCGCGATGGTCCACGAGCCCGAGATGTGGGGGCTTATCGTGATGGACCGGGCGGAGGTCACGCTCGGCCTGCTCCGGGGCAAGCGGATCGAGCCGCTCCGCAACCGCCAGTCGCTCGTGCCCAGCAAGCACGGCCGCGGGGGGCAGTCGGCGCACCGGTTCGAGCGGATGATCGAGCACGCCGCCCACGAGTTCTTCGTGAAATGCGGCGAGATGGCGAACGAGCTGTTCCTGCCGAAGAAGGACCTCCTCAAGGGGATCCTCCTCGGCGGACCCGGGGCCACGAAGGAGTACTTCTACAAGGAGACCTACCTGCACTACGAGCTCCAGCAGAAGGTCGTCCAGCCTCTGTTCGACGTCGGCTACACCGATGAGTACGGGCTCAAGGAGCTCGTCGAGAAGGCGACCCAGACGCTCCAGGGGCTCGAGATCACCGAGGAAAAACGCATCATCCAGCAGCTCCTCTCCGAGATCCGGCGGGCCGAGAAGGGGCTCGCCGCGTTCGGGGAGCGCGACGTCGAGGCGGCGCTCGACGCGAGCGCCGTCGAGACGCTCTTGGTGAGCGAGGGGCTGCGACGGCACAAGCTCCGGCTCCGGTGCGCGCTGAACGGACACGAGGTCGACCGGATCGTCCCGGACGACCAGGTCGAGGCGCTCGAGGCCGCCCCGTGCCCGGTGTGCGGGACCTCGCCGATGGCCGTCGTCTCCAACGAGGACTACGTCGAGGGGATGTTCCGTCGCGCGGAGGCCTCCTCCGCCAAGGTCCGGCTCATCTCGACACAGAGCGAGGAAGGCGAGATGCTCGCCAAGGCGTTCGGCGGGGTCGGCGCCCTCCTCCGCTACCCGCTTCCCCGCACGCCGGCGGCCCGGCCCGTGGTCCGGTAGCCCTCCTCCCGCCGGTAGGAGAGTATAAGAACCGGCCCCTCGAATGGGGCCGTCGGTGGTCCTTTGGCCGCACCTAACTACAATCCGGCGATGGGGATGGCTCCGGGCGTCGAGCCTCCCGAGGTGAGCTCGCTCAAGTCGCTCCTGAACATCTCGAGGATCGTCACGCTGATCTTCCTGGTGATCGGGCTCTTGGTGGGGGTCGCGACGATCGCCATCCTGATCGCCTTCGCGGGCGCGCTGGGCATCTTCGGCGTGTGGGCGATCCTCTGGTTCATCGTCGACCTGGTCATCTTCATCCAGATCGGCAACATCCGCGACATGGTCAACGCCGGTCAACTGCAGGCCGCGAAAGACAAGATGCTCATCTGGTGGATCCTCGGGTTCATCTTCGGTGGGGTCATCGTCGGGATCCTCCTCCTCGTGACCTGGCTCAAGTTCGACTCGGCGATCGCCGCCGTCCAGCGCCAGCAGTCGATGACCTGGCAGCAGCCCCCGGCCGCGCCCGTCTGGCAGGCCCCGCCCGGCGCCGCCCCCGCCCCCGCGGCCGCGCCGATGGCTCCGACCGCGGGTGCGCCGGCCGCCGCGCCGGGGACCCCCCAGGCGACGACGTGCCCGCGCTGCGGACGACCGGCGACCTGGATCGCCCAGTACAGCCGCTGGTACTGTTACAACGACCAGCAGTACGTCTGAGGGATCCGAGAGCCCCCGGCCCCGCGCCCACCCTCCCGCGCGAACGGGAGGGTGGCCGCGAACCCTTTCCTCTCCTTTCCTTTTCTGGCGAGATCGGGGCTGGCTCGACGTTCTCGGCCTCGGCGGTCGACGGCCTCGAGCCCTGACGCCCCCCTCAACCGCGGGACCCTCGAGGGTCGGGCCCTCCCGTTCGACCGACCGGACCGGCGCCTTTCGTTCGCGCGCTCACCAGAGGTGGTCGAGCGGGTCCGGCGCCGGCTCAGCGGGCGGGCTCTCCGTCCCCGACGTCGGCGGGGCCGAGCCCTGAGCGACGACCCCCGCCGCTCCGGGCGGGTAGAGCAACGCGTTCGGGTGCCGCGGCGGCGGGAGACGGCGCCGCTCGGCGACGACGGCGATCGCCAGGACCACGACGAACAGGAGCGCGCCGGCCACGACGAGGCCGGGGAGCAGGGGCGAGCGGCCGAGCGCGCCGCCCGGGCCGGTCGGGACGGTGCAGTTGCCGGCCGTGAGGCAGCTCATCCCCGCCTGTGAGGCGGCGACGCTCTCCGGCTGGGCCTGGACGACGCCCGAGCCCTGGCTCGTCGTCGCGACGGGCGTGACGAGGGCGGCGGCGCCGAGCGAGCTCGCCGGCGCGGGGAGGGGCGCGTACGCCGTCGCCGAAGCGAGCAGACCCATGTGCGGAGCGTTCGGCGCCACGTCGAGCGACGCCGTCGACGCGTCGACCGAGCCGTTCGAGTAGTCGGACCAGGCCGCGTCACCTCCCCCGAACGCGTCGGAGGCGATCGGCAGGAGCAGGAACCCTTCGCGAAGCGCGAACGGGCCCGAGACCGAGAGCGCGAGACCCTGGGTCACAGAGCCGTCGGCGAGGACGACCGGGCCCGTGTCGACGCCCGTGACGCCGACCGTGCCGCTGCCGGCGACGCTGCCGTTGAGCGACTCGGCCCCGTGCTCGAGGGTCTGGTTCCAGGGGAGCTTCGAGTACGAGGCCACCGCGGTCCACGAGCCGTTCCCGGTAAAGGCGCTCGAGGCGTTCCAGACCTCTCCCGGCGCGACCGGCTCGGGGAGGAGGCCGAGCGCCGGTGAGAAGCTCACGTTGAGGCCGGCCTCCGCGGCCACGGAGAGGCTTCCGCTCTCCGTGCGGTCGAGAAGGAGGCCGTGGAGCGCGGCCGACCAGTTCTCCGTGACCGAGGCGCGCACGACGTCCGAGGCGCTCGAGATCGCGAGCCCGGGGACCTCGCTGCCGTTGACGGTCACCGCTCCGGCGGTCGTGAAGTTGGCCGAGCCGACCTCGCTCTCCCACGCCCGGTAGTCGACCTGGGCCGACGGCGAGCTCGGTCCGCACGGGGACCGGCAGTAGTGGATCGTGAAGTCGAGCGCCATCGCGCGGCTCGCGGTGAGCGCGAAGCCGTGCGTCGCGTTGGTCTCGGTGAGCAGGACGTCCCAGCCGAAGAAGGTGGTGATCGAGTAGGTCCCCGTCGAGTTCGTCCAGGTCCCGGAGGCGTTCTCGTGGGCCCCGTAGGCCCAGCTCGACGAGAACAACGTGGCGGGGAGGCTCGCCGACGCCGGCGCCGCGGCCGCCGTGGGTGCGAGGGCGAGCCCGGCGGTCACGAGCAGGAGCGCGGTCACCGACAGGGCTTTCAAGGCGGGCGGAAATCCGAACATCGCACCAGCGCTCCTGGGGGTCCTCGGGGCGAGACCTCGATCGTCCGCTAGCCCGCCCTCGAGGCATAACCTCATGTGCACGGCGCCCGGAGCCCGATTGGACGGCATGCTAGGGTCTCGCTCGCCTACCCGGAGTCCGCGTTGAGGACGCTCACGGAGGCCGAGGGCCGCGTGATCGCGGTGCTCTTGGGAGCCCGGGCGACGAGCGAGCGGGAGCGGCTGCGGCGGCTCGACGTCCCGCGGTCGACCTACCACGCGGCCCGCCGTCGCGCCTACGCCGAGGGGTGGCTTCGGGACCGGTACGTCCCCGACCCGACCCGGTTCGGCTTTCGCGCGGTCTCCCTCGCCCTGCTGCGACCGTTCGCGGACCGCGCGGCCGAGCTCGCCGAGCGATGGAGCCAGACCCCCACGAACGTGCTCACCTGGCTCAGCCCTCAGGCGGCGCTCGGGGTGTTCTTCCACCGCGACCCACGCGAGGCCGCGGGGCTCGAGCGCGAGCTCACGGCCGGCCGTTGGGGGAGCGGTCTCACGGTGCTCCCGGTCGACCTCCACGCTCCCGACCTTCCGGTCTACTTCGACTACGAGGGGCTGTGGACGCACTTGGCGGGGCTTGCCGGGACCCTCACCTATCCGAACGGCCTCGGCGGCGCCCCGTCCCCCGAAGGAGCGGACGGCGGACTCGGCCGCCACGCGAGGTGGGCCGTGACCGAGCTCGTGCAGCGGCCGTTCGCCGTCGAGGCCGCCGGTCGTGGCGGCCACCTGGTCGGCCCGCTCGGGCTCCCGTTCTCGCAGCTGCGCCAATTGCGAGAGGGGGTCGTGGGTCACCGCGTGTTCCTCGACCCGTCCCGCGTCCCGCCCTATCAGGGTCGCAGCGCGGATGTCGTCGTCTTCGTCGTCGGGAACCTGCGCAGCCACGCGAGGCCCGAGTCGCTGTTCGCGACCCTGACGCGAGAGTGCCGCGTCTACCCGTTCCTCTACGCGTCCCACGAGGGGCGGCTTCTGCTCGGGGCGCTCGGCCGAGGGGGCGGGGGGGCGATCGGCGGGGCCCCGACGACCGTCGAGCCCGCGCGGCGGCCCGTGCTGCCGACGCTGCAGCAGCACCTCGAGGGGATCGAGGTGACGCAGGAGCCGGCGGCCCAGTTCCGCACGCTCGTCGACCACCGGTACGACCGGATCCTGCCCCGGGCCCCGTAGGGCCGACCTCGCCCGCCCGTTCCTCTCTCGGAACGGCGGAGTCCGCCGGCACCAAACGCTGGGTTTATCTCCGCGGACCCTCGTGGCGCGAAGGCACCTCCGTGGAGATCGTCCTCGCCTCCAACTTCGACAACGGGCTCGTCGAGCGGCTCGGGGACCTCCCCGTGACGACGCTGTTCGGGAACTTCGCGGTCTCGCTCACGGGGGGCGGGCGTCCCGCCCGGGTCCTGCCTCAGGTCGACCCCGACCGGTTCCGGGCCCACGTCGCCAAGGTCCACGCCGCCGGCCGGAAGTTCTACGCGACGATGAACACGGGGGACCTCGCGCTCAAGGAGTACTCGCCCGGGTTCTCCGCCGCGTTCTCGCGCGAGGTCGCCCAACTCCTCGACCTCGGGGTCGACGGATTCGTCGTGAGCC
The DNA here is from genome assembly GCA_027315165.1 of Thermoplasmata archaeon. Classification (GTDB taxonomy): domain Archaea; phylum Thermoplasmatota; class Thermoplasmata; order Lutacidiplasmatales; family UBA184; genus Lutacidiplasma. The sequence continues at coordinate 1,145 of DAHUYN010000007.1, read as the reverse complement.
TTCCGATCCTCGTCGAGGCGATCCGCAACGCCCACGCGACCATCCCCATCTCCGTCTCGGCGTTCGCGCGGATCCGATCGGTGACGCAGGGCGAGTACTTCCTGCGGCTCGGCGCCGACACGATCGTCATCGAGGAGGGGAACCGGGACTTCCGCCTCCTCCAGGGGCTCGTCCGCCTCGGGGCCAGGGTCGAGGTGCTCGTGAACCAGACCTGCATTCCGGGCTGCCCGTTCCGGGCGCACCACCTCAACACGATCTCGCTCTCCGGCCAGCCCGAGCACGCGGGCCCGGCGCTCGAGTACCCCCTCCTCGAGTGCGGCCTCGAGATGGTGCGCGACCCCGCGACCCTGATCCAGTCCGAGTTCGTCCGGCCCGAGGACCTCGCCTTCTTCGAGGAGCGCGGCATCGCCCGGTTCAAGATCGCGGGGCGCAACCGCTCGACCGACTGGTTGCTCCGGGCGGCGAGCGCCTATGCCGCCCGACGGTACGATGGGAACCTGCTCGACCTCCTCAGTCTCGTGCAGCTGAAGGGGCCCTACGCGACGCTCAAGGAGCTGGGGCAACAGGGGGCCGACCCGAGCGTCGTCGAGCCGCTCTCCGAGGCGTTCCGTGCCCTCCGGGGGATCCGCGTCGACAACTCGGCGTTCCCCGAGGAGTTCATCCGGCGCGTGGCGGCCCACGACTGTGAGCACGTCGCCTGCTCCGAGTGCGGCTACTGCGCCTCCGTCGCGCAGAAGGTCGTGACGATCGACGGTCGTCCCCTTTCCGAGTACCGGCCGCCCGAGCGGCTCCCGAACCCGGTGCAGCTGCTCCCGCTGCTGGCGACGCCGGAGCCTCACGCGCCGACCTCCGACGGCAGCGGGTCACACCCCTGAGCGCGGGTCGTCGCGCGAGTCGCGGACGCGGGGACGCGTAGAGCCCTCGAAGCCGCCGCGGCCGGCGGAACGGTCGGGTCGAGCGAAAGCGTAAATGCTCCTCGTAGAGCCTCCCTCTACGGGGCGCGTAGCCTAGTCTGGATAGGGCACCGGGTTCCTAACCCGGCGGTCGGGGGTTCAAATCCCCCCGCGCCCGACGAGCCGACCCGCCGGCCACCGGTCTGGGTCCACCCCGCCGAGGCCGCCGACGACCGAGGTCGAGCGGCGAAG
>DAHUYN010000006.1 GCA_027315165.1 Thermoplasmata archaeon | reverse complement strand
ACGGAGCGGATCGGGAGCTTCTCGCCGTTGACCTCGGTCGTCGCGCGGCCGACGAGCAGGACGTAGATCGGCTGCGTCATTTTCCCGCCGCCGAACTTGGGCTCGGAGGCGCCCCCGACGACCTGGGTCTCGTCGGTGTTGTGGTGGAGGATGCGGCCGAACTCGTCGAGGTAGAGGCGGCAGAGGGCCCGGCTCACGCTCTCCGAGACGCCGTCCGCGATCGAGTCGGGGTGGCCGAGCCCCTTGCGCTCGACGAGCTCGATACCCTGTTCCTCGATGTGGATCGTTCGGAGGGGCTCGACCTCGATGTTCCGGGCCATGTCCGTCACTCGGGGTCGGCCGAGCCGGGAGCGTGGATAAGGCTTGCCCGGCCGCGGCGGTTGCGCTAGGCGAAAAGCGGTTTCACGAGGTGAGGACCCGCCTCGTCGTAGCCACGGCGGCGGTAGTAGCTCCGGGTCCCGACGGCGCTCGTCACGAAGAGCTTGGCGTGACCGAGCGCGGCGACCTCGGCCTCCGCCCGGTCGAGCAGCGCGCGACCGAGCCCGCGATGCTGGTAGGCGGCCGCGCCGACGGCCGCGCCGCCGACCGGGACCTCGGCGCCGAGGACCTTCAGCTCCCGGATGACGGGCGCGTCGAGCCCGCCCTCCGTCGCGTCGGAGGGGATGCGGAGGCGAAGGAACGCGGCGACCGTGTCGGTCGCGGGGTCCTCGAACGAGTAGAACCGCTCTTGGCCCCCCGCCGCCTCGTAGCGGAGCTCTTGGAGCTCGAGGTCGGAGGCGGCCGGCGTCGCCGACCGGCCGACCTCGCGGCAGCGGAGGCAGCGACAGCGACGGCCGGAGTCGGCGAGGAGCCGCTGCGCGTGCTGGCGGAGGTTGCTCTCTCGTACCCCCGCCGCGATGAGCCGGGCCGGTATGTCGCGCTGGATCCGCTGGACTCGCACCCACGGCGGCAGGCGCGCCTTGATCTCCGCCAGGAGCTCGGCCGCGGTGTCGGCGTCGTACGGCTCGTACCGTCCCTGATGCCACGCCTCGTAGAGCTCGGTTCCGGGGAGAACGAGCGTCGGGTAGAGCTTCACCATGTCCGGCCGGAACGCCGGGTCGTCCCAGATGCGGGTGAGGTCCCGAAGGTCCCGTTGAGGGTCCATGCCGGGCAGCCCCAGCATGAGGTGGTAGCAGAGCTTGAGCCCCCGGTCGCGGGCCTCGCGGGTCGCGCGAGCGACGTCCTCGACCCCGTGGGCGCGGCCGACGCGATCGAGGACCTCCTCGTCGAGGCACTCCACCCCGATCTCGACGCGCGTCACGCCTCCGTCGAGCAACGCCGGCAGGACCCGACCGTCGCACCAGTCCGGTCGGGTCTCGACGGTGAGGCTCACGCAGCGACGGCGCGCGCTCTCGTTGGTGCGCTGCGCCTCCGCGAGGCCGAGCGAGACCTCGCCGTTGAGCCCGTCGAAGATCCCCTTGAGGACGGCGCGCTGGTAGGCGGGCGGCCGGGACGGGAACGTCCCCCCCATCACGATTACCTCGACCTTCGAGGTCGGGTGCCCGATCGTCTCGAGCGCCTCGAGCCGGTGCGCCGTGATGGCGCGGGCGTCGTAGCCGAACTGAGCGCCGCGGAGCGCCGAGGGCTCCTCGCCCGTGTAGCTCTGGGGCGCGTTCATCTCGACGCCCCCCGGACAGTAGGTGCAGCGGCCGTGCGGACACACCGCCGGTGCCGTCATCACCGCGACGACCGCGACGCCGGAGAGCGTCCGGGTCGGCTTGCGGCGGACGGCGCCGTAGCGCGACCGCTCCCCGGCGGGTCGTTGCGCGACCCAGGCGACGTTCGAGGGGATCGGGGCGCCGGGATGGGCCCGACTCCAGGCGACCTTCTCCCGGTGCACCTCCGTCGGGTCGAGAGGGAGGTCCGTCGCCCGGGTCGGTCTCAGCGCAGGAGCCACTCGCGTGTCTCGCCGACGATCACGTGCGGGACCCGGCGGAGCTCCGCGACGCTCTTGCTGCCCGTGAGGAACATCGCCACCTTGAGCTCGTAGACGAGCTGCGCGAGCTCCGCCTTCGTCGCCTCGTAGCTCGTCGCGGCGGCCTTGAGGACCCCGCCCGCGATCCCTGCCGCGCTCGCGCCGAGCGCGACCGCCCGCGCGATGTCGAGGCCGCTGCGGACCCCCCCGCTGGCGACGAGCGGAAGTCCGACCGGGACGAGCTCCTTGACCGAGACCGGCGCGGGGATCCCCCAGTCCCAGAACACCTTGCCCACGCGGGCCTCCCGCACGGCGCCCTGCGCCTTCGCGCGGTGGTGCTCGACGGCCGCGAACGACGTGCCGCCGGTCCCGCTCACGTCGATCGCCTTGACGCCGCGGTCCCGAAGGCGCTCCCCGACCTGGCGGGAGATGCCGGCCCCGGTCTCCTTGACGAGGACCGGGAGCTCTCGCGTGAGCCGGCCGATCTCGTCGAGCGCGCCGCGCGCGCGACGGTCCCCCTCGGGCTGCACCATCTCCTGGAGGAAGTTGAGATGGACCGCGAGCACGTGCGCGTGGATCAGCTCCATCGCGGCCCGCGCCTCCTCGAGCCCGACGACCCGGTCGCCGGGCCCCTGCGGAATGATCTGCGGGGCGCCGAGGTTCGCGAACTTGAGCGGGACGTCGTGGCGCGCGACGACCGCGTAGCTCTCGGGGAACTGGCCCTTGAGGATCGCCGCCCGCTCGCTCCCGACGCCCATCGCGACGCCGACCTCGGCGGCGGCCCGGGCGAGGTTGTCGTTGATCTTCGCCGCGTCCGGGAAGCCGCCGGTCATCCCCGTGATGACGAGCGGGGCCGCGAGCCGTCGGCCGAGGAGCTCGACGGAGCTGTCGATGTCCCCGAAGTCGATCTCGGGCAGCGCGTTGTGGATGAGCCGGATGTCGTCCCAGTACCGGTAGCGGCCCTCGACATCCCCGTCGAGAACGACCTTGACGTGCTCGGCCTTCCGGTGGCTCAGGTCCACTCCGGACGGGTCGGTCACGTTCGTTCCACCAAGATCGCCTGCGCTCGGCACCACGTGCCCGGGACGGGTCGGCCCTCGAGGGCACGCGCGAGCGTCCCACGAGAGAGTCCGCTAATAAGGGCTGCGTCGGCGCCGAGCCCGGCGATCGCCCGCATCGCGGCGGCCTTCCCGCGGATCCCGCCGGTGACATCGGGTCCGGCGGTCCGCTCCGAGAGGCTCTCGACGAGCGCCTCGGTCACTTCCGGGACGATGCGGGGTCGGCCCGAGGGGACTCGCTCGAGGATGCCGGGCACGTCGCTGACGAAGAGCACCCGCCGGGGGCGGAGCGCCCGCGTGAGCGCGAGAGCGATCGTGTCGGCGGAGAGGATCGAGTGCCCCCAGGCGGTATCGGGGACGACGTCGCCGAAGGCGACCGGCAGCATACCGGCCGACAGGGCCGACGCGAACGGGGCGGTGTCGAGGCGGTCGAGCCGGCCCGCGTCGTTGACGGCGAGGGCAGACGGAGGGAGCGACCAGGGGCGGCCTTTCGCAGCCACGAGCGCTCGAAGGACCGCGAGGTGCAGACGCCGGACCTCCGCCGAGACGACCGCCGCCCCTCGAGTGCGGTGCGCGGACGTCGTCGACGGCTCCGGCGGCCGGGCGAGCCCGAACCGGACCGCCCCCGGGTGCCCGAACGATCCGGCCCCGTGGAGGAGGACGACCGGCCCCGGCGCGGCCGCGACCTCCTCCGCGAGCCGCACAAGCACCTTGGGTCGGAGCCGTTCGGCCTCGCCCTTCCTGGTGAGGACGCTGCCGCCGAGCTTGACGATCGCGAGGTCTCTCGGCTCGCCCATGACGGATCGACCGGACGCTCGACTACGCGGCGCTGTCGGCCCCGGCCCGGCGGTCGAACAGCATGAGGGTCCCGGTGACGATCGGAAGGATCCCGCCGAGGTAGATCAACTGGAACGTGTAGAGGAAGAGGACCATCGCGAAGACCCCGAGACCGGCGAGCGCCGAGGCGAGGACCACCCATGGGATCGAGACGGGGCTCTTCACGGCGACATGGGCGGCGTCCGCGTACCCGGCCATCGACCCGTCAGCACTGTCCCGGTTCAAAACGATTCGGTGCGTTCGGCGGGCCCGACCCGCCGGCCCACCGGAGAGGAGCGTAAACCCCGAGGTTTCCCGTCTGGCAATTGTATAAAGGTATTTAACAGGGGTCGCGGTGGGGCGGCGCATGCTCAGAGTCTCGGACTCGGGGCGCGCACGCCGGTTGAGAAACATCTCTGTGGTCCTCGTGCTCGTGGCGCTCGTCGCCACCGGGCTCGCTACGGTCTTTGTGGGAGGGCCGACGGCCGCCGCTGCCGCTCCGCCGAGAGCGCCGCTAGGCCCGACGCACGTCGCCGCGGCGACTCCGACGTCCCCGTCGGGCTCCGCTGCGCCGCCCGCCCGAGGATCGGGGGCGCTCCCGAGCTCCCCGCTCATCTCCGGCCCGAACGCGACCGTCCCCTTCTGGGGGAACAACTCGACCTTCGCCTCCAGCCACGTCACTCAGGGTGGAGCCTGCTCGCACAGCGGCTTCTCCTCCGGCAACTACAACTACAGTTTCAATTACTGTTACTCGGGATTCACGGACCCGAATCTCCTCAAGCTTTCGAACGGGCACCTTGGCGTCGCCTACGACTATGCGACGCAGGGCAACCCCCCCGGCTGCCTGTCCCAGCCCGGGAACCTCAGCTACGTCGTCGCGTTCGACGCGTCGTCGAACGGCGGCGTGAACTTCGGAACCCCCCTCAACATCAGCGGCGGCGGCGGTTGCTCGTACTTCAACGGCATCGAGCCGACGTTCACGACCTCGTCGTCCGGTCTCATCTACGGCGCCTGGGTCGAGGAGAACAGCACCACGCCCCAGTACGAGTACAGCTCCCGTGCCGGCGACGGCCTCGCCTTCACGAGTTCGACGAACAACGGCGCGTCGTTCACCGCGCCGCTCACGATCAACTCGAACGGCAACATCGCGCGACCCCAGATCGTGGCCTACGGGGACACGGTCTACGTTCTCTACGAGAACATCAGCAATACGACAACCACGTCCCTCAGCTATGCCTACGGCTCGTGCTGCGGGAACCCGATCGCCCTCAACGTTGTCTACTCCTCGAACGGCGGTGTCAGCTGGAACGGGCCGTACACGCTGCCGGGGGCGAACTCGACCGATGGCTACACGAGCTTCGGCGGCTGGCTTCAGGTCAACAAGACGGGCACGCTCGGCGTCTCCTACTTCACCAACCAGACCTGCGTGAACTACCAATCTGGCTACTGCTACGACTACGGTGCCAACCTCGTCTTCTCGACCTCCGTGAACAACGGGACGACCTGGGCGGCGCCGTTCACGATCAAGACCGGTCTCGGCGAGTCCAACGGCTACATGGACGCGATCTATCTTCCAGGCTACTTCCAGTCGACCCCGACGAGCCAGTTCGTCTTCTCGGCGAACGGCCAGACCGTCTACGCCGTGTGGATGGGGACCTACACGAAGAATTCCCCCTACCCGTACAGCAATTACTACAGCATGGGCATCTACGCCGGCACCGGCTCGCCGTTCACCGTCACCGGCTGGACGACGACGACCATCCAGGCGTCGCTCGACCAGAGCAACTCCGATGATGTGTGGAACCCGTCGATCGCGTGGGTCGGTTCGACCCTGTACGTGACGTTCACCTGGTCGAACCTCACCTACTGCTATGGGTCGAGCTGCTCACCCGTCGAGTACACGTTCTCGCAGTGGGAGGCCTCGAGCACCGACGGGATCACCTGGACGGCGCCGGCCGTGGTCGACTACGACCATAAGACGGCCTCGTGCTCGTACTACTACTGCTTCGACAACTACTTCGGGCTGAAGACGGCCGCGCTGGGCCTCAACTCGACGTACCCGGTGTTCGGGTTCACGCTCGGTGAGCCGGAAAGCAACACCTATAGCTCCGTCTACACCGGCCAGGGCTACAACTTCTATTACAACTACAGCTACTCGAACCGTCTTGAGGTCGCCTTCCCGTACACGGGCAAGACGGTCTCGGTGAACTTCACCGAGCAGAACCTCCCGGTCGGCACGAACTGGTCGTTCATGCTCAACGGCTACCGGCTCGCGACGACCTCGCCGTCGATGACCGTCACGGACATCCCCTACAACGTGACGGTCACGGTCATCGCGGACAACGTCCCCGCCTCGTACAATACGATCATCGCACCCGGCACCGGCGTGAGCGAGGAGCAGACCTTCACGACGAACGCGACGATCGTGTTCAACTACTCGGTTCAGTACGGGCTGGTCGCGTTCTACCAACCGTTCAACCACGTCGAATACGGTGAGATCCAGGCGTACATTGGTGGGAGCTACACCGGTGACTACTACTACTTCTACAACGAGACGTTCCTCTGCACGGGCTGCGTGGGCACCTACACGACGCCGGCCTTCCCCTGGTACTTCGCGGCGGGGACCGTCGTCACGCTCGAGACCTACAGCGACGGGGTCTATCCGTCGTTCTGGAACGGCACCGGCCTCGGCAACTACACGGGCGGCGGCTCCTGGGCGAACGTCACGATGGGCACGCCGGTGAACGAGACGGCCTGGTGGGCGGGTCTCAGCTACTACAACGTCCAGGTGAACCCGATCGGGCTCCCGTCGACGTCGACCTACAGCTTCACGTTCGACGGCACCAACTACTCGGCGGCCGGTACGACGTCGGTCACGATCTCCTCGGTCGAGACCGGCGCGCACACGATCGGGCAGATCAGCGCCACGTCGTCGACCGCGGGCTGGGGCTACATCGGCAGCTCGACCCCCGCGAGCCCGGTGATCATCCCGCTGAATCCGGAGATCAACCTGACCTTCGCCTACATCGACCTCTCGGCGCCGTTGGGGACGGTCTCGTTCGAGGCCCAGGGCCTCACCGCCGGGACCGTGTGGCACTTCGCCTTCAACGGGACGACCTACAGCTCGGACACGCCGTGGATCAACGTGTCGACGCGACCCGGGACCTTCCCGGTCCAGGCGTTCCCGGTGACCTCGCAGAACTCGACCGTGGGCTTTGCGCCGACCGGTGTCTCCGCGACGATGTCCGTGACGACCGGCTCGACCTACACGATCGACTTCGCCCAGAGCTTTGAGGTCAGCGTCGGCGCCTCGACGGGTGGGACTGTCAGCGCCGCCGGCGCGCACTGGCTCGTCTCTGGCGCCTCCGCCTCCTACGTCGCGACGGCCGGGACGAACTACGTCTTCGGCGGTTGGTCCGGCACGGGTGCGGGAAGCTACACCGGCTCGAACGCGACGGCGTCGGTCACCGCGAACGGACCGATCGTCGAGTCGGCGGTGTTCTACCCGGTCCCCGGAAGCCGCTTCAACCTGACGTTCGTGGCGGTCGGGTTGGACAACTCGACCTGGTGGTCCGTGTTCGTCGGCGGGATCGGCTACTCGACAAACCACTCGACCCTCGTCGTCCACAACCTCCTCGCGTGCAACGCGCCGGGATCGCAGTACCCGCTCTCCATCCCCTACGCGTACTCGGCGAACCAGCTCACCCGCTATATCCCGACGAGCCACCTCTCGTCGACGATCTGCACGACGGGGAGCACGGTCGTCACGGAGAACTTTGCGGCGCAGTATCTGCTCACGCTGCAGCAGACGGCGGGCGGCTACGCCTCCGCGACGATCGGTTTCGCCACCTACACGACGAGCGTCTGGGTCTCCTCCGGCGCGACGGTCACCCTCGGGGCGACGCCGCAGACGGGGTACGTCTTCCTGGGCTGGAACGGCACCGGTCTCGGCAGCTTCACCGGACCCGGCCCGGTCTCGCAGGAGACGATCGTCATGGCCGGACCCGTGACGGAGCTCGCGTCGTTCGCGCTGCCGACGCCGCCGGTGATCCCGGTGTTCTGGGTCGACTTCCACCTCGCGACGGCGCTCGCCTCGGGAACCTCGTGGTCGGTCGCGCTCAACGGCACCGGCTATTCGTCCACCGGGAGCGACATCATCGTGAACGGGCTCCATGCGGGTGGGCCGCTGACCGTCTCGGTCGGCAACGCGCTCTCGCCCGACGGGCTCACCGAGTACACGCCGATCGGCGTTCAGCCCTCGATCACCGTGACGCACAACACAACGCTCACGGTGAGCTTCTCGCTGAGCTTCTGGGTCCAGATCGAGACGACCGTCGGCGGCACGGTCCACCCGGCCTCCGGCTGGTTCGCTCAGAGCGGCTCGGTTCTCCTCAGCGCGACCCCCGCGAGCGGCTACAGCTTCGTCGGATGGGCCGGGACCGGCGCGAATTCGTACAACGGCCCGATCGCGAACCAGAGCGTCAAGGTGACGGCGCCGATCACGGAAGTGGCGACGTTCGCGCCCCTGCTCACGCCCGGTACGCAGACGACGACGGGGACCAGCTCGATCTGGTCGAGTCCGATCGCCTGGATCGGGCTCGCGATCGTCGGTCTCCTCATCGGACTGGTGCTCGGAATGCTCTTGGCCCGCCGCCGGCGCTCTCCCCCGGGTCCCCCCGAGGAGTCCGGCGAGTCCACAACGAGTGCTCCTGATGCCGGGACAACGGAGGCCAACCAATGAGTGAGCCGTCGACGAACTCGACCGGGGCCTCCTCGACGCCGCTCGCGGCGTCGCGCGCGAGTCCCTCGCGCGCCCGTCGGAGCGCCTCCGCACTCGGCGCCCTGGCCGTGGTCGCGCTGATGCTCGTGAGTGCCCTCGCCGTGATCGGCGGCGCCAGTGCCAGCCCGACCGTAGCGGGTACGCTCGCCTCGACGACCCTGCCCGTGTCGACGACCCAGTCGGCCCTGCACGCCTCGGCCGCTTCCAGCGCCGGCTCGAGTGCCCCGAAAGTGTCGCAGCCCGCGGGAGTGCTTCCGGCAGCCTCGTCGGGCCGGGGGACCTTCTTCGAGAGTCACGCGGTCGCCAACCCCCCGACGGGCACGAACACGTGTCCGTACGCCTACTTCTGCTGGAACAACACGAACGAGCCGTCCGCGAACGTGACGACGAGCGGGTACACGGGCGTGGCCTACACGGCCTACACGAACCAGTCCCCGTGCCGCGCGATGGTCGGCAATTCCTCGGTGCCCGACGCGGACACGGAGGTCGGCTTCATCGTCTCGCCGGACTTCGGCACGACCTGGTCGAACCCGATCTACGTGGGCAACCCGGTGTGCACGGGCGGCGGGGCGAACTACTCGAGCGCGTTCCAGCCGTCGCTGACCTCCCTGCCCAACGGCACGTTCGCGATGGCCTACATCGAGTACAACTACTCGAGCCAGTCCACGTACTCGTACACCGCTCCGCCCGAGAACATGTACTGCGGGAACTATTACCACATCGACTACGCGCGCCTCGTGATGGCGTTCAGCTACAACAACGGGACCTCCTGGTCGACGCCGACGGTCGTCAACGAGACGAACCTCACGAGCTGCCCGCAGGCCGGGTTCCCTGACCTCCGTCCGTCGATCACGGCGATCGGCGACACGATCTACGCGACCTGGGAGACGGTCGAGAAGCCCTTGTACTACTGCTGCTCGACGACGGTCTCCGGCTCGGTCGAGTTCGCCTACTCGAACGACAGCGGGCTCAACTGGAGCAAGCCGGTCACGCTGACGACGGTCTCGGGCTACGACTACTCCTACAGCGACACCACGCAGATCGCGGGCAACCCGAACATCCTCGTGGCCCCGAACGGGCGCGTCTTCGTCGCCTACACGACCGGGCTCGGCTCCACCTACGTCACGACCCCGTGCTGCAGCTACAACTACACCGCGACCATCGAGGTCGCGACCACGACGAACAACGGCACCACCTTTACCTACGCGGCGGCCACGAAGTACGCGCAGTGGGTGGACCTGTTCTACCCGTCGACCTACTTCGATCCCGAGCCGTACCTCGCCTACAGCACCGTCACGGGGGAGGTCTACGTCACCTACGCCGCCGGGCTGGCGGGGAACTACTGCCTGAACGAGGGGGTCTACGGCTTCTACTGCAGCACCTACTACCAGGGCGAGACCATCTTCGTCCAGGACTCGACGAACAACGCCAGCAGCTGGTCGGCGCCGGACAACGTTCTGCCGTCGTCGATGATCAACCCGAACGGCGGCTGGTACTCGAGCGCCTACAACCCGTCGATCGCCGTCGACGACCGCGGGACGGTTCACCTCCAGTTCTCGTTCCTCAACGCCGCCGTCTGTACGCCGGGAACCGACCAGTGCCACTTGGCCCAGCAGTTCTACATGAACAGCACCGACGGGGGCCTCACCTGGACGAGCCCGGTCACGGTGTACCCGTACGCCTCGGAGATGCCGTTCGACTACGGCCGCTACTACTTCTACAGCCCGTGGCCCGGGACCTACTCCTCGATGGTGACGGCCGGCGACAAGGTGATGCTCGCATGGACGCTCCTGAACTGTCCCGCGTTCAGCTACTGCTACTTCGCCTACGGCACGGGTGGCTCGGAGGTCGTGACGTCGACCCTGTTCGAGGGCACCGGCATCTCGCTCACCTTCTCGGAGACCGGGCTTCCCTCGGGGGCGAGCTGGAGCGCGTCGGTCCAGTACAACCAGTTCACCGCGACGGCCGGGAGCACGATCACGGTCTCGGGGGTCCCTCCGAGCCAGGTCGTCCAGTTCAACGTCGACGAGGTCAACACGAGCTACGGGGTCAACTACTACGCGACCCTCTCCTCGACGAGCCCCACCTCCTTCGCCGCGAGCACGACGGTCACCGCGACCTACACCGAGCAGGTTCTCGTCAACGTTCTCACCGTGCCGCCGATCGAGTACTACTACCTGCAGTACGGCTACGCGAACTACACGATGAGCCCCGCACCGAGTGCCACGTGGGTCGCCCTCGGTACCTCGATCTCAGAGTCGATCTCGCCGCACAACTACGCCACTTCGTTCTGCTACATCTGCCTCAATCTCTCGTTCCAATCGTGGACGGGGATCGGCAACGGTAGCGTGAGCACGACCAACGACAACGTGACGTTCACGGCGAACGGTCCCATCAACGAAACGGCGAACTTCCTGTTCTTGGCGTGGTGCCGCAATACGGCCTACGGCGGCGGGTGCATGAACCTGACGTTCCCGCTGACGTTCGAGGAGAACGGTCTCCCCAACGGCACGAACTGGGGCGTCAGTATCGGCAACTCGGCCACCGGTCCCTGGACCTACTACAACTCGACAGGCCCGGCGATCACGGTCGACGCATCGGCGGGGCCGGTCTACTATACGCTCTGGACGATCCCGGACGGCTCGAGCAACTTCTGGATCCCCTCGACGAAGGCGATCGACCCGCTCAACGCGGTGACGTCTCCGCTCGTCAAGGTCTCCTACAGCGCCTCGGCCGCCTCAAGCGGGGACTTCCCGACCGAGTTCGTCGCCACGGGCCTTCCCAACGGGACCGCGTGGTCGCTCGAGCTCGGCAGCACCTCGATCGGGGTCACGACGAGCACGACGTTGCTGACCTTGAGCGGTGGCACGAGCTACTCGGTGAACGGCTCCGCGGTCTACATGGCCGGCGGCACGGGCTACTACGCGAGCTCGGTCGAGTACCTACCGTTCGTGATGAACGAGACCCAGGCGACATCGAAGGCCCCGGGCACGTTCGTCCTGAACGGCTCGGCGATCGTCGAGATCGTCTACTCGCCGATGTACTACCTCACGGTGACGTCGAGCGTCGGCGGCTCGGTGACGCCCGGGTCGCAGTGGGTCGATCGGGGGCGCTCCGTCGCCCTCAACGAGACGCCGTCGCAGGGCTACCACTTCGTCGGCTGGACGGGAGCGGGCAGCGGTGCGGTCTCTACGGGCACCGTCAACCCGACGGTCTCGCCGCTGGGCCCGGTGACGGAGCTCGGCACGTTCCGGCCGAACCTGCCGCCCACCTGGAACCTCACGGTGAACGCATCCGGCCTCCCTGCCGGCGTCCCGCTGTCGGTCTCGGTCGGCGGGGTCACCTATACGGGGGTCGGTCCGTTCAAGGTGGGCAACCTCACCAACGGAACGTACGCGGTCTCGGCGCCGACGGTCTATCTCAACAGCTCCGACACGACGCGGTTCGTCGTCACGTCGATCTCCTCGAGCCTCACGATCACGGCAGGCTCGATGGCGCTCGTCGCGAACGGCACGCTCTCGGTCGCCTACGCGACGGAGTACGCGGCGAGCCTCGTGGCAACGCCCGGCGGGACGATCTCGAGCACGCTCGGCGGGCCCGGGACCTACTGGTTCGCGGGGGCCACGCCGACGACGCTCACGGCGGTCCCGTCGGCCGGGTTCAGCCTGACCGGCTGGAACGGCACCGGCGCCGGGTCGGTCAACTCGACGGCGCTCGTGATCACGGTGACGCCCGCGGGTCCCATCACGGAGACCGCCCAGTTCCTGCCGACACCGATCCCGCCGCCGACCGTCTACTCGCTCACGGTGGCCCAGACGGGCCTGCCGGCGACGGTCAGCTGGAGTGTCTCGGTCGGCACGACCGGCGCGACGGGCACGGGCAGCTCCCTGGTCATCGCTGGGCTCAACGGCACCTACAAGCTCACGGCCCCGGCGGTCTACACGGGGACGGGGACTCGATGGATCTCGAACACCGTGAACGTCAGCACGTCCGTCTCGACCGACACGACCGTGACGGTCGCGTACTCCGAGCAGTTCTTCGTGAGCGTCAACGGGGGCACGGGCGGAACCGTCAGCGCCTCCGCCTGGGTCAATGCGAGCTCGCAGGTCACGCTCTCGGCGACGCCGAGCACGGGCCAGGAGTTCGTGAGCTGGAACGGCACGGGCGCAGGCTGGACGAACACGACCACGCCGAGCCCCACGGTGACGGTCACGGGCCCGCTCTCGGTGCAGGCGACCTTCGCTCCGATCCCGCCGCCTCCCGCGAAGGTGACGTCGACGACCTCCTCGTCGACGGGGATGCTGCTGTCGTTCGGGCTCCTGGCGGCGTTGCTCGTCGTCGGGCTCGTGATCGGCATCCTCCTCGCGCGCCGCGGCGGCCGACAACCCCCCGCCCCGATGCAGGAGTACGGGGCCGAGGCGCCCGCGGAGCCGGCGCCGCAGGCCGAGAGCCCGGCGGAACAGCCCTACGACGAGGGCGCGGCTCCCCCGAGCGGCTGAGTCGGTTCCCGCGACCGTTCGAGGGCGGCGCCCGCCGCCCTCGGTAACCTTTTCCGGGGTCTCGGGTCGAGCGAGTCTATCGGGTTCCCTTCCTACGTACGATGGGAGGGACGAGCCCTTCCGGAGGACCTGGGTCTCCCGAGCCCCGAGAGGACGCGCGAGCGCTCGTCTACGACGACGGTCCGCGGTTGAGCGTCCCGCCCGCCGTGACGGGTACGAGCTCGCCATAGACCCACGCGTTGACCGCGACGAGGTTGGCGAGGTGCTCGAGCGGCGGCACCGGCCGGGCACCGGGACCGACGAGCGCGCTCGGAGGAAGGCCGAGCACCATCGCCATCCCGAGGGCCGAGAGCTCCCGGGTCGACGGGGCGAGCGTGCGACGCCGTGCGATCTCGGTCGCCTTGTCGAGCCAGTTGACGAGCTCGGCGGGTCGGACCCAGTCCGCGTTGGCGACGAGCGCCGCCGCGACCGACGGGCTCGGGAATCGGTTGCCGAGCAGCTGGCGCGCCTCGCGAACGCGTTCGAGTCGCGTCGACGGGTCCGCGCCGCAGACGGCGAGGTAGCCCGCGGCGACCTGGTCGTCTCCGGTGGGCGCGCCCCCTCTAGCCAGCCCGTCGAGGAGCGCCTGGCGTCGGGCGAGGATGGCGGTCGGACCCTGGCCGGTGGCCGCGAGCATCGCCGCTCCCTCCTCGGTGCGCGCGAGCTTGCGGAGCGAGAGGTACGATTCGTAGGGGATCGGCCCGTCGGGCCGGGCGGAGACGTGCAGGAGGGCGGCGATCGTGACGGCGGGGGCGCGCGCGCCGGCGGTCTCACGGACGTTGAGCACGGTCGTCATCATCGGCGAGTAGACCTTCTCCATCGTCGCGCCGGCCGCCTGGAGAAGTGCGGCGGCCAGCAGGCGGTCGCGCGGGTCGCCCCCCATCACCTCGACGGAGCCCCAGTAGCCGCGGAACTCCTCGGCGAGCTCCTCCGGCGATCCCCGTCGGTTCGCGAGCTCGACTGCGACGGGGCGCAGTAGCGGCAGCGCCTCGGCGGGCGTCACCGGGCCGAGCTCGGCGAGAAAGTACTCGGCGGTCTTGGCGACGCCGTCCAGGTCGACGAGCACCCGGCTCAGTTGGTCCGCGACGGCGTCAAGGCTGAGGTCGTCGGTGCGCGAGGCTCGCACGTCGAGCTCCGCGAGGACGTGCCGGCCCGCGGTCGTGATCGCCGGCGCGCCCGAGGCGTCCGTGACCGCCCCTCGGTTGAGCAGTGTCTGCCAGGTCGTCGGATCCACCTGGCCGGTGCGCCCCTGAGCGAGGTCGGAGAGGTAACGACGGACTTGGCCGCAGGTCGGCTGCGTCGCCACGGTTCTCCGATAGGGCGTCCGTTACTTAGACCCTGCGTGGACGCCGTCGGACGGCCGGGGCGGACTACGCCCCGACGCCCTGCTTCGGCTTGTTGTCCCCGCCGAGGTTCGCGCTCGTCGTGCCGCCTCCGAGTCCGCCCTGGAGGTCCCTCGCGATGAACGCGCCGATCCCGAGGAAGACCACGACGAGGACGAGGGAGATCGCGATGAACGGAAGCAGAGAGACCTGGCCATGCGTGTAGGTGAGTCCCGAGCCCACGAACGGGATCGGGTCCTTCGGGGCGAGGTAGGTGAAGATGCCCCAAGTGACGCCGATGAAGATCACGGTAATCAGTGTATCCCCGAGCCCGTGAGGGTAGTTCTCGGGAAGCCGACCGTGCCGGAGCGTGAGGTAGAGGAACATGATCACGAGCGTGATGAGCAGCACGTAGGCGAGGTAGATCCCGATCCCGAGGTAGAGGACGGAGAACAGGATGAGCGCGATCGCATACAGCGGCACGTCCATGGATTCTCTACGCTCCGACGGAAGCCGCCAGAGTGACCCTGTCTATAAACCTCATGGGCCCAAAGGGGCGTCACCGCCCAGGTCGCGTGCCGGCCTCGAGCGACCCGGAGGACCCGGTGGCCGCCGCCGATGTCGGAAGGAGGGCGGATACACTCGCCGTTAGCGCGCTATCTCGTCTAAAGGTTTAAGGACCCTACTCCGTTCGACCGCCTTGCGTATGTACCCGCCCGTATCCGCCGGTCACACCGGTCGGGCTCCCCCTGCGAGAGATTCACTAGCATGCCCGCCCGACCCGGCGGCGCGAGGGGCGGTCGCCCCGCGCGGGGCCGCGGCCGCGGGGCTCAGGGGCTGGAGAGAGGGCATCGCCGTCGCCGCGATCCTTCTCCTCGCGCTCCTCTTCGTCTCGCCCGGCTCGACGGGGCTTTCCTACGCCGGAGCTCCGAGGGCCGCCGGGGCTCCGACCGCCGTTCCGGGGCACCCGCTCCTGTCCGCCGAGTCCCTCGCGGTCGCCCCGTCGCCCGCGCCGGGCTCGTCGGTCGGGCTGGTCGGCTCGAACCCGCTCCTGGACCGGTCGATCGACGCCCCGGCACTCGCCTCGAGCGCGGTCCTCGCCGGACACCTGCGCCCGCTCAACGAGAGCCAGATCCGGTATCTCGCGTCCCCGACGCCGGTGGCACCCGCCTCGCCGGTCCGGCCCGCGACCTCGACGACGAACACGGGCTGCCCGGTGACGAGCTTCACCGGCTACGTCAAGAACTACTCCGGCAACGCACTCGCCGGCGTCTCGGTCCAGGCGAACAGCATGGGCACGTGCCTCTGCCCGCAGAACACCTGCCCGGTCGTCTCGACGACCGCGAACGGGTCGTTCTCCGTGAAGGGTCCTATCGGCGCGGACTACCTCACGTTCATTCTGGCCTGGTACCTCAGCAACTCCACCAACGTCACCGGGATCCAGGGTGTGACGACGGCGATCGCGTACACGATCTACATGGTCCAGGAGTCGACCGTCATCGGCACGGTCGAGGCCAACACGAGCAAGCACGCCCCGATCGCGGGCGTCGAGGTGAAGGTGATCAGTAGGGACCTGAACCTCGTGGGCAACCCGACGACCGTGACCGGGTCGAACGGGTACTTCAAGATCGGCGCGCCTCCGGTCCCCTCCCAGGTCCAGTTCTCACCGCCGTACGGCTACCTCCCCACGTACGCCGACATCAACTCGACGCCCGGGGAGATCGTCAATCTGGGCGTGATCTACCTCGACAAGGAGCCGCTCGTCACGGCCACCCTGTACGATGCCGTGACCGGTGGCCTGCTGCCGACCGGAAACTGCGCGCCGTACGACACCTCGCACTGCCACTCGCTCGTTGTCTGCTCCTCGCTCACGAACGCCTGCCTCAACCAGGGACCGAGCACCGGGGGCGACACCGTTCAAGCGCTCGGACCGTTCGGCTACGACTTTGTCAAGGCCTCCGCGGTCGGCTACATCGACAACGACGTCCCGATCGGCTTCGTCAACACGAGTTCGGTGAACGTCGGGAAGATCTACATGGTCCCGCTCGGCGGGTTCGAGCAGGTCACCTGGCTCACGACGAACTCAACGACCTCGAAGCTCCCGTCGGGGCTCTGGTACGACCAGGTCTGCTCGATGAACGGCTACACGGCCGGCTTCGGGGTCGTCAA
Organism: Thermoplasmata archaeon; assembly: GCA_027315165.1. Lineage (GTDB taxonomy): Archaea > Thermoplasmatota > Thermoplasmata > Lutacidiplasmatales > UBA184 > Lutacidiplasma. The sequence continues at coordinate 108,070 of DAHUYN010000006.1, read as the reverse complement.
CCCGGCGACGTACACCGTGAACATGTCCTCGAACCGGTGCATGTCCGAGGGCTGTGTCGGGCCGAGCAAGGGCTACCTTACTCTCACGGGATTTCCGCTTCGGAACGACGTCAACGTCTACCCGGACACCGTCGCGCAGTGCGCCCCGTCGCCGACGTGGCCGATCCCGGGCGACCTCCCGGTCTGGGGGAACGAGACCTACGTCAACACGACGCCGGACATGGTCACCCCCGTGAGCTATCTCAATCTCACACCCGGGAACTACGTGTACGGCAACGTCACCGACTCGGTGACCCACCTCGAGCCGACCGGTGGGTTCACCGTCCAAGGGCAGTCGACCCAGAACCCGACGATCCCCTCGTACTCCTACATTGGCGGCACCTCGAGGTCAACGAGCTCGCCCTGGGACTGCAGTCCTTACGCGTGGGCTTCGGACTCGTTCTGCGCGCCGGTGCCCCCGGGGCCCGGCGAGCTGCGCGCGAGCTCCCTCACGGCGAGCTACGCCGACAACTACACGTGGGGGGCGACGCCGTACATGTGCTGCGCCTCGAGCCTCACACCGCTCCCACTCTGGCGCTACACCGCCGGCCCTCCGGTCTCCGGCTCGTCGACCCCGTCCGTCGGCGTCACGACCCTCAATCTGACCGCCGAGGGGCAGGTCTACGGACGCGTCTTCCGCGGGAATACGAGCCTTGGGGTCTTCTTCGGCTCGGTCCAAGTCGCGCCCGCCGGTTCCAACAGTCTTCTGCCGTCCTTCGACGGACCCGTCTATATCAACGGCAGCTTCTGGGTCCCCTCCGCGGCGGGTTGGGTCTCGGTGACGGCCTCGGCCTCCGGCTTTTCTCCGGATACGGTGTGGGCCTACGTCACCGGGAACGACTCGGTAGGCAACATCTCCCTCACTCCGCTTGCGACGGTCTCGGGCCAGGTGAAGGACCCCACCGGGCACGGGATCTATGACGCCGCGATCACCTACTGCCCCGCGACGAACCCGACCGGTTGTTCGACCCTCGGGTCGGGCTCGACGACCTCGGATGGAGTCTTCAACGGAACGGTCACCGGCGGATGGCTCCCTTGGGCGACCTACATCATCAAGGCGAGCTCCTCGGGTTATACGTCGGATTGGACCTGGGTCAACGCGACGCCCGGGCAGACGACGATCACACCCACCCTGACCCTCTACCCCGTCGGCACGAACACCTCCGCGGCGACCCCGCGCCCGCAGGCCGGCGGCTCCCTGGCCGCGGGCGTCTGGGTCGACGGCTACCTCAGAGACACCCTGCTCGACATGGGCGTCGTGACGAGCTCGATCCAGGCCTGTCCGCAGAACGGGCTCGCGTGTGACACCTTCAACATCTCGAACCAGGACGGTTACTTCAACGACACCGTGCCCCCCGGGAACTACAACCTGTACATCACACCCGGCGGGTATGTCCCCGTGGCCCTCTACTTCAACGCGACCCAGGCCGCCGTCGTCCACATCGGAAACGTTCCGATGGAGGAGCTCCCGTGGGTGACCGGTTACGGCAACATCACCCCCTTCGGGGAGATCTCGGTGAAGCACGGCGCCTCCTGGACGCGGATCCTGCTCTCGCCCGGGGCGAACGCCTTCTCCTGCAACGCGAACGGCACGGTCTGCGGGCTCTCGCTCCCGCTGAGCTCGCAGGGCCTCTTCCAGGTGCAAACCGGGGGAGGAATCTACAACAAGCTCCAGGTCACCCCCTCGGGTTCGACCGTCGCGACGAGCCCGAACGGCGGCTTCAGCTCGAACTCGACGATCTTCAACGCGACGACGCCGCTGACGAACCTGTCGACGCCGATCGCGCTCGAGATCTACACGATGGTCCAGGGGTACGTTCTCGACAACTCGACGGTCGGCCCGGGGAGTGTCCGACCCTGGCTGCCCGTTCGCTGGGCCCCGGTGGCGATCGCGACGTTCGGCCCGAACCACGCCTCCGTGACGTGGACCACGAACGGCGGCGGCTGGTACCTCTTCTTCGTCCCGGCGGGGCCGAGCCGCACGATCGTCGCCGCGGGCGGCACGCCCGAGGCGGACATCGCACGAAACACGACGCTCAACAAGCTGCTGAACTCCACGGTCGTACCCACGGTCTACACGATGGAGCAACTGAACCTCACCGACTTCGGCTGGGTCCTGGGGCGCGTCTCCGCCTCCCCGAACGGGTCGGCCGCCTATGGCGTCGGCGTCACCGCGACCTACCGTGACCCGCAGAACGGCACTCTCAGCGGGAACTTCGGTCTCACGAACGGAGGCGGCTACTTCAACGTCACCGCTCCGCCCGGCCACCCGGTGGTCGTCCAGGTCGGACCCGCGGCGGACTTCAACGGGACCAACTTCACCGTCTGGGTGAACTCGTCCCAGACCACCTACGTCAACGGCACGCAGTTCTGGGGGCTCGGCAACGTCTCGGTGAACCCGTGGGGCTGGGTCCGGAGCGAGTCGGTGAACAACACGATGTTCCCGAGCGTCCCGACGGTCGTGGACAGCGTCAACCAGCTACCCCTGCCGTACGCCGCGGTGACCGTCTCGAACAACATCGGTGCCTCGGGCGCGACCGCCACGACGAACTGGAACGGGCAGTTCCTCGTCGACGCGCCGATCTCGGGGAAGGACTCGCTGGTCGTCACTCGCGTCGCCTACCTCCAGAACACCTCGGTGCATGTCGTGAAGTCGGGCGAGGTCCTTCCCCTGCGTGAGGTCAACCTCACGGGCGTCGGATTCCTGGCGGGGACCGTCATCGGATATCCGAGCAACGCGCGCATCCCGTTCGCGACGGTGCAGTCCTGCCCCTACAACTCGACGGGGTTGTCGAACTGCTACCAGGCGACCGCGAACGCGACGGGCGTCTTCTGGGTCGCCGCGGTGCCGGGCCTCGTTTCGCTCACGGTGGATGCGAACGGCTACGTCCCCAACGGGGGGACGGTGGCGAGGTCGTGCTCCGACTGCTGGAACTGGCTCCAGCCGATCGTGCTCAATCAGTACTCCTACGTCGTCGGGACCGTGCGCGGACTGCCGTCCGGGCTTCCGCTCCTCAACGCGACGGTGAGCGCCTGCTCGCCGCTCGGACACCCGGTCGGCGCCTGCGGGTTCACGACCACGACCCCTGCGGCCGGTGTCTTCACGTTGGCGGTGCCCGCGGGACAGTACGTCCTCGAGGCGAACCATACCGGCTACAACTCGACGTACCTGCCCGTCGGCCTGGTCCCCGGCGAGATCCTACCCGTGGGGATCCTGTTCCTCAAGCAGTTCGGGACCGTCTACGGCCAGGTGCTCTCCTCGGCGACGCTGCTGCCGGTCTCGAACGCGTCGGTGATCGCCTGCGCGGTCTGGTCCGGCGGGGCCTGCGCGTCCCCCGTGCCGACGGACAGCCTGGGGCATTTCGTGGTCGCAGCGGCTCCCGGGCCGTACACGCTCGCCGTGCTCGCCCAGGGCTTCCAGGACGGGTACGCGTCGGCGACGTTCAAGGCCGGGGTCACGACCGCCCTACCCCCGATCCTCATCACGCCGCTCGGGATCGACAAGAGCTACAACGTCACCGGGCGGGTCGTCAACGCCTCGAATCCCTCGCAGGGTATCGGGGGCGCGACGGTCTCCGCGCTCGTGAACCGCACCGTGGACTTCTCGACGTTCACGCGGTCGGACGGCAGTTTCACGCTGCCCGTGCTCTACGGGGTCTACACGATCCAGGTCTCGGCGAACGGCTACCAGCCGACCTCGCGCTCGGTGCTCGTCCACGGACCCGTGAGCGGGCTGCTGCTGCCGATCTCCTTGATGCTCTACAACGTCACGGGAACGGTCACCGACGGGCTCACGCACGAGATCCTCTCGGGGGTCGCGATCTCCGAGAACGGCATCGTCGACGGGGTCACGGACGTGAACGGGCAGTTCTCCTTCCCGCTCGCGAACGGCACCCACAGCCTCGTCGCCACCTACGAGGGAGGATCGGCCGCCTCCTACGCGCCCCTGCCGTTCACGATCACGGTCAACGGCGTGCCGGTCGTCCACGACCTGCAGCTCGTCCCCCCGTCGATCGCCGTCCAGGGGTCGGTCGTCGACGCGGTCTCCGACGCGCCTCTCGCGCACGCACTCGTGACGGTGCGGGGGATCACGAGCGACGGGGTCCCGGTCGACCAGACGCTGACCGCCGACGCGCTCGGGAACTTCGTCCTCACCCTGCCGCTCGGCGAGTACAACCTCACGGCGACCTTCACCGGGTACACGGCTCGCACGGTCGGCTTCTCGGTCACGACCGCGGGCGTCGAGCTCGCCGTGCCGCTCGCGCCAGCGGCGACGACCTCGGGAACTCCCGCGGCGCCGTCCGGGACGGGGGCTCTCTACGTTTTGGTCGGAGCGCTTGCCGTGATCGTCGTGGCGCTCGTGGGCCTCGGCTGGCTCCTGGCCGGCACACGCCGCGGGAAGGCCGCGGCGCCGCGGCCCCGACCCCGCGCGTCCGGCCCAACACCGCCGCCCAAGGGAGGGAAGTGAACGATGACGACGAACAGGACCCCTGAACTGTGCACGCGCCGCCTGACCCGCTTGGCGCTCCTGGTCGCGACCCTCGCGATCACCGCGATCGCTGTCGTGACCTACGCGACGCCGAGCCACTCGCCGTCGACGGGGCCGTCCGCGCTCTTCGCTCCGGCGACGCTGCCGGCCGCGCCCCTCGCCTCTCCGGACGCGGTCTCTCCCTCGGCCGCGACGGCGTCGGCCCTCTCGCTCGGCATCACCGCGAGCCCCCGGAGCATCTGCGCGTTCAATCTGGATACCTGCGCCGCCGCCGTCGGCACCGCCCGCGTCACGCTCACGGCGAGCGCCGGCTCCTCCGGCGTCGTCGCCTGGCCCTCGGTCCAGGTCGCCTTCGTCATCGAGACGACCGCCTACGATGGCGTCTACGACCCGACCGCCTACGACCCGGGCGAGGACCCCTGCGGCGGCCCGGCCGACGGCCAGAAGATCATCTGCGAGGAGTCGAACGGGGTGCCGTTCTTCGTCGCGAACGCGCAGACCATCGCCAACTCGATCCAGGCCGCGAATCCCCACAGCCAGGTCTCGTTCGCGCTCGTCGACTACTTCGCGACGCTCACCAACTGGGATGACGGCGACGGGGCCGAGTACCATGTCGACATCCCGCAGTTCGTCCCGGCCGCCTACTTTGGCGCCGACGTCCAGTCGACGTTCCAGGCGACCGTCCTCGGCGGCGGCTACACCTACGGTGACTCCGATCTCTCCGACAACAACTTCCACTCCTCGTCGATCACGGCGTTGTACGGCACGATCATCGGGAGCGGCCTCGACTGGTCGAACAACACCCACCACGTGATCGTCTGGATGGGGTCGACCGCCCCGCGCGACCCGAACTACCTCGAGAACGCGTGCATCAGCCCGGAGGACCAGTTCTACTCCTACGAGGGCTGCATGACGTCGGGCTGCGAGCCGGCCTACACGTTCCAGGCCGGCACGAGCCCCAACTGCGAGGGGTGGGTCAAGAGCCAGGACGGCAACGCGACGCACTCGATCGCGGGGCTCGCGCATTCGGCCAAGCAGTGCACCGCCTCGATCGGCGGCGTCTGCACGATCGACACGATCGACCTGTGGACGACCCCGACCGACCCGCTCAGCCAGGGCTGGCCGAGCGGGGGCAACGGCCACTCCGGGGGTGGACCCGGCGGCACCGTTGTCCAGCAGAACGTCGCGCACGTCCTCCTCGCCGGCTGCGATCTGGCCGCCGCGACCGGCGGGACCTGGAGCGGTCCGGCCTGGTTCACCTGTCCGGATGGACAGGCCGGCTCTCTTCAGTACGTTCCCCACGGGAAGTACAACCAACCCACGACCAGCAATCCGACCCTCTTCAACGCCTTCAAGCAGATCGGCTTCGGCCCGGTGCTCGAGACCCAGGTCGCCGCCGGCTCGGGGCGCCCGATCTTCCAGTTCGTGCCGTTCGGGAGCATCGTGCTCGCCCCGAGCCTCGAGGCGACCGCCGCCTGCGTTCGCAACGGCGTGACCCTCTCGACGTGTCAGACCCAGCCGAGCGTCCTCGCGAAGGACGGCGTCAGCTACCTCGGCTGGAACTGGAGCCGGAACGCGTCGTCCAACGTGATGTACGTCGGCGATTACTGGACGGCGTCGTTCAACGTCATCGCGACCGGGCCGCCGTACACGGTCGTCCCGGTCGACGCCTGCACGACGACGGACTGCAAGGCGGCCGGGAGCGGGGCGGTCCTCGGGCTCTACACGTCGGCGACGTACGTGCCGTACACGAACCTCTCGGTCGTGACGCAGTCGTTCCCGTTGACCGAGGTCAACGTCCTTGTGACGCCCCCGGCCACCGCGCCGCCGACCGTGCCGCCGCCCCCGCCGCCGGTGCCACCGCAGTTCCCGATCCCCGCGCCGTCCCCGCTGCCGGTGATCCAGCAGATCGGGATCGGCAACAACGTCGGGGTCGCGAACGTCTCGCTGCAGGCGACCGCCGCCGGGTTCCTCGGCGCCGGGTTCATGCGCGTGGGCGTCAAGAACCGCCCGATCGCGATGAAGATCGCGGCGAAGTCGGGCGTCCAGACCTCGAAGTTCGATGCGGGGCGCTCCAAGGGAGACTCCGGCATCGGCCGCTTCGAGTGAGCGACTCGAGAGAGCACGGGGGCCGCGAGCGTGGGTAGGGGGTCAGTGCATCTGCCGCGCCATCCTGGCCGTCCGTGGGCCGCCGCTCATGGAGGACCTTGTGGGCGAGAGAGAGGTCTATATCCCCCAAGGGTCCCACCCCCCGAGGTGCCTTGCCGTACTTCGGAGAACCCTCCGTCGCCCGGTGGGGCAACGCCGTTGCGAGACCTGCTGGGAGTGGAACCACCTTGACCCACGCGACCTATCCGCCGGAGTCCACCGTCGACCGTAAGGGCGCTCGCGCGAGCGCGGTCGTCGCTATCGCGGCGATCGCGGTCGTGGCCCTCCTCATCGGCCTCCCGACCTCGGTCTCGACCCCGCACGGTCCCTCCAGCGCGGCCCCCGCCCCGAGCGTCCACGTGACCGGGGCGACGGGCGCACCCGCGGCATCGAGCGTCGCCCGCGGGACCGCGACGACGCCCGAGAAGGCCCCCGCTCCGGCCTCGAGTGCCGTGTTCAACCCGCCGTGCTATCCGATCGACCTCGGTGTGTGCGTGTCGATCGCCCAGAGCACCGAGCCCAACATCGTTCCCCCGCTCGGCACCTTCGTCTCCGCGACCGAGCCGAACTCGACCACGGACCTCCCGCTCGTGATCAAGTCCCGGGTCAAGCTCGACTGGCCCTCGGCGGCCCACTACGGCCAGAAGTCCCCGATCCTCCTCAATGTCTCGGCGAACCTCTGGAACGGAGACCCGTACTACTCCATCTACCAGGGCGACTACTACCACGGGGCCAACCCCCAGCAGGTCTGGAACGGCCCGACCGTCTACTCCTCGAACGCGTCCGGTTACATCTACTGGTACAACGTCTCGATCGCGGCGAAGACCTCGACGAACGTCCGCGCGTTCTTCCCGGGTGAGACCGTCACGTGGTGGATCGAGCTCACCTACAACGTCTCCTACACCTACACGCACCACGAGAGCCCGCACTTCGTCTTCACCTACTCCGGGGCCTGGCCCTACTCTCCCTACCCCGGCTCCAACCAGTACGCCGGCTCGACCGCGATCTTCCAGGACGTCCAGCTCACCGTGACTCCGACCTCCCCGAACTGGAACGACTCGGTCTCCCTCGTGCTCAACACGACCCAGCCGGACCTGATCTCGAATGCGACGATCGGCGCCGCCTACGTCGACCTCTCGGAGACGAACCCGCTCGGAGCTCCCCAGGCAAGCGGCACACTGACGTTCCCGGTCGTGCTCAACGGGGCCGGCGTCGGCGTTACGTCGACCTCCGTGAAGGTCCCCGCGTCCTACGCGCAGACCGCCGGCTCGACGGTGACGTTCGTCGTCACCGTCTACGATGCCGCGGGGGACCAGCTCACGACGCCGGCCTCGAGCTGGATCGTCGGCGGCAACGGGTCGTTCCTCTCCGGGGTGTTCGTCGACGACCTCGAGCTGAACTCGACGCCGACCTCGGTCCTGGCGGGCTTCTCGATGCTGAACCCTGGCCTTCCCGTCAACCTCACCCTCACCAGCCGCAACGCGGGGACCGCGATCAGCTCGGCGGAGATTGTCGCGCAGATCACCTATCCGATCCTCCACGAGACCGTCACGCAGATGACCCCGTTCACTCGAGTGAGCTCAACGATCTTCCAGGGCTCCCTCCCCGGCTTCCCGCTCGGTGCCTTCGTCAACTTCACGGTCTACGCCTGGGACTTCAACCAGCGGCTCGAGGTCTCGCCGCAATTCGGCTACTACACGCCGGACTTCCAGACCTACGATCCGGTTCCCGAGCAGAACTCCTCGTTCTTCTACGTCCTCGTCTACGACAACGGGACCCATGAATGGGTCAACGGGGTCCAGGTCCAGGTGCTCGGGGCCGCCGGAAGCTTCAACTCCGTCGGGAACACGACTCTCGGCCTGTCCTATCCGAACCAGACGCGCAACATCTACCTCCCGCTCCTCGTCGCGGCGAACGCCTCCTACCGGATCACCGTCTTCGACCCGTACTTCGTCCCGAGCGGAAGCTCGAGCGGCGGCGCCGTGTCGATCTCGGTACTGGCGCTCCACTCGATGACCCTCCACCAGACCCTCGCCCAGGGCGCGGACTACACGGTCGTCCAGGAGGGCAACGAGATCGTCTTCTGGCTCAACTCGACGGCTCCGGCCCCGCAGAAGTCGCCGTCGGTGCCCGGCGGGACCGTCCCGGTCGCGGGGGCGCTCGGCATCGTCGCGGTCTCGGTCGCGTCGGTCCCGCTCAGCCTGTGGTGGCTGCAGATCCGGCGGCGGCGAAAGGAAGAGGAGAAGCGGGTGACGCTATGACGGCTCGGACGTCCCTCGCCGCGGTGCTCCTCGTCGTGCTCCTCGCCGGTGGCGTGACGCTCGCGCTGGCGCCGTCGTCGCACGCGAGCTTCGGCCTCGCCGCGCCCCTCGCGAGAGAGCCGGGCCTCGCGGCCCCGCCGGCCGCTCCCCCGCTCGCGACGCCCACCGCCCCCGCCCCCGCCGCCGCGACGGCGACGCCGGCGGCCGCGAGCGGTCCGTCGACCGACTGCGGTGGCACTCCCTCCGGCGCCTACAACTGGGCGACCCAGAACTTCTTCACCGATGTCTCGACGACGTTCTGGACCCCCGACTCCCCCTCGCTCTCGGGCGGAAGCTTCCAGCCCGTGCCGTGCACGAACGTGATCCCGACCTTCACGAACGGCTTCTGGATCAACGTCACCACGAACGTCCCGATGACGACGGCCCAGGTGACGATCTGGGGGACGGGGTGGCCGACGGCCTCGACCCCGCTCCCGCCGATCAAGGGGTTCGACCCCTCGCAACCGGCCGTCCTCAACATGTACATCGAGCCGCCGTTCTATCGGACCGCGTCGTTCTACTTCAACGACTACCGCAACTTCTGGCCGGGCTCCTCGGTCTTCTTCAACGTCACCCTCACGAGCACGAACGCGACGCCCGGCACGATCTACTCCGCCTCGCCGTTGAGCGGGCATTATGAGAAGTACCAGTGGTCGGGCGGCGTCGACAACGCCTCGTGGGCGTTCTACGTCGCCTCGCCGTTCGCGGAGCAGCCCGTCGGCCAGACGCCGGTGAACTTCTCCAACATCATCCGTGTCTACACCTCTCCGAGCGTTCTCTCGAGCCCCGCGTTCGAGCCGAACCCCAAACAGCAGGTCCAGGTCTACCTGTCCTCCCTCAACTTCAGCGGGTCCGCGGCGCCGCCGATCCCGGACGCCCAGGGGTCGTTCTCGCTCTCCGGCGGCGTGACGGGAGTCTATCTCGACAACTTCGGACCGGCGAACCACTCCGTGTTGCAGCTGCTGCAGCCTCTCGGCCCCTACCCCGGCACGCAGGTGAAGTTCAACGTCACGGTCTGGCTGCCCTGGGAGGGCGGCGCCATCGACTACGTCTACTCGAAGGTCTACGCCTTCAACTGGTCCGCGAACGGCGGCTGGTGGGACCCGACGGCCGGGCTTGAAGGGAACCTCCTCCTCTCGACGGCGCCGTCGCTCCAGGGTCTGGGGTCGACCCCGACGCTCTCGACCGGGACGCCGCTGAACGTGACCATCCACGAGTCGACCGAGAACGTCACGATCTCCTCGGCGATGCTCCACTACCACTACGAGGATTCGACCGGGAGCCTCGCGGGCGCCCTCCCGATGTCCGCGGCGAACCAGAACACCTCCTACGCGGTGATCCCGGGGCTTCCGCCCGGCGGCGCCGTCACCTTCTCCGTCGTCGCCAAGGACATCTACGGCGAGGCGATCGCCTCCGGCAACTACAGCTACAGCGAGTCGGGACCGTACGCGACGGCGCTGCCGCTCGGGTACGGCATCTTCTACTTCGAGGCGATCGACGTCGCCACCGGCCAGCTGGTGCCGACCCTCAACTTCACGATCTCGAACGCCTCGTGGTCCGAAGCCAGCGTGGGCTACGCCTACGGCTTCGCGAACCCCGTGATCGCCGGCGGTCACCTCGCCCTTCCGGTCGCCGACGGGAACTACGTCGTGACCGTGACGGCGTTTGGGATGTCGCAGACCTGGGTGGGCGCGGTCTCGAGCCAGGATCCGTTCGTCGTCGTCTTCTACCTGAGCTCCTCGCCCGTCGGCCCCACCTACGGGGCCCCGCTGAGCTCGCTGTCGATCTCCGGCGCCGTCGGCCTCCTCGGCGCCTCGATCACCGCCATTCCGGTCGTCCAGTGGTTCAAGGAGCGCCGACGTAAGGCCGAGGCCGAGCAACGCCGTATCTCACTGTAAACCAACGAGGAGAGAGCATGGGAACACCGAGCACAAAGGCACCGACGACGCCGAACACGAGCCCGTCGACGGCCCCCGCCGCTCCGAAGGCGGCGCCGACGCAGACCGCCCCGAAGCCCGCGTCGACGACCCCTAAGGCGGCCCCGTCGGGGGCCACGGCGATCCGTCCCGCAACCCGGACGGGCGCGCCGGCGGTCCGCGGTCCCCCGAAGGCTCCGGCCCGCGCGCCCCCGAAGGCGCCCGCGGGTGGGGGTCGCAAGCGCTCTCGCGTCTTCTGGACGCTCGTCCTCGTCGGCGCGATCGTCTTCGCCTCCGGGGTGGGCCTTGAGGTCGGCTTCTACCCCTACGTCGTCCACGCGACGACGGCGGCCCAGTTCCTCAGCGACTCGCACGCGACGACGCTCACCGACAAGGGCCTCACGATCGTGACGCTCTCGGGCTCCAACTACGCGGCGGGCAACACCGTCGTCATCCAGGACAAGGTCCGTAGCTCGGTCTACAACGCCACGACACACACGACCGTCCTCACGTTCGCCTCGATCGCCAACCTGCCGTCGAGCTCCCGCGCCTACGATTCCGGCCTCGCGAACTCGCTGTTCGCGACCGTCAACGGCCAGCTGAACTGGATCTCCGCGGGGTCGGAGATCGTGATGACGTTCACCGTCGTCAAGACCACGATCACGAGCGGGCAGTACAACGGCCTCAACTGGCTCACGCTGGACGCGCAGGCGGACGCGACCTACAACGCGCTCAACAACGGGCTCCAGGGCTCGCAGGCGGTCGCGATCGGCCAGGCGTACCTCCAGCCGTCGCCCGCGCCCCTCTACGACTACCTGTTCTTCTTCCTGATGGGCCTCGGCGCTGCTCTCCTCGCGGCGGGGATGTTCTTCGACCGCCCCGTCGAGCGGTGGCTGATGCGCCAGACCAAGGACCCACGGAACCTCTCGGTGATGCTGATGGGCATCACGGCGCTGTTCGGCGGCTTCTTCATGCCGTTCTACCCGTGGTGGTTCGTCCTCGTCATCGCGGGTGCGGTGATGCTCGTGGCCTGGAAGTTCCCCCAGGTCTCGTTGATGCTCCTCATCCTGCTGGTCGCGCCGGAGGTGGCCTACCAGTCGGGCGCGATGGGGTTCATCTTCCTCTTCGCGGCGATCCCGATCCTCTTCGCCTCGCTGATCGACTTCCGGTTCGGGGTCGGGGCCTTCCTGGTCCTGTTCTTGGCCCCGGTCGGTCTGTCGTTCGCGATCCCGGTGTTCCTCGCGATGATCTTTTCGCTCTACATCGGGCTCGCGGTCGCGGTCGCGGGCGGGCTCATGGTGAGCCTGTTCGTCACGCTCGGTAACCTCCCGGTGCTCGGCTACCTCGTCGGGCCCGGCGCGAGCGGTTCGCCGAGCCTGATCGCGGGACACGCGGCCTCCCTCAAGGGTCCTCTGCCGTACCCCTTCTTCTCGGTGGACTCGATCGGGGCGGCCTATGCGAACCTGCTCAACCCGAACGTCTCGGTCCTGACGAACGGCGGCGCGGGCATCGGGGCGATCGCGATCCCGCTCGTCCAGATCGGCGCCTGGTGCGCGGCAACGGCGATCGTGACGTGGGCGCTCAAGGAGCGCGAGAGCCAGACCTGGGACAAGCTCTGGAAGTACTCCCTGTACGGGGGCGTCGTCCTGGCCGTGACGACCTTCGGGGCGTTCGCGGCGCTCAACTACGTCAACGTCGGCAACCTCGTCGTCCTCGGGTTCATCCCCGGGATGATCACGGCGGCCGCGGGCTCGCTCGTCATCCGCGACGCCTTCGAGGCCTACTTCACGTCCCGACTGGGCGCGACGAGCGTCGGAACGCGGGTCGCGGAGATGCGGGGCCTCCAGAAGACGACCTTCGAGATGGTCGGCGGACTCCACGACGTCAAGGCGGACATCAAGGAGTCGATGATCATCCCGCTGATGCGCAAGGACGTGACGACCCGCTTCAAGCTCGAGCCGCCGAAGGGGATCCTGCTGTTCGGCCCGCCCGGCTGCGGGAAGACGATGCTGATGAAGGCGCTCGCCTCCGAGCTCGGCGTCGAGATGATCTCGATCAAGTGCTCGGACCTGATGAGCAAGTGGTACGGCGAGTCGGAGGGCCGGGTCGCCGACCTGTTGCGAACCGCCCGTGAGCGCGCGCCGTGCATCCTCTTCATGGATGAGATCGACGCGGTCGCCAAGCGCCGCGACATGTACACGGCGGACGACGTCACGCCCCGCCTGCTCTCGATCCTTCTCTCGGAGATGGACGGCATCGACAAGTCGGCGGGCGTCATCGTCGTCGGTTCGACGAACAAGCCCGACCTGATCGACCCGGCGATGATGCGTCCGGGCCGGCTCGACAAGATCATCTACGTCCCGCCGCCCGACTTCAACGAGCGGATGGAGATCGTCCACGTCCACCTCGTCGGCCGACCGGTCGCGAAGGACATCGACCTCGCGGAGATCGCGAAGAAGACCGAGCGGTTCTCGGGCGCGGACCTGGCCAACCTCGTGCGCGAGGGCGCGACGATCGCCGTCCGGCGCGAGATGATGACCGGGACGATGGCCCCGATGACGATGGACGACTTCCGTCAGGTGCTTCCGCGGATCAAGCCGTCGATCTCGCTGCGGATGGTCTCCGACTACGAGACGATGAAGCTCGACTACGAGCGGAAGATGCACCAGGTCCAGCGGATGGAGCGCAAGATCATCGTCCGCTGGGACGACGTCGGCGGGCTCCTCGACATCAAGCAGGCGATCCGCGAGTACGTCGAGCTGCCCCTCACGCGGCCGGAGCTGATGGAGAGCTACAAGATCAAGACCGGACGCGGGATCCTCCTGTTCGGCCCGCCGGGCTGCGGAAAGACCCACGTGATGCGGGCGGCGGCGAACGAGCTCAACGTCCCGATGCAGATCGTCAACGGTCCCGAGCTCGTGAGCGCACTCGCCGGTCAGTCCGAGGCCGCGGTCCGCGATGTGCTCTACCGGGCCCGCGAGAACGCCCCGTCGATCGTCTTCTTCGATGAGATCGACGCGCTCGCGTCGAAGGACTCGATGAAGACCCCCGAGGTCTCGAGAGCGGTCAGCCAGTTCCTCACGGAGATGGACGGTCTCCGGCCGAAGGACAAGGTGATCATCATCGCGACGACGAACCGGCCGCAGACCCTCGACCCGGCGCTGCTGCGGCCCGGGCGATTCGACAAGATCTTCTACGTGCCGCCCCCCGACCCAACGGCACGGCAGGACATCTTCCGGATCCACCTCAAGGGCGTCCCGACCGAGGGCTCGATCGACTTCGGCGAGCTCGCCAAGCGCTCCGACGGCTACTCGGGCGCCGACATCGCCAGCGTCGTCGACGACGCCAAGCTGATCGCCCTCCGCGAGCAGCTCGTGACGGAGACGACGCGCGAGGAGTCGGTCGCGGGCTCGATGGGCCTCTTCGGCGGCGCCGCCCCGGCGCCGGCCGAGAAGGTCGAGCCGACCGGCACCGTCGTCGGCGTTCGGATGGCGAACCTCCTCGAGGCGGTCACGAAGACGAGGTCGTCGATCACGCCGGAGACCCTCAACTGGGCCCAGGAGTTCATCAAGAGCTACGGGACCCGCGGATAGGGTGGCAGGGACCGCACGTGAGATGGACGACACCGGAGGTCGGAGCATGCCGTCGTGCCCGCCCCGGTGCCAACCCGTTCTGGGGTCCGAGCGTCGCCGATGGTTGACCTCGCGGACATCTCCCGCCGGTTCGACTCGACGGTCTGGCTGGCGATCGCGGTCCTGGGTCTCCTCGTCTTCCTGGTCGGCGCCTACGAGCCCGCGCTCTCGGGGCTCCCGGGGGCGGGCTACCTCTCCCTCGGGATCGCCTTCGCGGGCGGGGCCGTCGCCCTCCTGGGCTTCAGCGCCTTCTACGATCAACGCCGGTACGAGCGGGACCACCCCCGGCGCCGCCCCCTCGGGCGCCGCGCCCGCGAGATCGCCATCGCCCCGAGCCTCGAGGTCTACGACCCCCGCGAGCGCGGCGGTGCGGCCTCTAGAGCGCGCGAGCCGGCCCCGGACCGCGAGCGCTAGCGTCGGCGAGCGACGACCGAGGGACCGATGAACCGCTCCGCGACCCTGCTCCTCGCTCTCGTCGTCGCGGCCTCGTTCCTGCTCTCGCCGACGCTCGGGACGGGTTCCGGGGCTCCCGGGGCCGCCGCGTCGCCGATCGCGGTCGCCTCGGCGCCGGCCCCGCTCCACCCGCACCCCTCCATCACCTGCCCTCCCCCGCCGTACCCGATCTACGAGCCGCAGAACGGCGTCTGGCCCCTGAGCCCCTCGCAGAAGAACCAGGGCACCTGCGGCTACATCGGTCCCGATGAGGTGCACGCCGCCTTCTTCTCCTCGCAGCCGGGCTCGGGCGAGCGCTTCTCGATCCCCGTGAACCTACCGGTGGATGGGTCGCAGCCCCAGGCGAACGCCTACGCGCAGTTCTGGGTCGGGATGGTCGTGAAGGGCGACCACTTCAGCGAGTGGGGCCAGTCCTACGCCGAGGTCGTCTTCGTCCCCTCCGGCTCGGGCAGCGGGCTCAGCTACACGACGAGCCTGCACGTCTTCTCGCTCCTCAACGCGGCCGTCTACTCGGGCGGAATCTGCCCCTACACGAACTTCACGTGGAACAGCAGCTTTTACTGCGAGACCGACGAGTACAACCCGTCGGGGAACGCGACCTCGAGCGGGTCGATCCCCTCCGGGGACCACCTCACCGTCACCTTCTCGGGGGACCCGAAGTCGACGACGGGCCTCGCGGTCTGGGTCAACGACTCGACGCACTCGGCCGACAGCCTCGACTACCTCCTCAATTCGACGAACTCGGGGAGCTACACCTTCGAGCCGTACTTCAACGCCTCCTGCCCCGACTTCTGTCTCCTCAACTGGTCGATGAACGTCGGTCTCGGCATCGGGTTCTCGCTGTGTCCGATGGGCTCGAGCTCCTTCTCGGTCTGTGACTCCTACAACTCGACGATCTGGCAGGGGACCCACCCGCCCGAGTTCGGGATCCCGGCGTTCTACTCCGGCGGCGGCTACTATGGCGACTACTACTACTTCGCCCCGGCCTCGGACTCCGGCGTCTGCAACTACGTCACGGGGCTCACGAGCGACTGCTACAACAACGCCTACAACGGCGGGAACGGTTTCTACCCCTGGTTCACCTACAACGGGAGCCAGCTCGACTTCGGGTCGAACTGGACGTGGACCACCCAGGACTGGGGCGGCCCTTCGGTCGAGCTCCTCTCCTCGGGCAACCTCCACGACCTGGTCCCCTTCTATTTCTACCGGACGACCAACGACTCCCGGGAGGGGTTCGTCGGCCCGGGCGCCGCCGTGAACGTCACGGCGTGGATCCAGGACCTCGGCGCGATCGCCTCGGCGTACCTCAACTACCAGGTCAACGGCGGGCCCGTGACGTCGATCGCGATGACCCGCCAGGCGATCGGCGGGCTCCCCAACAGCGCCAACTTCTCGGCCGAGATTCCGAGCGGGGTCAACGGCTGGATCAACTTCACGCTCAACGCCACGAACCGCGCGGGCGCCGTGATCGTCCAACCGTACTCGGGCGCTTATCACATCCAGCGCGGCCCGCTCCCGACCTTCAAGGTCGGGGTGGCCATCCCGTTCCCCGCCTGCGCGAGCGCCAGCGTGAACGGGCTGACGTACGCCAACAACACCACGGTCCTGATCCAGCCGGGGGACTACCCGCTCGTCGGCCGCTCCTGCTACCCCTACACCTTCCAGCGCTGGGCGGTCACCCGGGGGCTCACCGTGGGATCGCCGTTCGCGCTCTCGACGGACCTCGGCGTGAGCTCGAGCGGGAGCCTCGCGGCCAGCTGGCAGTACGTCCGGCCCTTCGACCAGCTGACGGTCCACACGAACCCGTCGACCTGCGGCCAGGTCGTCCTCAACGGGAGCTACCTGTCGGACGGCTCCGGCATCAGCCTGCTCGACCAGTCGAACTACACGCTCTCCTTCCTCGGCTGCTCGGGAAAGTCGTTCGCGGGCTGGACGTTCACCGGGAACCTGTCGATCCTCGGTGGCTCGAACAGTGCCTACAACCTCGAGCCGTTCTCGAACGGGACGCTGACGGCGAACTTCGTCACGACGACCTCGGGGAACAGCGTCATCTTCTACACGAATCCGTCGAACTGCGGTGGCGTGGCGCTCTCGGGGGCGGGCTACACGAGCGGGACGGCGCTCACGCTCGCCTCGGGGAGCTACCCGATCGCCCCCGACCCGTGCTTCCACTACGGGTTCCGGTCCCCCTGGGTGACGACCGGTGGGCTCTCCGTCTCCGGGAGCACCCTCACGGTGACGAACGGCGGGACGATCACGGAGAACTACTACGTCCTCACGATGGTCAACGTCGTGATCTCAGGCTGCGGTCGCGGCTACTGGGACGCGAGCCGGGTCACCTACGACGAGATGGTCGTCGTCGCGAACAACTCGACCCACGTCGTCACCGGCACGCCGTGCGCGGGTTGGTATCTCTTCGCGATCTCGGGCGGCGGGGGCGTATCGGTCGTCGGCAATGTCGCGACCGTGAACGCCTCGGGGACGGTCTACTTCACGTTCATCCAGGGGACCCCCAGCCAGGTCGTGGCGTTCCTGACGGACCCGGCCGACTGCGGCGCGATCCTGTTCAACGGGGCGCCGTTCGAGAACTCGAACTTCACCTACGTGGCGCCCGGCACGGTCGCGAGCGTCTCGGCCTCCCCCTGCCCAGGCTACGGCTTCCTCGGCTGGGTCACCTACGGGGGGATCTCGATCGTCGGGAACGAGGCCTGGCTCAACGGGAGCGGCGCCATCCAGGCGGTCTTCCAGCCGCTCGCCACCCTCTACGTCTACACGTCGCCGAGCACGTGCGGCTCGGTCGAGGTGGCGAACGTGAGCTATCCGTCGGGCGGTATCCTGACGCTCACGGAGTTCCGGCAGTACACGCTCGTGGCGGTCCCCTGTGCGGGCTACGGCTTCTCGAGCTGGGTCAACAGCTCGGGGGCGCAGCTCCCCGGCGGAACGACGCTCGGTGCTCAGACGGTCTTCCTCTCCTCGGCGGCGGTGCTGACGGCCGTCTTCACGCCGGTCGTCTACCAGGTCGTCGTCAGCGTCACGCCCTCGAGCTGTGGCGGGATCCGGGTCGCGGGCCAGACGGTCCGCAACGGGACGGTGCTCCCACTCACGGGCGGGACGTACGCGATCTCCGCCGCGCCGTGCGCGGGCGAGCATCTGGTCCGGTGGACCGCCTCGTCGAACCTCTCGGTCGCGAACACGACGCTCTGGGTCAACGGCTCCGGCACGGTCGGCGCATTCTACCAGCCCGTGCTCCCGACGCTCTCGATCTCGGTGCCGACGAGCGCGTTCTCGGGGATCTCCGTCCTGCTCGGCGTCACGGTCGCCGTCCCCGTTCCGCCGTACAACTACAGCTACGCCTGGAGCTTCGGCGACGGCGGTCAGCTCACGACCCCCGTGAACTTCACCTCGCACACCTACGCGAGCCCTGGTAGCTACGTGGTCACGGTGACCGTCACCGACCCCTACGGGCGCATCGCGAACGCGAGCGGCACGCTCGACATCGTCGCGCCGACGGCGACCGCGACGGCGAGCCTTCCCCCGACGACGCTCGCGGCCCTCGGGGCCGCGGTCCTCGCGGTCCTGGCGGTCCTCGTCATCGGAGCCCGCGTTCGCCGCCACGCCCCCTCCTCCCGCGAGGACGGTGGGGTCGGCTACGCCGCCCCCGCCGCCGAGCCGGCCGAGACCCCGGCCCCAGAGCCGGGCACCGAGCCGAGAGAATCCGAATCCGAGCAAGCGAAACCATGATAAGCGAACAGCGAACCGTATCCCAGAGCTCCATGCACGCGACCGACCGAACGAACCCGGCCCGAAGCCCCGCCCGAACCTCTACGTTCCTGAGCCTCTCGGGACTCCTGCTCCTCACGGTCGTCCTCCTGCTCCCCGTGCAGGCGGCGACGGCGGTGCCGGGCGGAGCGGCGAACGCGGCCCCGGTGGCGGCGCACGCCGTCCTGCCCGGCGCCTCGGCCTCGAGCCTCCCCGTGCCGGCGTCGCTCGAACGCACCGTGCTCGAGCGCGTGAACGCCGCGCTCCACTCGCCGGCCGCTCTCGCGCCGGCGACCGTCGGCCCCCTCTCGACGTCCTCGGCCCAGGCCCCGGTCGCTTCGGGCGCCCGCCCCGACGGCTCGACGTCGACGAACTTTGAGCTCCCCACGAGCGATTGTGCGAGCTGGGGCGCGAACCTCTACGTGCCGTTCTTCGGTGGCGAGACCGTCGCCCAGGTGGGGACAAGCGCCTCTGACCTCCTCGCCGGCGCCTCGAGCCTCAACGACATGTTCAACGGGACCGGCGGGACCCCGTGCACGCTCAGCGCAACCACGATCGCGCCGACCTCCCAGTTCTTCGCCAACGGCCTCGCCGCCTCCTGGCGGTCGACCGACGGCGGCGTGACCTGGACGGAGACGCCGATCTCGCGGAACGTGACCCAATGGCAGACGTCGGGCACCACGACGTACGGCTCGATCACGACCGGCCCCACCGTCCTCGCGGCGGCCAGCAACGACACGGCGGTCGCGATCACGGGCTACGCGAACGCCTGCCTCCTCGACCCGTTCCTCAACTGCTCGGGGCCCTCGGGGGTCCAGGCTCCCTGGGGCTTTGCGATCTCCCACTCGAGCAACGGGGGCCTCACCTGGTCGAACGCGACGCAGCTCGACCAGGAGACCGCCCTGAAGTGGATCCCCTTCGCCTCGGCCTGCTCGATCTATGGCCTGACGCCGAACTACTACGTCAACAACCTCCCGGAGCGCCCCTGGATCGTGACCGACGGTCACACCGCCGTCGCCGGCTGGGACGTCTTCCACGAGAACTGGAACGCGACGAGCTGCGGCCGCGCCTCCCAGGCGTTCGTCCAGGTCGTCTACTCGAGCGACGGCGGCGCCACGTGGAGCGCCCCGCTCAACATCTCCAACCCGGTGTCGGACTCGATCTCGCTCGCGATGGGCCCGAGCTCGACGCACACGGTCTATGCGATGTTCGCGGACTTCGCGAACGCCACCTCCTCGGGTCAGTACCCCTGGGCGATGGAGAAGTCGACCAACGGCGGCGCGACCTGGTCGACGGAGTCCGACCTCGGCCCCGCGTTCGTCAACCCTGAGGGCGGGTCGCCGACCTCGCCGGACGCCTTCGCGACCGCGCAGTTCCCGGTCCTCGCGGCCGACAACTGGACGAGTTCCCCGCACTCGGGGAACCTCTACGTCGTCTGGCAGGACAACCAGACGAGCAGCTACGCGGGCTACTCGGCGATCGCCTTCCTCCGGAGCACCAACGGCGGCGCCACCTGGGGAACCGTCTCCTACCTCACCGCACAGACGACCTCGGTGACCTACTTCCAGCCGGCGATCGCCGTCGGACCTGACGGGACCGTCTGGGTCACCTACCTCGGCGTCGGCACCGGGACGGGGAACTACAACCTCTACGGCGTCTACTCGAAGGACGGCGGCACGACCTGGTCCCACCAGTTCGTGATCTCCGACACGTCGAGCGCCCCCGGCACGACGATCAAGGACATCGGGTTCAACATGGGCGTCGCGGCGACCTCGGCCGGCGCGGTCCCGATCTGGCCCGACTGCCGGTCCTCGACGTGCCTGTCCAACGGCGACGTGACGATCATGACCGCGCAGGTCGCGGCCACGAACGTGACGACGAACGCCCCCGGCGCGGTCTCCGTCTCGATCACCGTGTTCGGCTCGTCGACGAGCTACACGGTGCCGGCCCAGCTCGGCTGGGACTCGGGCGCGACCATCACGGCCCAGGCGCCGCAGACGGTCCCGTACAACGCGACGTACATCGACGGGTTCACGACGTGGGCGGGCGTGTCGACCTCGACGAGCTACCGCACGTCGTTCACCTACAGCGGGACGGGGAACCTGACCGCGCTCTACACGCCCGTCCCGGCCGCCTTCTTCGCGGGGAACATCACCCCGAACGTGGCGGGCGTGGCCCTGACGGTCAACGGGCAGCCGGTGACGCTGACGCCCTCCGGCTCGATGCTGACCTACAATATCGGCGTCGCGTCCGGGAGCGCCTACTGGCTCAACGCGACGGCGCCGCTCTACGTCGGTCAGTCGGACCTCAAGGCCGCGGTCGGCGGCGTGACGACCTGGGTGAACTTCAACCTGCAGCGGCAGACGGGAACGATCACCGGCATCCTCAACCCGGTCACCGCGAACCTGACGCTCGACAACGTCTCGGTCGCGGCCCAGGTCAACACGACGTCGATGATCTTCACGCTCGTCGTCCCGTGGGGCAGCCACTGGCTCAACGCGTCGCTCTCGGGCTACGCCGCCCAGTCGGCCTACCTCACGGTGACCGCGGGCGGGGTCGTCAACCACAACTTCTACCTCACGGGCGGCTGGATCTCGGGCACGGTCAAGGGCGCGACCGCCAACCTCGTGCTCAAGGTCGACGGCGTGAGCGAGACGACGGTGGCGGGCGTCTTCAACGTCAGCGCGCGCGGCGGCTTCCACAGCCTCTCGGCGACGCAGAAGGGCTACAACCTCTCGGTGATCAGCAACATCGCGGTCCTGGCCGGCCACACGACGTTCGTCAACGTGACCCTGACGAACTACGGCTGGATCACGGGGACGATCGGTCCGACGGCCGCGCTGTCCAAGCAGCTCGAGCTGCGGATCACCAACCAGACCCGGGGCGGCCCGTACCAGTACAACGCGCAGACGGGCGTCTACAACGTGAGCCTGCTCGGCGGCTACAACTGGACGGTCTACGTCCAGGCGAACGGCTACAACACCTCGAGCCAGGTCGTCTACGTGAGCGCCGGGAACGGGACGCTGCTGAACGTGGCGTTGAACACCTCGGTGAACAACAAGCCACCCCCGCCGCCGAACCCGACCACGAACGCCTCGAACAACGGGATCCCGCTCACGACGGTCGTGCTGATCGTCGTCGTGATCGTGGTCGTCGCGGTCGTGGCGCTCGTGTTGCTGATGCGCCGGCGCGGCGGCGGCGGCGGTGAGGAGCCCCCGGCCCCCGAGCAGCCCGTCTACGAGGCGTCGAGCCCGCAGGAGCTTCCGAAGCTGCAGTCCGACGGCAGCATGGGCGGGTCGAACCCGTAGCCGAACCGATTCGGCCGGCCGGGGGACCCCGGCCGGCCCCGTCTCTTTCTTCGACCGCCATGGAACGGCCCCAAGGGGTTATCGTGGGGCCCTCGTCTCGACCGGCGATGCGCGCTCGCGGCGAGACCCGCCTCCTCTTCGCGCCCGCGCTCGCGCTGCTCTTCGTCCTCGGCGTCCTCGCGCTGCCGGGGGCTCCGACCGTCCCCGGGCGCGCGCCCGCGCCCCCGACGAGTGCCCCGGCGCCTGCCGGCCTCGGGCCGTCGGTGCGGGCCTCGAGCGCGCCGAACTCCTGTGCGTCCGCTCTCGCGGCGTGGAGCGTTCTCCATCCGGGAGCGCCCGCGCCCCCGGCGCCGAACGCGAGCGAGCTCGCCGGGTGTCCGCTCACCGCCGACGAGAGCAGCCTCGCTTTCCTCTCCTCGATCAACGGCAGCGGCGGTGGCGCCACCGTCTCGTTCGCGCTCCCCTCTGCCGGCAGCGCGGTCTCCTCCGCGTTGGCCGGTCTCTCGCTCCGCAGCTGGACCACGGGCGCGCCCTGCTCGGTGGACGGGGTCGTCGAGGTCTCGGTCTCGCTCGTCCCGCCCCTGAGCCCGTATCGGAGCGTGGCGTCGCTCAACTGGACGGTGTTCGTCAGCGCCTTTGACCTCGTGCCGGCGGGCTCGTGCGACCCGGTCTGCTCGAACGACTCGACCCTCCTCGACTACGGCGGCACCCCGGTCTGTGAGGACGCAGTGCTCGCCCTCGCGTCGTCGACGAGCCCCTCCCCGCCTCTCGCGACCCTCCCTCCCGGCGGGGTGGTGTCGGTGACCCTCTCGGGAGGACGCGCGACCGCCGCGCCGCTCACGGTGTGGGTCAACGACACCACCGACCCGGCGGCGAGCCGGTCGCTGACGCTCGGCGCGAGCGAGAGCCGGCTCGGGCTCCCCCTCGTGCCGGCCTTCGCGACCTCCTCGGCGTCGAACCCCGTCTGGGGTCCCGACGGCGCGTTCTCGATCGCGGCGACGGACTGTCCGCTGCCGACCGCCCCGAGCTCGGCCTGCACCTCCTACAACGCGTCGCTCTGGCAGGGGCTCGCCCCGGTCGAGGTCCGTCAGGTCGGCCTCTACGATCCGGCCACGCAGGCCTACGACGCCCCGTACGACGAGGTCGCCTTCGTCTCGAGCTCGGCCCGCTGCACGAGCGTCGTGGTCGCGTGCCTCGGGGCCGGGGCGGGCTCGTTCTACCCGAGCTGGTCGATCCTCGCGGGCAACGGCAGCGCGGGATGGGGCTACGGCGGGAACTACGCGACCTCGGTGCGCGCCTTCCCGACCGCGCCGTCATCGCTCGCCCCCGTCGTCACCGCGCCGATCGCGGTGGCCACGCCGACGCTCGTCGTGAACGGCAGCTCGGCCGTCGTCGCCGAGCGACTCGCCGACCCCTCGGGGCTCACGGGCGTCAACCTCACCGTCTCGTTCTGCACCCCGACGTTGCTGTCGGCGAGCCTGGGGCCGGGCCCCTCGAACACGAGCGTCGATGGCACCTGGGTGGCGACGCTCCCGTCGAGCGCGAACTCCGGCGCCGTGCCCGTGCTCGTCTCGGCGACGACCTCCGCCAACGGTTCGGTCGGCCCGCTCGTGACGAATGCGACCGTGGCCGGAACCCATCCCTCGTGCCCCCTCACGCCCCTCTCACCGCCGGTCCTGCTCGGCGCCCGGCCCGTCGCGGGCGGCTACCTCGTCAACTGGTCGTCGGCGCCGACGGGGACGGCGTCGCTCCTCCTCGAGGCGGTGGCGGCTAACGGCAGCACCACGAACCTCCGCGTCGGACCCTCGTCGCCGGCCCTCTTCGACCTCGGGGTCGGCAACGTCTCCTTCAACCTCTCCGCCGCAAGCGTCGACGGCCGCAACGTCACCTCGAATTACTCGCCCCCGATCGCGGCCGCGCCGACCCTCTGGCCGCTCGTCGCCTCGGCCCCGAAGCTCAACGCGACCGTCGCCTGGCTCGGCGGCGACCCGGTGGGGATCTCGGGATCGGTCTCGGGAGGTCGCGGCCCCTACGATGTCGCCATCGCGTACGGCGGGGGTCTCTCGACCTCGGTGGTGGCGGGCGCGACGGGGACCTGGTCGGCGTCGCTCGCCTTCTCGACCTACTTCGGCCTCGACGAGATCGCGGTCACCGTGAGAGACACCGAGCCCGAGCAGGTCGTCCTTCCTCCAAGCTTCCTCCTCGTCGCGGCGACCCCGCTCGCCCCGCACCCGGTCGCCGTCGGGGGCGATGCGACGGTCTCGGTGTCGTGGTCCCAGCCCCCCTCTCCCTCCGCGCCGGTGACGAGCTACCGCCTCGCCTACAGCTCCGTCGCCTCGCTCGCGCCGCTCCTCCTCGCGACGGCGTCGAACGCGACGCTGGTCGGGGTCACCGTCTGGAACACGACGGGGACGTACTTCTCGCTCCCCGTCGCGAACGGCGGCGTGCTCTACGCGCAGGTCGTCGCCCTCGACCGCTACGGTCTCGGCCTCCTGCCGTCGGGGGCCCCGACGCCCCTCGTGGCCCGCCCGGCGCCGTTCCTCCTCTCCCCGATCGCCGCGGGGCCCGGTGGCCCCGCGCCGTTCCGCGACAACTTCTCCGCGACCGCGACCCTCGGTTCCAACGACTCGGTCGTCACGGCCTACTACTCGTTCCCGGACGGTTCGCTCTCGGGGGCGACGCCCGTGTTCGTGAACGGGACGTTCTACCTCAACACCTCCTTCGAGTTCCTCTCCCCCGGCAGCTACGTCGTGGTCCTCCACGCGGTCGACGTCTTCTATGAGACCGAGATCGCCACCGTCGAGGTCCGCGTCACCAACGGCGCGGCCCCGGCGCTATCGGCGACGGTCGTGAGCGGTCTCGCCTACGCCGGCAGCCCGGTCGACCTCGAGGCGACGGCGGCCGGCGGCAGCGGGAGCTATCGCGTCAACTGGAGCTTCGGGGACGGCGGCGCGGCGAACGGGAGCGCCGTCGTCCATACGTTCACGCGCCCCGGGACCTACACCGTCCTCGTCACGGCCGTCGACGCCGAGACCGGCGGGAGCGCCTCCTACCTGCTGCCCGTGCTCGTCTACGCGCTGCCGACGGTGTTCGTCTCCGTCACGCCGGGACCGAACGGCTCGCTCTCCTACGACTTCTCGGCGAGCGTGGGCGGCGGCTCGGGGCCGGCGACGGTCGTCTGGTCGTTCGGGGACGGGAACGTCGGACGCGGCGTGTCGGTCACGCACGACTACCGCGCCGCGGGGACCTACGTCGTCAACGTGAGCGCGACCGACCCCGCCGGGCGCGCCGGCGCGACGAGCTTCAACTTCACCGCGAACCCGACCGCCGCGGGGGGAACCTCGACGGGCTCCGGCCTGAGCCCGCTGGACCTCGCCCTCGTCGCCGCGACGGCGACGCTCCTCGTCGTGGTGCTCGTGCTCGGGGCCCGGCGCCGTCCGCCGGCCGACAGCACCGATCTCGCGCCGCCCCCCGAGGAGGACGGCGAGGTCTTGCTCACCTGAACGGTGGCTCCGGCTCGACCGGGACCCGCGCGCGCTACGCGGCCCCCGGCGGGGACGCGGCGTCGCCCGGCCCGCCGCCCGCGCCTTCGTCGACCGGCTCCGCGTCGACGCGGAGCTCCGCGTCGGGCTCCGTCGGCGGCGGCCGCCGGCCCCGGATCGCCAGGACGAGCACGCCGACGAGGACGAGGGCGAGGGCCCCGAGGAGCGCCGGCACAAGCGTCGCCGAGGAAAAGAGGCTACGACCGCCCGTCCCACCCCGAGGACCTGGCGGCACGGGCCCGAGGGTCACGGTGAGGTTCGTCACGACCCCGGAGCGGACGGTCGTCGTCCCGGTACCGTTCTGATAGCCGGGCGCGCTCGCCGACCATGTGTAGGCACCCGGGGCGAGAAGGAGCGAGCCGTTCCCGGTCGCGTCGAGGGCCACGGTCGCGTTCGCGACGACGACCGTCGCGTTCGCGGGGGTCACGAAGACGTGGAGCGTGCCCGGGACCGGGGCGAGCGTGACGTTCTGCCAGAGGGTCGTGTTCGACGTGAGCGTGAGGTTCGTCGAGAACGACACGAGGCCGGGGTAGCTCGCCGCCAGCTCGTACGGCCCCCCCGCGACGGCCGAGATCAGGTAGGAGCCGTTCGCCGCGACCGAGACGGGGGCGCCGTCCCACGTGAGGTCGGCCGTGGCGGGATAGACGGTTCCCCGGACGGTTCCGTTGAGCGGGACGAGAACGAGCCTCACCGACGCGGTGCCGTTCCAGATCGGCAACGCGATGGCCGCTCCCGGCGCGAAGCCCGTGGCGACGCCGCTGACGGCGTGCGGCGAGTAGGACGTGTTCACGGAGAACGCGCCGCCGACCAGGGGGACCGGTTGGCCGTCGACGTTCACGTGGCCCGTCGCCGGCGAGAGCGTCCCGGCGACGACGGTCCAGGCGGTGAGCGTCAGGTTGACCGCGGAGCTCGGGAGGCCGTCCCCCGCCGAATCGAAGGCGATGACCCGGAACGAGTACCGGGCGAAGGCCAGGAGCGGTGAGACGCCCACCGACAGGTTCGCGGCCCCGACCGTGAGATTGTTCGTGAAGAGCCCCTCCGCCCCCCACTCGAGGCGGTAGCCGGTGGGCGGCGTGCCCCCGGGAGGCACCCAGGAGACGGTCGCGTTCCCGTGGCCCGGGGCGATTCCCGTGATCGTCGGGGATCCGGGAACGACCCCCGGGACCACGGCCTCGTAGACCTGCGAGGCGGTCCCGGTGGCCTTGTAGACGCCGTAGCTCCAGCTCATGGCCACGCGCCCCTTGCCGAGGTAGCTCAGGCCGAGCGTATCGCCGATCCAGTAGCCGACGAGGCCGAGCTGGTCCGAGACCTGCGTCACCGGACCCTCGACGGTCCCGTTGTCCCAGAGAGGAGCCTCGAACGCCGACCAGAGGCCCGAGGTGTTGTTCGACATCCAGGCGACGTAGGCCGCGCCCGCCTCCGCCCCGATCGCCGTCACGAGGTCGTGCGCCGCGGCGTCGTGGTCCGGGTTCACGGTGTGCTCGGTCCAGGCGACGCCGTCGTCCGTCGAGACCGCGACGCGGGCCGAGTCGAGGCTCCCGTTCAGCGCGTCGTAGGTGGCGTAGAGGGTCCCGCCGGCGTCGCGCGCGAGGGCGCCGTCGATCCACCAGACCGTGTCGGGGAAGGTCCCGTTCCCGACCGCGATGGGTGGGCTCCATCGGAGGCCCCCGTCGAACGAGGCCGAGAAGTAGTTTCGGCCGAGCCCGAGGGCGTGCGTCGCTCCGCTGATGTTGTAGTCCTCGTAGAGCACGTCGACGGTCCCGTTCGGCGTCACGAGGAGCGGGCCCGCCGGGGCGCCGCCGTTCGGGTACTCCGGGTCGACCGGGACGGGGGTCGTCCAGGTCCGCCCGCCGTCGTCGGACCGGACACAGACGATGTTGTAGTCGCCGTTGGTGAAGTAGCAGCTGCCGCCGTAGGCGCAGCCGATCGTGTCGAGGGAGGCGTTGGGCGAGTAGTCCCAGGTGAGGAAGAGGGAGCCGTTCGGAGCCACCGCGAGGAAGTCCCGGTCCGAGAACTCGGTCGAGGCGGGTGTGAAGGCGTAGGCGTAGCCGGCGAAGGAGGCGCCGCCGTCGAACGACCAGGCGACGACCGGCGCATCGCCCGGCGAGCCGACCATGAACGCGACGTAGAGGGTCCCGTTGGGGGCGAGCGCGATCGACGGGTCCCAGCTCGAGACGTTCCCGCTTCCCGGCACCGTCACCGCGGGCTCGAAAGTGGCGCCCCCGTCGAGCGACCTCGAGAAGCCGATCCCGCCGCAGCCGATCCAGGCCTCGTAGAGGTAGCCGCGGGAGGGGTCGTAGGCCTGCTGGACCTCCGCGTTCGCCCCGGTCGCGTTGCACGGCGCGTCGACGAGCACGTTCGTGGGTCCGCTGAGCCTCGACACCGCGGCCAGGTCGGCCGCGCGCGTCACCGGCGGGGCCACGAACGCCGATCGGGACGGGGCTCCAAGGAGCGAGGGCGCGGCGCTCGCGACGGCGCCACCGCGGGCGCCCGGCGTGGCCGCGCCCGGCGTGGGGAGCGCCCGGGTCTCCTCGAGCACCGCGAGGCCTGCCAGAAGCAGCAAGGCGACGACGAGGAGGGCCGGCACGGGCCGGAGCATCGTGAGAGGGAACCGGTGAGGGCACAAAACCCCCACTCTCTCCTACGGCCCCGACGAGCTCGTCCGGCCGCGACCCGAGGCGCCGCCGACCGCCGCGGAGCGCCGGAGTCGCGGCGCCGTGCACAAGGTAGATATGGCTCTCCCGCGTGCGACGCCCCGCCCGAGGCCAGGGCAGGCGTCGCATGTGGATCCTGCACCTCTAGATTCTCGTCCCGGCGAGGCCGGGGCGCCGAAGCCGCTCGAGGCTTCGGCCGAGCCCCAGGGCACTCTCGGGGCCGCTCCACCCCTCCCGGGCGCGGCTCCCGCGGGCGGCAGCACGCTCCCGAGCGCGCCGACCGGCAGCACCGCGAGCGAGGTCTTCGACGCGATGCTTCGGAACGTCACCGACCTCTATCGAGGGAATCGCGAGGTCCTGCGGGAGACGTACATCCCCTCGAGGCTCCCCCATCGGGAGCGTCAGATCCAGCAGGTCGCCGAGGTGCTCGCCCCGGTGCTTCGGGGTGACGTGCCGTCGAACCTGCTCATCTACGGCAAGATCGGGACGGGAAAGACCGCCGTGGTCGCGCAGGTGCGCCAGGACCTCCAGCGGCGCACCGACCTCCCCTCGCAGGTCTCGTTCATCACGGTGAACTGTGGGAACCTCGACACCGCCTACAGCCTGCTCCAGACGATCGGCAACACCTTCGCGGCGACCGAGGCCGAGCGGATCCCCACCGGGTGGTCGCTGGACCGTGTCCAGGCCTCGATGCGCCAGCTCCTCGACGCCCGCGGAGGGATCCGGATCCTCGTGCTCGACGAGATCGACCGGCTCGTGGCCCGGAGCGGCGACGGCGTGCTCTACACGCTGAGCCAGCTCAACACCGAGCTCCAATCCGCCCGACTCATCCTGGTCGGGATCTCGAACGACCTCAAGTTCACGAACAACCTCGATGCGCGGGTCCGCAGCCGCCTCAACGAGGAGAAGATCCTGTTCCCGCCGTACGACGCCCCCCAGTTGCAGGACATCCTCAAGGAACGCTCGCGCGAGGCGTTCAAGGACGGGGTCGTCGACGCGGGGGTCATCGAGCGGTGCGCCGCCTACGCGGCGCTGGAGAACGGAGACGCCCGGCGCGCGCTCGCCCTCCTCCGGCTCTCCGCGGAGATGGCGGAGAGGGACCGGGCGAAGCGGATCACCTCTGACCACGTCGTGCGGGCGAAGAGCCGCCTCGAGCAGGACATCATCGTCGAGTGCTGCCGGACCCTTCCTCCCCACTGCAAGGTCCTCCTCTACGCCATCCTCCAGTCGTTCGAACGCCGCCGGGAGCGTCGGGACGGCGTTCTCACGGGCGAGGTCTACGAGAGCTACACGAAGCTCTCGGTCCGCCTCGGTCTCCAGCCGCTCCACGCCCGGAGCATCTCGAACTATCTGAGCGAGCTCGAGAACCTCGGCCTCATCCGCGCGACGATCGTCTCCCGCGGCCGGGGCGGCCGGACCCGCGAGATCGTCGTCGACGTCCCCCTCAACGAGACGCTCCCGGCCCTCGAGGAGGACCCTCTCCTCGCGCCGCTCGGGCGCCCCCGCCCCTCGGGGCAGCGGCTCCTCACCAACTTCGACAATCCGAACCGGAGCGGCCCGACGATCTAGACGGAGGCCTCGGGCACGGGGTCCGCATTCGCCACCGGGACCTCGGAGGCCGCGCGCCGTCGAGCGCGCTCCTTCCGGAGCTCGCGCAGGTCCCGGTCGAGGTCTCGAAGCTCTCGCGCGGCCCGGCGGAGGCGCACCCGGGCGACCTCCTCGACGACCTCGATCTCGTGGTCGAGGGCGTCGTCCGAGCCGCGGAACGGGGGCATCGCCTACCGGGGGTCGATCTGGGCCTTCTGGAGCCGTTCGGAGAAGTCGATGAAGACCGTCTTGAGCTCGGTGAACTCCTCGATCGCGGCGGAGCCGGCCTCGCGCCCCCCGTTGCCGGTGTTCTTGATCCCCCCGAACGGGAGCTGGACCTCCGCGCCGATCGTCGGGGCGTTGATGTAGGTGATGCCGGCCTCGAGGTCGTCCATCGCGTGGAACGCGCGGTTCACGTCCCTCGTGTAGATCGAGGAGGAGAGGCCGTAGCTGACGTCGTTGGCGACCCGGACCGCCTCTGCGTAGTCGTGCACCTTGAGGACCGAGAGGACCGGGCCGAAGATCTCCTCCTTGGAGATCCGGGTGCCGTGCCGGGTCTCGAAGACCGTCGGCGCGATGAAGTGGCCCTTGTCGAAGGCACCGCCCGTGAGCTTCGTGCCGCCTCGAAGGAGCTTGGCCTCCCGCTTCCCCACCTCGATGTACTCGAGGACCTTGCGCTCCTGGTCGGCGGAGGCGACCGGGCCCATGTCGGTCCGGGGGTCGAGGGGGTCGCCGATCACGAAGCGGTCGAGCCGCTCGAAGAGCGCCTTGAGGAACGGCTCGTAGATCTTCTCGTGGAGGATCAGCCGGCTCGTCGCCGTGCACCGTTGTCCCGACGTGCCGAAGGCGCCGAAGAGGACCCCCTCGAGGGCGAGCGGGAGCTCGGCGTCGTCCATCACGATCTGGGGGTTCTTCCCGCCCAGCTCGAGGTGGACCATCTTGAGGTGCTTGGCCCCGCGCACGTAGACCTCCCGCCCCGTGTCGACGCCGCCCGTGAAGGAGACCGCACGGACCCGCGGGTCCTCGACAAGCGCGTTCCCGACGACGGCGCCGGAGCCGGTGACGAGGTTGAGCACGCCGGGGGGGAGGCCCGCCTCGGCGTAGACCTTCACGACCTCCGCGCCGCAGCGCGCGGTGTTCGTCGCCGGCTTGAAGACGACCGTGTTGCCGCTGATGAGCGCGGCCGCGATCTTCCAGTTCGGGATCGCCGTGGGGAAGTTCCACGGCGTGATGCAGGCGACGACGCCCTTCGGCTGGCGGATCGTGAGGCAGAACTTCGACCGGAGCTCCGAGGGGACGGTCTCGCCGGCGAGGCGACGGCCCTCCCCGGCCATGTACTCGATGAAGTCGATCGCCTCCTGGACGTCCCCGAGGCCCTCGGCGATGACCTTCCCCATCTCCTGCGAGACGATACGGCCCACCTTCTCCTTCCTCTCGGTGAGGAGGCGGGCGGCCCTCAGGAGGAGCTCTCCCCGCTTGGGCGCGGGGGTCGCCTTCCACGCGGGGAAGGCGCGCTCGGCGGCCGCGAGGGCTGCGTCGACGTCCTCGGGGCGGGCGCTGACGAACGTGCCGACGGTCTCGCCGTTGGCGGGGTTCCGGGTCGAGAATCGCGTCGCGCCGGCGGGCGTCACCCACTTTCCGTCGATGTAGAGTCCGTAGTCCGAATCGGCCATCCGCCCTTCCTCCTCGGCGGTCGACCGGCCCCGCGCGTAAAACGGTATCCGGCGGGCCTAGGGTAAATACCCCGGCCCGCGTCCCCGGCGACCGATGGAGCACCGGCTCGAGGCAGAGGTCCAGCTCAGCGGGCGCATCGATCCCCCCGAGCGGCTCGGGGAGCTCCTCGCCCCGCTCGCTCGAGAGGCGATCGAGCGGACCGTGGGCAGCCGGGGCCGCGGCGAGATGACCTCCTGGTCGCTCGCGGGGGACCGGCTCTCCCTCGTCCTCGAGACCGAGGGGGCCCGGCCCCACCAGGCGCTGCTCGCGCTCGCCCGACGTCTCGGCGAAGAGCTCGGCCGGAAGCTGCACATCGGCGTCCGGTCGTTCCGCGCCCCGAGCTACCGCGTCCGCTTCGTCGTCGACCCGGCCCCGACGCAGCCGATCACGCTCCCGATCCCGTCCCAGCTCGTCCTCGACGGGACGAGTGCGACGCTCGAGCTCACCGACCTCAGCGAGGAGGCGCTCCGTGACAACTGGATGGACCGGGCCGTCACGCTCGTCCTCGAGAAGGCCAAGCGCCAGAGCTACGCCGGAAAGGAACAGTACTGGTCGCTGCTCACCGCGAGCCCGACCAAGGAGCCTCGGTTCCAGGGCGACCCGACCGAGGAGATGCTCCGACGGCTGTGGGTGCGCAGCGGGCCCACGAAGGGGAAGTGGTTCCTCGGTCCGACGGCCGCGCACCTGCTCAAGACGATGGAGCGGATCGCGCGCCAGGAGATCCTCGACCCTCTCGGGTTCACCGAGGTCGTCCAGCCGCACCACGACTCCTTCGACATCCTCCTCAAGACCGGCCACCTCGAGGGCCTCCCGGGCGAGTTCTACTACGTGACGGAGCCGCGAACGCGCGACCCCGCGGCCTGGGAGCGGTTCACGGACCTCGTCAAGCTCACGCGCCGCGTCCCCGAGGCCGAGCTCCTGAAGATGGTCTCGCCGCCGTCGGCGGTCTCCTGCTACGCGCAGTGCCCGACGATCTACTGGTGGCTCTCGGGCCGCACGGTCGCCCAGGAGTCTCTGCCGCTTCGGATCTACGACCGGACGGCCATCTCGAACCGCTACGAGAGCGGCGGCCGGCACGGGCTCGAGCGCGTCGACGAGTTCCACCGGATCGAACCGGTGTACGTCGGGACCCCCGAGCAGTTGCTCGAGCTGCGCGAGCGGCTTCTCGAGCGGTACGCCCGCGTCTTCGACACCGTCCTCGACCTCGAGTGGAGGACCGCCTGGGTCACGCCGTTCTACCTCCAGCAGAGCGGCGGCGTCGGCATCGAGGACGCCCAGGCCCGCATCAAGGGAACGATCGACTTCGAGGCCTACCTGCCCTACCGCGGGACCCGGGAGGCCTCCGAATGGCTCGAGTTCCAGAACCTCTCGATCGTCGGCGACAAGTACACGAAGGCGTTCACGATCCGCGGGCAGAAGGGCGAGCTGTGGTCCGGCTGCTCGGGGATCGGCCTCGAGCGCTGGCTCGTCGCCTTCCTCGCCCAGAAGGGGCTCGACCCGGACGGATGGCCCGAGGCGTTCCGACGGTACGCCGGGACGATGCCCTCGGAGATCCGGTTCCTGTAGCGGGGACCGAGGGACGGCGGCGTGCCCCGGGACGCAGCGCCGCGGCAGCATCGCCTCGATGAGTTCGCGAGCGAAGAACCCGGGGGTCCGACGCCCGTGGCGCCGGCCGCGACGGCGCCGTTGCCCCCGCTCCCGGGCGTGTGGGAGGTCCGCGAGGGGTTCGTGGCCCATCCCCTCCTCGCCGAGGGACTTCTGCGCGCGCTGCCGTTCCAGGTCGACCTCGCCCGCCTCGCGCTCGTAGAGGACCTCCTCGTCGTCCTTCCGACGGGCCTGGGGAAGACCGTCGTCGCCGCGCTCGTCGCGGCCGAGCTCCTGCGGCCGGGCGAGGGGAAGCTCCTGTTCCTGGCCCCGACCCGCCCTCTCGTGCAGCAGCACGCCGACTCGTTCCGTCGCTGGCTCCCTCGACTCCGGCAAGCCCGTTTCACCGGCACCGTCGCCCACCCCCGGCGCGAGGGGAGCTGGCAAGCGGTCCAGGCCGTCTTCGCGACCCCCGAGATCGTCGTCAACGACCTCAACGCGGAGCGGTACGACCTTCGGTCGGTCCGCCTCCTCGTGCTCGACGAGGTCCACCACGCCGTCGGCAAGTACGCCTACGTCGCGATCGCGGAAAGGTATCGGCGAGAACGGCCGCTCGGGGGCCGGCTCCTGGGCCTCACGGCCTCTCCCGGCGGGCGGGACGAGCGGATCGAGGAGGTCGTCCGCGTGCTCGGGGCGCCCCGCGTCGAGGCCCGCTCCCGGGAGGACCCGGGCGTCGCGGAGTTCGTGCAGCCGATCGAGGTGAGCTACCGCTGGGTCGAGCTTCCCCCCGAGGCCAAGCGCGTGCAGGCCCACCTCGCCGCCGCCGCACGGGGCGAGGCCCGGAAGCTCCAGAAGATGGGCTACCTCCGCAAGAAGCCGATCGCATCGCTCTCCGTCAAGGACCTGATCGCGCTGCGGTCCGAGATCTTCGCCCGCCCGGGGCCGATGGTCCGCAAGTTCGGTCCGCTGTTCCACCAGCTCGTGCTCCTGCACCTCCACCACGCCCAAGAGCGGCTCGAGACGCAGGGGATGGAGCCGTTCCGCCTGTACGTCGAGCGCGTTCGCACGAAGGAGAAGCCGAGCCGGGGCGACCGGGCGTTCGTCGCGCTTCCCGAGGTCGTTGCGTCCGTCGAGGAGGCCAAGAGCCACCTCGAGAACACGCTCGAGCCGTCCCACCCGAAGCTCGACGCCCTCGTGACGCTGCTCCGCGAGGAGATGGCCCGGGCCGCCCCGGCCGCGCCCCGGGTCCTGGTCTTCGCGCAGTACCGCGACACCATCCAGGGGATCCAGGAGCGCCTCGAGGCGCAGGGATGGACGGTGGGCCGCTTCGTCGGGCAGGCGACCCGGGACGGCTCGGACCGCGGCATGAACCAGAAGGAGCAGCTTCGTGTCCTCTCCGGGTTCCGCGACGGCCGCTTCCCGATCCTGGTCGCCTCGAGCGTCGCCGAGGAGGGCCTCGATGTGCCGGACGTCGACCTCGTCGTCTTCTTCGAGGCGGTCCCGAGCGAGATCCGGGCCATCCAGCGTCGGGGCCGCACCGGCCGCTCCGGCGTCGGGCGGGTCGTCGTGCTCCTCACGCACGAGACCCGTGACGTCGGCTACCAGCGCGCGGAGGCCCGACGGGAGCAGGCGATGGGGCGGATCGTGCGGCGGCTGTCGGCCGAGGCGCGCCGCCGTGCCTCCCGCCGCTCCGCGGACGGGGGTCCCGAGACGGGAGAGGGGCCGGAGACACCGTAGCGTGCGACGCCCCGACCGGCCGCGCCCGCAGGCGCTCGTTCAAATACCGCGCCTCCGCTCGCCCGCGCTCGGGGCCTGGGGTGTCGCTCGCGGCGGAGGTCGGCGCGCACCTGGGGCTCGTCGTCTTCAGCGTTCTGGCGGTCTCCCTGATGGTGTTCCTGGCCTACTGGATGCTCCGCCCCGAGGCGTTCTAGCCGGGCCCTGGCCGTGATCGACCCGTACTCGCTCTGGGGCGTCGTGGTCCTGTTTGGGCTGGTCCTCGCGCTGGCCCCCTACCTCGGCTCCTACATCGGCCGCGTCTACCTGGGCCGCCCGGCGTTCGGCGACGCCTTCTGGGGGCCGGTCGAGCGGGGCCTCTACCGCCTGATGGGGGTCGACCCGAGGCGCTCGATGCGAGCCCGGGAGTACCTCACCGCGCTCCTCCTCGTCAACGGCCTACTGTGGCTGTGGCTGTTCCTCTGGTTCCTGCTCCAGCCGTCGCTGCCGCTCGACCCGAACCGGGTCGGCGGGATGCGCTGGGACCTCGCGTTCCACTCGGCGTCGAGCTTCACGACGAACACGGACTTCGTCCACTTCGTCGCGGAGTCCCAGGTGAGCCAGGGCACCCTGCTCCTCGCCGTCGAGGTCGCCATGTTCGTGTCGGCCGCGACGGGGCTCTCCGTCATGGTCGCGTTCGTGCGGAGCCTCACGCGGAAGGACGGGACCATCGGCAACTTCTACGTCGACCTCGTCCGCTCGAACACGCGGGTCCTGCTGCCGCTGGCCCTCCTGGGGAGCGTCGGCCTCGTGCTCCTGGGCGTGCCCGAGACCCTCCGCGCGGCGATCACGCTGCCGACGCTCGCGGGCGGGAGCCAGACGATCGTCCTCGGCCCGGTCGCCTCGTTCTCGTCGATCTCGCTCCTGGGTTCGAACGGGGGCGGGTGGTACACCGCGAACGCGGCCTCCCCGCTCGCGAACCCCTCGGAGCTGTCGAACCTGTTCGAGGCGGGACTGATGCTGCTGCTGCCGCTCTCGGCCCCGTTCGCCTTCGCCCAGATCGTCCGGCGGCCGGGCGAAGGGATGCCGTTCCTCGGGACGACCCTCTCCGTCCTCGTCGTCGCGATGGCGCTGTTCGTCTTCTTCCAGGCGAGCGCGAACCCCGACCTGTCGGGCCTCGCGGGGGTCACGGCCGGGACGAACGGCTACCCGGTCGGCCAGGAGACGCGGTTCTCGCTCGTCGGGGCGTCCGCGTTCCAGGTCGTCTCCGTCTACTCGAACGTCGGAGCGAGCAACATGGCGCTCGGGGCGCTCTCTCCGGGCGGACAGCTCGTCCTCCTCTTCGGGATGTTCACGCAGTCGACCCCGGGCGGCGTCGGGACGGGGTTCGGCACGCTGCTCACGTTCCTCCTGCTCGCCGTCTTCGTCGGCGGCCTGATGGTCGGCCGGACCCCCGAGTACCTCGGGAAGAAGATCGACCAGGGCCACGTCCGATGGGCCGCGGTCCTCCTTCTCGTCCACCCGCTGCTCATCCTCGTGCCGACGGGCGTCGCGGTCCTCGGCGGGTTCGACACGCTCACCGCCGTCGGGGCCGGGGGGACGGCGGCGCCGCTCCAGGCGCACGCGTTCACGACGGTCCTCTATGAGTTCACGAGCGAGGCGTCCAACAACGGGAGCGCGATGGCCCCGATCGCCGACACGACGCCGTTCTTCAACCTCGCGGGCGGTCTCGTCATGCTGCTGGGCCGGTACCTCCCGATCCTGGCGATGCTGACGATCGCGGGGCGGTTCTCGGAGGAGGACGTCCTCCCGCCGGGGCCGGGGACCCTACGGACCCGGAGCGCGACGTTCATGGTCTATCTCACGATGTTCGTGATCATCCTCACCGGACTCCTGTTCCTCCCGGTGATGGCGCTCGGACCGCTCTCGCAGATGGGGTTCTGAGATGTCGGTCCCCGCCGGTGCGACCGTCCCCGTCCGACGCCACTCGCACACCTCCGTCCGCCGGATCCTCGCCGACTCGTTCCGCTACTTCGGACCGCGCCGGGCCCTCCAGAACCCGGTGATGTTCTGCGTCTGGACGCTCTTCTGGTTCCTCCTCGTCGTGACGCTCGCCCCGCGCCTCTTCCCCGACCTCGCGAGCGGCTTCGACCCGTCGTACTACCTCGGGATCACGATCATCCTCGCGCTCACGCTCTGGTTCGCGAACCTTTCGGACGCCATCGCGGAGGCGCAGGGCCGGGCCCAGGCCGACAGTCTCCGGCAGATCCGGAGCGGGATGAAGGCCCGACAGCTCCTCCCGGACGGGACGGTCGCCGCCGTCTCCTCCGACGTCCTGCGGGTCGGGGATACGGTCCTCGCGGCCGCCGGCGACCCCGTCCCCACCGACGGCGATGTCATCTCGGGGGCGGCGATGATCGACGAGTCGATGATGACCGGGGAGTCCGCCCCGGTGGTCCGCGAGAGCGGCGGCGACAAGACGAGCGTCCTCGCGGGGACCCGCGTCGTCCAGGGGGAGGTCCGGATCCGGGTCTCGGCGACCCGAGGGCAGTCGTTCCTCGACCGGCTCATCGAGCTCGTCGAGGGGACGCACCGGGAAGCGACCCCGAACGAGGTCGCCCTCAGGGTGTTCCTCGCGGCCCTGACGATCGCGCTCATGCTCGTCGTCGCCTCGTTCGTCTTCCTCGTCCACGCCGTCAGCTTCGTGAGCGTCGACCTTGGGACGCTCGTCGCGCTCATCGTCTGTCTCATGCCGACGACGATCGGCGCCCTCCTGCCGGCGATCGGGATCTCGGGGATCAACCGCGTCTCGCGCCAGAACGTCATCGCGAAGTCCGGGCGGGCCGTCGAGGCGGCGGGGGACCTGGACGTCCTGATCCTCGACAAGACGGGGACGATCACGGTCGGCAACCGGCTGGCGGTCCAGTTCGTGGCGGCGCCCGAGGTC
This sequence comes from Thermoplasmata archaeon, assembly GCA_027315165.1. Lineage (GTDB taxonomy): Archaea > Thermoplasmatota > Thermoplasmata > Lutacidiplasmatales > UBA184 > Lutacidiplasma. The sequence continues at coordinate 70,286 of DAHUYN010000006.1, read as the reverse complement.
GACCCGGCCGAGCTCCTCAACGCGGCGATGCTCGCCTCGAGCCTCGACGACACGCCCGAGGGCCGGTCGGTCGTCCGTCTCGCGGCCCGCCGCGGGGCCGTCTCCCAGCGCCTCGAGCCCGGCAGCTACCGGGTGCTCGCCTTCACGGCCGAGCGCCGGATGAGCGGGATCGCCCTCAACGAGGGCGGCGAGTACTACAAGGGCTCCGTCGAGGCGATGCAGAACTACGGGGCGGTCCTCGCGCCCGCGACGCGCACGGCGGCGACCGAGGCCTCGCGGCAGGGGATGACGCCGCTCGTCATCGCCCGGAACCGCCAGGTGCTCGGGATCGTCCTCCTCAAGGACGTCGTCAAGCCCGGCATCAAGGACCGGATCCGAGAGCTGCGGACGATGGGCATCCGCACGATCATGTGCACGGGGGACAACCGCATCACGGCCGCCGCGGTCGCGCGCGAGAGCGGCGTCGACGAGTTCCTCGCCGAGGCCAAGCCGGAGACGAAGCTCATGGTCGTCCGGCGCGAGAAGGCGCTCGGGCGCCTGGTCGCGATGACCGGGGACGGGTCGAACGACGCCCCGGCGCTCGCGCTCGCCGACGTGGGGCTCGCGATGAACAGCGGGACCTCCGCCGCAAAGGAGGCCGGCAACATGGTCGACCTCGACAACGACCCGACCAAGCTCATCGAGATCGTCTCGATCGGCAAGCAGCTCCTGATCACGCGGGGCGCGCTCACCACCTTCTCGATCACGAACGACGTCGCGAAGTACTTCGCCGTCATCCCCGCGATCTTCGTCGCGGCGTCGGGGGCGACGCTCGCCGGCATCTCGGCGCTGAACATCATGGGGCTCACCTCCCCCCACCTCGCGATCCTCTCCGCGCTCCTCTTCAACGCGCTCGTGATCCCGCTCCTGATCCCCCTCGCGCTCACGGGGGTGCGGTTCCGCCCGATGACGGCGATCGACCTCCTCCGACGCAATGTCCTCGTCTACGGCGTCGGGGGGGTCATCTCGGCGTTCGTCGGGATCAAGCTCTGCTACCTCGCGCTCGCCTGGGCGACGGCGCAGCCGGTCTACCAGGAGATCCTCCGAGCCGTTCTCCACCTGCTCGCCGGAGGCGGCGGATGAGCGCGTTCGCGAACGTCGGCGCCTCCTCGGCGCCCCCGCCACCGGCCCCGCCCGCCCCCGAGCCCCGGCCCGGGGCCCGGAAGGTGCCTCGGCCCCTCGGCGCGACGCCCTTGAGCCACCTGAGGGCCGCCGGGATCGCCCTCGCGGTCCTCATCGTCCTCTTCGGGGTCGTCTACCCGCTGATCGTCACCGGCTTCGCCCAGCTCGCGACGCCGGAGACCGCGAACGGGAGCCTCGTCGAGGGGCCCAACGGGACCGTGGTGGGCTCGATCCTCGTCGCGCAGAACCTGTCGCTCCCGAGCCTCTTCTGGGAGCGGCCGAGCGTCACCGACTACGAGATGACCCTCGGGACACCGGCCCCGCTCGGCCCGGCCGACCCGGCGCTCCGGGCCGAGGTCCTCGGCTACCTCGCCCTCTACCACAACTACACGGTGAACGGCACCAACGCGACCCTTCCGGGGAACTTCACCGAGTGGATCCTCACCGACTCCGCCTCGGGCGTCGACCCCGACCTCCTCCCGGTCGACGCGCTCGTCCAGATCCCGAGGATCGCGCAGCACACCCATCTCTCCGAGTCGGAGCTCACCGCGCTGGTCAACCAGCATATCCAGGGACCGCCCTTGGGTCTCCCGGGACCGTCGTACGTGAACGTGCTCCAGCTGGACCTCGCCCTCGTGTCGCTTCCCGGGTACTGACGATGTATCGACGTCTGCTCATCCCCGTCCGAGAGCCCTCCGAGGTCGAACCGCTGATCCGTTTCGGGGCCGCGCTGTTGGACACCGACGGCGAGATCCGGCTCCTCCACGTCATCCCGACGACGACCCTCCCGCAGGTGACGAGGGAGTGGCGGGCGTCGGTCAACATCGTCGTGCCGGCCCACGAGGCGGGCGCGGCGCTCGACCTCCGCGTCGAACCCGAGGTCCGGGCCAGCGTCGACGTCGCGGGCGAGATCCTCGAGAGCAGCGAGTCGCGGAACGTCGACGGCATCCTGATGACGCTCGGCGGCGACAAGCGAAGCCGCAACCCGTTCGTCGGCCACACCGCGAGCTCGGTCCTGCACCACGCGGCGTGCGACGTCATCATCGTGAACCGCCTCGCGCTCATCGAGGAGCGGGTCCAGCGGATCCTCCTCCCGACGCGCGGCCGCGAGGCGCCCCCGAAGGCGATCCGCCTCGCCGAGGAGCTCGCCGTTCGCCGTCACGGGATCCCGATCATCACGCTGTCGCTGGGGAGCCGTGACCTCGTCGCCGAGCCGAACGCCGAGGGGCCGACCCGATCGCCCCGCGGGCTCCCGCTCGAGCACCGGCGCTCCCGGTTCTCCTCGGCCGTCCTCGGCCGTCGCCGCCGGTTGCCCGAGATCATCCTCCAGCAGGCCGCCCGAGAACGGTACGGGCTCCTCCTCGTCGCCGAGGAGCCGGGCCTGTCGGAGGGCCCGCTCCTCACGCGCCGATTCCTCGAGGAGCTGTTCCGTGCCGCGCCGTGCCCCGTGATGGCCGTCCGAGGCTAGCCCGCGATGGGCGAGCTCTGGTTCGTCGGGGCCGGTCTCTACGACGAGAAGGACCTCTCTCGACGGGCGATCGAGCTGCTACGGGGCTGCGGCCGGGTCTTCGCCGAGGAGTACACCTCCAGGCTCGCCCCGGGGAGCTTCGAGCGCCTGGCCGACGAGATCGGCCGCCCCGTCGAGCGGCTCGATCGAGAGGCGCTCGAGTCGGGCCGCGTCGTCCTCGAGGCCCTCGCCAGCGTCCCCCGCGTCGCGCTCGTCGTCCCGGGGGACCCGTTCGCCGCCACGACCCACGTCGCGCTGCGGAGCGAGGCCGAGCGCTCGGGCCACGTCTGGCGCTACCTGCCGAACGCGACGATCCTCTCCGCCGCCCCGGGGTTCCTGGGACTCCAGCCGTACCGCTTCGGTCGGCCCGTCTCGCTCCCGTTCCCCAGCCCGGGGTTCGCGCCGACCTCCCCGCTCGAGCGGATCCACGCGAACCGCTCGACGGGGCTCCACACGCTCGTACTCCTCGACCTGCGTCCCGCCGAGGGGCGCTGGATGACGGCCCACGAGGCGCTCGGACTGCTTCGAGATCGCGACCCCGCGGGGGCGCTCGTGCCCGAGGAGGCGCCGCTCGCGGTCGTCGCCCGCGTCGGCTCGCCCGAGGCCCGCGCCTGGTTCGGCCCTCGGGCCGACCTCCTCGGGGTGGACTTCGGCCCGCCGCTCCACGCGCTCGTCGTCCCGGCGCCGGAGCTCCATGAGGAGGAGGCGCTCGCCATCGACGGCTTCCGCGTTCGCTCGAGCGTCCGTCCCTAGAGGTCGGAGGCGGCCCCGACCCCGCCGTCCGGCGGCGGTGCCTCCGGCGGGGGCATGAGGGCGTCGAGCAGGTCCCGGAGCCGGAACGGTCGGAGGATCGTCGCATCGGGCACGGCGCGGCCCTCCAGGGGCAGCGGGCCGTCGTGGGGTCGGATCAGGACGATGCGCGTCCCGGGCGAAGCGGTTCGGGCCGCCGGGATCATCCAGGCGAGGCTCCCCTCGACCAGGTTCGAATCGGAGAGGAGGAACGTCGGGCGGTGGGTCCGGAGGAGGTCGTCGGCGGCGGCCGCGCTCGAGGCCTCGCCGACGACGAGGATGTGGTGGAGCTTGAGAAGGCCCCGGAGGAGCACCCGGGTCTCCTCGTCGCCCGCCACGACGACGGCGCTCGGGGCGGCGGCCACGGAGTCTCCCGGGGACTCGCGCGAGGCGGCTGCCGCCGACATGTTGGGCTACCTATAGGGAAGAGGGACCGAGTATATCGCAATTCTCATGTACTAGGTGGAAGCGGCTCGACAACCCCCCAGTCGGTAACGCCCGCAGCGGAGAGGAGCTCGGAGAGGGCCGCGGCGTACTCGGTGGGCTCGGCGACGAGCAGCCGCTTGGCGCGTTCGGCCAGGCTCCGGCCGAACTCCTGCTCGGTCTCCGTGAACTGCCAGACCTGGGGCGTCGCGAGGTCGAGGGCGAGCAGGAGGCCGAAGCCGATCCCCCGCTCCTTGCCCTCCCGGGGAAGCGCCGAGAGGACCTGCTTCGAGGCGGCGTCGCGTCCGCCGGTGCGGTAGGCGCGCGCGACCCGGTCCGCGAGCGCGGCGGAGGGCGCGAGCTCGCGGAACCGGGGCAGCCGACCCAGGAGCGCCCGCTCCTCGGTCTCGCGGGCCGCGCGGTGGAGCAGCTCGGAGACCCGTCCCGGCGACGCCCGGGCCTCCCGGACGAGCTCCTCGGCCCGCGACGGTTCGGGGACGATCGCCCGGACGATCTCGTCGGCGTGGTCGTGCCAGAGGCGCTCGAGGGCCTGGCTGGCCTTCGCCTCCGGGAGCTCGAACGGGCCCGAGACCGTCGCGAGGGCCCCCTCGAGGGCCTTCCTCTCGGCGGCGGTCGGCGCGAGCGCGTCGACGAACGCGGGGCGGTCGGCCCCGTAGCAGACGCCGGCCGCGACGAAGCGCGGCTCCCGCCCGCGGTCGAGCTGCGAAGCGAGCTCGCGGCGGTACTCGTCGAGGGCCTGGGCGTCGGAGCGACGGCCGAACAGGTAGGCCTTGCGGAGGCCTCGGGACGGCGGCGGCAGGCGGGCGTGAGGGCAGTCGCCGCCCGCGCGGCACTCGACGTTGAGCGAGAGCGTCACCGGGAACGCGCGCTCCGGCTTCGGGACCGCGAGCCGGCGCGTGAGCGCGGCGAGGAGCTGGCGGTCGTCGCGCGTGCAGTTGCGGCAGACCCGGAACGTGATCCCCGCGCCGGTCCAGCCGACCTCGAGGTAGGGGACCGGCTCGCCCTTGAGGAGGTGCGAGCAGGCGTAGACGGGGCCGTCATGTCCCCGCTCGAGGCGGTAGGGAAGGTCGTGGAGGAACGCCTGCCGGACCTCCTCGGGCGGCGCCGGCGAAGGGCCCGTCGTGTAGAGCGAGCGGGAGGTGGCGAAGAAGTGGTAGCCCTTTCGGGCCCACGAGAGATACCCGAGGAGCAGCCGCTCGGGATCGTCGTACTGCTGCACGGCGATCTGGCTCTCCTTCGGGGCTCGCGCGAGGGGGGCGAACGAGACCTCGCCCGACGGGTAGCGGGCGACGAGCAGCCCGGGGAGCTCTTCCTCGAGGTAGAACTTGAACAGTCCGGCGAGCGAGCGGGCGATCGGGTCTCCACGGCGGGCCAAGCGTCCCAGGCGGTCGGCGTCGTCGCGCGCGTCGCGGACGACGTCGAGCGCGGCGCGGAGCCGGTCGAACTTCGCGCTCGGGCAGCCGGGGGCGAGCGTCGGGAGAAGGAGGCCCGGGTCCTTTCGGAGCCGACCGGCCCTTTGGAGGAGCTCTCCCTCGCGACCTCCCGAGGCTCTCCGTGCTCGCATCGTCGTCCTCGAGAGACCCTACCGGCGGCAGAGGTCCAGGAAGTTCTCGAAGACCCGGCGCCCGCCCTGCGTGTGCTCGACCTCGGGATGGAACTGGACACCGACGATCGGGCGCGTCGGGTGCGCGATCGCCTGCGTGGGGCACGAGGGTGAGTGGGCCAGCGCGAGCCACCCGTCGGGGAGCTTCGTCACCTGGTCGTTGTGGCTCGCCCAGGCGGTGAACGGGGAGGAGAGCCCTTCGAGGAGCGGGTGCGGCCGGTCGATCGTCACCTGAACGCGTCCGAACTCGGGCGCCGCGGCCTTGCCGACGAGCCCCCCGAAGTGGCGCGCGAGGAACTGGTGCCCGACGCAGATGCCGAGGACGGGGATGTCGACCTTCTCGACCCATTCGCCGACCCGACCGAGGGGCGCGTCCGAGCCCTCGAGGCTGAGGGCGCCGCCCGAGAGGACGACGCCGTCCGCGTCGACCTCCTCGAGGCCGACGGTGTTGGGGAGGATCGTGCTCTCGACCTCGAGGTCTCGGAGGACCCGCCACTCGCGGTGGGTCCACTGGCCCCCGTTGTCGATCACCGGGATCCTCACGGCGCCTCCTCGACCGCCTCGGGGGCCGACGCGGCGGGCTCGCGGGAGGCCGCCTTGAGCTCCTCGACGTCGGCCCGGAGCCGCTTGACGTCGGCGGCCATCTTCAGCATCTCCTCCTCGAACGGGCTGAAGCCGACGCTCGCCTGCATCCGCTGGGAGATGTAGATCCCGATGAAGAGGGCTCCGATGAGGGCGAGGATCGTCGTGAAGACGAGCGAGAAGACGAACCCGACGATGTTGCCGAAGGCGGACTGGATCGGCAGCGTGAACAGCCTCGTGATCTCGGCGAGCTCGACGACGACGAGCACGAGGATGACGGCGGTCCAGAAGACGAACGTCGGCGCCCGGCGCATCAGGGTCCTCCCGGCGGCACCGTCGCGAGGAGGAGGGCGAACGGGAGCGACGCCACCGGCGTCGCGCCGACGCTCGGCAGGGACGGGTCGAGCGGGACCGTGAAGAGCGTGGTCCCCTGCAGGTCGAACTCGTAGAGGCCCCAGTAGGTCACCGCCGTCCCGGTCGAGTCGATGTAGGTCGCGCTCACGTTGACCGCGACCGGGAAGCCGGCCGCCGTGAACGCGGCGGCGAGGACCTCGGTGTCGTAGCTCGCGTTGCTCCAGGTCAGGTTCGCGACGACGGGAAGGGGCTGCCACGAGACATTCGTGGCCACGCGGGCCGAGATCACCGCGTAGCGGACGGGGGAGAGCCCCTCGACGTAGCAGTGGAGCGTCGTCGACCCGGGGGGCAGGTCGATGCGGAGCTGGGCCTGCGTCGCGAGGCTCCCGGCGGCCGGCGAGCCGCCGACGAGCAGGTTCGGAGTGAGAAAGATGAGCACGACGAGGAGGACGACGACGGCGACGAACGGCAGCGGGAACAGTTCGGCGAGGCGTCTCGCGACCATCCTACGCCTCCCCCTCGCGCCACCCTCGGTAGAGCCGGTGCGGCACCGCGAGGTGGTCGAGGAGGCGGCCCGCCAGGAACCGCGTGATGTCGTCGACGCTCTGGGGATGCGTGTAGTAGGCGCCCGAGGCCGGGAGGATGACGACCCCCTGCTCGGCGAGCGTCGTCAGGTGGCGGAGCGCCACGACGGAGAGCGGCGTCTCCCGCGGCACGAGGACCAGGGGGCGGTGCTCCTTGAGATGGACCTGGGCGGCCCGCGTGAGGAGCGTGTCCGAAAGGCCGAGCGCGACCTTGGCGAGCGTGTTCGTCGAGCAGGGGACGATCGCCATGGCCCGGGTGCGGCGCGAGCCGGAGGCGATCGGGCTCGCGAGGTCGCCGTCGTCGTAGACGACGGAGGCGAGCGGGGCGAGCGCCTCGACGCCGACGCCGCACTCCTCCAACAGCACGGGAACGGCCCCCTTCGAGACGACGAGCGCGACGGGCACGCGGGCCTCGTGGAGCGCCTCGAGCGCGGCCCGCGCGATCGGCGCGCCGCTCGCACCCGTGATGCCGAGGACGATCGGAGGTTCGTCGGACAGCTTCCCAGCCTCGCCCTTTTATGGACGCAGGAGTGAGCGCGTAAAGCGGCTTCGGGGGCGCAGCGTGGGTCGGCGGCGGGCAGCGATCGTCGGCGCAGGCCACACGCGCTTCGGCGCCCTCGCAGAGGGACCGCGGGCGCTCCTCCGGACCGCGATCTCGGGCGCCTTCGCGAGCGTCGACAAGGGTCTCGCCCCGAGCGACGTGCGGGAGGCGTACGTCGGGACGCTGGGGTTCTCGGGCTGGCAGCTCGGCAACGTCTCCGCGGTCGTCGCGGAGGAGGCCGGCCTCGTCTCCGCGCCCGTGACCCGGGTCGAGAACGCCTGCGCCTCCGCGGGGTTCGCGCTCCGGGACGCCGTCCGGGCAATCGAGAGCGACGCCACCGACGTGGCGCTGGTCGTCGGCCTCGAGAAGATGACGGACCCGACGCCGACCCGCCGCCGCTACTGGCTGGGCGTCTCGGGGGACACGGAGTGGGAGCGGCTCGCCGGCCTCACGTTCGCGGGCGTCTATGCGCTCTTGGCCTCGCGACATCAGCACGAGTACGGGACCTCCCGCGAGGCGCTCGCGGAGGTCGCGGTGAAGAACCACGCCCACGCCGTCGCGAACCCGAACGCGCAGTTCCGTAAGCCGGTGACCGTCGAGCAGGTCCTTGCCTCCCCGCGCGTCGCCGACCCCCTGCGGCTCCTGGACTGCTGCCCGGTCTCCGACGGCGCCGTCGCGCTCGTCCTGGCGGGCGAGGATCGGGCCCGGGCCTACACCGACACGCCCGTCTACGTCGCGGCGACCGGGGCCGGGTCGGACTACCTCGCCGTGCAGGAGCGGCCGTCCCTGACGAGCCTCGCGGCCACGCGCTGGGCCGCCGAGGAGGCGTTCCGGCGCTCCGGCCTCGAGCGGCGACAGATCTCGTTCGCCGAGGTGCACGACTGCTTCACGATCGCCGAGCTCCTCGCGCTCGAGGACCTCGGCTTCGCCGCGCCGGGCGAAGCGGCGGCGCTCACACACTCCGGCGCCACCCGGCTCGGCGGCGCCTTCCCCGTCAACCCGGACGGGGGTCTCAAGGCCAAGGGCCATCCGATCGGCGCGACCGGGGCGAGCCAGGCCTACGAGGTCTTTCAACAACTGCGTCAGGCGGCGGGCGCCCGCCAGGTGCGGGGCGCGGAGCGAGCGCTCACGCACAACGTCGGGGGCTCGGGGGCGAGCGCGACCGTGACGATCTTCTCGGTGGCCTGAGATGGCGCGGGCGATCGTGGCCGGGACCGCCTACCGGAGCCGCTGGCGCACCGGCGCTCTCGAGGTCGAGGGGCCGGACGAGGACCCTGTCACGATCGCCGCCGAGCTGCTCGAAGCGCTCGTCGACCGCCCCGGCGGCGCCGCCGGACCGGTCGTCGCGCTCGACCTCGTCGGCCGCTACAACGCCGAGGCGGAGGCCGCGCTGCCCGAGCTTCTCGGCGTTCCTCACGTCGCGGTGCGGCACCACGGGGAGGGGCCCGGCGCGCTCGCGGCGGCCCTCGCGCTCGCGAGCCGGGCGCCCTCCGACGGCCGCGCGCTCGTCGCGGTCGTCGACCCCTCGACGCCGGCGACCGCGCATCCGGAGAGCGGGGCCGGAGGGGTCGCTTTCGAGATCGCCGAGGGCGTGGGGCTCTCGGTGTTGGAGCACGGCGGACGTCGTCACGCGGCCCACCATCCCCCCGACGCGGAGGCCTGGTGCCGCGCGGCGACGGCCTCGACCGGCCTCGCGAGTCCGTCGAGCGCCCTCGCGCTGCAGCTGGTCGCGAGAGAGGCGCCCCCCGTTCTTCTCTCCGCCTGGCGCCGACAACAGCCAGAGGCGAGCGCCGAGACGAGTCCGGCCGCTCCGGTCGGCCTCGGAGCGGCGCCGACGGTCCCGACGGCGCTGGGACTCCGCCGTCTCGTCGAGCGGCTCGGGCCGGGCGGCGAAGGGATCCTCGCGACCGTCGGGGTCGAGGCGACTCACTTCCTCGGGGTTCGGCTGGGCGGCCCGGTCGCCTGGAACGGCGCATGGGAGCCGGTCGCGCCCCCGACGCTCTTGAGGGACGCGCGGTCCGAGCCCGACCTTGCGACGGCGGTCTCGGAGGGGGCCTACGTCCCGAGACCTCGGTATCTCGAGAACCTTCCGGCACGCTGGCGCTTCGAAGGGGAGCGGTGCTCGCGGTGTGCCTCGGTCACCTTCCCGCCCCGCGGGCTCTGCCGCCGCTGCCGGGCGGTCGACGGCCTCACGCGCGTCGCGCTGCCGCGGGACGGCACGGTCGTCGCCGCGACCGTCGTGGCCCCGGGCGCGCAGCCGACGGAGTTCGACCCGCTCGTCTCCGAGAGCGGCGGCTACGGGGTCGTCCTTCTCGAGCTCTCGGAGGGGGTTCGCGTCACCCTTCCGGTCGCCGACGCTCCCGGCGAGGCCCCGCCGATCGGCGCGACGGTGACGACGCGCCTGCGTCGGCTCTATCCGATGGACGGCGAGTGGCGCTACGGCCGCAAGGTGCTCGCGCGGCGCCCCTAGGCCGGCGCGCTACTCGGGCTCGGCTGGCTTCGGGGGCTCCCACTTCGCTTCGAGCCAGGACTCGTAGATCGCTCGCTCGAGGGGGGTGGGCGTCGCCGACGGAGAGAGCCGCAGCTTCTCGGGCGGCGCGATCCCCGTCGTCGCGCGGACGAAGGCGAGGCGGCCGCGACGGAAGACGGTCAGCTCGACCTCGGTGCCGGCCGGGGCGCGGCGGAGCGCCTTGCCGAGGTCCTCGGGGGCGATCCGGTTCCGGTCGATCGCGACGATCTCGTCCCCCGGCGAGAGCCCGGCCCGGCGCCCCGGGCCGTCGTCGAGCACGGCGGTGACACGGAGGCGCCCGTCGCGCGTCTCGTGCTCGACCCCGAGCCAGCCGGGTTCCGCGTCGTCCTCGGGACCGAGCGTCTTCGGCTTCGGCCCGAGCTCGAGGCCCGCGAAGCGGGCGTAGGCGGCGAAGTCGAGCTCCTCGGTGCCCGAGACAAAGCGTCGGAAGAACGGCGCGAGGTCGAGGGAGACCGCCTCCGAGAGCGTCCTGAGGAGCTCCTCCTCGCCGACCCCGACGCCCGGCTGGCCGAACCGCTGCCAGAGCACGCGCCAGCCCGTGTCGAGGGAGGCCCGGTTCTCCGTTCGGTGACGGATCTCAAGGTCGAGCGCCCAGGAGACGAGGAGCCCCTTGAGGTAGTAGGAGACGGATCGGTTCCTCGTCTCCTCGGTCGCCTGGTAGAGGTCGATCCAGGAGACGAACGACGCCTCCTCGAGGCTGCGCGCGCGCCGGCCCGGGATCCCGAGGTAGCGCACGACCTCGCCCGAGAGCTTTTCGAGGAACTTCCCCGGAGAGAGGAGGCCGGCCCGGGGGAGCAGGAGGAGGCCGTAGTAGTCGGTCGTCCCCTCCATCGCCCAGAGCAGCTTCGTGTAGGCTTCCCGGGTGTAGTCGAACGGGAGGAGGGCGGCGGGGCGGATCCGCTTCACGTTGATCGCGTGGAAGTACTCGTGGCTCGACAGCCAGAGGAAGCGCTGGTAGCTCGACGCCGGCTGGAACGCCGTCCTTGTGACGACGCACGAGCAAGAGCTCGCGTGCTCGAGCCCCCCGTCCGGCACGTCGGTGAGGTGGTAGAAGAACGTGTAGCGCGGCATCGGAAGGCCGCCGAAGAGCCGCGCCGTCGCTTCGGCGATGCGGCGGAGGTCCTCCTCGAGCCGGTGGGCCTCGTAGTTGCCGCCCTGTCCGCAGAGCAGGATCCGGTGCGGGATCCCCGCGGCGTGGAAGCCGAGCTCCTCGGGCCGACCGCAGTCGATCGGGGCGTCGACGAGCTCGTCGTAGTCGCTCGCTCGGAACCTCGGGGGATGCATCCCGACCGGCGCGAGCTCGGTGTAGGCCCGCCACTCGGGCGGGAGAAGGAGGACGACCTCGTGCGGCTCCTGCGTGTGGCCGTCGACGTACGGCAGGCCGAGCGCCGCGTTGAGGAAGAGATGCTCCTCCGTGACGTCGAACCCCTCGGTGACGAGCCCGTGACCGTAGACCGAGTAGGTCACCTCGACCCCGACGGCCCCGCCGTGGGCGACGCGCCAGCGGGCCTTGTCGATCCTCGTGACCGCGAGCGGCGCCTTCGTCCCGGCGTCGCGGGCCGCGACGTGGTCGAGGTTCTTGGCGTAGTCAAGGATGTGGTAGGAGCCCGGCACCCACGACGGGAGGACGAGGTCGAACGACGGCCCTGAGACGCCGGTCACCTCGAGGAGGATGCTCGCGCGGTGCGTGGCAGGGGCTTCCGGCCGGACCGTGTAGGTGATCGCCATCGCGCCCCTCTACGGACCGCGCGGATAGCGGTGCCGCTACGCCCCTCGGCGCCGCGCCGGCTTACCCGAACCCCGGGAGCTCCCGGTTCGTGTCGCCGGACCGACGCTGGTACGGTTCGCCCGCGATCCCGAGCTGCGTCGCCAAGGCCCGGAAGGTCCGGGACATCTCCTCGACGGCCCGGAGCAGTTCCCGCTGCTCGTTCCGGAGGTCGGCGACCTCCTGGCGGAGGGCGCGCACCTCCCCTTCGACGACGGAGCTCTCGGCCATGGCCCGGGAGCGGCCCGGGGCTCATTAGGTCGCCGTCGGCGGCGTCGCCTACGTTGACGAGGGGCCGAACGGGGAGTCGCTCACACCCTTCTCCTCGAACGGAAGCCACGCCCGGCGCTCCTCGGAGTAGTCGACCCGTTGCAGCTCGACGACGAACCGACGGAGCGTCTCGGCGGGCTCGGGGTAGACCCGGAGCGCGTAGACGTAGATCCCGAACCCCATGAAGTCGGTGACGCGCCGAAGGACCTCGACCAGGTCCTCGCGCGGGACGACGACCCGGAGAGAGGTCTCGCCAAGCGACTGGGAGAAGCCGTCGACGTCGAACGCCGTGTCGAGGGTGATCAACCCCCTCGGGGGGGTCGGGGTCGCCACCGATCCCGGTCCCGGCACGGCCGCGGCGACGGCCGGCGGTGGGGCCGCCGTGACCGAGGGTCCCGTCGGGCGAGCGGCCCTCGCCACCGATGGCGCGGGCGTGGCGGCGCCGACCGGGGCGTTGGCCTCCTTCGTCGGGTACCGCTCGAGCACCGGCGAGCTGTCGCGTCCCTTCCACGAGCTCGCGGGCGGGGCCGTCGCCCGGGGGGCCCGGGGGAGGGGCGCCGACCGGCCGCGCCGGGCGCGGGCGGGGCGGGCGCGGGGTCGCCGGGCGCGGGGTGCCGCCTTGCGGGAACTGCGTCGGGCCATCGCGTCCCGCATCGGCGGGCGAGGCTTAAGGGAGGCGGCTCGCTCGCCCGAGCGGCGCGTAAGGAGAGAGTTGTCGCTCGCCGCTCCGTGCGAAAGACCGTCACGGGGGCCCGTCTTTGTAGCGGCCCTGACGACAGATGGTTAATGTAGGGCCGCCCTCGTGGGCTGCCTCAAGCTCCCGCGCAAGCGGGGGCCGGGAACGAAGAGGAACGAGAGATGCCGGCCCGAGTGATGAAGGAGTTCCAGGCCCCGCGTGGCCTGCCCCGCAAAACGGCGTCCGTCTGTCCCGAGTGCATCAAGGTCGTGCCTGCGGTCGTCCGCGAGAAGGACGGCCGGGTGATCATGGAGAAGACGTGCCGGGTGCACGGCTACTTCTGGGACATCATCAGCAACGACGTGGACTTCTATCTGCGGATGGAGGTGTACGCGCACGATGGGGTCGGCTACGAGAACCCCTACTATGACAAGTTCAAGGGCTGCCCGACGACCTGCGGGATGTGCAGCCACCACAAGAGCCACACCGGGCTCGCCCTGATGGACCTCACCAACCGGTGCAACTTGAAGTGCCCGGTCTGCTTTGCCAACGCCAACGCGGCCGGCTACGTCTACGAGCCGACGCGCGAGCAGATCCACTTCATGCTCAAGACGCTCCGCGAGCAGAAGCCCGTCGGCGCGGTCGCCGTCCAGTTCTCGGGCGGCGAGCCGACGCTGTCGCCGCTGTTCCTGGACGCCTGCTCGATGGCCCGCGACCTCGGCTTCAAGCAGATCCAGGTGGCGACGAACGGGATCCGTGTCGCCAACGAGCCCGGGTTCGCCCAGGCGTCCCGCGAGGCCGGCCTCCACACGCTCTACCTGCAGTTCGACGGCCTCGACGACGAGATCTACCGCAAGGTGCGGGGGGTCCCGCTCTTCAAGGTCAAGCAGAAGGCGATCCAGGCGGCGCGCGAGACCCACACCTCGGCCGCCGAGCGGGCCGCCGGCAAGCCCGACAAGCCCCTCTCTGTCGTCCTCGTTCCGACGCTCGTCGGCGGGTTCAACGAGAAGGAGATCTGGCCGACGGTGAAGTTCGCGATCGACAACCTCGACGTCGTCCGGGGCGTCAACTTCCAGCCGGTCGCGCTGACGGCGAGGATTCCCGACAAGGACCGCTTCCAGATGCGGTTCACCCAGTCGGACCTCGTCCGGATCCTCTGCACGGACGGTCCGTTCGAGAAGTCGGACTTCTTCCCCGTCCCGTCGATCGCCCCGATCTCCGAGCTCGTCTCGATCATCCACGGCGAGGAGAAGATGACCCTGACGACCCACCCGGGCTGCGGCTGCGCCACCTTCGCGTTCGTCTCGAAGGACGGCTCGAAGATCACCGCGCTCCCCCGGTTCATGGACGTCGACGGCTTCTTCGAGAGCGTCGAGGGGATGATCGAGAAGTACCGGGACGCCCGGTTCGCTCGCGTCCGGTCGGCCGTCGCGGGGGCCAAGCTCCTCCACGACGTCTCGAAGTTCTTCGACTTCGAGAAGGCCCCCGAGGGGCTCACGGAGAAGGACTGCGCGCGCCTGATCGCGGGGATCTTCACCGAGGGGAACAAGGAGGCGCTCGCCAAGTTCACCTGGAGGACCCTCTACATCGGGAACATGCACTTCCAGGACGCCTACGACTACGATATCCAGCGCCTGATGCGCTGCGACATCCACTACTCGGTCCCCGACGGGCGGATCATCCCGTTCTGCTCGTACAACTCCGGCCCGATCTACCGGACGGAGGTCGAGAAGAAGTTCTCGATCCCGATCCCCGACTGGCAGCGCGCCAAGTCGACCTCGGGCCAGACGCTGAAGACCGTCGAGACGATGGGCATCAACGGCGAGGTCATCGTCGACCCGGAGTACTACAAGATCCGGGCGCTCAAGGGCGCTCCCGGAATGTCGACCTGAACGGGCGAAGCTCTCCTGAGCCGCTCCCGAACCCTTTCTCCCGCCCGACGGTCGTCCGGACCGCGGGCGGTCGTGTCCTAGAGGCGGGCCGGGCTCGGCCGTCGCGTGAGCAAGGCCTCGCCCGGGTAGCGTAGAGCGAGCGGCGCGGGGAGCCGCAGGCGCGGGAGGGCCCGCTGCCGCCGGTCGACCTCGTCCCAGACGGCCCGTTGCGACGGCGGTTCGGGCCGCTCGGACCGGTCGCCGGCCCGATCCTCGAGCCAGAGCCAGGCGGCCTCGACGTGCTTGCAGGTCCCGAGCCCACGGCGGGCGAAGTCGGCGCACGTGCAGAAGGCGTGCTCTCGCGTGGGGTGCGCCGGGAAGACGACGTCGTAGTGGCTCTGGTGGGCCGGGTTCCGGACCACGAGGTGCACGAAGCGCGCATCGCCCCGCCAGCGGACGTCCAGCGGGCTCTCGATCGCCCGGCTCCGGCGCTGCGCGGCCGCCTCGACGTCCTCGAGCCGCTTGCGCACGCCCCGCCCGAGGCCGCAGAGCTATTTGCGCGGCGCGGAGGCGCCCGCCGCCCGCCGGCGGTTCTCGCCGAGACAAACGTTCATATCGGATGGGGGGAAGCTCGAAGCAGAACCCCCGAGCACCCGCCAGGCCGCGGCCGACCCGATCGGGCCGGCCCCCCTCCGTCGGGCCCCCCCGGTCCCCCGGGACTGCCGCGTCCTCTGGGAGGCCGCGGAGCATGGAGATCGGATGGCGGATCAGACGACGTTCCTGGTCGCTCTCTTCCTGCTCCTCGCCGCCGCGGTGCTCTTGGGCGAGCTCTCGGCCCGCCTCGGTCAGGCCGCGCTCGTCGGCCAGCTCGCCGTCGGGATCGTCCTCGGTCCGACGCTCCTCGGGCCGTACCTCGGGCTCTCCTCGGCCAGCCCCGAGCTGCAGGGGATCCAGTTCCTCGCGACGTTCTTCATCCTCGTCAGCGCCGGCCTCGAGGTCCGCCCCGAGCAGATCTGGGAGACCGGCGCCCCGGCAGCGGTGCTCGGCCTGGTCGTCTTCGTCGGGCCGTTCCTCGCCGGGGCCCTCCTGGTGCCGTTGCTCTACCCCGCCCTCGCCTACACGACGAGCCTGTTCGTCGCGCTGACGCTGTCCATCACGGCCCTCCCCGTGATGGGGATCATGCTGAACCAGTTCGGGCTCAGCCGGAGCCGGCTCGGCGTGCTCCTCCTCAACACGGCGGTGATCAACGAGCTGGCGGCGGTGACGGCGTTCGCCGTGCTCCTGCGCGTCGTCGGAGGCGGCGGGTGGTTGGCGCTCGCGGAGTCGGTGCTCTCGGTCGCGCTGTTCCTCGCGAGCATCCTCTCGGTCCACATGTTCCTGCGCCTCCTGCGATCGAGCCGGCGGTGGCAGGGGCTGCGGCGGTCGTTCCGCCGGACGTGGAAGTCGAAGGAGGCCGGGTTCGCGGTGCTGATGGTGATGGCGCTCGGCTCGGCGTTGTACTCGCAGTTCCTCGGGCTCACCTTCCTCGTCGGGGCGTTCTACGCGGGCCTCCTCGTGACGCCCGAGAGCGCGGGCCCCGCCGAGCACCGCTCGCTGAGCCTCGTCTTCGACGCGATGACCTGGGGGTTCTTCGTCCCCCTCTTCTTCGCGTTCGTCGGCCTCGGGATGAACCTCTGGGGGATCGCCTCGAGCCCGGCGGCCGGCTTCGCGTTCGTCGCGCTTGTCGCGTTCGCGATCCTGAGCAAGATCCTGCTCGGCTACGGGACGTCGCGCGCCCTGGGCTGGGCCAAACGGCCCGCGGAGGCGATCGGGTTCCTCGTCTCCAGCCGCGGCGCCGTCGAGCTCGCGATGGCGGTGATCCTCCTCCAGGACGGCATCTTCACGCCCCAGCTCTACACGGTCGTCGCCGCGGCCGGGCTCATCACGACGGTCATCGCCCCCCTCGGGGCCGCCCGGTACGGGGGTCTCTCGGGAGCTCGCGGCCCCGCCTCGGTCCGGGCCGCCGGCTTCGGACACCCCCTCGAACCGGCGTCGATCCCCGAGGCCGACGGCGGGACCGGAGCGGGTCCCGAGGCGCCCGGGACGTCGTAGAGGACCGTAGGGCAGGGTTATCTCACCGCTTCCTACCCCCGGCAAATGGCCGGGACGGCCGCCCCTCCGAGCCCCGACGCCCCGACCCCGCCGTCCCCCACCGACCCCGCGGCCGCCGACGCGCCGCGTCGTCGACGGCAGGGGCGGGTGGTCGTCGGGCTCCTCCTCAGCTTCCTGGGGCTCTTCTTCGCCACCCTCCTCCTGCCCGCCTCGCCCGGCGCGCTGCTCGCGGCCCTGCCGACCGCAGCCGTGGCGCTGTTCGTCCTGTGGGTCGGGGGCGTGGTCCTCGGCTCGGCGCGGGGGCTGGGGGCCCGTGCGCGCTGAGCCTCCGGACGCGCCCGGCTTCCGCCTCGCGACCTTCGACCTCGACGGGACCCTCACGAGGGTCCACGGCTGGTCGGTCATCGCGAAGGCGACGCACCGCGAGGAGGCGTTCCGCGAGAGCCAGGCCCGGTTCCTCGCGCACGAGGTCGGGGAGGACGAGCACCTCCGCGAGCTCCTCGAGCTCGCCGTCGGGCTCTCCGTCGCCGAGGTCGAGCGGCTCTTGGAGGCGACACCGAAGCTCGCCGACATCGGCGAGGCCTTGGCGACGCTCCGCGCGGTCGGGGTCCGCTCGGCCCTCCTCACCCACAACCCCGAGTACGTCTGCGCCTGGTACGCCCGTCGCTTCGGGTTCGACGCGGCGGAGGGGACCCGCGGCACGGTCGTCGGCGGCGACGGGACGATTCTCGCGGTCGGCCCGACTCACGCCGACAAGGCGGGCGGGCTCGCGCGCCTGCTCGAGAGGTTCGACCTGGCCGCGAGGGAGGTCGTCCACGTCGGGGACGGCTGGGCCGACGCCGCGCTGTTCCCCCAGGTCGGCGCCGGGATCGCCCTCAACACCTCTGACGAGGCGGTCACAAGGGCCGCGGACGTGTCGCTCCGGGCCGAGTCGCTCCGCGCCATCGTCCCGGTGATCCGGCGCCTGCGCCCGCGCCCTCTCGTGAACGGTGCCCGGCCGCCCGATGAGGGTTCAAATAGGTAGTCCGGCGTCGTCCGGCCGTCGCGATGGAGTACGTCGTCCTCCGGGCCGTGCACCCGACCTGGCTCGCCGCCCAGCTCCCCGCGGAGGTCGCGACCCTCATCCAGTTCGACCCGAAGGCGGTCCGCGAGCTACGGTCGCCGAGCCGCGGGCTCTCCTTCCTCGCGCGGGGGCCCGGCATCGTCCGGGTCGTCGGATCCTACGCCTCGCGGGAGATCGTCCCCGTCGAGACCGTGCGGAACCGGTTCATCGCCCCGGCGCGCGTGTCGGAGCGGCTCCTCTTCAACCTGCCGGCCGCCGTCGTGCGCCACCTCGGCCTCCGGACCGAGCTCCGCCCTCCCGCCGGGGCCAAGGCGACCGACGACGGGCTGATCTGGTTCGTGCCGGCCCCCGAGTACTACGAGTTCCGTGCGCTCGAACGGAGCCCTCGCGGCTGGGGGGGACCCTCGCCCGGGGGCTTCGCCCACGTCTACCTCGCCCGCTCCGTGCTCCCGCTCGGACCGGCGTTCGACCAGCTTGCCCCGCTCGAGGCCCGGATCGAGACCGAGGACTGGCGGCCCCGGCTCGAGGCGCTCGCCCCGATGTCGAGGGGACGCCGATAGTCCCAACGGCAGCCGGGGGCGGCGCCGGCGGCCGTCCCGGGGGCGCGCGACATCGCAGGGCCGGAGCGGCGACGCAGACGGGCGCCAGAAGGTCTTTATACCGTGGTCTGGGATTCTTTCATCATGGAACGGTCCGGGAACGTTCGCGGGACCCCGCCTTCGCGCCCCTACACGCTTCGGAACCCGGTCCCGCTGAGGACCGCCGAGGACATCACGACGACTCGGGCCGGCCTCCCGGAGGATGCGGTGCTCCAGATCGCGGGCCCGGTCGACCATGACTCCCTCGCCAAGGCGATCCGTCGTTCGGTCGGGCACGACGGCATGCGGCCCGAGGATGCCCGGGCGATCGCCGCCCACGTGCTGAACTTCTTCGGCTTCAACGAGAGGATCATCGACAACGTCCTCGAGCCGGACGACCGCGACACGTTCTACATGCTCGAGGACACGGGCATCCTCGAGACCGAGCGCGACGAGACGACCCTCTACGACGGTCGCGAGTGGCGGATCCACTACTGGATGTTCCGGAAGGACCGGATCTTCGACCTGGCCCGAGAGGAGACCCAGGCGATGGCCGAGGCGGGCGAAAAGGACGTCGTCTACTCGACGAACGCTGCCCGATCGGGCGCCTTCCATCTCCCCCACGGCGAGACCGGCACGGGGCTCGCGGCCCACGCCGTCTACCACGAGCTCGGAGACGAGATCTGGCTCGAGCGCCGCCGCTCCCCTCCGGCCGCGCCGACCCCGCCGGCCCCGGCCGCTCCCCGCGGCCGCGCCCGCGTCACGCCTGACGTATAACTCGAGCGCTTCGGGGCCAACGGTATCTCCCCGCGGGGCTCCCGCCTCGCGGCATGCGTCGGTTCCTCCTCCTCGCGCACCGTGTGCCGACCGGCGGTCAGTTCACTCTCAACGACCTCGCGGGAGGGGGCGGACGGGTCGACGAGGTCGCGCGCGCCGTCTCGACCGCGTTCACGCTCTCGAACGACCTGAGGCGCGACACCGAGCTCACGGTGCTCTTCTCGAGCCTGTCGCCGCCGGGGCCGCGCCGGGTGAGGCTCGTGGGGGCCCGCCTGCGCCACCTCAACCCGGACGAGCGGTCGACGGCGGCGCTCCTCAAGAACGCCCTCGTGCGGGCGATCCCGCTTACGCAGGAGGTCGAGTCGTCGCCCGGTCTGCTCGTCGGCCCGGCCGACCCGGCGGCCGAGCTCGAGGCGTTCCTGTCCTTCGACGGGGCTCTCTGGCTGACGGAGACGGGCGCTCCCGTCGAGTCGTTCCGACCTCAGGCCACAGAGTTCGCCGCCGTCCTGAGCGACCCGGAGGACCCGACGCCCGCCGAGCAGGTCCAGCTCGAGCGCTCCGGGGTGCCTCGCGTGAGCCTCGGCCCTCGCTCGCTCCGGGCGTCGCAGTGCATCGACGTCCTCCACAACGCGTTCGACCGGCGCGAGGGGGCGCGCTCGGCCACCCCTACGGCAGGTCGGCCAGCGGATCGTTCGGGACCCGACCCCGCGTGATCTCCTCGCGGACGGAGCGGGGTCCGAGCCCGCCGACGACCGCGGTGAGCCGCACGATGTCGCGCCGCTCGGGGTGGAGTCGGGTGCCGAAGATGAGCTTCCTCGGCTCTCCCAAGTGGCCGCGCAGGGCGTGGATCACGCGGTCGAACGACTTGAGCGTGAAGTTCGACCCTCCGTCCAGGTGCACGAGCGCCGTTGGCGGGCCCTCGAGGGAGAAGTCGAGGAGGCTCTCCTCGATCGCCTGTCGCACGAGCCGCTCCGGCTCGGCGAAGTGAGATTGGCTCGAGAGGAGCGTCGAGACGCCGGAGCCCCGGAGGTGCTCCTTGAGGCTCGCCAGGTCGACGTTCATCTGGCTCGGGTTCTCGACCATGTCGACGAGGCTCGTGACGAGGTTGTGGAGGTAGGTGCTCCGAACGTGGAAGACCCGGTGGAGCGGGAGGGATTCGAACCGTCGCAGCTTCTCGTTCGAGACCGCGAGCAGGAGGCCCCCCAGCTGCTCGAGCTCGTCGAGCGTCGCGAGGACGTTCTCGCGGCGCTCCGGGTTCGTCTCGAGCTCGACCCGGAATGGAAGGAAGGCGATCGGGACCGGGAGCGCGTCGGTCTCGCGGAGCGCCCGCACGAGGTAGGGGAGCAGGGCGCTGCCCGTCCCGCCACCGAGCCCGGCGAGGAGGAAGACGATCTCGTAGCGCCGGAGTCGGCGGACCAGCTCCTCGCGGGCGTCGCTCGCGGCGTCGAGGACCGCCGCCCGGTCCCCCGCGCTCCCGCGGCCCCGGAGCTGTCTCTGGCCGACGAGGATCCGCTCCTCGATCGGACGGCTCAGGAGGTGCTTGGCATCCGTGTTGATCGCGAGGGCTCGGACCCCGGGGATGCCGAGCTCGACCATGTCGTGGACCGCGTCGGTCCCGGCGCCGCCGAGTCCGACGACGGCGAAGCCGTCCTTCGGCCGGAACGACGCCCAGGCCGCAAGCCCGTCGTCCATCGCCCCTGACCGGCTACCGGGAACCCGGCCCCTCGGCGATCGGCTCCCCCTCACGTCGGGGGCGCGTCGCCGCCGGGACCGCCTCGAGCCTCGAGCGAATGTACTCGCGGACCGCCGAGCGGACCGCGTCGTCGACGGAGACGGAGTTCCCCTCGCGGACGAATTCCTCGAGCTGGTGATTGTCCTGCCGCGAGAGGTCGACGACCACCTTGCGGATGTTCGGCGGAGGAAGGTTGACCTCGATGTAGCGCTCGAGGGCCTCGCGGATCGTATCGGAGACCGTCTGCGTCCCCTTCGCCTGTTGGATCAGCTTCAGCTTCTCCATCAGGTCCTGGGGGATTCGAACGGTCACGCGCTCGGAGGTGTCTCCCATGGTCGTCAGACAACGTAAGGGTCTTTGTCAGACACATGTCGGCCTTCAATTTAAAGATATCTCCGCTCGCGGTTGTGGGACTTATTCTAGGTCCCTCGTCCGAATTGGTCCCAGACTCGGGCAATCAGTCCCAGGGCGTGGATTCCTGTCAAATGAGTCCCACAGCTTCCGCTCGCGACGGCGCCTAGCGCGCTACGCCCCGCCCGTCGGTTCCATGCTCGGGGAGTCGCGAGGGGCGGCTCGGGGCGGTCCGCAGGGCGTCGGGCCCACCGGCGCTGCCGGCCTCCTCCGAGCGAGGCTTCTTGGGCGGGTTCCGCTCCTCTCACCCGCGTGACGGCGACGCTTCGTCTCGCGCTGACGGTCTTCTCCGTGGGCTTCCTCGTCGAGGGGCTCGGCGATCTCTACACGTTCGTGACGCGGGCGGCGGTCCTGCCGGGCGGCGGCCTTCTCGTCTACTTCGCGCCCGCGTTCACCGTTGTCGGGCTCGTCAGTCTCTGG
The DNA here is from genome assembly GCA_027315165.1 of Thermoplasmata archaeon. Classification (GTDB taxonomy): domain Archaea; phylum Thermoplasmatota; class Thermoplasmata; order Lutacidiplasmatales; family UBA184; genus Lutacidiplasma. The sequence goes on along the minus strand of DAHUYN010000006.1, from coordinate 48,537 downwards.
CTCGGCCGACACGAGTGGAACGAGCTCCACAAGGGTCGCGTCCGGCACGCCCATCTCTCCTTCGGCGTGACCGTCGTGCTGAGCGTCGTCGCCGCGATCTCGGTCGGTCTCGCCTACCTCCTGCCGGCCTCGGTCCCGGAGCCGACCGCCGGTTGGGTCTTCGGCGCGGCGGTCGCCGGTCTCCTCTGGTTCCTCTACCTCACCTACGGGCTGGCCGCCGGCCACCTCACCGGGACCGTCGGCAAGCTCCTGGTCGTCCTCGCGCTCGTCTGGGCGGCCGTCGCCGCGCTCCTGCTCGGCGACACCGCACGGAGCTTCCTCCCGTCGCTTCTCTCCTCGCTGAGCCACCGCGCGCTCACGGAACACGCCGTCCTCGACCCGTTCGTGGGACAGCTGAGCCTCCTCTTCGTGACCTACCTGCTCCTCTTCGTGGCCTTCCTCGACGCCCACCGTCGGGTGCTCCGAGGGGACGCGGCGGGTGGGAGGGGACCCGTCGGAGGAGCCGCGACGGCCGCCCCTCCCGTGTCCCCGACACCTCCGCGCTGACGGGAGGGCGGGACCGGGCGTGCGTTGGAGGCACGGCGGGATCCCGCGCCGCCCCCGCCGTGACGCCGACGGGCGGCGCCTCAGACGTTGTGGGCGTCGCGCCCGGCCTCGGTGCAGTACTTCTCGACGGTGGGGGCGTAGAGCCCCTTCGGGTCGACCTTGACGAGCTTGAGGAACTCCTCCTGGTCGCGGAGCGCCTGCTCGAGCTCGGCCTCGGTCGGCGCGAGGTAGGCGAGGAGAAGGAGCGGGGTCGTCGTGTGGTAGAACTCGTCGATGGCGCCCTTCGTGGTCGTGTGGGGGTCGTCGGCGAACTGGCCGAACAGGGCGAGGCCGAACGCCGAGCGCTCGGCCGTGAGCTGGGCGACGGCGAGGTAGGAGACCAGCCCGTGCTCCTTGAGGATCCGAAGGATGAACTCGGAGATCCGGTCCGCGATGTGGGCCGGGACCGGGTTGCGCTCCATCGTGCAATGGCAGATCTCGTGCAGGTGGTGGAGCCGGAGGAACTGTCGAACGGGCTCGGGGGCGTCCGGGTAGCGGTCGTAGGCCATGCGCGCGACGCGCGCGCCGATGACGCAGTCGAAGTAGCTCGTGACGTGCGGTTTGGTCCGCCAGTCGGGGTGGTGGGTCACGCCGAGCATCGCGCGCATCCCGTTCTCGTGGATGCGCAGGAGGAGCCGGTACTGCCGCTCGTCGAGGCCGCCGGCGGCCCGTCCCGTCGTTTCCCCCGGGGAGGCGGGGACGCCAGCCTCCGATTGGGCCATTGCGGCTCGACTCGCGGGTCCTGCCTATTACGCTTTTCGCTCCGTCTCAACGCCCCCGCGTCAGGCGAGGGGAGGCTCGACGGCCGCCGTCGGGGGCGCTGTCGCCGTCGCCTCCTCGGACGGGCCGGGGTGGAACGAGAGCCGTCGAAGGTCTCTCGCGAGCGCCATGAGCCCGCCGACGATGAGGGTCCCGAAGCCCGCGAGCTCGTAGGTCGAGGGGAGCGAGACGGCGACGGTGAGGAGGCCACCCGCCCACTGACCGACGGGGACGAGGCCGTAGCTGCCGACCTCGTCCGCGGCGAGGACGCGGCCGAGCGTCTCGTTCGGGACGGTCGCCTGCACGGTCGCCATGAAGACCGTCATGTACATGCCCGGGAAGAGCCCGAAGAGGAACATGTCCGGCACCGCGACCCAGGCGGTGCGGAACAGCCCCAGCGCGATCACCGTCGCCGCCTGGCCGACGACGAGGGCGGCGAGGACCGCCCCTGCGCGTCGCTCGAAGCGGAAGCGATTGATGCTCACGCTGCCGACGGCGGCCCCGAGGCTGCCGGCGGAGATCAGGGCGCCTAGCAGGATCGGGTCTGAGACGTCGAGCGCGAACCTCGCATAGAGCCCGAGCTCGACGAAGGCGACCGCCGAGAAGAAGTTGATTGCGAGCGCGGAGAGCGTCAGCTCGAGCAGGTCGCGACGCGACCAGAGGTACCGGTAGCCCTCGAGGGCGTCGGAGAGGAAGCTGCCCCGGCCCTCCTTCGGCTTGGGCGAGAGGTCCCCCGAGAGCGCCGCGATCCCGACCTGCGTCGCCACCAAGAGGACGGCGGGAACGGCGAGCGCGAGCCCGGGCGGCAGGGGCCGGACGAGAGCGCTCGCGCCGAGGCCCGCTCCGACCGAGAGGAGGAGCGCCGTCGCGTAGACGAGGCCGTTGGCGGTCCCGAGCTCGTCCCGACGAACGACCTGCGGGAGCGCGGCGTTGAAGGCGGGCCGGAACAGCGTGATCGCCGTCGTCTCGACGGCCCAGAGCGGGTAGATGAGCAGCACCCACGTGGGGAGGAAGAACCCGTTCCCTCCCGGCACCAGGATGCGTCCCTGCGGCGAGAGCGCAAGGACCCCGGCGATCGCGACGGTGGCGGCGAGGGCGAGGAGGTTCACCGAGCGCATCAGCGAGCGCCGGTCGGTCCGGTCGGCGAGCGTCCCGGAGAAGACGGCGGCCACGAGCGTCGGGATCGTCGAGGAGAGGCCCAGGAGGGCGAGGGCGAGCGCGGAGTACGCCTGCCCGTTGAGGACGTTCGGGTAGGCCCCGGCGAGGGCCCAGCTGATCACGATGAGAGAGGCCGTCGGAGCGGCGAGCGAGGCGCTGCCCGCCGTCAGGAGCGCCGCGAACCGGCGCTCCTTGAGCAAGGTCGACCAGCGGCCCACGCGAGCCCCTCGGCGCGGACCGGGGGAGGGCGCAATAAGGCTATCGTTCCGGGGCTTCGCGGGCCGCGCGTCGTGGCCGCGGCCGACCGAGTCGCTATGTACGAGGCCCGGCCTCCGGCCCCGAGGGAGCCCCGGTGCGACTCGTCCACCAGGACCCGGCGTCGGGGCTCTTGCGGCTCCGGCTCGAGACCCCGAGCGACCTGTGGCGGGTCGTCCAGTTGATTCGGCCCGGCGAGCGGGTCGGCGCCTCGACAACGCGCCGAGACCCCGAGGCGCCCGCCGACGCGGCGGCGGCCCACCGCGAGCGCCGGCGCGTCTGGCTCGTCGTCCGGGCCGACCAGGTCGAGTTCCACGGGTTCAGCCAGCACGTCCGCGTCACGGGCCCGATCGTCGAGGGGCCGTTCGACCAGGGCCGCCACCACACGCTCGACCTCCTCGAGGGCGAGGAGCTGACGATCCAGAAGGAGGGGCTCTCGGCCGGGGAGCGGGCGATCCTCGAGGAGGGGCTCCGCTCCGAGGGGGAGCCTCGCGTGGTCCTCGCCGCCGTCGACTGGGGCGAATCGACCCTCGTCCGGCTTCATGGACGCGCGGTGGAGCCGGTCGCCGACCTCAACCGGACCCTCTCGGGCAAGCGGTTCGGCGCCGGTGCGGCCGAGAAGGACCGCGGGACCTACGTCGCGGAGCTCGTGACGCTCCTCTCGAAGGAGTTCCCCGCAGCGACGGTCGTCCTGCTCGCCGGGCCGGGGTTCCTCAAAGAAGAGCTCGCGCGACGGCTCACCGAGTCGCTCCCGGAGGCGCGGACGAAGCTGAAGGTCTTCGCGACGGCGGAGGCCGGCCGGCAGGGCGTCGACGAGCTGCTCCGGTCGGGCCGGGCCTCCGAGGCGCTCCGCGGGACCGTGGCCGCCGAGGAGGCCGACCTCGTCGAGAGGCTCGTCACGAGCCTCGGCGGCGGCCGGCGCGCCGCCGTCGGCGTCGCCGAGGTGACGGAGGCGGTCGAAGGAGGGGCGGCGGAGACGGTCCTCCTCCTCGAGGAGCGGCTTCGCGACCCGGCGGCGGCCCGCCTCCTCGAGGCGGCGCGCGGCGCCCGCGCGCGCATCTTCATCGTACGGGGCGAAGGCCCGGGCGGTCGGCGTCTCTCGGCCCTGGGCGGCGCTGGGGCCCTCCTGCGCTACGACTGGAGCCCCTCGAAGGGTCGCGCGAGCCGGATCTAGGGGATCGCCTGGACCGCCTCGCGAAGGTCCTCGAAGCGCCGCTTGAGGTCCTTGAGCGCAAAGCGGAGCGCCTCGCGCGCGGAGAGGGAGCCGTCGGTGTCGAAGCGCAGGAAGAAGTCGCTCTCGTCCGGCTCGACCTTGACCGAGCCGTGCTCGCACGCCTTCTCGCAGGCGCCGCAGAGGATGCATTTCGTCTCGTCGGTGACCGAGAGCTTGCCGCTCCCGAACTCGAGGATGTTGACGGGGCAGACCCCCGAGACGCGCTTGAGGCACGCATCGGTGCAGCCCGCGTGCTTCTGGATGCGCACGTGCGGGCGCGGCGACTGGCCGACCGCATGCGCGGCCTGCCACTTCGCGTGCTCGCGCGACGTGCCGACGACCGCCGTCGCGTAGGCCAACAGCGCCTGCCGGGCGCCGAGGCGGACGATCGGGATCTCGGGCTCGACGATCGCGAGGGACGCGTCGCCGAGCGGCGTGAGGTCGCGCGCGTAGACGGTGCAGGGGCCCTTCTTGTCGACGGAGTACATCACCTGGCAGTGGGGGCATCCTGCGCCCTCGCAGGTGCACTCCGAGCGCTTGCGGAACTGCCCGAGGTCGGTCGGGATCGGCAGCAGCCCCAGCCGGAGGGCCACGGCCTCATCGAACATGCTCGTCGAGGAGTCGTAGTCCTTCCCGGTCGCCTCGTCGCGGATCGGGCCGAGGTGGAACTCGACGTCCTCGATGGCGAGCTTGGGAAGGTCCGCCAGGAGCGTGCGGCGGATCGCATTGACCTGCGGCGCCGAGAGCCCCGTCAGCTCGAGCCGCGCGGCGCGCGGCTTGAGCTCCTGGATCAGGACTTCCATCGCGCCTAGACCCGGCGGCCGCGTCGGCCACCCTTTGCCTTCGTTCCGTCGTGGGGGATCGGCGTGACGTCTTCGATGCGGTTGATGCGCATGCCGGCGCGTGCGAGGGCCCGGATCGCCGCCTGGGCGCCGGGGCCGGGCGAGCGCGACCGGCTGCCGCCGGGGGCGCGAACGCGCACGTGGAGGGTGTCGTAGCCCTTCTCCTTGAGGACCGCGGCGATCTGGTCGGCGGCCTTCATCGCGGCGTAGGGGCTCGACTCGTCGCGGGCCGCCTTGACGACCATCCCGCCGGTCGCCTTCGTGAGCGTCTCGGCTCCCGTGATGTCGGTGACGGTGATGTGGATGTTGTTGTAGCTCGCAAAGATGTGCGCGATCCCGATCTTCGGCATTTACACGACCCCCGGTCCGGCGGCGGCCGCGACGGGCTCCGAGGGGCCCTGCTGGCGCTCCCGGATCGCGACGCGCACCGGGTGGCCGTCGTCGTTGAGGCCGCTGGACGGCGCGTAGGCGATCTGCGCCTCCTCGGCGGCGGTCACGAGATAGCCCGGCCGCGTCACCTTGTGGTCCCCGATCGAGAGGTGGCCGTGGACGATGAGCTGCCGCGCGCCCTTCGCAGTGGGCGCGAGGCCCTTGGAGAAGACGATCCACTCGAGGCGGCGGTGCAGGACGTCCTCGGTGCGGAGCGACAGGACATCGTCGATCGTGGGCGTGCCGACCCGAAGGACACCGAGGCGCGTGAGGCGCCCCAAGAGGCCGTCGGTCTCCCGTCGCGCCTGCTCCTCACCGGCCCGCAGGCGGGCCGCGAGCTCTCGGGCCTGTCCGCGGAACCCGCGGAGGACCGACTGGGCCTTCCACAGCTCCCGCTTGTTCTTGAGGCCGTACTTGGCGAGCAGCTTGCGCTCCTCGTCCATCCGGCCGGCCTCCCACGGGTGCTTCGGCGTGTCGTAGGTCCGTCGGAGGAACTTGGGATCGCCCATGGTCGCTATGCCTTCTTCTCCGCCGCGGGCTTCTTCTCGGCGGCGGGCTTCTTCTCAGCGGCGGGCGCGGCGGCAGGGGCGGCGGCCGGAGCTGCGGCGGCGGTCGTCGTCTCCTTGCCCTTCGCGGCCGCGGCCTCCTTCGCCGCCTTCTTGAGAACGCCCGCAGCCATGCCCGTGCGGCCGTTCGAGCGGGTCCGCTGACCGCGGACCTTCTGGCCGCGCTCGTGACGGACGCCGCGGTAGGATCGGATCATCTTCATCTGATTGACGTCGTCGCGCCGCGCCGTCTCGAGGTCCCCCGAGATGAGGTGGTGCGCCTCGCCGGTCGCGTAGTCCTGGGGATGGTTCAGCATCCAGGGCGGGAGCTTCTCGGGGAGGGCGCCGATGACCGACTCGATCGTCGTGACGGTCGCCTCGGGGAGGTTGCCGATCATCTCGCGCGAGTCGATCGCCGAGAGGCGGCAGACGACCTCGGCGATGCGCAGTCCGACGCCCCGCACGCCGGTGAGGGCCAGGGCCGTCGGTCGGAGGCCGTCCAGGTCCGAGCCGCCCAGGCGGACGATGTAGCGGAAGTTGGGGTTGTCCGGCGCCACGCGCGCCTTCTTCGTCGGCGCGCCGGGAGTCGCGGCCTTTCCGGCCTTGCCCTTTCCCTTGCCCTCCTTCCCCTCCTTGCCGGACCGCTCCTTCTTCGGGGCGGTCGCCTCGCCGGCGTCAGCCTTCGGCTCGGGCGCCGGGGCAGGCGTCTCCTCGGCGGCCTTGGGGTTCTTGGGCGCGGTACTCACACTCCTGGCGTGCTGTCTCCCGCGGACCGGGGGCGCAGCGGCGAGCGCCGGCCCTCTCCATGGCGGGAGTGGCGGCGCCGAGATGGCCACTGTTCATAAGCGCTTCGGTCGCCCGCCCCCCTCAGAGCCCCTCAACCCCATTAGCGGTCACGGCGTGGACCCGTCGTGTCGGGTCCGCCCTCGTTCTCCGTGGTCCTCCCCACGTACAACGAGCGACGGTCCCTCGAGATCCTCGAGCCGAGGCTGCGCGCGGCCGTCGGCGGCTTTGGTGGCGAGATCGTCGTCGTCGACGACAACTCCCCGGACGGGACCGCGGCGCTCGTCGCGGAGCTCGCGAGGCGCGGCACGTTCGTCCTCCTCGAGCGGGCCGCCCGGCTCGGTCTCGCCTCGGCGGTCCTCGAGGGGATCGGGCACGCCGGCTCGGAGGTCGTCGCCGTGATGGACGCCGACGGCAGCCATCCGCCCGAGCTCCTCCCGGCGCTGGTGTCGCCGATCCGCGACGGGCGCGCCGAGTTCGTCCTCGCGAGCCGCCACCTTCCCGGCGCGCGCTCCGAGGGGCTCACGGGGGTTCGGCGCGTGATCTCGCGGGGCGCGCAGGCGCTGGCCCGCCCGCTCACGCCGGTCTCCGACCCGATGAGCGGCTTCTTCGCCTTCGACCGACGCATCCTCTCGCGTGCGACACTGGCGCCGACCGGCTACAAGATCGCCCTCGAGGTCCTCGTCCGCTGCCGGCCCCGACCCGTGCTCGAGGTCCCCTACGCGTTCGCGCCGCGTCTCGCGGGCGAGAGCAAGCTCGGCGGAGACCAGCTCCGACAGTACCTGCGCCACCTGGGCCGGCTCTACGCCTTCCGGCTCTTCGGGGCGAGGCGGGCCGCGACGACGCGGTAGCCGCTCCCGCGGCCGAGGACCTCGACCGTTCCGGGGAAGTGCTCCGAGAGCCACGCCTGGTAGTAGAGGATGCCGTGGCTTCCCTTGCCGACCACGAGCAGCGTACCCTCCGGTTCGAGGTGTCGGGGCGCCTCCTCGAGGAGCCGGAGGATCGTCTCGCGGCCCACATGGTAGGGGGGGTTCGTCGCGATCCAGTCGAACCGCTCGTCGGGGACGGGGTCGAACAGCGGGCCGGTGCGGACCTCGGCGTTCTGGATGCGGTTGCGCCGGAGGTTCTTCCGGGCGAGGTGCACCGCCCGGCGGTTGACGTCGGTGAGGACGACGTGCCCTCGGGGCGCCGCCCGCGCGGCGGCGATGCCGACCGCGCCCCAGCCGCAGCCGAGGTCGAGGACCCGCTGCGCCGGGCCCGGGGCGAGCGCCTCGATCAGCAGCGCGGTCCCCGGGTCGAGGCCGTGCGAGGAGAACACGCCGCGGTCGACCTCGAAGTGGAGGATCTCGCCGCGGTAGAGGAAGCGACGCTGCGTCGGCGCTGTCGCGCTTCGCGGCCGCTCCGTGAAGTAGTGATCCGGGACCGCCGTCTCCTCGTCGTCGGGCATCGTCGACCTAGTGGCGGCCGAAGAGCCCGCCCTTGCGGCTCGGGGCGCGGGCGGCCCCGAGGACCTCGCGCAGCGCCTCCCGCTGGCTGCTGCTGAGGTTGCGAGGGATCTCGACGTGCACCGTGTAGATGAGGTCCCCCCGGTCCCGGGCCCGAAGCCTCGGGAACCCCTCCCCGCGAAGGCGGAACTGGCTCTCGGGTTGCGTCCCCGGCGGGACCTTGAGGAGCGCCTCTCCGAGGATCGTCGGCACGCGGACCTCCGAGCCGAGGACCGCGTCCGCGAGCGGGATCGTCACATCCCCGTAGGCGTCCGGCCCCTCGCGTCGGAGGTTCTGGGACGGCTCGAAGACGACCTGGACGAAGAGGTCACCCGAGGGGGCGCCCCCGGGGCCGGGCATGCCCTGGCCGGGGACTCGAAGGACCTGCCCCTCGTCGACGCCGGGGGGGATCGTGACCTGGATGCGACGCGTGCGCCGCGTCGTCCCCGTGCCGTCGCACGTCGGGCAGGGGACCTTGATGCGACGGCCCCGCCCGTGGCACATCGGACACTCGCTGATCGTGATCAGCTGGCTCACGCCGCGCGCCTGGCTCCGACGGACCTGTCCTCGGCCCTCGCACTCGGGACAGACCTCGAGCGCGGTGCCGTCCTTCGCCCCCGTGCCCCGGCAGCTGTCGCAGCGGCCCGCGAACGGCACCTCGAGCGTCGGCTCGGCCCCCTCGACGGCCGCGGAGAGCGGGAGCCGGACCGCGACCTCGAGGTCGCTGCCGCGAGCGCTCCGGCGCCGCCCGCCGGGCATGCCGAAGAGCCCCTGCTCGAAGAGCTGCTGGAAGAACGACGAGCCGCCGAACAGGTCCTCGAGGTCGCCGACGTGGGTGAAGTTCTGCCAGTTGAACCCGCCGGGTCCGAAGTCGGTCTCGACCCCCGAGAACCCGCTCGCATCGTACCGATGCCGCTTCTCGTCGTCGGCGAGGACCTCGTAGGCCTCGGAAACCTCCTTGAACCGCTCCTCGGCGACGGCGCGGTCCCCCTTGTGCACGTCGGGGTGGTACTGGCGGGCGAGGCGCCGGTACGCGGACTTCACCTCGTCGGTCGTGGCGGTGCGCGGGACGCCGAGCACCTCGTAGTAGTCGCGCTTTGCCACCGTCCGACCCGCCCCGGCCTCCTCGCGGGGGCCCGTCGGGAAGGTACGGCCCTCGCTATTTACCGTATTCTCGGCGGCGAGAGGCCCGGCGCGCGCGCGAGGGGGAGACGCGAGCGGTGCGCGGGGAGCGGGGACGCCGGAGGACCTCGACCTCGAGCCCGACCCGCAGCCCGAGAAGCTCCGCGGCCCGTCCCTCCCGCACCGCGACCTCGAGGGTGCCGAAGCTCGAGCCGAGGAGGCCGGCCTCGCCCGGGGCCAGCTCGGCGTAGGTGCGACGCCGGGCCAGCCGGCACAGGACGGGGCCGAGACGCACCTCGACGTCGCGGCCGACCCGCGGGGACCACTCGGTCGGAAGGTTCGTGATCGCGTTGGCGAAGTGGTCGACGTGCAGGATCGAGCCGACCAACCTCGACGCCGACCGTCGGGGCCTCGGGAGCGCGAGCCGACGGTAGCGCCAGGGCGGCCCGAGGCGCTCGAGGGGCACGCCGGTCGCGAGCAGGGCGGCCGCGGGCGCGAACAGGTCCCGCCCCTCGAACGTTGCGCTGACCCGGCCCCGACGACCCAGGCGGGCCGGGTCGAGCCGCACCGCCCTCGCCCCCCCGAGGCGTCGGGCGAGGGGCGCGAGGACCCCGTTGTCGGGGCCGACCAGGAGGCTTCCGTCGCGGCAGGCGAGCGCCACCGGGGCCCGAGCGCTTCCGACCCCGGGGTCGACGACGGCGAGGTGCACGGTGCCGGCGGGGAACGCCGGGCCGATGTGGGCGAGAAGGAACGCGGCCTCCTCGATCCGGTGCGCCGCGAGGTCGTGGGCGATGTCGACGAGGTGGCCTGGGGGGAGGCGCTCGAGCAGGACCGCCTTCAGCTGGGCGGCGTAGGCGCTGCCGATGTCGGTCGTCAGCGTGACCACGCGGGGCGCCGCCATCGTCGGGTCGGGGCGCTCGTGCCCCCTCGACCGCCCTACGACTTCATGATCGCGACCAGGAAGATCCCGACCGCGACGAGGGCGCCGACGACGGCCGCGAGGACGACGAGGAACGACTCCCAGAGGAGCGCGAAGATGCTGCCCCCGTCACCGAGGCTGTAGTGGTACAACAGCGCGGTGCCGATCCCCGCGACGATGCCGACGACGAGGAGAAGGACCCCGATCATCCGGCTCTTCCCGCTGCCGAAGTAGGCGGTGAAGACGCCCGCGAGGACCAAGAACAGCCCGAAGACGAGGAGGAGGATCGTGACGAAGTTCTGCCAGTGGGAGGCGGAGGTCGTGAGCGCCGTCGCCGAGATCAGGTCCAACATCGGTTTCCTCTACTCCTTCAGAACTTGATGCCCGTGAGGGTCTTCGTGTCGATGACGCCCGCGACCGAGCGGATCTTGTCGACGACGAGTTGGCCGAGCGCGTTGAAGTCCTCCGCCTCGACCTTCGCGATGAGGTCGTACTCGCCGAAGAGCGGGTGGAGCTCGACGATCCCCTTGACGCGGAGCAGCTCGGTGTAGACCTCGTGCTCCTTGGCGGGGGCGGTGCTGATGAGTACGAATCCAATCGCCACGGGGGTGTGCCTCGCGAACGAGCCCTCGACAGAGGCCCCTCTTAATAAGAGTTGTCCGAAACCGGCGGCGCTTCCTGTCGGGCAGAATCGCCTTTAGCCGAGCCGCCGCTCGGCCTCGAGAGCTCGATGGAACGCTCCGTGCGCACGTGGCCGAGCCGGCTCCTCGCCCGGCCCTGGCTCCTCGCCTTCGTGCCGATCAACGCCGCGACCTCCGGGTTCGGGGTCGCGTTCCCGCTCCTCATCCTGACGACCCTGCACGGCGCGTGGGTCGACGTCGCCGTCGCGGCGTCGCTGTTCAACGGGGCGGTCATCTTCGCCTCGATGCTCTGGGGCCACCTCTCGGACCGCTACCCGAGCCGCCGCAAGTTCCTCCTGTTCAACTACGCCGCCTTCGCGGTCCTCTACGTCATCATCGCCTTCTCACCCACCCTCCCGCTCGTCTATCTCCTCTACGTCGTCGTCGGGCTCGTCGCACCGGCCGGCGCGAGCGCGTCGAACCTCCTGATCCTCGAGCAGTTCGACGAGGAGGAGCGCCCGAACGCCTTCGCCTCGTTCCAGGAGATGAGCATCTTCGGGGCGATGGGAGGCCTGCTCGTCGGCTACTTCTGGCTCCTCGGAGGGAAACCGCTCGAACCGCTCCTCCTCGTCCTCGCGGCGCTCGCCTTCCTCTCGGTCACGGCCGTCTGGTTCGGGATCCGGGAGTCGCCGAGGCGCCTCACGACGGAGAGCGTGGCCCGGCACGCGGAGAGCCTGGCCTCCCGCCTCCGGCACTCCTCGATCTCCCCGTTCTCCTTCCCGTTCTTCCCGAAGAGGCCGCAGCTCTCCCGAGTCTCCCTCGCTCGGTTCCGCCGCTGGGTCCGCGAGGAGATGCGGCACGAGATCCCGCTCATCTTCGCGGCGGGGTTCCTGTTCAACCTCTCCTCGAACCTGTTCAACATCTCCTACACGCCCTACCTCTACTCGCTCGGCCTCGCGGCCTCGTCGATCTTCCTGGTCAACTTCGCCAACAACCTCGCGCAAAGCGCCTCGTTCCCCTCGAGCGGCAACCTCACGAGCCGCCTCGGGGCGGACCGCGTGGTCCACCGCTCGACCTACATCCGGTCGCTCGGCTACCTCGCCGTTGCCGGGTTCACGTTCGTGCCGTTGGCCACGGGAGCGAGCTACAGCGCGAACGCGCTCGCCTTCGGGGTCCTCGGCGGGGCGATCGCGTTCTACTCGACGGGGAGCTCGATCATCCTGTTCCGGGCCCTGCGCGGGCGCGACGCGGGGAGCCTCCTCGGGGTCAACAGCGCGCTCGGGGGCGTGGCGGCGGTCGGCGGGGCCGTTCTCAGCGGCGTCCTCTCGCTCCTCGGGAGCTACCGGCTCGTCTTCCTCGTCTCCGCCGGCGCGCTCCTCGTCTCGATCCCCCTCTGGACCGCCGCCCAGGTCGCCTACGCGCGCCGTCGCTACGCCCGGCCCCCCGCCGGCGCCCCCCCCGATGCCCCCCCTGCCGCGACGGGCCCTCGGGCCGAAACGGATTAACTCTCCTTCGGCTCGCGAGAGCGCTCTCAGGAGGACTCCGATGGCGAGCGAGGATGTTCAGCGCGGTCTCGAGGACGTGGTCGCGCTTGAATCGAGGATCTGCTTCATCGACGGCAAGGGAGGGCGCCTCCTCTACCAGGGCTACGACATCCGCGAGCTGGCGGCCCGCTCGACGTTCGAGGAGGTCGCCTACCTCCTCTGGTACGGCCGGCTCCCGACGCCGGCCCAGCTCGAGCAGCTGACGCAGCGCCTCGCGGCGCTCCGAGAGATCCCACCGGGGCTCCGGGAGATCCTCGACCGGATCCCGAAGGACAGCTCGCCGATGGACGTCCTGCGGACCGCGGTCTCGGCGCTCGCGATCTTCGAGCCGGAGGAGACCAAGCCCGGGGCGAGCTCGATCGGGGGCGCGCTCCGTCTGACGGCGATCCTTCCGTCGGTGCTCGGCTACTACCACCGCCGTCGTCGGGGGCTCCCGCCGCTCCCGAGCCGGCCCGACCTCTCGCACGCGGCCTACTTCCTCGCCGCGCTCGACGACCGCGCCCCGAGCCCGCTCGACGTCAAGGCGCTCGACGTCGCGCTCATCCTCCACGCCGACCACGAGCTCAACGCGTCGACGTTCGCCGCCCGCGTCACGGCGTCGACGCTCAGCGACCTCTACTCGGCCGTGACGAGCGCGATCGGGACGCTCAAGGGCCCGCTCCACGGAGGCGCGAACGCGCGCGTGATGGACCTGCTCGACGACATCCGCGCGCCGGAGCGCGCCGAGGAGGTCGTCAAGGACCGCCTGGCCAAGCACGAGCGGATCATGGGCTTCGGCCACCGCGTCTACAAGGTCGAGGACCCGCGCGCGACGATCCTCCGAGAGTGGTCGCGCCAGGTCGGGGAGGCGCACCACGACCTCCGCTACTACGAGACGCTCCGCGCGCTCGAGGGGGTCGTGCACCGCGAGAAGGGGCTCTACCCCAACGTCGACCTCTACTCGGGGTCGGTCTACACGCTGATCGGGATCCCCGAGGACCTGTTCACGCCGACCTTCGCGGTGAGCCGCGTCGTCGGCTGGACGGCCCACGTCCTCGAGGAGTACCAGGACCTCCGCCTGATCCGTCCGATGGCGCACTACATCGGGCCGACGGACCTGCACTACACGGAGCCCGCGGAGCGCGCCTAGGCGCGCTCGGGCGCGAGCGGGTCACGGGAATTATCTTCCGTCGCGCCAGTGCCCTGTCGCCGCCCTCGGCGGGCGGTCGGGGCAGCGCTCGTGGTGGGGCCCGGGACCTTGGCGGAGCGGCACCGCCCGACGCTCGGCCTCCTCGCGGCGCTCGCGGTCGGCACGGGGGCGCCAATCCTGCTCCTCGCCCTCCCCTGGCTGGTCGGCCTCTCGGGCCTCGTCGAGACGGCCGCGAGCTTGGGCCTCCTCGTCTTCGCCGTCGCCTTCCCGAGGCTCGTCGCCGCCCTCGGAGCGCCGACGACGAGGCGGACGGTCACGTGGCTCACCCTCTTTAGCCTCGGGCTCGGGGTCGTCTCGATCCTCACCGGCTTTCAGAACGGTCTCACCGACGAGCCGTACACGACCCCCCGCTACCTCGGCCTCCTCCTCGCCGGCCACAACCCCTACGCGACGCCGCTCGTCTTCGACTACACCCAGTACGGGAGCCTCTACGCCTCCCGCTCGTTCTACGTCTACCTCCCGCTCCTGCAGTTCCTCTACGTCCCGGGCCTCGACTACCGGTGGCTCTCGCTCGCGGCGTGGCTCGGCGTCCTCTCGCTCTTCTCGCAGGACCCGCGCGCCGGGCTGCGGCTCGCGCAGCCGTACGTGGTCCTGCTCGCGGCGAGCGGCTACAACGACCTCCTCGTCGTGCTCCTCCTCACGCTCGCGTTCGTCGGCGTCGGGGGCCGTCGGCAGCGATGGGCGGAGTACCTCTCGCTCGGCGTGAAGCAGTTCGCGAACGTCCTCGTCGTCGGCTACTACCTCCTCGAGAAGGACCTGCGTCGCGCCGCCCTCGCGGCCGCCGTGACCGTCGCCTTCCTCCTCCCGTTCCTCCTGTGGAGCCCGGTGGCGACGGTCTGCAACGCCCTTCTCTACAGTGTCCCGACGGGCTGCGCGCCCTACAGCAACCACGACGCCACCGGGTGGAACTGGAACTACTCGCTCTACGTCCTCTGGGCGCTCGCCGCGTTCCCCGCCACGGTCGCGGCGACGTTGGACCGTCTCCGTCGGCGCCTCCTGGCCCCGGTGCGCGCCTCGAAGCTGGGACGGACCGCGGAGCGGTTCGTGCGCTACGCGCTCGTCGGAGCCTCGGGGATCGTCGTCAATCTCGTCGTCTTCACGGTCGTGTCGAGGGGTCTCGGCTCGGGCGCCCGCGAGCTGCTCCTCGCCTCGGGGGCGGCGTTCGTCGTCGCGATGCTCTGGAACTTCGCCTGGAACTACCGCTGGACCTTCTCCGACCGCACGGGGCGCCCCCTCCCGGTCCACCTCACGCTCTACGCGGTGTTCCAGGTCCTGGCCCTCCTCGCGAACCTCGTCCTGCTCGCGCGCCTGCTCGAGGGCGGCACCGCGCCGCTCCTGGCACAGTTCCTCGGGGTCGCGGCGGCGAGCGCCATCGGCTTTTACGCGAACTTCCGCTGGAACTTCACCGAGCCGGCGTCGCTCGGCCGCACCCCTCCGCCGAGGACCGTCGCGACCGAGCCGTCACGGACCTGGCCGTCGGAGGCGCCCGAGCGCGAGCCGATGCCGCGTTAGTCTCGCGGACGCGCGGGGGGCGCGCCGGCCCGCTCGGGGTCGACCGCGCCGACGGTGAGCACCGACATCAGCGGGTAGGCGAGGTCGGCGCGGTGCTCGAGCCTCGCCACGACCGTCGTGGGACCGTCCTGGAGAGTCACCTCGACGACGAGCATCTCCGGCGAGAGGTAGCGGTAGGCGAACCGGCCGGTGCCGGCCTCGGCGCCCTGGCTCGGGTCGATCGCGACGTGCACGTCGGTGACGAACGGCTGCAGCCGCACCGCGCTCTCGATCGTCCTCGCGAGCCCCTGCGCGGTCGTCGTCGAGACGGGCATCCCGAGGTACTGGTGGAAGACGCCGCCGAGCTTGACGCCGGCCTCGAAGAGGAGCGCCTCGCGCGCGGTCAGGGCGGCACGGTGGAACCCGGGGGCCTCAGCGTTCGCGGGCATCGTCCTTCGGGGCGGCCGGAGCCGCCGACCTCGGCACCGTGAACGGTCCCACGAGGTAATAGCTTGCCAGCCCGATCGCCGCGACGGCCGCCGCCGCCTCGCCGACGAGCACGGGGAGACTCGTGCGGGCCAGGTGGAACTGCAGGGGAAGGACCGCGACGACGAGCGCGATCGAGGTCGCCGCCATCGCCGCGCGCAGCGGGTGCCCCCGACGGATCTTCGGGAACGGGAGCGGGAGGACCATCGTGAGCGCGAGCAGGAGGTCGAGGGAGAGCGCGAGCTCGGGCCGCGTCCCCAGGAACGCCGGCGCATCGAGGAAGAGGACGACGAGCGAGACCGCGAGCGCGTTCGTCGGCGTCGGGACGCCGACGAAGTCCGAGCGCTGGTAGCCGCGGAGCGTGAAGTAGACGAGCCGCGCGACGGCGAGCCCCGCCACCGCGAGCGCCACGAGGTGCGCCTCGAGGAGGTACGGCGCCCAGGCCGGCGGGTCGTCGGTGTGCACCCAGAGGAGCGCCGCGGGGGCGAGCCCGAAGGTGATCGCGTCGGAGACCGAATCGGCGACACGGCCGAACCGGCTCGGGCCGAGACCGCTCCGACGCGCGAGGTGGCCGTCGAGCCCGTCGAACGCGACGCCGGAGACGATGAGCAGCACGGCCCACGGCTTGTTGCCCGCGAGCGTGTAGAGGATCGCGCCGACCCCGACGAGCCCGTTGGCGAGCGTGGCGAGGTTCGCGGGCCAGCGACGACCGGGCGTCACGCGGGCCCCTCGGCCGCGATCTCGGTGACGCCGGCCCGCACCCGGTCCCCGACGTGCACCGTCGGGTGCGTCGTCTCTCGGGGAAGGAAGACGTCGACGCGCGAGCCGAGGACGATCATCCCGAGCCGCTCCCCTTTCGCACCGGCGTGCCCGACGCCGACGAAGGAGACGATCCGCCGGGCCACCACGCCCGTGAGCTGGACGACCTCGACGGGGCCCACCGACGTCCCGAGCGTGTAGTGCCGCCGCACGTTGTGGGCCGCGTCGGCGAGGAACGCCGCCTTGTACCCGCTCCCTGCGTCCTGGATCTCCTCGACACGCCCGTCGATCGGGAAGCGGTTGACGTGGACGTTCGTGACGTTCATGAAGACGACGATCTGCCAGCGGTCCCCGTCCTTCGCGACCGCGGTGACCCGCCCGTCGGCGGCCGAGACGATCCCGGGCCCGGGCGCGCGCTCGGGGTCCCGGAAGAACGCCGCGAGGAACAGCGCGAGCCCCGTCAGAAGGATCGTCGTCGCGAGCGCGGTGAACTGCGACGGACCGGGAGGAGCGAACGTCGTTGCGACGAGCCCGACCACGACGACCCCGAGGAGGGCGCCGAGGAGCCCGCGCGAGCCGGGCGCGAACACGGCGCCGTCAGGTCTTGAGGACGATCTCGATGTTGACGCCGTCCGGGACCTGGATGCGCATCACCTGGCGCAGGGCCCGCTCGTCCGCATCGATGTCGATGAGCCGCTTGTGGATGCGCATCTCCCAGTGGTCGATCGTGCTCGACCCGCCGCCATCGGGGCCCTTGCGCACGGGGACCTTGAGCCGCTTGGTCGGGAGGGGGATCGGACCGGCGATGCCGACGCCCGTCCTCTGCGAGATGTCCCGGATCTGGCGGCAGACGGTGTCGACCTTCTTGGGGTCGGTCCCGCTGAGGGAGATGCGGGCGCGTGGGTGCGGCATCGGCTAGCTCCCTCGAGGTACCGACCGTTCAGTCGGTCTTCTTCTTGACGTCGTCGACGACGCCCGCCGCGACCGTCTGGCCCATGTCGCGCACCGCGAAGCGGCCGAGCTGGGGGAAGTCTTTGTACCGCTCGATGACGAGCGGCCGCTTCGGCGTGATCTTGACGATCGCCGCATCCCCGGTCTTCAGCGTCTGGGGGTTCTCCTCCGCGACCTGGCCGGTGCGCGGGTCGAGCCGCTTCTGCAGCTCGGTGAACTCGCAGGCGACCTGCGCCGTGTGGAGGTGGAAGACGGGCGTGTACCCCGCGGTGATGACCGACGGGTGGTTCAGCACCTGGATCTTCGCGGTGAAGCTCTCGACGACGGTCGGGGGGTTCGAGGCGGGTCCGGCGACCTCTCCGCGGCGGATATCGTTCTTGTCGATCCCGCGGACGTTGAAGCCGACGTTGTCACCCGGCTGGGCCTCCTGGACGGCCTCGTGGTGCATCTCGATCGACTTCACCTCGCCCGTCTTGCCGCCGGGCATGAAGATGATCTTGTCGCCGACCTTGAGCTTCCCGGTCTCGACGCGGCCCACCGGCACGGTTCCGATGCCCGTGATCGTGTAGACGTCCTGGACGGGCAGCCGAAGCGGCTTGTCGGTCGGCTTCGACGGCACGACCATGTTGTCGAGCGCCTGGAGGAGCGTGGGGCCCTTGAACCAGGGCATGTTGGGAGAGGCCTTGTTGATGTTGTCGTCCTTGAACGCGGAGATCGGGACGAAGACGACCTGCGTGTCGACCTTGTAGCCGACGCTCTTGAGGAGCTTGGTCAACTCGTCCTTGATCTCGGTGAACTTCGACTCCTTGTAGGCGACTTCCTGCCGGTCCATCTTGTTGATGGCGCAGATGAGCTGGCTCACACCGAGGGTCTTCGAGAGGTAGACGTGCTCCCGCGTCTGGTCCTGGATCCCCTCCGCCGCCGAGCAGACGAGCACGGCGCCGTCGGCCTGGCTCGTCCCCGTGATCATGTTCTTGACGAAGTCACGGTGGCCGGGCGCGTCGATGATGGTGAAGTAGTACTTCTGCGTGTCAAAGCGGCGGTGGGCGATGTCGATCGTGACACCGCGCTCCCTCTCTTCCTTGAGGTCGTCCATGACCCAGGCGAACTCGAAGGTCGCCTTCCCCTTCGACTCGGCCTCGGCCCGGTACTTGTCGATCTCCTCCTGGCGAATGTAGCCGGTGTCGAGCAGGAGTCGGCCGACGGTGGTCGACTTCCCATGGTCAACGTGTCCGATGAAGACGATGTTGAGGTGGGGCTTCTGTGCCATTGGGTGGGCTCCGGGCGCGCCCAAAAGGTGCCCCTATATAGGCGTTGTTGCGGCAAGAGCCCCATGACGCGTCGCGGTGGCCCGTCGGTCGTGCGAGGGCGGGGCCTGCGTCGATGACGGGGGGACGCTCTCCCGCGGGGGCCGCCGGCGGAGCCCCGACGCGAGCGGTCCGATGGCCTCTCCCGCTGCCCGGCCGCGTTCGATGGGCGTGGCTCCTCGGGACGCGCTACCGAGGCTCTCGGCTCCGCTCGCTGCTCGAGCTGCTCGACGGACGACTCGGGGCCGGCTCGCGCCTCGTGAGCCTCGGCTCGGGACCGGGCTACGATGCGGCGCTCCTCGCGCGGCGCCATCGGGTGCGCCCGCTCTCGTGGACCCTCCTCGAGCCGCAGGTCGGGATGTGGGGGAGCGGCGCGAGGCTCTCCCGACTCGCCGGCCGGCCGTTCGTCGCCGACCGGGTGCGCGGCGACAACGCCGACCTGCCGTTCCGCTCCGAGAGCTTCGACGTCGTCCTGTCGGTGGGGGTCCTCTGCTGCGTCGACGACGCGTTCGTGCCGGCGGTCGTCGCCGAGACGGTGCGCGTCCTCCGCAAGGGCGGCTACCTTCTCTTCGGCGTCCCGCGGGGGCGGGGGGTCGACGACGAGCGACGGTGGGCGCGGGCCGGTCTCGTGTCCGTCGCGACGACGAGGCCGGGCCGGAGCCTGCTCCAGAAACCCCTTTAGCCCGGCGGCCGTGAGGAGGTCGTTCCCCGGACCGGTCTCCGGCCGTACGGGATCGTGAGGCCCTCCGTGAACAGTCGCACGATGCGCACCGTCGCGAGCTCTCGCGCGAGCGTCGTGCGGCTGACGGTCCCGACCGACGCGAACTTCATGGGGAACGTCTTCGGCGGCGTCATCCTCTCGGAGATCGACCGCGTCGCCTACGTCACGGCGATGCGCCACTCGGGGCTCAACTGCGTCACCGCCTCCTTCGACCGCGTCGACTTCTTGGCCCCGGTCCGCCTTGGCCAGGTGGTGACGTTCGACAGCCGCATCACGTACGTCGGGCACTCCTCGATGGAGATCCTCGTCGAGGTCACCGCTGAGGACCTCGCGGGCGGCCCGACGCGGCGCGTCGGAAGCGCCTACGTGACGATGGTCGCCGTCGGCCCCGATGGCCGACCGACGCCGGTCCGCCCCCTCGACCTCACCAACGACGACGAGCGCCGTCGGTTCCAGGAAGGCGAGGCGCGCATGGAGGCCCGCCGGTCCACGCGCGCGACCGAGACGCCCCGGCCGGAGACACCAGGAGGGTCGATCCCATGATCTGTGAGATGTGTGGCAAGGAGTCCGAGTCGCTGATCCGCGTGCGCGTCGAGGGCTCGGTGCTGCGGCTCTGCGCCCCGTGCAGCCGGTTCGGGGTCGTCCTCGAAGCGCCGCCGGCCCCTGCGCCCTATCGCGCGGGGCCCGTCACGGGCGCGATCCCCTCGCCGGGGCGCGCGGCCCCTCGAGGGCGGAGCCTCGAGGAGCGGGACCTCTACAAGGAGATGCCCGAGATGGAGCTCGCCGCCGACTGGGGCCATCGCATCCGCCAGGCTCGAGAGAAGCTCGGGTGGACGCCCGAGGACTTCGGCAAGAAGCTCAACGAGAAGAAATCCCTCGTCCTCAAGCTCGAGAGCGGCAGCTTCCACCCCCCCGATGCGACCGTGCGCAAGATCGAGCACCTCCTCAAGATCCGGCTCCGGGCCGAGCCCGAGGCGACCCGCTAGCGCCGCTCAGGGCCCGCCGGTCCGGGGAGGCGAGACCGAACCGACCCCACGCCGGCGCACGTTCGGCGAGCCGGCGCGACGCCGCCGCTCGCGGTCGACCTCGACCGAGCTCTCGACCTCGACCCGAAGGCTCCCCGGCACCGGATTACCGGCGTGGACGGCCCGAAGGTCCCGGACGTACCCCTCGACGAGACGGCGCGAGGCGACGAGGCTACCCGTGCCGACGAGGGCGAGGCCGAGCAGGCAGGCGAGGCCGGCCCACGCCGCGGCGAGGAGGGCCGCGAGAGCGACGAGCGCGACCGTGAGCGCGACCGCGAGCCCGAGCAGGCGGTAGGCGTCGTGGTAGGCCCGGTGGTCGCGATGCGAGTACATCGGCGACGCGGGACCGACCTCAGCCCGGGCCTCGAAGGAGGCGCTCGAGGATCGCCTTCTGCGCGTGGAGTCGGTTCTCGGCCTGGTCCCAGACGGCGGCGCGGGGGCCGTCGAGCACCTCGTCGGTGATCTCCTGCCCCCGATGCGCGGGCAGGTCGTGGAGGACGAAGGCGTCCGGGCGGGCCTCGGCCAGGAGCGCCGCGTTGATCTGGTAGCCCCTAAAGGCGGCCTCGCGCGGCTCCTTCTCGGCCTCGTCGCCCATCGAGATCCAGACGTCGGTGTAGAGCGCGTCCGCCTCGTGGGCCGCCTCTCGAGGCACGTCGGTGAACGTGAGCTTCGCGCCGGAGCGACGCGCGAACACCTCCGCGCGCGCGACGATCTCGGGCCGCGGCCGGTAGGCCTTCGGGGTCGCGCTCGCGAGGTCGACCCCGACGAGCGCGCACCCGAGGAGGAGGGAGTGGTGGACGTTGTTGCCGTCGCCGATGTAGGCGAGCCGCCGGCCGGCGAAGTCGCCGTTCCAGCGCTCGTGCAGCGTCGTGAGGTCGGCGACGATCTGGCAGGGGTGTTCGAGGTCGTCGAGCGCGTTGATCACCGGGACGGTCGCCCATCGGGCGAGCTCGGCGAGGTCCTCGTGACGGTAGGCCCGGTAGACGATCCCGTCGACGAACCGCGAGAGGACCCGGGCCGTGTCGGCGATCGTCTCGCCGCGGCCGAGCTGCATCTCCTTCGGGGAGAGGTAGATCGCGTGCCCGCCGAGGTCGTTCATCGCGACCTCGAAGGAGGTGCGCGTGCGCGTCGACGGCTTCTCGAAGATCATGCCGAGGTTGAGCCCGGCCAGGCGGTGCGCGAGGACCCCCGTGCGCCGGGCCGCCTTCATCTCCCGGGCCCGGAGAAGGAGCTCGGGCAGGTCGGGCTCGAGGTCGGCGATCGAGAGCAGGTCGCGCTTCGTCGGGGTCGCGGTCACGGCTTCGAGAGGCCACTACGCGGCCAAGACGGTTCCGCCGGCCGGGCGACGCGGGGCTCAGGATTATGAACGGAGCGCGACTGGCCCGCGCGAGGAGAAGTCGTGACCGACCGAGCGAAGCCTACGAGCGCCTCCCCCGCGACCGCCGCCCCTCGGCGCAAGCCGAGTCGCCGCGTCTACATGGTCACCGGCGGCGTGACGAAGTTCGCGAAGGCGCATCCCGCGATGGACTTCCGACTGATGGTCCGCCGCGCCTACGACTACGCCGTCAAGGACGTCGAGAACCTTTCGGTCGACCGCATCGACGGGAGCCGGATCTCCTACTTCTCGGACCACTTCTCGAGACAGCTCAAGGCCGCGAGCATGGTGCAGGACTACCTCGGGCTCAACCCGAAGGGCTCGGTCCGCATCGAGTGGGGCGGCGCGACGGGCGGCGAGTGCTTCCAGGCGGCGTTCGAGGCGGTGGCGAGCGGCCGGATGGACGTCTGCCTCGCCGCCGGCTACGAGACGATGAGCCGGGTCGCGACCTGGAAGGGCAACGAGTTCATCGCCCTCGCGAGCGACACCAACTTCGACTTCCCGCTCGGCGGGTTCTACACGGGCTACTACGCGCTGATGGTCCAGCGGCACATCTACGAGTACCTGCGGAAGACCCGGTTCGCGCACATCCCCGACGAGCGGGAGGCGCAGCGCCTCGCGACCGTCGAGGGGAGCCGGATCATGAGCCTGGTCTCGGTCAAGAACCACCTCAACGCGCTCCACAACCCCTATGCGCAGTACCCGAAGCGGCTCACGGTCGCGGACGTGCTCAACTCCGAGATGATCTCCTACCCGCTCACGCGCGAGCAGATCTGCACGATGAGCGACGGCGCGGCCGTCGCCGTCCTCTGCAGCGCGGAGCGCGCCAAGGAGTTCACGGACCGGCCCATCGAGGTCACGGGCGTCGGGACCGGGACGGACACGATGCGGCTCGCCGACCGACCGTTCGGAAAGGTCCCGCTCGCGCCGAACGAGCGTGCGGAGGACTACACGAAGCTCGAGTACCCTGGCGTCCACTCGTTCCGGGCCGGCCGCGCGGCCGGTCTCGAGGCGTATCGGATGGCCGGGATCACCGACCCCAAGCGCGAGCTCGACTTCGTCGAGCTCCACGACGCCTACGCGTCGAGCGAGATCCAGACCTACGAGGACCTCGCGCTCTGCCGGTACGGCGAGGGCTACGGGTTCGTCGAGTCCGGTGCGCCGTTCCTCAAGGGGTTCGACTACGGCTTCCCGGTCCCGAAGGCCGGCGAGATCCCCGTGAACCCCTCGGGCGGCCTCATCGCCTGCGGTCACCCGGTCGGTGCCACGGGGTTGATGCAGGGCGTCTTCGCCTTCTGGCAGTTGCAGGGCACGATCGGCAAGCACTTCGGCGACGCGACCCTCCAGATCCCCAACGCCAAGCGCGGCGCGATCCACTCGCACGCGGGGACCGGCTCTGCGGTGACCGTCTCGATCCTCGAGCGGGGGTACTGACATGCCCGCCAAGGCCCCGAAGACGCTGTCGAAGTTCCGCGACGTCCAGGTCGAGCTCGACAAGAGCGGCGTGGCGCTGTTCCGCGACGCGCAGGGCGTCGAGAGCCTGATCGTCCGGTCGCCGTACGCGATCCAGTACATCCACAGCTACGCGGAGGACACGCCGTTCTTCCTGGGGCTCGCGGAGGGACGCCTTCGAGGCTCTCGGTGCACGAACTCGCGCTGCGGCTTCGTCTACGCGACGCCCCGCAGCCACTGCATGGCGTGCACGGCGCCGACGGAGTGGCTCGACCTTCCGACGACCGGTCGTCTCCATTCGTGGACGACCTGCTACTTCGGCAGCGAGGCGTTCCTCAAGGAGACCCCGTACAACCTCGCGCTCGTCGAGTTCGACGGCGTCGGCAGCCTGCTGCTCGCGCGCCTGAAGGAGGCGAAGCAGTCCGACCTCTACATCGGCCTGCCGGTCGAGGCCCGCTTCGAGCCGACCCCGAAGTACTCGATCACCGACGTCTGGTTCGTTCCGAAGGCGGCCCCGAAGGCCCCGGGACCAAAGCCGGCGGGGCGCTCCAGGTAGGGGGCCGGAGAGGGGAAGGGTGGCGAGTCCCCCGCGCCCTCCCGACCCCGAGCGCCCCCCCGGCGGCGGGCTCGAGCACCTCCCGTTCGAGGCCCGCTACTGGCCGACCGAGCGGTACCGGAGCTTTCACCGCCAGTCGGTGCGCGACGTCGGGGCCTTCTGGGGTCCGCTCGCGCGCGAGCTGGTCCGCTGGCACCGGCCGTTCACGAGGACCCTCGAGGGGGAGTTCCCGCACGCCCGCTGGTTCCCCGACGGCGAGCTGAACCTCTCGGAGAACTGCCTCGACCGACACCTGGACGGGCCGACGCGGAACAAGGTCGCCCTCTACTGGGAGGGCGAGGACGGCTCGCGACGGACCCTCTCCTACGCCGAGCTGACACGAGAGGTCGAGCGGCTCGCCGGTGCGCTCCACGCGCGGGGGTTCTCCAAGCGCGACTACGCCGCGATCTACCTCCCGATGGTGCCGGAGCTGCCGGTGACGATGCTCGCGCTCGCGCGGCTCGGGATCCCGTTCACGACCGTCTTCAGCGGCTTCTCGGCGTCGGCGCTCGCGGAGCGGATCCGGCGCCTCGGCGCGCGCCTCCTCGTCACGGCCGACGGCGGCTATCGGCGCGGCGCCGTCGTCCCGCTCAAGGCGATCGCCGACGAGGCCCTCGAGCAGGCGCCGTCCGTGACGACCTCCGTCGTGGTCCGCCGGACCGGCGCCGCCGTCGGCTCCGTCCCGGGCCGCGACGTCCCGTGGGAGACGCTGCTTTCGGAGGGGCCCCGACGGCAGCCGCCGGTCCCGCTCCCCTCGGACCACCCCCTGTTCCTGCTGTACTCCTCCGGCACGACGGGCCACCCGAAGGCGATCGTGCACGGCACGGGCGGCTACCTCGTGCACACGCTCGCGACGATGCGCTGGGTGTTCGACGCGCGCGCGGAGGACGTCTACTGGTGTGCCGCCGACGTCGGCTGGGTCACCGGACACTCCTACATCGTCTTCGGCCCGCTCGGCCTCGGGCTCACGAGCGTGCTCTACGAGGGCGCGCTCGATCATCCGGCCCCGGACCGCGTCTGGTCGATGGTCGAGCACTATGGCGTGAACCTGCTCTACACGAGCCCGACGGCGCTCCGGAGCCTACGGACCCACGGCGACGAGCCGGTCCTCGCCCACGACCTGAGCTCGCTCCGCATCCTCGGCAGCGTCGGCGAGGCGATCAACCCGTCGGTCTGGGAGTGGTACTACCGCGTCGTCGGGAAGGAGCGCTGCCCGATCGTCGACACGTGGTGGCAGACGGAGACGGGCGGGATCATGATCTCGCCGGCCCCCGGTCTCGGCCTCGTGCCGATGAAGCCCGGCTCGGCGACCTACCCGCTCCCCGGCGTCGACGCCGACGTCGTCGACGAAAAGGGGCGTCCGGCCGCCCCGGGCGAGAAAGGCTACGCCGTGATCTACCGGCCGTGGCCCGGGATGCTCTTGGGCCTCCACGAGGACGAGGCGCGATACGTCTCGAGCTACTTCGGCCGGTTCCCGGGTGCCTACTACGCGGGTGACTACGCGGTCCGCGACGCGGACGGTTACTTCTGGTTCCTCGGCCGCGCCGATGAGGTCCTCAAGGTCGCGGGCCACCGGCTCGGCACGATCGAGATCGAGGACGCGATCCTCTCCTACCCGGGCGTCGCGGAGGCCGCGGTCTGCGGCCGCACGGACGAGGTGAAGGGGGAGGTCCCGGTCGCCTTCGTCGTCCTCCGACGCGGCGTCGAGCCGGATCCCGCCCTCGCGGGCCCGATCGCGGCGCACGTGAGCGCGCTCATCGGGAAGATCGCCCGGCCCGAGGAGGTCCACTTCGTCGGTCGGCTGCCGAAGACCCGCTCGGGCAAGATCATGCGGCGCGTCGTCAAGGCCGTCGCTGACGGCCGCGACGACGTCGGCGACCTCACCACCCTCGAGGACGGGGCGACCGTCGACGAGGTCCGCGAGGCGATCGCGAGGTTCCGCAGCGAGCTCAGGTAGGCGGAACGGGGCCCCCGGCCGACGCGCGGAGGACGCGCGACGCCGACCTCGGGGCGGAGCGAGAGAAGGGGAGGAGTGCCGCGGGCCGGGCTTGAACCGGCGGCTTCAAGATCTTCAGTCTTGCACTCTCCCAAACTGAGTTACCGCGGCACCGGGCGGGCCGACCCGTTCCCGGTATAAAGGGGCTGGCGTGCGCGGCCCCGCGCGCGCCCCCGCGCGCGGGCGTGGAGAACGCGCGCGCGCTCACGTTCGGAGCTCCACGGACCGCCGGCGGCCCCGCGAGTTTATCTAGCGGCGCCCGCCTTGCAACGCCGTCCGTGACGCGCACGCTCGTCGTAGCGGAGAAGTTCAACACGGCGCTTCGCATCGCGGTCGTCCTCTCCGACGGCCGGATGAAGCGGAGCCGCCAGAGCGGGACGAACGTCTTCGAGTTCGACCGTCCCGACGGCCCCTGGGCGGTGGTGGGCCTTCGCGGGCACATCGTCGAGCTCGACTATCCGACGGAGCTCGCCGAGTGGAACCTCGCGACGCTCCCCAAGCTGCTCGAGACGGTCCCGCTCAAGCGCGTCACCGAGGGCGGGATCGTCGGCACCCTCGAGGGGATCGTGCGCGGCTTCGACCGCGTCGTCATCGCGACCGACTTCGACCGCGAGGGAGAGCTGATCGGGCTCGAGTGTCTCGAGCTCCTCCAGAAGGTCCACCCAGGGCTCGAGGTCAAGCGGGCCCGGTACAGCGCGCTCACGCGGGACGAGATCGAGCGGAGCTTCGCCGACCTCCAGGAGGTCGACCACGCCCTCGCCGAGGCTGCGGCGGCCCGCCAGGAGATCGACCTCGTCTGGGGCGCGCTCCTGACGCGGTACCTCTCCCTCACCGCACAGCAGCGCGGCCGGGGCTTCCTCTCCGTCGGCCGCGTGCAGACGCCGACGCTCGCGCTCCTGGTCGAGCGCGACCAGGCGATCAAGGAGTTCGAGCCGACGCCGTTCTGGACGATCGAAGCGGCCGGCGAGCACAAGGACGGGCCGTTCGTCCTCAAGCACGAGCACGGCTCCTACAACGTTCGGGCCGAGGCCGACGTCGTGTTCGCGAAGGTCCGAGAGGCGCGCGAGGGCACGGTCCTCTCGTTCGTCGAGGAGGAGACACGCCGCCGTCCGCCCATCCCGTTCAGCACGACCCTGTTCGTCGCCGAGGCGACGCGCTTGGGGCTCGGCGCCGCCCTCGTGATGCGGATCGCCGAGGACCTCTACACGCAGGGATTGATCAGCTACCCGAGAACGGACAACACGGTCTACCCGAGGGGCCTCGGGCTCCGCACGCTCGTCGAGAAGTTCCGCGAGGGCCCGTTCGCCGAGGCGGTGGAGTACGTCCTCCAGCAGCCGACGTTCCGGGCGACCCGGGGCCGCTCGGAGACGACGGACCACCCGCCGATCTACCCGACCGGGTACGTCGACCCGAAGAAGCTCAAGCCGGACCACGCCAAGGTCTACGAGCTCGTCGTGCGACGCTTCCTCGCGACGGTCGCACCCGACTCGACCGGGCGCTCGCGCCAGGCGAAGGTCTCGGTGAACGGCGAGCCGTTCGACGGGAAGGGCCAGCTCCTCATCGAGCCCGGCTGGTATCGCGTCTACCCCTACTCGCACCCCGAGGAGGTCGCCTTCCCGGTCCTCGCGAAGGGCGAGACGGTGCGCCTCACCGAGGTCCGGATGCCCGAGGACCAGACCAAGCCGCCGCGGCGCTACTCGCAGGGCACCCTCATCCAGGAGATGGAGCGCTTGGGCCTCGGTACCAAGAGCACGCGGCACGACGTCCTCCAGAAGCTCTTCGACCGCCACTACGTGACGCAGCGCAACCTCGAGCCGACCGGGACCGGCATCGCGGTCACCGAGGCGCTCAAGGCGCACGCCCCCGTGATCACGCGCCCGGAGATGACCCACCGTCTCGAGGAGGACATGGGGCTCGTCGCCGAGTCGAAGAAGGCCCGCTCCGAGGTCCTCGACGAGTCGCGCGCGATGCTCCGCGAGGCCTACGACCTGCTCGCGGCGAACGCGGAGGGGGTCCGAAAGACGCTCCAGGGGGCGCTCGACGCCCAGCATTTCGTCGGTCCGTGCGCGAAGTGCGGCGGCGCCCTCTCGCTCTCTCGAAGTCCCCGCGGGACCCGCTGGGTCCAGTGCGTCAACAACCCCGCGACCTGTTCCGCGAGCTACCCGCTCCCCGCGGCGGGCTTCATCGAGCCCGCCCCCGAGTTCCTCTGTGGCACGTGCAAGGTGCCGCGCGTGAAGATCGTCTTCCGCGGGCAGCGGCCGGACCTCTACTGCATCAACCCCGAGTGCGCCGAGCACCACAAGGCGTTCCGCATCGGTGACTGCCCGAGCTGCGGCTCGCCGCTCGAGATCCGCTACTCGTTCCGGGGCAACCGGTTCGTCGGGTGCACGGGCTACCCCAATTGCCGCGTCACCTACCCGCTGCCCCAGCGGGGGAAGCTCGAGAAGGACCAGCCCCCCTGCCCCGTCTGCCGGGCGCCGGTCGTCACCGCGATCGAGGCCGGCCGCCCCCCGTGGACGCTGTGCATCAACCCCGCCTGTCCGTCGAGGACGAGCGGGAAGTCCGCGGCGACGAAGGCCGAGGGCGCCGCGAAGCCGACGCGCGCGAGAAAGCCGGCGACGAAGAAGGCGGCGACCGCGCCGGCGGCTCCGAGCCCGCGCCCCGCGCGGGCCGGTGCGACCGGCCCCCGCGCGCGCGCGGCGAGGCCGCGAAAGCGAGCGGCGCCGCCGTCCTCGGAGCCGGCCGAGGCGACGCGTCCCTCCGAGGCCGCGCCGCCGTAGGGTCTCGCGAAGCCGACGCGGAGAGCGGGCCGGTCTATAGGGCCCTTGGGCGGCCGCTCCGTTTCACGCCCTCCCGCCCCGCGTTAAATACCGCGCACCGGTCGTTGGGGCGTGACCGCGGCGTCGTCACGCCTCTCGGAGATGGACTCTCGCTCGCTCGAGCGGGCGCTCCGCGCCGACCCGCTTCTCGTGCTGCCGGTCGGCGCGCTCGAAGCGCACGGGCCCCACCTTCCGCTCGCCGCGGACCAGATCCAGGCCGAGGGGACGGCGCTCGCGATCGCCCCGCGCGTCGGGGCGCTCGTCGCCCCGGCGGTCGCCTACGGCTCGTGCCCGACCGCGAGCGGGTTCCCCGGGACCGTCTCGCTCTCGATCGCCCAGCTCGAAGAGCACGTCGTCGGCGTCCTCTCCGAGTTCGCCCGGATGGGGTTCCGACGGATCCTGGTCCTCTCCGGCCACGCCGAACGCGGCCACATGGCGGCGTTGCGCGAGGCGGCGGACCGTGTGCGTCGCGAGCACAAGGGCGTCCGTCTTCTCGTCCTCTCCGACTACGACTTCGTCTACGAGCTCCGAGGCGAGCTCGCCCCGCCGACGGACGGTCACGGCGGGCTTCTCGAGACCTCCCGCGTCCTCCACCTGGCGCCGACGCTCGTCGGGGCGGAGCGCCCCGTCGTGCCGGACCGCGGCTCCCCGTTCGTCCCGGGAGCGCCGGACGCGACCACCTGGCCGGAGAGCGTCGTCGGGGACACGCGCCCGGCGTCGGCGGCGATCGGCGAGCGGGTCCAGGCCCACGTGCTCGCGCGGCTCGAGGAGACGGTCCGCGCGCAGCTCCCCCGGTCGTCGTAGCGTCGGAGGAGCCTCGTGACCGCCCCCTCGGACGTCATCCGCATCCGCGGCGCGCGCCAGCACAACCTCAAGAACGTCACCCTCGACCTTCCTCGGAACCGCTTCATCGTGATCACGGGGGTCAGCGGCTCCGGTAAGTCCTCGCTCGCCTTCGACACGCTCTACGCCGAGGGACAGCGGCGCTACATCGAGAGCCTCTCGTCGTACGCGCGCCAGTTCCTCGGCCAGATGGACAAGCCGGACGTCGACGCGATCGAAGGGCTTTCGCCCGCGATCGCCATCGAGCAGCGGGCGGGGAGCCGGAACCCCCGCTCGACGGTCGGCACGGTCACCGAGATCCACGACTACCTGCGTCTCCTTTTCGCGCGCATCGGGGTCCCCCACTGCCCGAACGACGGGCAGGAGATCCTCCCGCAGTCGGTCGACCGGATCGTCGCCGCGATCGCGGCGGACGCTCCCGGGGAGCGCGTCGACCTCCTCGCGCCGGTGGTCCGCGGGAAGAAGGGGGAGCACAAGGACGTCGTCGAGCGCCTCCGCAAGCAGGGCTTCCGACGGTTCGTGATCGACGGGGTCGAGGTCCGGCTCCCCGGCGCGGAGGTGCGACTCGAGAAGGCGAAGAAGCACACGATCGAGGTCGTCGTCGACACCGTCGTCCTCGGCACCGACGAGACGGGCCGGATCGCCGAGGCCGTCGAGCTCGCTCGAGCCCAGTCCGACGGGATCGTGGTCGCCCGTCGCGCGGGCGGGGCCCGGACGACCTTCTCGAGCTCGCGGGCCTGCCCCCTCTGCGGCTTCTCGATCGAGGAGCTCGCGCCGCGGATGTTCTCGTTCAACAGCCCGTTCGGCGCGTGCCCCGAGTGCCTCGGGATCGGCGCGACCCTCCACGCCGACCCGTCGCTCATCATTCCGGACCGCGCCAAGCCTCTCGGGGACGCGATCTCGGTCTTCGGGCTCACTCCCGAGCGCGCCGCCCTCGAGCGGTTCAGCACGCTGTTCGAGCATCGCGTCGACGAGCCGGTCGCGCAGCTCTCCGAGAAGGGCTGGAAGGCGCTGTTCTACGGCTCCGACAAGGCTCTCTCCCGCGCCGGCCGGGGCGTGCAGTGGTGGTCCGGCGGCTGGCTTCGGGAGGGGCTCGCCGCCGCCGTCGAGCGGCGTTGGAAGCAGGCGAAGTCCGAGTCGCTCAAGGAGTACTACATGGGCTTCATGACGTTCACACCGTGCCGCTCCTGCGGCGGCCGCCGGCTGAAGCCGGCGAGCCTCGCCGTCACGGTGCTCGGCCGCTCGATCGCCGACGTGAGCTCGATGACGGTCGCGGAGGCGGCGAAGCTGTTCGAGGGACTCGGCCTCGACCCGCGGGAGGTCCAGATCGTCGGCCAGGTCGTCAAGGAGGTACGGGCCCGCCTCGGCTTCCTGCGCGACGTCGGCCTCACCTACCTCTCGCTCGACCGGGCCTCCGCGACGCTCTCGGGCGGGGAGGCGGAGCGGATCGCCCTCGCGACGCAGATCGGCTCCGGTCTCGTCGGCGTCCTCTACATCCTCGACGAGCCGTCCATCGGCCTCCACCCCCGGGACCACGAGCGGCTCCTCGCGACCCTCAAGACGTTGCGAGACCTCGGCAACACGCTGCTCGTCGTCGAGCACGACGAGATGACGATGCGGGCCTCCGACTGGCTCGTCGATCTCGGCCCGGGGGCCGGCGTCCACGGC
The DNA here is from genome assembly GCA_027315165.1 of Thermoplasmata archaeon. Classification (GTDB taxonomy): domain Archaea; phylum Thermoplasmatota; class Thermoplasmata; order Lutacidiplasmatales; family UBA184; genus Lutacidiplasma. Next base: position 17,602 of record DAHUYN010000006.1, on the reverse strand, counting down.
GGCGAGGTGCTCTTCAACGGGCCGCCCCAGGAGATCGGCCGTGCGCCGCGCTCCGTCACCGGCGAGTTCCTCTCGGGGCGCCGGTCGATCCCCCTCCCCGAACGCCGCCAGCCCGCGGCGAACCGGTGGCTCACGGTGCACGGGGCGCGCGAGCACAACCTCAAGGGGGATCCGGTGCGGATCCCGCTGGGGCTGTTCGTCGCGCTCTCGGGCGTCTCGGGGAGCGGAAAGTCGACCCTCCTGCAGGAGATCCTCTACAAGGCGGTGCGCCGGCACCTCGGCGTCGGGAAGGAGGCGCCCGGCAAGCACGACTACATCGAGGGGATCGACATCCTGGACCGGGTCCTCCTCATCGACCAGTCGCCGATCGGGCGGACCCCTCGGAGCAACCCCGCGACGTACACGGGGCTGATGACGCCGATCCGAGAGTTGTTCGCGAGCCTTCCCGAGGCGAAGTCCCGCGGCTTCGGCCCCGGCCGTTTCAGCTTCAACGTCAAGGGCGGTCGCTGCGAGGCGTGCGAGGGCGATGGCGTCCTCCGCTACGAGATGCACTTCCTCCCGGACGTCTACGTCGCCTGCGAGGAGTGCCACGGGCGTCGCTTCAACGTCGAGACCCTCTTGGTGACGTTCAAGGAGAGGTCGATCGCCGACGTCCTCGACATGACCGTCGACGAGGCGCTCCGGTTCTTCGAGAACCACCGACGGATCGCGGGCCGGCTCCGGCTCTTGTCGGAGGTCGGGCTGGGCTACCTCCATCTCGGCCAGAGCGCGACGACGCTCTCGGGCGGCGAGGCGCAGCGGATCAAGCTCGCCTTCGAGCTCGCCAAGACCCCGACCGGCCGCACGCTCTATTTGCTCGACGAGCCGACCACGGGCCTGCACTTCGCCGACGTCGACCGGCTGCTCCACGTCCTGCATCGGCTGCGGGAGGGCGGCAACACCGTCGTCGTGATCGAGCACAACCTCGACGTCCTCAAGTGCGCCGACTGGCTCATCGACCTCGGCCCCGAGGGCGGCGACGCGGGGGGCCGCGTCGTCGCCTCGGGCCCGCCCGAGGAGGTCGCGCGCGCGCGCGGCTCGCACACCGCGCGGTTCCTGGCGCCGCTCGTGCTCGGCGAGCCGGCGACCCCGTCGGCCGCGGCCCGGCCGCGACGATGAGAGGCCGCGACCCCCCGCCGTCGCTTCCGGCGTTCGTGCCGGCGAGCGAGCTCGTCTCGCGCACCGGCGGCGGGTTCGCGCGCGGGCCGGATGCGCCGGGCGTCTACCTGTTCCGCTCCGCCCGCGGCGACGTCGTCTACGTCGGCAAGGCGCGAAGCCTGAGGCGCCGGGTCCTCGACCATCTGCACGCACGCGTCGAGAAGGACGGGACGATCCTCGCCGAGAGCTCCTCGGTCGAGTTCGTGCCGACGGTCTCCGAGCGGGAGGCGCTCTTGCTCGAGTCGAGCCTGATCAAGCAGTACCAGCCGCCCTACAACACGCTCCTCAAGGACGACCGGAGCTACCCGTACCTCTCGGTGACGACCTCGGAGGAGTACCCGAGGCTCCTCCTCGTCCGCCGACCCCGTCGCGGCCGCGCGCAGCAGCTGTTCGGCCCCTACACCTCCGCGCGCGAGGCCCGGAGCGTCGCCAAGCTCCTCACCGACACCTTCCAGCTCCGCCGGTGCGTCCGGCTCCCGAAGAAGGAGTGCCTCTACTACCACCTCCAGGTCTGCAGTGCCCCGTGCACGGGCCGGGTGACTCGCGAGGCCTACCGGGCCCAGGCCGACCGGGCCCTCGAGGTCCTACGAGGGCACGGCGCCACCGTGCGGCCGGGGCTCGAGTCCGAGATGCAGGCCGCGGCGGGACGCCTCGAGTTCGAGCGCGCCGCGCTCCTGCGGGACGCCGTGCGGGGCCTCGAGGCGCTCCAGGAGCGCCAGCACGTCGTCGGGCCGGGCACCGGGCGCTCGGACGTGGTGGCGCTCGCGCTCCCGCAGGACCCGGGGACGCTGCGCGTCGCGGTGGGGCTCCTCAAGGTCGAGGACGGCGAGGTCCGCGGGACCGAGCCGCACCTGCTGGCCTTCCCGGCGACGGACCTGCCCGATGCGGGCGAGCTCCTGCGCCAGTTCCTCGTCCAGTACTACGCCGACCGCCTCGAGCTGCCGGCGACGCTCTACATCGCCGGGCCGCGGCCGCAAGGGATCGAGGAGACCGTCGATTGGCTCGAGGGGGAGCGCGGCGTCCGGGTCCAGTTCCGGCCGACGGGGCGCTCCGCCTCCTGGGCCCGTCTCGCCGAGCGTCTCGCTCGAGCGCACGTCGACCAGGTCTCGCCGTCCCCGGTCCCGCGCGAGGTCCTGCTCGCGCTGCAGAGCCTGCTCGAGCTCCCGACGATCCCGAACCGGATCGAGGGCATCGACATCTCGCTGTTCCAGGGCTACGAGGCCGTCGGCTCGCTCGTCGTCTTCACGGGCGGCCGCCCCGCGAAATCGGAGTACCGGCGCTTCCGGATCCGCGGCGTCACGGGGACGAACGACTTCGCGATGATCGCGGAGGTCGTGCGGCGGCGCTTCTACCGACGGCTCGCCGAGGCGGAGGTGCTCCCCGATCTGCTGCTCATCGACGGCGGCCGCGGGCAGGTCGCGGCGGCCGTCGAAGCGCTCTCGGAGCTCCCCGGCGCCCCGGAGTTCCCGGTCGTCGGGCTCGCCAAGCGCCTCGAGGAGCTGTACCTCCCCGAGGCGGCGGAGCCGAAGCGGCCGAACCCGAACGCGCCGCCGATGCTGCTCCTGCGGGCCGTCCGCGACGAAGCCCACCGCTTCGCGGTGACGTACCACCGAACGCGGCGTCGAATCCGCCTCCGCGAGGAGGTCGAGGCCGCGGTCGCGATCGAGCCTACTTCGAGCGACCGCGCTCGAGCGGGCCGATGAACGGCAGGCCGCTCACGCGCTTGGCGACCTCGGCAGGGGCGAGGTGCCGGAGGTCGGCGTCCGGCTCGAGGATGGAGACATCCAGGGCCTCGGGCGGGAACGGCGTCGGCGAGCCCTCGGCGACGGCCTGCACGGCGAGGCGGAAGGCGGACTCCTCGGTCCGCTCCGGCACGAGCTTCTCCTCGAGGAAGTCGGCGACGGCGCGCCGGTTGCGGCCGATCGCGTAGGCCTTCCAGCCGATCGTGGCCCCGCTCGGGTCGAGCTCGATGAGCCCGGGCTGCCGGTCCGAGAAGCCGCCGAGGAGCAGCGAGACGGCGAACGGGCGGGTCCCGCCGAACTGCGTGAACTGCTGGAGGTGCGTGCCGAGCGCCTGGCCCAACAGCGAGTAGGGCGCGATCTCGCCGAAGGTGATCCGGTGGCGCTGGGCCTCGAGGCGGAGGAACTCGACGAGGACGCGCGAGTCGGCGATGAGACCCGCGGTGACGCAGCCGAGGCCCGTGTCGATGGCGAAGCTCTTCTCGATCGAGGTCGCCTCGGCGAGCGAGCTCACGGGCAGGTTGCGGTAGGCGACGAAGACGATCCCGCCGGTGTAGGTGACGGCGACGGCCGTCCCTCCCATCTGGATCGCCTGGAGCGCGTACTCGACCTGGAAGAGGCGTCCGTCGGGGGAGAACACGGTGCTCGCACGGTCGTAGGCCATCTGGCCCGGCTGCATCTCCATCGGGGAACCCTCCGAATCTACGGGCGCCCAGACGGGTGGGGGATTTGAACCTACGCCCCCGGGTGACGCTGGGTCCACTAGGTGGCATCCCACCACCCGGCGGCGCGGCCGCCAAGGCTTTAGGAGGCGGCCTGCGTCCTTCGCCCGTGCCCGCGCGAGGTCTCACGATGCTCCCGATGGCGTCGAGCCACCGGGGTCCCCTCTCGGCGGCCTGCACGCAGTGCCAGGAAGGCCGCAAGCTCGTGCTGTTCGTCACCGGGCTCTGCCGGTTCCGCTGCTTTTACTGCCCGGTCTCCGAGCGGCGGAACCAGAAGGACGTCATCTACGCGAACGAGCGCCGGGTCCTCGACGACGCCGATGTCCTCGAGGAGGCGCGCGCGATCGGCGCCTCAGGGACGGGGATCACGGGTGGGGACCCCCTCGGCCCGATCGACCGGACGGTCCACTACGTCGAGCTCCTCAAGCGCGAGTTCGGACCGGGGCACAACATCCACCTCTACACGCACGAGCCGAACGCGGCGAAGCTCGAGCGGCTCGCGCGCGCCGGCCTCGACGAGTTCCGTCTCCACATCCCGCACTACCTGTGGGGCCCGCTCTCGGGGGACGGGGGCGCCTACCGCGCGGTGCTCGAGGCGGCACCGTCCTGGGGGATCCGCCGCGGCGTCGAGATCCCGGTCCTCCCCGAGAAGGAGGCCGAGCTTCGCCGACTGCTCCACGCCCTCGAGGGGATCGGCGTCGACTTCGTCAACCTCAACGAGCTCGAGTTCTCGGAGACGAACGAGACGAAGCTCCACGAACGCGGCTACACGCAGGACCCGCGCAACGGCTGGGGGGTCCGGGGGAGCCGGGCCGTCGCCGAGCGGCTCGTGCGGGACGGGAGCTTCCGCCTGCCCCTCCACTACTGCTCGTCGAGGTTCAAGGACGGGGTCCAGCTCCGCCAGCGCCTCAAGCGGCGCGCCGAGCGCACCGCCCCGTCGTTCGCCGAGCTGACCCCGGACGGGACCGTCGTGCTCGGCATCGTCGAGATCCCTCTCGACCGCGACCTCGCCCGGGCCGCACGGCGTGTCGCCGGGCTCGCCGGCGCGGCGAAGGGCGACTATCGCGTCGACTTGGGCCGTCGGCGCGTCGAGCTCGACGCGCGGCGCCTCCGGCGGGTCGCGGCCCGGCTCCGGCTCCCGGCCTTCGAGGTCGAGGAGTATCCGACCGCCGACGCCCTCGAGGTCGAGCGGACGCCGCTCAACCCCGCGGCCTTCCCCGAGGCGTTCGGCGGCGGCGAGTAGTCCTCGTCGCACGCGTGCCCGCCGTAGGTGAGGTAGCGCTCGTCCCCGCGGCGGTGCTTGATCGAGCAGGGCCCCCACCCGGCGTTCTCCGCGCCGTACCACATCGGGCAGTCGCGGCAGTACAGGGACGGGACGACGGCGAGCGCCGTCAGCCGGCGGCCGCTCAGGGAGATCCCCCCGTGAGGCGCTGCCAGCCCCGAACGAGGTTCGCCATCAGGCAGGCGACGGTGACGGGGCCGACGCCCCCCGGGACCGGCGTCAGCGCAACGGCCCAGCCGTCCAGGGCCGCCGCGTCGGCGTCGCCGGCGATCCGCACGCCGGACGGCCGGCTCGCGTCCGCGACGGTGCTCAGGCCGACGTCGATGACCGCGGCTCCCTGCGGGATCGTCCGGCGGTCGAGGAGGCCGGGCTGCCCCGCGCAGGAGAAGACGACCTCGGCGCCGCGGAGGGCCCGGGCGAGGTCCGGCGTCTTCGAGTGTACGACCGTCACGGTCGCGTCGCCCTGACCGCCACGGCCGAGAAGGAGGAGCGCGAGCGGGAGGCCCACCGTCTCCGAGCGCCCCACGACGGCGACGGGCCGCCCGGCGGTGGCGATGCCGTAGTGCGCGGCGATCGCGAGCGCGGCCTCGGCGACCGCCGGGACCTGGACGGGCCGGCGGGCGAGGAGGCGGCCGAGGTTCTCCGGGCCGACGCCGTCGACGTCCTTCTCCGGACGGAGGCGGGCGACGCCGCCGAGGAAGTCGAACTCGGCGGGGAGCGGATGCTCGACGAGGACGCCATGGACCCCCGCGTCGGCGTCGAGCCGCGCCAGCGTGCCCTTGAGCGCCTCGGCGCCGTCTCGAGCGTCGAGCGCCTGCTCCCGGAAGTCGATGCCGATCCCCTCCGCGACGCGCCGTTGCTGCTTGAGATAGATGGAAAAGGGGCTCGCCGCGGCCCGGTGGACGCTCACGAGCGAGGGGGGGGGTCGTCCCGCCCCCCGTCCCGCGGCGATGGCCTCACGGGCCCGTTCGCGGATCCGCTCCGCCACCGGCGAGCCGAGCAGGGAGGTCGTCATCGCGGTCTCGACGCGCACGAGCCGCGAGCGGTAGATAACGGGCCGCGTACGGGGGCAACCGGGCCGGAATCGCTCGTCCGGACGTCGCCGGACCGGCGCGGGTATCCCGAGAACTACTGAAACGATTTATACGGTGGACCCCTCTGATTTACTCGACGCCACGGGCCGAACGCCCGCACGCGTCGAGAGGCAAGTACGGACGACACGCCGCGGGAGCCGCCGGCGGGGGCGTCGGTCACGCCCGAGCTGGACAGTTGGGGGGCCGCGCTTCCGTACGAGTCGACGGCGAACGTCGAGGTTCCGCCCAGGCTGCTCGAGCAGGTCATCGGGCAGGACGAGGCCGTCGAGGTCGCGAAGAAGGCCGCGACCCAGAAGCGCCACATGATCCTCATCGGCGAGCCGGGGACGGGCAAGAGCATGCTCGCCCGCGCGATGACGGACTTCCTGCCGAAGGAGCAGCTCCAGGACATCTTGGCCTACCCCAACAACGAGGACCCGAACGAGCCGAAGATCCGGGTCGTTCCGGCGGGGAAGGGCAAGGAGATCGTCGCCGCGCAGAAGCTCGAGGCGGCGACGAAGAAGGAGCAGCGCACGATCTTCCTGATCATCGCCGCGGTGCTCGTCCTCGCGTTCGTCGCCTACATCGTCCTCGAGACGCCCGGCCACGACCCGACGGCGATCCTCGTCGGCATCTTCATCGTCGTCCTGATCTTCTTCTTGGCCCGCCTGTCGACGGGACGTTCCGACGGATCGACCACGGTCGCCAAGCTCTTGGTCACGCACGCGCCGGACGAGCGCCCCCCGTTCATCGACGCCACGGGGGCCCACGCGGGGGCCCTTCTCGGCGACGTGAAGCACGACCCGTTCCAGTCGGGCGGGCTCGAGACCCCGCCCCACGAGCGCGTCGAGGTCGGGGCGATCCACAAGGCGAACGGGGGGGTCCTGTTCGTCGACGAGATCAACCTCCTCAAGATCGAAAGCCAGCACTCGCTCCTCACGGCGCTGCAGGAGCGCAAGTTCCCGATCGTCGGCCAGTCCGAGCGGTCCGCCGGCGCGATGGTGAAGACCGAGCCGGTCCCCGCCGACTTCGTCCTCGTCGCCGCGGGGAACATCGACTCGGTCCAGACGATGCACCCCGCGCTCCGCTCGCGGATCCGTGGCTACGGCTACGAGGTCTACGTCAAGACGATGATGCCGGACACGCCGGAGAACCGGATGAAGATCGTCCGGTTCGTGGCCCAGGAAGTGGTGAAGGACAAGAAGATCCCCCACTTCGACATGGCGGCGGTCTCCGAGGTCGTTCGAGAGGCCCAGCGGCGGTCGGGCCGCAGCGGCTACCTCACCCTGCGTCTCCGCGAGCTGGGCGGCCTCGTCCGCGTCGCGGGGGACATCGCCAATTCCGAGCAGGCCCGGTTCGTCACCGCGGGCCATGTCGTGCGCGCGAAGCGCTCGAGCCGCTCGCTCGAGCAGCAGATCGCGGACCGGTACATCGAGCACCGCAAGGAGTACCGGATGTTCGCGACCGAGGGGGCCGCCGTCGGGATCGTCAACGGTCTCGCGGCGATCAACGCCCAGTCGGGGATGAGCGAGTTCTCCGGGATCGTCCTTCCGATCGTCGCCGAGGTGACCCCCGCCCAGACGCGGGACGGCGGCGTCGTGGTCGCGACCGGGAAGCTCGGGGAGATCGCCCGTGAGGCGGTCCAGAACGTCAGCGCGCTCATCAAGAAGTACACCGGCGCCGATATCTCCCGCTACGACATCCACATCCAGTTCGTCGGCACCTCCGAGGGCGTCGAGGGGGACAGTGCGTCCGTCTCGATCGCGACGGCGGTGATCAGCGCCCTCGAGGGCGTCCCGGTCGACCAGTCCGTCGCGATGACGGGCTCGCTCTCGGTCCGCGGCCAGGTGCTGCCCGTCGGGGGCGTCACGGCCAAGGTCGAGGCGGCGGCCGACTCCGGGCTCAAGCGCGTGCTCATCCCCGAGGACAATGTCGCGGACCTCGTCCTCGAGTCCCGCTACAAGGGGGTCGTCGAGGTGATCCCCGTGCGCACGCTGCGTGACGTGCTCAAGTACGCGCTCGTCGGACAGGGCACGCAGAAGGAGACGCTCCTCGAGAGGCTGGCCGCGATGGTCGGCGCCACGAGCCGCTTCGATGTCGGCGGGCCGACCCCGATCAAGTCACCGACCGGACGCCCCACGGGATCGTGAGAGGCTCGGTCCGCTTTCCCCTGCACGGGCCCCCGCCGCCGAAGGAGCCGGCGTTCGTCGAGGGGGACGAGGGCGAGGACCAGTTCATCGGCCGCCCCTGCTACGCGTTCAACAGCGCGCTCCGCCCGCCGCTCGACGACACGCGGTGCAGCCACTGCCGTTACTACCTCACCGCCCGTTGCCCGCACATCGACGAGTTCCTCGACGACGTCGAGGACCTGTCGCCCGAGTAGGGGGAGGCCGGCGGGATGCGCGGCCTCCTCGTCGGGCGGTTCCAGCCGTTCCATCGAGGCCACCTCGAGGTCGTCCGGAAGATCCGGGCCGCGCGTCCCCGGGAGCCGCTGATCCTCGTCGTCGGGAGCGCCCAGGAGTCGTTCACGAGGGCGAACCCGCTCACCGCGGGAGAGCGTCTCGAGCTCATCGACCGGTGTCTCTCCGAGGCCCACCTCTCCGAGGTCTCCGCGGTGCCGCTCCCCGACATCCAACGCCACGCCCAGTGGGCGGCGTACGTCGTCTCGATGGTCCCCGCCTTCGGCCGTGTCTACACGAACAACCCCCTCACGCGACTCCTGTTCGAGCGGGCCGGCTTCGAGGTCGAGGCCCCCGAGCTCGTCGAGCGCGAGCGCTTCGAGGGGACGCACGTGCGGGCCCTCCTCGAGAGCGGCGGGGCCTGGCACGAGCTCGTGCCCCCCGCCGGGGTCCGCTTCCTCGAGGAGCTCGGGCTCGCGCAGCGGCTGCGCCTGCTCGGCGAGGGAGACGCGGCCCCCGAGGGGGCGGCGGGCGCGTGAGCGGCGAGCCCGTGCGGCCCCGACCGCGCTCGGTCGACGGTCGGTTCGACCCCCTTCCCGAGTGGCTGGGCCCCGGGACGCTCGCGGTCCACGCCGACCGGCGCCCCGAGCGCAACGCAGGGGCCGTCGTGGCCCCGATCTATCAGACCTCGACGTTCCATTCTCCGGAGGAGAACTCCGAGGCCCGCGGGGACGGCCAGGTCTTCCTCTACACGCGATATGAGAACCCGACGCACCAGGCCGTCCAGGAGGTCGTGCGGCGGCTCGAGGGGGCGCAAGGGGCGCGAGTCTTCGCCTCCGGCATGGCGGCGATCGCCGCGACCGTCCTCGCGAACGTCGAGGCCGGCGACGAGGTCGTCGCGCTCGAGACGCTTTATGGAGGTACGCTCGACCTCCTGTCGGAGCTCCTGCCCCGCTTCGGCGTCCGGGTCCGCTGGGTCTCCGACGGGCCGGCGCAGGAGCCCGAGAGCGTTCTCGGTCCCTCGACCCGTCTCGTCCTGCTCGAGTCGCCGACGAACCCGACGCTCCGCGTCCACGACCTCGCGCGGTGGGCGCGGGCGGCGGACCGCGTCGGCGCCCTCTCGGTCGTCGACAGCACGCTCGCGACGCCCGTGAACCAGCGCCCGCTGGCCCTCGGCGCCGACCTTGTCGTCCACAGCGCCACGAAGTATCTGGGCGGCCACTCGGACCTCGTGGCCGGCGTCGTCGCGGGGCCGCACAAGCTCCTCGAGCGGATCGACCGGACCCGTTGGATCCTGGGCGCGACCCTCGACCCGCTCGCCGCGTTCCTCCTGTTGCGCGGGCTACGGACCCTGTCGGTCCGCATGGCTCGACACAACGCCAACGGCGCGGCCGTCTCCGAGGCCCTCCGGTCGCACCCGAAGGTCCGCTCGGTCCACTATCCGGGGAGCTTCTCGCCGGCCGAGGCGTCGCTCGCCTCGACGCAGATGCAGGGGCGGAGCGGGATGGTCGGCCTCGTCCTCGAGGGAGGCCGCCCCGCCGCCCGGAGGTTCCTCAAGGCCCTCCGGCTCGTGCACGTCGCGCCGAGTCTCGGGGGCGTCGAGAGCCTCGCCTCGATCCCGTCGGAGACGTCGCATGTCCATCTGTCGGAGGCCGAGCTCGCCGCCCGCGGGATCGCCCCCGGGTTCGTCCGGCTCTCGCTCGGCATCGAGGAGAGCGATGACCTCCTCAAGGACCTTCGGGACGCGCTCGACACCCTGTGAGCCCGCCGCCCGCGGGGCGGCACCGTTTCCTTCCGGGGACCGCCCGGAGAGCGGCCGGGGCGGGCGAGCCCGCGGGCTCCGTGCGCGTGTGCGCCTATCGGCGTCGTGCGGCGCGCGCGTATCGTTCCGGGCCCCCCGGTCCCCGTCGAGAGCGAGCGCCGCGACCTCGGTGGGTGAAGAGGGGTTGACCGACAGGGCTTAACGTGCGGAGGCCACGACCCCACGGCCGCACGGCCGGGGTCGAGGTCGCATGGAATCCGTAAGTTGGTGGGGACGCAACGCGGCGAGCCTGAAGTCCCTGTTCCGGATCGTGTTCGGCGGGCTCTGGCTGATCGATGGGGCCTTCAAGTTCGTGCCCGGGTTCGTCGACCAGTTTCCCGGTATGATCTCGGGCAGCGGTCAGCCGGACTGGCTTCAAGGCTGGTTCACCTTCTGGGCGAACCAGGCCTCGGCGAACCCGGCGTTCTGGGTCGATCTCGTCGGGATCCTCGAGCTGGCCCTCGGCCTGGGCCTCGTCTTCGGCTTCATGCGCAAGATCGCCTACATCGGCGGAGCGGTCCTGAGCCTGTTCATCTGGGCCGTCCCCGAGGGGTTCGGCGGACCGTACGGGGCGGGGTCGACCGACCCGGGTGGGGGCGTCGTCTACGCGATGGTGTTCCTCATGCTCATCGTGATCAACTCGGCCTACGGCTCGAGCCGCTGGAGCCTCGACCACCTCATTGAGCGCCGGTGGCCCGGGTGGGCCGCACTCGCCGAGTTCCGAGGGACCCCGGAGCCGGCCGTGCCCTCCTCGGGAGCTCGAGGCCCCCCGGCCGCGTGAGCCGAGCCCGGTTCGGGCTCTGAGGCCGGCGAACCCATTCTCGCGGGGGCGTGCCGGGTCGCTCGGCCCCAGGACCGGGCCCCTACGCCGACCGTGCTCCTCTCGAGCGTCCGCGTGGGAAACAGAGTCCCCCCGTCGGACCAGGCGAACCGGGCGGCAGGACCGCGAAGCGCGTTCGCAGGCGTTCGCGGCCTACGGCGGGCGTCCCCCACCCTCGCCGGAGCCGCCTCGAAGCGGAACCCGTCCGACGCCGTCACACCGCTCGTCGGCTCGACGTCGCGTCGGTCCGACGTGGGCGACCCTTCGGGCTTAGACAGGACGCAAGGGCCGCACTCTCCGTCGATGTCGCTGGGCCCTCCGGTCGAGCCGCTCCCGGCCGGTTCGAGAGCGCGAGGCGCTCGCCGACGCGGTCGGGGGATAGCCCAAAGTTATGAAGAACCGGGTCTCGGCCCTCCCGGTCGCCACTGTAGCTCAGCCGGCAGAGCGGCTGATTCGTAATCAGCAGGTCGGGGGTTCGAATCCCTCCAGTGGCTGCTTCTCCCGGCCCGGCGGCTTGCGCGGCTCCCGGGGTCGTGAAGCCCGCCGACGTCGACCCGACGGGCCGATGGTGACCCCCGTGCCCCAGGTTCGATCCTTCGTGAGGGGTCGATGGACCGGGTCCCGGTCTCCTTCTACATCAGTCTACGAAGCCACGTGACCGCCCATGCTCCCTGCGCTCTCTGGAACTCTCGCAGGGTCCGGCGGTCCGGCGTGGCGGCCCTGAGGGAACGCTCGACGAAGTACCCCGCGATCGCGGCGAGCATCGCTCGGGTGCCGTGAACGGGCACGTTCTCTGTTCCCGGAACCTTCCCCCAGAGCTTCCAGGGAGGGGGTCCACCCTGCATGGCGACGCTCGGCAACATCCCGAGAGGATCGACCCAGGAGGCGCCCACACACGCTTTGGGCCAATCGACGAAGAACACCTCGTCCTTCGTGAGCAGGAGGTTGTCGGCCCTCAGGTCGCCGTGGAGGAGAGTGCTCCCGACCGTGGCCCGAGGCCACTCGGCCTCGATCTCGACAAGCTCTTCGAGGTGGGCTCGCACCCAAGGGGTGAGCCTTCCGACCCGCTCGCTCGCGGGAAGCCGGGTGCTCTCCTGCAAGGATCTCCATCCGAACGGCGCGTCGTCCGCGAGCGATGGGAAGCCCGAAGGGGCCGGGGTCAACCGTTCGGAGAGCCGTTTCCACGCCGCGAAGACCCGCTCGAGGTCGCGCGAGCGCCAGGGCAGCCGGGGCGAGTGCCCGGAGATCGGCTCGAGGGCCATCGTGACCCATCCGCCCGTCTCCTGGCTCCAGAGCAGCCTCGGCACGGGGAGCCCTCGCGGTAGCCGCGACAGGTGACGGATCTCCTGGCGATGGACTTCGGGGGCGGACGGGTTCGGGGACGGGCCGACGGTCTTGAGGAAGGTCCTCGCCCCCGAGGCATCCGTCACGACCCCGGCGAACGCGCGCGAGAATCCGATGCGTCGGGTCCTGGCGCCCGTGATCCTCGCCCCGAGGCGGGCTTCGATCCCGAGTCGCACCGGTTCCGGGACGTCGCTCCAGCCCAGTCGGGGTCCGCGAGCGGGCGGGATGGGCGGTCGGGGGGTGCGAGCCGAGGTCCGTCTCGGGCCGGCGCTCATGAGCTGTCGGGGGACGAGCCTCGGTGGGCTTTAGGGTCGACCGGGCGCACGAACGTCGGGGCCGAGACCGACTTGCTCGGGAGGGCCCCGGCGCTGTCGGGCCGGCTCCCGGGCATAGACGCGATCGGGAGAGTGGATCGGCTCCGAGCCCTCGAACCACGTCCGGAGCCGCCGCGCATCGGACGCCCGGCTCAGCGCCTCGCCGGCGGGCGCTCTCCGGCCCCGCTCGGTCCCGAGGCGTCCCGACCGGGCCGCTCAGGCGGCCGGAGGCTCGCTCGCCACCTTCCGGACGACGACCCAGCGACGCATCGCGATCCGGCGGGTCTTCTCGAAGCCCGCCTTCTCGAACATCCCGAGCGTCCCGCTGCAGAGGAAGGAGCTCGAGGTCCGCTCGTCCGTGTAGTCCTCCGGGTAGGCTTCGACACTCCCACCACCGGACCGCGCGATCAGCCGGAGAGCCTCGTCGAGGGCGAGAGCGGCGATCCCCCGGCCGCGGCGCTCGCGGTCGATGAAGAAGCAGGTGATCCGCCAGTCGGGGAGACGGTCCCGTCCCTTGTCGTACTCCTTCCGGCTCCGGATGTTCGGGAGCTCCGCCGTCGGGCCATACTGGCACCACCCGACGGCGTCCGGACCGTCGAAGACCAGGGCGGCGTGCGCGCGCCCGTCGCGAACGCGAGCCTCCTTGAGCTCCCGATACCGACCGGCCCACTGTTGGTTCTCGCCCGGCTCGAGGTGGAAGGAGATGCACCAGCAGCCGCCGAAGATCCCGCCGTGCTTTTCGACGAGTCGCGCGAAGGCCGGCCAGGTCTCGGTCGACAGCGGTCGCGCGATCAGCGACGTCGGGGGCCGGGGCTCGGGCCCGCGCCGAGCGGGTGGGGGCGGGGAGCGACCGACGGGCCCCGACGCCGAGGGTCGCGGCCGCCGGGACGGCCGGGCGAGAGGTGCCTCGGGCCGTCGCCGAGCGGGGGACCGAGCCGTCACGACCCCTCGAGGACGATCGACGCGAGGGCCTCGATGAGCCGGTCGTCGTCGTTCGGCATCGGCGTGCGGTGATAGCCGATCCCGTGGGACTCCGCGAAGGCTCGAATGACGACGTCGAGGTCGTAGAGGACCTCGAGGTGCTCGAAGACGAAGCCGATCGGGGCGACGAGCTGCTCCGACCAGCCTTTGCGGCGCCACTCCCGCATCTTCTCGGTGATGTCCGGTCCGAGCCAGGGCTCCGTCGTGTTGCCGGCGCTCTGGTAGGTGAAGTCCCAGGGCTCCAGGCGCGCCTCCCGGGCGATCGCCGCCGCCGTGGTCGAGAGGATCTCCGGGTACGGGTCCCCGGCGGCGCGGTGCCGCTCGGGCAGGCTGTGGGCCGAGAGGAGAGGCATCTGCTTGGCGGCGCCCTCGCGCAGGCTCTTGTGGATCGTCTCGGTCCAGTAGCGGATCCAGTGGGGGTTGGCGTGCCAGCCGGCCCGGAGGTCGACGAGGACCTCGCCGCGAGCCTCGCGACGTCCCCGTTCGATCGCCTTTCGGTAGGGCTCGAGGATCCACGGCGAGGCGTAGGGAGAGAGGGGGATCGCGATCAGGCGCCGGATCCCTTGCGACGCCGCCTCGGGGATCGCCTCACCGATGTGGGGCGTCCAGTGCTTGGTGCCGAGGAAGACGGGGAAGGGGGCCGCGGTCCCCCGGAGGCGTCGCTCGAGCTTCGACCGCATCGAGGTGAGGATCCGAAGCTGCGGCGACCAGCCGATGAGGCCGTACCGTCGTTCGTACTCGCGCACCATCTCCGGCGACGGCGGCCGGCCCGCGAGCACGTCGGTGAGGTAGCCGGGAAGGTCCTCCGGTCCCGCCGGGCTTCCGTAGCCCATGAGGAGGACGCCCGTTCCCTCGACGTTCGTTTCCTCGGTCATCGTCGGCTCCTGGCGGCGGAGTACTCGTGAACGAAGTCGACCAACGCTTCCACACACTCCGGACGGGCGTCCGGGGGTACCCCGTGTCCCAGGTTGAAAACGTGTCCCCTGCCCTCCGGAAGCTCGTCGAGCACCGCTCGCGCCTCGCGGCGCACGGTCTCGGGCTCCGTCACGAGCACCGCCGGGTCCAGGTTGCCCTGGAGCGCGAGGTCGGGACCCGCGACCTCCCGGACCGCTCCGAGCGGCGCGCGCCAGTCGACGCCGAGCGCGTCGGCCCCCGTCCGACCGAGGAGTCGGGTGAGGTGGGCCGAGCCGGTGGAGAAGTAGATCGTCGGCACGTGGAGGGGTCGCAACGCGTCGAAGATCGCGCTCACGCGCGGGAGGACGAGCGACGCATAGCTGCGCGGCGTGAGCTGGCCGGCCCAGGTGTCGAACAGCTGGAGCGCGGCGGCCCCCGCGTTCGCCTGCATCCGAAGGTAGTCGATCGTCATCTCGGTGAGCCGGTCGAGGAGACGTCCGACGAGGGCGGGCTCCCCCTGCACGAGCCGCCGGGTCTGGAGATGCTCCTTCGAGGGGGCCCCCTCGATGAGGTAGCTCGCGAGCGTGAACGGCGCCCCGGCAAAGCCGAGGATCGGCCGGTCCGGCCGCCGGTCACGGAACCGTCGTATCGCCTCTCCGACGAAGCCCGCGTCGCGCCGGGCCTCGAACGGCCGCAGCGCCTCGACGCCGTCGGCGCTGCGGATGGGCCTGGCGACGACCGGTCCGACGCCCGGGTCGATCTGGAAGTCCACGCCGAGGCCGAAGAAGGGGAGCGTGATGTCGGCGAAGACGACGGCGGCGTCAAGGTCGAAGCGCTCGAGGGGCTCGAGGGTCACCTCGGCGGCGAGTTCGGGCGTGCGAGCGATCTCGAGGATGCCGTGCTGGGCTCTGAGCGCCCGGTAGCCCGGGAGGTGTCGGCCGGCCTGTCGCATCAGCCAGACCGGCACGGCGTCGACGTCCTCTCCTCGCAGCGCTCGCACGAGGCGATCCCGGCGCTCCAGCCCCCTCACCCCACCGTCCGCAGCGCGCGTGCCCCGGCCTCGACGGCCTCGTCGAGGTCCCGAGGGGCCATCGCCGCGGAGAGGAACGTCGTCTCGAGCGGCGACGGCGGCAGGTAGACGCCGGCCTCGAGCATCGCATGGAAGAACCGTCGGTATCGGGGCCGCTCGACCTGCCCGGCCTCGGTGTAGGAGCGAGGCGGCGAGGGGCCGAAGAACACGCCGATCATCGACCCCACCCGGCTCAGCTGGAACCTCTCGACCCCGAGGTCTCGCGCCGCTCGGGCCCATCGGCCCACGAGGGCGTCCGCGTTGCGTTCCAGCCTCCGATAGACCTCGGGGCCGAGGGCGTCGAGGGTGGCGATCCCTGCGGCCATGACGACCGGGTTCCCCGAGAGCGTGCCCGCCTGGTAGACCGGGCCGAGGGGGGCGAGGACCTCCATCACCTCGGCGCGCCCGCCGTAGGCGCCGATCGGAAGCCCCCCGCCGATGACCTTCCCGAACGTGACGAGGTCCGCGCGGGCCCCGAGCTTCGTGTAGATCGCCCCGCGGCGCAGGCGGAACCCCGTGATGACCTCGTCCGCGATCAGTAGGGCGCCATGGGCGCGGCACAGGCGGCTCAGCCCCTCGAGGAACCCCGGTGCCGGGAGGACGAGGTTCATGTTCGCCGCGATCGGCTCGACGACGACGGCCGCGACCGACTCCGGATGGGCCTCGAAGGTGCGACGCACCGCCTCGAGGTCGTTGTACGGGGCGACGAGCGTCTCGGCGACGATCGAGGCGGGCACGCCCGCCGAGTCGGCGAGCGACTGCGTGGCGACGCCGGAGCCGGCTCGGGCGAGGAGGCCGTCGGAGTGCCCGTGGTAGCCGCCGTCGAACTTGAGGACCTTGGCCCGTCCGGTGAACCCGCGCGCGACCCGGACCGCCGACATCACGGCCTCGGTCCCCGAGTTGACGAACCGGAGCCTCTCGACGCCGGGAACGGCGTGTCGGATCCGCTCGGCGAGGTCGGTCTCGTAGGGAGAGGGGGCCCCGAAGGAGAGGCCGTGGCGGGCGGCGCGGTTCGCGGCGCGGACCACGGCCGGCGCGGCGTGGCCGAGGAGGGCCGCCCCCCACGAGCCGACGAGGTCGAGGTACCGACGCCCATCGACGTCCCACAGGTAGGGTCCACGACCGCGCGCGAAGACGACGGGGGTGCCACCGACCGCCGTGAACGCGCGGACGGGGCTGTCGACGCCGCCGACGAGGCTGCGTTGCGCGCGCCGGTACTCGGCGCGAGAGCGCGGGCCGGGTGTCCTCGCGCTCACGGTAGGCCGGCGGCGAGCTCGACCATGCGCCGCGCCGGGGCGGCGATGCACGTGAAGATCGGGGTCTCGACGGCGGTATACCGGCTCGCCTCCGAGGGGCGGAGCGCCTGGATGAGGTCGAGGAACTCCGCGGGCGAGTCGCCCTCGAACGCGAGGATGAACTCGGGGTCGTCAAGGCCGAACGAGTAGCCGGTGTGGATGTCCACCGCGGGGAACCGGTGGCCGATCCGGAAGTGCTCCCCCATGATCCGCCGCCGCTCCTCGAAGGCGAGGCCGTACCACTCGCGCTTCTTGATGAACGGGTAGACGAAGAGGTACCTCCGGTTCGACGGGAGCGCCCGCGATCCCTCCTGGCCCGCGTGCGCGTGCCCCGCGAGGTACTGCGAGCGCTGGGTCATCCCGAGGTAGCTGTAGGGGAAGTCGACGAACCCCGCGAGAGTGGTGCCGAGCAGACGGCCCTCGAACTCCTGGAGGGCCTCGAGCCTCGGGCTGACCATCCACAAGAGCCCGTGGACGCCCGCCTTGGTCCCGACGAGAGAGTAGGTGCGCAGCGAGAGGTCCGCGCCGGGGGCGTCGAGGACCCGGGTCCATTCGGCAAGCTCGGCCCGCCGATCCTCGAGACCCCTCCGGCGCCACTCGGGCCGCAGGTGCCAGAAGAGGTAGCGGACGAAGTCGCGGGGTGCCTCGGCCCCGCCCTCGGCGCTCGCGGCG
>DAHUYN010000061.1 GCA_027315165.1 Thermoplasmata archaeon | reverse complement strand
CACGTACGAGAGATCGTTCTGGACGGCGACCGCCTTGTACGTGATCACGGCCGAGACGACTCCGGTCTTGATGAGGGTCGCCGCATGGGATTCTTGCTCGGGGAGGGTCGTCTTCGGGTTCGGGGTGGCGTAGGCCCCGGGTGCACCCGAGTAGAGCGTCCCGTACACCGCGGAGAGGCTGCCTCCGTTGTAGAGCGAACCCTGGAGCATCAGGCTGAAGATCTCGTTGTACCCGTTCGGGTCGGTCGAGGCGTTCCAGACGCCGAAGGGGGCGTTGCCGGCGGTCGTGACGTCCGCCACGAGCTTCTCGCCCCAGTTGCTCGCGTTGATACCGGCGAACTGGGGAACGCTCGGGTTGTAGATCAGGACCTCTTGTGTGGTCGCGAAGACGATCTCGTAGTTCGCGTAGGTCGGTTGAAGGAGCTGCGGGATCAGGCGAAAATCGGCGAGCGCGGCGACGTCCGCTTTCGCGCCGAGCGTGGTCATCCCGGTCGTGACATCG
>DAHUYN010000060.1 GCA_027315165.1 Thermoplasmata archaeon | reverse complement strand
GGCGGCCCCAGGAACGTGACCGACACATCCGGCCCGGCGGAATCGCCCGGCAGCCGGTTGAAGCCGTAGCAGCCGAACTCGGCCTGGATGGCCCGGGCCAGCCGCGCCGAGGCGGCCGACCATTCCTGCGCCTGCCGGGCCCGGCCGAGGGCACCGGCGATGGCGGCCGCGGCCCGCAGGCCGGTCAGCAGGGGAGCGGCGGTGCCCAGCGTCACCTGCGTCCCGTCCTCCCAGTAGTCGGTGGCGGCGCCGGGCAGGCCGCCGACCGGGCGGCCGAGGACGGACGCGGCCTCCGACTCGTTCACCACGAGCCAGTCGGGACGCCGCCTGAGGATCTCCAGCGCTTCGGGGCGAGGCGGGGCGGGCGCGAGGTTGAGCACGGTCAGCGGCGCAGGGGCAGGCTGGCGGCTCGCGGCCGGGTCGCCGGGAGTTGCCGTGCCCGGTGGCGCCATGCCGGGCGCGGACAGGGCGGCGAGGATCGCCGTGACCGGCACCTCCGCGCTGATGACC
>DAHUYN010000005.1 GCA_027315165.1 Thermoplasmata archaeon | reverse complement strand
GATCGAAGGAGTCGATCGCGCCCCCGAGGAGGTGGCCCTGGAGATCCAGGGTTTCTCAGGGGAAGCCACTCCGAGAGAAGTCGAACGGGAAACTCAGACCTTGACTTCGGACAGTAACGCGGTGCCAGTCGAGGGCGCATGGAGGTCGGATCATGTTGAGGACCGGATTCTCCCCATGACGTTGAACGAATGCATCGAACAGCTGCTGCTCGACACAGTCGTGAATGCCCCGAGCAACACGAGCGTACCAGAACCACATAGTCCCCTCGTTCTGCAGGACAGTTTGGACCCGAGGATTTCGACTTATGTGCGCCGGGAGGCGGTCCGCTACGTTCCCCGATCCGATGTAGGCGAGAGACGAGGAGCCCCTGAGATAGGGGTAAAGCTCCTTCCGCGAGCTGAGCAGGTACACTCCCCGGTAGTCAGGAACGGTAGTTGGCGTGCGGGCAAGGGAGAACATCCTTGGCCCCTGCCACTCCAGATCCACGATCGTCCGCTCACCCCAATCCTTAACGGGCATCGGTCAGCCCCCTAACGAGCCGTTCCATTTCCTGCCTATAACAGCGAGCGCGGGGCACGAGTTGGTCGTCACCGGGCCTACCCGAATCCGGCCCCCGAGGCTTCGGATCCCTTGAATACGGCGGCCTTCTTCAGCACTGGGTCGCACTTCAGCATCCCCACGACGATCTGAGTCTGGACCTGGTAGCTTGGGAGTCCATTGTTCGGGTCGTTGCCGACGCGGTTGACCGCCGCAATCGCAACCTTGAGGCGAAGGACAGCCTCCTTCCCCTCGTCAGTGATGACCAATCGCACCTCAGGGTCCTTCCCGCCGACGACCTCGAAGTCAACGGGCTTCGCCTTAGCCATCAGCTGAGCCATCTGTTCGGGTGTCGGTCCCATCATAGTTCACGCCTCCGCGAACCACCAAACTCGGACATCCTAGGTCTTCTCCCCAGCGCCGAGTCCCTTCGCCCACTTTGCGACGTCTGCGAACATGGAGTTGCCCGACATGTCAAGCACGTTGATGACGAGGGCTGGCCGGGAGGCCGGCCGGATCTCTGGGACATGCTTCGGCATCAGTGCAAAGTCGAGGTGATCCCACACCAGATTCCCTCGGAGAAGCTCGCTTGCGAATGCCTCAGTCGGAGGGTTGAGGGGTACGTGACGGAGAAGAACGCCGTCGGCCCACACGAGGCTCGTGGAGCCAGCCATGCCTCCAGGAGTGGGCGCGGCGACAAAGTTTGCGAACTCCTCGGGCGACTCGAATCGGATGAACGACCGGATCTCCAGCTTCTTCCAGGGTGAGTGTTCGACCTTCATTGGCCGGACCCTCCCGCGGGAGAAGTCTCAGCGACCCCCGAGATCAGCGCAGGCGGGGGTGAGGTACCTGTTGCCATCACGAAACCCGGCGCGGGCGTCGATCCTGACATCGCCACGAGAGTGCCGGGTGGGGACAGGTTCGAGAGGTAGACCTCCCGCTGTACCTCCCCGGGAAGCTTGCGCCAG
Source organism: Thermoplasmata archaeon (assembly GCA_027315165.1). Classification (GTDB taxonomy): domain Archaea; phylum Thermoplasmatota; class Thermoplasmata; order Lutacidiplasmatales; family UBA184; genus Lutacidiplasma. The sequence continues at coordinate 135,387 of DAHUYN010000005.1, read as the reverse complement.
ACCTCCGGCATCTGTGCCCAGTTCAGCATGTGGTACCACTGCGCAACTTTCGCCCGGAGCAATAGGTAGTCGTCCTTCTGGACTCCGAGACGATCTACGACGTCTCGGGGAATAGTCACCCTGACGACGTGGTAGTCCTTGCCTTTCCGAGTCTTGACTCTGATCGGTCTGGCCACGAACGCTGGGGAGTCGTCCCGAACGATGACACTCCATCGATAGTACGCCTCTCCCAGAATCTCCACCGTCGGTGCGCCGCGGGGCTCGATGCCGATGGGTCCGACCATGGTCCCTCCAAGGTGAGTGTGTATATATTACGTTGTTTATGGACATACAGTGCTCGATTCGAGACCGAGAGGGCTCCGCCCCATCGAGCAATCGACCCTCCTGGCCCTAGCAGCGGCATGCGAGTTCGCTCTTGGTTCACACGTTCCGCCAGAAGCGGTGCTCCGGCGACTCCAGAAGGATCTACGAGGTGAGGCCCGTCATGCCCTGAAGCGGCTCCGGAAGGCCCAGCTGTGCGCGATGCACCCCACCGCGGGCGGGATTACCTGGCAGCTCACTAACTCGGGCCTTCAGATCGCGCTGGACACCGTCGGGCGAGCCCGGGTGAGGTCCGCGGTACAAACGCCCGTGTCGCCGGCGCCGCCCCTGCCGGGCGTCCGGTCGGCTCCCTCGGGGCCTGAATCGGTAACTCCCCCGGATCGGCGCCGTCCTAAGCGATAACCCCTGCACAGAAACTCAGCAGCCTGCACAAGAATCTCTGCACAAGAACGCCTTTCCGTGCAAAGCCTCGCCGCGCGCAAAGCGTAAATACGAAGGTCCAACTGGCGCGACCCTTGTCGGCCGCTCTCCCGACCGCGGCCCCGTTAGGTGCGATGGCGAACGAGAGCGCCTCGGGGAAACCCGCGGAAGAGACCTACACGAGGTTCGAGCGGGCCCGCATCCTCGGCGCCCGCGCGCTGCAGGTCTCGCTCGGCGCGCCGATCCTCACCGACGTCGGCGTCACCGAGATCGACCCGGTCACGATCGCCGAGGCGGAGTTCGCCGCGGGCGTGATCCCGATCACGGTCCGCCGCGGGCCTCGGACCAGCTAGGCCGGCCCGGCTACAGCGCGGCCTCGTCGAGGGCGCGGGCGCACGAGCAGGCCGGTGGCGCCGACGCGAGCCGCGGAAGGAGCGACTCGAGCACGAGGCGCATCCGGGCGACGTTCGCGCGCATCACCTCGACGACCTCGCTCGCCTGGACGGGGCGCTCGGCCCAGACGTCGTAGTCGGTGACCATCGCGAGGCAGAGGTAGCACAGCGCCCGCTCGCGCGCGAGCGTGACCTCGGGGACGAGCGTCATGCCGATCACGTCCGCGAAGCCGCGGAAGAACCGGGACTCCGCGCGCGTGGAGAACCGCGGCCCCTCGACGCAGACGTACGTCTTGCCCGAAGCGAACGGCGTCTTCGTCGCCTCACCGGCGCGAAGGGCGAGCTCGGTGAGGTCGGGGCAGAACGGGTCGGCCGTCGAGACGTGGTAAACGCGACCGCCGTCGTAGAACGTCGTGGGTCGCTGCTTGGTGAGGTCCACGAACTGGCTCGGGAGGACGAACGTCCCGGGGGAGAGCTCCTCCTTGAGGGAGCCGACGGAGCTCACGGTCACGATCGCCTCGGCGCCGAGGGAGCGCAGCGCGTCGACGTTGGCGCGGTAGTTCACCCGATGCGGCGGGATCGTGTGCCCGATGCCGTGGCGGGGCAGGAAGAGGACGCGGAGGGCCCCGACGCGCCCTTCGACGATCGCCCCCGAGGGCGGGCCCCACGGCGTCGCGACGTGGTGCGAGCGGGTCGTCCCCGACTCGAAGAACTCCGTGATCCCCGACCCGCCGATCAGCCCTATCGTCTTCCGAGGTGCGCTCATGGAGCCTGACCCTCCGTGACGGAGCCGCGCGGCAGCCGCGCCCGGTGGAGGAGCCGGGCGAGCGTCACCTCGCCGCGGGTCTTCTCGACGAGGCCGCGCGCCGCGTCCTGCTTGGGCTTGAGGGGAACGATCGCGCGCGTCGTCTCGAAGCGGAGCAGCACCCGGTAGACCGACTCGAGCTGGCCGAGCCGGCGCTCGGCCTCGTCGAGGCGGTCGCGCGCGAGCGCGCTCAGCGCGAGCCGGCGGAGCTCTCCGACGGTGTCGCCGAGCCCGAGGAGGTACGACTCCGGCTCGACGCCGAGCGCCTCCGGACCCGGCAGGGGCCGGTCGGCGGCGAGATTGGCGAGGAGGCAGGCCTCGACGCCCTCCTGGAGCGCGTCGTGCGCGAGCGCGGCATCCGACGGCGCGACCTCGACGACCCAGGCCGCGAGCGCCGCGAGCTCGCGACGGACGGCGGCGACCTCGCGCGAGACCGACCGGCCCTCGTGGAGGTGGGCCATCGCCGTCTGCGCCGCCCGGCGGAGGCGCCGGGCCCGCTCGTAGAGGTCGGCCCGGCGCGCCTCGCGTCGGGCGAGATGCCGCTCGACGCCCCGGAGCGTCGCCTCGGGGACGATCGGAGGCGGCGCGCGGCTAGCGGAACGGCGTGAACCGGACGTCATCGTCCCCTCCGTCGAGAAGGCCGAGCCGGACCCCGGCGTCGAGCCAGCCGTGCGCGTAGCTCACCGCGGCGAGGGCCCGGTCGGGGTCCCCGTGCGCCTCGAAGTGCCGGGCGTCGCTGAGGTAGGCCCGGGCCATCCCGAGGAAGTCCTCGGCCGCGCCGACGAGGAACGACCGGGGCGGAGGCGCCGGTCGGACCCGGGCGAGAGCCTCCTCCGTGAGGCGGAAGTACTTCGCCAAGAGCGTCGCGTCGGCCACGGCCGGCCATTGAGGTCGAGCGGCCTATGACCCTTTTCCCCGGCGCCCTCAGCCCTTCGGGACCTTCTCCCAGTCCTTGAGGAAGCGGGCGAGGCCGAGGTCGGTGAGAGGGTGCTGGACGAGCTTTTCCATGACGCCGAAGGGCATCGTCGCGATGTCGGCCCCGAGCTTCGCGGCCTCGAGGACGTGGACCGGGTGGCGCACCGAGGCGACGAGGACCTCCGTCGCGAAGTCGTAGTTCTCGTAGACCTGGACGATCTCGTCGATCAGGGCCATCCCCTCCTGCCCCTGGTCGTCGAGCCGTCCGATGAACGGGCTCACGTAGGCGGCGCCGACCTTCGCGGCGAGCAGCGCCTGGTTCGCCGAAAAGACGAGGGTCATGTTGACCCGGGTCCCCTCGCTCGAAAGCGTCTTCGTCGCGCGGAGCCCCGCCGGCGTCATCGGGACCTTGACGTAGATCGACGGGTGGAGCCCGCGAAGGTGGCGGCCCTCCTGGACCATCTGCTCGACCGACGTCCCGACGACCTCGGCGGAGACGGAGGGGACGCCGAGCGCGCAGATCTCCCGCAGGACCTCCTCGAACCGCCGCCCCTCCTTGGCGACGAGCGTCGGGTTCGTCGTGACGCCGTCGAGGATGCCCATCTCCCACATCGTTCGGATCTCGGCGACGCTTGCCGTGTCGAGGAACAGCTTCATCGTTGACCCGCTCTCAGTGGACCTTGCCGCGCACCCGTAAGAGCTCCCAGGCCTCCTCGAGGGCGCGCGCCTTCGAGAGGCCGAAGCGGTCGAGGAGCCCCCAGGGTTCCCCGGACTCGCCGAAGAGGTCCGGCACGCCGAGACGGCGGACCGGGACCGGATAGTTCTCGCCCGTCGCCGAGGCGACGAGCGCGCCGAGCCCGGTGAGGACCGAATGCTCCTCGAGCGTGAGGATCGCCCCCGTCTCGCGCGCGGCCTTCAACAGTGCCTTCTCGTCGAACGGCTTGACCGAGGCGAAGTCGAGGACGCGCGCCTCGACGCCGACGTGGTGGAGCTCTTCGGCGACCTCGAGGGCCCGCGCGACGAGCGCGCCGACGGCGACGAGCGTGAGGTCGGAGCCCGCGCGGAGCTCGCCCGCCTGGCCGAGGACGAACCGGCCGTCGGTGACGGTCGGAAGGTTCTCCCGCGTGAGACGGAGATAGGCCGGTCCGTCGAAGTCGGTCACCGCGAACGTGGCCGAGCGCGTCGTCGGCGCGTCGGCGGGCACGACGACGGTCATGCCGGGGAGGCCGCGCATGAGCGCGATGTCCTCGAGCATCTGGTGCGTGCCGCCGTCGCCGCCGACCAGGAGGCCGCCGTGGGTCGCGACGATCTTGACGTTCGCACGGTTGTAGCAGACCGACTGGCGGACCATGTTGTAGGCCTGGCCGGCCGCGAAGATCGCGAAGGTGCTCGCGAAGACCGTCCGGCCGGAGAGCGCGAGGCCGGCGGCCATCGTCATCATCGTCGGCTCCATCACGCCGACGTTGAAGAACCGCTCCGGGAACCGCTTGCCGAAGAGCGCCGTCCGGGTCGAGCCCGAGAGGTCGGCGTCGAGGACGACGAGGTTCGCGTCGCGCTCGCCGAGCTCGACGAGCGCCTGACCGTAGGCGTCGCGGAGGCTCTCCACCCGTCGCTCGGCCATCTCGCTACAGCCGTCCCCCGAGCTCGGCGAGGGCCTTCTCGGCCTCGCCGCGGCTCGGCGCCTTCCCGTGCCAGGCGTGCTGGTTCTCCATGAAGGAGACCCCCTTGCCCTTGACCGTCCTCGCGACGATCGCCGTCGGCTGGCCTCGCGTCGCGCGCGCGTGGGCGAGCGCGTCGAGGATCTGGGAGAAGTCGTGGCCGTCGATCTCGACGGTCTCGAGCCGGAACGCCCGGAACTTGTCGGCGATCGGCTCGATGCCCATGATCGCCTCCGTTGCGCCGTCGGTCTCGTAGCCGTTGCGGTCGAGCAGGACGACGAGGTTGTCGAGCCGGTAGTGTCCGGCGGCCATCAGCGCCTCCCACGTCGGCCCGGCCTGGCACTCCCCGTCGCCGAGGATCGCGTAGACGCGGCCGGAGCGGTGGGCGAGGCGCTGGTCGAGCGCCATGCCGACGGCCATCCCGATCCCCTGGCCGAGGCAGCCCGTCGACGCCTCGACGCCGGGGAGCTTGTTGCGGTCGACGTGCCCCTGAAGGCGGCTGCCCGCCTGGCGGAGGGTGTGGAGCTCCTCGATGTCGAGGAAGCCGCGTCGTGCCATCACCGAGTAGTACGCCGGCGCCGCGTGGCCCTTGGAGAGGACCAGCCGGTCGCGGTCGGGCCAGTTCGGCTGGACCGGATCGAGCTTGAGCTCCTCGAAGACGAGCGCGACGAGGAGGTCGGTGACCGAGAGGCTTCCGCCGGGGTGTCCGCTGCCGGCCTCGTAGACCATCCGCACGACGTCCTGGCGGACGGACCGGGCGATCTCGGAGAGCTTCGCGAGCTTCTCGGCCGGCACCGCGAGCGCCATCCGGGGCGGTCGAGGAGGGGCCCGCTATTTAGGTGTTGGGCGCCGCCGAGGCGCGCCGCGTCGTCGCGCGGGCGTCCCCGTCGTCTCCGGGGCTTTCTTGAGGAGGCTCCGGAGCGCGGCGAGGTCCCGGACGTAGGCGCCGTAGCCGTCGTCGGAGACCGGCGTCTCGAGGTAGGCCGGGCGCTCCGCCCAGCGCGGGTCGTTGACGAAGGCGCGGAAGCCCTCGAGGCCGATCTCGCCCGCGCCGATGTTCTCGTGCCGGTCGAGCCGCGAGCCGAGCGGCGCCTTCGCGTCGTTGAGGTGGAAGGCGTGGACCCGCGCGACCCCGAGCTCGTCGTCGAGCCGGTCCATCGCGCGGCCGTAGAGCTCGGGCGTGCGGAGGTCGACGCCCGAGGCGAACAGGTGGCAGGTGTCGATCGTGACGCCGGCGCGGTCGGGCGCCTCGAGGCGGTCGAGCACCTCGGCGAGCTCCGAGAACGTCGACCCGACCGACGAGCCCTGGCCCGCGGAGTTCTCCAAGAGGACACGGACGGAGCGGTCCGTCTGGGCGCGGAACGCCTCGTCGAGGCTCTCGACGAGTACGCGGATCCCTTCGTCGCGCCCGCTCCCGAGGTGCGCCCCGGGGTGGAAGATCAGGTGGTCGACGCCGAGGAGCGTCGCGCGACCGAGCTCGTCCGCGAAGGCGGAGCGGGAGCGCAGGAGCATCGGGCGCTTCGGGCTCGCGAGGTTGGCGAGATAGCCGTGGTGGATCGACGTCGCGCGGAGCCCCTCGGATCGGACGGCGGCGCGGAACCCCTCGGCCGCCGCCTCGGGGATCGGGGGACCGGCCCACATCTGCGGGCTCTTGGCGAAGATCTGGATCGCGTCGCAGCCGATGGCGCGACCGGTCGCCGCGGCCTCGGGGAGCCCGTCGGCGATGCCGATGTGAGCCCCGAGCCACACGGCCGCGGGCACTCGGGCCCGTGACTTAACGACTTGGGCGGCGAGCGGCCGGTCGGCTCACGGAAAGGGGTGGCTGACAGCTTTCCGCGGTTCCCGTAGGCTCGCGCACTTCAGTACCGCGCGGAACGCCAGTGGGCTTAACTTCCGGGTTCGGAATGGGACCGGGTGTGGCCCCACTGCTTTGACCGTCAGCCGACCGGCCGATTCGGGGTCGCTATTTAACCTTGGCCCGCGGGGCCGGGCCGTCCGCCGTCCGCCGGGCACAAAGGGTATGCCCCGCCTCGACTCCCGGACCTCGCCCGTCGGTGCGAGGCCGACGTCGGCGTGAGGGGGGCACGACCACGACGCGGCCGATCCCGACGGTCCGGGAGTACCGGGTCTGGCTCTCGGTCGACCTCGACGCACGGACCTTCCGCGGCCGCGTCTCGGTGGACCTCGCCGTCCCGGAGGAGCCGCTCCGGCTCGACGCGAGCGGCCTCGAGGTGACCGGGGTCCGGGTCGACGGCGAGCCGGTGCCGTTCGCGCTCCGCCCCGAGACCGAGGCGCTCGAGGTCTCCCACGTCGGCCCGGGTCCGCGCACGGTCGAGGTCGAGTACCGGGGCCGCGCGACGCAGCGGGGGCTCATCGGGCTCTACGAGTCCCGCTTCGGGGCCGAGCACATCCTCACGACGCAGTGCGCGCCGACCGGGGCGCACCGAGTGTTCCCGTGCATCGACCGGCCCGACCGCAAGGCCCCGATCCGGCTGACCCTCGAGGTCGCCCAGGGCCTCACCGCGATCTCGAACACGCCGATCGAGCGCGAGAGCACGGCGGCGGGCGTGACGACCCTCACCTTCGCCCCGACGCCGCCGATGGCGACGTACCTGTTCTACCTCGGGATCGGCCGCTTCGAGGCGCTCCGTGGCCCTCCGGGACGCGTCCAGATCACCGTCTTCGCGCCGCCCGGACGCAGCGGCTCGGGGCAGGTCGCGCTCGACTACGCGTCGCGACTGCTGCCCGCCTTCGAGCGCTACTTCGGGATCGACTACCCGCTCCCGAAGCTCGACCTCGTGGCGGTCCCGCAGTACGCCTACGGCGCGATGGAGAACTGGGGCGCGATCGTCTTCCGGGACATGTACCTGCTCATCGACCCCGCCACGACGACCCGGAACCGTCGCTACGCTCTCGACACCGTCGCGCACGAGCTCGCCCACCAGTGGTTCGGGAACCTCGTGACGATGGCCTGGTGGGACGACATCTGGCTCAACGAGAGCTTCGCCACCTTCCTGGAGATGCGCCTCTTCGAGCGCGTCGAGCCGTCCTACGGCAGCCTCGAGAACTACCTGGCGTTCTGGGTCCCGAGGGCGATCCTGAGCGATTCCCTCCCCTACACGCACCCGGTGACGGCGCGCGTCGAGGACCCGAGCGAGATCCCCCAGGTCTTCGACGACATCAGCTACGGCAAGGGCTCGGCGATCCTCCGCATGATCGAGGCCTACCTCGGCGAGGAGGCGTTCCGCCAGGGCGTCTCGGAGTACCTCGACCGCTTCCGCTACGCGAACGCGACGAGCCGGGACCTCTGGGACGCCTTCGACCGCCAGGGGCCCGAGCCCGTCCGGCCGCTGCTCGAGGTCTGGACCGAGCGCCCGGGGCACCCGCTCCTCCGCGTCGAGCGCGTCGGCGAGGAGCTGGCGCTCCACCAGCGCCGGTTCGCGCTCGACGGGCGGCACGGGGCCGAGCACTGGCCCGTCCCGCTCACCTACGAGGTCGACGGGAAGCTCCACCGACGCCAGCTCGTCGAGCCGGTCACGCGCCTCCCAATCCCGCGCGGCTCGACCTACCACCTCAACCCGGGGGCCGTCGGCTTCTACCGGGTCCTCTACGACGACGAAGGGTACGACCAGCTCTTGCGGACGGGGGCGTCCCGCCCCGCGACCGACCGCTGGTGCGTCCTGCGCGACCTCGACGCCTTCCTCTACTCGGGGGATGCGCCGTTCTCCCGCTTTGGCGCCTTCGTGCGTGCCGAGGCCGGGTCCCGCGACCACCTCCCGGTCCGGCTCTCCGCCGACACGTGGCTCGAGCACTGGTTCGTCCTCGGCGAGGCCGACCCGAGCCGTCACGACGGCCTCGACCTCCTCGTGCGCCAGTTCGAGCGGCTCGGGCCGAGGCGCCACAAGGGCGAGCCCGACACCGACGGGATCCTGCGCGAGCGGGTCGCCACCGCGTTGGCCTGGGGGGATCCCTCAGGGGCCCGACGCCTTGTCGAGAGCTACCCCGACCCGACCACGGTCGACGCCGACCTGCGGGGGGCCGTGACGACGGCGCTCGCGCGGCTCGGCGACGCGACGACCTACGAGACGCTCCTCCGGCATCTCCGCGGCCTCGCCGCCGAGGGCCCGTCGCTCGACTACGAGCTCGCCCTCGCTTCGTTCCGCCGGCCCGAGCTCATCGAGCGGACCCTCGCGATGGTCAGCGACCGCACGCTCAACCGGGCCCACCTCCCCGAGCTCGCACGACGCCTCTCGTGGAACCCCGAGGGCCGCGAGGGGCTCTGGGGCTGGATGCAGCACGAGCTTCCCCAGGTCGCCGAGGAGACCCGGGGGACGGGGTTCGCCTCCTACGTCCTCGAGTACGGGATCCCGTTCGTCGGACTCACCCACGAGCCCGAGCTCCGCGCCTGGCTCGAGGCGCACCCGGTCGCCGAGGGCGCGCGCGGCGCCCGGAAGGGGATCGGTCTCCTCGAGGCGAACCGGGCCCTTCGGCGCCGCGTCAGCGGCGCCCGCGGCGGCTAGCCGACGGCCGCGGCGTCCCCGACCAGGTCGCGTCCTCCGTCGACCAGATGTACCAGGTGCCGTGGGCCTGGCTCAAGAGGCGCGACTCGCCGTCGGTGAGCCGCCCCTCGACGAAGGCGAGGTGGTGGCCGCGGCGCACGAGCCGCCCCTGGGCCCGGAGCGTGTGGCCCTCGCGGGCCGGACGGAGGAACTCGACGTAGAGGCTCGTCGTCGCCGTCACCTCGCCGGCCTCGAGGAGCGAGACGACGGCGCCGCCCATCGCGGTGTCGAGGATCGTCGCGTAGACGCCGCCGTGGACGACGCCGTTGATGTTGAGGTGCCGCGGCTCGACGACCCCGCTCACGACGCAGACGCCGTCGCCGCTCGCGTCGGGCTCGATCGTGAACCCGCTCTCCTTGTGGAACCCCTCGAGCCGGCCGATCGCCCGCCAGGTGCTCGGCGGCCGGATCGGACGCGGGTCCCGGGACGGGCCGCCCGCCGGTCTCCTCGCGCGGGGCACGGGCGCGGGACGCGCCGCGGAGGATAAGTAGTGTCCCTAGGCTCCGCGCGCGGGTCGGAGGCCGTGGCGGGAGACGCAGCGGGCCGGGCGACGTACGAGGCGGCGCCGAACATCGCGCTCGTCAAGTACTGGGGCGTCCGCGACGAGCGGCTCGGCCTACCCTACAACTCCTCGGTCTCCGTCACGCTCGACGGCCTCCGGACGGTCACGACCGTCGCGTTCGACGCGTCGCTCGACCGCGACGAGCTCCTCCTCAACGGCCGCAAGGCCCCCGAGAAGGCCCGGCGCAGCGTGAGCGCGCTCTTGGACCGGGTCCGCGCGCGCTCGGGCCTCACCGCCCACGCGCGCGTGCGCACGCGCAACAACTTTCCCACCGCGAGCGGCCTCGCGTCGAGCGCGAGCGGCTTCGCGGCGCTCGCCGGGGCCGCGACGGCGGCCGCCGGGCTCGAGCTCTCTCCGCGCGCCCTCTCAAAGCTCGCCCGGTTCGGCTCGGGCAGCGCCTCCCGGTCGGTGTTCGGCGGCTTCGTCGAGTGGCGCGCGGGGCGGCGCCCCGACGGGCGCGACTGCTACGCCCGGCCCCTCTTCGGCCCCCAGCACTGGCCCGAGCTCCGCGACGTCGTCGTCCTGATCGAGGGGGCTCCCGAGAAGGCGGTCCGCTCGGCGGTCGCGATGCAGGCGACGGTCCGCACCTCCCCGAGATTCGCGGCGCGCCAGCGCGCCCTTCCCGGCCGCCTCGCCGCCCTCAAGCGCGCCATCGCCGGGCGCGACGCCGAGGCACTGTTCCCGCTCGTGATGGAGGAGTGCGACGATTTCCGCGACGTCTGCGAGACGACCCGGCCCCCGCTCGACTACCTCACGCCGGCCTCGAGGGCCGTGCTCGAGGAGGTCCGCCGGGTCAACCTCGAGGCCGGTCGGGCGGTCGCGGGCTACACGCACGACGCGGGGGCCCACGTTCACGTCTTCGTCCTCGAGCGGGACGCGGCGCGCCTCCGCCGTCGCCTCGCCCAGGTCCCGGGCGTCGCGCGGACGCTCCTGCTGCGCGCCGGGCCCGGGGGACGGCTCGTCCGCCGTTCGGCGTGAGGCCGAGCGGCTACGGGATGCGGCGGTCGAAGTCCTCTCGAGGGAGCTCGAGGCCGATCTTGGCGACGAGCGGCGTGATCTCCTGGATGTAGCGGGCCCGCGCCTCCTCGTTCGTCCAGCGCTTGATCCCGAGGTCGATGGCCCGCTGGCTCGTCTTCGAGTGCGAGTGGCCGAACATGTCCAGGGCGCGCGGGTACCATCGGAGGACCGCCCGCTGCGCCTCCTCGGCGCTGCCGGCGTAGTGGCCGCCCTCCTTGACCATCCGCTTGAGGACGTTGTAGCCGAAGTTGAGGTGGAGCTGCTCCTCCGAGAGCATCAGCGGGATCGACCGGGCGAGGGGGCCGTAGGCGCACTCCTGGAACGCGCGGAGCTGATAGACGCCCACCCGGTCGACGAAGCAGGTGAAGGCGCCGACATCGGCCCACGTGTCGAACTTCATGTTGAAGGCGTCGAGCTTGTGCTCGCCCTCGCGCCGCTTGAGGAGGTCGTCGATCATCCCCTGGCCCTCCTCGCCGAACTCGCGCAGGATCTTGCACGCCTGCAGGCCGTGGCGTGCCTCGTCCGCGACGATGCGGGCCTCGATCCACCGGTCCTCGAGCGTCGGGGCGTTGTCGAGCCAGGGCCGGTGCTGCTGGATCGAGGCGAACTCGGTGTCCGCCTGGACGACCATCAGCCGCACGACGAGCTCCCGCATCTCGGTCGGCATCTCCTCGATCGTCTCGAGCTTGCGGACGCCGGCGGAGGTCCCCCAGAGGATCTCGCGGATCGGCTCGACGGTGCCGCCCTCGCGCAGGCTCTTGGACGCGGCCGGCGCCGGGGTCGACGTCGTCGGGGGCGAAGGCGCCTCGGAATCGGGAGCGCGGGCCATGGGCTCGTTCGCTAGGACCTCAGTGGCCCTTAAAGGTGGGCTTCCGCTTCTCAACGAAGGCGGCGAGGCCCTCCTTCGCGTCGTCGGTGATGAACAGCCGGTTCTGCAGCTCCCGCTCGAGGGCGAGGCCGGCCCCGAGGGGCATCTCGATCCCCTCGGCGACGGAGCGCTTGATCAGGCTCACGGCGCGGGCGGGGCCGTGCGCGAGCTGGGCGGCGTAGCGCTGGACCTCTTGCGCGAACGCCTCCTTCGGGAAGACGTAGTTGACGAGGCCGAGGGCGAGCGCCTCCTCGGGGGTGAGGAGCTTGCCGGTGATCATCATGTCGAGGGCGCGCGCCGACCCGATGAGGCGGGGCAGCCGCTGGGTCCCCCCGGTGCCGGGGAGGACGCCGAGCGTCACCTCGGGGAGGCCGATCTTGCCGCCGCCCGCGGCCATCATCCGGAGGTCGCAGGCGAGGGCGATCTCGAGGCCGCCGCCGACGGTGTGCCCGTTCAGGGCCGCGATGACGACCTTCGGGGTCGAGGCGAGCTTGTTGAGCGTCTCCTGGCAGTGGAGGCAGAACATCGCCTTGAAGTCGGGCTGGCTCCGCTTGAGCATCTCGATGTCGGCGCCCGCGCTGAAGAAGCCGGGGAGCCCCGAGGTGACGACGAGCACGCGCGCCTCGTCGGCGAACCGCATCTCGGTGATCGCCTGGTCGAGCTCCTGCATCATGTCGAGGTCGTAGGTGTTCGCCTTCCCCTTGGCGATCTCGATGTAGCCGACGTGATCGTCGATCCGGGTCCGAACGAACTTCCCCTGCATGGTCGCTCCCAAGGCGTGGCGCGCCCCACTCACGCGAGGTCGATAAAGATGGCGCTGGCGGCCTACGGCCGGACGACCTCTTGGACGGTCCCGTCGGGCAGGCCGACGTAGACACGGCGCGCGATCCCGACGAACAGGCCGGTGTCGACGACCCCGGGCATCGCGCGGAGCTCTCGCTCGAGCGCCGCCGGGTCGGAGACCGGCGTGGGCGGCCTCAGGTCGAGGATCTCGTTGCCGTTGTCGGTCCTCGTGCCCCGGCCGTCCGCGGAGGCGCCCCGCAGGCGCACGCCGAACCGGCGCGCCTCGAGAAGGTGCGCGACGACCGGGCGCGCGAACGGGACGACCTCGACCGGGATCGCCGACCGGGTGCCGAGCTCGGGGACGAGCTTGGTGTGATCGACCAGGATCACGACCTCGTCGGAGAGCCGGGCCAGGAACTTCTCGCGGAACAGCGCCCCCCCGCCGCCCTTGGTGAGGTCGAGTCGGGGCGTCACCTCGTCGGCCCCGTCGAGCATCACGTCGAACCGGTCCCCGGCGGCGAGGGGCCGCACGTGGAGCCCGAGCGCGCGCGCGAGCGTTTCGGTCGCCTCCGAGCTCGCCACGGTCTCGACGTCCCCGCTCGGGAACCGCTCGGCGAGGGCGCGGACCGCGTGCGCGGCGGTCGTGCCGGTCCCGAGCGCGAGCCGCTGGCCGGCGCGAACGTGGCGCACGGCGGCGCGGGCCGCGAGCTCCTTCTCGGCGGCGAGCGGGTCCTCCGCCATCGTGAGCACCGGGGGCGGACCCGCCTCATAACCCCTTTGCGCGCGCCGAAGCGAAACCAACAAGCCCCGCCGCCGCCTCCCCCGACCGATGTCCCCGGGCCCGTCCGCCGCCGCCGGCCGCCCCGTCGTCCTCTCGGTCGGAGGGTCGGTCCTCACGACCGCCGAGGATCCGGTCGCCTACTACACGCAGCTCGCGACGCTGCTTACGGAGGTGTCGCTAGAGCACCCGCTCGTCGTCACGACCGGCGGTGGCCGGACGGCCCGCGAGTACATCCACCTCGGCCGCCGCCTCGGGCTCACCGAGGTCGAGCTCGACGAGGTCGGGATCGACGTGACGCGCCTGCACGCGCGGCTCCTCGCGGCCCGCGTCGGGCCGCCCGCGCCCCACCGCCCGCCGACCACGCTCGCGGAGGCGGTCCACGACAGCCACCGGTCGCGCCTCGTCGTCCTCGGCGGCACCGAGCCGGGCCACACGACCGACGGCGTCGCGGCGATGCTCGCCGTCCGCCTCCGGGCCCTGCGCGTCGTCAACGCGACGCGCGTCGACGGGCTGTATGACGCGGACCCGAGGACGCACCCCGGGGCCCGTCGGATCGACCGGATCGCGTGGGAGCCGTTCCTGGCCAAGGTCCGGGCGTCGACGGACTCGAGCGCCGGCCAGGAGTTCGTCTTCGACCGCCTCGGCGCCGAGACCCTCGCCCGCGCCCGGATCCCGATCACGATCGTCGGGGGTCTCGACCTCGAGAACCTCGGACGGGCCCTCCGCGGGCTCGCCTGCGTCGGCACCGCCGTCGGCGAGGCCGAGGGCCAACAATCGCTTTAGCCCCGCCGCGGTCGCCCCACGGCGATGCACCGGATCGTCTTCCTCGGCCCCCCCGGCGCGGGAAAGGGCACGCAGGCGGCGGAGGTCGCGCGACGCCTCGGGATCCCGCACCTCTCCACCGGCGAGCTGCTCCGGAGCGCGGCGGCCGAGCAGAGCCCGCTCGGCGTCGAGGCCGACGGCTACATCCGGGCCGGCCATCTCGTCCCCGACCCGTTGGTCCTCCGAGTCCTCGGGGAGAGGCTCGAGCGGCCCGACGCTCGTGGAGGCTTCCTCCTCGACGGGTTTCCGAGGACCGTCGCCCAGGCCGAGGCGCTCGGCCGCGTGACGGCGCTCGACCGCGTCGTCGCGTTCGAGATCCCCGAGGCGATGCTCCTCGAGCGGCTCACGCAGCGGCGACACTGTCCCAACTGCCGCCGGATCTACAACCTCGCGACGAGCCCGCCGCGGGTCGCGGGCCGCTGCGACGACGACCAGAGCCCGCTCGAGCAGCGCTCGGATGACCGACCCTCGGCGGTGCGGACCCGGCTCAAGGTGTACCTCGAGCAGACGGCCCCGCTCGTCGCCTACTACCGGGACCTCGGCCTGCTCGTGACCGTCGACGCGACCGGGACCCCGTCGGAGGTCCGCGCGCGGATCGAGGCGTCCCTCTCGCGCGCCTAGGGCCCGCCGACGCGAAGGAGCTCGGCCGAGACGAAACGGCTCCCGTCGTGGACCAGCCGGACCCCCTCGAGGTACCCGGCGAGCGGCCCCCACGAGACCGTCGGCGCCGACGGGAACGCCGCGACGGCGCCGAGCTCGACGACGACGGAGTGGGAGACGACGAGCCCACGCCCCCCCTCGGGCAACGACGCGGCGAGCCGCTCGAACACCTCGGCGAGGAGGGCCCCGTTCCGGGCGACGGGGGGAAGTCGGACGAACCCGAGAGCGACCTCCGCCCAGGTGACGACGGGGCCGAGCGCCGACTCCGCGCTCGCGTCGAGCGTCGCGAGGGCCGGGTCCCGCGCGTCGATCCGCTGGCCCATCGCCTCCGCCGTCTCGACGGCCCTCGGCACGGGCGAGGTGAGGACGCGGTCGAACGGCGGCGCCGAGCGCCCGACGTGCTCGGCCATCTGCCGACCGAGGCGGCTCAAGTGCGCCGCGCCTCCCTCGCGATGGCTGTGGCGCCTCAGCTCGACCGACCGCATGCGCCCCCCCCTCGGGGCTCCTCCGAAGGCTTATAGGCCTCGCCCCGCTCGGTCGACCGTCCCGGCTTAGCTCAGTGGTAGAGCGGGGGACTGTAGGCGAGACCGCCGGTCACCGGCGGCCCCCGTGGATATCCTCAGGTCGCCTGTTCGAGTCAGGCAGCCGGGACCTGCTCTACCTCGGGGCCCCCGCCGCCGGCCGCGTCTTCGCCGCTGCGCCGAGATTCATATAGCCCGTGCACGCGAGTCTCTTCCTATGCACCTCCCGACCCCCCCGGCCGCCCGGGCCGTTCCGATCGCCCTCGTCGTCGCCCTCGTCGCGCTGGTCGCGGCGCCGACGGGCGGGCTCGTCGCTCCGGGGGAGCTCTCCTCCCACCCTGCCTCGACGGCCGCGCTCCGGACCGCCGCCGCTCTCCCCGCCGCGGCGCCGGCCGCGCACGCCGCTCTCGCGCGCAACGCCGAACCTAGAGCGGCCCCCCTCGCGGCCCCCCTCCCCGGCTCCGACGGCGCCGCGATGCTCTCGCGAGCGGTCGGCTCCCTCGCCAACGGCGCCGGTCCCGCCCGGGGCGCCGACGAGCGGTGCGTTTCCGCCTCGGCGCTGACGGGCCACTGCGCCGCCCCGGCGTCGTCGCGCCCCGCCACGTCGGCACCGAGCGTCGGGCTCACCGGCTGGCTCAACGCGACCTACGGCTCCCACTCCGCCTTCGGCGGCCCGGCCGCGAGCTTCGGGGCGTCGATGGCGTGGGACGCCTTCGACGGCTACGTCGTCTACTACGGCGGCTGCGACGTGGTCTGTCCCGACAACCAGACCTGGGTCTACTCGAACGGGATCTGGTTCAACGTCACGAACTACGCCGACACGCCGCCGGCGGTCGACGCGGCCTCGATGAGCTTCGACCCGACGGTGCAGTCGGTCGTCCTGTTCGGCGGCTGCGGCGTCGTCACCTGCCCGATGAACGAGACGTGGGAGTACCGGGGCGGGACGTGGTTCAACCTCTCGGCGCCGTACTGCCCGTTCACCTGCCTCTGGGCCCCCTCGCCGAGGTACGGCGCCTCGATGGTCTTCGCGAACGACTCCCTCGACAACATCACCGTGCTCTTCGGCGGCTGCACCGACGCGCTGTGCCTAACGCCGTCGAACCAGACCTACGAGTGGTACGGGCCGCTCGCGGCCTGGGTCCCCGTGACGACCTCGACCGCCCCGAGCCCCCGCGGCTGGGCGGCGGCCGCGTCGATGCCGGGAGAGGGCGTCCTCCTCTTTGGCGGCTGCGACGCCCTCGGCTCGTGCGACCTCAACGACACCTGGCTGTTCCAGAACAGCACGTGGTCGAACGAGACCGGCTATCTCGCGCTGTTCGGCTTCGCGAACCCGGCCGGCCGGGCGATGGCCGGCATGGAGTACGACGCCGCGCTCAACGAGGTGCTGCTCGTCGGCGGGTTCAACGACACGGCCTACTTCAACGACACCTGGGCGTGGGCCTGCCCGTTCTTCTGCGGCTGGTACAACATGAGCAACGCCCTCGACCTGCCGGCCCCCTACTACGGCTTCGCGATGCCCGAGGTGAGCGGCCCGTACCCGCCGCTCCTCCAGGGCGGCTATCGCGTCGGCGCGACGGGGCCCGGTCCCCGGTCGAGCGCCACCTGGGTCTACGAGCTCGAGGTCTCGGTGAGCTCGAGCGTCGCACCGGTCGTCGTGCCCCCCCGCACCGCGGTCTCCTTCAACGCGAGCGTCGGCGGCGGCCAGGCCCCCTACTACGGCTACTGGAACCTCGGGGACGGCAGCTCCCTCTACGCCCTGAACGGGACGCACAACTACTCGGCGCCCGGGCTCTACAACGCGAGCCTGTACACCTGGGACCGCTGGGGCGCGACGGTGACGCGCGAGACGACCGTGACGGTCACGGCGCTCTCGTCCGCGATCTCGGCGAGCCCTCCGCGGACCGACGTCGGCGCCGCGATCGTCTTCTCGGCGACGGCGGCCACCGGCGGGACGGCCCCGTACAACTACACGTGGAGCTTCGGGGACGGCACCGCCGGTTGGGGGGCCGTGTTCCCCCACGTCTACACCGTCGTCGGGAGCTACGCCGTGAACCTCACCGTCACCGACGCCACCGGGATCACGCTCAACCTCACGACCCCCGTGACGATCGTCGCCGGACCCTCCGTGTCGATCGGCGCGACCCCGAAGGTGACCGACGTCGGCCTCAGCGTCACGCTCTCCTCGTCGGTCCACGGCGGGATCTCGCCGTATACCTACGCCTGGAGCCTCGGCGACGGGGCGAGCTCGACGCTCCCGACCCCGTCCCACAGCTACGCCGCGGCGGGGAAGTTCCTCGTCAACCTCACCCTCACCGATGCCGCGGGCCTCGTCGCGACCGCCTCGGCGAATGTCGAGGTCAACCCCGCCCTCGCCGCCTCGGCCTCCTCGAGCGTCACGACGGTCGTCGCCGGGACGAGCCTCTGGTTCAACGCGACGGCCTCCGGCGGGACCCCCGCCTACCACTACGCCTGGGCGCTCGGGGACGGCGGCACCGGCACGACCGCGTCGGTCGAGCACCACTACGCGACCGCCGGGACCTACACCGCCCTCGTGTGGGTCAACGACTCGGTCGGCGCCTCCGTCCTGCGCTCGGTTACCGTCACCGTGACGAGCCCTCCGGGCGGAGGGACCGCCGGGAACGGCGGCGCGCTCCCGTCCTGGACCCTCTGGGCGCTCCTCGCGGTCGTCGCCATCGCCGCGATCGCCGCGGTGGCCCTCCTCGTGCGACGGCGCCGGGGCCGCGGGGCCTTGAGGCCCTCGACGCCCCCCTCGGGAGCCGTCGGGAGCGCGCCGCCCTCGGCGCCTCCGGCGGGCCCGCCACCCTAGGGGGCCGGCCCGCTCGGGCGGACCGGGGACCCGGTCGACCCCCCCGGGGGCGAGCCCCCGCCGGCTCGACGATGCGGTTGTCGGGATTCGAACCCGAGTAGGTAGCTTGGGAAGCTACCGTCCTAACCGCTAGACCACAACCGCGCGAGCCGGGGGGAGGGGGCCGGATTCAATAGCGTTGTGGCCGGCCCTACAGGAGAAGCCCGACCGTCTCGGACGGGATCGTCGGCGCCGCGGCGAGGAGGTCCTTGTTGCTGACGAGCCGCTCGGCCGACTCGGAGATGAAGCCGCCCTGTCGAAGCACCTGGCGGGCGCGGGGCAGGTCGTCCGAGGTGAGCGCGACGAGGCTCTGGGCCCCCTCGCGGACGACGAGGATCGCGACGGACGTGACGTTGACCTTCTCTCGAGCGAGCGCCTCGAGGACCTGGAGGAAGCTTCCGGACCGGTCCTCGAGCCGGACGGCGATGAGCTCGTGGGTCTCGACGCGGAACCCGGCCTCCTGCAGGAGCGCCCGCGCCCGGGTCGTATCGCTCGCCACGAGCCGGACGTGGCCGCGGCGGGCGGTCGAGTCGACGGAGAGGGCGGCGACGTTGATCCGCTCCTTCGTGAGGATCCGGGCGACGCCGGCGAGGGCCCCCGGTCGGTTCGGGAGCTCGAGGGCCAGCTCCTGGAGGACCATCGGCCCCCGAGCACCGTCCCGCGGGAAAAGGATTCCGTCAGACCCGCACCGGCCTTTCCTCCGTTCCGGGGCGCGCCGACCGAGGCCCCCACAACGCGGCCGGGAGGTCGCCGGAGAGGCGTGGGCGCCCCTCGGCAGCCTACGTATTTATACTGGAAGTCGGCTAATTTCTCTGCCCAGGGCCGCAAGCCCCGGGGTCGGTCGCGGCATGGCAGAATTCTGTACCCGAGGGTCCCGGCGGCGACGTCGCGGCCGCTCCTGGCGGGGGAACCGCCGCGCGGTCGTCTCGGTCGTCGGCACGCTCCTCTCGCTCCTCGTCTTCCTCTCGCTGTTCGGGATCTTCCTCGAGCAGTACCTCCCGCTCTGGATGACCGACAACGAGTCCCAGTTCACGGCGCAGACCCAGACCTCCTTCGCCGACCTGAAGTCGAACATCGACCTGCAGACGGTGCTTCGAGGCCCCCCGGTCTACGCGACGCCCTTCACGATGAGCTCCGACGCCGTTCCCGTGCTGGCCCAGCCGACCGCGGGTGTCCTCAACTTCGTGCCGCGGAGCACGGGGATCTTCGCCAACGTCTCGATGACCCCCGGTCCTGGCGGAAGCCCCTCGTTCTACCAGAACTTCTCGCTGGGCGCGCTCACGATGACGCTGCCCAACCGCTACTACACGCCCCAGTACTTCTCCTTCGAGGACGACGCCGTCGTCCAGAGCCAGTCGTCTACCCAGCAGCTCGTGATGTACCCGCCCGCCCTCTCCCTCAACGTCACGGGCAGCCAGGTCTCGGTGACGATGGAGCTTCTCCAGCTCCTCGGCAACGCGACCCAGATCGTCTCGACCGGCTCGCAGGAGGTCTACTCGCACTTCCTGTTCGCCCAGACGTTCCAGAGCAACGCGAGCGCGGGAGGGCTCTCCGCGTCGTTCGTCCTCGGGACCCACTACTCCTGCGCCTGGATGGCGTTCCTCTCGGGCCAGTTCGCCACCGCCGGGCTCGGCGGCCACGCGGCGATCTCCCCCTCGGCGTGCTCGACGGGCAGCGCCGCCTCCGTCGTTCGGGTGAGCTACACAGGGCTCACCTCCTTCACGCTCCTCGTCGCCGAGGTCTCGATCGTGGCGGGCGTGGGGGTCGAGTAGGATGAGCGCCTCGACGGTCCGCGTCAAGATCCCTCGCGCCCCCGCCGGCGAGGCGAACCCGCTCGCCCCCGCAAAGGCCCGCTATTCCGAGGACGCCGGGACGGCCGACCTGCCCGGGACGTTCATCACCGCGATGCCCCCGCTCGCGGACGCCGAGATGCGCGAGCTGGAGGTCTCGGGCGTCAACACCCCGTACTCCTACGCCCGCGTGAGCTACCACGACAAGAAGAAGGAGCACCTCTACGAGGTGATCGAGCCCCAGCTCTCGCGCCACGAGCGCGAGGTCGTCGAGCACCTCAAGTCGACCCTGTCGCGGATCATGGGGAGCGAGGTCTCGAACCTCTCCGCCTCCGACAAGCGGACGTACCTGCGCGGCGAGGTCGAGGAGTACCTGCGCACCCGCCAGATCGCGCTGAGCCCGCTCTCGACCGAGCGGGTGATCTACTACATCCAGCGCGACTACGTCGGCTACGGGCCGATCGACGCGATGATCCTTGACCCGAAGGTCGAGGACATCTCGTGCGACGGCGTCGGGGTCCCGCTGTTCGTCTTCCACGGAACGTACGAGTCGATCCGGACGAACGTCCAGTTCGACGACGAGGAGTCGCTCAACTCGTTCATCGTCTCGCTCGGCCAGCGGTGCGGGAAGGCCGTCAGCGTCTCGGCGCCGATCCTCGACGGGACGACCCCCGAGGGACACCGCGTCCAGGCGACGTACGCGAGGGAGATCACGACGCGCGGCGCGAGCTTCACGATCCGTCGCTTCAAAGAGAAGCCGTTCACGCCCGTCGACCTCGTCCTCACGGGGAGCGCCTCCGAGGAGATGATCGCCTACTTCTGGCTCGCCGCCGAGCAGGGGGAGTCGCTCATCATCTGCGGCGGACCCGCGGCGGGCAAGACGAGCACGCTCAATGCGATCGCGCTGTTCATCCCGCCGACGGCCAAGATCGTCTCGATCGAGGACACGCGCGAGGTGAACCTCCCCCACGAGAACTGGATCCCGGGCGCCACCCGGAGCGGGACGGGCGACCGCGGGCCCGACGGGAAGGCCGCCGGCGAGGTCGACATGTTCGACCTCGTGCGCGCCGCCCTGCGGCAGCGGCCGAACTACATCATCGTCGGCGAGGTCCGCGGCAAGGAGACCTACACGATGTTCCAGGCGATGGCGACGGGCCACACGACCTACTCGACCATGCACGCCGACAGCGTGAAGTCGATGGTCAACCGCTTGGAGAACCCGCCGATCAACACGCCCCGGATCCTCCTCTCCGCGCTGAACGAGGTGATCATCCAGGTCCAGGCCCGCACCGAGAAGGGCGTCGTCCGGCGCCTCAAGCAGGTCCTCGAGATCGTCGGGTTCGAGCCCGAGACGAACGAGCTGATCACGAACACCGTCTACGAGTGGGAGGCGGCCTCGGACAAGTTCACGTTCAAGGGCCACTCGTTCCTCTTTGACAAGATCATGGAGGTCCGCAACTACACCCACGACGAGATGGAGACGGAGTTCCAGCGCCGGTGCGCGGTGATCCACTACCTCGTCGCGAACCGGATCAACGACCACCGCCAGCTCTGGCGGCTCGTCTCGGGCTACTACAAGGACCCGACCGAGGTGCTTCGGCGCATCGGCGCCCCCGAGGTGCCGACCGCGACGTCGGGCGGGGAGGAGTCGTAGATGGCGACGGCGACCGTCTCGAAGGCCCGCCCCGCGCCGTTGGAGGAGGTGCGCCCCATCCGCGTGAAGAAGGGCGCGCAGCCGACGCACTCGTCGCTCACCCCTCTCCAGCGCTGGTCGTGGCGGATGTTCCGCGACCGCGTCTCCCGGAAGGCGACCGACCCCGTGCTCGAGGAGAACCTCCTCAAGGCCCACCTCCGGATCCGCGCCGACGAGTACCTCGCCTTCGTCTACGGCGCGACGCTCCTCGTCGGGGTCGGGCTCGTCGCCGCGGGCCTCGTCCTCGGGTTCCTCCTCGCGCTCAGCGGGTCGGAGATGACCGGGCTCGTGGTCGGCGTGCTCCTCCCCGTCGGCGGGATCCCCGCGACGTTCGTCGTCCTCGGCGCCCTGCCGGGGTCGACGGCGAAGACCCGGGGCAAGCTGATCGACCAGCGGATCTCGCCCGCGATGAGCTTCGTGAGCGCGATGGCCTCGGCCGACGTCAACGTCGACCAGATCTTCAAGGAGCTCGCGCGGCAGGACGTCTACGGCCAGGTCGCCGAGGAGGCGGCCTGGATCACCCGCGACACCGAGCTCCTCGGCGTCGATATCCTCACGGCGATCAAGACGGGCGCGACGCGCACGCCGTCCAAGCGGTTCCAGGACTTCCTCCAGGGCGTCGTCACGACGGCGACCTCGGGCGGGCTCCTCAAGCCCTACTTCCTCGTCAAGGCCGAGCAGTACGAGCGCGAGAACAAGCTCGACCGCCAGAAGCGCGTCGAGACGATGGGGCTGATGGCGGAGACGTTCGTCACCGTCGTCGTCGCGTTCCCCCTGTTCCTCGTGATCATCATCGCGATCTTCGCGATCATCGGCGGGGGCGGCCAGTTCATGATCAACGTCCTCTGGGGGATCGTCGGCGCGATGATCCCGCTCTCCCAGTTCGCGTTCATCTACTTCATGTGGACGATGGCCCAGGAGCTGTGATGGCGGCGGTCTCGAGCTCGGCTGCGAAGCGCGTCCTCACCTCGCGCGTCGGCGCGAAGACCGAGGAGAAGGGGCTCTCTCGCGAGACCCTCGTCCTCCTGGCCGGCGCCGCCGTCGCGGCGGTCCTCGTCGTCCTCGGGGTCCTCAACGCGATCGGGTCCATCGACCTCGAGGTGCGGCCCGGCGAGGGGAGCGGCACCAACCCGGCGCTCGACTTCTTCGTGCTCGGGCTCGTCGCGCTGATCGGCCCCTACGGCATCGTCATGAGCGCGAAGCTCCGGCGGATCGCCGCGATCGAGAAGCGGTTGCCCGACTTCCTGCGCGACGTCGCCGAGGCGGGCCGGTTCGGCATGACGCTCCCGGACGCCATCGTGGTCGCGAGCCGCGGCCGCTACGGCCTCCTCACCGAGGAGATCAAGAAGATGGCGAGCCAGCTCGAGTGGGGCGTCCCGGTCGCGACGGCGCTCCGGCTCTTCGAAGAGCGCGTCCCGACGCCCCTCGTGCGCCGCGTCGTCTCGATCATCACGCGCGCGAACGAGGCGGGCGGCAACGTCGCCGACGTCCTCACGATGGTCGCCCACGACACGCGCGAGGTCCAGTTCGCGGGCGAGGAGCGGAAGAACTCGATGCTGACCTACGTGACGGTCATCTACATCTCGTTCTTCGTCTTCCTCGTCACGATCTACATCATGGCGGCGGTGTTCCTGCCGCAGATGGTGACGGCGGGGCAGGGGATCGCCTCCTCGAGCCTCGCGGGCTCGGGGGCCGTGAGCCTCTCGTTCCAGTACGTCCCCGTCCTCTTCCTCGCCTTCATGGTCGCGGTCATCGTGCACGCCGTCGGGGACGGGATCATGGCGGGGGTCCTGTTCAACGGGAAGATCGCCGAGGGGCTCCAGCACGCGACGGTCATGCTCGTGGTCGGATGGGCGTTCATGCGGTTCGCCGTTCCGCTCCTGGGCTAGAGGGGACGATGGCGACGACACCTGAGGAGGCGACCGAGGTCTCGAGACGGGGCGAGCGCCACATCTTCTCGCCGTGGCTGCGCGTCGGCGCGGCCCTGCGCAAGGGGACCCACGACCCGCGGGCGATCAAGCTGGCCCGGCTCGGGGTCTCGGGCCAGGGGAGCGAGGGACCCGCGACGCCGATCCCCCCGATCACCGACCCGCAGATGACCCAGCTCGAGATCGCCCCGATCCGCGAGGGATTCTCCTTCGTCCGGGTCACCTACCAGAACGCGCGGAACGAGCACCTCTACGAGGTGATCGAGCCGCCGCTCTCCGCGATCGAGTCCGAGCTCCTCGAGCGGCTGCGGGGGGTCCTCATCGACCGGTTCGAGCCTCTCGCCGACACCGACCCCGAGACGCGGCGGCACGAGCTGCGCCGGATGGTCGACGAGCAGCTCCAGGCCTGGGAGCTCTCCCCGAGCCCGACGACGAAGGGGCGGATCTTGTACTACCTCGAGCGGGACTTCATCGGCTACGGGGTCGTCGACGTGCCGATGACCGACAGCGAGGTCGAGGACATCTCGTGCGACGGGGTCGGCATCCCGCTGTACATCTACCACCGCAAGTACGGCTCGATCCGCTCGAACCTGAAGTTCACGAGCGCGAAGGAGGTCGACGACTACGTCGTCTGGCTCGCGCAGCGCTCGGGCAAGCACATCTCCGTGGCGAGCCCGATGCTCGACGCGACGATCCCGGACGGCTCTCGTCTGCAGGCGACCCTCGGGACGCACGTCACCAAGCGCGGCAGCTCGTTCACGATCCGGCGGTTCCGCGACAACCCGTTCACGCCCGTGGACCTCCTCAAGTTCAAGACGATGAGCCCCGAGATGATGGCGTACCTCTGGATCGCCATCGAGACGGGCCAGTCGATGATGGTCTGCGGCGGGACGGCGTCGGGGAAGACGACGACCCTCAACGCGACGCTGCTGTTCATCCCGCCCCAGATGAAGATCGTCTCGATCGAGGACACGCGGGAGCTGAACCTCCCCCACGAGAACTGGGTCCCGTCGCTCACGCGGGCGGGGTTCGGCGCCAAGAACGTCGTCTCCGGCAAGGCCCCGGGGGAGATCGACATGTTCGACCTCCTGGCCGCGGCGCTCCGGCAGCGCCCCCAGTACCTGATGGTCGGCGAGGTGCGTGGGGCCGAGGCGTTCATCGTCTTCCAGGCGATGGCGACCGGGAAGACGTGCTACACGACCTTCCACGCCGAGTCGGTCAGCGCGATGGTCCACCGGATGGAGAACCCGCCGATCAGCCTCCCGCGCTCGCTCGTGAGCGCGCTCAACCTCGTGCTGCTCCAGCGGCAGGTCAAGGTCGGGACGAAGATGACGCGGCGCGTCTCCTCGCTCACGGAGATCGTCGGCCTCGACCCCGAGACGAACGAGCTCATCACGAACTCGGTCTACTCGTGGAACCCGGGCGACGACACGTTCCTCTTCTCGGGCCACTCCTACATCTACGAGCGCGTCGCGATCATGAAGAACCTCACGATGCGCGACATGGAGCGGGAGGTCCACAACCGCGTCGAGATGCTCGAGTACATGAAGTGGAAAGAGTCGCAGGCGACGCGGCAGCACCCGTTCACCCACCGCGACGTGGGCCGGCTCGTCGCCTTCTACATCAAGGAGCCCCAGGCGGCCCTCGCCGAGGCGCGGGCCGACATGGAGCGGTTCCGGGCCCCCAAGGTCGCGTGAGCCCGACGGCGGCGACGGACCCGTTCCTCGACGCGGCCACGCCGTCGGGCAGCCGCCTCACGCTCTGGCTCGAGGAGTGCGTCGCGGGGCTCCGACGGCGCCTCGCCCGGCGGAGCGTCGGGGTCGTCGTCACCTCGCCGCCGTACAACCTCCGCGTCCGCTACGAGAGCTACGACGACGACCGGCCACGCGCGGAGTACCTCGCCTGGATCGGCCGCGTCGCCGCCTCCGTCGACGCCGTCCTCGCGGACCGGGGCTCGTTCTTCCTCAACGTCGGAGGCCCTCCGAAGGACCCGTGGCTGCCCTGGGACGTCGCGCGCGAGGTCGGGCGTCGCTTCGAGCTGCAGAACGTGATCCACTGGGTGAAGTCGATCGCGATCGAGCGCGCACACGCCGGCCGCGCCGCGGGGCTCGCGAACGACCTCGCGCTCGGCCACTACAAGCCGGTCGGCTCCGAGCGGTTCCTCCACGGCGCCCACGAGTACGTCTTCCACTTCACGCGCTCGGGCGACGTCGCGCTCGACCGGCTCGCCATCGGGGTCGCCTACCAGGACAAGTCGAACATCGCACGCTGGGCCCGGGCGGGCCGCGACGTGCGCTGCCGGGGGAACACCTGGTTCCTCCCCTACGGGACGATCCGGCGGCGCGCGACGGACCGACCCCACCCGGCGACGTTCCCCGAGGAGCTCCCGGCCTGGTGCCTCAAGCTGCACGGGGTCGACCGCGTCGGCCTCGCCGTCGACCCGTTCCTCGGCATCGGCGCCTCCGCGGTCGCCGCCGGCCGGCTCGGGATCCCGTTCGTCGGCTTCGAGGTCGAGCGGAGCTACCTCGAGACCGCGCGACGGCGGCTCGAACGCGCGGGGCTCCTCGCGCCTCCGACCGGATGATCCGGCCGCGGAGGCCCGGCGATCGGGTCGAGCAGGGGCCGGCCCACCGGTGTCGGAGGCCCGGCCGAGAGGCCGGCTCTCGGTGGCGCTACCGGTCGTCCGGCGTGCTCCACTCCTTGATCGGCTTGCGGTTGACGCCGGCGGCGGCCGCGAAGGCGTTCTTCGTGCCCTCGCTCGCCTTGTGGCCGGCCGTCTCGAACGCGTCGCGCGTGGCGCCGCCGAGGCGGACGGCTCCGTCGGCGATCGCCGAGCCGGCGGCCGTCGCCGCCCCCTTGAGGTTCTGGGGGAGGGCGGCGAGCCCGGTGTCGATGCGGTGCCCGAGGCGGGAGAAGTCGTCCTGGATGTCGCGGAGGTCGTACTTGAGCTCCTTCGCGGTCACGTTGCCGAGGCGGGTGATCTTGTCGTCGAGCGTCCGGAACTCGACGGCGAAGTCGGTCCCGAGTCCTCGGGCGGCGTGGCGCATCTCGGAGAGGTGCTGGCGGAGCTGGGCTTGCTCGGGGGTATCGGTCATGAACAGGACCCGGGAGGAATTCGCGCGAGGGGGCGTATAAAGCTCATCGCGGAGCGGAAAGGGGGGTCGACGGGGGGTCAGCCGCCCATCCGGCGGTCGGCCTTGCGGCGGCGCCGGCCCCCCGCCGCCGACGCGGGCGGCGACGTCGAGGGCGGGGGCGCGCCCGCGGCCTTGTGGGTCGTCTCGGTCCCACGAGCCCACCGTACGAGGAGCTCGACGCCGAGGTGGGCCGGGTCGGTGATGACGAGCGAGCCGCCGAGGAGGCGGGTGATCTCGCGCGCCGCCACCTCGTACTCGGGGTGCTCGGAGCGCAGGAGGATCATCGAGAAGCTGAGCGGCGTCACGGTCCGCAGCTCCTCCGAGCGCGCGACGGCCGCCTGCATCGCCGCCTCGAGGTTCCCCGAGCGGACCCGGCCGGTGGGGTCCGTGTACGACTCGGGGAGCCCGTCGGTGATCAGGTAGACGTCCTTGCGGGTCGCGCGGGAGGCGCGGAGGAGCTGGTGCGCCGTCCGGAGCGCCTCGGCGGTGTTCGTGAACGAGCCGGGCTCGCACTCCCAGAGCTCGAGGAGGTCCAGGAGGCGGACCTCGTTGTCGAAGGCGACGACGTCGATCGTGGCGTCGGGATGCCGCCGACGGATCGCGATGTAGAGCGCGAGGAGCGCCTTCTTCGCCGCGGGGAGCTTCGACGACTCGCTCATGCTCCCCGACTTGTCGAACATCATCACGACGTGGACGCGCTCGCTCGTCACCTCGCGATAGACGTAGCTCGACGCCTCGTCGATGTGGCGCGACCCTTCCAGACGGGCGGCCAGGAGCGACGACGGGATGTCGAGGTGCGCGACCTCCTCGGCCTGGCGCAGCCGCGTCTTCTCGTAGACGCCCGTCGAGCCGCCTCCCTTGAGGGAGAGGCGGACGTCGCTCGGCAGCGCGCGCGTCTCCTCCTCGAGGACCAGGTGCGCGAACCGCTCGATGAGGCCGTAGGTGACGGCGAGCTGGCCCTCGCGCTCGGCCAGGAACCCCCGCTCGGTGAGCTCTTGCTTGAGGCGCGCGTCGCTCGCTTCCTTCACGCGGTCGCCGGCCTCCCGCTCGGCGCGCCGTCGCGCCTCCTCACGCTCTGCCTCGAGCGCTCTACGCTGGGCCTCGGTGTCGCGGCGCTTTGCCTCCGCCTCGCGCTGGAGCTCCCGGGCCCGGCCCTCCTGTGTCCGCTGGAGGTTCTCGCCGAGCTCCCGCTCCTGCTCGGGGGTCATCCGCGCGAGGAGGTCCCCGATCTGCGAGGCGCCGAGGTTGCGGCCCGCGTCGGTGGCGATCGCCAGGTGCAGCGGGCGCCCCTCGGGGCGCGCGCGCGCGCGACGCGGCCGCCCGAGGAGCCGGCGGAACCAGGCGGCGACTCGGGCGAAGAACGCCCGGAGGCGGGCGAGGAACCCCCGCGGGCGCTCGGGGGTGAGCCACGAGGAGTCGGGGAGGAGGAGGGCGGAGCGGACCTCGTCCAGGAGGGCCCCGTCGCCGAGCCGCGAGAGGTCGATCCGACGGCCCGCCGCCCGCGCGCGCAGCGCGGCGAGGTCGGCCTCGATCCGGTCCTGCTCCTGGCGGCCGACGAGCTCGAGCTCGAGGCCGCGACGGTCGTACTCCTCGAGGAGCCGGCCGACCCGTCGCGAGGCCTGGCGCGCGAGCCGGGCCCGCATCTCCTCGAGCCGCTGCTGGAGCCTCGGGTCGTTCGCGAGCTGGGACCGGAGGAGGGACCGGGCCCCCTCGAACCCCTCCTCGGCGAGGGCCCGAACGAGCGAGGCGCGGTCGAGGAGGTCCGCGAGGTCGTCCGTCGTGACGTCGTCGTGGTACGTCGCGCAGTCGGGGAGCTCGATCGCGCCGCTAGAGGGGGACGTCGTCGTCGCCTTCCCCCTGTCCGCACGCGAACAGCGAGAACCGGTCCAACAGGCCGAAGACGGAGAGCGCGGCGTCGAGGGGCCGGCCCGACGTCGGCGGGCGCTCGCGCTCGGCGACGAACGTCACGAACGTCTGGAACCTCGGGAACAGCCCGGACGAGGGCGTCGCCTTCGCCTGGAGCTCGGCGTCCTGGAGGAGCCGGCGGCCCTCGGCGACGAGCGCCTCCGCCTCGTTCTTGTTCTCCTTGAGGACCCCTGTGTAGAACCGGCACCAGTAGACGCCCGCCGAGCGCTTGAGCGACCCTTCGGCGTACCGCTCGACGAACTCGGAGACGCGCCGCTCGTTCTGCGCGAAGGAGTCGCCGCTGCGCGCCCGGATCCGCCCGCGCATGGCGTGGAGGAGACCGCCCTTGAGGTCGTCGGCCGTCGGGGAGGAGTGGCCCTTGAGCTCGGCGACCGCGGCGGTCCGGGCCGCGACGTCGATGAGCGTGCGGTTCGAGCCGACCTCACCGATGTCCGGGTTGTCGTCGGACATCTTCAGGCGCCAGGTCTCGATCACGCGGACCCCGCCGTCAACGAGGATCTCGGGGACGTACGGGAGCGCGGCCCCGCTCCTCGCGAGGTCGACGATCCGGCGGTTCTCGGCGTGCCGCGGGTTGAACCCGATGTGGAGGCTCGTGAGGCGGTCGGAGAGGGGGTCGTTGATGTTGTCGAGGTCGGAGAGGTTCGACGTGCAGACCGCGACGAACGCCCCGGGGAAGCTCTCCCGGGACTTCGCGGGCGTGACCGTCCCCTCCTGGAGCGCCTGGAGGAGCACGTTCTGCGTGCCGAGCGGGAGCTTGCCGATCTCGTCGACGAGCAGGACGCCCCGGTTCGCCTGGAGGAGCTTGCCGGGCTCGAGGACGAGCGGGCTCATCGGGTCGCCGACCTCCTCGAGCTTGCGGAGGTTGATGTTCCCCGTCAGGTGGTCCGGGAAGACCTCGCTGCTGCCCTGGACACGGGCGAACCCGTAGCCCTCGCGAAGCCGGACGTACTCGACCGGGACCGTCGCCATGTCGATCCCCGCGGGATCGAAGCGGGTGACGTCGTTGCCGGGGGCGAACCGTCGCTGGCAGATCGGGCACGGTGGATACCGCGCCGCGAGCGCGGGGTCGCACAGGCACAGCGGGTCGTCGAGGACCGGGCAGCCGGAGACGACCCAGGCCCCCTTCGGATAGAGGTCCCAGAGCTCCTTGGCGAGGCTCGTCTTCCCCGCCCCGGAGGGTCCGAAGAAGAGGAGGTGGGCGCCGGAGAGCAGCGCCGTGACGACGTCCTCGTAGGCCGATCCGGGGAGCACCGTCGAGGGGAACAGCGCGGTGACGGCCTCGTCACGCGAGAGCCCCTTGCCGCGAAGCCCTTCGAGCAGACGGAGGATCTCGCCCCGGAACCGCTCGGAGGGGCTCTCGACCTTGACACCGGCCTCGCGCAGCTTCGCGGCCGTCGAGCGTGTGCCGGTCGGAGGCGGGGCCCGCGCGGTCGTCGGGGTCGAGGACGCCACGGCGCCGCCACCCGCGTTCTCCATATGTAGTTTGGGCCGCCGGTCGGCGTGGACACGAGGGCCCGCGCGGCCGGTAGAGCCTGGCGCCTCCGCGAGCCCTCTGGGGGACCGGCGCCCGAGGCTTACGCTTATGTAGGGGGGCCCGGTGAGCGGCCCCACCCACCATGGCGGAGAAGGAGGGCCAGCCGAAGAAGACGACGCTGGCCCGCACGGTCAAGGACAAGTGGCGCTCCAAGCACTGGTACAAGGTGCGGGCGCCGGGCCTGTTCAACCACGCCGAGATCGGCGAGACGATGGCCTCCGAGCCGGAGCAGGTCGTCGGCCGCACCCTCGAGCTCACGCTCCAGGAGGTCTCGGGCGGCGCCGACATCGGCAAGGCCCACATCAAGCTCCGCTTCCAGATCGACCGGGTCTCCGGCGAGAACGTCGCGGAGAGCCGCTTCATCGGCCACGACCTCACCTCCGACTACGTCCGCCGCTTGGCCCGCCGCAAGCGCTCGAAGATCGACACCTCGCTCAGGGTCACGACCAAGGACGGGGTCGAGATCATCCTCAAGCCCGTCGCCGTCGGGGAGCAGCGTCTCCAGACGCGGCTGCGCGCCGAGCTGCGGGCCAAGCTCCGCTCCCTCCTGACGGAGGAGGCGGCGCAGCGGACCGCCCCCGAGTTCGTCCGCGAGATGCTCCAGGGCGAGCTGGGCAAGCTTCTCGCCCACGGCCTCAAGACCCTCTACCCGCTCAAGAAGATCGAGATCCGAAGCTCGATCGTCCTCGGCGCGATCGCCGACGAGGTCCCTCAAGTCCCCGGCGCGACCCCGGCGGAGGGCGAGGCGCCCCCCGGGTCCGACCTCTCCGCGCCGTCCCCCGAGAGCGGGGTCGTCCCGAGCGCATAGGCTAAAGGCCGTGATGACTGGCCCCCGCGCCGGCACGTCGGGGTGGCTCAGCCCGGTAGAGCACGGGACTCATAGAGGGGCGGCCGGGGGCCGTTCCTGGAGAGATCCTGGGGCCGGGGGTTCAAATCCCCCCCCCGACACCATAGAAGCCATTAATGCTATGCGCGCCATACGAGACACAGTATGGCCGTGGACCCTATGACTACCATCTCCGTTCGAGCATCGACTCGGGCGGAACTCGAGAGGCTGAAGACCGGAGGCCAGAGCTACGATGAGGTCATCCGCGCAATCCTTGAGGAGCTCGAGGAGCGGGATCCCTGGTTCGCGGAGATGGAGCAGCGCATCTCCGACTGGAAGCAGGGCAAGATTAAGCTCGAGCCCATCGAGACTCTCCTGGAGAAAGACCAGCGCGCCCGGAAGTCCCCTCGATGATCCGCACGGTCCTTCGGGACCCCCGATTTGACGGAGAGTTCCTCGCGCTCAGCACCGAGGTTCGAGACGAGTGCTGGCGAGTGATTGCCTCGTTACGACGCCGGCCGTTCTCCCCCGGTGCGGGGTTCCGAGTCGAGCGACTTCGTCGCATCGCTCCGACCGAAGCATGGAGCGCGCACTTCTCGGACGACGCGTATCGACTCCTCTACGTAGTCGACGGCGAGACGCTCATCCTCTTCGGCGTTGGATCACGACCGGGATTCTATCGAAGAGTTGACCGTATTCGAGGGAGGCGACGGCCGGTCGCTCCCGCCAAGTAACGGATTTGAACATTCCTGCGGCTCACCCCCCCGACACCTCCCCGGGGGGTTCAACTCCTCAAACAAGGGGTCTTCGGTCCAGATCGCGGCGAAGTCGGGCGTCCAGACCTCGAAGTTCGATGCGGGGCGCTCCCAGGGAGACTCCGGCATCGGCCGCTTCGAGTAGGCTCGAGCCGGTGAGCCCCGGCGGGCGAGCCACGTCCAGGGACGCCTCCCCCGGGGGGCGGATTTATCCTGCGCGCGCGTCCCGACGACCGCCCGCATGACGGACGAATGGGTCGAGTGGCACCGCGGCTACGGCGGGGGCCGCTCCCACGCGGGGCGCCTCCGCGTCGTCCAGGCCCGGATCCGCGAGGCGCTCTCCGCCGCCCCGCCCGGGCCGATCCGCGTCGTCAGCCTCTGCGCCGGCGACGGCCGGGACCTCCTCGGCGTCCTCGCAGAGCATCCGAGGGCCCGCGACGTCCGGGCCCGGCTCGTCGACATCACCGCCGAGCTCACCGAGAGCGCGCGCGCGGAGGTGCATCGACTGGGCCTCGACGCGATCGAGGTCCGCACGGCCGACGCCTCGACGACGACCGCCCTCGAGGGCGCGGTCCCGGCCGACCTCGTTCTGGCCTGCGGCATCTTCGGCAACGTCTCCGACGACGACGTGCGGACGACGATCGCGCACCTCCCCGAGCTCTGCGCGCGCGGGGCCACGGTCGTCTGGACGCGAGGGCGGTTCGCGCCGGACCTCACGCCGCGCCTCCGCGCCTGGTTCGTCGAGTCGGGGTTCGCCGAGCTCTCGTTCGACACCGTCCCCGGATCGACCGCCTCGGTCGGGGCGGCCCGCCTCGCGACCGAGCCCCGCCCGTTCCGGCCCGGGGTCCGGCTGTTCACCTTCCTCGAGAAGGGCGCGCGCCCGGCCGACCGGCCGAGCGCCGCGAGGGGTGGGACCGAGGCCGCCCCCGCGCCGACGGCCGGAGGGCACTCGACGTCTCACAAGCGTAACGAAACTGAGACGCGCTCCGGAACGCGGTAGCGGTCCCACCGTCCCGGCCCGCGGGGTCTCGAGCCGGTCGCGCGCCCGACGCCGACCGGAGGTGGGGGCCGGTGCACCGCTGGCGATCCGGTCGAGCCGTTCGGCGCCTCTAAGAACCCCGCGCCCCCAACGTCCGGCCATGGCCGACCGACCCCGAGCCTCACCGGGCCTCTACGAGTGGACCCCCACCCCGGACAGCGAGAGCGCCTTCTCGACCGGCATCGAGGACCTTGACAAGCTCCTCGGTGGCGGGTACCCGAGGGCCGGCCTCTCGCTCCTCGACGTCGACGCCTTCGTGACCACGGCCGACCTCGACGCGCTGCTCTTTCCCACGGTCCTCAACTTCCTCTACCAGTCCCGAGGCACGATCGCCATCCTGCCGGCGCGGGACGCCCCGCATGCGTTCCGGGACCGTCTGCTCGTGCACACGACGCGGCGCCGGTTCGACGCGCGCGTGCGGATCGTCGACTACGTCGGCCAGGACGAGGAGGCGCCCTACGTGGTCAGCCTCCGCGCGCACCGCACTCCGGCCGGCCGCACGCGGAGCATGGAGCGGATGGCCTCGGCCGAGCGGGCCGCGCGCGGCTCGCGGAGCCGGCAGTTCCTCGAGCTCAACGCCTTCGAGGTCGGCGAGATCGTGGCCGGCCCGGAGGCCGCCTCGAGGATGTTCCTCCACGGGGTCAAGCGGGCGCAGGGCGTCGGCAACCTCGTGCTCGGCCTCGTGCGCCCGGGCCTCGCGACCGCGCCGGCGCTGCGGAGCCTCGCCAGCGCCGAGATCGCCGTGCGCCGCGACGCGGCGGGCCTCGAGCTCCGCGGCGTGCGACCGTCGTTCGGCCGACAGCGCGTGGTCGTCGACGCGACCTCCGCCCGCGTCACGCTGCGCCCGAGGCCGTGACCGTCGGGCCCGGGGTCCGGGCGGCGCGGCGCCCTACGTCACCGGGACCTTCCGCTCCTTGTCGGGCCGGCCCTTCGGCACGGTGACCGTGAGGACGCCGTTCTCGAGCTGGGCAATCGCTCGCTCGGGGACGACGGCCGTCGGAAAGACGACGCGGCGATGCCTCGACGACGAGGCGCGGCCGCGGTAGACGAAGTTCTTCCGCGCGGTCTCCTCCGTCCGCGTTGCCTCGGTCCGGATCTCGAGCGCCTGGTCCTGGAGGTTCACGGTGACCTCCTCCTTCCGGCTCCCGGGGAGCTCGACCCGGACGAGGTACTGGCTCCCCGCGTCCTCGAGGTCGACGGGGCCGAACGTTCCCTCGACAAGGAGCGGCGGCAGGCTCAACGCCGGCCCGAGGTCGAGGAGGCGGCCCATCCGGCTCTCGAACCTCTCGAGGTCGAGTCCGAGGGTCCTCAGGTCACGGCGGAACGGCTCGAACACGTCCTCCGGGGGGATCTCCCTCAGGCGGAGCTCGAGCGGCGCGTCGGCGGTCTTCGATCGGCGTGCGGCGGTGGCGGACATCGTCGTGCTCCGCCGGGCGACGGCGGGGCCCGACGTAGCCGTCGGGTCAAGGCGGACCGACCGCGGCGAGCGGGTCGGCGCCCCGGGGCCGTCCGGGCACGAGCCACCAGAAGGCGAGGACCATCACGACGGCGCTGAGGAGCAGGTCGAACGGGTCGTAGAAGTCGAGCCCTGCCTTGAGGAGCCCGACCGCCCCGAGAACGAGGGCGAGGGTCCGCACGAGGCCTTTGGGCAGGCGCGGCCGCCGGGGACGCCCCGCGAGCCCCACGAGGCAGAAGAGCCCGCCCACGAGCCCGGCGAGGGCCACCGGCAGGTCGAGGAGGTCGGTGTAGTCGGTGGCGAGCTTGATGGCGCCGAGGAGGAGCGCGTTGAGCGCGACGGCCGCCTCGAAGCCCCGCGGGCCCGCGAGCCGGTAGAGGGCGCCCGAGAGCAGGACGAACTCGACGAGGACCAGGTCTGTGAGGAGCGGCGTGATGCCGGGCGAGAGGAGGAAGGCGTCCGTCATCGTCCTCGCGCGAGCGGGCTCTCCTCCTCGAGGGCTCCGCTACGCGCCGTTGAGGAGCCCGTCGAGGGCCCCGACCGGGGGGCACCCGAAGCCGAGGAGGGTGTCGTGGAAGCGCTTGAGGGAGCCGCCGAACCGGGTCGCGAGGAGCTTTCGGCGCGCGTCGAGGATCGCGAGCTTGCCCAGCGTGTAGCAGAAGTACTCGGGGTTGAACGTCCCGCGGATCGCCTCGCGCTCGGCGGGGAGCCGCTCGAAGTGCGCCTCGCGCTCGAACAGCTGCGTCGCCTGCTCGAGCGTCCAGCCCTTCGTGTGGAGCCCGACCGAGGCGATCAGGCGGCAGTCGCGGAGCAGGGCGTCGTGGACCTGCGCGAGCTCGGCCGCGTCGCCGCCGGCGCCGAGACCCGCCTCGATGGCGAGCTGCTCGCAGTAGTGCGCCCAGCCCTCGGAGAACGACGCGGAGAGGAACGTCGAGCGCGCGAGCGTCGACGCGGTCCGGCGGAAGTGGAGGAACTGGAGGTAGTGGCCCGGGTAGACCTCGTGGACCGTGATGTTGCGGAGCATCGCGTCGTTGAGGGAGCGCAGCCACTCCTCCTGCCGCTCGGCCGGCCAGGAGGCGTCGACGGGCGTGACGTAGTAGATCCCCTCGTCGCCGACAAGGTCGAACGGGCCCGGCGGGTTCATGCTCGCCGTCGAGAGGGCTCGACCGTAGACGGGGGTCTCCTCGACCCGGCAGACCGCCGGCTCCGGGAGGCTGACGAGGTCCTTCTCGGTGAGGAAGCGACGCGCCTCCTCGACGAACTCCGCGGCCCGGGGGACGAGCCGCTCAGCCGTCGGGTGCTCTCGGTAGAGCGCCCCGAAGGCGGCGGCGACGGCCTCCGACGGCGGGAGACCGGGATGCCGCCGGGAGGCGAGCTCGGCGAGCCGGCGCTGGTTGCGCTCGAGGTCCGCGCGCCCTTGGGCCAGCACATCGGCGACGGGCGTCCGGCTCCCCTCCCGGACCCAGAGGAGGCGCTGGTACCGCTCGGGGCCGAGGGCAAAGTCGGGGGTCGCGTGGGGAAGGTAGTCG
Organism: Thermoplasmata archaeon; assembly: GCA_027315165.1. Lineage (GTDB taxonomy): Archaea > Thermoplasmatota > Thermoplasmata > Lutacidiplasmatales > UBA184 > Lutacidiplasma. The sequence continues at coordinate 99,827 of DAHUYN010000005.1, read as the reverse complement.
CCCTTGAGGCGCTCGAGAAGCTCGTCGACGGCCTTCTCGGCGTGCGGCCGGGCCGCCGCGACCTCCTCACCGAGGTCGGCGCCCGCGGCCCTCGCGTACTGTTCCGCCTCCTCGAAGTGGGCCCGAAGGCCCGAGGCGATGGCGATCGAGAGGCGGACGAACGGGTCGGGGAGGCGCTCGTCGAGCCGCCGTCGACCCGTCTCGAGCAGCCAGGGGACCCCCTCGAGGACGCGGCGCATCGCGGCGACCCGCGCGGGGGCCGGCGCGTAGGCGCGCACCATGTAGGGGGTGAGCGAGACGGCGCCGACGTACGACATCGGGTTCCGCTCGAGGTCCCGCGACTCGGTGAGGTCGAACAGCGGGCTCTCGACAAGGAGCTCGAGGAGCTGGCGGTCGAACGCCCGGTCCGGCGCGAGGCTCGCGAGCTCCGGGCCGCGCAACCTCTCGAGGAGGCTCCGCGCCCTCGCGACCCAGGCGTCGGTCGCCGGAGGGGTGAGGTCGGGAAGCCGGCCGTCGTAGCCGTGGATCCCGAGGAACACGGCGTACCCCGGCGACAGCTCGAAGACGTGGCGGAGGACCTCCTCCTCGAGGGGCCGGAGCGCGTCGCGGGGTCCCACCTCGGGGAGCGAGGGGGCCGGTCGCGTCGACATCGCCGGTCGAGCGGGCCGCTCGCTATAAGCTCATGGCGGACGGCGCACGCCTCCCGCGCGACGGCGGACCGGGATCGGGGCTACTCGATCCATTCCATCCGGCACGTGGGGCACCACGCCCCGACGAGCGGACTGCTGCAGAGGAAGCACTGGGTCTGGGGCCGGCGTCGCGCGACGGAGCTGCGGGCCGCCTCGCGGTCGGCTTCGGGGAGCGGCGGTGGCGAGGCCCCGACCTCCGGCGCGGAGGGTCCCGCCAGCGGGGCCGCCGGCTCTCGCGCGCGGGAGGTCGGGCTCTCCGCGGCCGCGGGCAGCGCCCCTGCCTCGGGCGCCGGAGCCGTCTCGACCTCGGTCGCCGGAGAGGCCTCGCCCTCCTCGATGGCGGGCTCCGGGGCCGACCCCTCAGGCTCCTCCGACCCCTTCTTCGAGCGACGGCGGCGTCGGAAGAGCCCGGCCATCGGCTCGGTCAAGGCGGGACGGCGGCTTAACCCTTCGGCGACCGGCCTCGACCCTCTCCCGGCACGGCACCGTTTTCCCGCCGCCCTGCTTCGGCGGCCGATGCCGGCCCGACCGAGCGAGAGGCTTCGAGCGCTCGGGGTCGAGCTCCCGGCACCGCCGAGACCGGTCGGCTCCTACGCGCCCGTGGCGGTCTCGGGGAGCCTCGCGTTCGTCTCGGGGCAGATCGTCACGAAGGAGGGCGCCGCCGTCGACGCCGGCCTCGTCGACCGGGACGTCCCGTCGTCGAAGGCGAAGGAGCTCGCGCGCTCGGCGACGCTCCAGGCGCTGAGCGCGCTCGCCGCCGAGCTCGGGGGCGTCGACCGGGTGCGCCGTGTCGTGCGCGTCGGGGTCTTCGTCGCCTCCTCCGAGGGGTTCGACCGGGCCCACGAGGTCGCCGACGGCGCGACCGACCTGCTCGTGTCGGTGTTCGGCGAGGACGGGCGACCCGCCCGGGCCGCCGTCGGCGTCGCCAGGCTCCCCAAGAACGCCCCGGTCGAGGTCGAACTCCTCGTGGAGATCGGGTAGGCCCACGTGGAGGCGACGGCGTGGCCGGGGGTCTGGCGGGACGGGCGGGAGCTCTACACCGAGAACCTTCGGCCGGGCCACCGCGTCTACGGCGAGGAGCTTCGCGAGGTCGGAGGCGTCGAGTACCGCCACTGGGACCCGTTCCGGTCGAAGCTCGCCGCGCTCCTCCTTCGCGGGGCCGCCCGCGCGCCCTGGGACGGCGCGACGTCGGTCCTCTACCTCGGCGGCGCCCACGGGACGACGGTGAGCCACCTCTCGGACCTTCTGCCCGAGGCCGACCTCTTCGTCGTCGAGAAGAGCCCGGTCGCCTTCGCCCCGCTCCTCGAGCTCTCGCGGCTCCGGCCGAACGTGCTGCCGATCCTCGCGGACGCGCAGCTCCCGGAGCGGTACGCCGCCGACGTCGGCAGCGTCGACCTGATCTACCAGGACGTCGCCCAGCGGGGCCAGGCGCGGATCTTCCTCGAGAACGCGGACGCGACGCTCCGCCGGGGCGGCCGCGGCCTGCTCATGCTCAAGGTCCGCTCGGTGACCCAGACCCGCGCGCCCCGTGCGATCGTCGACGAGGCGCGCCACGAGCTCGCCGGTCGGGGCCGACCCGTCGTCGCCCAGACCGACCTGGCTCCGTTCTCGCGACAGCACGTCGCCCTCGAAGTGGGCCCGCGGCCAGCTCCCAGCGTTCAGCGGTAGCGGACCGGCGAAGTACCCCGCCCCACCTCGCTCGCGCGGGTGGCCCTCGTGAAGCAGTCCGAACTCCCGCGCGTGAGCCTCGACCTGGCGCGAACGTCGATCGTCCTCGTGGTCGCCGCGATCCCGCTCGGCGGGCTCGTGCCCGGCCTCGCCCCGCTCTTGTGGGAGCTGCCCGCGCGGGCCGCGACCGGGGCGTCTCTCGGCCTCGACGAGGCGCCGAGCGTCGGCGTGCTCCCCCTCACGCTCGTCGTCACCGTCTCTCCGTCCGCGACCGACCTCGGCCAGGCCGTCGTCGCGACGGCGCTGCCGGGGGGCGGGACCCCTCCCTACGACGTCCTCTGGATCGACTCCGAGGGCGGCCACGCGACGGGTCCCACCTGGCGCGTGGTGCCGACGGCCTCGGGAAGCCTCGTCCTGACGGCCGCGGTGACCGACCCCCTGGGCGAGAGGGCGGCGGCCGTCGCGACGGTCTCGGTGAACCCGCCCCCGGCCGCGGAGCTGGACGGCGCGTCGGCCGACACGGCCGCGGGCGCCGGGCTCCTCGTCGACGGCGCGCTCACCGGGGGGACGCCGCCGTTCTTGGCGAACCTCACGATCCACCCGAGCGGCTACGCGACGTCGTTCCCGCTCGGCGCGGACGGCCGCTTCACGGTCCCGACCGGGTCGCCGACCGGCGCCAACGCGAGCGCGACGCTCGTCGTGCGTGACGCCGTCGGCGCCGTCGCGAACGCGACCGCGCCGCTCGCGGCGATCGGGCTGCCCGCCTTCTCGCTCGTCGTGTCGCCGACGGTCGCCGCGGTCGACGTCGGCGAGCCGCTGCACCTGCTGCTCCGCCTGGACGGGGGGGTCCCGCCCCTCGCCTGCTCGGTCGACGCGACGGCCTTTGTCGGGAACGAGTCCCTCGGGAGCCCCCCGGTGACGACGAACGGGACCGTCGCCTGGACGGGCACGTTCTCGAGCCCGGGGAACGTCACCGTCGTCGTCTCGGCCACCGACGGCGCCGGACGCTCCGCGGTCGAGAACGTCTCCGTCCGCGTCGCGCCCGCGCTCGTCGGCTTCTTGGCGGTGCTCACGCCCGCTCCGTCGCCCTCGACCCCGCTGCGACTGCGCGCGACGATCGCCGGCGGGGCCGCCCCGTACGCGTGGGTCCTCTTCGGCTCCGATGGCGAGGCGGAGACCGGGAACCTCACGGGGCCGGGGTCGGTCAATGCGAGCCTCTCGCCGACGGCGGCCGGCCCGATCCTCCTCACGCTCGAGGTCGTCGACGGGTTCGGCGACCCGCTCCGCTCGGTCGCCGAGGTCACCGTCGTCGATGTGAACCGCTCGGCCCCGGTCGAGGCACCGGCGTCCGCAGGAGGCCCGGGGCTCTCGTCGCTCGCCCTCCTCGCGCTCGTGCCGGCCCTCGTGGGAGTCGGGTACCTCCTCGTCCGACGGTCGCGCCCCGGTCCCACGGCGGGCCCGGACGGGACCGCGAGCCGCCGGGCCCTCGACGAGGTCCGTCGGCTCCTTCGGGACGGGGGCACGCTCGACCGGGAGACGCTCGTCTTCCTCGCCGAGGACGCCGGCGTCGCGCGTCCTGCGGCCGAGGAGGCGCTCTCGCGGTGGCTCCGCGCGGGCCGGGTCCGGCTCGAGCGCGGGAGCGAGGGGGCCGAGACCCTCTCCTGGAGCCCCGCCGAGGAGGCGGGCGACGCCCTCGAGGAGGTCCCGTGAGCCTCGGTCCCGCCGTCGGGGTCCTCCTCGGCCTGCTCCTGCTCGTCCCCGGGGCGCCGCCGGCGCCGCTGCCGTTCGGCCACGCGCCGGCCGGGCTCACCGGGGACGCGTCGTCGACGCCCGTCGAGAACTTCACGGCCGCCATCCAGCGCATCGTCACGCTGCTCGGCCTCTCGGGCAGCGGCCTCCTCGCCGTCGTCTGGACCCGGGTCGCGCTGAGCTGGTTCTCCAATGACGTCACCAAGAAGGTGCAGGCCAAGGACCGGGCCCGGGACGCGCTGATCGGCACGCTGCTGTTCGTCGCGGCGTTGTCGGGTCTCCTGTGGGGGCTCGCCCACTGGGTGATCACGGGCACCTGAGCGAGGAGGCACCGTGACGGACTGGACGGGGCCGGCGATCCAGGCGTTCCTCTTCACGCTGTTCGCCGGCCTCACGGCGATCCTCGCCGCCGTGATCGGCCCGACCTACGACAACCTCCTCGTGCCGGAGCTCGCGCCGGGGGCGCTGTTCCCGTCGTTCCCTCCACCGGCCGGGTCGACGTCGTTCCTGGCGGGCGCCACCGCGTTCAGCGGCTACCTCATCTCGAACCTCGTCGACCCGGCGATCGCCCTCGTCGCCGTCGGCGTCGCGCTCGTCTTCCTGGCCCGCGCCTTCTTCGGCGCCTGGCGGGGCCGCCTCGAGCCGCTCCTCGGCCGTCTCGTCGTCGCCGTCCTGCTCGCCAACTTCACGCTCCCCGTCGCCGGGGCGATCCTCGGCCTCGCCGCCGCCACCTACCCGATGATCGCCTCGTGGGACGGCGGGGCCTGGCAGCACTGGATGGCCCTCGCCGGCGTCGGGGAGCTGTCGTTCTCCTGGGACAACGGGGCGCTCGCCTTCGTGCTCACCTTCGCCCTGTTCGCGCTCGTGATGGCGCTCGCCGCCGCCGTCGCGCTGCGGGACGCGCTCCTCGCCGTCCTCCTCGTCCTGCTCCCGGTCCTCACGATCCTCTGGCCGATCCCCACGTTCGCGCCCGCGGCGCGGCGCGCGTGGCTGTGGTTCGGCGAGCTCGCGTTCCTCCCGTGCGTCGTCGTGATCCCGCTCGAGCTCGCCGTCGGCGCGCCGAACATCCTGATGCTCCTCGGCTACCTCACCGTCGCCGTCGGGGCGCCGGCGATCGTCAACGTCGCGGGCTCGTCGCTCTCGAGCGTCGGCTTCGGCAACGCCGGGGCCGCCGTCGGCGGCGCCCTCCAGCGCGGGCTCGGCGCCGCCTCGATGGCCGCGGGCGGGGTCGTCCGCCCGCTCGAGCAGGTCCCGGGGCTCGCCAAGCCGCTCCAGGGCGCCGCCGGCTCGGCGGGTCGGACCCTCGGCCGCGCCGCCTTCCCCGCGTCGATCCCGCTCCTGGCGGGGGACTTCCTCGGCCGCGGCGCGAGCCACCTCGTGAGCCATCTCACGCGAGGGCACGCCGGTGTGACCGACCGGTTCGTCCCGAAAGGCGCGGCGGGCTCTCGGGGAGGCCCGTCATGACGGAGGCGGCGGGCGAGGGCCCGGTGCGCATCGAGCTGCCCGAGCCGTTCGACCGGAGGATGCGCCTCGGTCCGTTCCCCTCCGTCGGGCAGGCCCTCAAGTTCGCGGGGTACGCCGGCGTCGGCGCGGCCGCGGCGGCGCTCGTCGGACCCGTCGGCTGGCTGCCGTTCGTCGGCGTCGGCCTGCTCGCCGCGACCTACCGTCGCGAGGGGAGGTCGCCGGACGAGCACCTGGCCGACTACCTCGCCTTCCGCCTCCGTCGACGGCGATCTCCCTCGGGGCCGTCCCGAGGCGCGGCGATCCCGTCCGCGGGCACGGTCCCGAGCGCGTCGGGCCTGCGGCTCGCCGTCCTCGTTGCCGGCGGCGTCCCGGTCGCCTTCCTCCCACCCGCCGACGCGCGCCGTCTCTTCGAGGGGTTCCGGCGGCTCCTGGACGGCACCGAGGCGGGGCTCTACCTCGTCTCGGGGCTCACGCCCATGCACGACGGGCTCTACCGGCCGAGCGCTCCGTCGGTGCCGGGGGTCGGCGTCGAGGCCGCCGCCCGGGCCGCCTACGACGAGCTCCTCGGGGTCGTCTGCCGACGGCGCGCCCGCCGCCGCGTCACGATCGTGCTGTGGAGCCCCGGCCCGGCCGACGAGGAGGGCCCGAGGCTCGAGCGGGCGGTCCGCCGCCTCCTCGAAGCGCTCGAGCAGCTCGGCGTCCCCGCGACGCGGCTCACGGGCGCCGCCCTGCGGGGCGAGGCCGATCGGCTCGGGATCGCCCTCGGAGGCGGCTGATGCGCCCGCCGACGCGTCGTCGCCGGGCCCCGATGCCGCTCGAGATGGACCCGGTCGAGGCCGCGGGGGCGTTCGCGCTGCTCGGCGGGGCGCTCGCGCTCTTGCTCCCCTACTTCCTCGGGCTCACGCTTGCGCTCGCCGGCCTCCTCCTCGCCCTCGCCGCGCTCCGCGAGGGGCGTCGAGGCCCGCCGCCGGCCCCGGCCCGAGGGAGCGGCGCGCGACGCCCGCTCCCGTTCGCGCTCGCGCTCGCGGGGTGGGCCGCGCTCCCGCTGCTGCCCGAGGCGCTCGCGCCGTGGCGCGGGCTCACGGTCGCGCTCGCCGCGTTCCCGCTGTGGTGGCGCTTCCGCCACCGCGTCCCGTTCGGGGGGGTCTGAGATGGCCGCGACCGAACGGCCCGACGCCGAGGGGCCGGGCTGGGCGCGGCGCGGCACGCGCGTCGACGCACCGCTCCTCCTCCCCGAGCTCCCGTCGGAGGTCGCCTTCGGGTTCGCGGGCAAGCTCTTGCCCACGACGATGAGCGCGGAGCTCCGGATGCAGCTCCACCGACTCCCCTCGGACCAGGCGCTCGGGCTCCTCGACCGGGCGCGCGCCGTCGCCGAGGCGGAGCTCGCGCAAGAGGCGGGCGTCGAGGGGGCGCGACCGGCCCAGCTCGAGCGCGAGGCGGAGGGGGCGAAGGCGATCGCCGCGCGCGTCGCCGCCCGCGAACAGGACCTGTGGCGGGTCGGCCTCTCGGTCCACGGGGTCGCGGCGACCGTCGCCCGCGCCGAGCGGATCCGCGCCGAGGTCTCGAGGCGACTGCGGAGCGTCGGCTTCCGGCCCCGGGTGCCGACGTTCGAGGCCCGCCCGGCCGCGTCGGCGCCGGACCTCCTCGGGACCGAGCGGCGGCCCCCCGGCTACTGGCACACGCTGCCGAGCGACGGCGTCGCCGCGTTCTTCCCGTTCGTCGACGAGACCGTCGCGGAGCCGGGGGGCGTCCTCGTCGGACTCCTCCTCGAGGACGCGAGCCCCGTCCTCCTGGACCGCTGGGCCCACGCGAGCTACTCCTGGGGCGTCTTCGGCGCGACCGGCTCGGGCAAGTCGTTCTTCACGGCGCTCACCGTGCTCCGCTCCCTGTGGATGCGGCCCGAGCTCGAAGTGATCGTCCTCGACCCGCTCGGGGAGTTCGCCGGCCTCGCGCGAAGCCTCGGGGGCGCGGTCGTCGGCGTCGCCGAGGGGCGCGGAGGACGGTGGAACCCGCTCGACCCGGCGACGACGGGAGGGGACCGGGCGGAGAAGGCCGGGCGGGTCGGCCTCGTGCTCCGGGCGCTGTTCCCGAGCCTGCTCGACGAGGAGGTGAGCGCGCTCGACGCCGCGCTCCGCCGGCTCTATCGCGACGGCCCCGCGGTGCCGGTCTTCTCCGACCTCCTCGAGGCGATCGACCCGGCCTCGCGCTCCCTCGAGCGCCTCCGCTCCCTGCTCGAGGTGTTCCGGAGCGGGTCGCTGAGCTATCTCAACGGACCGACGACCGCGGGCTGGGACGCCTCGCTCACCGTCGTCGACCTCACGGGGGTCCCCGAGGGGCACCTGCCGTTCCACCTGGCCTACCTCCTCGATGCGGTCCAGGGCCGGTGCCGAGAGCGGCCGGGCCCGAAGCTCGTCGTGCTCGACGAGGCGTACCTGCTCGCGCGCGACCCCGGGACGGCCGCCTACCTCGACACGCTCGTGCGACGTCTCCGCCACTACGAGGCGGGCGTGCTCCTCCTGAGCCAGCAGCCCGACGACTTCCTCGCGACCGAGTCGGGGCGGTCGATGCTCCGCAACCTCCGGGCGACGTTCCTCCTGCGACTGCCCGAGGTCTCGGCCGCGGCCCGGAGCTTCTTCGGGCTCACGGAGGTCGAGGCCGACTGGCTGCCGCGCGCGCGGCTCCCGCGCGAGGCCGGCTACTCGGAAGCGCTCCTCCGCTTCGGCCCGGCGCACCTGCCGCTCGCGCTCGTCGCCGCGACGCCCGAGTTCGAGCTGCTCTCGCACGCGCTCGGCCGGCCGCAAGAGGCGCCCGAAGGAGGCGCCCGTCGCCCCGCACCGCCGTAGCGCCGCACCCGTGGAACCTCAGGTTTATCTGTCGTGAAAGGGAGCGTGGCGCGTGGCGGAGATCGTCGCGACCCCCGACGGCCCGCCCCGTCGGCGCGAGAGCTGGAGCCTCAAGACCATCGTCGAGGACCTCTCGGGCCGTCCGATCTCCGACTTCCAGGATCCGGCCCGCCCGGTCCACCCCTACCTCAAGGCCAAGCTCGGACCGGGCGCGCACGCGGTGCACGGGCACAGCGGCCCCGCCACGCTCGCCCCCCCAGACGACCCGGCCGTCGAGGACGGGACGACCGATCCGGTCGATCGGATCTCCCCGCCGCTGACCGGCGCCACGGGCCGCGCGCTCCACGGACCGGGTCTTGAGCACCACGCTCCGACGTTGGCGAGCGTCGCTGCGGCGCACCCCGCCCGCGCCCCGGGCCCGTCGCAACGGCCGGAGCGCGTCTACCTGCACTACCTCCTGCTCCACCTGGACCGGCTCCACGAGCCGGCGCTCCGCTACCTCAGGCAGGCGGTCGACGAGGAGCTGCAGCAACGCGAGGCGCAGGCCGTCGCGGAGCCTCCGTCGGAGGCGCGAGCGCGAGAGCCCGCGCCCTGAGACGCGCCGCGGCGCCGGCGTCGATCTCGATCCCGATCGCCTCGCGTCCCCAGCGGTGGGCCGCCCAGAGCGTCGTCCCGGTCCCCGCGAACGGGTCGAGGACGGTCTCGCCGACGCAGGAGAACATCCGGATGAGGCGTTCCGGGACCTCGGCGGGGAAGGCGCCGGTCCGGCGCCCGTCGGGGCCCTGACGGACGCCCCGGATGTCGCTCCAGACCTGGGAGAACCAGCGGTCCCTCTCGGCCTTGGTGAACCGGCTCGCGAGCCGGGCGGGGTCGTGCGGCGGGAGCCGGCGCAGGGAGCCCTTGCGGAACAGCAGGATGTACTCGCAGTCGAGCGTCACGTAGGCGTTCGGCGGCAGGAAGCCGGAGCCGAGGAAGGCGTTCGGCCGGTTCGTCGGCTTCTTCCAGAGGAGGTAGGGGAGCGGCACGAGGCCGAGGGCCGTGCACGCGTTCGTCGTGTCGACATGGTTGGGGAAGAGCCGGAACCCCGCCGCGTTCGACCGGAGGGCGTCGCCGATGTTGATCGCCAAGAGCCCCCCCGGCACGAGCGCGTCGGCGCAGCGCGCCCAGACCTCGGCGAGCACCCGGTGCTGCGCGCCGTAGTCGTGGGCGCCGAGCTGGGAGAACAGCCCGTCCCACTGGGGGATCATCGGGTACGGCGGGGAGGTGACGACGAGCTGGACCGACGCGCGAGCGACCCCGTCGACGACGCGCGCGTCGCCCTCGAGGATCCGGACCGGCATCGGGCGGTGCCCCACGCGGCCAGCCGGGGAGGGTTAATACGGCCCCCACCCGTACGAACCCCATGCGGCTCGACCGCCCGGTCCTCCAGGTCGCGCTCGACTTCGAGAACCTCCCGCGGGCGCTCGACGCGGCGCGCGAGGCCGTCGAGGGCGGCGCCGACTGGGTCGAGGCCGGGACCCCGCTCATCAAGAGCGAGGGGCTCGACGCCGTGCGGGAGCTGAAGAAGGCGTTCCGGGACAAGCGGGTCGTCGCCGACATGAAGGTGATGGACACCGGCGCCTTCGAGGTCGAGATCGCCGCGAAGGCGGGCGCCGACCTCGTGACGGTCCTCGGCACCGCGGACGACGAGACGATCGCCGACGCGGTCCGGGGCGGCGAGAAGTACGGCGCCGAGGTCGTCGTCGACCTCCTCAACGTCGCCGACCCCGTCGCGAGGGCGCGACGGGCCGCCGAGCTCGGCGCCGCGGCCGTCTGCTGGCACGTCGGCATCGACATGCAGATGACCGGACGGACCCCGTTCGAGGTCCTGGGCGAGCTCGTGCGCGAGTCCCCGCTCCCCGTCGCCGTCGCCGGCGGCCTCAACTCGGAGACCGTCGCCGAGGCCGCGAAGGCCGGCGCGCGGATCCTCATCGTCGGAGGGGCGATCACGAAGAGCCCGGACATCCGCGAGGCGACGCGACGGATCCGGACCGCGATCGACACCGGCACGGCGGTCCCGACCGACCTGTTCAAGCGCTACGGCGAGGGGGAGCTCCGCGAGGCGTTCCTCAAGGTCTCGACGCCGAACCTCTCGGACGCGATGCAGCGCCAGGGGGCGATGCACGGCCTCTCGGCGCACCTGCCGACCCCGACGACCCGCTTTGCGGGGCCGGCGGTGACCGTCGTCACGCGGGACGGCGACTGGGCCAAGCCCGTCGAGGCGATCGACCGGGCCGCGCGCGGCGACGTCCTCGTCGTCGACGCGGGCGGCGGCACGACCGCCGTGTGGGGGGAGCTCGCGAGCTGGAGCGCCCACGGCCGCGGCGTCGTCGCCGTCGTGATCGAGGGGGCGGCGCGCGACGTCGACGCGATCCTCGAGCTCGGCTTCCCGCTGTTCAGCCGCTCGGTGTCCCCGAACGCCGGCGAGCCGAAGGGTCACGGCGAGATCGGCGTCGAGGTCGTCGTCGGGGGACAGAGGGTCCGGCCCGGCGACTGGGTCGTCGGCGACCTGAGCGGGCTCGTCGTCGTGCCGAGGGAGCGGGCCGCGGAGATCGCCAACCGCGCCCTGGACGTCCTCGAGCACGAGAACCGGGTCCGCGAGGAGATCAAGCGCGGCTCGACGCTCGGGAAGGTCCAGCGGCTCGAGCGCTGGGAGCGCGTCGGCTGACCCGGTCGCTCCTCCCGATCGGTGTCGCGCGCGCCGCGACGGCCTCACCGAGGGCCGGTCAGAGTCCCCGGCGGGTCCACGGGCGGGGAACGCCTTCGCGCACGGCTCGACCGTGTCGCGAGGAGCCGGCGGTCCCCGCGAGTTATACGTCACCTCGTCGCATCGAGACCGTGCCCCGTGAGACGCCACGTCGTCCGGCCGCCTCGGCTCGGAAGGCGGGGCTATATACCGGGCACCCGTCGTACGGGACGGTATCCATGACCGAGGAGGGAGACCTTGAGGCCGGCTCAGATCGACAGAGCCGACCGGCTCGGAAGCTCCCTTCCCGGGGGCTATCGCGTTAGGGAATTCGCCTCGCTCGAGTTTCCCCGCGAGGACTACCACTGGGTCGCTCGGGCGACCCGTCCGACGGAATCCCAGCGGTCCCCGTCCGGCGGGCCCCTCGCCCGGCTACGCGCGTGGTTCCGAGCCCCCGCGGAGGGTGCGGCCGATCCCGAGTCCACCCCCGACGCCGCGCCGGCGTGAGCCGGCCCGGACGTCGGACCCCGGCTCCGCGAGGGGCCGGGGCAACCCATTCCCAGCGCGCTACTCGGCGGCCGGGGTCTGCGCGACCGGAGCCAGCGGATGCCGGCACTTCCAGCACCGGACCGAGAGCGCCCGGGCATCGACGACGAACAGCGAGTAGGAACGGCACGGGCAGCGGCAGTCCCCGCGTCGGGAGCGGTCGACGTCAGCACAACGAGCGCACACGGGCTCCGAAGGTCGAGGGAGCGGGCCGGCGCATCAAGCTTCCCGCTCCCCACCCGTGGCGGTCTCGCGCGGGCCTTGGGGGCCTAGCGGGCGCCGGTCCCGCGAAAGGCTTTACTTGCGCGGACCCCAAGGGGACCCCGCTCCCGTAGTCTAGTCCGGTCAAGGATATCGGGCCTTCGACCCGACAACGCGGGTTCGAATCCCGCCGGGAGCATCCCAACCTTGGTCTAAGACCCTGGTAGGACCATGGGGCGGACGCGCCCCGCGCCTCCATCGACGGCGTCACGATCCAGACCTTCCTCGCCCGGCCCGGGCGGGCCGCGTGGCACGCGAACGTCGCGCGCGGCTCGCGGATCACGGCTGACGTCTACGCGCGCTCGCTCCGGCTGTTCTGCCACCTCGCGAGTCAGACTCCCGAAGGTCGTAGGCATTCCGCTTTCGGGTCAAGCTGACGGCGCGGCAAAGGCCGGGTAGCCCCTCCCTCGCCGCGCGTCCCGCACCACTTCGACGAACTTCAGTCCCCGGACCCGGCAGGTCCGATAGACCGACGTCAGCCGCTCCAGGATCCGCGCCCCCTTCCATGACCGTCGGCCGCCGCTGATCTCCCGGGAGAGCACGCCCTGCCGCACGCGGTTCTCCGCGAGATTGTTGTGCCAGCTCACCCCGGGCGGCCCTGGCACCTATATCTGACAGGGGGCGTTCCGGTCGGCGGAGGCCCCGAGGGGGGCGACGAGGATGGACGCAAAGAAGCTCGCGGAGCTGATGCAGACGCTGGACGACGCCTGGAACGCGGGACCGGGAAGCCCGCAGTGGGAGACCTTCCGAAAGCGGCACACGGAGGACGTCGCGGTCTACTGGCCCGGCCAGCCCGAGCCGACCCGCGGCCGGCACAATCACGACGCCGAGGCCGTCGAGTTCTTCAAGACCTTCCCCGACCAACGACTCGTCAACCGGCCGTACAAGCTCTTCTTCGCCTCGGGCAACCACACCTGCTCCGTGGCGGACTTCACCGGGACCATGAAGGGCCCCATGAAGGTCGCCGGGGGCAAGGTGATCCCGCCGACGGGCAAGAGCTTCCACATCGAGTTCTGCACCGTGGCGACCTGGAACGAGAAGGGCGAGATCACCGAGGAGCGGCTGTTCTACGATCTCGTGACCTTCCTGAAACAGATCGGGCTGTCGTGACCCGGCCCCGCTCGCCCCGACCCGGTCGGACCGGGAATGGCCGATCCGCGTAGGATCGCCTCGACCGGGCCGGCTTCGGCAAAGGCGGTGCTCCCCTCCGCGTCCGCAGCCTCCCGCGGAGCGGGTTGCGGGCGAGCGCCTTCTCCTCGAGCTCCGCGAGGATCCGTCGGATCACGCGGGCCCGGAGGGCTTCCGGACACCGCGATCGTGACCGGCGCCCTCGGAGGGACCGCGTCTCGAGCATGGCAGATCCGAGCGAGCCTTCCGAGTAGAACCCGAACGAGGACGGGTCGGTCAGCCCCGGGTACCGGGCCCCGATCCACGTGCCGCTGAACCGGCCGGCCTCAAGCGACTGCGTACGTCGCCCATCGATTCGCGGCCGACCGGTAGGCCGTAGCTGCCGGAGCGCATCGCACACGACGGTTCCGCCCTCTCGCCGACCCGGGAACGCTCGGCCTCGACCGGTACGCGGCGGCTCTGCCGTTCTCCGAGGTCAAGGCCGTACGCGTGATCCGCATTCCCGAGCTCACGTCCATCGCCGCCTCGAGGCGGGTCGGAGAACTCGCGGCCCGGCGACACGCGCGCACGAGAGCGACGGACGACAGGTCCTCGATGCAGTACGGAACGAGGCGACCGGGCGTTCGACTCGACGAAACGAAGGGACGTCATGGGGCCGTGGCCGAGGCGGACGATGCGCGCTCTCCTCCCGAGCGCTGCCTTCATCCACGGTGCCGGAATGGGCCTTTTCTCGGACCGGTGTGACCCGCTCGACGTGACCGATCCAACCCCGACCCCGCTGCCCACCGCGCCCGTAGCGTCGCCGGGAGGAGCCTTGCCGGAACGGGCCCGGCCGTTCGGCAACCCGAACTTCCGGCGGCTCTGGACCGGGGCCGTCACCTCGTCGGCCGGCACCGCGGTAGGGACGATCATCATCACGTGGCTCGTCTATAACCAGACCCACTCACCGCTCGCCATCTCCCTCCTCGGCATCCTCCAGTTCCTGCCGACGCTCGCGTTCGGTCTCCTGGCCGGTGCGCTGATCGACCGCTGGGACCGGCGTCGCCTCATGGTCGCTTGCGACCTCGCTCGAGCCGCGACCTTCGCCGTCCTCGCGGGATACGTGCTCGTGGCCGGCGTGAGCTCGGTCCTGCTCCTGGTCGCCGTCCTCGTCGTCGCGTCGTTCAGCACGGTGTTCCGGCCGGCCACGAACGCGACGATCCCCCGGATCCTGAGCGCAGACCAGACGACCGAGGGCAACGGCCTCCTCCAGGGCGGATCGACGATCGCCTCGTTCGTGGGGAGCCCTCTCGGCGGACTCTTCCTCGCGGCCAACCTCGCCGTCGTCGGGCTCGCCGTGAACTCGCTCACCTTCGCCGTGTCGGGGATCCTCATCCTGGCGATGGTATTCCCCGCGGCCCGCGCCGCGGCGGCCTCGAAGGAGCCGGGCGCCTCGCTGTTGGCGGAGGTGCGGGCTGGCGTGGGCTACCTCGCCTCCCAGCGCGCCCTGCTCGTGATCACGCTGACCGCGATGGCGGCGAACTTCTTCCTCTCGATCTGGGGCGGGTTCACCGTCGTCTACGTCTCCGAGCGCCTCCGCGAGGGCGCCACGGGGTTCGGGTTGATCGTCGCCGCGACGACCGCGGGGTTCGCCGCGGGCGCGCTCCTCCCCGGCCGACTCCACACCGAGCGGGCCGCCGGGTTGTGGACGACCCTCGCGTGGGGAGCTGCCGGCTTCTTCCTGATCGCCCTCGGGCTCACGCACTCCCTCCTCGTGGCCCTCGTCGCGGAGTTCGGCGCGGGCGCCTGCCTCTCCCTCGGGAACACCACCTGGCTCTCCGGTGTTCAGCGCACCGTGCCGGACGAGTACCTCGGCCGCTACTTCGCCACCGATGAGGCGGGCAGCTTCGCGATGATACCGGCCGGGCTCGCGGCGGGCGGCCTGATCGTGCTCTACGTCGGGGTCGGCTGGACGTACATCCTCGCGGGACTCGGGGTCGTTGTCTGCAACCTCGTCCTCCTCACCTCCGCCGAGGTGCGTCGATGGGGGCGCTCGGAG
This sequence comes from Thermoplasmata archaeon, assembly GCA_027315165.1. Lineage (GTDB taxonomy): Archaea > Thermoplasmatota > Thermoplasmata > Lutacidiplasmatales > UBA184 > Lutacidiplasma. The sequence goes on along the minus strand of DAHUYN010000005.1, from coordinate 84,716 downwards.
ACCCCCGCACCCCGCCACGACCCTCCGACGGGCGCCTAGCCCAGGCGAAGGGGCCCCTCAGGGCGCCGGGTCCGAGAGCGTTCGACGACCCGAGCCCGACACGATCGTGCCGGGCTCCTCAGACCGCTCGTACGCGCGCGGTCCTCGGGACGGAGCGCGCCGGCCCGACTCGCGGAGCTCGACCTCGAACCAGACGACGAGGCACGCACCGTTCGGCTCCACGCCCGCCCGGTTGGGATAGGCGCTTCCGAGGACGCCGAGAAGGAGGCGGCGAGCTCTCTCCGTCGCTTCGGCGAGCGTCGACGCCTCGACCGCCCCCCAGCCCTCCGCGAGCGCGCGGAACCCGTTTCGGGAGCGGTAGATCCGGACGGCGAACTGGGCCACGACGGCGGACGGGGAGACCCGGGTAGAAGAAGGGCGGGAGAGGGCGTGGAACGGGGGTCCAGCGGTCGGCGGCGTCGCGGCCGCTCCGCGATCCTACCGATTCCCCGTCGCAGCTGCCGGCGGCGGATACCTCTCCCCCACGGCCGCTCCGCGGGGGAAGAGCGCCTCGAGCCGGTCGATCGCGGTGCGAGGGAGCTCGAGCCCGACGGCCGCGACGTTCTCCTCGAGGTACCGTCGCCGCTTCGTGCCCGGGATCGGGACGACCTCGTCGCCCTGGGCGAGCACCCAGGCGAGCGCGAGCTGGGCCGGCGTGCAGCCGAGCTCCTCCGAGAGCGTCACGAGCCGGTCCGCGAGCGAGAGGTTCCTCGCGAGGTTCTCCGGCAGAAAGCGCGGGAGCCCGCGCCGGAAGTCCCCTCGCGCCAGCCCCTCGGCGCTCCGGACCGTGCCCGTGAGGAAGCCGCGCCCGAGCGGACTGAACGGGACGAAGCCGATCCCGAGCTCGCGGCAGACGGAGAGGACTCCCGCCTCGGGATCGCGCGTCCAGAGGGAGTACTCGCTCTGGACCGCCGTGATCGGATGGACCGCGTGCGCGCGCCGCAGCGTCTCGGGGCTCACCTCGGAGAGCCCGAGGTAGCGCACCTTCCCCTCGTCGACGAGCTTGGACATCGCGCCGACGCTCTCCTCGATGGGCGTCGTCGGGTCGACCCGATGGAGGTAGTAGAGGTCGATCGTCGCGACGCCGAGCCGTCGGAGGCTCGCGTCGCAGGCCGCGCGAATGTGCTCGGGACGACCGTCGAGGCGGTTCCTCTCGCCGGCCGCTCCGGGGACGAAGCCGCACTTCGTCGCGAGCACCACCCGGTCCGCGCGTCCCCGAAGCCCCCGGCCGACGAGCGTCTCGTTCGTGTACGGCCCGTAGATGTCCGCCGTGTCGAGGAAGGTGATCCCGAGCTCGAGCGCGCGGTCGATCGTCGCGAGGGACTCCTCGTCGTCGGGGACCCCGTAGGACTGGGACATGCCCATGCATCCGAGGCCGAGCGCGGAGACCTTCGGGCCGTTCCGGCCGAGCTGCCGGTACTTCATGCCACCGCCCAGGCCGCCGTTCGGGATAGGCGCTCTCCCCCGCCGGGACCGACGAGGGCACACGCGCGTGAGCGCGGCGTGCCGGCGTCGCGACCCGCGCGCCGCCGACCCCCCCGTCAGGGAGGGTCCGAAGGCACAGGGGCTCCGCAGCCGGGGCAGTTCTCGAGCCAGTTGGGCACGTCCCGGGAGCAGCCCGGACACTTCCAGGTCAGCCCGGCGGCGCCGACGTAGGCGCCGAGCAGGCCGTGGCTCACGCCAGCGCCGGCCCCGGCGGCGGTCGACGGCCTCGAGTCGAGCGCGGGGGTCGGCACCGGCGCCGGTGCCGGGGCTTTCGGCTTCGCCCGCCGGAACCGCACGCCGGCCGGGAAGCGGTCGGCGCGGATAGACCCATCGCTCGCACGGACGGGCCGTCTACCCTCGAAGGGCGGTACCGAACGTCCTTCGGAGGTGCCGGGCGAGCCGCTCGGGCGGGACCACGCCGACCTCGGTCCGCACGAGCTCGCCGTCCCGGAAGAAGAGAAGGGAAGGGATCGACCGGACCCCGAACCGGGAGACGAGGGACGGCTCGTGGTCGGCGTGGACCTTGCCGAATCCCACCTGATCCCCCCAGCGGGCCGCGGCCTGCGCGAACACGGGGGCGAACGCCCGGCACGGGCCACACCACGGAGCCCAGACGTCGACGACGGCGGCCGGATGCTCTCGAAGGAACCGGTCGAAGTTGAGGGTCGTCAGCCGCGTCGGGGAGGGGGTGCGACGAGCGCCTCGGGTCGCCTCCCCCTCGACCTCCTCTCGGGAGGGCTCCTCGAGCGCCTCCGCCGTCCCTCCGCGGCGCCACAGGTTCGACAACCACCCCACCCGCTCCGACCCCCCTCGACCGTCCGCATCTCCCGGCGGTCGCCGTGGCTACAAGGCGTTGTTGTCAACGCGCCCGCACCGACCCCTCCGTCGACGCCGGGGACGCGAGCCCCTCGAGGGCGGCGCCACCGCCTCCCCCGTGACCGACCCGAGAGAGTAACGGCCGACCAGCGTCATATAGGGGTGCGACGGCTTGGAAGGACGTGCTCGAGAGGAGGGCGGCCGCGCTCGCCGTCGGCCTCGGGCTCGTCCTCCTTCTCGCCGCGTGGCTCGGCGCCGGGCCGGTCGCGAGCGGGTCGCCCCCGGTCGCCCCGGCCGGGCTCTCGACGGCCCACGCGAGCGTGACGCGCCCCGCCGTGTCGATCGTCAACTACACGAGCTCGATCGACGGGTTCCAGCTGAGCTACCAGGAGTACCTCCCCTCCGGGTACGACCCCCGCCTCGCCTACCCGCTCGCGGTCGAGCTCCACGGCATCAACCCGACCGAGAACGCCCCGAAGGCCGGCGGCTACAACACGTCGGAGGACGGAAGGACGATCGCCGCCGCCTCCGCCGCCGGCTACCTCCTCATCGTGCCGAACACGAGGACCGGGGACGGCTACTACACCGATTCCCCCTACACCGGCCCGCAGGCGCAGGACATCCTCGACGCGATCACGCACGAGGAGAGCCTGCGCAACGTCTCCCGCCTCTACCTCTTCGGCTTCTCGATGGGCGGCATGGGCACGCTGGCGATCGGGCTCGCGCACCCGGGCCTCTTTGCCGGTCTCGGCGCGATCGCGACGGAGTCGGACATCTACGAGCTCACCAGCTACGGCCTCTCCATCCGCTCCGGGCCCGACGTCAACGCCCTCCTCAACACCTCGGGAGGCTACCCGAACGCCTCCTCGATCGCGGCCTCCGTCTGGCAGTCGCTCTCGATGCTTCGGCTGCAGCCAGAGGCCGCGAAGGGTCTCCGCCTGTACTTCACGGCCGGCGGCAGCGACCTCGCGATCCCGAACAACCCGTCGGTGTGGCCGTATCTCGAGGCGAACGACTCCCTGCTCCAGACCAGCTGCCTCTACATCTCCGGCTGGAACGAGAGCCCCTCGTGCACGACGCCCCTCGCGGCCTACGCCGCCCTCGACCCCGCGAACTTCTCCTTCCGCTACGTCTACGAGCCGAACGGGGTCCACGACTACAGCCAGCTCAACGCCACGGACCTCTTCGCCTTCTTCTCGGGGTCCGTGGGCCCGGGCCTCTACACCGGCCTCTATCCCGTGCCGACCCCCGTGGCACCGAGGGTCCCGCTCGTCACCCTCGTGACCTCGCCGTTCTCGTGCGGCACCGTGTCGGTCAACGGCGTGCCGTACCCGAACGGGTTCACGCTCTCGCTGCCCGCCGGGAGCTACAACGTCACGGCGACCCCCTGCGTTGGCTACGCGACCACCTCGATCTCGACCGGCGGTGGCGTGCGCTACAACGCCGCCTCCGCGACGGTGGCGGTCGGCGCGAGCGGCTCCGTCGTGGCGCGGTTCACGACGACGACCCCCGGGCCCGCGAACGCCACCGTCGAGTTCCTCGCGCCCGGGAGCTGCCCGTTCGGCACGCTCGATGGCGTGACGGTCTCGCCGAACACCGCTCGCTCGCTCGCCCTCGGGACCTACGCGATCGCCGCCGCGAGCTGTGGGACGGAGAGCTTCTCCCGGTGGGTCGTCGCCGGTGGCGCCTCGGTCGGTGCCGCCCTCTCGGCGACGACCTCCCTCACCGTCTCGGGGAACGGCAGCGTCGAGCCGTTGTACGCCCCGTCCCTCACCGAGGCCAATGTCTCGGTCCGCGTGCTCCCCGCCGGGTGCGGTCCCCTCCTCGTCGACGGGAGCCAGGTCGGGGACGGCGCGTCGCTGACGATGGCGCCGGCCACCGTCCCGCTGATCGCCGGCAGTTGCTCGGGCTACGACTTCTCCGACTGGATCGCCGAGGGCGGCGTCGCCACCTCGGGCGCCGGGCCCTCGACGCAGCTCGTCGTGAGCGGCTCGGGGAGCGTCGCGGCGGTCTACACGATCTCGACGACGCTGCCGTTCACCGTTCGATTCCTCGTGACCCCGGCCACCTGCGGCGCCGCGATCCTCGTCGACGGGGTCGCCTACGCGAACGGGACCCGCGGGCTCTTGCCCGCGGGGCCGCACACGCTCTCCGGGGCCTCGTGCGTCGGGGAGAGCTTCGGCGCGTGGACGGCCACGGGGAACGTCAGCGCGAGCGGCGTGAGCCTCGTCGTCAGCGGCAACGGAACGCTCGCGGTCTCGTACAACCCCGACCTCTCCCGGCCGGCTCCGGGAGCGAACAACAGCAGCTCGGGGAACGGGTGGCTCGGCTCGGCGTGGCTCTGGGGACCGCTCGGCGTCGCCGCGGGCGCGGCGCTCGCCCTCTCGATCGCGAGGCTCCGCCAACGGACCCGAACGGGCTGAGGCGCGCCCGTCTCGGGGACGCTCGCGCGTCGGGTCCGAGGCTCGTCAGCCGTCGGGATCGGCCCCGAGGCGGAGGGGTCGCTCGAGCCAGGCGACGTCCCAGAACCGATCGAACTTCCGGCCGACCCTCGTGAAGACGCCGACGCGCCGGAACCCGAAGCGCTCGTGGAGCGCCATCGACGCCGGGTTCGGCAGCGTGACGTCGGCGACGACCCGTTCGATCGCCTCGTCGGCGAGCTCGGCGAAGAGGGCCCCGTACCGCCTCGGGCCCACCTGTTGTCCGAGCGAGTCGGGGTGGCAGTAGGCCGACGTATCGACCGACGTCTCGACCATCGTCACGTAGGCGGCCCGGGGTCGGAACGGCCCGCTCGCCGCCCAGCCGAGGAGCGCCCCCGGTTCCGACTCCGCGAGGAGGAGTCGGTGCGGGCCGCCGCGCGCGGGGTCGCGCCACCCGGCGTGCCGGACCTCGGGGTCGAGCGGCGCGATGCCGACGGTCGCGGACGAATGCCGGACGTAGTGCCGGTAGAGGCCGTCGACGGCGGGCTCGTCGGAGGACCGCGCGGCGCGGACCCGCGCGACCGGTGCGGCCATCGCCGCGAGGAGGCCGCGACGAGGGAACACGGGCCGCGTGCCCTCGTGGACGTTCGCCCTCGTCGGGGGGCGTCGAGCCGACAGGGGCCGCCCCGGGCGGCGAGCCCGAGCCGGGTCTGCGGGGGCCGCGCGAGGCGAACGGGTTCGATCGCGGGGCCCGTTACCGAATACAGTAACGCCTATCTCCGCTCGAGGCCTCCGCGGACCATGTTCAGCGAGAGAGAGAGGCTCTACCTCGATCTCGTGGCGCGGAGCTCTGACGACCCGGAGACGGGACGGCGGGCGCTCGTCTCCGCGTTCCCGAACCCTGCCTACCGCCGGAAGCTCCTTTGGGGGATCCGCCGCAAGGCGGCCGACGCCGCGGTCGACTGGCAGCGGTATGCGGCCGCGGCCCTCGTCGAGGAGAAGGTCCTGCCGGGCTCGAAAGCGGCGCCCCCACCCCTCCTCGTCGAGGAGCCGCTCGTCACGATGCTCCGGGGGCTGCAGGCGCTCGTCACCCGGTCGCCCCGCCGGTCCTCCGCGACGACGACGGGGCCGCGCGCCTCCGGGCGGAGGGGACGATGAGCCTCGCCTCGCTCCTGGGGTTGGCGATCGCCGCGGTCGTCCTCGTGCTCCTCGTCGTCTACTACGCGTGGGTCTACCGACGGAACTCGGCGCTCGGCACCCCCGGCGTCATCTCGAGGGTCCGACTCACCTGCCCGAAGTGCGGGGGGACGTTCGACCTCGACTACGTCCCCGGCGCGGCCGTGACGGCGTTCCGGCTCGGCCGCTCGCGGTACATGGCCTGCCCGCTCTGCCACAAGTGGTCGACGTTCGACATGACCCGGAACCGGCTGCCGGTCGAGCCGCGCGGCGCGCGATAGGCTCCCGACGCTCCGGGACGGCGCAGCTCGAGCCGGCCCCTCCGACGGGGCGTCCGCTCACCCACCGGGAGCGCTCGCGACCTCGGCCGTGAGCACGCGGACGACGGCGGCCCGGACGAGCGCCGCCTCGAGCGACTCGCGACCTCGACGGGACTGCCGCCGCGACACCCTCTCGAGGCCGTCGTCGAACGGCTCGTCGAAGTCGACGGACCACAGCACGAGGCGCTCCGGCTCGGCGAGCGGCAGCGTGACCCGACGGCGGCCCGCGATCGCGTCGCGGAGCGCCGACTCCTCGAGCTCCCCCGAGGCGGCCGCACGCACCGCCGCGACGATCTTCCGGACCATCCCCCAGACGAACGACCGGGCGCGGAGCTCGACGACGAGGAGCGGCCCCTCGACGCGCAGGGAGGCGGCCTCGACCTCGCGGAAGACCGGCGCCGCGCTCGGGACCCCCCGCCCGAAGGAGCGGACGTCGACCGGCCCGACGAACCCCTCGAGCAGCTCGCGCCACCGGTCCGGGAAACGGCCCTCCGACGGCTCGAAGTAGCGGTAGCTCCTCGAGACGGCGGCTCTCGGGTTGAACCGCTCCGGCACCTGCCGGAGGCGGGTGAAGAAGAGGTCCGGCGCGACTCCGTTGATCGCGCGCAGGAGGGGCCCCGGGTCCAGCGGCGAGTTGAGGGCGAGCGCGTTGCCCCGAGCGTGGACCCCGCGGTCGGTCCGGCTCGCCACCTGGAGGTGGGCGGCTTCGGCCGACGGCGCGATGCCGAGCCTCGGCAGGGCCCGGAGGATCTCGCCCTCGACCGTCCTGAGGCCGGGCTGTCGCGCCCAGCCCGCAAAGCCGGCGCCGTCGTAGCCGAAGCGTAGGAGCCAGCGCGCCGTGCGCCCCCGACCCCGGCAGGCGCTATGAGCTCTTGCGGCGCCGAGGACGCGCGGGGGGGTCGGCCGGGGCCGTCGCGGTCGCCGCCGCCGTCGGCGCTGCCGCGACCGGCGGGATCGCGGGGGCCGCAGGCCGCTCGAGCAACCGCTGGAACGTCTCGAAGTGCCGGAAGAACGCGTCGGCGCGGCGACGGTCCGCCTGCTCTCCGATCGCGATCTCGAGCTGGGCCTTCGCCTTCGCGTCGCCCGCGCGGGCCCGGACGAGGTAGGCGCAGAGGAGCTGGTACTGGGGGAGGATGACCGCGTCGGTCCTCGGCGTGCTCATGTCCCCCTTTCGCGGGCGGTAGACCCGGTCGAGCTGGACACGATCGGCGACCGCGCGCCGGTGGCTGAAGCCGAAGTACCGCCCCGGGCCGAGGACCCTCGTCACCTCCCGAACGCTGCCCGAGAAGGCGTTGGTGAGGCGGTCGCACTCGTGCCAGCACCAGACGCCGAAGCCGTAGTCCCCCTCGAGGTACGCCTCGAAGGCCTGGCCGTAGAGCTCGCGCTCCTTCTCTTCGGTGGAGTGCTCGGGTTCGAGGGCGGCGCGCCAGTCGGAGATGAGCGCGTCGACCCGCATCGTCGCGGAGAAGGCGCGGAACGGCGGGACCTCGGGGGCGTCCGACACGCGCGGGAGGAGGCGGGCCGCTTCTTAGCGCCTTTGCGGGTCGCGGCCCGCGGGCCCGCGCTCGAAGACCGGCAGGCCGCCCACGTACGTCGCGAGGACGCCTCCGGCACCGAGCTCGAGGAGGCTCTCCCACGAACGCCCGGAGACGCGCACGGCGTCACCGAGGGCACCGGCCTCGAGGGAGCCGAGCCTGGGTTCCCCGAGGGCCTGAGCGGCCCCGGTCGTATAGAGACCGAACGCCTCGGGCGCCGAGAGCGCCTCGCCCGGGCTCGAGGGCCTCGACGACGCCGCGGCCCGGAGCCCCGTCCACGGGTCGACCGGCTCGATGGGGGCGTCGCTGGACCCGGCGAGCACGAGCCCGGCCGAGCGAAGGCTGCGTAGCGCGTAGGTCCAGCGGGCCCGGTCCGGCCCGAGCCGCTCGGAGAGCCACGTGTCGCTCACGGCGAAACGGGGCTGGACGACGAGCGACGGGCGACAAGCGGCGAGGCGCCGGATCAGGCCCGGGGGCGTCACCGACGCGTGCTCGAGGCGGGGTCGGAGGCGAGGAGGCCGGGCCGCGAACGCCTCGAGGACCGCGGCGATGGCGCCGTCGCCGATCGCATGGACGGCGACGGCGAGCCCGGCCTCGTCGGCGGCTTCGAGGGACTCGTCGAGGTCCGCAGTGGGGTACGGAGGGGACCCCGAGGAGCCGGGCGCGTCGGCGTACGGCTCCAAGAGCCAGGCGGTCCGCGCCCCGAGCGAGCCGTCGGCGAACAGCTTGACGCCGGCGTAGCGAAGCGCTGGAGTCGGGCTCGGGAGCGACGGACCGCCTCCCCCGAGGAACCGCCGCCCCACGTAGGGGCGGAGCCGGACCGGCATCGGCTCGCCCGAGATCGACGACACGGCCTGCGCGACCTCGATAGGGTCGACGGCCATCGGGGCGACCGTCGTGAGCCCGAGCGCCCCGAGCGACCGAAGGAACCGAGCGGTCGTCGCCGCCGCCGTTGCGTAGGCGGCCCCGACGAGCGGCGCGGTGAGGGCGAGCGCCCCGTCGTAGAGCCGGCCGTCGAGCCGACCGTTCGAGCGGCCGAGGCGGCCTCCCGGTGGATCCGACGACCGCTCCTCGAGCCCGAGCGCGTCGAGCGCGAGCGAGTTCAGCGTCGCGACGTGCTCGCAGACCCGGTAGAGGACGGCGGGGAGCCCGAGGTCCCATCGGTCGAGGTCGTCCCGGCCGGGGTAGCGACGCTCGGCGAGGAGGGTGTCGTCCCACCCCCTCGCGAGGACGGCGCGACGTCCCGGGGCCGCTCCCCGGAGACGTTGCTCGAGCTCGGAGAAGGAGCGCGCGCCGCGAAGGTCGGGGCCGTCGAGCGCGAGGACGGAGCCGGCCAGGTGGAGGTGGGCGTCGACGAGCCCCGGCACGAGCCAGTCGCCCGCGAGGTCGACGACCTCGGTCCCCGTCGGAGAGGCCCGGCGCACGGCGGCCCCGTCGCCGACGGCGTCGACGACCCCGTCGGAGATCCCGACCGCCTCGACCCATCGCCGGCCCGTGAAGACCCGGCCGTTGACGAACGCGACCGCTCGAGTCGATGCCATCGGCCCGCCGTCACGCTAGCGGGGAGGGGGGAAACGGTTGGCGCTCTCGCGGTCCGGGCCTAGACGTCGAGGTACCGGTAGAACTCGTAGGGGTGCGGCCGGAGGTTCAGCTGGAGCTGCTCGTCGTGCTTCATCTCGTGCCAGACGTCGAGCACCGAGCTCTCGAAGACCCCCTTGAGGAAGCCGTCGTCGGAGCGGAGGCACTCGAGCGCCTCCCCCAGCGAGCCCGGCAGCTCCCGCACACCGAGCTCCTTCCGGCGCGCGGGCGTGAGCTTGTAGATGTCCTGGTCGACGGGCGGTGGCGGCTCCATCTTGTGCTTGATCCCGTCGAGCCCGGCGAGCGCGAGGGCCGCCTCGGTGAGGTAGATGTTCGCCGCGGAGTCGGGGGTCCGGTACTCGACGCGCTTGGCCTCCGGTCGGCCCCGGTGGTAGAACGGGATGCGGACGTTGGCCGAGCGGTTCGACCGGCTCCACGCGATGAAGACCGGCGCCTCGTAGCCCGGGACCAGGCGGCGGTAGGAGTTCGTCGTCGGATTCGTGATCGCGCAGAGGGCGCGAGCGTGGTTGAGCAGCCCGCCCACGTAGTAGCGGCAGGTCTGGCTCACCTCGGCGTAGGCGTCGTTCGCGTCGTAGAACGCGTTCTGGCCGCCCGTCCAGATCGACTGGTTCATGTGCATCCCGATCCCGTTGTCCCCGAAGACCGGCTTCGGCATGAACGAGGCGACCTTCCCGTGCTGTCGGGCCACGTTCTTGAGCACGTAGTGGACGTCCTGGACATGGTCGGCCGCGGGGATCAGGTCGTCGAACCGGATGTTGATCTCTCCCTGGCCGGCGGTCGCGACCTCGTGGTGGTGGGCGTCCATGCGGATGTGGAAGTCGTCGGCGAGGATGTTGCACACCTCGCTGCGCATCCCCTCGAGGGCGTCGGCCGGACCGGCCCTGTGGTAGCCCTCCTTGAACCGGATCGAGCCGTGGCCGTCCTGGGCCTGCCAGGGCGCTTCGGCGCTATCGATGAGGTAGCCGGCGCCGCCCCAGGCGTCCCTCACCGAGTCGGCCGACGGGACCAGGCGAACGGCGTCGAAGACGAAGAACTCGATCTCCGGGCCCCAGTAGGAGCGGTCGTAGCCGGCGCTCTCCAGCACCGCGGAGGCCCGGCGGGCGATCCCGCGCGGGTCGTGGCCGTACGGCTGCTTCGAGGCGCCGACGAGGATGTCGCAGATGAACCGCGCCGAGCCTCCGTGTGCGGCGCCCCAGGGGATCGAGGCGAACGTCGTCGGGTCCGGCTTGAGGATCATGTCGGATTCGTAGATCTCGCGGAACCCCTTGACCGAGGAGCCGTCGAGCTTCGGCACTCCCGAGGCGAACGCCTCGGCGTCGATCGTGTCGGCCGGCAGGTGGATGTGGTTGAACCCGCCGAGCAGGTCGGTGTAGAACAGCTCGACCCAACGGAGCCGCTCTTCCTTGATCCGCGCGAGCGCTTCCGCGCCCAGCTCGGCCCGCTCCCGCGACTCCCCCGCCCCGCTCGCGACCGCCATCGCCGTCCCCGCGCTTCCGACCCGCCCGGCCTACTTCAACCCTCGGGCCCGCGGACAGGCCGATTGTCCAGTTTCGAAACAGAAGACCTTATTCTTGTCCCAGTATTCTTTACAGCATGCGGCGAACGTCCAGCCTCGACGAGCTCGACCGGGCCATCCTCCAGGAGCTCAACATCGACGCACGCCGCAGCCATCGCGAGATCGCGCAGCGGCTCAAGGTCTCGCCGACGACGGTGAGCGCGCGCGTCGCGCGGCTCGAGCGGGACGGCGTCATCAAGGGCTACGTGCCGCTCCTCGACGACGAGCAGCTCGGCTGGGACCTCTGGGCGACGATCGGGATCCGGATCTCGAAGGGCAAGCTCCGCGAGGTCGAGGAGCGGCTCTCTCGGGACCCCCGGGCCTACGCGATCTACGACGTGACCGGCGACTACGACGCCCTCCTCATCGGGCGCTTTCGGGACCGGCGGGACCTCGACCGGTTCGTGAAGCGCGCCCTCCAGGACCCGTACGTCGAGCGGTCCAACACGCAGGTCGTGCTCAACCGCGTCAAGGAGGACCCCCGCGTGCCGGTGACCCTACGGGGCGGGGAGGTACCCGGCGCCGACTGAGGCGCGGGTCCCTCGGCAACGGCTAAGAGCCCTGCCGGTCGTCGCGCTCGAGAGGTTCGGCCATGGACTGGGGACTGCAGAATCGCGTCGCGCGGATGATCTCGCCCCGCTCCCACAACACCGTGATGCTCGCCGTCGACCACGGCTACTTCATGGGCCCGACCCGGCGGCTCGAGAACGCGCGCGCGACGATCGCCCCGCTCCTCGACCACGCGGACGCGCTCGCGCTGACCCGGGGCGTCCTCCGGACCTCGGTCCCGCCCGAGGCGAGGGTGCCGATCGTGCTCCGCGTCTCGGGCGGCGCGACGGTCCTCAAGGAGGACCTCTCCAACGAGGCGACGACGGTCTCGATGCGCGAGGCCGTGCGCCTCAACGTGAGCGCCGTCGCGCTCTCGGTGTTCGTCGGAGCCCCCCACGAGCACGAGTCGCTCGTCAACCTCGGCCGCCTCGTCGACGAGGGCGAGGAGGTCGGCATGCCCGTGATGGCGATCACCGCCGTCGGCAAGGAGCTCGAGAAGCGGGACCAGCGCTACCTCGCTCTGGCCTGCCGGGTCTCGGCGGAGCTCGGGGCGCACCTCGTCAAGACCTACTATTGCGACGGCTTCGACAAGGTCGTCGAGGGCTGCCCTGTTCCGATCGTCGTCGCCGGCGGCCCGAAGCTCGACAGCGACCGAGCCGCCCTCGAGCTCGCGCACGGCGCGATCGCCCAGGGGGCCCACGGCGTCGACATGGGACGGAACATCTGGCAGTCGGAGCACCCGGTGCCGATGCTCGAGGCGCTCCGCGCGATCGTCCACGAGCGCGCGACCGTCGGAGAGGCGCTCGACGTCCTCAACGAGGCGAAGGCCGCCGAGAAGGCTCGATAGCGTCGGCTCCCGACAAAGGGTTCATTAGGCCGACCCGGTTCGAAGCGGCCGCGCGGGGATTGCCAAGCTTGGCCAAAGGCGCCAGATTCAGGGTCTGGTCTCGTAGGAGTTCGTGGGTTCAAATCCCTCTCCCCGCACCTGAACCCCCAACCTCTTGGCATATGGCAAGCTATATGCTCACCATGAGCCATGTATGGGCGTGATCACGACCGTCCAGCTATCCTCCGAGACCCGCGATCGTCTGTCCCAGCTGAAACAGTCCCCGCGCGAGACCTACGATGAGCTGCTCAACAAGCTGCTCGACCTGCTGCCGAGCGGAGACGAAGAGGGAGTCTACCGAGCGGCGTTCCGGGTTGGCTTGCTCAACTCTCGACTCGACCTGCGAGCGGGTCGCACGGTGGCGCACCGGGAGCTCAAGCGCCGGTTGAACCTCTGAAGCCCTGGACAATCCTCTGGTCCGAAACGGCCGCCCGAGACTTGGGCCGCCTGGATCCGTCCGTCGCCCGTCGGGTCGTCCGAAAGTTGGAGACCGCGGCGATGGACCCGCCACGCTACTTTCTCGCCCTCGTGGCTTCCGATGATCGGAAGCTCCGGATCGGCGAGTACCGACTGCTCGCACTCCTCGACCCGGCGACCCGGACGATCCTGGTCGAGCGCGTGGACCACCGTTCTCGGATCTACCGCTAGGCGGGAAGGGGGCGGGGAGGCGTGCCCCGGGCCGGCTGCCTGGGATTGGAACCATTCGAGCGTGCCCTCTCCCCGCACCTGAACCTTCTTGCGATGCGGCGCTACCACGGGTCGACCAATCGGACGAAGCTCACGAGAACACGGAGCCGCCCTTGAACACTGGCTAATCCAAGTGATTCCCGTACTCGGCCGCCTTGAGTTTTCGAACGATCTTCGGAACGTCGTCTCGGACAAAGCGCCACACCCGCTCTGGATCAACGGGGGGTCGGCCGGCGTCGTACGAGTGCGCCACCTCGCGCCGGAGGGGCCGAAGGCCCTTCCACGGAATCGACGGATTCGCCGCCTCGAATTCGGAGCTTAGCTTCTCGGCCGCCTCCGAGAAGAGTTCGACCGCGTGCTCCGTCGCATACTTCGTGGACGAGTCCTTCTCGAACGCGGTGCGGCCCTTCGCGACGTTCTCAGCGATCACTTCGCAGTGCCGAAGCATTTCCGCGACCAGGAACCGGTCTCGGCGGTCGGCCTCTTTCAAAGGGCCACCGCTTCCGCCTCGACCTGTGGGCGCAGTGCCCAGGGCAGCTGCCCCTCTTCGATCAGGTCCACCTTGCGACCCAGGATGGTCTCTAGGTCGGCGTGCAGGCTAGAGAAGTCCAGCCAGGACGCCGACTTCCGCAGTCGGACCAGGAGGTCGACGTCGCTCAGGTCGGTCGCATCCCTCCGGCGCACGGAACCAAAGACCCGGAAGCCGATGGCGCCGTGTCGGCGTCCGACCCGAAGGATCTCCGACCGATGGGGCGCGAGCAGGTCGTCGATGCCCAATCCCGATCCGATACGGAGGGGTCGGATCTTGGGCACCCGCCAGAGCCGGGACTTACACGCGGGACAGGTTCTGGGATAGCGACGGCGCATGCGCCAGGTGTGGGCGCATCGGTAGCATCGCCCCAACCGAACCTGGCGTCGCGTCATGCCGGGGCATACGGGGCGTTATCTTACTTATCCCTATCGGCGCAGCCATCGAGAAGATGCGACCGGCCTCGCTCGGACCCCGCGGTGACTGGTGAAGGGACAGGGATTGGACCTTTCAAGGAAGGCTCTCTCCCGGCACCCTGAGTCTAGCGAGGCCCTACACGCCAGGGCCCGATCCCCGCGGTCCCGCCTCAGGCAGAGAAGGCGTCCTTCCACCGCGGCAGGGAAACTCATGTGTAGCGTGTTGGTATAAACACACTTGTGTCGGTAAAGACGGTGACGCTATCCGAGGACGCCTACCTCGTGTTGGCCTCGCGAAAGCGCGAGGGCGAGAGTTTCAGCGAGGTCGTTCGCCGCCTCGCACGGTCGGAGCAGTCCCTCAGGGAGTTCGTCGGAGGTTGGCAGGACGCCTCGACCGCGAAGCTCGACCGATTCGGAGCCTGGTTGGAAGATACCGACCGGACCTCTCGCTCCGAGATGTCCCGGCTCGCCCGCCGACGGTGAGCACGTCAATGGCCAGTCTCGACTCTAGCTTTCTGATCGACCTCCTTCGCCGGGATCCGAGGGCCGTAGTCCACCTCGATCGATTGGAGGCCTCCCGCGAGTTGCGATTCATCACCCCTCCGGCGGCCGCCGAGGTCATGGTCGGGGCTCACGTACTTGGGGGCCGTTCCCTGCGAGTCGCGGGAGAATTGGTGGGATCGCTCCAGTGGCTCGAGTTCGATCAGGAGGCCTGTCGATTGGCGGGGCGGATTGGCGCCGAGCTCATCGATAGGGGAGAGCCGCTGGGCGCGGGGGACCTGTTGATCGCCGCGATCAGCCTTCGTCACGGGCAGCGTCTGATTACGCGCAATCGTGGATTCGCGCGCGTCCCCGGGCTGCAGGTCGAGTCCTACTAGGTTCGGGCGAGGGTGGGACGCGTCGCCATCGGCTCGACCCCGCCCACGAAGGGATCGGAACTCTTCGGGAGAGCCCTCTCCCCGTACGGGGAACTCGAACTCGACGGTCGGCCGAGCCGAGAAGGGGCGGACCGCCGGGCGATCCGGGTCCGGATCCCCGCGGGTGGGCTGGCGCGGAGGATGTCCGCCTACCCCCCTGACCCGTGGGCGCCGCCCCGGGCTCGCCGGCCCCACGGGCCCATCGTCCGGTCCCGATCGCTCAGCCGGGGCAGACGGAAGTCGGATAGGGCCCGTCGCGCTACCCGTTGAGACCGGCCGGGCCTCGAGAGAACGACCGGCCGCCACGACGGAGACGAGCATCGGATGCAGAACGGGGGTGTTCCGCCTCTCCTCTCCCCGCCGCCAGGCGCGACCGGGCTGGACGAGGCGGAAGCCTCTCGAAGGCTCGCACGCGACGGGCCGAACCACCTGCCCCGGGGCAAGCCGCGCTCACCGGTCACTCTCGTGATCGACGTCCTGCGCGAGCCGATGGTCTTCCTCCTCGTGGGCGCCGTGGTGCTCTACGTCCTCTTCGGGGAGCCGCGCGACGCCATCCTGCTCGCCGCCTCGGTGGGCGTGATCGTCACTCTCGACGTCGTCCAGGAGTACCGCGCCGAGAGGACCCTCGAAGCGCTCCGGGACCTCTCGCAACCGACCGCTCGGGTCCTACGGGCGGGCGCCGTTCGCCGCCTCCCCTCGGACCAGCTCGTTCGGGGGGACTGGGTCCTCGTGGCCGAGGGCGAGCGGGTGCCCGCCGATTCCCGAGTCCGTTCCGGGGCCGGCCTCCTCGTCGACGAGTCGCTCCTCACGGGCGAGTCGGTCCCGGTCCGCAAGCTCCCGGACACCGACGCGACGCCCTGGGCGCGCCCCGGAGGGGAGGACCAGCCGTTCCTCTTCGCGAGCACGCTCGTCGTGCGGGGCCAGGGGTTCGCCGAGGTCGAGGCGACCGGTGCCGCGACCGAGGTGAGTCGGATCGCGATCGCGCTGTCGACGCTCGAGACGGGGACGCCGCTCCTGCGGCGGCAGACCGCGGGGCTCGTGCGGGCCATGGCGATCCTCGCCGTCATCGGAACGGCGGTCGTCGCCATCGCCGTCGGACTCCGCACGGGGGGATGGATCGAGGGGCTGCTCGCGGGAACGGCGCTCGCCATCGGTCTGCTGCCCGAGGAGATCCCGGTCGTCCTGACGCTCTACTCCGTCCTCGGAGCCCGGCGCATGGCACGTCATCGCGCCCTTGCGCGCAAGTTCGGCACGATCCCCACGCTCGGGGCGGTGACGGTCCTCCTCACCGACAAGACCGGGACACTCACCGAGAACCGGATGCGCGTGGTGGCGCTCTGCGATACGCCGGGCCACGTCGTCGACCTCGACGGCACCGACGGAGGGCTCGACCCGTCGGTGCGGCCGCTGGCCGCGTTCGCTCACCTTGCGAGCGAGCCGGAGTCGCACGACCCGATGGAGCAGGCGATCGCCCAGGTCGGGTCCCGGGAGGCGACCGCGTCGGTCGGCCCCTCCCCCGTCCGGCTCCGCCACGAGCCGTTCACGCCCGAGAGCCTGAGCGTCACCAACGTCTGGGCCGCGTCGCCGGACGGCCGCGAGGTCCTCGCCCGCAAGGGGGCGCCCGAGGCCGTCCTCGGGCGCGATGTCGCCGACGCGGAGCAGCGCGCGC
Source organism: Thermoplasmata archaeon (assembly GCA_027315165.1). Taxonomy (GTDB): domain Archaea; phylum Thermoplasmatota; class Thermoplasmata; order Lutacidiplasmatales; family UBA184; genus Lutacidiplasma. The sequence goes on along the minus strand of DAHUYN010000005.1, from coordinate 68,118 downwards.
GCTGGGAGGCGCAGGTCCGCGAGCTCTCCACGAGGGGGCTCCGCGTCCTCGCCGTCACCGCGTCCGAGCGGTCGCAGGAACGCCCGAGGCTCGTGGGCCTCGTCGGGCTCGCCGACCCGCTGCGCGCCGGAGTGCCGGCGGCGGTCCGAGAGTGCCAAGAGGCCGGGATCCGCGTGGTCATGATGACGGGCGACCACCCCGAGACGGCGCGCGCGATCGCTCTCGCCGCCGGTCTTCCCCCGCAGGGACGGGTCGTCACCGGCGCCGAACTCGGCGCGATGTCCGACGACGAGCTCACCCGGGCCCTCGAGACCACGAGCGTCTTCGCGCGCATCACGCCCGACGAAAAGCTCCGGGTCGTCTCGGCGTTCTGCCGCGAGGGGGAGATCGTCGCGATGACCGGCGACGGAGTCAATGACGCACCGGCGCTCCGGGCCGCGGACGTCGGGATCGCGATGGGCTCGCGGGGCACCGACGTGGCCCGCGAGGCCGCCTCGCTCGTCCTCCTCGACGACGCGTTCCCGACGATCGTCGAGGCGATCGGCATGGGCCGGCGGATCCACGGCAACATGCGCAAGGCGATCGGCTACCTGATCTCGGTGCACGTTGCGCTCGCGGGCATGGCTCTGCTGCCGGTCCTTCTCGGCCTGCCGATCCTCCTGTTCCCGATCGAGATCGTGTTCCTCGAGCTGATCGTCGACCCGGCCTCGTCGCTCGCCTTCGAGGGGGAGCCCGAGGAGACCGGGCTGATGCGGCACGCCCCTCGGCCCCCCGGGGAACCGCTCGTGAGCGCCAAGCCCCTCGCCGCGAGCCTGACGGTCGGACTCAGCGCGACCGCGGCCACGCTCGCGGTCTACTTCGTCTCCCTCTCGCTCGGCTACGGAGCCGAGGAGGCCCGGGCGCTGAGCTTCGCCACGCTGGTCGTGTCGAACCTGACGCTGCTTCACCTGAACCGCTCGTACGACCGGCCGTTCTACCGGGCGATCCTCTCGCCCAACCCCATCGCGGCCGGCGTCACGGTCCTCGGCTCGGTGCTGCTCCTCCTCGCCATCTACGTCCCGTCGGCGGCCTCTGTCTTCGCGTTCTCCGCGCCCGGAGTCCGAGAGCTTCTCATCGCTGTCGCGGCCGGGATCGGCTCCGTGGTCTGGTTCGACCCGCTGAAGCGGACGTTGGCCGAGCCGGTACGATTCGTATCGGCCGCCTCCGGGGCGCGCGCCGAACACCGTCGTGGGCACGCGACGGGGCCCCGGCTATAGGTAGAGGCTCGTCGGGGGCGAGGAGTTCGTCGAGTAGACCTCGGTCTCCGCGGACCGAACGAGGAACCGACGCAGGTACTCGGCGGCCCTCAGGAGGATCGTCTCGGTCTCCTGGATGGCATCGCAGAATCGGTTGAACGAGCTGGCGTCGTTCTCGGCGACCTGGAACGTCTGGTCGAGCGCGATTCGTTCGAGGGTCTCCGCGCCGCGGAGCGGACCGGGTGCGAAGGCGAAGCCGACGCGGGGACACTGCATCAGCTCCTCGCGCAGCCCGGAGAGGAACGCCTCCTGCTCGGCGCCGCTGGCCTTGGCGAGCTTCTCCCGCACCTCGGGCGGGACGTCGATGACCCCGACGACCATCAGGCACTTCCCGAGGTCTCTCACGAAGATCGGCACCGAGCCGTGGTGGATCCGGACGATGGGCTCGCGCGCGCCGGTCCCGAAGATGCCCCACCCCCAGGCTGCGGCATCCCGACGGTGGTGCGCAAACTTCTCGACGAGGCGGAGCGCCGGCGTCGGGGCCGGGAGTTCCGCGCTTCCGACCGCGGCGGCCGCACGGCCTTCGCTCACCCGACCGGCGCCGGCAGGCGCGCGCGCCCCGAGGCGTACCCGGTGCGTCGCCGGCGGCGCAGGATCGTCCGGAACGGGATCCTCCGCCGCGCGGCCTGCACCGGGTGCCATCGCTTCACCTAGGGATCGCCCGCGACGAGGCGCGGGCGTCCGGACGAGGACTCGAGTGGGGACGAATAGGAATGCCGTCAACCGTGCTGCACGAGGGCCGCGAGCGGCCGCGGTCCTCATCAATCGCGTAGAGGGACGGCCCCTCGACCCCGTCACGCCCGCCGGCGCGGAGCCTTCGGGCTCGGAGGCCCGAAACGGTGCTGCCTCCGCGACCCGTCGCGTCCGGTCGCCGATCCGTTCGTGGTCCTCGCCGTGCCGTGCAGCGGGGGGCGGCGACGACGAGGCCGCGCCTCTCGCGGCGGCGTCGGTGGGGGTGGCGATGGGTGGGCTCGAGGGCCTCTCCGCCGAGGCCGCCGAAAGGGAGCGGCTCGTCGACGACGTCACCAAGGGATCGGAGCGGTCACGATCGGCGAGCGGAGGGTCGTGTCTGCCCGCCGGGGGATCTTCTTCGGTACAGGTGCGAGCCGGATCCGGTTCGCGAGGGCTGGGTCGGGCCACCTCCTCGCTGCGACCGGGACGGCCCTCCGGGAGGTGGCCGACCCCGCGGTGATCGACAAGGCGCTCCGGCGGCAGGGAGGTGGGCGCGGAGCGCCGCGGGTCCGCGGCTTTGACAAGAGCCTCGGGACGGCGGACCGCGGCGGGGTGACGTCAATACATCGAATACAGAATAATCATATAGGCACGGGTCCACACCGCGGCGATGACTCGGCAGGCTTCGCGCGGCGACGAGCGAACCCGGGGGGCCCTCACGCTCTTCGCGCTCGCGCGCATGGCGCGGGCCGGCCCCGTCCACGGCTACGGACTCTCGGCCGAAGTCGAGGCGCGGACCGGCGGGGCGTGGCGACCCGGTCCGGGGGCGATCTATCCGGCGCTCGACCGCCTCGTCGCGAGGGGCCTGGCGTATCGCAAGAGCGCGGGCCGCCGCATGGTACACACGATCACTCCCGCGGGACGTCGGCTCCTCTCTCACGTCCGCGCCCGCGCCTCGCCTCTCCGGCGGAACGCGCCCGACCTGAGCGCGCTCTGGTCGGAGGTCATGGGCGTCAGCGATCCGGGGACGCTCCTGCTCGTCCGGCTCCGGCGGGCGGTCGACGGGCTCGAACTGCACCTGGGCCATTCGGAAGTGCCGGCCGCCGGCCTCGAGCGAGTCCGGCGCGAGGCGATCCGGGAGCTGCGTCGTGGGGCCTCAAGGTTGGCCGAGGCACGGGACGGGCCGCGGAACACGCCGCCGGGGGTGGGGCGATGAGCGCGCCGAGCGCGATCCGGGCGACCGGGCTCACCAAGCTCTACGGAAAGCTCCTCGCCGTCGACCACGTCGACATGGACGTCCGGGCCGGGACGATCTTCGGCCTCCTCGGCCCCAACGGTGCGGGGAAGACGACGATCATCAAGCTCCTCACCGGTCTCAGCGACCTGTCGGACGGCCAGGCGTCGGTCGCGGGCTACGACGTTGTGCGCCAGCCGATGCAGGTCAAGCAGCGGATCGGCTGGGTCGCCGCGGAGGTGATCCTCGACGACGACCTCTCGGGCTGGGAGAACCTCTGGCTGCAGGCCAAGCTCCAGCGGCTCGGCGACTGGAAACCCCGGGCGGAGGAGCTCCTGCGGTACTTCAGCCTCACCGACCGCCGCGAGGACAAGGTCAAGACCTACTCGACGGGGATGCGCAAGAAGCTCGAGATCGCCCTCGCGCTGCTCCACCAGCCCGAGGTGATCTTCATGGACGAGCCGACGATCGGGCTCGACGCGAGCACGCGCCGTTCGCTCTGGGAGCTCATCACGGGCGTCAACCGGGAGTTCGGCGTCACCGTGCTCCTCACCTCCCACTACATCGAGGAGGCCGACGCGCTCTGCCACAACATCTCGATCATCGACCAGGGGCGCTTCATCGCGACCGGCACGCCGAGCGAGCTCAAGGGCCGGGTCCGCTCGGACTTCATCGAGCTCGAGGCGAGCGACGGCGTCACCGAGGAGCTCCTGCGGAGCGTGCCGGGCGTCGCCGAGGTCCGGACCCAGGGCAAGGCGTGGATCCTCAAGGTGGCGAACTCGGAAGAGACGCTCCCGCACCTGTTCCGGGCCCTCGGCCCTGAGAGGATCCGGCGTCTCAACGTCGAGAAGCCGAGCCTCGAATCCGCGTTCCTGGAGATGACGGGAAAGAAGATCGATCAGGCCGGGAGCGACGTCCACGACTACCGCAAGTTCTACCTCAACGTCCGGAGGTCGCGGCAGTGAGCGCCGAGGTGGCCCACGTGCCGACCGTGGCACGCCCGGCGGCCGAGCATGCGTGGGTCCCGCAGGGGAGCCAGTTCTACGGGCTCTACGCGCGCGAGGTGATCAAGACCTTCCGCAATCCGTGGGTCCTCGTCATCACGCTCGTCCAGCCGTTCATGTGGCTCGCCTTCTTCGGAAGCAGCTTCGACGCGGTCCCGGTGGCGCAGCTCGACACCCTCCTCCACGCCCCCCCCGGGACGGGCTACCTCTCCTTCCTCCTGCCGGGGGTCCTCGCGACCTCGATGCTCTCGATCGGGATGTTCGGGTCGATGAGCACCATCCAGGACAAGCGCTTCGGTTTCATGAAGCGCATCCTGCTCACGCCGACGACGAAGGCGACGGTCTACCTCACCAAGGCCCTCGGCTCCGCGACGCGCGGCTTCGTCCAGATCCCCGTGATGATCGCGGCGGCCTACGTCTTCGGCGTCCGCTTCGCGGGCGACCCGATCATGTGGCTCGGCTGGATCCTGGGGCTGCTCTTCCTGGGCCTCGGCTTCTCGGCGTTCTTCCTCGCCCTCACCGCCTCCAGCACCGACTGGCAGACCCCGGGCGTCATCTCGAACTTCATCACGATGCCGCTCATGTTCGCGAGCGGGGCGCTGTTCCCCTCGTCGAACTACCCGTCCTGGATGCAGGTGATCGCCAACTGGAACCCCGTCGGATACGCCTCGCTGTTCGGGCGCGACATCCTCGTCAACGGGCAGGTCCACTGGCTCTACCTCGGCTACCTGGCGGTGTTCGCCGCCGTGATGCTCGTCGCCGGCACGCTCGTCGCGAGCCGCTACCTCAAGGTCGAGTGACCGGCTCTCGGGGACTATAGCCTACGGGTGGATATATATTCTAAAGTCAGAATCTATATATTCTCTCCGACCCCTCCCCTCTTCCATGGCAGCGAAGCGAGAGAGGGGACCGGGCGCCGAGGCGCACCGGCCCGACCCCCCGAGGGAGGCCTTGCCCGGCCCGGGGGAACGAGAGGCGACCACCCTTCGAGAGAGAGACGGGTCCGAGCGGGCTCGAGACGCCACGGTTCGTGGCGCCGGCGCGCAGCTATCCTGCACCGTGGCGGTCGCGGAGGGCGCGCCTCCGGAGCACCTGTTCCGACAGCTCGTGGCGGCACACCTCGCGGGGGCCGGGCGGATCGTCCTCGAGGAGCCGCACGGGCTCTCGAACGAGACCCGTGCGATCGCCGCGACCTTCCAGCGGCGCTCCGGCCTCTACAACCGCATCGCCGAGGCCCCGGGGGTGCTTCTCCTCGAGGAGGGGGAGCCCCGCTCCGGCGAGCCCCCCGAGGACCTCCTCGAGCGGATGTTCGCGACGGCCCGCGACATGCAGCGGGCGGCCGGGGCCCGGCTCGGCCCCGAGCCTCGCGGGGAGCTTCGCGAGCTCGACCGGCTCGACGACGAGGTCGACCGGGACGCCTGGCTCGTCGAGCGCGCGCTGACCCGGCAGCTCGACGCGGCCCGGGCGCGCGACCCCTCCGGGGGAGCCGAGGCGGACCCGCTCTCGCCTCTCCTCGTCGCGCGCGCCCTCGAGCGCGTCGCCGACCACGCCGTCACGCTCGGCGAGAACGCCGAGCGGCTCTCGGAGTGTCCGGTGCCGGAGCCGGTCGTCGCGGCCCTTCGGGCCTACCACGGACAGGCGCTCGACTACCTCGCGAGCGCCTTCGAGGTCGCGCTCGCCCCGGAGGTCGACCGGGCCAACGAGCTCATCGACACCGGCGAGGCGCTGCTCGCGGCGCACGCGACCCTCACGGAGCGGTTCCTCGTGCGCGCGGAGACGCCGGGCCTCTCTCCGATCGCCGCCGCGGGGCTCGGCCTCGTCCTCCGGTCGATCGACCGGACCGTGGCCTATGCGCAGGACATCGCCCAGGTCGGCCTCGACCGGGCGATCGCGGGCGGTCTCGTCCTCGGTGGAGCGGCCCCGCACGACGCGCGCGCGGTCCCAAGACGCGTCCCGGCGCGCCTCGGGGGACCCGACGACGGTCCCGACCGCACCGGCCTCGAGGCCGAGCTCGTCGGCTAGCGCTCCGCGGGGGGGTCGCGCTCGAGGAGCCGACGCCACGCCTCCCGGGTCCGGTCGGTCGGACCGGGAACGGCCGTGTACAGGTGCTCGACCCGCCCGTCGCTCCACTCGAGGAAGAGCTGAGGGACGAGGTAGTCCTCGTTCCAGTCCCCGTACTCTCGCACGAGCCGGTCGGCCTCGGCCACCTCTCCCCGACGGTCGATGTCGAGGGGGCGGAGAGGGATCTTCCAGCGTCCGGCCAGCTCCCGCGCCCCGTCGGTCGAGATCGGGACGCAGTGCGGGCACCAGGTCGCGTAGACGAGGCTGAGCCGCACGGGACGCGCGGACATGGCGTCCCGCGCAACGGTCGAGAGGATTTAGGGGGCTTGCCCGGCCTCGGGCGCCACGCCTCAAATAGGAGGGGACGGTCGGGAGACCGATGCCCCCGGCGAGACCTCGCCCGACGCCCTCGAAACGCCGGCGCCGTCGGACCCCTAGGCGCGGCGGGGGACGTCCCCCTCCGGCGGTCGTGCCCGGCAGCCTCCCGAGCTCGGCCCGAAGGCTCGAGGTGCTCGCGGAGCCGCCGCGCTCGCACATCGTCTGCCGCGTCTGCGGCCGCATCGCGTCCGTCCCGCTCGAGACCGAGGCGCTCCTCGAGCTCGAGCGGCTCTCGCGGCAGCGCCCCGACGGGTGGAACGTCGACCAGATCTCCCTCTCGCTCACCGGAGCGTGCGCGCGGTGCCGACAGGGCGTGATCCCCTCCGCCTAGCGCCCGGCTTGCCGGGAGCGGCGCGATGATGGGCTACTTCACGGCCCCGAGGCTGGCCTACGGCCCCTCGGCGATCGAGGAGCTCTCGGGGACGGGGATCACGCGCGCGCTCGTCATCGTCTCCCCGAGCGTCGCGACGACCCCGCACGTGCGGCATGCCCTCGAGCTGCTCGAGCGCGCGGGCGCCGTCGTCGAGATGATCGACGCAGGACCCGAGCGCGGCCGCGTCGTCGGCGTCGAGCGGCTGCTCGAGCGCGCGCGGGCGCTTCGCCCCGACGGGGTCGTCGCGATCGGCGGCGGGCGGACGCTCGACACCGCGAAGGGGCTCGTCGCCCGCCTCTCGGCCCCGGAGCTGCCGCTCGAGCGGCTGACGCCGGTCTCGGGGCTCCCGGGCCGCTCGGGGCTGCGCTTCGTGGCGCTCCCGACGACCGCGGGGAGCGGCAGCGAGGCGACCTGGAGCTTGAACCTCACCGGCGACGACGGCGCGGCGCTCGAGCTCACCTCGAGGGAGCTGCTCGCCGACGCGGCGCTCGTCGACCCGACGTTCGTGGCCACGCTCCCGTCGCCAGCCCTCGCGGCGTCGGCCGCGGGGGCGCTCTCCCGATCGTTCGAGGCGTTCGTCTCGCCGTGGGCCGGCCCGCTCACGGACGCGCTCTCGGTGCCGGCGCTCGCCTCGATCCTGGGAGGGCTCGGCCGCGTCGACCGGCACCGGGACGGCGACCTCGACGCCTCCCTCCAGCTCGCGGCGACGCAGGCGGGGATCGCAGCGGCGAACGCGCCCGGCGGGCTCGCGCACGCGCTCGCGACCGGCCTCGCGGCCGCGACCGGACGCCCCTACGGCGGGATCGTGGCGGCGCTCCTCCCGGCCGTGATCGAGTTCGACTACCCGTCGGTCCGGGACCGGTTCGGCCCGCTCACGCCCGTCTTCGGGTCGAACGCGGGGACCTCACGGTCGGTCGTCTCCGACCGGGTCCGTCGGGCCCTCGGCGCCGCGCGCCTCCCCAAGACCCTCGCGGAGGCGGGGATCCCGACGGAGTCGCTGCCCGAGCTCTCGACGCCGCTCCTGCGACGGGTCGCGAAGGCTCCCGGACTCTCGGGGACACCCCGCCTCCCCACGCTCGAGGAGCTCTCGCGGCTCGTCGGCGCGGCGGCGACGGGGGCGCCGGTCGATTTCTAGGGAGCGGCCCGGGCCGGGACGGCCGCCGCGCCCCGAGCGGCGCGGGGCGTCGCCGCCGGGGCCGTCGCGGCATCGGCGATCGCATGGTTGATCGCGATCTCGGCGAGATCGCTCGCGTAGAACGCGCTCCGCTCGAGGCTCTCGAGGACGTAGGCGAGGCCGACGGCGAGCCGGCCGCGCTTGGTCGACAGCTCCCTCAGGATCTTCTCGCGCTCCCGCGTGACCCGTTTCGCATCGTCGACGACGGCGTTGGCCCGCTCGAGGTCGCGCGACTCGAGGCTGTCGACGGCGTCGCTCAGCGACTTCGCCGCCGACTGCGCGAGCGCGTCGAGCTCGCTCACGAGCTCCGGGGGCGGCCGCTCCCGCCCGAGCATGTCGACGGTCTCCGCGATGCGGACGGCGTGGTCGGCGATCCGCTCGAGGACGCGGGAGGCCAGGAGGTAGGTCGCGCACTCGGGGAGGGAGAGGCCCAGCGAGGTGAGGGTCCGGGCATCGCGCAGGGCGCTCGACAGCTGCTTGGAGACGAACCAGTGGAGGCGGTCGACCTCCCAGTCGCGCTCGACGACGTCCTTGGCGATCGAGGTGTCCTGCGAGCGGAACGACGCCATCGCATCGGTCTGCATCGAGCGGACCATCTGGTGCATGCGACGGATCACCGAAGGGATCGGGAGCGGGTTCAGTCCGACGACGTCCTGGAGGACCACCGACTCGGCGGTCTCCTCGAGGATCTCGGGGCCGATCATCCGCTGCGCGAAGCCCCGGACGATGTCCCGGGTCCGGGCGCTCATCCGGCCGCCCGTGCGGATCTCGAGCAACGGGGCGCCGGCGATGTACTCGGCGACGAGGAGGCGGAACAGGTGGGCCTCGGCGAGGTCGTTCTCGATGACGACGACCCGCCGGTGCTCCTCCGGCCGCATCCCCTCCTCGGCGTAGACCGTGAGGGAGCCGTCGGGGCGCGGCGCGAAGAGCAGGACGTCCCCGGCCCTCAGGTTCCTTTCGACGACCCAGCTCTTGGGCAGGGAGACGATGAACGTCGAGCCGCCGGTCTTCTGGATCCGGCGTCCGTGGAAGCCTCCCGTCGCCCGCACGAGAGGGCGCGAGATTTCCGGCCACTATATAGGTATCCCAAGATGGCCGTACTCGTGGCGATCCCACCGTGCGTACGCGCCGTCCCGGCCCCGAGCGCCGACCCCGCTCGGCTAAAGAAGGCGCCACGCGCTCCCTCGGCCCGCGATGGCGGCGACCGGGTCGTCCCCTCCCAGATGGCGGGGCCGGCCGCTCGCCGGCCCGGAGGGGGCGAGCCTCGTCGCCCGCCTCGCCCGCGCGGGGCTCCCCGAGCTTCAGCGGTCGCTCCGCTACCACCGGCCTCGAGCCCCGTTCTGCGGCATCGGGCAGTGCACGAACTGCCTCGTCGGCGTCAACGGGCGGCCCAACGTCCGCGGCTGCCGCTACGTCCCCCTCGCCGGCGACCGGATCACGAGCGCGAACTCCTGGCCGTCTCCCTCGTGGGACCTCCTCGGCGTGCTCGACCTCCTCTTCCCGAGGGGGCTCGACACCCTCCACGGCTTCACGTGGCCGAGGTTCGCCGCGCCGCTCTACCACCGGGTCATCCGACGGCTGGCGGGGTACGACCGGCTCCCCGAGGGCGGGGCGGCGACGGGACCGGCGGGTCCCCCGGCGCCGGCCGTCGCCGATCCGGTCGAGACCGACGTGCTCGTCATCGGGGCCGGTGACGCCGGGACCGCCGCGGCCGCGGCCTGCGCCGGTCGGGGCCTCGAGACCCTCCTCGTCGACCGGGGGCCCCCCGCGGAGGCTCCCGGTCCCGCGCGGCTCGCGCGCACGACGGTCGTCTTCCTCCCGCCCCCCGAGGGCGAGCCCTCGCGGTTCTCGGCGCTCGTCCACGAAGAGGCGGGGCCGGCCCGGCTCGTCCGGGCGAGGCGCGTCGTCGTCGCGACGGGCGGGTACGACGGGCCGCTCCTCTTCGGGAACGGGGACCGCCCGGGCGTCGTCACCGCGGAGGGCGCGCTCGCCCTCGGCCTCGCGGACGCCGACCCCTGGTTCCGCCGCGCCGTCGTCTTCGGCGGCGGTCCGCGCGTGCTGCCGCTCCTCGACCGCTTCGGCACCCATGTCGAGGCGGTTGTCGCACCGGGCGCGGTGAGCCCGGCGGTCGTCGAGCGGGCCTCGGCCCTCGACGTCCCGATCTACCCGAGGACCCTCCTGCTCGAGGCCCTCGGCCGCAGGCGCGTCCGAGGCCTCCGGCTCGCGCCGCGTGGGGGTGGCCCGACCTTCGACCTCGAGGCCGACGCGCTCCTCCTGGCCCACCGCCGGCTTCCTCAACCTCAGCTGTTCTACCAGGCCGGCGCTCGCATGCGCTGGCACGCGACGCTCGGCGCCTACGTCCCCGACCTCGAGGCGGGCGGCGCGACGAGCGTCCCCGGCCTCTACGCGGCGGGCACCGCCGCCGGCCTCCTCGAGCCGGCCGCCTCGGCGGCGAGCGGAGAGGCCGTCGCCGACGCGATCTCGGGTTCGGGCGTCGCCCGCCCCGCGCCCCCGGCCCTCCCGGAGTCGACGGGGGAGCTCGAGGGCTACTACGTCGAGCTCCTCCGGCGGCCGCGCGGCCGCGCGAAGCGGCTGCTCTGCCCCTGCGAGGACGTCCTGCTCACCGAGGTCGAGGAGGCGGTCGCCAACGGCTACCGCGGTGTCGAGGTCGTCAAACGTCGCACGGGCGTGGGCACCGGACTCTGCCAGGGCCGCTACTGCCTCCCCGACCTGCTTCTGGTCCTCGCGCACCTCGAGGGTCGGCCCCCGGCCGAGGTCGGCTACATCACCCAGCGACCTCCGGTGCTGCCGACCCCTCTCGGGGCCCTGGCGCGCCTCCCGACGGCGACCGGGTCGGAGGAGGAGGGGGCGTGACGGGTCGGAGCCAGTACCGGGTCGTCATCGTCGGAGCGGGCATCGTCGGGCTCTACACCGCCTGGCACCTCGCCGAGGCCGGCGTCACGGACGTCCTCGTCGTCGACCGGGGGTTCCTCTCGGGAGGTGCCTCGGGGCGCAACGGGGGCGGCGTGCGCCAGCAGTGGGAGACGCCGGCGACCGTGCGTCTCGCGCGCGAGTCCGTCGGGGCGTACCGCCGGTTCGGCGTCGACTTCGGCTACAACGTCTGGTTCCGGCAGGGCGGCTACCTGTTCCTCGCCGAGACGCCGGCGGAGCTCGACCGGCTCCGCGCCGTCGTCCGGATCGTCAACGCCGAGGGGCTCCCCGCCCGCGTCCTCACACCCTCGGAGGTCCTCCGGCACGCCCCGGCGCTCGACGTCACCGGGATCGCCGGCGGGACCTTCTTGGGCTCGGACGGCACCCTCTACCCGTTCCCGGCGGTGTGGGGGCTCTTCGAGGCGCTCCGGGCGCGCGGGGTCGAGGTGACGACGGGGACGCCCGTCACGGGCTTCCGCATCGAGGCCGGCCGGGTCCGGGGCGTCGTCACGGCGTCGGGGACGGTCGCCGCGGAGGCCGTCGTCAACGCCGCGGGGGGCTGGTCCCGCGACGTGAGCCGGCTCGCCGGCCTCGAGACGCCCAACGTCGCGAGCCGGCACGAGATCCTCGCGACGGAGCCGCTCAAGCCGTTCCTGGACCCGATGGTCGTCCGCACCTCGGACGGGCTGTACTTCAGCCAGACGATGCGCGGCGAGATCGTCGGCGGCCTCTCCCTCCCCCATCCGACGGGGACGGGGTCGGGCATGCCGAGCTCGATCCGCTTCCTCGGGACGATGGCGCGCGCGCTCACCGGGCTCCTCCCCGCGCTCGCCTCCGTCGGGGTCCTGCGGGCCTGGTCCGGGTTCTACGACGAGACGCCCGACGGCCTCCCGATCCTCGGCGAGGACCCGCGGCTCGGCGGGTTCTACCACGCGAACGGCCTCGGCGGGCACGGCTTCATGCTCGCGCCCGCGACCTCCCGGCGCGTCGCCGAGGCGGTCCTCGGCCAGCGGACCGACCTCGACCCCGCGCTGTTCGGGCCGGGCCGGTTCCTCGAGCCGGGCCGCGCGCGCCAGGCCGAGCGGCTCACCCTCGGCTGAGGCGCCGTTCAAGCGTAATACCCTCGGCTCTGTGCCGAGCCCGTGGACCCGAACTTCCTCGCCTACCTCGAGCCGTTCGACGCCTCGAAGCTGCCCGGGCCTCGGGGCCCGGACCCGGTCCACCGTCGCGCGCTCGAGGCGGCCGTCTCGGGGGCCGATGCCTATCGGCTCACGAGGGCCGCCGTCCGCGTCGACGGGCGCACGCTCCGGCTCGGCAACCGGTTCGTCCCGGTGGCCCGCTATCACGAGGTCGCCTTCGTCGCCGTCGGGCGCGCGGCGGTCTCGCAGGCCCTCGCGGCGCACCACGCGCTCGGCGAGCGGCTGACGCAGGCCTACACGATCGCCCCGGAGTCGACGCCCCCCGAGGTCCCGTTCCGCGACCGTGTCGCGGCGTCGAGCGGGCCGGGAGCGGCGGAGGCCGCCGAGCTCGGCGCCGCGGTGACCGAGCTCGCCGGAGGGCTGGCGCGCGGGGACCTGCTCCTCGTCCTCCTCTCGTCGGGCGCGCTGGGCTACCTCGCGGCGCCTCCTCAAGGCGTGGGCGCCGACGCCTGGCGCGCGGAACTCGACCGGCTCCACGCCCTCGGCGCCTCCGGCGCGGAGGTCGCGGCCATCGCGCGCGTCGAGGCTTCGGGCCCGGTGGGCGGCCGGCTCGGCCTCGCGACCGAGGCCGAGGTCGTGACGTTCGTGGTCGACCGGGGGCTCGGGGCCGCGCAGCTCGGCGGCGGGCCGACGGTCTTGGTCGACGAGGCGGAGCGGGCGACCTCGAGGGCGGTCCTCGAGCGCGTCGGCGCCTGGGCCGGGCTCCCGGCGGCCCGCCGGACCCCGTTCCTCCCCGACGCGAGCCGGCTCAAGTCCCGGCCCGCTCACGTCGACCGCCCGGTCGTCGTCGCCGAGCCGGCCGACGCGCTCCGTGAGGCGTCGGCCGCCGTCGGGGAGAAGCGGTGGCTGCCCCGGCTCGTCGACCTCGCCGGCGCCCGACCGCCGGAGGCGGCGGCGGAGCGGTTCGTCGCGAGAGCGGAGGAGCTCCTTCGAGCCTCCGACGAGGACGCCGCGACCGTCGACGCCGTCGGGCTCGTCGCCTTCGCGACCCTCACGCTCGACCTCCCCGAGGGCGCCGACGAGGGACCCGCGCTCGACCGGTTCCTCGCGCACGCGCAGCAGCAGGTCCGACGGCGGGAGATGACGGTCGGCGCGGCCCGCACCTCCGGCGCGCCGCGGGCGCCCTCGGGCGGCGCGGCCTCGCCGCGTCCCGCCGGGGGCGTCGTCGGGGCGCGCGCCCCCGGAGAGCGGCCGACGGCGCGCCCGCTTCCGATGCGGTCGGGGATCACCGACGTCGGCGTTCTCGCGACGGCCGTGCTGCCGCGGGCCCGCTCGAGGTAGCGCGCGGTGGCGGCGCCCGAGGGCCCCGCGAGCGCGTCGGCCGCTCCACACGGCGGCTCGCGCTCCCTCGCGCTGCTGGCCCGGCGGGGCTTTCGCGCCTACTTCGTCGCGCTCGCCCTCGGCGACGCCGGCTACGCCCTCTACGCGATCGCCGTCCTCTGGCTCGCGATCGGCGTCTCGCACGGGAGCGCGGTCGTCACCGGGCTCGTCCTCGCCGTCGAGTTCGGCGTCTACGCGCTCTCGTTCCTCACCGGACCGCTCATCGACCGGGTCCACGACCTCCGGGGCGTCCTCCTCGTCGGCTTCCCGCTCCAGGCGGGGCTCGCGACGCTCCTCGGCGTCGTCGCGCTGTCGGGACACCTCACCGTCCCGCTCCTCCTCGGCCTGATCGTCGCGCTGTCCGTCGTCTGGGACTTCACCTGGACCGCCGAGGGGGCGGCGCTCCCGAGGCTCGTACGGCAGGAGGAGCTGTTCGCGGCGAACGGGCTCGCGGGCGCCGTGAGCGGCGGCAACCAGATCGCGGGGTACGCGCTCGGCGCCGTCCTGCTCCTCGTCGTCCACACGCCCGGCGCGGCGATGCTCCTCTACGGGGTCCTCAACGCCGCCGCGGCCGTCGCGGCGTTCCCCGTCCGCGCCCCCCGGCCCGTCGCCGCCGTCGGCGGGAGCTCGGGGAGCTTCCGCGAGGGCTTTCGCTACCTCCGGGACGCGCGCGACCCGCCGCTCCTTTCGGTGACGACGTTCAGCGCCGCCGAGGCGTTCTTCAGCGCCGCGGCGCCCCTCTTCCTCACACTCGTGGCCTACCGTTCGTTCGCCGACCCCGCCACCGCCTACGGACTCCTCTTCTCGGCGTTCGCCGTCGGCGGCGTCCTCGGGAGCCTCCTGCTCGGCCACGCGAGCCCCCGCCGCCACGTCGGCACGCTCCTCGCGGGCGCCGCGGTCGTCGAGGGGCTCCTGCTCGCGCTCGCCGTCGCCGTCGTCCCGTCGCTCCCCGCGGGCATCGCCGCCTTCGGCGCGGTCGGGTTCGTCGACGTCGCCTTCTACGCGTCGCTCGTCACGTTCCTCCAGGCGACGACGCCGTCGCCGCTGCTCGGCCGCACGCTCGGGAACGCCTACTTCTTCCGCGGCGGGAGCCGGGCCGTCGGGGCCCTCGTCCTCGGGCTCCTCGCCGCCTCGGTGGCGCCGCTCCCCCTTGCGCTCGTCGTCGCCGCGGCGTTCGTCGCCGTCGGGCTCGCAGGACCCGCGCTCTCGCCGGCGCTGCGGCGGCTCAGCTTCTAGTCGGGTCGTCGGCCGTCGCCGCCGGCGGGGCGGCCGACGCCGCGGCCTCGAGGGCGCCGAAGTGCCGCTTTAGCGCCATGTACTCCTCGTAGGAGATCTGCCGGCGCGCCCGGACGGCGCCGGCCTGGCGGAGCGACTCGATCTTGTACGACGCCAGGAGCTCCGGGACCGGCCTCGGGACGGTCGGGCTGCGGTCGGCGGCGATCGGGGCCGCGGCGATCGGTCGCTCGACGAGCGGGACCTCGCCCGCGACGCCGCGGGCCCGCTCCTCGAGGTATCGGTGGAGCTGCTCGGCCTCGTCTCGGGAGAGCTCCCCCTCGGCGAGGAGGAGGTCGACGAGCTCGCGCTGCCGGGGCCGGTACGTCTCGACGAGCTCCGCCAAGGGGCGGGTCGCGCGCGGCTCCGGTGACGGCGCGGCGCCGCCGCCGACCGCGAGGTCGAGCTGTCGCGAGAGCGACTGGAACCGGCTGCGAAGCTCCTCGACGCTCGCCTCCTCGCCGGCCGGCTCCGACGCGAACCGGGCCGAGAGCCGGTACCGCCGGGGCACCCCGTCGTCGCCGAGGAGCTCCCGCTCGACGGTCAGGTCGACCGAGGTCGGGCGGAGCGGCATCGTCGGGGGACACGGGGTCGGTGTCAAAACCTCTTGCGCCTCGCCGCGGCGCCGGAACGACGCGACGGGGCGTCGAACGGGCCTCGGTTACGCAGGGTAATCGGATTTCCGAGAGTAACGATATATAGGCGTCCGGACGTGGGTAAATCCATGCCCCTCCCCTCGTCCGTGTCCGCCCCGAAGCGACCGATGCCGGTCCTCCACGAAGGACGCGAGCCCTGCGAGGTGCAGGGCCGCTCGCTCTGCCCGGTCCTCGCGGCCGTCGGCGTCATCGGGACCGAGTGGCGTCTCGCGATCATCCACCGGCTCCTCGAGGGCCCGCAGCGGTTCAGCGAGTTGCTCAAGTCGAACCCGAAGCTCAACGCGAAGACGTTGAGTGCGACCCTGAAGTACCTCGAGGGCTCGGGCGTCGTTCAGCGCAACGTCGTGAGCACGCGCCCGTTCGTCGTCGTCTACTCGCTCACCGAGATGGGGCTCGGGCTCGCGCCCGCGGCGCGCGAGCTCCGCGCCTGGGGAGAGCGTTGGCTCTCGCCGAGGCTTCGCAGCGCCGAGAGCGCGCGGCCCGGCACGCGCGCCCCCGTGATCCAGGGAGAACTGCCACGCGTCGTCGTCGCCGAGGCCCCCGCGCGGGCCCACTGAGGGAACGCCCCCCCGAGGGGGGTGTTTCACGGCCCCTCGTCACGCCTCAAATACGGCGGAGACGGAGACGTTCCTGCAACCACCCCGGAAGACCCCGCCACATCGGCGCGAAGGGACTCACCGCGTCCCGGCCGTGACGCGGGGTCTTCCAACCCCTCCCTCTTCTGCGAAGGACTCCCGCGGCGGGCGGGATCGCTGACGACGGGCCCGAGGTCGTCCGAGCGCGACGCCGCGGCGCCCTCATCGTTCACCCTTCACGATCGGGCCAATCGAAACGGAGCCGACCGGGTTCCTCGGCCGGATGCCTCGACGCCGACGACGACCCCCCGACGGCCCGACGTCCCCCGCGAGAGCGGCCTTGACGTCGCCCCGACGGTCCTCGTCCGGCTCCCCGACCGCCCCGACGGGCCCGAAGCCGCCGACCCCCAGGTCCCCGGCCCCCGTGGCCCCGCCGGCAACCGCCGCGCCCGCGCCCCGCTCGTCGTGAGCCGGGGCTCTTGGACGTCCGCCGCGCGCCCAGCGTAGGCGCCGCCCTCGCGGCGGTCCGCGCGGGGCGTGGCGGGGGCGTGCACGCGGCCCGTTCCCCCCGCTCGCGCGGGGTACGACGCCCCGGGACGGCGGTGCCGCTCGGCGCCGCCGGGGAGCCCCCGGGGCTCGAGTGCCTGCGACCGGCGGTCCTCGTGACCGCCCCCGACGGACCCGTCGGTCGCCGGTTCCCCGGCCGACCGGGTCCGGGAGCCCGCGATGTCGAACGAACTCCTGCGTGAACCGACCCCGGAACCTCTTCCGCTCGCCTCCGACGAACTCGCCCCGGCCGCGCGCTGCCGGCGCCTCGGCGCCGTGCGGCTCCCTCTCGCCGGCCCGTACCGGCCGCTCGCGACGCTCTACGAGCTGCCCGACGGGCGGCGTCTCTGGTGCGTCCGCCTCTGGGAGGTCGACCGACCCGTGCGTCGGTGCCTCTCGACGGGCTACCTGATCGCCTTCGCGAGGCTGAACCGGCTCGACGGGCTCGAGCGGGAGATCCGCGCCGTCGCGGACGGGTCGGGATGAGCCGACCCGCGCGAGCCCTGGTCTTCCACACCCGCCACGACGCCTTCCAGCGCCTGTTCCTCGAGCGCGTCGCCGGGGCCGTCGCCGCCGCCCCGGCCGGCGCGGGGCTCTTCCTCGAGCGGCTCGAGGACGCCGCGTCGCCGACGCTCGTCCCCTCCGAGGACCTCGTCGAGGCGGTCGCCGCCGCCGCACGGGGGGTTCCCGGCTCCCTCGAGAGGGGCGTGAGGGGCCGACCTGGGGCGGCGCCGCCGCGCGTGATCGCTTCGATCGTCGCTCGCGCGCCCGGTCCCGACGGGTCGGCGGTGGGGGCGGTCCGCGGCGATCGTCGCGGGGCCGCCGACGGACGTGGTGCCGATGTCGGCGACCCGGTCGCGCGAGCCTTCCCGAGCTTCCCGCCCCCGGTCTCGCTGCAGGGCCACTGGTTCCCGGACGGACGCGGGCGGCTCCGGGCCTGGACGCGCGTCGCCCTCGACCGCGAGCCTGGTGCGAGTCTCGCCGCGGCGATCGCCCTGGCCCGCGCCGTCGGCCCGGCCGCCGAGGGCGGCGCCGGGGTGGTCGTGCGCCGGGCCGGACCGCTGGCGCGCCGTGAGTGGAGCTCGGGCGCCCTCCGCCGGCTGGGCGCGGGGCCGCCGCTCCGGCTCGTCCCGGCCGAGGCCGTCGGGCTGTTCACGATGCCCTCCGCCGAGGTCGGGGTCCCGGCGTCGACGGCTATCGGCGAGGCGACGGTCGTGCTCGGCGCGAGCGGCTCGGGGAAGACCGCCTTTCTCGCCGAGCTCGCGCGACGTCGGCTCGAGGCCGGCGACCGGGTCGTCGTGCTCGACGTGCACGGCGACCTCGCGCCCGCGATCGTCGAGGGGCTCTCCGCCGAGCGGCGCGCGCGCATCGCGGCGCTCGATGCGGCGGCCGCGCCGGACGGCTCGGCGGGGATCGACGTGCTCACGCGCGCCGAGCCCGGGCGCGCCGGCGAGGACGGCGACCTCGTCGCGGCGCTCCGCCGGCTCTCCGCGGACGGGAGCGAGCGCTACTGGGGGTTCCGGCTCGAGCGGGTCCTGGAGGCGTTCGTCCGCCTCTCGCGCGAGCAGGGGGGCACGCTCGTCGACCTCGCGCGCCTCCTCACCGACGAGCGCTCGCGCGAGGCGGCCCGTCGGTCGACGCGGGCGCCGGACCTCGCGCGGTTCCTGGACGAGCTCGCGGGCCTCCTGCGGCGGAACCCGGAGTACCTCCAGGGAGCGGCGGCCCGGGTCGTCCGGGTCCTCGGCGATCCCCGGCTGGCCGCTCTCCTCGCGCCGACCGACGGCGGTGTGCCCCTCCCGGAGCACCTCGCCCAGGGCGGCTCGGTCCTCGTGCGGCTCCCGTTCACCGAGCTCGGCCCCGAGGCGACGGAGTACGCGGTGACGCTCCTCGCGACGCGCCTCTACCTCGCGCTCGCCCGGACGAGGGCGCCGGCGGTGGCCGGGGCCCGTACCTGGTTCCTCGCGGACGAGGCTCACCTCCTCGCGCCCCGGCTCCTCGCCGAGGCGATCGCCGACGGGCGGAAGTTCGGCGTCATCACGGTCGCCGCGTCGCAGTACCCGGACCGGTTCGCGGAGGAGGTCCGCGCCGCGGCCGCCGGCGCCGCCGGCTGCCACCTCGTCTTCCGCACACCGCTGGCCGCCGCGCGGTCCGCCGGGGCCTGGGTCGGGCTCGCGCCGGCGGAGAGCGAGGCGCTCCTGCCCGCCCTTCCCCCGGGGGTCGGCGTCCTCGTGCGGCCGGGGCGGCCGCGAGCCCTCGTCGAGGGGGTGCCGCTCGCCGGCGAGCGGGGCGCCTGGCGATCGTGCGTCGCCGACACGGCGCGACGGTTCGGCCCGGGCGGGGCCGCGCCCGTTGCCGAGCCCGCGCTCGACGCCGCGCTCTGGGCGCTCTACGAGGAGAGCTCGGGAGGGGCGCGCGCGAACGCGGTCGTGGAGCCTGGGATCGTTCGAGAGCTCCTACGCCGCGGGCTCGCCGTCGTCGAGGCCGGGGCCCCCACGATCGCGCCGGCGGGCGTCGCCTACCTCGGCCTCGACCGGCCGACGGGGGCGGTGACGGAGAGCGCGGAACATCGACGCCTGCTGTACGCGGCGCAGCGGATCTTCGCCCGGCACGGCGAGCGGCTCGAGGTCGTCCGGCAGGGGAGGTTCGACACGACGCTGCCGGACGGGCTCCTCACGCTGCGGAGGGCCAGCGCTCGACCGGGGACCCCCGGCGCGCTCCTCGAGGAGCTCGAGGCCCGGCGGGCCGACTGGGTGTGGCGATGCTTCCACGGCCGAGACGTCCACGTCGAGGCCGAGGTGAGCGGGGCGGAGCGGCCTCAACGGATCCGCCGAGGGCTCGCCAAGGCCCGGGCCGCGAGCGCGGCCGTCGTCTTCGTCGTCGGCGACGCGCGACGGGCTCGTCGCGTCCGCGCGGTCGTCCGCACGGCGGGGGCCTGCGTCGACGAGGCTCAGGTGTGGACGATCCCCCGGGCGCCGGCGTCGGTCGGGGTCGCTGAGGCCGCGGCGCGAAGCTGAAGGACGGGGACGCCCTCGCGGTCGCATGCGCGCCTTCGTCAGCGTAGACCTCCCGCGAGGCGCGGGCCGCACGGGAGCGCCGGAGCCGGCGCCGGCGCACTTCACGCTCCTGTTCCTCGCGGACCTGCCGCGGGACCGGGCGGGGCCTCTCGCGGCCGCGCTCCGCGAGCGGGCCGGCGCCTCGACGCCGTTCCGCGTCTCGTTCGGCGGCGTCGGCGCCTTCCCCGACGTCGAGCGGCCCCGTGTCATCTACCTCGCCGTCGCGGAGGGGGCCGACGAGCTGGCCCACCTCGCCGACGCGGCCCGGGCGGCGGCCGACGCCGTCGGGGTCGTCTACGACGCGAGGCCGTTCGTGGCCCACTACACGCTGCTTCGCGTGCGGGGGCCGAGGGACCGACGGCGGGCGCTCGCGGCGCTCTCGAGCCCCCCGACGGCCGGGCCCGAGCCGTTCGTCGTCGACCGGCTCCACCTCAAGGAGAGCCAGCTCGGACCCGGCGGCGCGGTGCACACGATCGTGGCGACGGTCCCTCTCACGGGGAGCGGAGCGCCCTCAAGGGGAACCGGCGAGCCGGTCTACCCCGGGGTCGGCGCCGCGGGTCCGTCGCCGGCGACGAGCCGGCGCCACAGGTAGAGCGTCGCGTAGCTGCCCCAGCCCGGGTACCACCGCTCCCCCCAGGCCCGGGCCTCCTCCTCGGGGGCCTCGCGCGCGAGTGCGCCGAACCGGTCGAGCGCGACGCGCAGCCCGAGGTCGCCGGCGACGAACAGGTCGCGACGGCCCTCGCCGCGCAGGAGCGCGTTCTCCGCCGTCCAGCGCCCCACGCCCCGGAGCGCGTCGAGCCGGTCGAGCGCCTCTTGCGTGGGCAGGCTCGCGAAGAGGTCGGCGTCGAGGAGGCCCGAACGCTCGGCCTCGGCGAGCTCGAGGAGGGCGCGCGCCTTCGCGCGGCTCGCGCCGAGACCGGCGAGGCCGCTCTCCCCGAGCCCCTCGAGCTCCCCGGGCGTCGGGACCCTCGGGACGGCCGTCCCCTCGACGTCGATCGCGGCGTCGGCGGCCTCGTAGAGGCGGCGCTTGATCGTCGTCGCGGCCGCGACGCTCAGCTGCTGCCCGAGCACGGCGTGGAGGAGCCCTTCGTAGAGCCCGGCATCGCGGGGCAGCCGGAGCCCCCGGAAACGGCGTTCCGTCCCGCGGAGGACGGGCTCTGCGCGCACGAGGCGGTAGAACGCCTCGAGGGGATGGTCGAGCGAGAAGATCGCGCGCGCGGCGGCGCGGGCCCCGCTCGCGCCGACGCCCCAGCCGTGGACCCGCCAGCGAGAGCCGGACTCCTCGACGGCGACGACGAACGGGGAGGACGGCGGGCCCCAGGCGCGCAGCAGCCGACCGCCGTCCCGCGGGAAGACCAGGGAGCGTGAGGAGAACTCGAGCTGCTCGAGCTCCCGCGAGAGCGAGCTCAGCCGGGGCGGCGTGAGGTAGGTCTCCGTCCGGTCGCTCCGCCCGAGCCTCGAGGGGGGCGGGCCCCGGGAATGCCGTCTCGGCACGAGAGGCCGGAGCGGTCGCACGATAAAGCCCCCGCCCCGGGGGCTCCGGCGAACCGAGGGCGCCGGCCGGGGCGGATGATTAAAGACCCGGCGGCCGGATTCCGAGACCGCTCCCGCGAGAGACCGCGGAGCCGAGGATCGAGACCGTGCCGCACGTGCTCCGGGGGCGCGCCAGCGGTCTTCTCGCGCTCCTCGGGGCCCTCGGCCTCGCGCTCGTCGTGCTCGTCCCGCCCGGCCTCGGCGCCCCGCCGATCTCGCTCGCGCCCGCGCCGACCGCGTCGCCGCCGGCGGCGATGGGTTGCCCGGGACCCGCGGTCCCGGGGGCGCTCCTCGGGTCCCTCGTCGTCGTCGGAGGTTCCTCGCCCCCCTCGCCGGCCGGCCGCACCGTGAACGTGAGCTACGAGTACGCGCTGAACTTCACGCCGTCGGGGGGCCGCTCGACCTACTCCTGCCTCAACGGCACCGCGGGCGCGACGACGGGTCCGACGGGCGCTTTCTCGTTGACGCTCCCGGTGCCGACCTCGTCGTGCAACCGGAGCGACTGCGCGCTCTACTCGGGCCCGTACGCGCCCGTCGCCGCCGCGATCGCCGGCGGGACGCCGGGCGGCTACTACCTCTCGAGCGCTCTCTCGGGCTCGACGCTCTCCCTCGCGCTCGTCGCCGCGCTCGACCACGTCGACCTCTCGCCGAGCTCTCGCGTGACGCTCTCGACGGACGCGCCGACCCCCGTCGTCGCGACCCCGCTCGCCGGCAACGGCGCCCCGTCGCCCGCGACGGTCGCCTACGCCTGGCGGCTCGCGGGCGCGGGCTGGAGCCTCCTCAACGGCTCGACGACGCGCTCGGTCGTCGTCGAGGCGGCCGACGGCGCCGCCCCGGCGACGCTCGAGCTCTTTGCGAACGGCAGCTACAACGGGAGCGCCGTCGCGGCCCCGCCCGTGACCCTCGAGCTGGCCGCCGCGACGACGACGGTGACGGGCGCGACGACGTTCCCGACGCTCCTGGACGTCGGCACCGAGGTCACGTTCACCGTCGTCGGCACGGGCGCGGGCGGCTACAACTACTCGGCGACGATCGACCCCGGCCTCAATCGGCCGACGCTCAACGCGACCTGCGCGGGAGCCCTCCTCGAGGGCGGGCGGCTTACCCTCACCTGCTCGGCGTCGACCGCCTACGCGACGCCGGGGAGCGCGAGCCCGACGGCGACGCTCTCGAACGGGTTCTCGAGCGCGGGCGCGACCTTCGCGTCCCTCTCGGTCTCCTCCGCGCTCGAGGCGACGGTCAGCCCGCTCCCGTTCGAGACGTACGTCGCGACGACGACGGCGGTGCGCGTCACCGCGGGGCTCGCGACGGGGACGGCCCCCTACGGGCCGGCGTGCCTGTGGACGGGCGACCTGCGGGTCCTCTGCGCCGCCGGCGCGGGGCCGACCTACGCGATCCCCGTCGCGTGGGACTACACCGGGAGCTACGACGCGCGCGTGTCGCTCGCCGACGCGGGCGGGGCCAACGTGACGACGCCGTTCCTGGCGACCGTCGTCGCGCGTCCCCAGCTCGGCGGGATCTCCGCACCGGGTCCGACCCCCGTCGGCACGACCGTGCCGCTCGAGAGCACCCTCGAGGGCGGCGCCTTCCCCGTGACCTACTGGTGGAACACGACGGCCCCCGACGGAGCGACGACGCAGACGCTCTACGAGGGGACGACCGCGAGCGACGGGCCGATCCTGTTCGAGTACACCCCCATCCAGAGCGGGAGCGTCGAGCTCTCCCTCACGGTGCGCGACGCGCTCGGCACCTCGCTAAGCCAGCCGGTCGCGCTCACGGTGACGACCGGGCCGTTCGTCCGGCTCCTCGACCGCTCGGCGACGACCGGCGCGCCGACCGTCGCCGGGGCCCCCGTCCCCATCGACCTCGAGGCCGTCGACGCGGGCGGAGGGATCGTCCCGAGCACGGCGCTCGCGTTCACGCTCGCGCTCGCGCGCCCCGCCGGGTCGGTGGCGCCGTTCTGGCTCAACGGGAGCGCGGGGCCGATCGCGGGCTCGAACGCGACGTTCCCGACGCCCTCGGGCCCGACGGGGCTCACGGGCGCCACCTTCGCGATCCCCGCCTCGCGCTGGCAGCTGGGCTGGCTGAACCTCTCGCTCACGCTCGGCGGCATGGGCCCGTGGTCCCTCCTCTTCCCAAGCGGCCTCAACGTCTCCGACGCCCCCGCGGGCACGCGGGCGCTCGACGTCGTCGCCGACGGGGCGCACCTGAGGCTCGTCGGAGCCCCGACGGTGCCGACCGGCGCGCGGAGCTGGAGCCTGAACCTCACCGTGACCGACCGCTGGGGGGACCCGGTGCCGGGGAGCTTCCTGTGGCTCGTCTCCGAGTTCGACGGGTTCAACGCGACCGCGCGCGTCCCGCTCGCCGAGGCCCCCGGGCCCCTCGGGAACGTCTCCTACGCGCTCCTCCGCTACACGGCGCCGGGGAGCTCGCCCGGCAGCGTCGAGCTCGCCGACCCCTCGTGGCGCCCGCTCCTCGGACCGCTCGCGGTCCTTGCGGCGACGACGCCGTTCCCGACCGTCTTCGGCCTCGGCGTGCTCGCCCTCCTCGTGGTCGGCGTCGTCGCGTCGGCCGCGCTCTACCGGTGGCGGTACCGCTCCCGTCGGAGGGGCCCCGACCCGGCGGCCCTGGGGTCGGCCGAGGCCTCCGAGGCGCAGCTGCGACGGCTCGCGGAGGGTCGCGCGCACGTCCTCGCGCGGGCGGACCCGACCGTCGGCCGCACGCTCGACGAGCTCGCCGGCGGCTACGACGGGCCCCCGCCGACCCCCGAGGAGCTCACCGACTGGGTCGCCTCGCTCGTCGCCGAGGGGAGCCTGCGGACGGTCCTCGGCGACGACGGCCGCTCCCGCTTCCTGCTCGTCGGGGAGCCGGAGCCTGCCCCGAGGGTCGAGATCGACGACCGGGCCCTCGAGGAGGCGCTCGGCCGGCGCGAGCTCGACGACGACGCGGGCCCGGGCGACGCCGAGGACCCTCCGCCGCCGTCCGGCTAGGCCGGGTCTCGGCCGACGAGGTCGTAGTAGCGGTACGCCGCCTCGCCGGCGCCGAAGCAGTACTGGAGCGTCGTGAAGTCGCGCTTGAGCGCCCACGCCGCCTCGGCGACGGCCGCCGGGTCCTTCCCCTTGTGGAGGAGGTCGTCGAACAGCTCGGCGATCGCGACCATCTCCTTCTCCCGCATGCCGACGCGCGTCACCTCGGGGCTCCCCAGGCGGATCCCCTGCGGGTGCTTCGGGCTCTTGTCGCCGGGGAGGAGGTTCTTGTTCGTGATGATCCCGGCGCGGCTCAGCCGGAGCGCGACGTCCTCGCCGCCGCCCTCGCGGCCGACGCGCACGGCGATCGTGTGCGAGCGGGTGAACCCGAGCTCCGGCGCGAGGACGTCGAACCCCCGCTCGTGGAGCGCCTGCGCGAGCGCCTGCGCGTTGCGGACGACCTGGCGGGCGTAGTCGCGGCCGAAGGCGAGGTGCTCGGCGAGCGACACGGCGAGCGCCGCCATCGCGTTGAGGTGGTGGTTGCTCGTGACGCCCGGGAAGGCGCCGGCCTGGAGCCGCTTGGCGGTCTCCTCGCTCTTGAGCTCGCCGAGAAGGATCCCGTGCTGGGGGCCGGGGAGCGTCTTGTGCGTCGACGCCGAGAGGACCTGCGCGCCCTCGTGGAGCGGGTCCTGGAACTCGCCGCCGGCGATCAGCCCGAGGACGTGGGCGCCGTCGTACCAGCCGACGGCGCCGATCTCCTCGAGCGTCGGGCGGAGCTCGTCGATCGGCATCGGGAAGAGGAACAGCGAGAGGCCGAATAGGCAGAGCTTCGGGCGGACCGCCCGCAGGACCTCGCGCGTCTTCGCGACGTCGAGCGTCATCCGCTCGGGGTCCCACGGGTAGTACAACGGCTTGACGCCGCGCAGGCCGAAGGCCCCGAAGCCGGCGGACGAGATGTGGGCCCCGTCCGCGAGGCGCGAGGTCGCGACGAGGTCCCCCGGCTCGGCGAGCGCCTTGAGGACCGCGAGGTTGGCGACCGTCCCCGAGGTCGGGCGGACGTCGGCGAACGAGCAGCGGAACAGGCGCCGCGCGAGGTCGAGGCAGAGGTTCTCGACCTCGTCGACCTGCTCGTTCCCCTCGTAGTAGCGCTCGCCGGGGAGCCCCTCGGCGTAGCGCGAGTGGAGGTCGCTCACGAGGAGCTCTTTGGCGTACGGCGAGAGGAGGTTCTCGGAGGCGATCAGCGGGATCGCCCTTTCGAACCTCGTCGAGTGACGGCGGACCGTCGTGCGGATGCCCTCGACGACCTGCGCGAGGTCGGCGGTCGACATCCTCTCCGGTAGCTGGGCCATCCTACTCCCCCACCCCTTCGTTGCCTGTGGAGCCGATCGCGGGCGCACCGCACGGACCGGGAGGCGCCCCGGCCGTCGGCGATGCCCGCTCGCGGGCCTCGTGGGGCGCGCCATCCCCTCCAGACCTTATAGGCCGTCCGCTCCCCTCTCGCGACGATGCCCGAGACGCCCTCGCACGCCCGGCCTTGGCCGGTCCGCCGCCGCTTCCCGGTCGTCTACCACGACATCGACGTGCTCAACCACCTCAACCACGCCGCCTACTTTCCGTTCATGGAGACGCTGCGCTGCGACTACTACCTCCCCCTCTGCGGTGTCACGGACCCGGGAGCGATCGACATCATCCTGGCCGAGGCGAGCTGTCGCTACCTCCGTCCCGTCGCCTACGGTCAGGAGCTCCTGGGCGAGGTCGCTCCGTCGACCGCGCTCGGCCGGACGAGCTTCACGCTCCTCTACCGCTTCCTCGACCCCGACGACGCCTCGATCGTCTACGCGAGGGGCCGCACCGTCGTCGTCTGCTTCGACTACGAGAAGAACGAGAAGAAGGAGATCCCACGAGCCCGTCGTGAGGCCCTCCTCGGCGACGCCGTCGACGCCGCCTCCGAGGGCTGGACGTAGGCACGGGCCCCGCGCGCTTCCACTCGCAAAAGGGGGGTGGGGGGGCTCGCGCCGGGCCGACGGCGAAGGTATATCGCCCCTCCTCGGTCCGTTCGACGCGACCCATGGAGCCGTGGTCCGTCCTCCTCGCCCTCGTGCTCATCGCGCTCTCGGGAACGCTCACCGTCGTCGCGCTCTCGGCCGGACGCCGGTTCGAGGACGGGCGGGTCCTCTGGGTCGGGGTCACCTTCGGCATCCTCGCGCTCGTCGGAGGGCTCGCCCTCCTGAGCGAGCTCACGGGATTCGCCGACGAGGCGTTCGCGGTCGAGCCCGGGCCGCTCCTCCTGCTCGTCGTCGCCGTGGCGGTGCTGTACGCGGCGTTCTTCCGAAGCCGCCGCCCGCCTCGGCCGGCCGATGGATGAGCTCGGCGGGCAGCCGACCCGCCGAAGGATCCTCGAGCTCGTGCAAGAGCGGCCCGGGGCGAGCGGCCGCGACGTGCAACGGCAGCTCGGGCTCGGCTGGGGCGAGACCGCCTACCACCTCGAGCGGCTCGTCCAGGGCGGCCGTCTCCATCGGGAGCGCGGGGGCGGTCGCGACTACTACTTCTCGGAGGGCGTCACCTGGGAGGACCGGCGGCTCTTCCAGGCGCTGAGGAGCCCGACGGAGCGCCAGATCGCCCTCGCGCTGCTCCAGGCGTCGCCGCGGTCGTTCGCGGATCTCACGCAAGCCGTCGGGTTCGGAAAATCGACGGTCTCCTACCACCTGGCCCGGCTCGCCGCCCTCCGGGCGATCGTGCCGGTCCTCGTCGACGGGCAGCGCCGTTACCGCCTCGAGCGCCCCGAGCGCGTCGGGCAGCTGCTCCGATCCTACCGCACGACGTTCGCCGACCGCCTCGTCGACGAGTTCGTCGCCTCCTTCTCGGGGCTGCTTCGCGAGTGAGCGCGCCTCACGCGCCCGGCGCGTCGAGCCGGTGCGCGCCGTCGGCGCGCGCCGACGCCCGCTCGAGCCAGACGGCCAGCGCCGCGCCGCCCGGCTGGTCGACCGGGAAGACGAGGTCGTCGTCCGCCGCGCCGTCGCCGCCGTCTGCGCGGTAGTCGCGCCCCGCGGTGAAGGAAAAGCCCTGCCGGAGCAGGGGGCCCGTGAGCCCTCGCTGCGACGCCGGGACCGCGTAGGCCGCCGGCAGCACCACTCGCCGCGTCGGCTCGACCTCGCCGAGCACGCCCTCGAGGTCGACGCGATGCCGGTGCCCGGAGCGGACGTCGCGGACGGTGACGGGGAGCGGCCGGCTCCGTCGCGCCCAGCTCGCGGCGACGGCGATCTCCTCGCCGGGGCGGGGGGCGGCGCGGCGGGCGGGCGACGGCCGCGGCCGGGCGGCGACGCGCCGCAGGATCGCCCGGAGGGCGCGGCGCTGCGCGTCGACGAGGCGTCGCCGCTCCTCCGGCCCCTCGTCGGGGCGGGGGTGCCGGCCCTCGACGAGCCAGGTCTCGGCGCCGTAGCGGAGCGCGACCGCGTTGCGCAGGTCGTCGGTCCCCAAGGTGCTGAGACGCACGCGTCCGGCCGCCTGGAACAGGCGGTACTCGCCCGCCGCGACCCCCTCGAGGGAGAGGTCGTCGACGACCTCCTCGAGGGTGCGAGAGCTCGCCCCCGGCTCGTCCACGACCGCCGGGTGCGTGGCCCGGGCGAGCAGGACGTCATCGTCGAGGAGCCAGCCCCTCGCGAGCGCGGCCGCGCGCCGCGACGGGTAGCCGTGCAGGTCGAGGACGACGTCGGGCGCGAACGTCGCGAAGACCCGGTGGAGGACCCTCGCCTCGGGCGAGGCGAGCGTGGCGTGGTCCCGGTTGAGGTCG
This sequence comes from Thermoplasmata archaeon, assembly GCA_027315165.1. Lineage (GTDB taxonomy): Archaea > Thermoplasmatota > Thermoplasmata > Lutacidiplasmatales > UBA184 > Lutacidiplasma. Next base: position 40,086 of record DAHUYN010000005.1, on the reverse strand, counting down.
ATCCCCTCCGGGGTCGCGCGCGTGCCACGGAGGAGGCCGTCCGGGTTCGCCTCGGCGATCCAGGCGATCCCGAGACCGAGGCGCCGAAGCTCGACGCGGTCCTGCTCGAGCAGCGCGCGGAGCGCCGCGGGTCCCTCGGGCTCGTCCCCGTGCTGGCCGGCGACGAGGAGCACGCGGGGCCTCGGGGCGATCGGGCCGAGCGACTCGAGCCAGATCGGCGTGCCGAGGGAGGTGTGCCCGACGCGCAGCGGCGGCGGCGCCGTCACGACGGCCGGCTCCGCCTTGAGCCAGGGAAGGGTGCGAACGTCCGCGCTCATGACGGCCCCGCCCCCGGCCGCACGATCGCGTGCGTCGGGGCCGGCCGCGGCCGCGTCCGGCCCGGTCGCGGCAGCGGCGCCTCGGAGACCGCGCCGCCGTCGAGGACGACGATGCGGTCGGCGGCCCCGAGGAGCGCTCCCGCATGGTGCGCGATCACGATCACCGTGCGGCGTCCCTTGAGCGCGGCGAGCGTCCCGACGAGCGCGGACTCCGACTCGTGGTCGAGGGCCGAGTTCGGCTCGTCGAGGAGGAGCACCGAGGGCTCGCGAACGAGGGCGCGGGCGATCGCGACCCGCTGGGCCTCGCCGCCCGAGAGGGACCGGTGGCCCGGACCGAGCGCCGTCGCGAGCCCGTTCGGGAGCTGGCGCAGGAGGTCGAGGGCCCCCGCCTCGCGCAGCGCGGCGACGAGCTCGAGGTCGGTGGCGCCCGGGCGGCCGAGCCGCAGGTTCTCGGCGAGCGTCCCCGAGAAGATCGTCGGCCGCTGGGGGACGAGCGCGACCCGCGCGCGGAGCGAGGCGAGACGCACGGTCCGCAGGTCCTGGCCGTCGATCGCGACGGTGCCCGAGGTCGGGTCGTGGAGCCGTGTGAGCAGCTTGAGGAGCGTGCTCTTGCCCGAGCCGTTGCGACCCACGAGGATCGTGAGGCTCCGCGGCGGCACCTCGAGCGAGACGTTCTCGAGGACGTTGTGCCCGCTGTAGGCGAACGAGACGTCGCGCAGCGTCACGCGGCCCTCGTCGACGCGGAGCGCGGGGGCCTTCGGGTCGTCGACGATCGCCGACGGCGTCTCGAGGACCTCCTGGATCCGCTCGAAGGCGACGACCCCCTTTTGGTAGATGTTCGCGACCGACGTGAACCGCTGCATCGGCGTGTAGAGGAGGACGACGTACCCCGTCGCCGCGACCAGGGCGCCGAGGGTCATGGCGCCGTGGAGCACCGCGTTGCCGCCGATCCCCCAGGCGAGCGCGAGGCCGAGGCTCGTGAGCCCCCAGGTCGACCCCGAGAGGAGCCCGCCGTAGACCTTCGCCGCGACCTGGTCGGTGGCGAGCTGGTCGCTCTCCGCCCACAGCTTGCGGATCGCCGGGCCCTCGGCGTTGGAGGTCTGGATCGCCTCGATCCCATCGAGGTTCTCCTTGACGCTCGCGGTGAGCCGGCCCTGGGTCGCGCGCGCGACCCTCGTCGCCGAGCGCAGCCGGTGCTGGAGGTGCCGGGTGAGGAGGTACTGGACGGGCAGGAACGCCGCGGCGACGAGAGCGATCGTCGGGCTGATGAGGAACAGCACGACGACGGGGTAGGCGACGCGGAGCACGTTCTGCACCGTCGTGAAGAAGACGGTCTCGACGAACTCGCGCGTCGCCTGCGTGTCGACGAGGACCCGGTTGAGGAGCTCGCCCGAGCCGAACCGCTCGTGCACCTCGCCCGAGGCGGTGTCGAGGCGGTGGACCAACGCCTTGCGCAGCGTCGCGACGGTGCGCCGGCTCAGCTCGGAGACCGAGGCGGTGTTCGCGTAGGCGGCGACGGCGTAGGCGCCCGCGGAGAGGACGAGGCCGACCACCGCGACGGTGAGGACCGTCGTCGGATCGGCGACGGGGACGAGGCCGAAGAACGTCGCCCCCTGGCCCGTGACGCCGCTCACGAGGTAGCCCGTGAGGAGCGGCACCTGCATCGGCACGAGGACGAACGCCGCCGACCAGAGGAGCGCGGTCACGAGCGCGGTGCGCTGTCGCAGGAGGAGGCGCACGACGAACCGCATCGGCGAGGGGGGTTCGCGAGCGGCCGGCGCACGCGCGTCGCGTCCCGGGCCGCCCGTCGGGGTCGCCGCGGGGTCGCGGGTCACGCGACCTGCCCGAGGGCGGGGCGCTTCCTCGGGCCCTCCGGTCCCTGGGGCGGGCGAGCGGCCCGGTCCCGCAGCCGCCGCGCGACGGCCTCGCCGAGCTCCGAGCCGTCGCCCGCGGAGGAGGCGATGCGGACCGGGCTCTGCCGCGACAGCTCCTGGACGTAGAGGGGCGAGGAGGTGAAGGCGCCCGAGACCGCCAGGAGGTCGTAGCCCCAGCCGTGCAGCCGGTCGACGGCGGCGAGAGCCCCGAGGGCGCTGTCGGCGGCGAGGAGGACGCCCGAGGTGCGCGCCCGGAAGCCGGGCTCGCGCAGGAGCAGGTCGGTCTCGCGCTGGAGGAGCCCGTCGGCGATCTCCATCACGACGACGTCGGGGGAGGCGTCGTTCGCGTCGGCGAGCATCGTCTCGGCGAGCGAGAGCAGCTCCTCGCGAGACGCGAGGTAGGTCGACGGAAAGCCGTAGTCGCTGAAGTCGCGGACGTCGCGCGCGGAGGCCGCGCGCATCTCGTCGACGTCGCGGTTCGAGACGCTCCCCGTGAGCTTGCACGCCGCGACCTCGAGGCCCCGGTCGTGGAGCGCGTGGACGAGCTGGGAGACGACGGTCGTCTTCCCCGCGTTCATGCCGGTCCCGACGACGACGATCAGGTCGGCCGCCGCGGCGGCGCTGCGGCGGGCATGGAAGCGGAGATCCTTGAGGTTCCGGACGTGCCCGTCGGCATCGGTGACGTAGCCGAGGAACGTGACCGTCGTCGGCCGGCCCATCTCCTTGTGGCGGGACCGGATCGTGCCGATCATCCCGCCCGCCGTGAGGAGGCTCAGGTCGTCGAGCCCCTCGACCTCCGCCTCGTAGGCGTCGGTCGCGTAGCGGTGGCCGAAGACCCCGACGACGACGTCGCCGGGGTACAGCCGGAGCTTGCGGTTCTCCCGGTCCGTGATCGTCGTGTGGTAGCCGACCGACTCGATGCCCACGAGGGCGAGGTCGCCCGGGCGCGGGCTCGCGGCGCTGTCCGCCGAGCCGAGCCGGAACGTCTCCGTCTCGAGCCCGCGGGCCGCCCACGCCCACTTCGCCGCCGTCGGGACCTGGGGAAGGGACGGGCGCGCGAGGGCGAGCGCCGAGCCCGTCGCGAGCGCGGCCTTCGCGCCCCAGGCGCGCGAGAGGTCGACGAGGGACGGGGCCAGGTCATCGAGGGTCGGGTCGGCGATCGAACCTACGGAGCGGGCGGGTGCGAGCATGGTTCCCCGCTCCTTGTGTGGGGGGCCAGGGGGTAGCCGCTTTTGGCGCACGGCGCGAACGGATTGGCGCAAACCCCGAACCCGCGGTCGGGGGCCGCGCGGTCGTGCTAGGCCGGTCGGATGGCCGCCCGGACAAGGGGTCCGTGGTTCCCGCGCGCTCCTCGGCCCCGTCGCCCCACCAGCGTCGACGGGTCACGGTAAGGCTGCTCCCGTCAGGACCTGACCCGGTGCCCGTGATGGATAACCGCTAGAGCGCTCCTCCGAGCGCCCGTCGCGATGCCCGCGGCCCGATGGAACAGAGCGTCTTAGGAGACACGCGAGACGGACCTCTCCTCCGAGCGTCGCTCCGACCTGTCACCCCCGCTGAGGACGGTTTCGGTGTATAAGGGGACGCCCAACCCCCCGGTCTAGCCTAGCGTTCGTTCGGACCCGTCGTCCGTATTTATACTTGCGTCGGCGAGGGCCGAGGGGGGCGCTCTTGAGCCGACCGGCCCTCGGGCGGGCCGTGACACGCGCCGGGCCCCCGTGGCGCGCGCGCAGGGCCACCTTCCTCCTCCTCGTCCTCGGCCTCGCCGCGCTCGCCGTCCCCGCGATGCCCCACGGCCCCGCGCGGGCTCCCGCGCCGGCGCTCGCGGCCCCGATCGGGGACGCGGGACCCGCCGCACTCGCCGGTGCCTGGTCGACGTTCCACGGCAGCGAGAACCGCAGCGGCTACACGGGGGTCGCCGGGCCCGAGCGCGGGAACGTCCTCTGGGACGTCGCGCCGCCGGGCGCGACCCCGTACCCGATCCAGGCCGGCCTCATCGTCGACGCGGGCTCCCTCTACGCCTCGAACGACATCGGCACGCTGTTCGCCTTCAACACGAGCGACAACGGCACGCTCTCGTGGGAGCGCGGTCTCGGCGGCACGCTCACCGCGCCGGACCTCGTCCAGAGCGAGATCGTCGTCGCGAGCAGCTACGGGACGGTCCACGCGCTGTGGGCCTCGAACGGCACGCCCCGCTGGACGACGCCGGTCGACGGGGGCGTCCCGCAGGGCGTCGCCGCCTCTCGCGACCTCGTCTTCGTCGGCACGAGCGCCGGCTCGGTCTACGGGATCAACGCGACCACGGGCGCGCTCTCGTGGCGGACCCCCGTCGGCGGCCCGATCGCCGGCGCCCCGGCGCTCGAGGGGAGCACGCTCGTCGTCACGCGCGAGGACGGCGGCGTCGTCGCGCTCACGACCTCGGGCGGGATCGTGTGGACCCGGTCCGTCGGCGCCCTCGTGACGACGGCGCCCTCGGTGAGCGACGGGCGGGTCTTCGTCGTCGACGGCAACGGCAACGTGACGGCGCTCGGGCTCTCGAACGGCAGCGTCGCCTGGCGCTGGTCGTCGCGCCCGCTGTCGCCGGGCGACAGCTTCGCCGCGACCCCCGCCGTCGGGCTCGGCGCCGTCTTCGTGAGCAGCCAGCTCGGGGTCGTCACCGCGCTCTCGCTCGAGAACGGCAGCCCGCTCTGGCGCCACACGACGCCCGGGTACGCGGGGTACCCCGTCCTCTCGAGCCCGGCGCTCGCCCCGGGCGGTCTCTACGTCGCGTCGGCCGACCTGAACGTCGAGGACCTCGACCCCACGGATGGCCAGCTCCTCTGGTCGACGCCGGTCGGGTTCGTCCCCTCCTACCCCGCGCCGGCGCTCGGCCCCGGAGTGCTGTACGTCGGCACCGACCTCGGCTCCGTCCTCGCCCTCGGCTCGCGGCAGGGAGCGCTCCGGTATCCGGTGAACGGGACGGTCACCGACCCGAACGGGACCCCGCTCGTCGGCGCCCTCGTCGGGACCGTCGGCTCGAGCTCGCGCACGAACGGCTCGGGCGGGTTCACGCTGCTCCTCGGCAACGGCAGCTACGTGGTCACCGCCTCCGCGCTCGGGTTCCTCTCCTCGAACCTTTCCGTCGCCGTCGCCGGGCCGGTCGCGGGGCTCGCCTTCGTCCTCGCCCCGGTCCCCGTCGTCCTCGTGAGCGGCCGGGTCGTCAACGCGGCGAGCGGTCTCTCGATCGCGAACGCGACGGTCTTCGTCACCGGCGCCGGGCTCACGCGGTCGGCGGTCTCGGGCCCGGACGGGAGCTTTGAGGTCGCCGCGCCCGTCGGGCCCGACTATCTCACCGTCTCGCCCCCTCGTGGCTACGAGGGCCTGCAGGAGCACCTCGCCGTCCCTGCGACGGGGCTCACCGGCCTCGAGGTCGGTGTGACCCCGACGGGCGAGTCCCCGTCCCCCTGGGTCCTCGTCGCGGCCCTCGCCGTGATGGGTCTCGCGCTCGCCGTCGTGGGGCTGTGGGAGGCGGCGCGCCGCCGCGCGCTCCTGGGCCAGCCGATGCGGCTGTTCTCGCCGTTCGCGCAGTACGTCGCGATGCGCGCGCTGCTCCTCCCCGGCCAGGTCGTCGTCATCCTCGCCATCCTGTTCCTCTTCGGGACGATCCTGCCCGCGGCGTTCTTCCAGGTCGACACCTGCCAGATCTCCTCGTGGGCGTGCTTCCCGGGGAGCTGGAGCGACCCGGTGAACCCGCCGTTGGCGTTCCTGGGCGGGTTCCTCGCCTTCGTCAAGGCGCTGTTCACGGGCGCGTGGGGGATGACCTCCTACGGGAACCTCGTCGAGCCCGCCGCGCAGTTCCTGGCGTGGTGGCTCCCCAACTCGATCCAGCTGGCGCTGTTCGCGCTCCCGATCTCCGCGCTCGTCGCCTACGCGGTCGGGCTCTACGTCGGGGCCCACCAGGACCGGCCCGCCGACCTCGGGGTCCGGCTCGCCTCGGTCGTCGGGCTCCTCACGCCGACCTTCCTCCTCGCGCTCTTGTTCCTCGGCGCCTTCTACGACCCGTTCCTCGCGAGGACCGGGGACGTCCCCTACGGGATCCTTCCGTCGATCTCCTGGTTCAACGAGCACGGGGGGATCCCGCCGTGGGTCGGGATCGCCGACACGACGGGCCCGACGACGCTCCCGATCGTCGACGGGATGCTCCACGGCGACTGGCCGTTCGTCGAGGTCGTCTTCCTCAAGACGATCTGGCAGGCGCTCCTGATCGCGCTCGTCTACGTCGCGATCTTCCTCCGGTTCGCGCGGCACGCCGTCGCCTCGGCGTTCCGCGAGAGCCACATCGTCGCGGCCCGGGCCCGTGGGGTCCCCGAGTCGACGATCCTCTGGCGGCACGCCGGCCGCCGCGTCGTCCCGCTGTTCCTCCTCGTCTTCGGGCTCACGCTGCCCATCTACCTCGGGACGCAGGCGGTCGTCGAGGCGCTCGCGCAGGACCCGGGGGTCGGCACGCTCCTCCTCTCGCAGATGACCCAGGTGACGCGGACCGGCTTCGGCTTCCACTCGGTGTTCCCCGCGCAGCAGGCGGGGAGCCTCTACCAGGTGACGATCTTCGGGCTCGTCATCCTCGTCCTCGCCGGGAACCTCTTCGCCGACATCCTCGCGCGGTACGTCGACCCGAGGCTCCTGAGGGCGAGGCGATGAGCGCGCCCGCGGGCTCGGGGCCACGACGGGCGCGACCGGTCGAGGCCGTCGACGAGGGCCCCGACGCGTGGGCGACGTCGTCGACCCGTCTCGAGCGGCTGCGGACGCGGCTCGCCGGCAACCCCCAGCTCGTCGTCGGCCTCCTCCTGCTCGTCGGCTTCCTCGCCGCCGGCGTCAGCGCCTGGCTCCACTTCGGCGGCCACCTGACGGGGCTCTACCGGATCCCCGCCTACGAGGGGGTCTCGGCGCCGCCGGGACCGTCGCTCGCGCACCCGTTCGGCGTGATGGGGAACCTCGGCGTCGACGAGCTCACCGCGCTGTGGCAGGCGACCCCGCTCGACCTCGTCCTGATCGGCGCGACCGTGGGGCTCTCGGCCTCGATGGGGGTGCTCCTCGGCTCCTATGCGGGGCTCGCCGGCGGCGCCGTCGATGTCGCGATCACGGAGGTGAGCGACCTGCTCGTCGGCGTCCCGCCGTTCTTCTTCGTGATGGTCCTGTTCCTGGGGCTCGAGCGCTTCCTGCGCTCCCCGCTCTACCTCCCGGTGTTCGTCCTCCTCTTCGCCTTCGTCCTGTTCCCCTACCACGCCCGCCCCGTGCGGGCCCGGGCGCTCGAGGTCGCGGGCGAGCCGTACGTCGAGTCGGCGCGCGCGGCGGGGGCCGGCACGAGGCGGCTGCTGTTCCGCCACGTGCTGCCGAACAGCACGGCGCCGGTCCTCGCGCAGCTCCCCATCGACGTCTACAACTTCCTCTTCGTCCTCACCGTCTTCCCGTTCCTCTCCTGCCTCGGCGGCGGGACGGGCAACGCGCTGTTCTCGCTGATCACGCCGCTCCCCTCGCCGACGTTCCCGGAGTGGGGGTTCCTGCTCGCGCAGGGAGCGTGCGCGGGCTGGAGCCCGCTCGCCTCGCTCGACTATCCGTGGATGTACGCCTTCCCGGCGGCCGTCATCGTCCTCTTCGGCCTCTCGGTGACGCTCGCCGCCGACGGCCTCGAGCGCTACCTGGCCGGTCGCGTCGCGGCGACGTAGGCGAGGCTCAGCGGATGTGGTCGAGCGAGAACGACCCCAGGCTGAACGAGCGCTTCGTGAAGGTGTAGCCGATCCAGGCGCGTGACTGCGCGTCGGAGACGCCCTTGATCGAGAGGAACGTCTTGAGCTGGTCGACCTTGAGGTTGATCGACCCGTCCATCATGTGCTCGAGGGTCTGCAGGTCGCTCTCCGAGTGCATCCCGACCTCGAGCGAGTAGTACGCCGCCGCGTCGTCGAGCTTGCGGCGGCCGACGAACGGCTGGAGGAGGCGGAACATCGCCTGCGTGTCGAGATAGGCGGTGAGCGTCGACACCGTCTCGAAGGCGAGCCGGTACGTCGGCGCCTTCTCCTTGAGCTCCTGGGAGAAGTTGTTCACCGCGTTCACGAGCTGCTCGAGCGCGTTCTTGTCGGTGAGGGAGAGGAGGCGGACGTTCGGCTCGGCCTGCGTCACGCCGAGGCTCCTCGAGTAGAGGTCGACGTACCGGACGAGCCCGCGCTTCTCGAGCTCGGGGTAGGTGGGGAGGAGGGAGGTCATCTCCTCCCGGACCTGCCCGTAGGTCTGGTCGGTCACGACCCAGAGCGCGGGGACGCCGGCCTTGAGCCCCTCGGCGACGAACAGCTGGGCGAGGATGTCCTTGCCCGTGTGCGCCGGCCCGCTCAGGAGGACCTGCGTGCCGTGGGGCAGGCCCCCGAACAGAAGGTCGTCGAGCCGGCGGACGCCCGTGCGGACCTTCTCCTCCTTCGCGGCGGCGACGGCGTTCGCGTGGAGGTCGTCGGCCTCGTACTGGGCCGCCTTCCGCTGCAGCGTCTCGAGCTCCTCGAGCTTCTGGTGGAGGAACGTCTCGCGCGATCGCAGCTCCTCCTCGCGGCGGGCGAGCTCCTGCTTGAGGTCCTCGACCTGGCGCTCCTTCTCGGCGAGCTGCGGGCTCGCCGCGGCGAGCTGGCCCTCCTCGGTGCGCATCCGCTCGAGGCGCCGGGCCTCGAGCTCGAGGGCCTGCTTGGTCATCCGGATCTGCTGCTCCCACGAGCCGAGCTCCTTCTCCTTGTAGACGAGGGGGGCGCGGCGCCGCTCGAGCTCCTCGGTCCCGAGGCGGATCTCCTCGAACCGGGCGCGGAGCTCGTTCTCCCGGAGCAGGAGCTCGCGCTCGCGGGCGTCGAACCCCTTGAGGCGGTCGGAGAGGTTCTGGGGCAAGCTCCCCTCGTCGAGCGCGAGCAGGCGTTCCCGCTGCTGGACGACGGTCGCCTCGCTCCGCAGGTTGCGGATCTCCCCCTCGAGCTGGACGACGCGCCGCCGGAGCTCCGCCTCGCGCTCGACGAGCTGGCGCTCGCGCTCCTCGTGCTCGCCCGTGAGCTTGCGCTCGAGGTCGCGGAGCGCCGTCGGGTCGGAGGGCGGCGCCATCGCGACCGGGGCTCCGCCCGCCCCCTCGAGGCCGCCCCCCTCGGGGGAGAGGCCGCCCTGGAGGAGCCGGAGCCTCAGCTCGGAGATCTCGGCGTCCTTGGCCTGGACCGCCTGATCGCGGGCGCGCGCCTCGCGGCTGCGGACATACTTGATGACCGCGATCGAGCCGCGCTTGACGTGCTCGACCTCGTCCTCGAGCTGCTTGCGCTTGGTCCGCTCGTCGAACAGCTGCCGCTGGAGCTCCTGGACCTCCTGCAAGAGGGAGTTCGGGTCGAACTGCTCGCTCCTGACCCGGTCGAGAAGACCGGTGAGCCAGCGGACGACGGTCTCCTCGCGCTCGACGAGCTGGGCGGGGAGGGGCCCCGGCACGGCGGGCGCGACGACGGCCGGGGCCGCGCCGTTCGCGGGCTCGGGCGACGGGCCGGCGGGTCCCTCGGGGGCCCTCGGGGCCGTCGCGGCCGGCGCCGGCGTCGACGGGGCGGGCCGCGCCGGCTCGGAGGCCTGGATCCACGCCTCCATCGCCTTGTCGTCGCCGTCGACCCACTTGCGGAGGACGTCGGTCGAGTTCTTCGGCGGCGTCGGCAGGTGGCGGCGCTTGGGCCGGTCCCCCTTGCGGACGGTCTCGAGCCATCTCGAGACGATCTTGTCGCCGTCGACGGCGGGTCGGGCCGCGGCGGGCGCCTCCGCGCTCGCGGGGGGCGCGGCGGCGCGGGCCTCGGCGAGCGTCCGCAGCCGACCGATCTCGGCGCGGTCGAACCCGAGGGCCGCGAGCGCGGCGGGCGAGAGCGCCAGCACCTCGTCGGCCGTCGTGTGCCCGGCGGCGACCGCGGCGCGGGCCATCGCCTCTCCGACCCCGAGGGATCGGACGAGTTCCTCCGCCGCCGAGTCCGGCGCTTTGGGCGCCGCGTGGGCGGCCACCGCGGCCGGCTCGCTCATGGAAGGGGCTTTTGAACTAGCGTCAAGCGGAGCATTAAGATGTATGGGGGGAGCCGCAGGGGCCGGCCGAGCCTGCCCCGAGCCGATTTTCGGGGGCCGCCCGGGGCCGTCGGCCGCCCGAAGGGAATATAGCGCGCGAGCCCCCACGGCGTCGCGATGGACCGGGAGGCGCGCATCGACCGGGTCGTGCGGAACACCGTCGAGGTGCTCACGCTCGAGGAGGTCGGCGCGATGTTCGACCGGAGCGACCGGCCTCGCGCCTACTTCGGCGTCGAGCCGTCCGGCCGGCTCACCGTGGGCCACCTCGTCTGCGCGCGCAAGATGATCGACCTGCAGGAGGCGGGCTGCGACGTCACGCTGTTCCTGGCCGACTGGCATGCCTGGATCAACGACAAGCTCGGCGGCTCCCTCGAGCGGATCGAGGCCGCGGGCCGCTACATGACGAGCGCGTTCGCCGCCCTCGGCGTCGACGCCTCCACGCTCACGGTCCGCTGGGCGCGGGAGCTCACGGGCTCCCAGGCCTACTGGGCCCGCGTCGTGCGCATCGCCAAGGCGACGAGCCTCGCGCGCACGAAGCGGGCGATGACCATCCTGGGCCGCAGCGAGGAGGAGGCGCAGCTCGACACCGCCAAGCTGTTCTACCCCTCGATGCAGGCGGCCGACATCTTCGAGCTGCCGGTCGACCTCGCCTACGCGGGGATCGACCAGCGCCGCGCCCACGTCCTCGCGCGCGAGGTCGCGCACCGCTACGACTGGCCGGTCCCCGTCGCGGTCCACACGCCGCTCGTCTCCTCGCTCAAGGGCGGCGGCCGGATGGACCCGGAGACGATGACGCTCGAGCGGAAGATGTCCAAGTCGGACCCGACCTCGGCGATCACGCTCCCCGCGACGGCCGAGGAGATCTCGGGCCGCCTCGCGGGCGCCTTCTGCCCGTCCAAGGAGGTCGAGGGGAACCCCGTCGTCGAGCTCGTGCGCTACGTCCTCTTCCCCTGGGAGGGCCGCCTCGACGTCGAGCGCGCCCCAAAGCACGGCGGGCCGCTCGCCTTCGCGAGCGAGGCGGAGTTCCTCGAGGCCTGGACGTCGGGGCGGCTCCATCCCGCGGACCTCAAGACGGCGGTCGCGCGCGGCCTCGAGCGGGTCCTCGCGCCGTCCTCGAGGTTCTTCGAGGCGCATCCCGAGGCCCGACCGACCGGCTTCTGAGCGGGCCCTCGGGGCCGCTTCGGCACCCTTAAATAAAGCCGCCCCTACCGCGGCTCTACCCGTGAGCCGAGGACCCCCGACAAGGGGTTCCGCTGACGCGAGGACCGAAGATGGCACGACCGATCTACGTTCGTTTCGAGACCCCCGCCGACGTCGCCGACAAGGTGCTCCAGCTCGCCCAGCTCGCCAGCGAGACCGGCAAGGTCCGCGTCGGCACCAACGAGGTGACGAAGTCGAGCGAGCGCGCCGAGGCCAAGCTCGTCATCATGGCCGAGGACGTCGACCCGGTCGAGATCCTCGCCCACGTCCCGATGCTCTGCGAGGAGAAGCGGATCCCCTACCTCTACGTGCCCAAGAAGCAGCGGCTCGGCCAGTCGGTCGGGCTCTCGAAGGCGGCGGCGAGCGTCGCCGTCGTCGAGCCGGGCGAGGGGAAGGGGCTCTTGGAGGAGCTCTCCCAGACGTTCAGCTCCCTGAAGAAGTAGGCCCAACGAGAGGGAACCAACGATGGTCGAGGAGAAGGGCTCCCCCGCCGAGGTCGTCGAGCTGATCGGCCGGACCGGCATGGCCGGCGAGGCGACCCAGGTCAAGGTCCGCGTCCTGGCCGGACGGGACCGGGGCAAGATCATCACGCGGAACGTCGCGGGACCCATCCGCCTCGGGGACGTCCTCGTCCTCCGGGAGACGGCCCGCGAGGCGCGCAAGCTCTCCGTCCGGTGAGCCTGAGGCCGCCATGGTGATCAAGCGCCAGTGCTCCTTCTGCGCCGGGGAGGTCGAACCCGGCACGGGGACGATGTTCGTCAAGCGCGACGGCTCGGTCTTCTACTTCTGCTCCTCGAGCTGCCGCAAGCAGCAGCTCCATCTGGGCCGCGTCGGCCACCGGCTGAAGTGGACGCGAGCCCACGAGATCAAGCGGGCCGCCGACCAGCGGGCCGGCACCGCCAAGCGCGCCGCCGCGAGCGCGGCGCTCGCCAAGGCTGCGACGGCCGCGGCCGCCCCTGCGGCCCCGGCCGGGTCCGCGGCTCCGGCGGCGACGCCGGGGCCGGCCGCGACCGCGAAGCCGTCGGCGACGAAGGCCGCCGCGGCCGCGCCGGCCTCGGCCGAGACGACGCCGGCCCCTGAGGGCGCCCCGAAGAAGCCGCGGGTAAAGAAGCCGAAGGCCGCGTAGGCCCGACGCGGCGACGCCGCGCGCAGCCCTCAGCCTCCAGTGCAGGCACGAGGTTCAACTACCGCGCCCGGGCAGAGGCGCACGATGCCGGAACCGCCTCGCCCGCCGTCGGGGGCGTGGACCTCGGCGAGCGAGCTCGCGGAGTACGCCTACTGCCCTCGCGCCTGGTGGTACCGCGCGCACCCTCCCCTCGAGGGTCCGACGCAAGAGAGCCGCCGGTCGGCCCAGGCGGGCGCTCGCTACCACGACCGGGCGCTGTCGACCGAGCGCCGTCGCGACCGCCACCGTCTCGCCGCCGCGGGGCTCCTCGCGATCGCCCTCGGGCTCGTCGTCGTCGGGGTCGTGGGGGTGCTAAGGTGACGGGGGTCCCGCTGCCGCTCGCCGTCGCGGCGCTCCTTCTCGGGGTCCTGCTGCTCGCGCTGTCGCTGCGCGCCCTGCTGGCGAGCGCGCGCGGGCGCCGGGACGGGACCCTCGTCTCCGTCGACCGGGCCGGCGAGGGGACGTCGCTGACCTCCGCGGGGCTCCGGCTCGTCGGCCGGCCCGACGCGCTCCGGCGGCTGCCCGACGGCCGCTACATCCCGGTCGAGCTCAAGCGGCGGCCGGCGCCGCGATCGGGGCCGCTCCCCTCGCACCAGGTCCAGGTCGCCGCCTACTGCCTCCTCGTCGAGGAGACGACGGGCGTGCCACCCCCCTACGGGGTGCTCCGGTACGGCGACGGCGTCGAGTTCCGCCTCCCGTGGGACGCCGCCCGCCGGCACGACCTCCTCGAGCTGCGCGCGCGCCTGCGCCGGCCGTACGACGGGCGCGCGACGCCCTCGCCCGCCAAGTGCCGCCACTGCGGCTGGCGCGAGCAGTGCGACGCGAGGGCGTAGCCGGCGCGCGCCCCGTCGTCCCGTGCGCGGCCGGGTCGCTCGCCCGGACGCGGTCCGGCTCGGCGACGGCGCGAAGGCGGCCCTCGCCGAGCCACGCCGTCTGCCACGCCTCGCGGGCGACAGGCGGTCGCCCCGGGTCGGCGATGTCGAGCCCGAGGAAGCCCGGGTCGGCATGCCGAGCGACGAGCGCGGCCCCGAGGTCGAGCGGCGCCCGGTCGCGCCCGACGAGGGCGTAGGAGGCCGGCCGCAGCGAGGCGTGCGCGTCGGCGGCCGGGGGCGAGACCGGTGGCGGCCTCGCGTTCGAACGGGTCGTGGCGGTTCCCTCCGCCATGAACGCGGGGTCGAGCCGGAGGGACCCCTCCCCGCCCGGCGGCGCGGGCTCGCGTCGCGGTCGCGCGGTCGGCCGGCGACTACGAACGGTGGACGAGGAAGACGTCGGTGCGGTAGGGGATCTCGACGACCGCCCGGCCGCGGGTCTCGGGGGCCTCACCGAGGAGCCTCTCGACCTCACCCGCGACCTCCGCCTTGCGGCGGTCGTCGAGCAGGCCGATCGCGCTGATCGACAGCACCCGGTCGACGACGCCGGCGACATCGGTCCGCTGGACGTGCGGGAACGACCGCTCCTGGACCGGGCCGAACCCGTCGACAAGGTCGAACGCCCGGCGCCAGGCCCCCTCCCGGCTCTTCGGGACGCCGCCGCTCTCGCGGTCGATGAGGCGGCCGAGCGACGCCATCCACGGCGGGCGCTCGTCCCGCACGTTCCACAAGAGCCCGAGGCCGCCGCGGGGGACGAGGACCCGACGGATCTCCTCGAGCGCCTCCGGCTGGCGGAACCAGTGGAACGCCTGCGCGACGACGACGGCCGCCGCGGCGCCGTCGCGGACCGGGATCGCTTCGGCGGTCGCGGCGACGATCGGGAGGTCGGGGAGGGTCTCGTGGAAGACAATGCGCATCCCTCGCGTCGGCTCGACGGCGAGGAGCCGCGTCGCCCACGGCCGCAGCCGCCGGGTCAGCTTGCCGGTGCCGGCACCGAGCTCGACGACGAGCCCGCCGCCGCCGACGCCGAGGCCCTCCTCGAGGTAGGCGACGGCCGCGTCGGGGTACTCCGGCCGCCCGCGCTCGTACGTCGCGGCGGACCGGTCAAAGCCGGCGACCGCCGCTGGGGTCCTCGGCCCCGGCACGGTCGGGGGAGGCGGAACCGCCGCATGAGCTCTCGCGCCCCCCGCGGAGAAACCTTTTCTCGGCGGCCGTCTCGCTCCGGCCCATGGCGGAAGGGATCGTCGAGCGGACCCTCGTCCTCGTCAAGCCGGACGGCGTCAAGCGCGGCCTCGTCGGGGAGATCGTGGGTCGCCTCGAGCGCAAGGGCCTCAAGATCGTCGCGGCGCGGTTCCTCCTCGTGACCCCCCCGCTCGCGGCGCGGCACTACGCCGAGCACGAGGGCAAGCCGTTCTATCCGGGCCTCGTCCAGCACATCACGTCGGGGCCCGTGATGGCCCTCGCGCTCGAGGGCCGCGCGGCGATCTCGGTGGTCCGGCTCCTCACGGGCGCGACGAACCCGCAGACGGCGGCCCCCGGCACGATCCGGGGCGACTTCGGGCTCGCGATGACGCCGAACCTGATCCACGCCTCCGACTCCCCGGCCTCGGCGGAGCGGGAGCTCGCGCTGTTCTTCGACGCGGACGCGTTCGTGCCGTACGCCCGGAGCGACCAGGAGTTCACGTAGGGCCGATGCCCGACGCGCTCGCTCGGGCCGTCTCGGCGCTCGCGCACGACGAGCTCGTCGTCTACCCGACCGACACGCTCCCCGGGCTCGCCGCGTCGGCGCGCTCCGCCAAGGCCGTCGCGAGGCTCCTCGAGGCGAAGTCGCGGCCGGGCGGGATGCCGATCTCCCTCGCCGTCGCCTCGGTCGTCGAGGCCGAGCCATGGGTCGTTCTCTCCCGCGACGCCCGCGCGCTCGCCCGACGGCTGCTCCCCGGGCCGTGGACGTTGCTGCTCCCCGCCTCGACGCGGGCCCGTCGCGAGCTCGCCCGACCGCTCGTCGCCGCCGACGGCACCGTCGGGCTGAGGGTCCCCGACCATCCCGTCGCCCGGGCGCTCGCCGCGCGCGCGGGGCCGGTCACGGCGACCTCGGCGAACCGGCACGGCGAGCCGACCGCGCGGACCCTCGCGGAGGCGCGCCGCGCCCTCGGGGCGCGGGTCGCCGTCTACCTCGCGCTCGACCCTCCTCCGAGCGGACGCCCGTCGACGCTCGTCGACCTCGCCCACGGCGCGCCGACGGTCCGCGCCAGGTCGTAGGAGGAGCGGTGCCGTATCCCGAGGACCTCGACCGATGGCGAGAGGCCTGCCACATCGCCGCCGGGGCTCGCGAGGTCGGGGCGCGGTCGGCGGTCCCGGGGGCGCGACGGATCGACGTCGCGGAGGCGGTCGAGAGCTACATCCGCAGCCACGGCGCCGAACCGTCGTTCCCGACGAACCTCTCGCGGAACGTCGAGGCGGCCCACTACACGCCGTCCCCGGACGACACCGAGAGGCTCGTCGCGGGAGACCTCCTCAAGGTCGACGTCGGAGCCCACCTGGACGGGGCGATCGCCGATACGGCGGTGACGGTCGAGGTCGGGGGCGGACGCGACCACGAGCGGCTGCGGAAGGCCGCCGCCGACGCCGTCGAGGCCGGCATCGCGGCCGTCCGTCCCGAGGGGCCGGTCGACGAGATCTCGCGTGCGATCGAGTCCGCGATCCACCGCCACGGCTTCAAGCCGGTCGCGAACCTCACCGGTCACTCGATCGAGCGCTACCTCCTGCATGCGGGGATCTCGATCCCGAACGTCCACGGGATGAGCCCGGAGGTGCTCCACGAGGGGCAGGTCGTCGCGATCGAGCCGTTCGCGACGAACGGCGCCGGCGCGATCGTCGAGGGGGCGTTCGGCAACATCTTCCGGTTCCGGCGCGACCCGGGGGCGGGCGACCCCGCCGTCGCGGGGCTGTTCTCGAGGTTCCGGACGCTCCCGTTCACGCTGCGCTGGGTCGCGCCGCCGCTCCGCCCGCACCTCCTCAAGGCGCGCCGGCACCTGCAGGTCTACCCCGTCTTCGTCGAGCGGGGCGGCGGCCTCGTCGCGCAGGCCGAGCACACGGTCCTCGTCGGCCCCCGCGGGGCCGAGGTCCTCACGCGCACGGCCTGAGACGCCCCCGCAGGCCCTCGTCGCCTCCGGTCGCCCCGGCGGGCGCGCTCGAGCGGGCGCTCGGGCCCGTCGCAGGTGAGCGCGACGGCGACGCCGAGGGTCGTCCCGACGAGCCGGCCGACCCTCACGGCCGGCACCGGCGGCGGCAGCGCGAGCCGCGCCACGACCGTTAAGGCGTCGAGCGCGACGAGGAGCTTCGCGGGCGCCCTCGGAATGCCGGTGGCGGGATCCGGCGGATCCGTACCCCCCTCGGGTCGCGTTACCCGCGTGGGCCCGACCAGCGGGCCCGCGCGAGGCGCGCCCCTTGGACCATGTTCGTGAGCTTCTGGTAGGCGATGGAGAGGCTTCGCGTGCGGAGCCCGCAGTCCGGGTTCACCCAGATCCGGCTCGGGTCGCCGAGGATCTTCGCGGCCCGCTCGATGCGGTCGGCGACGCGCTCGGGGGTCTCGACCTCGTCGCGGTGGACGTCGAGGACGCCGAGCCCGATCTGCCGCGTGTCGCCGTACTCGCGGAACATCTCGAGGACCTTGTAGCCGTCGCGGCCGTCGGTGTCGCGGTTCGCGAACTCCCAGGCCCACTGCCGGCACCGCTTCGCCTCGAGGAGCGCCGGGAAGAGGCTCCGGTACTCCGAGAAGCAGATGTGCATCGAGAACTCCGCGTCGAGCCCGTCCGTCGCGGCGTTGAACCCCTCGGCGACGAGGTCGGCCTCGTCCGGGTGGGTCCCCGCCGCCGGCTCGTCGATCTGGATGACGTGGCAGCCGTGCTCGATCAGCGCCTGGAGCGTCGGGCGGATCGCCTTCCGGGCGACCTCGACAACGAACTCGCGCTGGGCCGCCCGGCGCACGCTCCGGCTCTTCCAGCCGGCGTGCCGGCCGAGGTAGTGCTCGTTGTAGGACCAGTCGGCGATCGTGTAGGGGCCCGTGATCGGCAGCTTCGGCTCGGCCTTCGCGTGGGCCTTGACGAAGTCGAACTCCTCGAGGTGGTAGGGCCGGTCCACACGGACCTCGCCCGTGACGGCGGCCTTGAGGTAGTACTTGTTGTCGAAGGAGCGGACGTGGCCGAAGAACTCGAAGCCGTGCATCTGCCGGATCGCCGCCTCGTACATCTCGATGCGGCGGGCCTCGCCGTCGTAGACGCGGTCGAGCCCGGCGGCCTCGAGGTAGCGGAGCGCGAACAGCGCGCCCCAGTCGCGGACCTGGGCGGCGCCGATCTCCCGCGAGCGCCCTTGCAGGAACTCGCCCACCCGCGCCTCCTCGGTCGCGAAGTGCACGCGGCGGTTCCACTCCTCGAACTCGAGGCGGGCCTTCGCGTCGAGCGGCTCGCCGCGCTGTCCCGAGAGCTGCCACCGGGGCTTGGCGAGGCTGCCGATCTCCTGCGTCGGGAAGAGGGGGTGCGCGCTCATCGGTCCCCTCCACCGGGGCCGAGGATCGCCTCGCGGGCCGCCGGGAGGAGATGGAGCTTGCGCTTCGCCGGCTCGAACGGAAGCAGGTCGAGCGGCCCGCCGGGGCCGAGCCAGAGGGACGGCGGGCGGATCCGCTCGTTGAGTCCCCTCGCGAGCCGGGCGACCTCGGCCGGGTCCTCGGGAAGCGTCGTCCGCGGGTCGAGGCAGCCGAGTCCGAGCCCCTTGCGGTCCGGCAGCGCCGGGATCTCGGTCGCCTCCGTCTCGGCGAGGTCGACGCCGACGACGTGGACGGGGAGCCGGGCCAGGAGCGGGAAGGCCGGCCTCGCGTCGGCGAAGAACGTCCAGAGGATCGCGGTCGCGCCGTCGAAGGCGGCCGCGAGGCTCTGGTAGGCGGCGACGACCGCTTCGGCCTTCGGCCCCTGGGGCGGGTCGACGACCGCGAGCGGCTCTTGGAACTGGAAGACCTTGTAGCCGACGGCCCGGAGCTCGCGCACCTCGTCGGCGAGCAGCCGGCCCAGGCGATGCGTGAGCGCCTCCGTCGTCTCGCCCGAGCGGTTGTCGAGCAGCCCGGCGAACGTGTAGGGGCCGGGGAGGATCGCCTTCGCGCGCCCGACCCGGGCCGGCGTCGCGACGGCTCGCGGGAGCCGCGCGGCGATCGCGCCCGGGACCCGCTCGGGCGGCGCGTGGAGGATCGGCTGGCGGTAGAACGTGTTCGTCTCGAACCAGCGTGTGACGGGGCCGACGGTGAACCCGCGCCAGGTCTCCGCGAACGGGCGGAACAGGTCGGCCCATCGGAGGTAGCCGCCCGTGAGGTGGTCGACGCCGAGCCGTTCCTCGAGGGCCACGACCTCCCGCTCCGTCGCGTCGTAGAGCTCGTCGACGGCCTCGGGGGTCGTCCGCCCCCGGTCGAGGTCGCGTGTCGCCTGGACGAGGGGCTCGGGCCGCGGGAACGGGCCGGTGAGGCTGGTGTGGACGATCATGGGAGAGCGCGCCCAACTGGGCGGGGTCCTTAACCGTATCCCGGCGCAGGCGGCGAAACCCCGTTGCGTGAGGGGAAAACCGGCGCGCGCGAGCCTACGGGAACGGCGCGAGGTTCGCGCGCACGATCGCGTCGAACGACGCCGGCTTCGGGGGCCACCCCTCCGTCATGTACCGGAGGAACGCGCTCCGGTCGGCGATCGTGAGCGCCTCGTTCGTCGCGCGCTCGATCCCGATCGTCGAGGAGAACGAGTCGACGAGCCCGTGCCGCGGCCCGTAGTGGGCCGGGTAGACGATCGTCGCGTCCGGGAGCCGGAGGATCCGCTCGCGAAGGCTCTCGAAGAGCGCGTCGGGGTCGCCGTCGCCGAGGTCCGTGCGGCCGCAGCCTCCGAGGAGGAGCGTGTCGCCCGTGAACGCCGCCCCGCCGAGGCGGAGCGTGAGGTGGTCTGGCGTGTGGCCGGGCGTCTCGAGCGCGACGAGCTCGAGGGTCCCGACCCCAAGGCTCTCGCCGTCGGCGAGCGAACGGTGCGGGTACGCCGCCGGCGAGCGGCGGCCGACGGCGATCGGCGCTCCGGTCGCGTGCGCGAGCGCGGCGTGCCCCGCGAGGTGGTCGGCGTGCGTGTGGGTCTCGACGATGGCGGCGAGCCGCCAGTGCTCCTCCTGGAGCATGTGCAGGTACGGCCCGACGTCCGGACCGGGGTCGATCACAACCGCCACGCGCTCTGTCGGGTCCCCGACGAAGTAGGCGAGGCAGCCGGTCTCTCGCCGCGGCAGCTGGCGGAGGACGTACGGGCTCGGAACGAGCCCGTAGCGGCCGACCGACGGGTCGACGACCCTCGCGTAGGCGTCGAGGCCCCCCTCGAGATACCCGGCCTCACGGACGCCGAGACCGACCAGGAGCTCGGCGGCCCGGCGTCCGTCCTCCCCGAACTGGTCGTAGGCGACGACGGGCCGGTCCCGCGGGATCTCCGAGAGCCGCGCCGGCAGCTCGCCGAGCGGCAGGTGCTGCTCGTCGTGCAGGCGAGCGAGCCGCCTCTCCTCGAACGGCCGGACGTCCACGAGGCAGATCCGCTCGGCCTCGGCGCGGCGTCGGGCCAGCTCGGCGGGCGGGATCGCCGTCGCGACCGCCGCCGCCACCGGGCGGGCATACGGGTGCGGGAGGTCGGCGCCCTTCGGGGCCATGCGTTCTCGAGGTCGCGGCCGCCCTATGAGGCCATCGTCGCCGGTGCAGGCGGCCCGAGCACGACAATCGCCGACGCGCCCGCACGACAGTACCAAAGATTATCTGCGGCCACGACCGTCGAGCCGCGACCATGGCACCGGCGGAAGCGCCGCCCGGTACCGCGACCCGCGGGGGCCCGCGCGAGGCCCCGCGCGAGACCGCGGAGGCCGAGGCCGCTCAGACGGCCGAGCTGAGCGAACGCTCGGTCCGGCTGGCCCGTCATTTCCAGGGGAAGATCGAAACGGTCCCGAAGGTGCCCGTCCGGAGCCTGGCGGACTTCTCGCTCTGGTACACGCCCGGCATCGCGGCGGTCTCGCGACGGATCGCCGCCGAGCCGGACGCCTCCTTCGACCTCACCGGCCGATGGAACACGATCGCGATCGTCACCGACGGGAGCCGGGTCCTCGGCCTCGGCAACATCGGCCCGCGCGCCGCGCTCCCCGTGATGGAGGGCAAGGCACTCCTGTTCAAGTTCCTCGGCGGCGTCGACGCGATCCCCCTCCCCGTCGACGTCCCGTCGCCCGAGGCGCTCGTCGAGATCGTCGAGCACCTGGCCCCGGCGTTCGGGGGGATCAATCTCGAGGACATCGCCTCGCCGAAGTGCTTCTACGTGCTCGAGGAGCTCCAGAAGCGGCTCCCGATCCCCGTCTGGCACGACGACCAGCTCGGGACCGCCGCGGCGACGGTCGCGGGGCTCCTCAACGCCCTCGAACTCACCCACCGCTCGATCGGCTCGATCCGGACCGTCCTGTTCGGCGCCGGCGCGGCGAACCTCGTCACCTCGAGGCTCCTCCTCAAGCTCGGCCACGACCCCCGCGCGCTCACCCTCGTCGACACGAAGGGGATCCTCGAGCCGGACCGGGACGACCTCGACGAGCTGATGCTGCACAACCCGTGGAAGTACCGGGCCGCCCTCCAGACCCGTGGCGGCGGCCGGAAGGGGCACCTCCTCGAGGCGCTCGCCGACGCCGACGTCCTGCTCGCGGCGTCGACGCCCGAGCCGAACACGGTCCGCCCGGAGTGGATCCGCGCGATGACGGCGGACCCGATCGTCTTCGCGCTCGCGAACCCGGTCCCCGAGATCTGGCCGGCGACGGCCCACGAGGCCGGAGCGGCGATCGTCGCCACCGGGCGGAGCGACTTCCCCAACCAGGTGAACAACTCCCTGATCTTCCCGGGGGTCTTCCGAGGGGTCCTCGACGCGAGGGCCCGGTCGATCCCCGACGAGATCGTCCTGGCCGCCGCGCGGGAGCTCGCGCAACGGGCGAAGGGGCGCGGGCTCACGCGCGAGCACCTGCTGCCGACGATGGAGGAGACCGAGGTCTTCCCGCACGTCGCGGCCGCCGTCGCGACCGAATGCGTCCGGGTCGGCGTCGCGCGCGTGGCCCACAGCCACGACGAATTCCTCGAGCGCGCCCGCGCGCTCATGGCCCGGCCGGCCCGGCTCGTCGAGGCGCTCGCCCGTGCGGGTGTGACGCCGCCGATGCCGGACGAGCCGCGACCGCGCACGCCCGAGAGGGACCGATGACCGAGAAGCGAGAGCACGCCCCGAAGGCCGCGCCGCACCCGACCGAAGGCTCGCCGAGCGTCCCGATCCACCTCCGTCCCGCGACGGAGGCGGACGTGCCGGGGCTCGCCCCGCTCCTCGTCCGGCTCAAGCGGCTCAACGAGGAGTTCGACCCGCTCTTGCGCGTGCGGCCGGACGTCGAGGAGCGGGCCGTCGAGGTCCTCAAGGCGGACCTCAAGAACCCGAAGTCCGTCGTCCTCGCCGCCGAGGGGGTCGGCGCCGACAAGGAGAGGATCGTCGGCGTCGTGCGCGCCCAGGTCCGCGAGCGGATGTTCTATGCCCCCGAGCTCGAGGGGGTCATCCTCGACATCTACCTGCTCCCGATCTACCGCCGGCACGGCGTCGGCGAGTACCTCCTCCGCGAGACCGTCGAGCACCTCCGTGCCAAGGGCGCCGGGCTCGTCACGGCGGAGTTCCCGACGCAGAACGAGATCGCCTCGAAGTTCTATCTCAAGCGCGGGTTCCGGCCGATCACCGCGCTCCATGCGCGGCCCCTGTAGCGTGCCGGGCTCCGCTCAGCCTATGTAACCTCGCAGCGGTCCGACCCCCGATGCCGTCGCACCCCCCTGCTGCGTCGTCGACGAACCCGCCGAAGTACCTGCGCCGGGGCAAAGTCAAGGAGGTCTACGAGGTCTCCCCGACCGAGCTCGAGTTCCGCTTCACCAACGACATCTCGGTCTTCGACAAGCACATCCCGAGCGAGATCCCGCACAAGGGCGAGACGCTCAACCTCACCGCCGCCCACTGGTTCCAGATGTGCTCGAGGCTCCGGATCCCGCACCACTTCCTCAAGCTCTCCGGGCCGATGGCGATGCGGGTCCGCCGCGTCCAGATCGTCCCGAAGCCGAAGACCTTGGGTCCCCATCCCAAGAACTACCTCGTCCCGCTCGAGCTGATCGTCCGCTACTACGTCGCGGGGTCGCTGTGGGACCGGGTCCGCGCCGGGAAGACCTCCCCCGACGAGCTCGGCTTCCCGAGCGGGCACGCGGTCCAGTACGGCGAGAAGCTCCCCGACGCGCGGTTCGAGGTGACGACGAAGCTCGAGCCGACGGACCGGCTGCTCGAGATGCCCGAGGCGCTCGAGCTCGCGCAGGTCGACCGAAAGCAGATGGACGCGATGCGGGAGATGATCCTCAAGATCGACGCGGGGATCGACGCGGAGATCCGGCCCCGAGGGCTCCTCCACGTCGACGGGAAGAAGGAGTTCGGCGTCGACGCGGAGGGCCAACTCATGGTCGTCGACACGTTCGGCACCGCCGACGAGGACCGGTTCTGGGACCGGGACGCCTTCGACCGGGGCCGCCAGGTCGAGTTCTCGAAGGAGTTCGTGCGACAGCACTACCGGTCGACCGGCTACTTCGACCAGCTGATGAAGGCCCGCGACGCGGGGCAGACGGAGCCGTCGATCCCGCCGCTGCCGCCGCTTCTCGTTGACGAGGTGAGCCGGCTCTACACGACGGTCTACCAGCGGCTCACCGGCCAGCCGTTCACGCCGAGCGCGGCGACACCGCTCTGAGGGGTCCAGCTCCCGCGTTTCACGACCTCCCCCCTCCCTTTATCTCCGAAGGCGGGGTAGCAACGGCGTGGTCCAGAAAGCCTCCGCCCGCACCGCCGGCGCCGCCGACGAGGAGTCCCCCAAGCGCGAGGTCGCGCTCGAGGATCTGACCGGCGTCGGGCCGACGACCGCGGAGAAGCTCCGCGAGGCGGGCTACACCGACCTGATGGAGCTCGCCGTCGCCTCGCCGGGCGACATCGCGGAAGCGGCGGAGATCGGCACGGCCATCGCGATGAAGATCATCGCGGAGGCGCGTCGGGCCGCCGACGTCGGCAGCTTCGAGCTCGGCACCGCGCTCTTGGACCGGCGGAAGAAGCTCGGCCGGATCTCGACGAACGCCAAGTCGCTCGACGAGCTGCTCGGCGGCGGCGTCGAGACCCAGGCGATCACCGAGCTCGCCGGCGAGTTCGGGACCGGCAAGACCCAGATCGCGCACCAGCTCGCCGTCAACGTCCAGCTGCCCCACGACCAGGGGGGGCTCACCGGCGAGGTCGTCTACATCGACACCGAGTCGACGTTCCGTCCCGAGCGGATCGTCGACATGGCGAAGGGGGCGGGCCTCGACCCCGACGTGGCCTTGGGGCACATCCACGTCGCCCGCGCGTTCAACTCGAACCACCAGATGCTCCTCGTGACGAAGGCGCAGGAGCTCGCGCGAGAGCGCCCGATCCGGCTCGTCGTCGTCGATTCGCTCACCTCGCACTTCCGCTCGGAGTACGCGGGCCGCGGGGAGCTCGCGCCCCGCCAGCAGCTCCTCAACAAGCACCTCCACGAGCTCCTGCGCTTCGGCGACACGTACAACGCGGCGATCGTCGTCACGAACCAGGTCTCCGCACGGCCGGACATCCTCTTCGGCGACCCGACGCGACCGATCGGCGGGAACATCGTCGCGCACGCCGCCACCTACCGGCTCTACCTGCGGAAGTCCAAGCCCCCCAAGCGGATCGCCCGCCTGATCGACTCCCCGAACCTCCCCGAGGGGGAGGCGGTCTACTCGCTCACGACCGAGGGGATCCGCGAGTAGCGGGGCCATCGCGGCGGATCGCCGTCGCCTTGAGGTAGAGGTAGACCTTCCGCGAGGGCCTCAACCCCAGCGCGGCGACGGAGGCCTCCGTCACGGCCACCGGCACCCGCCAGGCGCCGACGGCGAGCGTCGTCACCGTCCGTCCCGCCCCCGTTCCCGGTCCGTGGTGGCGGACGGAGAGGACCCGGCCCTCGAGGACGTTCCGGGCGCTCGACGCGAACCGGCCGGTCGCGAGCAGGATCGCCGCGGGGTCGATGGCGAGGCGGACCCGCTCGCCGGGCGCCGCGGTGAAGGCGACGCGGAGGCGCGGTCCCCCGCCGTCGAGGTCGACCGCGGGCTCCGGCGCCTCGACGAAGCGGCCCCGGGCGATCACCCACTCCCCCTCGAGACGCCGTTGCGTCGGACCGACGACCGCGCCCGGCCCGGCGTCGAGGAGAGCCCGCCCGGCCGCCGTGAGGTCGGTGCGGCCCCGGTGGGCGCCGCCGCGGTCCGAGACGACGACGGCGGTGCCGAGGGCCCGCGCGAGCCGCCGGAGACGATAGGCCGTGCGGTCGGTCGAGATCCGCAGCGCTCGCGCGGCCTCGGACTGCGACGGCCTTCGCGCGAGGTAGCCGAGGAGCGCGACGTCGAGCGGCGTTAGCGTCACCTCTCGCCTCATCGCGGCTCTCCCACGGCCCTGGGGATCGTGACGAGATCGGTCTCGGCGAGGTCGAAGGTGACGGGGTCGCCGGCCCGCCATCGCTGGCCGCGGTCGGACCGAAGGCGCACGCGCCCCGGACCCACGGTCGCCGTATAGAGAAAGCCCCCGAGCGACGGCTCGACGCGCTCGACGGTGGCCCCAAAGGCCCCTCGGTCGGCGGGAGGGCGTGCCGTCGGGGCGCGGAAGCACAGCCCTCCGGGACCGGCGTGCCGGGCCAGGAGCGTCCCGAGCCCCTCGCCCGTTCCGGTCAGGGCCGAGGGCCCGAGCACGTTCTCGTAGCCGGCGAACCGTGCGGCGAACGGGCTCGTCGGCCGGTCGAGGAGGCGCTCGACCGGCCCGGCGTACTCGACCTGGCCCCGGTCGAGGACGAGCGCGTCGTCCGCGATCGAGAAGGCGATCGTCGGGTCGTGCGTCACGAAGACGAGGGGGAGCCGGGAGCGCTCGCGGACCTCGCGGAAGACGTCGAGGAGAGCGTCCCGTGCCGGCCGGTCGAGCGCCGTGAGCGGTTCGTCCCAGAGGAGCAGGCGGGGCTCGGCGGCGAGGGCGCGCGCGATCGCGACGCGCTCCTGCTCGCCGGTGCTCAGCGAGGGGGGGCGCCGGTCCGCGAGCGCTTCGAGGCCGAACCGCTCGAGCAGGGGGTCGGCCTCGGCGTCGGGTCGGGGCGGCGTGCGGAGGCGGAGCGGATACGAGACGTTCGCGCGCACGGTGCGGTGCGGGAACAGGGCCAGCCCCTGGGGCACGTAGCCGACGCGACGCTGTTCCGGTGGGCTCGCGCCCAGGTCGACCCCGTCGGCCTCGAGGCGACCGCTTGTCACGGGTCCGACGCCCGCGAGGGCTCGGAGCAGGGTCGTCTTGCCGGCGCCCGAGGGTCCCAGGACGGCCACGGCACCGACCCCGCCGATCTCGAGGTCGACCGGTCCGACGCGAAAGTGCCCCACCTCGCTGGCAACGCCGTCGAGCCGCCAGCGCGTCACGGGAGCAGGCTCCCCACGGCCCAGGGAAGCCGGCCCGATCGCTCGAGCGCGCGGACCCCGAGGAAGATCGCGAAGGCGAGGAGGACGAAGAGCGCCGAGACGGCGGCCGCCTCGGGCAGGTCGTTGAGCTCGTAGAGGTTGTAGACGAGGACCGAGACCGGCGTCGTCACGGGGCCGCTGTAGCCGGGTCCGGGATAGACCGTGTAGGCGAGGATGAGGAATCCGCCGATCTCGCTCACGGAGCGGGCCCAGGAGAGGAGGGCGCCCGCGACGATGCCGCGCAGCGCGAGCGGGAGCGTCACCGAGGTGAACGCGCGCGAGGGCGTGGCCCCGAGGCTGCGGGCCGCCTCGAGAAGGCGAGCGTCGACCGTCGAGAAGGCGAGCTGGCTCGCGAGGACCGTGTACGACGCCGAGACGTAGGTCATGACGAGGACGACGCCGACGAACGTCCCGAAGACCGGGATCCCCGCCGACTCGAACAACGCCCCGACGGGGGACGACGGCGCGAACAGCCACAAGAGCGCGAGGCCGGCGACGAGATGGGGCACGACGACCGGCAGCGCGACCGCCGACTCGACGACGCTCCGCCCCCGGAAGCGGTGGCGGGCGAGGAGGTAACCGAGCGGCACGCCGAGGCCGAGGGAGAGGAGGAGGGCGGCGAGGCTCGCGTAGAGCGTGAACCCGATCGAGAGCCGGACGGCGGGGTCCTCGACGGCCTGCACGAGCGCCCTCGGCGTCGTCTCGCCGACGAGCGCGACGAGCGGCAGCAAAAAGAGCGCCAGGAGGGAGGCGGAGAGGAGAGCGGCGACGCCCCGTCCGACCGGGAACGATCGTGTGGGCGCGGTCACGAGAGCAGGCCCGATAGCGCCGCGGGGAGCGGCACGACGAACGGCTGGACGCCGCCCGGGGCGCCGCCCGGGTCGTCCGACCACGCGGGGTAGACCGGCGTGAGGCCATCCCCCTCGAGGATCGCGGCGCCCGCCGGCGAGAGGAGGACCTGGACGAACGTCGCTCCGGCCGAGGCGGTCTCGCTCGCCTTCGGGACGGTGACGGCGAACAGCACGGGGGCCCCCTGGACCCGCTGCGTCGAGCTCCCCGAGAGAATCGTCGTCGAGGCGTTCGCGTAGAACGCGAGGTCGGCGGGGTCCGTCGACCCGAGCGAGACCCTGGGGTCGAGATCGACGAAGGCGAGGTGGTTGGCGACCGCGTAGGAGCGGTAGGTGAGGAAGGAGGCGATCGAATGGCTCGCGAGGAGCGCCGCGACGTTCGACTCGAGCTCGACGCGCGTCGTCGACGGGTTGGGGACGGCGAGGCTGCCGACCGGTGTCGAAAAGTAGTGGTCGTAGAGCGCGCTCAGGGAGCCGTTGTCGAGGAGTCCCTCGAGCTCGAGGACGAAGATCTCGTTGTAGCCGTTCGGGTCGGTCGAGGCGTTCGCGAGGCCGAGCGGCAGCTGGGCGTCGAGCAGCTTGGCGGGCCAGTTCGTCGTGTTGATCCCCGCGAACGCCGCGACCGACGGGTCGTAGACGAGCGCCTCGGGAGAGCTCGCGAAGACGGCCTCCCAAGAGGTCACTGTCGGCTCGAGCGAGGCCGGGATCAGCCGAAAGTCGGCGGTGCCGACGATCGAGTAGGTCGAGGGGGTCCGGGCCGCCGCCGCGACGACGGCGAGGCTTCCCTCGTACTGCTGGGCCGCCGCCGGCGCCGAGACCCCGGGGGTCGTGTTCGCGACGTAGCTCGCCACGGAGCCGAACGGCAGGCCGAGCGTGCCGGCGGCAAGGATCGTGAGCGGCGTCGGCGAGACCCCGCCCCCGCCGACCAGCCCGTGGCCCGGGCCGATCTCCGTCGAGAGCCAGAGGCCCGCGCCGAGCCCGGCGACGAGGACGACGGCGACCACGGCCAGGACGACCGCAAGACGGACGGTGCGCGCCACCGTTCCGCCAACTTCACGGTTCGGATAAGGCTGCCGCCCCGAGCTCCCCGCGCCGCGCGCGGGGCCCGTAGCGGTACCAGACGCGGCCCGCGACGGAGGCGATCGGGACGGGGCCGAACTGGCGGCTGTCCCGGGTCCGTGTCGGCCGGTCGGACAGGACGAAGAGGTGGCCGGGCGGGACCTCGAGCTCCTCGAGGGCCCCGTCGGGCGGTGCCGCGCCGGGCCGGCTCGGGGTCTCGAGCCGGTGCGCGCCGTCCCGCGTGATCCGGACGAAGTCGCCCGGCGTTCCGACGACCCGCTTGAGGAGCAGGCGCTCGGGGGCCGTCGGGTCCGCGATGACGACGACGTCGCCGCGCTCGGGCGCCCGGTCCCGGTAGGCCAGCGGGTCGAGGAGGAGACGGTCCCCGGGCCGCAGGCCGGGCTCCATGCTGTGGTCGCGGACGACGAGCTTGGTGCTGCGCCAGCGGCGGCGCCATCGGGTCCCGCGCGGCGGCGACGCGGCGACGCTGGCCGCCGGTCCGCTCGGCCCCTCCGGCATCTTTAAGGGACTCCGGGCGGTGCTCGCGCCATGTCGATGACCCGCCGACTTCTCGAGCTCCGAACCACGATCGCGGACGCGCTCCGGCTCCCGACCCCCGTCTACGCGCACTGCGACATACCGTGCGGGATTTATGACCCCCACGAGGCGCAGATCTCGGCCCTCACCGTCCTTCGCATGACCCAGCTGATCGCCGAGCTGCCCAAGCCCGGCGCCTCGGCCAAGCCCGAGGAACTCGAGGCGGCCCAGGCGAAGCTCGCGCGCTACACGACCGTCAAGGAGCTCCACGCCGAGCGGGTCAAGGCAGAGCTTCGGATCCTCTGGGGAGACTACTTCACGGCGGACCACGTCAAGCAGTTCCCGACGCTTCACGAGTCGTTCTGGAAGGCGATGAAGGCCGCCTCGAAGGCGCGTCAGTCGACCCTCGGTGCCGACGCCCAGGAGCTGCTCGGCCAGGTCCACGCGATCGCCGAGATCTTCTGGAAGACCAAGGGCGCCGCGACGAAGAAGGTCCCGTCGCTCCAGAAGTCGGGCGGCGAGATCGTCTACCCGGCGTAACCCCGGCGAGAGCGCCCGCGGCGGACGCGGACGACCGCCGGACGAGGGTTTAAGCCCCCGGCGGGTCCCGCTCGCCGCGGAAGATGACCGAGTCGCTCCCTGTCGACGGCGGGTCCCTCACGCTCGAGCAGTTCCTCGCCGTCGCTCGAGGCGGCTGCGCGGTCTCGCTGGCCCTCGAGGCCCGCGGCCGCGTCGCGGCGGCCCGCCGGGTCGTCGAGCGGGCCGTCGCGAAGGGCCGGGCGGTCTACGGCGTCACGACCGGCTTCGGCAGCCTCGCCGACCGCACGATTCCGCTCGAGGAGACGCGCGCGCTCCAGCTCTCGCTCGTGCGGAGCCACGCGAGCGGGGTCGGCCCCGCGCTCCCGGACGACGTCGTGCGGGGCATGCTCCTCCTGCGGCTCAACTCGCTCGCCGCCGGCCACTCCGGGGTTCGCGTAGAGGTCCTGGACCTCCTTGTCGAACTGCTCAACCGCGGCCTCGTTCCCGTCGTCCCCGAGCAGGGCTCTGTCGGAGCCTCGGGGGACCTCGCCCCGCTCGCCCACATCGCGCTCGCGCTCCTCGGCGAGGGAGCGCTTCGAGAGGCCGGGCGACCGGCCCGCCCCTCGGCCGAGGTCCTGCGAGAGCACGGCCTCGAACCGCTCGTCCTCGTCGAGAAGGAGGGGGTCGCGCTCGTCAACGGCACCTCGCTGATGGCCGCCTACCTCGCGCTCGCCGTCGAGGATGCGCAGAGCCTGCTCGCCGCCGCGGAGGTCGCGGCGGGGATGTCGTTCGACGCGCTGCTCGGGAACCCCGCGGCCCTGGACGACCGGCTGGGCGAGCTGCGCCGGTCGGAGGAGCAGCGGACGGAGGCCCGCCTCCTCCGCGAGCAGCTTCGAGGGAGCGAGCTCCTCGCTCGCCCCGAGGGCCTCGGGCAGGACCCGTACACGCTCCGTTGCCTCCCGCAGGTCCTCGCCGCCGTCCGCCTCGGGGTCGACTTCGGCGCCCGGATCATCGACGCGGAGCTGAACGCCGTCTCGGACAACCCCGTCGTCTTCGAGGGTGACGAGTTCGTCAACGGGGGCAACTTCCACGGCCAGGGTCTCGCGCTCGCGCTCGACACGCTCGCCCTCGCCGTCCAGTACCTCGCCGGCTTCTCCGAGAGGCGAATCCATCGCCTCGTGAACCCGGCCCTGAACCGGGGGCTGCCGCCGTTCCTGGCCCCGAACGCTGGCGTGAGCTCGGGGTTCATGATCCCCCAGTACCTCGCGGCCGCGCTCTCGAACGAGAACCAGAGCCTCGTCCATCCGGCGAGCGCCGCGAGCCTCCCGACGTCGGCCGACCAGGAGGACTTCGTCTCGATGGGTCCGTGGGCGGGCGCGAAGCTCCGCCGGGTCCTCCGCAACACGCAGACCGTCGTCGCGATCGAGTGGATCGTGGCCGCGCAGGCGCTCGAACTGCGCCGGCCGCGTCGCGGAGGCGAGGGCTCGGAGGCGGCGTTGCGCGCGGTCCGGGAGTTCGTCGCCCCCTGGTCGACCGACCGGTCCCCGTCGGCCGAGATCACGACGATGGCCGACCGGATCGGCGACGGATCCCTCGTCCGGCGGGTGCGGGCGAGCTACGCCCGCTAGGGCCTCGAGAGAGCGGGCGATGGCGCCGACGCAGCCGACGGCGCCGGGGCCGCCGTAGCGGCGGAGCCGCTCCGACCGGACGGCGCGGGCCCCTCGAAATGCACCTGGGCCCCGCACGCCGGGCAGGCGTACTGTCCGACGCCCTTGTGCCGAAGCGAGGTCCGGCACTTGGGGCAGGGGAGCGGGCGTGAGGTCACCCAGGCGGCGAACAGCTCCTGCGAATGCCGGTCGTCCCCGAGCGTCGTCGCGGGACCGTGGCGCGTCGTCACCGAGGGCGTCGTCGCCGCGGGCTCGGGCGCCGTCGCGGCCGCTGCCGCGGGCGGGGGCGCCGCGCCGTCCCGGAGCGCGAGGCGGCCACAGTTCGGGCAGTAGACGCCGCTCCCGGTGCCGGTCGAGACAAACGGGACCGAGCAGGCCGGGCACTTCGGAGAGGCGTTCCACGCCTTCGGGAGCGGCGGCGGCGCCGGGCGTGCGGCCGGCGTCGCGGCCGCGGTCGGTGCCGCGGGCCGGCTCACCGTCGGAGCCGTTGACGGGGCCGTGCGCAGCGCGACCCGTCCGGTGGCCGGGTCGTAGTCGATCGCGCCGCGACCCCACTGGGCCGCCGCTCGAACGACCTTCTCGGTGCGGCGCGGGGGCCACGAGAGGGCCGCCGAGAGGCCGTGCACCGAGGTCGGGCCAAGCGATCGCAACGTCTGCAGGAGATGCTCCCGGTCCTCCTGGGAGCGGCCGCCGAACAGAGACATCGCGTCGAGGCTCGTGGACCCGGTCGGATGAACCTATCGCCGCACCGGAAGCGCGGGTCGGCGCTCTCCCACGGGACGCGATTAGAGAGGTCGCCCCGGAACAAGAGAGGACAGGGAAGGCATCGGTGGGGTCAACGGGCCCAACGGACGCTGCCGCCCGTCGAACCCCACCGGTGCCCGAGGCCAAACTCCGTAACGCTGTGGCTGTCTATATAGTTTTGCGGCCCCGTGGAGGGTGCGCCGGCACCGTCACGGGTCCGTCCCGGGCCGCCGAGGCTGTCGCGCCCGGGGGGGCCGAACGACACCCCGACGTCCGTTCGACCGAAGTTTCATAATCCGAGGTCGGTCGTTCCTACCACAAGAGGCAGGCCCGCGGACTTGGTCTCCGCGGCCTCTCCACCTTTCGGGCCCGCGCCCGAAAGGCCTCCCGCCGGGTGGGAGGGGAGAGGCCCTCCGGGATCGGGTCCCGACGGGCCGACAGGCATGAAGCACGTCGCGATCGCCGGGGGGACGGACGAGACGCGTCTCCTCCTCCGGGGGCTCGTACGACTCCACCACCACCGGGTCGTTGCCGAGGGGTTCGGGCCCGAGGTGCTGCGGGAGATCCCCACGGACGGCGGCGACCCGGTGCTCCTCGTCGATGCCGACCTCGAAGAGCCGCGATGGGCCGACGCGCTCCGCGCCTGGACGCGAGCCCATCCGAACGCCCAGGTCATCCTGTTGACGCCCAGCCGTTCGCCCCAGATCGAGGCTCACGCCCGGGCCCTCGGCGTCACCGGACTGCTGCGTCGACCGTTCGCGGTGCACGAGCTCGTCGAGGTCCTCGACCCGCCGACCCGCTCGCCGCCCTCGAGCGAGAAGGCCGCGGAGTCGCCCTGAGCCGCTCCCCCCGGAGGCGGTAAGGGCGGGCGCGAGTACGATACGGCCGTGTCGCTCGGGAGCGAGGCGCGCGACGAGCTCGCGAGCCTCGAGGGGATCGCGCTCTCGGAGAGCCCCGCCTCGCTCGAGACGCTCGGCCGCGACCGGTCGCACTTTCCCGGGTCGCCCGCCGGGGTCGTCACGGTCACGGGGACGTCGGCCGTCCTCGCGCTCGTCGCGTGGGCGCGACGCCATCGCATCCCGCTCATCCCCCGAGGCGGCGGCACGTCGCTCGATGGCGAGTCGGTCGCGACCGAAGGGTCGGTCGTCGTCGACCTGTCGGGGCTCGGCCAGCTTCTCGAGGTCGACCCGGTCGACCGGGTCGCCCGCGTCCAGCCGGGCGTCGTGAACTACGAGCTGAACGTCGCCCTGGCCGCCCACGGCCTCTTCTTCCCACCGAACCCGGGCTCGTGGCGCTCGTCGACGATCGGCGGGAACGTCGCGACGAACGCCTCCGGCCCCCGGTCGTTCGCCTACGGCCCGACGCGCCGATGGGTGCGCGGGCTCGAGGCCGTTCTCGGGACCGGGGAGCTGCTGCGGGCGGGCTCGCGCGCGGCGAAGCGCTCGGTCGGACCCGATCTCCTAGGCCTCCTCGTCGGTTCGGAGGGTACGCTCGGCCTCGTGACGGAGGTGACGCTCGCGCTGGCGCCCCGGCCGGGGCGGCGGATGGGGCTCGTCGTACCGCTGCCCGGCGGCGTGCGCCTCGGCCGGCTCGTCGCGTCGCTCCTCCCGCCGGCGACCGCCGGGCTCTCGGCCGTCGAGTACCTCGACGCCGAGTGCGCGGCGGCGCTCGCCCGGACGCCCGGCGCGCGGCTCCCGGGCGGGTCGCCTCTCCTGCTCCTCGAGGTGGAGAGCTCCGACGAGGTCGAGGAGGAGGCCCGCCTCGCCCGGCTCGTCACGGCGCTCGCGGCCGGCGGCGTCACGAGCGACCCGCTCGTGTTCCCCGAGGCCGACCGGTTGTGGACGGTGCGGGGCGAGAGCGGCGTCGCGCTCGACCGAGAGCTCGGGAATCGCCTCCGCGAGGACCTTGCGGTACCGCTCTCCCGGCTCGACGAGATGCTCGCCCGGCTCGGGGCGATCGCAGCCGAGGAAGGGGTCCGGTCGGTGACCTTCGCCCACCTCGGTGAGGCGAGCCTCCATCCGAATCTCGTCGTCGCGCCGGGCAGCGTCGAAGGCGAGCGCGTCCGCGCGCGGCTGCTCCACGCCTGCCTCGAGCTCGGCGGCACGGTGAGCGCCGAGCACGGGATCGGGCTCGTGAAGCCCCGGTTCCTTCGAGAGGAACTCGGGGCCACCGGCCTCCGGCTCCTGCGGGAGGTCAAGCGCGCCTGCGACCCGGACGGGATCCTCAACCCGGGAAAGCTGTATCCACCCCCGGCGGGCGACCTCGACGGCGTAGCGGACGCCGGACCGCAGGGCCGAAAGTAGCCCCACGTCGGCGGTCCGGGGGAGGGCGGACCTCCCGCGACCCCCGGGTTCCCGCTAGGGGGCGAGGAGGGCGGCGACCTTGGAGGTCGCCCGGGGCCTCGGGAGCCGCTCGAACTCCTTTCGCGAGACCCACCGGGCCGTCCCGGGAACGGCCGGCGCCGAGGCGATGCGAAGACGGTGCCGGAACGCGTGCAGCTCCACCGTGAAGTGGCTGTAGTCGTGCCGCACCGTACCGACCGGCTCCCACGGGCCGAGGTCGAGCCCGGTCTCCTCGAGGAGCTCGCGACGGCAGCCGTCGGACGGGGCCTCGCCGACGCGGAGTTTTCCCCCAGGGAACTCCCAGAGCCCGCCCAGGAGCCCTCGCGGCGCGCGACGCTGGACCAGCCAGCGGCCCTCGTGCTCGACGATCGCGACGGCCGCGACGACGTGCGGGCGCTCGCGGACCCGTCGTCGGACCGGGATCGACCCGGGCTCGGCGAGCTCGAGGAAGGCCCGACAGTCCTGCCCGACCGGGCAGGCCGAGCACCGCGGCGCGCGGGGTCGGCAGAGCGTCTCCCCGAGCTCCATCAGCGCCTCGTTGAAGTCGCCCGCCCGGCGCGGGGGGAGCTCCGCACGGAGCGCCGCCTCGAGGCGCGCCCGAGCTTGCGGCGCTCTCGCGTCCCCTCGCTCGAGCGTCCAGCGGGCGGCGACGCGCAGCCCGTTCGCGTCGAGGGCCACGACCGGCTCCCCGTCGAGAAGGCTCGCGAGCGCGGCGGCCGTGTAGGGACCGACCCCGGGGAGCTCCCGCCAGCCGGCCGCGTCGTGGGGGAAGCCGCCGGCCGCGACCACACGTCGGGCCGCGTCGTGCAGGTGCCGGGCCCTCGCGTAGTAGCCCGCGCCCTCCCACCGCTTGAGCACGCGGCCGACGGGCGCTCGCGCGAGCCGCTCGACCGTCGGGAACGCGTCGAGGAACCGCTCGTAGTAGCGGGTCGCCTGCGCGACGCGCGTCTGCTGGAGCAGGATCTCGGCGACCCAGCGGCGGTAGGGGTCGACGTCGCGGCGCCACGGCAGGGGTCGCGCCTGCCGGTCGTACCACGCGAGGAGCCGCGCGGCCCTCGACCTTCGGCCCTTCTGCCTTGCGGGCACACGCCCTCGCCTGCACGACCGACTATACGCTTAAAAGCCCCATCGAGGTCGAGCCGTCCGAGGACCTCTCGTGACGGAGCTTCCGACCGTCGTGCTCGTGACCGACGAGACGTTCGACCGCGAGGTGATCCGCTCCTCGCTCCCCGTCGTCGTCGACTTCTACGCGGACTGGTGCGCGCCGTGCCGTACGGCCGAGCCGGTGCTCGAGCAGCTGTCGGAGAGCCTCAAGGGTCGCGTGAAGTTCGCCAAGGTGAACGTCGACGAGTCCGACCAGGTCGCCCGCTCCTACGGGATCCACTCGATCCCGACCTACGTCTTCGTCGAGCAGGGGCGCGAGAAGGGTCGGGAGATCGGTGCGCTCGGCGGCGCGACCGAGTTCCGCTCGGTCCTCAAGCGCTACTTCTCCTTCGCCTAGGAGGCTTCGCGCCGATGGTCGGCGCCGGGCCGGGACCGTCGGCCACTCCCGCGGTCGTCACGGGGGGGACCCGAGGCATCGGTCGAGCGATCGCCGGGGCGCTCGCCGTGCGCGGCGTTCCCGTGTTCCTCACGGGGAAGGACCCCGAGCGGGTCGCCCGGGCCGTCGCGAGCCTCCGTGAGGCGGGTGGCCGCGCGGACGGCGTCGCGCTCGACCTGGCCGACCCGGAGGTGGCGAACCGTCTGGTCCGGGCCGTCGACGCCGCCGTCGGGACCCCGCACGCGGTGATCCTCAACGCCGGGGTCGCGCGGGCCGGACGCTTCGAGCGGCTCGGGCCCGGCGAGCTCTCGGAGACGCTTCGCGTGAACCTCGAGGCGCCCGTCGCTATCGCCCGCGCCTTCCTACCCGGGCTTCTCGAGGCCGGCCACGGCCACCTCATCTTCCTCGGGAGCGGCGCCGCCGACTTTCCGCCCCCACGGCTCGCCGCCTACGCCTCGACGAAGGCGGCGCTCCGCGCACTCGCCGCCTCGCTCGACCTCGAGCTCCGCGAGCGCGGAATCCGCGCCTCCGTCGTCGAGCCGATCTTCGTCCGGACCGAGCTCGGACGGCGCCCCGGCGAGGCCACGCCGCCGCTCGAGTCCGTCGCACGACGGCACCCGAGGTTCGTGATCGAGCCGGGCGTCGTCGCCGAGCGGGTCGTGCGCCTGATCGATCGACCCCGACCCCGGGTCTCGGTCCCGGCGTGGTGGGGGGCGCTGCGCGTCCTCGGGCTCCTCGGGAGCCCGATCGTCCGGCGCGCCCTCACGCTCGCGCCGCCGCGTCGTCCGGCCGACGACGGTCCCGCGTTCTCCTGGCGGGAGTAGCGAGGCGCCCGGCCGGGCTAGTGCCGGAAGACGCGCCAGCCCGTCAGGTACATCGCGACGCCCGCGCGCTCCGCCGCGGCGATCACCTCGGGATCGCGCAGGCTCCCCCCAGGCTGGAGGATGGCCGTCACGCCGGCGGCGGCGGCCGCCTCGACGCCGTCGGCGAACGGGAAGAACGCGTCGGAGGCGAGGACCGCTCCCTGGGCCCTTGGGCCGGCGACCTCGAGGGCGAGCTCGACGGCCTTCACGCGCGTCGGCTGGCCGGAGCCGATCCCGACAACGACGGCGCCGTGCGCGAGGACGACGGCGTTCGACTTCGCGTGGCGCACGACCTTCCAGGCGAAGCCGAGCGAGTCGAGCTCCGCCTCGGTCGCCCGGTGCGTCGTCACGAGCCTGAGGTCCGTCGGCACGAGGGGCCTCCGGTCGACCTCCTGGAGCAGGAGGCGTCCGAGCGCCCCTTTCGATTCCCACTGCACCCCTTCGGGGAGCGGGGAGAGCTCGACGACCTTGAGCTTCGGGCGCTTCTCGAGAGCGGCCAGCGCCTCTGGCGCGAACGCCGGCGCGGCCAGGAGGTCGACGAAGACCCCGTGGAGCTCGGCCACGGCGTCGACCGTCAGCGGCCGGTTCACCGCGACGACGCACCCGTAGCGGGCCACCGGGTCGGTCGCGATCGCCCCCGCGAGGGCCTCCGAGAGCGTCGCGCCGGTCGCGACCCCGCAGGGGGTCGCATGCTTGACGACCGCCGCAGCGGGCCGGTCGAGCTCGGCGACGACGCCGGCCGCGGTGTCGAGGTCGAGGAGGTTCGTGAACGAGAGCGACGACCCCTTGAGCGAGCGGAGCGCCGCCGGCTCCATCGGGGGTCCCGCGCGGAGCCGGTAGACGGCGGCCCGCTGGTGCGGGTTCTCGCCGTAGCGGAGCTCGAGGGGCTCGCGCTCGAACGAGAGGGACTCGGGAGAGGCCTCC
This sequence comes from Thermoplasmata archaeon, assembly GCA_027315165.1. Taxonomy (GTDB): domain Archaea; phylum Thermoplasmatota; class Thermoplasmata; order Lutacidiplasmatales; family UBA184; genus Lutacidiplasma. The sequence goes on along the minus strand of DAHUYN010000005.1, from coordinate 2,941 downwards.
GCGGTCGCGGCGCCCGCGAGGTGCGTGGCGATCGCCCGGTCGTAGGCGCTCGTTCTCGCGAACGCGGCGCGCGCGAGCCGCCGTCGCGTCGCCGAGGTCGTCGCGCCGCCGAACTCGTCGAGATCCCGGGCGAGCTCGGGATAGTCCGAGGGGTCCGAGACGACCGCGACGCTCGCGTGGTTCTTCGCCGCGGCCCGGGCGAGCGTGACGCCGCCGACGTCGATGAACTCCTCCGCGTCGGTCGCGCCCGGGCTCTCCGAGAGGTGGTGCGCGAACGGGTAGAAGTTGACGACGACGAGATCGATCGGCAGGAGGTTGCGGCTCGCGAGCTCCGCCGCGCCGGCCTCGGTCCGCGGGGCGAGGATGCCCCCGAGGAGGCCCGGGTGGAGGGTCTTGATCCGACCGCCGAACCAGTCGCCGATGCCCGTGAGCTCCTCCGCGGGCCGCACCTTGAGCGAGGCCCGCTCGAGGTGGGCCCGGGTGCCCGAGGTCGCGAGGAGCTCGACGGAACGCTCGGAGAGCTGCCGGGCGAGCGCGACGAGCCCGGTCGTGTCGGATACGGAGAGCAGGGCACGGCGGAGGCGGACGAGCCCTTGGGACTCCGAGCCCACGGCCTTACCCTCTACAGGGAACGGGGGTGAGGGATAAGCGTGTCGAGAGGGACGTCAGCTCAGCGACACCTCGACGGTGAGCGTCGTGAGCGTGACCTCCTGGGCGAAGATCGGGGCGCTGATCGTCGAGAAGGAGCCGGACGGGGGTTTGAGGCACGAGTACGGAGCGGGGTAGGCGACAGAGGAGGTGCACGCGGGTCCGCCGGGCACGATCCCCGTCGTGCCCTCGAAGTAGGTCATCCAGGCGTTCGGATAGGCCGTCGTCACGTTGACGTAGATCTCCGAGCCGAGCCGGGAGACGCCGAAGCCGGTCTCGAGCGTGACCGACGAGACGCTCAGCACCTTCGTCGAGACCGCGGCCGTCGTCACGCCGGTCTCGGACGGCATCGCGCCCACGAGGTCCACGAGCGTGAGCGCGACGGAGTAGCCCTGTGGGACCCTCGTGAACGTGAGCGCGGGACCGCTGACCATCTGCGAGAGGCCCCCGACCTCGCTCTCGATGACGGCTCCCTGGTCGTAGACGACGTCCGTCTGGGGGAGGTAGTGGTTGTACAGGCGGACGAGGACTCCCGAGCCGAAGCTGTTCTCGTAGTTCGAGGCGTACTGCTTTGTAAAGGCACAGCCGACGGGCCCGCTCGCGTTGTACCACCGGATCGACTCGTTGCTCGAGCCGCCACCGGGGTAGGTCTGCGTGTGGGGGCCCGAGACGTAGCCGAGGGCGTTCCACCAGACGACGGACATCGCGATGTTGCTCCCGCCCGAGGCGAGCGCGCCGACGCGGTCCGTGTTCGAATAGTTCCCATAGGGACAGATCAGCGACTGCGAGCCGATGAACTCGACAAACAGCGACATCCCGCCCCGCGACGCGTGCGAGCCGGAGGGGTTGAAGTTGAAGACGTCGTACTGCCCGTAGAAGAGGAACTGGGCCGTCGGGCTCGTCGTGTCCGAGCCTCCCTTGTTGTAGATGATGTTGTCGTTGGAGCCGTTGATCACGAAGTTGACGAAGCCCGTGTCGCCGCCCGTCCAGTCGATCGTGATCGTGTCGTTGTTGCCCGTGATGTTGTACTGGACGCTGTTGTGGTTGCCGTTGACCGTGAGCGTGAAGTTCGTGTTGTTCTTGTTGGTGACGTTCCAGGTGTCGATGTTCCCGCTCGAGGCGCACTTGCCCGAGCCGCCGGAAAGGCAGGTCGAGCCGAAGTTCCAGATGGGCTCGTTCGGGACGATCTGGCTCACGTAGTAGTTCGAGGTGGTCCGAACGTAATCCGGCTCGGGACCGATGGAGCCGCTCGCCGGAGGCCCGAACGGAGGCACCGCGGCGGAGCCGAGCGTCACGGGCGCGGAGAGCGTGATCCCCTGACCGGGGGCCTTCGCCTCCGCGAGGACCGTCGCCTGGAGCCGCGAGAGCTGGTTCTCGACCTGGAGGACGTGATCGAGCTCGGCCGTCGCGACCTGTTGTGGCAGTTGCTCGACGAGGTAGTTCGAGAGGAAGGTGACGACGAGGAGCAGTGCGAGGATCGTCGCGACCGCCGCGACCTGGCCCTTGCGGGCTCGGCGGCTGCGCTGACCGATGGTACGAAGGCGAACCACGCGCGAGGCTCCCGGAGCCAAAGTACGCGTGGGCCCTGTATTTATACGCCCCGTTCCGGCGCGGCTTTGTGTCTGAACGCCGCGAGTGTTTCGATACTCGACGGGCCGTTTCAGAAAGGGCAAGCTGCCGCCTCGGGGGAACTGTTCGTACTAGGGAGGTCGGCCGTTGACCCAGCATAGGCGTCTATCGTCGGGAGGTCCACTCATCCCGACGACATGGGACTGTTCAAACCCGGGAGGCCTGGGGGCAGCCGGTCCCAGGTGTTCAGCGCCGGGAGGTCCCCGCTCGCCATCTAGCCGAAGCGGGAGGGAGCTTCGGTGCGGCACCCGCGCCCCTGGATCGGGGCGCGATGGAAGGAGCCCGCACCGTTCCGTTTCCCGCTCGGCGCCCCTCGCGCGGCAACGACCGGAGGCAGACCGGGTACAAGAGCGCTGTCCAGCGCGAACTAGTCAACGAGAAAGAGGTCCCGCCCTTCACGAGGGATGAAGGGTGGAGCGAGCGAGTGGCGGGCGTCCACACTATGGGGCTTGGACCCCGTACCTAGTCTGTCCGCCGTCGACCCGTTGTCCTGGGGTTCGCCCCCGAAGAGGAGTTTGTCGGGTACTGCCCGCTCCCTCCACCCGTAACTTAACCCTGCAGGAATCGGCGCGAGGGCGAGGCTCGGCCCTTCTGTGCCCGCGCGCAAATAGCACTAAATCCGGGAATCCTTTCCCCTCTCGGCGTGAGCAAGCGTCGCCGACCC
>DAHUYN010000059.1 GCA_027315165.1 Thermoplasmata archaeon | reverse complement strand
GAGGCGGAGCTGTCCCGCCTCCGTCAACCGGTAGACGAGCTGCTTGCGGACCCCGTCCCGGACGAGCCCCCGACGGGAGCTGAGCAACCCCTCGTCGACCAGGGATTCGAGGGGTCGGGACATCGAGCACGGGTGGTAGCCGAGGGCTTTCGCGAGCTCGCGCTGGCTGATGCCGAACCCGCCCTCCTCCGTGGGGTCGTGGGTCTCGACGTAGTCGAGGATCTCGATCGGGAGGTAGGTCTGCGCCCCCATCGGGGCTAGGTAGGTGGCTTCGGCTACTTAGAGTTATTTTGTACAAATTAACTCCTGATGTTTAAGTACCAATTCCCCCCACGGGATAGTTGGTATGAGTCGGACCCAGGAGAGCGGTGCCTACCTCGGAGGCATCGGAACGATGCTCGGGGACGCCGATGTCTGTCCCTCCTGCGGCCAGTCCCACGCCGACCAGAAGTTCGCGCTGCGTCACGGGGAGCCCCGCGAGTGCCCCCGCGTGGTCTTCGGAAGCTTCCCC
>DAHUYN010000058.1 GCA_027315165.1 Thermoplasmata archaeon | reverse complement strand
AGGCCACGAACCGCCCGAACTGCTCCCAGAACGCGGTGCCGGCAAAGACGCCACCGGCGATCATCACCCCGATCGCGGCGCCGGCCGAGAGGGCCGGGGCGATCAGGCCGAGCACCAGCGCAAAGAGCCACACGTCGCGCAGCGTATAGAGCGGAAAGTGCACGCGCAGGATCCGGGTGAGCGTGCGTACGGCGAGCGCGAGGATCAGCGCTTCGAGCGACGCCGCGATGAGGTTGAGTTCGAGCGGCGCCGCCAGCCCGCTCGGGACGATCAGCGCGCGCGCGAGACCGAGCAGCACCGGCAGCGGCCCGGAGCCCGGCTCGTGCCAGGACGGGAACAGCAGCGCCGACCGGACCTGGCGCGGCCCGAGGGCCAGCATGACGGGCTGCGGGGCGGGCAGGTTCGGCGTCTCCGCACAGGACGCGATCCGCAGCAGGGGCCGGGCCGCCCCGGACCCCGTCCGCTCCCCAGATTCCTTACGCCCCTTACGCCTCTCACATCCCTTCAGCCTCTC
>DAHUYN010000057.1 GCA_027315165.1 Thermoplasmata archaeon | reverse complement strand
GAAGCCGAGGCCGATGCTGCCGCCGCTCGACTCTCCGGAACTCGACGGGACCGACGCCCCGGCGGACGGGATCCCGACGAACTGCCCGGCGCAGTTGACCATGGCACCGCCGCTGTTGCCCGGGTTGATCGCCGCGTCGGTCTGGATGGCGTTGAGCAGCAGCGCCGACTGCGAGTTCTCCCCGGGTACCTGGACCGTGCGGTTGAGTGCGCTGACGATGCCGCTGGTCACCGTGGACGTCAGGCCGAGCGGGGCGCCGAGGACGACGACCGGCTGCCCGACGGCGAGCGTGCTCGACTTGCCGATGGGGATGGCGGGCAGGCCGGTCTCGTTCACTTTGATCACCGCCACGTCGGTGAGCGGATCCCGGCCGACCAGCGTGGCGGACGTCGTCTTGCCGTCGCTGAACAGCACCTCGAGCTGCCCGCCGTTCGCGGCGGGCGCGATCACGTGGTTGTTGGTGAGGATGTAGCCGTCGGACTTGATCACCTCGCCGGACCCGGTGCCGCCCGACGAGGC
>DAHUYN010000056.1 GCA_027315165.1 Thermoplasmata archaeon | reverse complement strand
CGAGCTCGCCCGGATGGGCGCGCGCCGGATCCTCGTCCTCTCCGGCCATGCGGCCGCGCGGCACATGGCGGCGCTGCGGGAGGGCGCCGAGGCGGCGCAGCGGAACCGGCCCGGTCTGGAGCTCCTCGTGCTCTCCGACTACGACTTCGTCTACGAGCTCCGGGGGAAGGAGTCGCCGCCGTCGGACGGCCACGGCGGGCTCCTCGAGACCTCGCGGCTGCTCGCGCTCGCCCCCGAGCTCATCGGTCCGGAGCGGCCCCAGGTCGTGGACCGTCGCCCCCCGTTCCGGATCGGCGACCCCACCGAGCCCGAGTGGCCGGAGAGCGTCGTCGGGGACACCCGCCCGGCGAGCCCCGAGCTCGGGCGCCGGCTCCAGCAGCATGTCCTCGACCGGCTCGAGGCCACCGTCCGCGCGGGGTACTCCGGGTAGCGAAGAGACCGAAGATGGCCGAGTCGGACCAGGTGCTCCGGATCCGGGGGGCACGGCAGCACAACCTGCGCAACCTGTCGCTCGAGATCCC
>DAHUYN010000055.1 GCA_027315165.1 Thermoplasmata archaeon | reverse complement strand
ACCAGCGCGACCCCCCACGAGATCTCCGCTCCTGCGAACCCTTGGGTCCACTTCGACAGCCTGTTCGACGACCTGCACGGGCAGCTCTTCTTCCCCTTCGGCCAGGTCTTCACGGGCGAGAGCGGGGGCCAGGGCTTCCTCCCTGCCTTGACCGACATCGAGGACAAGGGGAAGCACTACGAGGTCCGCACCGAGCTCCCCGGGGTCCCCAAGGAGAAGATCGACGTCCGGGTCAGCGGGAACACGCTGGTGATCCACGCGGAGTCCGACACCGAGACCGAGACCGAATCCAAGGAGAAGAACTACGTCCGGCGCGAGCGCACCTCCCAGGGCTTCCACCGGAGCTTCGAGCTCCCCGAGAACGTGCTCTCCGACAAGGTCGAGGCCCGCTACCAGGACGGGGTCCTCGCCGTGACCGTGCCGAAGGCCAACCCGGTCTCCGAGCGCAAGGTCTCGGTGAGCTAGGCCCCTTCGCTTCCAGACCGCCCCCAGCCCCGGAGCGGGTCACACCGGACCGCTCCGGGGCAAC
>DAHUYN010000054.1 GCA_027315165.1 Thermoplasmata archaeon | reverse complement strand
AGCTTCTGGGCCGACTCGGCCAGGTCGAACCGCTCCAGCAGCTCGGTGGTGACCCGCTTGCCCTCGGCGGCGCCCAGGTGCTTGAGGTCCGCCATCAGCTGCAGGTTCTCCTGGCCGGTCAGCAGCTCATCCACCGCCGCGAACTGGCCGGTGACCCCGACCAGGGCGCGCACCGCCCTGGTCTCGGTCGCGATGTCGTGACCGGCAATCCGTACCGTCCCCGCGTCCGCTTTCAGCAGCGTGGTCAGGACGTTTACCGTCGTGGTCTTGCCCGCCCCGTTGGGGCCGAGCAGGGAGAAGACCGTGCCGGCAGGAACATCGAGGTCGATGCCGTCGAGCACGGTCTTGTCGCCGAATGTCTTGCGCAGTCCCGTGACTGCCACCGCCGAAGTTGTCATGCCGCTAGCTTCGGCAGGCGGCCTGACACCGACCTGTCACGCTCCTGACACGGCCCCGGTCACGACTTTTGCGCCTCGCCGCTCCGGGCCGGGGAGGTGCACCTGTAGCTCGTCAGGGCGCCGTTTTAATCATGCACT
>DAHUYN010000053.1 GCA_027315165.1 Thermoplasmata archaeon | reverse complement strand
GATGGTTGACCATCCAGCCGGGGACTTTCGTGGTGAGCGACGTGAGGGTCGCCTCGAGCCCTTCGACCGTAGGCTCGGGAACGTTGCCGATCATCTCCCGCGCCGGGACGCTCGCGAGGCGGCACGCCACCTCGGCGAGCCTCAGCCCGACGCCGCGCACGCCCGTGAGGGCGAGCGCGATCGGCCGGGTGCCGTCGAGGTCGGTGTTCGCGACGCGGACGATGTAGCGGAAGTTGGGGTTGTCGGAGACCTTCTTGGTCTTCCCCTCGGCGGGGCCGCCCTTGCCCTTCTTCTCGCCGCCCTTCTCGGACTTCTCGCCCTTCTCCCCTTTTTCGGCCTTGCCCTCCTTGGGCTTCTTCCCGCCTTCCTTCGGCGCGGCCGGGGCTGCACTAGGCGCGGCGGGCTTGGTTCCGGGAGCGGGAGACTCCTCTCCCTTCTCGCTCTTGGGCGACGTGCAACGCCTCCTATTCTGCTCCCCTCGCCTGGGCGGGGGGATTGGCCCGAGAAAAACCTCCCATTTAAGGCTTGGTATCGGTTT
>DAHUYN010000052.1 GCA_027315165.1 Thermoplasmata archaeon | reverse complement strand
ATCACCAGTACCCCTCCCGATGACCTTCCTGCAGCAGGCGCTTGTCGCCCCAGGCGAGCAGGGAGGTCCGGTTCTCCAGGTTGAGCAGCATGTCGAGCGGCCTTCCGTGGGTATCCGCGATGCCCCCTCCCGCCTCACGCAGGATGAGGCAGGCTGCCGCGATGTCGGTCACCCGAAGGTTGAGGGTGGGAGGCATGTTCTCGGAGAAGTACCCGTCCGCCCCACCTTCCGCGACCATGGAGACCTCGAAGGAGGCGCAGCCGAGCGAGCGGATCCGGCGGCAGCGCTGGGCGAGCGCGTGCGCCCGGGGGGAGGCGTTCGTCCCCAGGTTCACGAAGAAGAGCTCGTCGCGCGCGGTCCACGGGCGGGTCCTCAAGCGCTTCCCGTCGCGCCAGGCCCCTCCACCCTGGGTTGCCCAGAAGGTGAGCCCCGTGTCAATGTCGTGGACGACACCGACGCGCACGTCCGAGAGCTTCTCCCGGCCCAAGGCGAGGGAGACCGTAGCGAAGGGGAGTCCCCTCAGCGCGTTGTGGCTTCCGTC
>DAHUYN010000051.1 GCA_027315165.1 Thermoplasmata archaeon | reverse complement strand
AGCCGGGCGTAGTCGGCGAGCGCCGCCGAGGAGTTCGACGCCAGGCCGACGATCGGGTCGAACGGGACGTAGGCGAGGTGCGGCCCGGCGAACTTCACGGAGAACGCCCGGTAGGTGATCGCCGCCGACACCACCCCCTCCTCGACGAGCGAGGCGGCCTGGGCCTCGCTCTCGGGCCGGGTGATCGCCGGGTTCGGCCGGGCGAACGCCCCGGGCGCCCCCGAGTAGAAGTGGCCGTAGACCGCGGAGACGTTGCCGCCGCCGTAGAGCATCCCCTCCAGCATCATGCTGAAGATCTCGTTGTAGCCGTTCGGGTCGGTCGAGGCGTTCCAGACGCCGAACGGGGCGACCCCGGGGGTCGCTACGGCGCGGAGGAGGACGCTCCCCCAGTTCGTCGAGTTGATCCCGTCGAAGGCCGCGATCGTGGGGTTGTAGACCAGGACCTCGGGGGTGGAGGCGAAGACGACCTCGTAGCTCGCCGACCCCGGCTCGAGGAGCGCGGGGGCGAGCCGGAAGTCCGCGAGCGCGGCCACGTCCGCGACGTCGATG
>DAHUYN010000050.1 GCA_027315165.1 Thermoplasmata archaeon | reverse complement strand
GGCGCAGAGGACCGGAAAGTTGTTACGCTCGACAGGAATCAGGCAGCTTGGGGGCGCCAGAATCCTGAATGCCTACGACCTGGTTTTTCGCCAGCCGTGACTTCTTTCCGAGATCGATTCGATATCGGATCAACTGACGCCTCTCGTTGAGCTGAGGGGACGGGACGTAGGCCTCCGGGAGGCGCTTCATCCGCAGGAGGTCGGCCAGTTCGAAGGAGTCGATCGCGTCCGTCTTCTTCTTCGTCCCGGCCTTCCGGCGCACCTCGAGCGGATGGGCCATCCGTACGTCGAGGCCCATCTCCTGGAGGCGCCAGTAGATCCGCTTGGCGACGGTGCTCGCCTCCAGGGCGAGCACGCTCCCCGGTGGGAGCTTCTTCGCCCAAGCGCTCAACGCCCCCATGTTGCTCGGGAAGCGGGCGGTGGAGACTACCTCTCCCTGGTCGTTCAGCACGGTGGCGTGACAGTCGCGTTTATGGGCATCGATGCCTACGTACACCCGATCACCTCCTCCTCGGTGGTGGTCAGGGTGGAGCGTGCGGGCAGAACCCG
>DAHUYN010000004.1 GCA_027315165.1 Thermoplasmata archaeon | reverse complement strand
CGCACGACCTCAACGTGGGGCTCGGCGTCGCCCGGCTGCCGCGCGGGCGCACGCTCTCCGACCTCCTCGACCGGTTCCTCGCCCACCGCGGATTCTCCCCTCCCCGCGATCCGACCCGGTGGTGGGTGCCGGTCGGGCAGCCCCCGGCGTCGCTCGTCCACGGGCCGGTCCTCCTCTGCGGCGACGCGGCCCAGCTCGTCATGGCGACCAACGGCGGCGGGATCCCGACGGCGATGCTCAGCGGGTGGCTCGCCGGCGAGACCGCCGCCCGGCACGTGCGGAGCGGGACGCCGCTCCGGGAGTACGACACGGCGTGGCATGCCGCGCTGTATGAGCCGCTCGCGCGGGCGGCGAAGATCCAGGCGTGGAGTGACCCCTATACCGCCCTCGATCCCCTCCTCGCCCTCGGAATGCGCTATATCGGTGCGCGGGGTCTCGACTCCATGATGCGGCTGCGCTGGCCCGCGCGGCTCGGGAGGGGAACATGAGCACGGGCCCGACGTCCCTGACGCCGGGAGATGCGTCGCTCGAGGCGCTCGTCCAGCAGACGCTCCGGGCCGCCGCCGCCGACTCCCTCGTCGATCTCGGACCGACGCTCGTGCAGGACCTCACCGACATCGACTGGCGGGTCGCCGAGGTGCTCGGTTCCACGTATGCCCAGCTCACCGAGGCCGCGCGGTACGCCTGCGCGACCGGGGGGAAGAGGGTACGACCTCTGCTCATGGCCACGGCGTACCGGGCGCTCGGATCGGAGACGACCCGGCCCATCCACTCACTCGCCGCGGCGTTCCAGCTGATCCACACGGCGACGCTGGTCCACGACGACGTGATCGACCACGCCGAGACCCGGCGGGGGCGACCGTCGATGCCGCGCGCCTTCGGCGTGCCGCTGGCAATCGTCTCGGGAGACTACCTTTTCGTCCGGGCGTTCGAGCTTGCCGCCGAGTACCCGCGGCCGATCATCATGCGGTGCGGGGAGGCGTGCGCCGACCTGGTCGAGGGAGAGGTCCTTCAGGAGGCCTCCCGATTCGACCTTTCCAGCGGTCGCGCGCACTACTTCCGGGTGATCGAACGAAAGACCGCGGCGATCATCGCGGCAGCGCTCACGTCGATCGCGGAGATCGCGAACTCGCCCCCGCCCGTCGTCGACGCCCTCCAGGCGTACGGCCGCTCCCTAGGGATCGCCTTCCAGATCCGGGACGACCTCCTGGATGTCTACGGCGACCCGGACCTGCTCGGCAAGCCGCTCTACGGCGACCTCCGGGAGGGAAACCCGACGCTCCTCTCGCTCGAGGCGTACGTCCGGCTCGACCCCCGCCATCAGGCGGAATTCGAGCGTCTCTTCCAACTCCGCCGCAAGCGCGCGAAGCACCTCCTTCGCCTGCGCGACCTGACCCAGCTGACGGACGCCCCCCAGGTCGTGGCCCACGAAGCGGCCGACTGGGTAGAACGGGGGATCCGTTCCCTCGAGGTGCTCCCGGAAGGGCCGTACCGTCGCCTGCTCGAGCAGCTCGCCCGCGGGGCCGTCGAGCGACGGTTCTAGTGGCTCGCGTATCCATGAACCGTCATGCGGTACAATCAGTTGACTATCTTATTCTCGGTTCTCGCCGGCGTAGCAGTGTTGCCATCTACTCGCGCCTGGCCTGGGCTTCGCAGGAGGGTCGGGAGCGAACAATCCGCTCATTCCTGTTCTCGCTTTCGTGCTGGGAATCATCGATCTCGCCCTGCACTTCGTCTACGCGTTCGATCAGGTGCCCGTTGGGCTACTCATACTAGGCGCCATCCTAGGAGTCCTAGCTGCCGTCTTGTTTAGTCGCGCCCTACAAGGAGAAGCGGGAGTGGAGTGGCGAATACTGGCAGGTATCGACGGCGGAGCGGCCATAGCTGGAACCGGGGCTGTCGGTTCCCGAAATTCCCTGCACACTTCTTCCCGAAATTATCAGCACACCCATGAGCCCCCCGCCGGGGGTGCCCCGTGACGCCCGATATCTCGCCGACTTCCTGGCCGATGGGTATGTACGATCCGATGAAGCGGCACCAGATCGAGGTCCTGCGCAGCGCCGGCTTCTCGCTCCGCGAGGTCGCCCGAAGGGCGCAGGTGAGCCTCGATACTGTCCAACGCGTGCTACGGGCCGACCTCGGCCGCGATACGACCCTCCGTCGCGTCGGCAGGCCTCCGCTGGCCGTCCCCTTCGAGGAGGCAGTTCGGACCATCCTTGCGGAGGCGGGAGACCTTCCCACGGTCGAGGTCCTCCGACGATTGCGCGAACTGGGCTACTCGGGCGGTAAGAACCCCGTCTACCAGATGGTCCGCCGACTGCGTCAGGTGGTGACGCCGCCCATCGTGCGCTTCGAGGGCTTCGCCGGGGAGTTCTGCCAGAATGACTTCGGGCATGTCCGGGTCCGCTACGACGACGGGGCCGTCGAGCTCCTCCACTTCTTCGCGAGCCGCCTCAAGTGGTCCCGCTGGGTCCACGTCGAGCTCGTCCCCAACGAGCAGGTCGAGGCGCTGGCCCGGTCTCTCCTCGCCGCTTTCGCCTCCTTCGGCGGCGTGCCCCTCGTGGCCGTCTTCGATAACCCGAAAACGGTCGTGATCTCCCGCCAGGGCGGGCAGATCCAGTGGAACTCGACCTTTGCCCAGGTCTTCCTCGACTATCGGTTCGGACCCGAGCTCTGTACCCCGCGGCGCGGCCAGGAGAAGGGGAGTGTCGAAAACTTGGTCGGTTTCGTGAAGAACGGCTTCTTCCGGGTCCGTCGGTTCCACGACCGGGCCGACCTCGAGGCACAACTCGCCCTGTGGCACCACGAGGTCAACGAGGTCCGCCCATGCCGCGCCACCGGCGTGCCGCCCGCGGCGCGCATCGTCGAGGAACGACGTCGGCTGCGGCCACTGCCCATTCCTCCGGCCGACTATGCCCTTCGGTTCCCGGTCCGCGTCGGACCCACAGGATGGGTGACCTTCCAGGGAGTCCGCTACTCGATGCCGGCGGAGACGATCGGGCTCTCCGCCACGCTGTTCCTCTATCCCGAGACGGTCCGGATCATGACCGACCGACACGACGTGAGTCACCCGCGGAGCCCTCACAACGGCGTCAGCACGCTCCCGAAGCACGCCACGAGCGCGCTCGCGGCGGTGTCGGGGCGGCGCGCCCAGTTGTACTACCAACGACAGCGGCTCTTGGAGGTCGGTCCTTCCGCCGAGGCGTTCCTCACCGAGCTCGTCCATGCCCGACCCCACACCTGGGCCGGGGATGTCCGACGGCTCTTCGAGCTTCTCCTCGAGCACGGCCCCGAGCGGATGGCCGGGGCGTTCCATCAGGCGGTCGAGCGAGGCTGGCATGGGGCCGAGCTCATCGAGCCGCTCTTGACGCGACCCTGGGGTATCCTCGAGGAGAAGGAGGTACGAGCATGACGGCGGAGGTCGAGTTGGACGGGATGCTGCGGCGGCTGCACATGCCCACGGTCCGACGGCTGTGGAGCGAGCTGCAGGTGCGGGCGGAGGAGGAGAAGATGCGCTACGCGGACTATCTGCAGCTCTTGGTGGGCGAGGAGATCGCCCATCGAACCCAGACACGCATTACGCGGATGACCCACCGAGCCCGGTTCCCCTTCCTGCGGACCATCGAAGAGTTCGACTTCGTCTTCCAGTCGGGGCTGCGCAAGGAGCTGCTCGGGAGCTACCTCGGCCCCGAGCTCGTCCTCGAGGGAAGGAACCTCCTCCTCCACGGGCCGTCGGGGACCGGAAAGACGCACGTGGCGATCGCCATCGCCTACAAGGCGATCCAGCACGGGTCGGACGCTCGGTTCGTGACGGCAGCGCATCTCATCGACGAGCTCTCCTCGGCGAGCCGAGAGCGCCGGCTGAGGGAGACGCTGACTCCCTACACGCACCCCGGGGTGCTGGTGGTCGACGAGGTAGGGTACCTGTCGTACGGCCCGGACGCCGCCAATGTGCTGTTCCAGGTAGTGAACGAGCGGCATCTTCATCGGCGGCCGATGGTGTTCACCACCAACAAGCCGGTCGAGGAGTGGGGGCGCGTGCTGCACGATGCGGATCTGGCGGAGGCGATCTTGGACCGGGTGCTGGAGCGCGGACGGATCCTCCACTTCAAGGGGCCTTCGTACCGAACGCGGCACCTACAGAGTGTGCCGATAGTTTCGGGAAAAGTGGCCGCAGAGTTTCAGGAACGCACAACGGTATCTCACCGGACCGAGCGACAGCTCCCCCTTGCTCGTCCGGAACGCCTTCTCGATCGCGTCCTTCGCGAAGTACGTCCGGTACATCGCTCGCCCATCGAGGGAGAGGTCCGTGCTGAACAGCAGGAAGCCCCCGTCCAGCGCTCGCTCCCGCTCCACCGCCTCGGGGTCCCCCCGGAACCCCCGTCGACCCGGCGAGGTGACGATGACCTCCCCGAGCTCCGCTCGGATCTCCTCCAGCCTCGGCCTCGAGACCGGACCCTCGAGTTCCTGCAACATCAGGTCCCGCGCCTGCCGGTCCTCGGCCTTCCGGGCGAGGTTCTCCACGACCGCCATCCGCATCTCCGGGAACTCCAGCAGGGGCGCCGTGAAGGCCCGGGCGTACACCGCGCCACCGTGGGAAGTACCCACGACGAACTCCGAGCGCTCGAGCTCTTCCGAGCTCCAGCGCGAGGCGTGGGCCACCGCCTCGGCGCTCCACCCCTTCACCGAGCCGACCACGTGGTAGCCGGCCTCCCGAGCCTTCCGTACGTTCGCCTTCGAGGTCATCCCCCGGTCCATCACCAAGGTCAGTCGTCGGAGCTGCTGGGACGGCAGCAGCTCGAGCGTGGGCGCCACGCTCAACGAATCGTTCTGCGCCCCCGGAAGGACCCGGCAGAGGATCGGGTGATGGTGCTCCTCGGAGACCGCCATCCCGAAGCCGATCACGGGCGCCGCGCCCCGCTCGTCGTGACCGAGCTGGCCGTACGGGCAGTGGGTCCCGTAGTCCGATGGCTTGGTGATGTCGTAGTAGGCGCCGGCCGGCTCTCTCGAACGGCCCCGCCAGGCCCGGGTGAGCTCCTGCTGGAGGAGGAGTCCGCGATCTTCCCAGGTCTTCTCGGGCGTGAGGCGGCAGAGGGCGAAGAGGGCGTCCTCGAAGGACCGCACGGTGAGGCGCGCCGGGTCGAGGGGGAGCCACGTGGGAAGCGGGCTGGCGCGGACCCAATCCGGCAGACGATAGAGCGGGACCCGAGCCGAGGCTTGATTGAGCCCGAGAGCGAGGAGCGTGGCCGCCTCGCGCTCGGGGAGGCCCAGCGTCTGTTGGATCCTATCGAGAAGGCGAAGCTGTCGGGCGGCGGCATAGAAGACCGCCAGCGGACCGACGGCGAAGGCGGAGTGGACCCCTATTGTTGACCGCAAGCCTTGCGGCCTGACGGCAGACTCGTCGAACGCGTGAGGAGGGTCTTCGCGTCCTCCAGCGCCTCCGAGGTCACTCGAGCGAACCGTTCTCCGAGGTGAAACAGTGACCCGTACACCTCCCGAACGTACCGGGAGTCCTGCAGGTTGGCGACGAGCAGCATTCCGGGGCCCTCCCGATCGACGATCCCCTCCACCTCCCGGTTCGCCGTGATCCGGCGGCCGTGCCGACGGAGTCGTCGGAACTTCCGCTCCGCCGCCCCGTTGCTCCGGTGGAGTCGACGGACCTTCCACCGTCGCCCCACTCTCACCCGTACGTTGGGGGCGAAGAGTTCCTCCCGGTGGAGGCGTAACTTCTCGGCCACCCGCTCCAGCGCCCGATGAAGCTCGCGCACCAAGGGCGAGCGGCTCTTCTTCCCGGTCTCCTCCCGGACCTTCTCGAGCAGCCAGTCCAGGCGACGACGGCCCCGTTCCAGCCCCTTCTCGGAGAGCGAGCCGTTCGGGCTGAGCGGCACCGGACCGTTGCGGTAGCCCAGGGTTCTCCGTATCCTCTCGAACCAATGCCACCGCTCCATCCGAACCGGGAAGTCCCGGACCAGTCGTGTCCTCGACCTCGGGGGCGGCGACAGCCGCCCCAGGATCTCCTCCAAGCGTCGGTACGGCGCTCCCTTCCCTCGACGACCCGGCCGCGAGAGGACGACCCGCAGGCGGTGGCGGACCTCCTCGCACCGCCGGTGGAACTCCAGCGGTTCCCAGAAGAACGGGTGGGCCCGTCCCCGGGCCGCCTTCCCGGTGGACCGGATCTCCTGCGCCCACGCCAGGGAAGAGCGGGCCTCCCGACTCTTCCCCCGTTCCCGGCGAAGACGACGGACGAAGCGGTTGAGGCGCCCCTTCACCCCGCTGCGGTCCAGTTCGGTCTTGAACCGGTTGTAGCGAGCGCCGGCCAGGCTCTCGCCGATGCTCCGGAGCACGTGGTAGTGGCAGAGGATCAGGTAGACCCTCGGGAAGGCGGCCCGGAACGCCTCGCGCAGCCCGACGCTCTGGTCGGAGATGTCGGCGAGCGGATCGCCCAGGTGCCGGCGTAGCCGTTCGAGGAAGGGACGGACGAGCTTCTCGTCCTCCTTCTCGACGGGAGCGGCGAGCAGCGTCCACCCCGTCCCCCCGCTCTCGTCATCGTCGGTGAACTCGAGGGTCATCCGTCCGGGCTGGCCGGTCCCGTCGAAGACCAGAACGTACCCTCCTCGACGTCGGAGGGCCTCCCTCAGGCGCGGGAGGCTCTCCAAGTGGACGGCCGCGTGGTAGAGGGCGAAACGGTCGGTCAGGCGTTGGACCGTGCGGAGGGGAAGTGAGGGAAGGCCGCGACGCTGGAACTCCTCCCGGATCTCCCCGAGCTGTCGGTGGTGGAGGAAGCGCAGGACGCCGGCCTCGGCGACGAGGTCGAAGGCGAAGGGGCTCCTCCTCGGCGTGAGCGCAGGAGGAGGTACGACTACCCGACAATGGTCGGGGCACCGCAGGGTGACCTCGACCACGGTCTGGGGCCCGGTCGCGGTCAGGACCTCGTGGGTCCAAGTGTCGCGGACCGTGAGCGGCCGCTCGCAGCGAGCGCACTCGCGTTCTCGAGGTTCATCCCGAAGAGGCGCGAGTGATCTGAGGTCACTCGACACGCAGAGCGAGACGCCGGAGGGGGGGGTTGTTCAGGAGCATCAGTTGCCGAGGGCGGAAGGGGACGTCGAGACCGAGGTCCTTGAGCTTCCCCATGGCGTCGGTCGGGGAGAGAGGCTCGGCGACCACCGCGGCCACCCTCCGCGCCAGCGGTGGAACGAGGGGGAACTGCCGCTGCTGGGGGTTCTTCCCGAGGTACTCCAGGACCTTCTCCCGGGAACGCCCCTGGTCATCGCGGTAGGCTTCGCAGCGGTACCAGTAGGACTGAACGGTGCCATCCACGAGGCGGCGCGTCTTTCGCTTCAGGTAGGCCACGTACGTACCAACATGGTACGTACCAGATGAACCTTCCGGTCGAGGTGAGCCTCCGAGATCAGTGGGCCGTACAGAGCTTACGCAAGGCTACCGGTCAACAATAGCCCAGCGGGCCCCCCGAGCCGGATCCCGACCACCTCGACCGAGTGGTCCGATGCCCGCTGTCGGACCGCGACGTTCACCTCGTGCTGGCGGCCCCGACGCCATCCCCGGACACACGTGCCGTCCGCGAGGTGGGCGCCCTCTTCCTCTCGGATCGGGACGCTACGAGTCCCTTGCTCGACCCACGGGGCGAGTTCCTGGACGAGGTTCCAGATGCTCCGCCGGGGGACGATCACCCCGAGGGAACGCTGGATCGACTCGGAGGCCTCGCCGTAGGTGGTTCGGCTCGCCTCCTCGGCGCAGGCGAGGCGGAGGTCGCGGGTGTAGTGCCGCCGCCCTAATCCGAGGGCGAGCAGGACCGGCACGAAGGTCCGTCGTCGGAGTCGGTCGTAGATTCGACCCACCTCGACGACCACCTTACCGAGCCTCGTCACGAGGGTGCGGAGATACCGCCCCCCTCGGACGAACCGTCGCCGCCCGTCGGGGAGACGGTCCGACTCGAGCAGTCCGACCAGGCGCTCCTCCTCCTCACGGAGGAAGCGGACGAGCGCCTCGGCACCGAAGTCGCGGGCTTTCGGGAACACGTTCGTCAAGTCTATCTGGGCGATCTCCTCTGGTTCCACGGGTCTCTCCTCCTGTTGGGTTCCTTGCAGTTCCCCACGGGAGGGAGACCTCCCCCGTCAACAATCCTTGGCACACCACCCGACCCGCGCTCGGGCCGAACCGTTATCTCGGCGGAGCACCGGTACCCCCGCGAGATGCCGCTATAGCTCAGCCGGCAGAGCGGCCGATTTGTAATCGGCAGGTCGGGAGTTCGACCCTCCCTAGCGGCTCTTCGACGGCTCGCGCCGAGCCGGACCCGGCGTCGAGCGGCTCGCCGTCGGGCCGCGCGGGACCCACGTGCCGGCGATGACCCACGGCGGCTCGGGCCCGACCGGCTCGATCGTGTCGGAGCGGAATCGCTCGACAGCCCGCTCGTCGACCTCGACGCCGAGGCCGGGCCGCTTCGGGATCCGGAACTCGCCGCCCTCGACCTCGTAGCCGCGGACGAGGGAGCGCTTCCACGAGGGCCAGCTGGCCTCGAAGCTCTCCTGCAGGAAGAACGTCGGGAGCGTGGCGTCCATCTGGAGCGTCGCGGCCGTCTGGATCGGACCGAAGGCGTTGTGGTAGGCGACGGGAGCCCCGTAGGCGGTCGCGACGCCCGCGATCGCGCGGCCGTAGGTGAAGCCGCCCGAGTTCGTGATGTCGGGCTGGAGGATGTCGACGAGGCCGCGCCGGAGGAACGATTCGAAATCGGCCGGGGTGAGGAGCCGCTCCCCGAGGGCCACCGGGGTCCGGACCTTCGCCCGGAACTCCGCGAGCGCGTCCGAGAGCTCGGGCTGCACGGGCTCCTCCATGAAGCGGGGCGAGTAGGCGTCGAGCTCGCGACCGGCCCGAATCGCCGCCTCGGGGAAGAAGCGGCCGTGGTACTCGATCAGGAGGTCGACCTCCGGGCCGACGGCCTCGCGCACCGCGGCGACGCGCTCGGAGGCGCGGCGCAGCGCCTCGGGCGAGAGGGTGCCGTAGGCGTCGCCGAACGGGTCGAACTTGAAGGCGGTGAAGCCGTCGGCGACGCCCCGCTTCGCCTTCGCCGCGAACTCCTCCGGCGCGACGCAGTCGGAGTACCAGCCGTTCGAGTAGGCCCGGACCCGGTCTCGAAGCCGCCCGCCGAGCAGCTCGCTCACCGGGACGCCGCGCGCCCGCGCGAGGAGGTCCCAGACGGCGATGTCGACGGCGCTCAGGGCGCTCGTCGCCTCCATCGACCGGGACAGGTAGAAGGAGTAGCGGTGGAACTCCGCGAAGCATCGTGCGAGGTCCTCGACGTCGTGGCCCTCGTAGAACCTCGCGACCTCCCGGACGCTCTCGCGCACCGGGTGCGTCATCAGCGTGGTCGGTGCCTCGCCCCAGCCGACGGCGCCGTTCGCGGTCGTCACGCGCACGAGGATCACCGTCGAGCTCCACGGCGACGAAGCCTCTCCGGACGGGGCGGCGACCTCGATGGGCTCGACGCTTCGGATCTTCACGGCGGTCTCTCGCGGTCGTTGGGACCGCAGCGCTCCCTCAGCCGTCCGGGCTAATACGCTCCGCGCCCGCCGGGCACGACGGACGTGCTAGGCGGGAGCCCCGGGCGCGGCCGGGACCGTCGAACCCAGGAAGCGCGCCCGGGCCCTCGAGACGTGCGGGCCGGGCAGCACGGAGGCGACGACCTCGAGGACCCGCTGGTCGGCGTCGAGGAGGAAGGTGACGCGTTTGGCGAGGCCGAGCGCCCCGAGCACGCCGTAGGCGCGCGCGATCGCGCGGTCCGAGTCCGCGAGGAGCGGGAACGGCAGCGAGCGGTCCTCGGCGAACTTCGCCTGCGCTTGGACGGTGTCGACGCTCACGCCGACGACCTCGATCCCTTGAGCGCGGAACGCCCCGTAGAGGTGGGCGAACCCGATCGACTCTCTTGTGCAGCCTAGGCTGTTGGATTTCGGGAAGAAGTAGAGCACGACGGGTCGGCCGCGGAGGCTCGAAAGGTCGAGGGTCCCACCCGCCGCCGTCCGGCCCGAGAACGGCGGAGCGGTCTCGCCCACCTTCAGCATGGCGTCTCGAGGGTGAGGACGCTATTTTACCCGAGCGGCGAGGGGTCCCCTCGCCCCGGCGCGTCCGCGAGACGCTCGATCCGCGCGAGTTCCTCTGGGGCGAGAGGCGGCGACGCGGCGACGCGCGCGAGGTCCTCGAACGCCTCGGCGGTCGCGGCCTCGACGAGCACGGCGCCGTCGCCCGCGAGCCGCCGGGCGTACTGGAGAGCCGCCACGGGAAGCGTGCGCCCCGTTCGCTCGGTGAGGAAGCCGAGGGCGAGGACGGGGGACCAGCCCTGCTGCAACGACGAGAAGCTCGGCGGCCCCCGCAGCGAAGGTCGCTCGACACTGCTGGTCGTGAGCCAGCTCCCGTCGAGCCGCCCCGAGGCGAACGGGTCGTCGAGGAGCCTCGAGAGACCGACCGCGCCCGCGTCGGCGATCGCGGCGCGCTCGTCTCGCCCGCTGAGCAGGCTCCCGGGGAGCCGGACGAAGGAGGCGCCGAGCGCTCGGTCTCGAGCGAGCGTCTCACGCGACGCCGGCCCGCGGGTCCGGTCGACACCCCACGCGGCGACCCGGCCGGACGACTCGAGGCCGTTGAGGGCCGTCGCGGCGGCCTCCGAGAGTCTCGCCGACGGGAGCTCGAGCCAGAGCTCCGAAGGGCCTCTCGGACGGGACGCGAGGAGGTCGACGTCGGCGGTGGCCAGGCCCGGCACCGCGAGCACGGTCGCGGTGGGGGTCGAACCCTCGGCTCCGAGCTCGGCTTCGAGGGTCGCGAGCTCACGGGGGGCCCGCGGCGTCGGGGGGACGTAGAACAGCCGAACCCCCCTCTCGAGCGCATGCCGCACCATCGCCGAGCGCCACGCCGCCTCGTCGGCGTGGCGCGGGGAGAACCGGCTCCTCGTCGAGACGACCCAGGCCCAAGGGCTCGGCATCTCGGCGCTCACGGGGGCTCCGACGGGGTCAGCGGGCCCGCGGACATCCCCTTTGCCCCCGGCGCCCGCACGCGCTTATCTCCCCGAGGCCCTCGCGGTGCGATGGCCCCGAGGGCGGCGAACGACACCCGCCCGCTCGTCGAGCGCCTTCGGCCCCGACGGCTCGGCGAGATGGTCGGGAACGCGAAGGCGCTCCACGACCTCCGCGCCTGGGCCGACCTCTGGGCTACGCCCGGCAGCGCCCCGCCCCGGCTCAGGGCCGCTCTCCTCGAAGGTCCCCCCGGGGTCGGAAAGACGACCGCGGCCCTCGCGCTCGCGAACGACCTCGGCTGGTCCGTCGTCGAGATGAACGCGAGCGACGCGCGCAACCAGTCCGCGATCGCCGAGGTCGCCGGGCGGGCGTCGATGACGAACACGCTCGGCGACTCGGGGACCTACGTCGGCACGAAGGGTGGCGCGAGGACGCTGATCCTGCTCGACGAGGCCGACTGCCTCACCGGGAGGGCGACCGAAGGGGCCGGGGGGGCGAGGGCCGCACCGCCCTCGCTCCGGGAGTTCCTTCGGGGCCGGTACGGTCGCGTCGAAGCCCTCGCCGCCGCCTGGGGTCTCGGCGTCGACCGGGCGCCGCCGGCGTTCGCGTCCTGGGAGGAGGTGCCGACGACCGGGGGACGCGGCGCCTGGACGAGGCTCGCCGGGGCCCAACGCGACCTCGCCGAGTGGCGCGGGACGAACCGACCGAAGGACCTGAGCGACCGAGGGGGCCTCGGCGCGATCGCCAAGCTCGTTCGAGAGACCCGTCAGCCGCTCCTGCTCACCGTGAACGACCCGACCCCGCTCGTCCGGTACTCGCCGGTGTTCCGGCAGGGCGTCGCGCGGGTCCGGTTCGGGCCCGTCTCACGACCGGAGCTCCGGGCGCACCTCGAGCGGGTCTCGCGCGAGGAGGGCTGGGCGATCCCGAAGGCCGTCCTCGACCGCATCCTCGAGCGGAGCCAGGGAGATGTCCGGGCCGCGCTCACCGACCTCGAAGCGGTCTCGGTCCGGCCGGAGGTCGTCACCGCCGAGACGCTCCTCGGAAAGCGCGACCTCGCCTCCGACTACTACGCGCTCTTGTCCGAGCTCTTTCGGGCGCCTCGCTTCTACCGCTCCGTGGAGATCCGGGACCGCCTCGATGCGACCCCGGACGACCTTCTCCCCTGGGTCGAGGAGAACCTTCCGCGGGCGGGCGCCCGGGCGCCGGAGCGCTACGCCGCCTTCGAAGTGCTCGGTCGGGCCGACCAGTTCCTCTCCTGGGCGAGGCGGGAGCGCGTCTACGCGCTCTGGAGCTTTGCGACGGAGCTGATGACCGGCGGCGTCGCCCTCGAGCTGGCGGCGGGCGGGCCGCTGCGCCCCCCCGACCTCGGCTTCCCCGAGTTCCTGGGCGCGATGGGACGCACGCGCGCCCTCCGCGCGACGCGCACCGCCGTCGCGTCGAAGGCGGGGTCCCGATACCACGCCTCCCGACGAAAGGTCATCGACCAGTACCTGCCGTTCCTCGAGCGGCTCTTCCGGGGGCCCACGGGCGCCCCCGAGGAGGCGCAGCGGCTGCGGGCGATCCGTCGGGCCGTGGCGCGCGACCTCGGCCTCAACGCGGAGGAGGTCGCCTTCCTGCTCGCCGCCGAGCCCGAGGGGCCGGACGTCGCCGCTCTGCTTCCCGCCGACGAGACCGAGGCCGAGAGTGAGACCGTGTCGGTCGAGCCCGCCGCGCCGGTGCCGCCGCCCCCGGCGACGACGCCCGCGGGACCGAGACGGGTGCAGCGCCGGCTCGGGGACTTCGCCGGCTGAGCCCGTCCCGGGTCTACTCGAATCGGCCGACCCCGGACCCGGCGTCCGAGGCTCGGGCCTTCTCGAACCGAGAGCCGGCGTTCCCGCCCGCCTTCGACATCGCCGCGACGCGCATCGCGATCGGCCGGTTCCGGACCGTGACGCTGACGAAGCCGGCGCCGAGGAACCCGGCCGACGCCGCGTTGATCGAGAAGTTCGACACGCTCAGGATGTTCGGCGTCGGGGCCGGGAACACCACCGGCGTCGTCGGCGCCACGAGCACCGGGAGGCCCGGTGGGGGCAGCGGCGGCGGGGGCGGCGTGAACGATGGCGGCCCGGGGGCGCTCGGGAGCTGGACCGTGATCGTCGCGACCGGGAACGACTGGACCACCTCGGAGGTCGAGGCGTTGCTCGTGCGGTAGTCGGCCCACGTGAACAGGCCGGTGATCGCGCCGCTCCCGGCCGCGTCGCAGGCGATCGTCGTACAGGCGTCGACGGGGACCGCGGTCTCGTAGGGAGGCCCGACGTCGACGATGTTGAACTCCGCCGTCCAGACGTCGCCGGCGTAGAGGGCGTTCTGCGAGCGGTTCGTGCTCCAGTTCCAGGTGAGGACGTGGACGCCGTCCTCGACGAGCGGGTTCGGCGTCGTCTGGCAGGAGCTGACGAAGCCGGTCGGTGCGACGCAGGCGGCGGCGAACTGGGGGTTCGGCGCCACCGCGATGTTCCCGATGGGGACGAAGGTGAACATCGGCTTCGAGGTCCCGTTCGCCGCGAGGGTACTGTAGAGGGGTCCGAAGCCGATCGTCTTCAACGCCGCGAAGAGCGTCGGGTTGTCGGTGTTGGGACTCGACAGGGGGCCGTGGGGCACGTACTGGAGCGAGCCGGCCTGCCCGTCGGGGCACGTCGCGAACGCCGGGCCGTCCCAGGTGCCGCCGGTCGCGGCCGCGAGGTCGCAGCCGGCGTCGATGACGTGGGCGACGTCGACCTGGACCTTCGCGCCCCCCGGGCCCGCCCCGCTCGTCCCCGGCTTGTACGTGTTGCCGGGGGCCGGCCACCCCTGCGAGAGCGGGTCGGTCGCGGTATCCCAGAGGTCGATCGTGTCGATCGTGCAGACGCCGCCGACCGACTCGGTGCACTGCTTGGCCGAGTGGGCGAGGCCGGCGATGGAGTCGTCCGGGTTGCCGTCCTGCGAACGGACCCAGCCCTCGCACTGGGGGCTCGCGCCGTTCGAGAAGGTGAAGGACGGCTCGCAGGTCCAGCCGGTCGCCTGGGAGCCCCCGCAGCAGCTGTCGAAGGCGCTGACGTAGTAGTTCTCCGCGTAGGACGGGTCCCGCGGGGCCGTCGACCCGATCAGGACGATCACGTGGTGGGAGTTCGGCGACCAGTCGAGTCCGCTGCCGATGATCGTCCCGTAGAGCGCCGTGATGCTCGGGGAGTGCAGGAAGTTGTCGTCGAGGCCGAAGATGCCGTCCCAGCCGCCCCCGAGGACCTCGGCCTGGAACGTCGAGCGGACCGCCGCCCCGTAGGTGTCGGCGGAGATGAACTGCGGGATGTCGACATGGTACTTGTAGCCGTCCCCGCAGTCGTCCCAGTCGCCGCAGTCCGTCCCGAAGAAGTCGACCAGGGCGAAGCTCACGTTCGAGTGCGGGTTCTCGGACTGGATCGCCGTCGCGACGGTCCCGGCGTTGGCGATGAAGAACGGGACGCCGTTCGACTCCTCGCAGACCGGCCCCTGCCCGCTCGTCGCCGCGGCGCACGGGTCCGTGCCGTAGAAGCTGTTGTAGTGGTCGAAGACGCCGTCATAGGCGGTCGTCTCGAGGATGAAGGCGACCTGCACGTCGGGCCAGTAGGGCGCCGGCGCGTTGACGGCCTGGGCCGAGAGCGTCACGCGGGCCTCGCCCGCCGCCACGTTGCAGCTCGAGCCGTTGTTCGCGCAGATCGACCGCGGCTCGACGCCGACGTTCAGCGCGAGCGTGGTCGCGAGGTTCGAGGTCGACGGGACCGAGATCACCTGCGGCGCGGAGCCGGTCGTCGCGGCCGCCGCAGCCGCCGCAGAGGCGAGGCTGGAGATCCCGGGGGGCGACCCGGTGTACGTGGGCACGCCCGGAGGCACGGTGCGGGCCGTCGCCGGCGGGAGTGAGAGGACGGCGAGGTAGGCCGCGAGGAGGACGATCCCGACGGCGAGGAGCAGTCGGAGCCGGCGCACGGGCGCCGCCGCCGGGTCGCCACCGGGCGAGGGAGGTCCCCGACGGGCGAGGCGGTACGGAGACCCGGTCCTCATTTCTGAGGTTCTCACCCCGCGAGCCCACTTAGACCTTCCCGATGTATTCACGGCGTGGCTCCCGGCGTCGCCACCATCTCACCTTCGGGTAACCGTTCGAATATACCCTCTCGCCCCCGTGGGTCCCCCGTGCCCTCGCTCCGAGCCGACGGACCGCCCCCGCGCGAGCGTTCCCTCGAGGAGCGCGTCCTCGAGTGCCTCGGCCGCGAGTCGGGCCGGCTCTCCTTCAATGGCCTTCGCCGCGCCCTCGGCGCCCATCCGGAGTCGCTGACGCGGGTCCTCCGGCGGCTCGAGCGAGGCGGCGCCGTCGTCCGCGACGGTCGGGGCTACGAGCTCGCCGACGGGTTCCACGAGGCGCTCGGCAAGCCGCCCGAGCGCGTGTTCAAGACCGTGGCCTCCGTCGAGCTCGCGCGTGGGGTCGAGCGCGAGGAGGTGCTCGGCCGGCTCGCCGGTCGCTGGTTCGGCCGCCTCCGGTTCGTCGGCGTCTACGAGGGCGAGACGGATCCCTGGCTCGTCTGGTCGATCCCCGGCCTCGAGGGGCGCGTTCTCCTCTCCGTGCACGGCCGGACGCTGCGCGTCGGGGTCGACCCGCACGGCCCGGACGCGGAGGAGCTCCTCGAGGAGCACGCGCGCGAGCTGCTCCTCCGCGGGCTCGAGCGGCTCCCCCGCGGGGCCGTTCCGAGAGCCCCCACGGCGGCCCTCGCCGCCGCGCCGCGCCCGGCGCGCTGGGCGAGCTAGGGCGATGTGACCGGGTCCGACCCCGGCCGGTCAATATCCTCGGCCCGAGGGTCTCGGGGACGACCGGCCTCGACGCCGGTCGGGAACGAACGATGACACACGAAGGAGACGCGCCAGGGTCGATGCCGAGGAACGCCTACGGGCCGTGGGTGTGGAGCGCCTACCGCGCCTACAACGAGCTGCTTCGAGAGAAGCTCCGGAAGCGGTTCGAGGAGAAGGAAGGCCCCTGGATGGACCGGCTCGCCGACGAGCTCGTCGCCCTCGTCGACGCGCGCTGGGAGGGCG
Source organism: Thermoplasmata archaeon (assembly GCA_027315165.1). GTDB lineage: Archaea > Thermoplasmatota > Thermoplasmata > Lutacidiplasmatales > UBA184 > Lutacidiplasma. Next base: position 145,759 of record DAHUYN010000004.1, on the reverse strand, counting down.
GGCGGAAGGCCGAGAAGACCGAGTCCGACATCCTCGCGCGGATCGACCGCCTGCTCGAGGAGTGAGCGGATGCCGGTTCCGCTCCCGACCTCTCCCGGCAGCGGTCCTTCGCCCGGGCCGCGACCCCCGTACCCACCGTTCCGGGGCGGCCTCGGGTAGCCCGCCCGGAGCGGAGACGGTAGGGATGAGCCTCCTCGAGCTCGAGCGCGACCTGACGGGCGTCGTCGAGTCGCTCCGCGCCACGGTCGTGCGGATCGACGCGGCGCCCGGTCCCGGCCGCGCCTCGACGGCGTCGGGGAGCGGCGTGGTCGTCGACCCGGAGGGCCTCGTCGTCACGAACGAGCACGTCGTCCGCGGGGCCGGCGCGATCTCGGTCTCGCTCTCGGACGGCTCCACCGCCGAGGCACGCCGGGTCGGGAGCGACCCGCTCACCGACCTCGCGCTCGTCAAGGTCGAGGCCGGCCGGCGCCCGTGGGCTCCGATGGGCGATTCGGCCCGGCTCGCCCCCGGCCAGTTCGTCGTCGCGATCGGCAACGCCCTCGGACTTCCGGGGGAGCCGACCGTCTCCCTCGGCGTCGTCAGCGCGGTCCACCGCCCGCTCCCGGGGGCCGACTTCGTCTTCGAGGGCCTGCTCCAGACCGACGCCGCGATCAACCCGGGCAACAGCGGCGGGCCGCTCGCGACGCTCCGCGGCGAGGTCGTCGGCGTCACGAGCGCGATCGTGCCGTTCGCGCAAGGGGTCGGGTTCGCGGTCCCGTCGGGGACCGTCCGGCGGGTCGTCGAGCAGCTCCGACGGCAGGGCCGGGTCGTGCGACCGTGGCTCGGGCTCTCGGTGGCGCCGGTGCCGCCGCCGGCGACGTTCGCGAACGCTCGCCCCGTGCGGCCGGGGCTCCTCGTCGCCCGCGTGGCCCGCGGCGGCCCGGCCGACCGGGCGGGGGTCCGCCCCGGGGACGTGCTGATCCGGCTCGGCTCGACGGGCCTGCGCCGCCTGAGGGACCTCCTCGAGCCGCTCGCCGCGCTGCCGATCGGCAGCGAGGTCGAGCTCGCGCTCGCGCGGGGACGCCAGGAGCGCGTCGCCGTGGTCCGCGTCCTCGAAGCGCCGGCGCTCCGGCGCGGAGCCGACCGGGGCTAGCGGTTCACCCGAGGTGCGCCGTCACGCCGATCTGGACGTTCCCCTTGAGGGCACGGGAGATCGGACAGCTCTGGGCGGCGGTCGACGCCGCCTCCTGGAACGCCTTCGCCTCGAGCCCGGGGACCTCTCCGTGGACCTCGAGGTCCATCTTCGTCACGGTGAACGCGTCGCCGACCTTCTCGAAGGAGGCGGTCGCCCGCACCCGAAGGTGCTTCGGCGGGTGCTGGAGCTTGGCCAGCGTGTTCGAGAACGCCATCGCAAAGCAGCTCGCATGCGCCGCGGCGAGCAGCTCTTCCGGGCTCGTCTTGCCCTGAGGCGCCTCGGTCCGCGCGGACCAGCTGATCCCCATCTCGGAGAGCGCCCCGGTCGTGCCTTTGACGCGGCCGCTGCCGTGCAAAAGGTCGTTCTCCCATGTCGCCTCGGCGGTCCTCTGCGTGGCCATGGGGCTCTCACGGCCGCCGGGCGATTTAAGAACGGCGTGACGGACCCGGGCGTGCGCGGAGGTTTATCTACGCCGCGCGGGTAGGAGGCGGCCATGGGTTCCCCCTCGGAGCCGTCCGGGCTCCCGGTCGAACCCTACAAGGTCAAGGTCGTCGAGCGGATCCGCCTCCCCTCGCGTGAGGAGCGCGAGGCGGCGCTCGTCCGCGCGGGCTACAACCTGTTCAACCTGACCTCGGACGAGGTCTACATCGACCTGCTCACGGACTCGGGGACCTCCGCGATGAGCGACCGGCAGTGGGCCGGCCTCATGGTCGGCGACGAGACCTACGCCGGCAGCCGCAACTACGCGAGGTTCGAGTCGGTCGTCCGCGAGCTGACGGGCTTCCCCGAGGTCATCCCCGCGCACCAGGGCCGCGCGGCGGAGAACCTCCTGTTCTCGCTGCTCGTCCACCCCGGGACCTTCGTGCCGAACAACATGCACTTCGACACGACGCGGACCCACGTGATGCGGAACGGCGGCGCCGCGGTCAACCTCGCCGTCGCCGAGGCGTACCGGCCGTCCGACCTCTCGCCGTTCAAGGGGAACGTCGACCTCGCCAAGCTCTCGGCGCTCCTCGAGCGCGAGGGGCGCGAGAAGGTCCCTCTCGTCGTCGTCACGCTCACGAACAACACCGGTGGCGGCCAGCCGGTGTCGCTCGCGAACCTGACGGCGGTCGCCGCGCTGTGCCGGGAGCACCGGGTCCCGCTCTACCTCGACATGTGCCGCTGGGCCGAGAACGCCTACTTCGTCCGGGAGCGCGAGGAGGGCCAGTCGCACCGCTCCATCCGCGAGATCGGCCGCTCCCTCTTCGACCTCGCCGACGGCGCGACGATGAGCGCGAAGAAGGACGGGCTCGTCAACATCGGCGGGTTCGTCGCGACGCGCGACCCGAAGCTCGCCGAGAGGCTTCGGGAGCAGCTGATCGTCTTCGAGGGGTTCCCGACCTACGGCGGCCTCGCTCGTCGTGACCTCGAGGCGGTCGCGATCGGCCTCGTCGAGGCGACCGACCTCGACTATCTCGCCCACCGCGTCGGCCAGGTCCGGTACCTGGCGGCGCAGCTCGAGGCCGGCGGCGTGCCGTTCCTCAAGCCGCCGGGCGGTCACGGGATCTACCTCGACGTCCGCGCGTTCCTCCCGCATCTCGGGAAGAGCGACCTCCCGGGCCAGGCCCTCGCGGTCGAGCTGTACCGGGAAGGCGCGGTGCGGTCCGTCGAGGTCGGCTCGATCATGTTCGGGGACGGCGAGGGGGCCTCGGACGGCGCCCTCGAGCTCGTCCGGCTCGCGATCCCGCGCCGCGTCTACACGGTCTCCCACCTCGACTACGTCGCGCGGACGGTCCTCGCGGTCCACGCGAGGCGTGCGTCGGTGAGGGGCTTTGAGATGACCTACGTGCCGGAGCGCCTCCGGCACTTCACCGCCCGGTTCCGGCCCCGATAGCGCGCGCCGGTTCCTCCCCCGAGACCGGGGGTGCGACAGCGATGGAAAGTAATATGACGGGGTCGGCGTCCCCCCCGCCCGGATACCCCCTCTCCCCGAGCGGCTCGGGCCCGTCGACGACGGCCCCGGGGCGCTTGTCGGAGGGCGCCGAACGCGGCGTGGGCGGGTCCGAACCCAGGAACGAAACGATGGCCCAAGAGCGCAAGGTCTTCTGGTCCGTGCCCGACGTCGGCGAGGATGAGGCGAGAGCCGTCAACGAGGTGCTCAAGAGCGGCTGGCTCGGAATGGGCCCGAAGACCAAGCAGCTCGAGCAGGAGCTCTCCGCCTACACGGGGGCCAAGCACTCCGTCGTCGTCAACAACGGGACGAGCGCGCTGCTCGACGCGCTGATCACGCTCGGCATCGGGCCGGGCGACGAGGTCCTCGTCCCGACCTACACGTTCGTGGCGACCGCCTCGAGCGTCATCGCGCTCGGGGCCAAGCCGATCCTCGTCGACTGCGACCCCGACACGTTCAACGTCGGGCCGAAGGAGGTCGAGACGGTGCTCGCCAAGCACCCGAAGGCGAAGGCGATCGTCTGCGTCGACGTCGCGGGGCTCCCCTGCGACCTGGACGCGCTGCGCGGCGTCGCCGAGAAGCACCACCTCCCCCTCCTCGAGGACGCCGCCGAGGCGTTCGCGGGCGAGTACCGGGGCAAGCGCCTCGGGAACTACGACCACGTGACGATCTTCAGCTTCCACATCGCCAAGCAGGTGACGATGGTCGAGGGCGGCGCCATCCAGACGAACCGCGACGACCTCGTCGACCGGCTCCGGCTCGTCCGGAGCCATGGCGAGGGCAAGGAGAAGTACGTCCACGTCGAGTTCGGGCTCAACTTCCGGCCCACGGACATCCAGTCCGCGATCGGGATCGCCCAGCTGCGGAAGGCGGACCGGTACATCGCGCTCCGCGACAAGATCGCCCGGCGCTACATGCACGAGCTCGGCGGCCACCTGGCCTTCCAGAAGGTCCCCGACTACGCGACGCGGCCGACCTGGATGATCTTCATGGCCCTCGCCCAGAACAAGGAGGAGCGGGACCGGCTGAACCAGTACCTCAACGCCCACGGCGTCGACACGCGCCTCCCGTGGCCCCCGATCCACCGCCAGCCGTACTTCGTCCAGCGCTTCGGCCACGTCGAGTGCCCCAAGGCCGACGCGACGTTCGCGAGGATCGTCTCGCTGCCGATCGGGAACGCGATGACGGACGAGGACATCGGCCACGTCATCGACGTCGTCACGCGCTTTTACAAGGGCGCGCCGTAGACCGCCCGTTCGCCTCGAGCGAGCCTAACCGTTTTCCCGGCGCCGCGGGGTCCAGAGCGCCCCGCGGCGGCCGACACCGTAGTTATATCCGAGACCGTTCCCGGCGCCACCCACGGAGCGTCGTCGAGCCCGATGTCGGAGATCGCCTTCCTCATCGCCGTCGTCGCGAGCGTGCTCGCGATCGTCGACCCGGTGGGCGCGCTGCCGTTCTTCGTCGCGCTCACCGAGGGGTTCTCGGAGGCCGACCGACAGGTGATCCTCCGCCGGTCGATCATCGTCGCGGGCGCTGTCCTCGCGCTGTTCGCGCTCGCGGGCCGCTTCCTCTTCGCGACGTTCGGCTTCACGCTGCAGGCGTTCGAGATCTCGGGCGGGATCCTCCTGTTCACCGTCGCCTACGACATGCTCCGGGGCGAGGTCTCGCGCGCCAAGGTGAACCCCGCCGACCGCGAGGAGGCGCTCCAGCGCCGGGACGAGATCGCCGTCGTGCCGCTCGGGATCCCCCTCCTCGCGGGTCCGGGCGCGATCTCGACCGTGATGATCTACGAGGGGAGCACGGGGAGCGACCCGCTCTCGGTGCTGGCGACCTTCATCGCCGTCGGGATCGCGGTCGTTGTGACGTACTTCGTCTTCTCCTACGGCCAGCGGATCATCCGCGCGCTCGGCCGCGTCGGCGTCATGGCCGTGACGAGGGTCCTCGGCCTGATCCTCGCCGCGGTGGCGGTCCAGTTCATCCTCAACGCGCTCGTCGTGATCGTCCCGCGGCTGTAACGGCGCGGCGCCGGGGCGCGGCCGTGCGCCGGGGTCGGGGCCGCTTCGGGGCCGCCGCCCGCCGCGGCCGGGGCGCGCCCGGGCGGACGGGCCGAAGCAGCGCGCGCACCGCGCTCGACGGCGAGGCGGGGTTCCGCTCCGACGACCAGACCTTCTCGCCCGCCCGGACCTCGACGGGCAGGTCGTTCTCCGCCGGCGGGAAGCCGCACTCGTAGGCGTCGGTGTAGGCGCAGTACGGGTTGAAGGCGCGGTTGAAGTCGAGGTCGTAGCGGTCGTCGGCGGTGAGCTCGAGGGTGAGGTAGCGGCCGGGCCCGTAGGAGTCGGTGCCGCTCGTCGCGTCGCGGAACGGGACGAAGACGGAGGTCCCGACGCCGGCCCCGGCGTGGTAGACGCGGAGCCGGAGCTCGCGTCCCTCGAGCTTGAAGCACAGGTCCCCGAGGTAGCGGACCTCGGCCTGGCCGTCCCGGTTCGTGCGAAGCCAGGCCTCGCGGGGCGACTCGACGCGCTCGAGGTGCGCGGCGACGCGGAACGCCGGCGCGAAGGGGAAGTAGCGGAGCCCTTGGAAGCCGGGGACCCGCTCGGCGACGAACGGCGACTCGGCGTGGCCGGCCATGAAACGGTCCTTCATCGCCCGCTCGGTGGCGAGCTCCTCCTCGTACGCGTCCATGCGGCGCCTCCGAGCCCCGAGGGCGCCGTGCGCTTAACGGCTCGGGCGCCGGGGGGTCGCCGCGGTCCGTTCGAGCAGCGCCTCCTCGAACAGCATCGAGACGACCCAGTGGGGCTCGTCGACGACCTCGCTCAGGCGGAGGTCGCCGGCGAGGCTCAGCAGGAGGTAGGCTTCGACCTCGTCGACCCCATGCTCTCCGAACACGCGGATCATCTCCTCGACCGCCGTCGTGGCCGCCGCCCGGGGGTCGGCTCCGACGCCCTCCGTGACGACGTACGGGCCCGACGCCGCGGGGAGCCCCGGCGAGCGCGCGCGGACGGTGCGAGGGGCGCCGCGGGGTCGGAGCTCGACGCGCAGCCGGAGGCGCGCCGGCACCTCGATCCCGGTGCCGCAGACCTCGCCGTCTCCCTGGGCCGCGTGGACGTCCCCGACGAGCAGGAGCGCCCCGTCGCGCTGCACCGGGAGCGTGATCGACGCCCCCGGGGCGTGGAGCCGGTTGTCGAGGTTCCCGCCGTGGACCTGGGGCGCGATCATGCCGAGGTCTCCCGACGAGGGCGCGACGCCCAGCCAGCCGACCATCGGCCGCTGGGGGATCGGGACCGGCCGGAGGGGCCCCGAGACCGGGACCATCGCCGCCCCGTCGCGACGCCAGAGGACGAGGTCGTCGTCGAACCGCCCCCTCAGGAGTCCGAAGTCGCGGAACACGCCGGACCATCCCCAGTCGGCCGTGTCGACGCCCTCGAGGTGCACGACGACGGCGTCGCCGGGGACCGCCCCCTCGACCGCGAACGGGCCGACCGCGGCGTCGACGCGGTCGAGGTCGAGCCGCTCGAGCGCCCGGCGGTCGGAGCTCAAGGAGAGCTGGCCGCTCGAGGAGTCCGGAACGTCGACCTCGAAGAGCTCGCCCGGCCGGACCGTCGCCACGGGGACCGCGTCGCTCCGCCATCGGAGCTGTTGCAGGCCCGGGTCGTGGCCGTTGAAGCGCCGCATCGCGCTACGCCCCTCCGTCGACCCGGGGGCCGACCTTGAGGTAGCGTCGCGTGTGGGGCGCGCCCGTGTTCTCGAGCCGCTCGAACGAGACCTCGCCGATCTCCCGGGTCGAGCGGACGTGCGTTCCGCCGTCGGCCGGTGCGTCGTGCCCGACGAGGTCGATGAGGCGGACCGGGTCGACGTCTCGCAGGAGGCCCTCGGCGACGCGCACGAGCGCGGGATCCTCTGCGAGCGCCGTGCGCGGGACGAACCGGACCTCGACGGCGTCGAACGTTCTCCGCCGCGCGTCGGTGAGGTGCAGAAGCTCGGTCATTCGGCCCTCGTGGCTCGCCGAAGCGGCGTAGGGTGAGTCGACCGCAAAGGTATATCCTCCTCGAGCGACGCCTTGCGAGTACCGATGGCGAGCGGGACCGCCCTCCTCGCAGTGAGCCTCCTCGTGGCGCTCCTCCTGGTGCCCTCCGGGCTCTCGGGCGCGGCGCCGGCCCCGGCGGCCGGGGCCCGGGCGCCGGGCGGGAACGTCGTCGGCGCTTTGGCCCCGGTCCCGCTCACGGTCCATCCTCCGGCCCTCGGAGTCGTCGCGGCTCCGCGCCCCTTGGCGACCAACCCTTACTACACGCAGGTGGGGGCGACGCTGAGCGAGCTCAACGGGAGCGCGAGCGTCACCGGCCTCAGCTCGCTCTCGCTCCGGCTGACGCTCGTCAAGAGCGTCTATCCGATCGGCTACGAGCTCAACGGGCTCTCCTCGTCCGGCGATTGGTACCAGGTCCTCGTCGGCGTCAACTGGCCCGGCTGCTCGGGCTACGAGATGCTCTACGAGGTGTGGACGTCGTCGGGGCTCGGCTACGCGCCCGGGTGCGACACGACGCTCACCCTCCACGCCGGCGACCTCCTCCAGCTCGGGATCAACTTCACCCAAAGCGGCGACGTCTGCATGGACCTCTGGGATGTGAGCTACTCGACGGAGCACTCGGTCTGCACCGCGCAGCCGGACTCCGGTGCGACCGAGTTCATCACGCTGAGCGGCGCCTCGAACACCAACGGCTACTTCACCGGCCCGATGACGGAGATCGCCAACACCTCCGCGACGAGCTGCCCCGACTACCGCGCGATGCCCGTCGTGAGCTACCAGTTCCCGCGGAGCGAGTACATCACGGCCTACCAGAGCTGGTCCGACGAGTTCCTCGCCGGCAGCGGCCTCTGCTACAGCCAGAGCGGCGGGACGACGATCTCGCCGGGCGACCCGACGACGCACTTCCTCGACACCGCCTCGGGCACCGCCTACGGGCCGCACTACGTCGCGGGCCAGAACTACTCGATCGTGAGCTCGAGCTACGGCTTCCGCCTCGAGACCGACCCGACGCCCCTCACCGGGGTCGGGTTGAGCGGGACCCCGACGACGCTCGTCGTCGGCGGCTCGACGACCCTCACCGCGGCCGTGAGCGGCGGGACCGCCCCGTACACCGCCCTCTGGGCCCTGAACGGAACGCTCCTCGGTCCGGGGAACCTGACCCGGGGGTTCACGACCACCGCCTCCGGGGGCTACCGCTTCAGCGCCTACGGCGTCGACGCGACCCTGCAGGTCGTCGGGCCGTCGAACACGGTCGCGGTCACCTTCAACGCCCCGCTGTCGGCCTCGGGACCCCGGTTCGGCACGAACGGCACGGGCGCGGACGTCAACGAGTCCGTCGTCCTCGACCTCACCGTCGGCGGGGGCCTCCCGCCCTACGCGTTCCGGTGGAGCGGCCTGCCCGTCGAGTGCCCGGGCGCGAGCGCCGCCGCGGTCGTCTGCCGCCCGAACCACGTGGCCTCGTACTCGATCTCGGTCGCGGTTACGGACGCGAACGGGACGACGGTGTCGACCGGCCCGGTCGCCTTCGTCGTCTCTCCCGCCCTCTCGCCCTCGGTCAGCCTCTCCGCGCCGGAGATCGACCTGAACCACTCGGTCGCGCTCGGCGCCGTCGTCTCGGGGGGCTCGGGCGGTCTCGTCCTCTCCTGGCACGGCCTCCCGCCCGGCTGCACGCCCTCCACCGGGATCGGGCTCTGCACGCCGACCGCCCCCGGCAACTACGCGATCTCCTTCACGGTCACCGACTCGAACGGCGCCCTCGCGAACGCGACGACGGCCGCGTTCGGGGTCCATCCGGCGCTCACGGCCGGTCTCTCGATGGACCGCCCCACCGTCGACGCCGGCTCGACGGTCAGCTTCACGGCCTTGGCCGGCGGGGGGAGTGGGGCGTACGCCTACGCCTGGTCCGGTCTCCCGAACGGATGCCTCGCCGGAAACCAGAGCCTCGTCACCTGCGTGCCGACCGCCGGCGGGACGTACGCGATCGTCGTCAACGTGACGGACTCCCTCGGGGGCGATGCGAGCGCGCCGGCGCTCGTCGTCTTCTTGTATCCCGCGCTCGGCGTCCAGCTCAACGGGAGCGCGACCGCGGTCGTCGGCAGCACGCTGAGCCTGACCGCAACGCTCCAGGGCGGAAGCCCCGGGGCCTCGGTCCGCTGGAGCGGCCTCCCCGACGGATGCGCGGCCCCGGCGGGCCTCGAGCTCGTCTGCACGCCGACCTTCGCCGGCAGCTACAACGTGACGATCGTCGCCTCGGACCCTGGCGGGGGCGTCGCGACGGACACCTTCGCCGTCGTCGTCGGCTACCCGACCCCTGCGAGCGGGCCCCTGAGCACGGCCGACCTCGAGCTCCTGGGCGTCCTCGTCGCGGGCGTCGTGATCGGCGTCGTCGCCGGTCTCGCCCGACGCCGTCGCCGCCGCGCCCCGTAGGGCCGCGTTAGAGATAGCCGAACTGCCGCTTGGCGAACTCGCTCATCCGGTCGGGCGTCCATGGAGGCTCCCAGACCATGTCGACAAGGACCTGATGGACGGTCGGGACCTTCTCGATGGCGCTCTTGATCTCGTCGGCGAGGATCCCCGCGACCGGGCAGCCGGGCGCGGTGAGCGTCATGTGGAGGGTGACGTCATCGCCCTTCCAGTCGAACCCGTAGATGAGCCCGAGGTCGACGATGTTCATCGGGATCTCGGGGTCGTAGATCTTTCGCAGCTGGGCGAGGATCTCGCCCTCTCGAGCCCCGTTGGGACCGGCGGCCGCCGGTGCCGCTGGCGGGGTCCCGGCGCTCGAGGGCGCGGGGGCCGCCGCGGCGGCGGGGGCGTTCCCGGTCGAGGCGGGTTCCGTCGACATCGAGCGAGCCAGCGGCCCGGGGCATATAGGTTGTCGGGAGCCGCCCCACCGGCGGCGCGGCCCGCGCAAGCCGTTTATGCCGACCCCTCGTCCGCGCCGGCCGTGAAGGACGTTCACGCGCTTCCTCCACGACACGGGCAGCTCGACCTCCGAGAGGTCGGCCTCACGGAGGTGCGCAAGCCGATCTCGGTCCAGCGCCCCGACCGCGTCGTCACGCTCAGCGCGTCGTTCTCCGTCGCCGTCGACCTCCCGCCGGACCGGAAGGGTTCCGACCTCTCCCGCAACGCCGAGGTCCTCGCCGAGGTCGTCGACGAAACGGCCCAGCGCCCCGTCGCGAGCTTGGAGTCGGCCTGCGCGCGGATCGCCCGCGAGCTGCTCGCCCGGCACGGCTACGCGACCGAGTCCGTCGTCACGGCCTCGGCGGACTACTTCCGGCAGCGAGGCGCGCCGGGGGCCCGCAGCGCCCTCGAGGACTACCGGCTCTACGCCGAGGCCCGCGCGACCCGCCGGCCCGACGGCGAGGTCTCCGTCCGGCGCTCGATCGGCGGCGAGGCGATCGGGATGACGGCCTGCCCCTGCGCGATGGAGAACATCCGCGAGGAGCTCGTGCGACAACACCCCGAGCTCGGGACGCCGGCTCTCGCCGAGCTGCCGCTGCCGACGCACAACCAGCGCACCCGCACCCGGCTCACCCTCGAGATCTCCGAGGAGGAGGAGGTCGAGGCCGACGCCCTGCTCGATACCGTCGAAGCGGCCCAGTCGTCGCCGACCTACGCGATCCTCAAGCGCGGGGACGAGGCGCGGGTCGTCCTCGAGGCCCACCGCCACCCGAAGTTCGTCGAGGACGTCCTCCGCGACCTCCTCGCCTCGCTCCCGAGGCGGTTTCCGACCCTCTCGGACGCCGTGGGGGTCCTCGCGAGGACCGTGAGCGAGGAGTCGATCCACAAGTACAACGTCGTCGCCGAGCACCGCACGACGCTCGGGGAGCTGCGGGCCCGGGCGCCGGCGTAGGGCGGGGGCGGAACGATGCGCCTCGCCCTCGGAGCCCTTCGGCGGCGACCGGGCCGGGCCGCGGCGACGAGCCTCGGGATCGGCATGGCGACCGGGCTCGTCGTGCTCCTGCTCGCCCTGTCGGCGGGGATCCAGTCGAGCGCGTCGAGGCTCGCCGCCGCGAGCGGCATCGACCTCATCGGGGCGAGCGCGAACACGACGCTCTCCTCGGCCGCGTTCCCGCCGCTCGTCGGCGCGCACACGCTCCCGGCGGCGCTCGAGCGACAGGACCCGAACGTCGGCTCGGCGAGTCCGTGGCTCGTGAGCGGGCTCACCTATGCGAACGCCTCCCTCTTCAACGCCTCGAACGCGAGCGCGACCGGCCGCACGCTGCCCCTCGGGTGGGGACCGACGAGCTCGGTGTCGATCGGCTGGATCCCGAGCGACAACGCCGGGCTCGAGACCCCCCCGCTCCTCTCCGGGACCGGCTTCTCCTCGCCGTCCGACCCCCACTACGCGAACGGGACGTACGACGGCCCGGTCACGCACGAGGTCGAGCTCGACCAGGCGCTCGCCCTCCTGCTCCACGTCGGCCCCGGGAGCCTCGTCTGGGTCAGCGACCGCACCGTCTCGGGGCCCTCCGGGCTGGGCGCCTGGTTCACCAACGCGACGCCCTACGAGGTCGTCGGCGTCACCGGCGCCTTCTGGCTGTTCCCGTCCGAGGCGCTCGGGTTCTTCTACCTCTCCGAGCTCCAGACGCTCACCGGGGGCGCGGGGCCGGGGCAGGACTATGCCAGCCTCGTGCTCGTCCACCTCACCGACGCGACCCACCCCGCCCAGGACCAGGCCCTGCTCGCGCGCGCGTTCCCGGGGCTCTCGTTCTTCACGATCGGGAACATCCTCAACGCCGTCCAGAACGCCGTCGACCTCTACCGGACGTTCGGCACGCTCGTCGGGGTCCTCGGTCTCGTCGTCGCGACGCTGTTCACGATGACGGTCCTCTTGATGTCCGTCGACGATCGGAGCCGGGAGCTCGCGGTGTTCCGGGCGATCGGCTTCGGCCGCGACCGGATCGGGCTCCTCGTCGTCGAGGAGGGGCTGTGGCTCTCCGGATTCGGGCTCGCCGCCGGGCTCGCGATCGGCTGGGCGGGCTCGCTCGCGCTCGACCGCTTCCTCACGCAGCTCGTCACGGGGCTTCCCGCCGGCTTTTCGTTCGTCTCGTTCGACCCGACGGTGATCGGCCTCGGCATCGCCGAGGTGCTCGCGATCGGGCTCGTCGCGTCGATCGCCCCCGCCGTGCGCGCGATGACGCTGCCCGTTGCGGAGGAGCTGAGGGCCCCGTGAGGCGTTGGCGTCGACGATGGGGCGCGCTGCGCCACCACCGGTGGCAGGGCGTCCTCGCCGCGGCCGCGATGGCCGCCGCCGTCGCGCTGCCCGTCGTCCTGCTCTCGGTCGGGGGCGGCGTCGCCGATCACGAGATCCGCGCGCTCCAGACGTCGGGCTACCAGATCACCGTCTCGGCCGCGGGCCAGCACGGGATCGAGGGGACCCACGCGCTCGGCGCCCGGCTCCTGTCGATCGCGAACGTCGCGCAGGTCTCGCCGGTCCTGAGCCTGGCGATCGATGCCTTCCCGAGCGGCGGCACCCCCACACCCGTCCTCGCCGAGGGCGTCGTGCCGGGGCCGTTCGGGGAGACGCTCGGGCCGGACGAGTCCGGCCTCTTCCCGCATCCGCTCCCGTTCTCCGACCCGACGGACCTCGTCCACTACGACAACGGCAGCTATGCGGGAACGCCCGACCTCCAGGTGATGGTCGCCGGGCCGCTCGCCTCGGCGGTCGGGCTCACGGTCGGCTCAACGCTGCCGCTCGGCGCCACGACCGACCCGAACCGCTCTGTGCCGTTCACGATCTCGGGCACGTTCGGGGTCCCCAGGTCGGCGATCGGTCCCGCGGCGGCGTTCGCGATCGTCCTGCCGCTCTCCGAGCTCCAGCAGCTCGTCGGCCTCGGCCGGGACCCGGTGACCGGGGCCCTCGTCGACGCCTCCGACACGATCGACATCGCGCTCGCCGGCGCCGCGGCGACGGACCCGACCGCGGTCGACCAGGCGGCCTCCGCGATCACGGCGATCGCCCCCTACTACTCGGTCGACGCGCTCACCCAGCAGGCGGCCCAGCTCGGCCAGACGGCGGCGGTCCTCACCGGCTTTTACCTCGCGCTCTCCTCCGTCGGGCTTTCGGTCGGCCTCGTCTTCCTCGCCCTCGTCCTCGTGCGCCAGGTCGAGACCGACCGGCGGCTCATCGGGATCCGGCGCGCCCTCGGCGTGCCGGCGCGCCAGATCGCGGTCGGCTGGCTCCGGACGAGCCTCGTCCTCACGGGGAGCGGGGTCGTCGCCGGGATCGCGGGCGGCTGGGCGATCGTGAGCTACCTCGCACGATACGGCCAGGGCTCCGTCGCGACGGCGGCCCAGCTCGCCGTGTTCGACCCGCTCACGCTCGGGCTGCTCGCGCTCGGGATCCTCGGCCTCGGCGCCGTCGCGAGCCTTGCCGCCACCCGGCGCGCGCTGCGGCTGCCGATCTGGGAGGTGCTCCGATGATCGACCCGGTCCCGAGCGTGCTCGTGCGCGACGTCACCAAGCGCTACGCGGCGGGCGGCGCGGAGGAGGTCCGGGCCCTCTCGGGCGTCGACCTCGACCTGCCGCCGGCCTCGTTCGTCTCCGTCGAGGGACCCTCCGGCTGCGGCAAGACCACGCTCCTCAACCTCTTGGGCCTCCTGGACGAGCCGAGCGCCGGCACGATCTCCTGGGACGGCCACGCGATGGCGGGCCTGGGCGAGCGGGAGCGCTCGCGGCTCCGCCTCCGGAACATCGGGTTCATCTTCCAGCGGTTCTACCTCGTGCCCACGATGACGGCCTCGGAGAACGTCGAGCTGCCGATGCGCGCCGCCGGCGTCGGCGCGACCGTCCGGCGCGCGCGGGCGCGCGAGCTGCTCGGCGAGGTCGGCCTCGGCCCGAAGGCGGACCGGTTCCCCCACGAGCTCTCGGGAGGCGAGGAGCAGCGCGTGGCGATCGCCCGGGCCCTCGCGAACGGTCCCGGCCTCCTGCTCGCGGACGAGCCGACGGGGGAGCTCGACACGGCCAACACGGAGGCGATCCTGGACCTCCTGGTGGGCATCCAGGCCCGAGAGGGGCGCACGCTCGTGCTCGTGACGCACAACCCGAAGGTCGCGCAGCGCGCGCGCCGACACCTCACGATGCAGGACGGACGGATCGTCCGCGACTCCGACGCGCCGGAGGCGTAGGTCCGTGGGCCGGATCGCGATCCTCCTCAACGACCGCTGCCACCCCAAGGAGTGCCAGTGGGAGTGCGCCACCTACTGTCCCATCAACCGGATGGGTCAGGAGTGCATCGTCGAGTCGAAGGAGACGGGCAAGCCCGTGATCTCCGAGGTGCTCTGCATCGGCTGCGGCATCTGCGTGCACAAGTGCCCGTTCGATGCGATCAAGATCCTCAACACGCCCGCGGCCGACGAGTCGGAGATCGTGCACCGCTACGGCTACAACGGCTTCCGGCTCTACCGGCTGCCGCTCCCGCCGACCGAGGGGATCACGGGGCTCCTGGGCCCGAACGGGACCGGGAAGTCGACGGCGCTCCGGGTCCTCGCCGGCCTCGAGGTCCCGAACCTCGGCGACTACAACACGAAGCCCTCGTGGGCGGCCGTCCTCGAGCACTACCGCGGCACCGCGCTCGCCGCGCACTTTCAACGGATCGCGCGCGGCGAGCTCACGAGCACGGTCAAGCCGCAGTACGTCGACACGCTCACCGAGGAGCCGCACACGGTCTCGTCGTACGTCGAGCTCGGGGGCGGGAACGCCCGCGCGGCGATCGAGGCGGTCTCGATCGAGTCGCTGGCCTCGCGCCCGCTCTCGGAGCTCTCGGGCGGCCAGCTCCAGCTCGCCGCGATCGCCCGGGCGCTCGCGACGGAGGCCGACCTCTACCTGTTCGACGAGCCGTCGAGCTACCTCGACATCGTCCACCGCCTCGCGATCGCCCGCGTACTGCGCCGCCTGGGCACGACCAAGAGCGTCCTCGTCGTCGAGCACGACCTCGCGATGCTCGACTACCTGGCCGACCAGGCCCACCTCGTCTACGGCGAGGAGGCGGCGTTCGGCGTCATCTCGCACCCGCTCGCGATGCGGACGGCGATCAACACCTACCTCAACGGCTACCTCAAGGATGAGAACGTCCGCTTCCGCACCGAGTCGGTCCGCTTCGTCGCGCACCCGCCCAAGGCGATGGGCGGCCGGAACGTCGCGGTCCGCTTCGGGGCGCTGACGAAGGCGTTCCCCTCGTTCCGCCTCGAGGTCGGCGCCGGCGAGCTCCCCAAAGGGGAGACGATCGGGATCGTCGGTCCGAACGGGACCGGGAAGACGACCTTCGTGCGGATGCTCGCGGGTGTCGAGCCCCCGACCTCGGGGACCCCGCCGCCTAACGTGACCGTGAGCTACAAGCCGCAGTACCTCCGTGCGTCGACGCCGGCGAGCCTCCGCGAGCGGATGGCCGCACTGCTCGGCGACCCGACGTTCGACGTCGGCCTCCTCGAGCGCGAGCTCATTCCGGGTCTCCACCTCGACAACCTGCTCGACGTGCCGCTGCCGCAGCTCTCGGGCGGGGAGCTGCAGCGCGCGGCCGTCGCGCTCGCGCTCGCGCGACCGGCGACGCTCTACCTGCTCGACGAGCCGTCGGCCTACCTCGACTCGGACGAGCGGATGGCGATGGCGCGCCTGGTCCGCCGCCAGGTCGAACGCTCGGCGGCGACGGCGCTCGTGGTCGACCACGACGTCTACTTCCTCGACCTCGCCTCCGACGGGCTGATGGTCTTCCTCGGCGGCGGCGACAGCGGACAGGGCGCGGGGCCGTTCCCGATGCGCGAGGGGATGAACCAACTGCTGCGAGACATCCAGGTGACCTTCCGTCGCGACGCCGAGACCCTCCGGCCCCGGATCAACCAAGAGGGCTCGGTGCTCGACCGGGAGCAGCGCGAGAAGGGCGAGTACTACTACGAGCCGCTCTCCTAGGCGGCGGCCCGGCTCCGTTCTCGGCCCTCCGCCGGCGTCGGTGGCGCGCGCTCGCGCCGGTGGGCGGTCCCTCGGACAAGACCCCGAGGGTCCTCACGGGTGAGGAACGACCTTGAACCACCGGGAGTCCGCGCCGAACCGGGCCGATTCGAGGTATCCCGTCGAAGAAACCGCAGTGATTATCTTCCCCAAGGGCGTGGCGGGCCCACGCCCATGTTCGCACGCACACGAAAGTCTCTTGGATCGATACTGCTCGCGGCGATCCTGACCCTCGGAGCCTTCGCGGTCCTTGCGACCGCGGGAGGCGCTCAGGGCCCTCACACCGCGATCGCCTCGCTCGCGGCCTCGCCGGCGACGTCGTCCGTCGCGAGCGCCGCCCCGTCGGTCTCGGCCGTGGCCCCGACGACCGCGACGAGCTCGAACGCCGCCTCGGCGATGGCGAGCGCGGCGTTCGCCGCGGCGCACGCCCAGGGGATCAAGCCCAATGTCGTCCTGCCTCCGCGTCCCTCGGCGACGGCCCAGCAGCTTTCCGTCGCGCGCCAGGCGGGGGTCGTCTCGCCCCTCTACACGGGGAGCCCCGCCCCGATGGGGCTCGCCTACTACGGGCTCAGCGCGGGCCCCCACGGCTCCGTCGTCGGGACGGTCCTCAACACGACCCGCCTCGTCGCCACGGTGAATGCGAACGCGACGGGCATCCGTGCCGCCGACCTCTTCCAATCCTCCCCCGACAGCTACGGGATCCAGCTGAACGCCGTCGTCACGAACGTGACGCTCTTCGGGACCCCGGGCTACTCGTTCTGGACGCAGAACGTCGTCGAGTTCTACCCCGACTCGGGACTCCTGGTCCTCATCACGAACGTCTGGAACTTCTCCGGCGGCGCCCTCTCCTCGAACGTCTTCTACCAACACGGGCCCCACGGCGTCCAGGTCGGCACGACGTTCTACTACGCCGAGGTCATCGTGCCGTTCGCGGTCACCTATCCGTTCAACCTGAGGCTCTACCTCAACTCGACGCTCGTGAACGGCCGGGACTCGGTGCACTTCGCGACGACCCTCTCGAGCCCCACGAACCCGTCCGAGAACTTCGCGGCGCCGTATGACGAGGTCATCTTCAACTCGATCGCCGCGGGCGGCGCGCCTCTCACCCAGCCGGCGAACTACACCGCGAACGGGCTCAGCTACAACCCCCTCGGCCTCACCGACGACTACGAGCTGATCTTCGGAGGCCCCGGCGGCGGAAGCCAATCGACCCTCTTCGCGGCCGACGCGACGCTCGGGCTCGGCTACTGGACGGGGACCCACTACGCCGCGGTCCCGTCGGCCTACAGCTACGGCGGCGAGACGGGCGAGACGGTGACGGGCGCGAACATCGCCTGGAACGACGCCCCCTCGGGCGTACCGGCTCCCGGGATCACCACCTACGGGACGATGACGACGGGCCCCTCGATCCTGACGGGCCTCTGGAACGCCGGCGCCCCCAAGGGCTCCTACCCTGTGACCCTCCACGTCGTCCCGACGAACGCGTTCAACGTCTTCTCGCCGGCCACCGGCTGGTCCTCGAACCTCACGGTCTCGGAGCTCGCCGTCGCGCCGGAGCTCGAGACGCACACGGTCTACCTCATCCCCGGGAACTACACGCTCGAGACCGAGCTCTCCGACTACGCCCCGGTGACCCGCACGCTCCACGTGCATGGCCCGGTCACCGTCTCCTACTCGCTCACCCCGAACCGGGCCTACGGTGTCTACACGCCTCTCTGGGCGTTCTCGAACGCGCAGGTGGCCGCGCTGTCGTCCTCCGGGTCGGGTACGCCCTCGAGCCCGTACGTGATCGTCAACAACCAGTACGGGACGATCGGCTCGGAGTTCGGCCTCTACAACGACTACACCTTCCCGGTGTACCCGGCCGTCTTCTTCTACGGCACCTCGGCGTCGACGGAGTTCTACCAGCCCCCGTCGTTCGCGACGTCGACGAACACCTTCCAGTACCCCGGCGCCTACCTCCCGGCGACGAACGACCTGCAGTACTGGTTCTGGAACGTCACCCACCTGTCGGTCGTCGGCGCGTCGAACATCTCCGGCTGGTTCGGGGCCACCGCCTACTACCCGGCCGTCTTCGACACGTTCAGCGTGATCTTCTACGAGGGCGGGCACAACCTCGTCGCCTCGAACGTCTTCGGCAGCGAGGGCCAGGGACTCCTGATGTTCAGCGGAGGGAGCTACTTCGGGGCCCTGAACGTCGGCGGTGGGAACAACACGGTCTGGGGGAACACCTTCCTCGAGGCCACGGCCCCCTCGTCGACGCTCGCCCTGATGCCCGGAGCCTCGGGGCTCGGGCTCGAGCTGGCCGAGAACAACGACCTCGTCTACAACAACTACTTCGACACCCCGACGACGGCGTGGCTGTTGCCGCTGAACCTCTACTCGGGTTCCCCGGAGTTCTTCACGGACGCGTTCAACATCCACCCGCAGGCGGCGTCGATGGTGCACTACGCCGCGGGCTTCCCGCTCGTCCCGCTCACCGGGAGCATCCTCGGCACCACCACGCAGGGCGGCAACTTCTGGTGGGACTACGGGCTCGCCTTCAACCCGTACAACGGCGCCAACAACCCCTACGGCAAGCTCCCCTACACCGAGGCGGCCTCGACGCTCTTGGTCTACATCTACGGTCCGTCGTACTACTACGCGAGCTACCTCTACCCCGGCGGGGACAACGCGCCGCTGCTGCCGTACTCGATCTACCTCGTGACGGTCGCGGGCGTCCACCTGCCGAACGGCCTCACCTGGGGCGCCCAGATCACCGATAGCTCGGGGACCCTCCTCGACGACCTCCCGGCCTCCGTCGCCGTCTACTATGTCTGGCTGCCGAGCGGCTCGTACAACTACACGGTCTCGGCGCCGACCGGCTGGTCCGCCTCGTCGACGGGGTCGTTCACCGTCTCGGGCGCGTCGACCCTCGTCCTGATCGGGTTCTCGGTGGCCTCGGGCTACGTGCCTCTGACGTTCTCGGAGACGGGTCTCCCGTCGGGCACGATGTGGTCGGTGAAGGTGTGGGGCTCGAGCTCCGCGTTGGAGTGGAGCGCCGGCAGCTCCCTCGTCTTCGCGGTCGCGGCCGGGACCCTCCACTTCTACGTGCAGCCCGTGACCGGGTACACCGCGAGCCCCACCTACGGCTCGTTCCTGGTCGCGAGCTCGCCGCTCAGCGCCGCGGTGACGTTCACGTAGGTCGGGACCGATCCGACCGGCCCGCCGGGCCCGGAGCCCCCGCGCTCCGGGCCGCGGGCGGCAACCCTTTTCCCGACCTCGGCCGGTGGGGAGCCCGTGGCGGGCGCAGCGGAGACGGCGGCCGGGCCGACGAGGTCCGCGCCGCCGCTCGATGAGCAGGGACGCTACGTCGTCTACGGGCCGCGCTCCGTCGCGGTGATCGGCCTCTACCTCGTGCTCGTGGGCCTGCTCGTCTACCTCAACACGGGGACCGCCTATGCCTACCCGGGCGTCCCGCTCCTGCTCGCCGCGATCCTCCTCGTCTACCTCGCTCGCTACCTCACGACGCGCTACGTCCTCGACGCGGAGACGCTGTCGGCGCTCCGGCTGTTCGGCTCGAGGCGGGTGCGGCTCGAGGAGGTGCGCAACATCGAGTTCGCGAACCTCCGCGACCTCGGCCCGATCGGCCTGTTCGGGACGTGGGGGTGGCGAAGCCGCGTCTTCAGCCCCGTGCTCGGCCCGTTCGACGCGATCCACACGGACTCGCGCGGCCTCCTCGTGACCGTCGGCCGCGTCCCGCTGTTCGTCTCCCCGAGGGACCCGCCCGGCTTCGCGAGAGAGCTCTCGAGGCGCGCCCGCTCCTGGGGGGTCGAGCTGCCGGGCCCGGCGCCGCCCGTCTCGCGACGCGACGCCGGCTAATCCGCGCCCGGCCCCGTCGTCACCGGCCCGCCGGCCTCGACCCAGCCCTCGAAGCCGCCGCTGAGCCGCCGGACCCGCCGGAACCCGACGTCGCGCAGCCGGCGAGACGCTTGGGACGATCGCGTGCCGCCCGAGCAGTAGGTGACGACCGACCCGGCCTGGCCGAGCTCCTCGAGATGCTCGGCGAGCGCCTCGAGAGGAACGGAGCGGGCTCGCGGCAGGTGCCCGAGGTCGTACTCCTCCCGCGAGCGGACGTCGAGCAGGAGCGGCGGGGACGCGGCCTCGAGAAGCCCGCGGAGCTCGACGGCGCCGACCGCAGCCGCGTCGTCGTCCCCCACCGCGACGCCGCAGAACGCCTCGTAGTCGATGAGCTCGGTGATCGTCGGGGCGGCCGAACAGACAGGGCAGTCCGCCGCCTTGGTGAGCGCGAGCTCGCGGAACCCGAGGTCGAGACCGTCGACGAGGAGGAGCCGGCCCCGCAGCGGCCGGCCGACGCCGAGCAGGAGCTTGAGCGTCTCGGTCGCCTGGAGGAGACCGACGAGCCCCGGCAGGACGCCGAGCACGCCGCCGTCCGCGCACGACGGCACCGCGTCGGGGGGCGGCGGCTCCGGAAAGAGGCAGCGATAACACGGGCCGTGGCGCGCGTCGAAGACGCTCACCTGCCCCTCGAACCGGTAGACGGAGCCGAAGACGTCCGGCACGCCCGCGAGGACGCAGGCGTCGTTGACGAGGTAGCGGGTGGGGAAGTTGTCGCTCCCGTCGAGGACGACGTCGTACCGACGGACGACCTCGAGGGCGTTCGTCCGGTCGAGGCGCTCGGGATGCCGCACGAGCCGGACCCCCGGATTCAGCGCCGCGAGCCGGTCGGCGGCCGCTTCGACCTTCGGTCGTCCGACGTCGGCCGTCGTGTAGAGGACCTGCCGCTGCAGGTTCGAGGTCTGGACGTCGGCGAAGTCGGCGAGCCCGAGCTCGCCGACGCCCGCGGCGGCCAGGTAGAGCGCGGCCGGGGCTCCGAGGCCCCCGAGCCCGACGAGCAGGACCCGAGAGGCGGCGAGCCGCCGTTGCCCCTCGGGGCCGACCTCGGGGAGGACGAGGTGTCGACCGTATCGCGCGAGCTCCTCCGGCCGGAAGGCCCGGGGCTCTGGAGCCGGCCCGTCCCCGCCCGAGAGCGCCGGCACGAGCTCGAGCCGGTCCCGGCTCGAGAGCGGCGTCGCCAGGCCCGAGAGCTCCCGGACATCCTGCCCCCGGAGGTAGACCGCGACCGCGGAGAGCAGACGGCCGTCGCGACCGAGGAGGCGTGGCGCGAGCTCCGGCCGAAGCCGAGCGAGCTCGGCGAGCGCCTCCCCGACGGTCAGGGCGTCGACCTCGATCTCGGCGGCGCCAGCGGGGTCGGCGAGCGACCGAGGCAGCGCGAGCTGGACTCGAGGCCGCTCGGTCGCACCGGTCATCGACCCTCCGCGAGCGTCCGCAGTCGAAGCCTGCGCCATAGCATCTTCGCGCCGGCCGGCTCGATCAGGAACGCCTCGAGGCGCGGCGCCCGCGCGATCGTCGGACCGACGAGGACCGCGACCAGGCCGGGCCAGCCTCCCTTGAGGTCGTCGCCCGAGGGCGTCGGCGCTCCGGTGACGTGGCTGTGGTAGTAGCCGACGAGCTCCGACCGAGAGCTCTCGAGGAGCGATCGGAGGGGCTCCGGGGCGGCCGTGAAGCGACCCGATACCGACATCGGAGCCGTGTTCGGGAGGTTGAGGGTGCGGGTGAGCCGGAGCCGCCCGTTCTCGTCGGGCCCCCGGCCCAGCAGGACGCCGCAGGACTCTCGGGGAAGCGCCCGACGGGCCTCGTCGACGAGAGCCGTCGCGAGCGACGCCGGGACGAGAAGCTCCGCCACCGGCCCCGTCGCCGCGCCCGCGGCCCGCGGCCGGGGTGCGCTCACCGAAGCTGGATCAGGTGGGTGCACCGCATCCCGCCACGGCTGATCGAGTCCTGGAGGTCGACGCCGACCTGTCCGAGGAGCCCTTCGGTCAGGTGCTTGTCGAAGACGTCGCAGACGAGGTAGGCGTGGTGAAGCGCGCTGTGCCGGAAGACGCAGTTGGAGCGGACGATCTTCAGGGCCCCCGACTCCGACTGCTCGACGGTGCAGCGGAAGCCGAGGTCGTTCAACGCCTTGACGAGGGCTCGGGCCCGCTCCGACCGCGACGGACCGTGGGGGACCTTGGCCGCGATCTCCTGCGCCATCCGCTTGGCCGCATCGGCGAACAGCTTCGAGGCGGAGGCCTCGCCGTGCTCGGCCAGGATCTCCTCCATCACGGCGTCGAGCAGCAGCTCGTAGCGCTTCGGGAACAGCTCGAGCGCCTCCGGGGTGAGAAGGTAGCGCTTGCGGGGCCGTCCGACCCCCTCGCGACGGAACGTCGGGACGACGAGTCCGCGCTCCTCCAAGCGGTCGAGGTGGCCGCGAGCCGCGCTCTCCTGGATCCCGAGCTTCTTGGAGAGGTCGCGGGCCGTGCGCGGCGCGACGGCGAGCTCCTCGAGGATACGGCCCCGGGTCCCCTCGCCGGGGCGCACTTCCTGGCCCGACGCGCTCACGCTCCCTCCTCACCATGCCCGTGCGGGGAGACGGGATGGAGTTTACTCACCGCGCCATGCTTAAATAACGCCTTCGGTACGACGCGGTAGGAGAACCGATGGCCGCGGCGCCGCACACGCTCGTTGTCAAGGACCTCCACGTCGAGGTCGGCGGCAAGGAGATCCTGCGCGGGGTCAATCTGACCCTCCGCGCGGGCGAGATCACCGTGTTGATGGGACCCAACGGGTCCGGGAAGAGCACGCTCGCCTACTCGCTGATGGGGCACCCCAAGTACAAGGTGACGAAGGGGGAGGCGCTCCTCGACGGCAAGGACCTGCTCCAGCTCCCGGTCGACCAGCGCTCCCGCGCCGGACTGTTCCTGGGCTTCCAGTACCCGCAGGAGGTCTCGGGGCTCTCGCTCTCGAAGTTCCTGTGGACGGCCCACATGCAGCGGCACACCCCCGAGGACGCCGACGCCGAGGGGTTCGGTCGCGACCTCAAGACCCATCTGGACTACCTCGGGATGGACGAGTCGCTCCTCAAGCGCTCGCTCAACGAGGGGTTCTCCGGCGGCGAGAAGAAGCGCGTCGAGGTCCTCCAGATGGCGACGATCCACCCGACGTTCTCGATCCTGGACGAGCCGGACTCGGGGCTCGACATCGACGCCGTGCGCGCGGTCGGAGAGACGGTGGCGAAGCTGCACCGGCCGGACGCGGGGATCCTCGTGATCACGCACTACCAGCGCATCCTGCGCTACCTGCAGGCGGACCGGGTCCACGTCATGGTCGACGGCGTCGTCGCGATGTCCGGTGGCCGTGAGCTCGCCGAGGAGCTCGAGGCAAAAGGTTACGACTGGGTGAAGGTTGGCGTCACCGAGGCCCCCGGCGCCTAGGTCCCGTCGGGACCTCTCCGGGGTTCACCCGAGATGGACGTAGGGAGGATCCGGAAGGACTTTCCGATCCTCTCGCGAACCTTCCACGGCCGCCCGTTCGTCTATCTCGACTCCGCCGCCACGTCGCAGAAGCCCCGCGTCGTCATCGACGCGGAGGCCGAGTTCTACGAGCGGCTCAACGCGAACGTCCACCGCGGCGTCTACGCGCTGAGCGAAGAGGCGACGGAGGCCTACGAGAAGGCGCGCGAGCGCGTGGCCCGCTTCCTCAACGCCCCCGACCCCTCGGAGATCGTCTTCCTTCGCGGCGCGACGGAGGGTCTCAACCTCGCTGCCGAGAGCCTCGCCCGCGACGGCCTCTCGCGCGGGGACCGTGTCGTGACGACGGTGATGGAGCACCACTCGAACATCGTTCCCTGGCAGATGCTGCGCGGTCGGCTCGGCCTCGAGCTCGACTTCATCGACATCGATGACGAGGGGCGTCTTCGGACGGAACAGTACGACGAGGCGCTGAGGGCGGGCGCGAAGGTCGTGACGCTCACCCACGTCTCGAACGTCCTCGGGACCGTGAACCCGGTCCGCGAGGTCGCGGAGCGGGCGCACGCGGCGGGCGCGATCGTCATCGTCGACGCCGCGCAGTCGGTCCCCCACCGCAAGGTCGACGTTCGCGAGCTCGGCGCCGACCTGCTCACCTTCTCCGGCCACAAGGCGCTCGGGCCGATGGGGATCGGCGTGCTCTGGGGGCGCTCGGAGCTCCTCAAGAAGATGAGCCCCTACATGGGGGGCGGCGAGATGATCCGCGAGGTCCACAAGGACCGCGTCCTCTTCCGTGAGCCTCCCGCGAGGTTCGAGGCCGGCACGCCGAACGCCGGCGGGGCCTACGCGCTCGCGAGGGCCCTCGATTACCTCGAGGGGATCGGCTGGGACGAGCTCCGCTCGCACGAGGCGGCGCTCCAGCGGTTCGCCCTCGCCGAGGCCGCGCGACGGTTCGAGGGCCGGCTCCGCATCTACGGTCCGACGGATCCCGAGGCGCGCGAGGCGGTGCTGTCGTTCTCGCTCGAGGGCGTGCACCCCCACGACGTCGCGAGCCTCCTCGATGCCGAAGGCGTCGCGACGCGGAGCGGGCATCACTGCGCGCAGCCCCTGATGGACCGGCTCGGGGTCCCGGCGCTCTCTCGGGCGAGCCCGTACCTCTACAACGACCAGACCGACCTCGTCCGGCTCTTCGACGCGCTCGAGAAGGTCGAGAAGGTCTTCGCCCGGTAGCCTCGAGCGCGCCGTCGGCCGCGACCCGTCTTAGGCCCAACGGCCCCCCGAACCACGACCGAGGGGTTCATATCCCCCGGCCCCGCGCCCCGCGGGCGGGCGGACGCGAATGGACCTCTCTCCAACGACCCTCGAGCTGGCGCTCGTGGCCCTGTTCGCCGCCGTCGTCAACGGCGCCGTCGGCTACGGCTTCTCCTCGATCGTCACGCCGATCGCGCTGTTCTGGACGACGAACCGGGTCCTCAACCCCGCCCTCGTCGCCGTCGAACTCGTCGTCAACGTGACGCTCCTCTACCGCGAGAGGAGGTACCTCGCGACGACGAAGGCGAGGGCGCGGCCGGTCCTCGTCGGTCTCCTCCCCGGCGTCGTCCTCGGCAGCGCGGGACTCGTCCTCCTGTCGGCGACCGGCGTCCGGATCTTCGTCTACGCGCTCATCCTCCCGCTCACGGTCCTCCAGCTGCTCGGCTACCGCCGCGAGATCCGCCGCGAGCACCGGGCGGGTCCGGTCCTCGGCGCGATCGTCGGCTTCCTGTACGCGCTCACGACGATCTCGGGTCCGCCGCTCGCCCTCTTCTGGCGCAACCAGGGGCTGAGCCGGGAGGAGTTCCGCTGTGCGATGGCGCAGATCCGCGTCGCCGAGGCGAGCCTGACGGCCGCCGCCTACGCGATGCTGGGCCTCTACACGACCTCGTCGGCGGTCCTCGTCCCGTCGCTCCTGCTCCCGGTGCTCGTCGGCGTGCCCCTCGGGACGGTCCTCCTCCAGCGGTTCTCCAAGGACTTCTTCTCGAGGCTCGTGATGGCCGTCGACGGGGTCATCGTCACCTACGGGCTCTACTCGGTCCTCGTCACCGAGGGCTACCTGAGCCCGTTCGAGGGCCTCGTCTTCGTGGCCGTCGGCATCTCGGCCGTCGTGCTGCTCGCCGCCGTCGTGATCCGCCGCCTCCCCGCGCTTCTCGCCAAGACCGAGCGCCGTCGGCTCGAGCGGCCGATCGAGCCGACGGCCTCGGGGCCGCCGCCCGGTTCGTGAGCCGTTTAGCGGGTCCGGGCCCCCCGGCCCCCGATGGACTGTCGCGCCCGTGACGACCTTTGATTTAAATACATACGGGTGATGGAATTCCCCGAGAGCTCATGGCGCAGACGGCCTCCGAGGTCACTCCGCTCGACTACACCCGCTACGACTTCAAGAACCCCGAGACCTACAAGGTCCGGACGAGCCGAGGGCTCTCCCGACGCATCGTCGAGCAGATCTCCCAGCTCAAGGACGAGCCGGAGTGGATGCGGGAGTACCGGCTCCGCGCCTTCGAGCACTTCCTCGACCGCCCGATGCCGGACTGGGGCCCCTCGCTCGAGGAGATCGACTTTGACGCCTACACCTACTATGCGAACCCGCTCAACGAGGGCGAGACGAAGCGGAGCTGGGAGGACCTCCCGGCCGACATCAAGAACACCTTCGAGCGGCTGGGGATCCCCAAGGCCGAGCGGGACTACTTCGGGGGCGTCGGGGCCCAGTACGACTCCGGGACCGTCTACCACAAGATCCGCGAGGACCTCGAGAAGAAGGGGGTCATCTTCACCGACACCGACACGGCGCTCAAGCAGTACCCCGAGATCTTCCGCAAGTACTTCGGCCGGATCGTGCCGTACAACGACAACAAGTTCTCCGCGCTGAACTCGGCGGTCTGGTCGGGCGGCAGCTTCGTCTACGTACCCCCGGGCGTCGACGCGGGGATCCCGCTCCAGGCCTACTTCCGCATCAACGCGCGCAACGTCGGCCAGTTCGAGCGGACGCTGATCATCGCGGACCGCGGGGCGAAGCTCCACTACATCGAGGGGTGCACCGCGCCGATCTACTCGACGAACTCCCTCCACGCCGCCGTCGTCGAGGTCATCGCCGAGCCGTACGCGAAGGTCCGCTACACGACCGTGCAGAACTGGTCGAAGAACGTCTACAACCTCGTCACGAAGCGGGCCGTCGCCCAGGAGAACGCGCTCGTCGAGTGGGTCGACGGGAACATGGGCAGCAAGATCACGATGAAGTACCCCTCGGTCTACCTCCGCGGCCGCGGCGCGCGCGGACATCCTGTCCGTCGCCTTCGCCTCAGAGGGTCAGATCATCGACAGCGGGGCCAAGGCGGTCCACTCGGCCCCCGACACCTCGAGCAAGATCGTCTCGAAGTCGATCGCGATCCGGGGCGGCCAGACGAGCTACCGCGGGCTCCTCCACGTCTCGAAGGGGGCGACGGGCGTCAAGGCCGCCGTGCGGTGCGACGCGCTCCTCCCGGACGAGCTCAGCCGGTCCGACACCTACCCCTACAACGAGATCCACGAGGAGGACGCGACCATCACGCACGAGGCCGTCGTCGGCAAGATCGGGGAGGAGCAGATCTTCTACCTGATGAGCCGGGGGCTGAACGAGTCCGATGCGATCCACCTGATCCTCATGGGCTTCCTCGCCGAGTTCTCCAAGGAGCTCCCGGTCGACTACGCGCTCGAGCTGAACCGGCTCATCCAGATGGAGATGAGCGGAGCCGTCGGATAGGCGGCCCGCCCCGCCGTCGCGCTAGGCCGAGGGCCTCGAGGCCCGGCCTCGAGGCACCTTCGGCATCTTGGTGTGCATCTTGAGCAGGTCGATCGCCGCGAGGCCGCTCTGGTAGAGCAGGTCGACCGACGCGGCGAGCGTCTCGTCGGAGCCGCCGTCGGCGGCCGAGGTCGTGCGCAGCGCGGCCTCGAGGAGGTCGCGCGCGGTGAGGAGCCCGAGGGGCTCAAGCACGGCCGCGGGGGGCTCGGCCAGGAGCTTTCGGATCTCCTCGGCCCCCTCGCGCTGCTCCCGCAAGAGCGCCAGGAGCCGCTCGCGCCCCTGCTCCGGCGCGACGAGCGGCACCGGTCTCACCGCAGCTTCGTGTCGAAGCGCCAGTCGGTGGTCGCGCCGGTCCCGCGGAACTCGAGCGGCGGCAGCCCGACGGTCCCCGCGTGGCTCCAGTCGACGGGGCGACCCTCCCAGCGGGCCGCGAGGAACGGGTAGAGGCTCTCGCGGAGCCCGAGGAACGGCGCCTGCTCGAGGACGTGGGCGAGGAATCCCTCGCCGATCATCCGGATGGCGTCGCTCTCCCGGAAGCCGCGGGAGGCGAGGTAGAAGACCTTCTCCGGGTCGACCGGCGCGACCGAGGTCGAGTGCGTCGCCTTGACGTCCCGGCAGAGGATCTCGAGGATCGGGATCGTGTCCGAGCGGGCGCCCTTCGACAGGAGCATCGCGTGCTCGCTGAGGTAGCTCACGGTCTTCCGGGCCTCCTTCTCGATGCGGACCAGCCCCCGGCTCATTCCCCGGGCGGTGTCCTTGTAGACGCCCCTCGTCACCGACTGCCCGCGGGTGTCGGTCCCCTCGTGCGTGATGCGCACCGAGCTGTCGTAGGCCTGCTCGTGGGCGCCGTAGAACGTCTGGAGGTCCTCGACCTCCGAGCCGTGGCCGGGGAGGCGTGTGTGGTTGCGGAGGCGCGTGCGGTGGCCGCCGAAGCCGGCCCAGACCCAGCCGAGGCGGGCCGCATCGCCGACGCGGGACGTCCTCGTGTAGATCGAGACCGTCGCGAGGTCCGGCGCGTGGACGGTGAGATACGCCGCGTGGGCGCGAGGCGCGAGCTCGAGGTCGGTCGAGGAGCCGTAGAGCCGTTGGCGATGCCCGTCCCCGCCGGTCGTGTAGACCTCCTCGCTCACGAGGAGTCGGGCCCCGACGCCGGCCCGGATCGATCGACGCACCGAGAGCGCGGCCCGGGCGTCCGACAGGACGGTCACGTCCTGGACCCGGACCGCGACGTCGAGCCCGTCGGGGACCTCGAGCCGGTAGCCCCGGTTCAGCAGGGCGAGCCCGAGACCCGTGAGGCGGTCGGCGCGGGGCTCGGTCCCGTTGAGGAACGCCTTCGTGACACCGGCGTCCTCGAGCAGCTCGGGGAACGGGACGACCCGGACCCCCTTCGCCGTGAGGCCCTCGGGAACGGTCGCGCGCGTGCCCGCGGCGTCGTGGAGGAGCTGGACGGTGTCGGGGGCGGTCGGCGGCACCCGAACGGGGGCGCCGCGCGCGAGAGGCTCGATCCCCGAGAGGTCGACCCCGGAAAAGTAGCCGTACTTCCGGTAGAGCGGGTCCGGCTCGAGGGGGAGCTCGGTGAACCCCCGGAACGCCTCCCTCCGGTCGGCGCGGACCTCGGGAGGCTCCCCGAAGCGCGCCGACAGCTCGTCGACGGTCGCCTCCGAGACCCACTCCTCGTAGCGGGGAGCTGCCGCGGCCATTCGAGTTTACGCACGCCAACGTGTTTATAAGGTGTACTCACCGCCGGGTCCTGAGACGGGGCCGCCGGGCCGGGCCCGCGAGCCCGCGGCGGCGGGAAGTTGTTATAGTGCGACGCCGGGTTCGACAGGTCGAGGGGACGACCGATGGCCTACGACATGTATCAGGAGCTGATCCTGCAGCACTACCGGTCGCCGCACAACTTCGGCGAGCTTGCCGGCGCCGACCTCGTCGGCGAGGAGTCGAACCCGCTCTGTGGCGACCGCATCCGGCTCCAGCTCAAGCTCGACCCGGCCCGATCGACCGTCGAGGCGGTCCGGTTCGATGGCGACGGCTGCGCGATCAGCGTCGCGAGCGCCTCGCTGCTCACGGACCGGCTCAAGGGCCGCCCGCTCGCCGAGGTCTCGAAGCTGACCCGGGACGATGTGATCCAGCTCCTCGGCATCCCGCTCTCGCCGGTACGGGTCAAGTGCGCCCTCACGGGCTTCTCGGCCCTCGGCCGGGCCCTGCACCCAGGCTCCGCGGAAGAGCCCTCGGCGTGATCGCCCTCGACCGGGACAGCTGCGTCCTCTGCGGCCTCTGCACGGGCGTCTGCCCGCCGAACGCGATGGAGCTCACGCGAGACGAGCTCAAGATCCTGCCCAACTGCACCGACTGCGGCTGGTGCGTGAGCTACTGTCCCGTCGGAGCGCTCTCGGGCGGCCGGTACCGACCCCGCGACGCGGCGACGCTACGCTGACGTCCGACCGTGGACCGGGCAGGGCCGTCGCAGCCGACAGAATCGGCACTTCTCCTTCGGGACCGGCGGGATGGGTTTGCGCAGGTGACCGTACTTCCGGCGCGGCGTGGGCTCCCCGCCGAGGCAGCCCGTGGGAGAGATGAACGCTGCGCACCGGCGCGAAGGGGTTTTCTCCCGCGGCGGCTCGACGGAGCGTGACCCTCCTCGAGGGCGCCGCGTCGCCCGAGGGGACGCGGCGGTTCCGCGACCGCGCCGTGGCGACGCGGTCGTTGCCGTCGGCCCACTTCCGTGACGCGCCGGGCGGCTTGGCCCTGACCTCGCTCGGCCTCGGCACGTACATCGGCCGGGTCGACCGCCCGACGGACCTGGCCGTCGAGGAGGCCGTCCGGGTCTCGATCGAGAGCGGGCGCCTCAACGTCGTCGACACCGCGATCAACTACCGCTACCAGCGGGCGGAGCGCAGCGTCGGAAGGGCCCTCGCCGGACTCGTCGCCTCGGGCAAGGTCGCCCGGGACGAGGTCTTCGTCGCCACGAAGGTGGGGTATCTCGCGCCGGACGGGGAGTCGGGCCGCTCGCCGGAGGAGTGGGTCGAGGCCGAGCTCGTACGACCCGGGCTCCTCGACCCGGCCGAGATCGTAGACGGCTCTCATGCGATGTCCCCGCCGTACCTCCGGGACCAGGTCGAGCGGAGCCGCCGAAACCTCGGGCTCGAGACGCTCGACCTCCTCTACCTGCACAACGCCCCCGACGCCCAGCGCGCGGTCGTCGGCGCGAGCGAGTTCCGCTCGCGCCTCGGGGACGCGTTCCGCCTCCTCGAGGAGCTCCGTGACGACGGCGCGCTCCGGGCCTACGGCCTCGCCACGTGGGAGGCGCTCCGATCGCCCGCGGCGGCGCCCGAGCACCTCGAGATCGAGGAGGCCCTCGAGGTCGCGCGAGAGGTCGGGGGCGCGGACCACGGCCTCCGCTACCTGCAGTTCCCGTTCAACCTCGCGATGCCCGAGGCCGCCGTGCGGGCCTGCCAGTCGGTGAACGGGGAGCCGAAGACCGTCTTCGCGTGCGCACGCCACTACCAGCTCGGATGCTTCACGAGCGTCCCGCTCGTGCAGGGGCAGCTCGCCCAGCGCGGGCCGGCGCTCGACGGCCTCACGCGATCGCAGACGGCGCTCCAGTTCGCTCGATCGGCCCCGGGCACGATCGCCGCGCTCGTCGGCCAGAAGCAGCCCGCCCACCTCGCCGAGAACCTCAAGGTCGCCGAGGTGCCTCCCCTCTCGGAGGCGGCGTTCGCCGAGCGCCTCGCGCACGGCCATCGTTCCGCCACGCCCTGAGCCCGCTCACTACGGGGCTTCCGTGGGCTCGCGGGGCTCTCGAGCCCCCTCGGGGCCGGCGCTCGCCTCGAGCTTTGGGGTCCGGACACGCCGGCGCTTCGGACCCGGCGCGCCCCCCGCGGGAGGCGCCTCGAGGTCCGCGCCGGCCGGGGCCTCGGCGCCCTCGGGGGGCCGGAGGATGGAGCGGCCCTGCTGCTTCTCGACCCGGACGACCCGGTCCGCGATGCCGGCGAGCTGCGACTCGTGGCTGACGAGAAGGACCTGAGGAAGTTCCAGGCGGCCGAGGAGCTCGCCCATCCGGCTCACCTGCTCGGGCGAGAAGCCGTCGGTCGGCTCGTCCAGGATCAGCGTCTCGAGGGCGAGCCGCCCGGCCGAGCGCACGACGCCGCCGAGCGCGAGCCGGAAGGCGAGGGCCAGGGCGGTCCGTTCGCCGCCGCTGAGCGCCTCGACCGGGGTCCACTCGCCGTCGATCTCCACCGAGGGCGAGAACGACGGGTCGCACCGGGCCGTGAGCCCCGGGTCCTCGACGAGCGTGGCGAAGTAGGACGCGAAGCCTCGTTCGAACTCGGCCTGCGCGCGCGCGAGAAGCCGCCGCTCCAGCTGGAGCACCTCGGTCCGGAACTCGTCGGAGAGCCACTGGCCGAGCGCGCGCCGGGCCCGGCTCTCCTCGAGGAGCCGGCCCCGCTCGGCGAGGCGGCGGTCCGCCTCGACGATCTGCCCCTCGAGACCGCTCGCGACGGCCTCTGCGCGCGCGACCTCGCGGGCGGCGTCGGCGCCGGCACGGCGGGCCGCGTCGACGCGGCCGCGCGCCGACCGGA
Source organism: Thermoplasmata archaeon (assembly GCA_027315165.1). Lineage (GTDB taxonomy): Archaea > Thermoplasmatota > Thermoplasmata > Lutacidiplasmatales > UBA184 > Lutacidiplasma. Next base: position 113,951 of record DAHUYN010000004.1, on the reverse strand, counting down.
GCGAGAGAAGCGTCTCCTCTCGGGCGGCCAGCCGGGGCTGGAGGTCGCGTCGCTCGAGGGCCAGCGCCGCGCGGCGGCTCTCTCGAGCGGTCCGCTCCGACGCGTCACCGAGGGCCTCCTCCTCGAGCCGGCGACGGGTGCTCTCGGCCAGCCGGTCCTCCTCGACCGGCGCCGCGAGCGTCTCGAGCTGCGTCTCGCACGAGCGACGCCTTCGTTCGAGGGCCGAGAGGTCCTCGAGCCGCCGACGGGCCGCCTCGAGGGGCCCGGCCCGCCTCGCGATCGTCGCGGCGAGCGCGGCCTCGGTCTCCGAGGTGCGAGCCCGACGGGTCTCCGCCTCGACCTCGCGGGCGCGTCCCCGCTCGAGCCGCTCCCTCGAGGCGGCCCGGGCCCGGTCGACCTCCTGCCATCGCTGCAGGCTCCGCTCGTAGCGCTCCCGGGCGCGTCGTTCGTCCTGAAGCAACAGAAGCTCCTCGCGTCGGGACGCGAGGGCGCCTCGGGCCTTCTCGGCCCCGTGGACCAGCTCGGCGCGGTGGCCCTGGAAGCCCACCGGGTCGACCGGCTGATGGCATCGGGGACAGACCCCCGCCGAGAGCAGCTCGTCGACCTCTTCGAGGACGTGGGCCTCGCGGGCGCTCTCGGCCACGGCCTCGTCGACACGGCGCTGGGCCTCCGAGAGGACCGCGTCGATCTCGGGGAGGGATCGTTTCGTGGGCGCCGGCGGTTCCCGCTGAGGGCCGTCCGCGGCGAGTCGCGCGACCTCCGCCTCCGACTCGACGCGCTCGCGCTGGGCCTCGTGCACGAGGCTCTCGGCATGGGCCCGGGCCTCCCGCGCGGCGCTCCGCTCGCCCTCGAGGCGCGCGGCCTCCTCGAGGGAGCCCGCCAGCGTGCGGCGCTCCTCCTCCGCCCCGGCGAGCTCTTGGACGAGGCGCGCGCGCTCGGCGGCGAGCGCGTCGTGCTGGCTCCGGCGACCCGGGGCTTCTACGAGCCGTTCGGAGATCCGCCGCAGCTCGCGTCGACGGGTCTCGGCGCGCTCCTCGAGACGGGTGGCGGCCTCCTCTTCCGAGCGAAGCGCCTGCGCGAGCTCGGCCTCGCGCGTCCGCGCCTGCTCGAGACGCTCGCGCTCCGCCTCGAGCCGTGCGACCTCCTCCTCGGCGGTCCGCGCGGTCGCCTCCTCGCGTCCCTGGAGTTGAGACCATTCGGCCACGGCCCGTCGTTGGTCCTCGAGGCGGGCCGCGAGGGCGGTCCGGTCCGTCTCGTAGTGGTCGTAGCCGCGCGCCGACGCCTCCCGGCCCTCCGCCCAGCGTCGGAGGTCGACGGCAAGGAGCTGGGCGTTCTCGGCCGCCGTCCGGTACTGCTCGAGCCCGAGGGCCTTTCGGACGGTCTCGAGGCGCTCTTCGGGGTCCTGCGCGAGGACCTCCCGCATCTTCTCTTGGGGGACGTAGACCGCCCAGCGCCAGAGGTCGGAGTGGGCCCGAGGGTTCGGATTGTCGGGGAACCCGAGCAGGCGGATCGCCCGCTCGCGGATCTCGGTGACGCTGTAGGAGCTCCGCCGTCCGTCCTCCGCATACGAGGCCGACTCGAGCTCGAAGACCTCCCGGCCGCGCCGCGTCCGTCGCCGGAACCGTCGGCCGAACTCGTAGGTGTGGCCGTCCCCGGAGAGCTCGAGCCGCACCTCGGCCTCGGGCGCCTGATGGCGGACGAGGAACGTCGGGTCGACCTCGGCGAACCCGAAGAGGGCCATCTCGATCGCGTAGAGCACCGAGGTCTTCCCGGAGCCGACGTCGCCGACGAGGAGCGTCGTCCCGGGGGTGAACGTGAGGTCGGCCGACTCGTAGCTGCGGAGGTTGCGCAGGTGCAGGCGCCGCAGCTGGACCATCGCTACGGCGTCTCCTCGCTCCGGTAACCGAGCAGGCGCCGTGCGGTCCCGAGCCGGGCCGCCTCGTAGTCCGCCCGCGCCTCGCCCTCGCCGCGGGCCGTGCCGAGCTCCCGAAGGAGGTCGCGAAGCCGGCTGACGCCCGACGCGCCCGAGAGCTCGGGGAACCGACCCGCCGCGGACGCCGCGAGCGCCTCGAGGGCCCGGCGTTCGAGCTCCGCCTCGCCGCCGGGGACCGGCAGCTCCCCCGGCGGGGCGCCGGAGGCCTCGGTGAGGTCCCAGTGGACCGCGGCGACGCCGGCCCGGTCCGCCTCGGCCCGGGACTCCTGGAGCCCGAGGGTGCCGACGCTGCCGTCCGCGAGCGTGCCGCGGACCCTCGGGAACAGCAGGGTCCCGGAGGTCGCGTGCCGGGCGATCTCCTCGCGGACGCGCACCTTCGCCTCCTCGGCGGTCCTTCCCGCGACGTCGACGTCGAAGACGGCGACGCCTTCGCGCGGCGCCGTCCGCACGAACTCGGCACTCGGTCGACCGTCGGCGACGGTGACGACGACGACGCCCTGCTGGGTCCTCTCGTGGAACCCGTTGTCGACGTCGGTGACGCTCGTCCCGAACACCGCGCCGGGGTTGACGAGAAGGCCCCCGCCGGGGCCCTCGCCCGTATAGGTGTAGTGGATGTGCCCGCCCGCGTAGTAGTCCAGCCCGGCCGGCAGGTCGTCGCGGGAGATGCCGTGGAGGTGCTCGCGCAGGCCCTCGGGGAGGTACTCGTCGACGGCGGCGTGGAACTGGAAGACCCGAAAGCCGTCGTGCGCGCGGAGCGCCTCGGTATCGACGCTCTTGAAGTAGGCCCGGTCCAGGCCGTGCGAGCGTCCCGAGATCCCGGCGATCGCGGCTTGGGTTCCGGGGTCGACCCGGAACGGCAGGGTCCAGCGGCTCCCCTCGGTCCGGACGGGCTCCGGCGCGGAGCGGAGGAAGATCCCCGTCTCGGCGAGGACGTCGAGCCAGCTCGTGCGGTGGGCGACGTAGTCATGGCTGCCGTAGATGACGTAGACGCGGCGGCCGTGGTCGACGAGCCGTCGTAGCGCGGCGGCGACGGGTGCGACCTCGGCCGGCTCGGGGACCGGGGTGTGGAACAGGTCGCCCGAGACGAGAAGGAACTCGCACGACCGCTCGTCGACGACCTCGAGCGCGCGGAGAACGCTCGCGCGGAGCGCCGCGCGGACGGGCGGGTCGCGCGCCCAGGCGCCGACATGCGCGTCGGCGAGGTGCGCGAAGGTGAACGACCGCTTCCCCATCGCACCCGGGTCAGCGCGGCGAGGTCGGCTTCGGCGCCGCGGGACCCTCGCGGGAGCGCTTCAGCACCGCCGCGAGGACCCCGGCGCCCGCGCCGAGGAGGAGAAGGCCGTAGGCGAGCCCATCGTCGTCGACGCGCATCGGCAGGCCCGAGAGCGCCGGCGTCGGAGCGGCCGCACCCGCCGGAGCCGGGACCCTCGACGCCGAGCTCGCGGCGCGAAGGAGCGCCTGCTGCAGCGCGAAGAGCTCGATCGCCTCTTCCATCGTGATCTGGCGGCCCCGAAGTCGGGTGAGGAGGTAGACGTAGCGGGGGTTCGCCGCACCCCGGTCGACCGGTGGCGGGGGCGGCAGGTCGGGGGGCGAGCTCGCCGACGGGTCGAACACGGGGTCGGTCGAGGAACCTACGGCGCCTCTTGAAGGGTTGCCGTCCCGACCGGGACCGGCGCCTCGCGTCGGCGAGCCGTTATAGGCGGGCCACCGGTGCCCGGCCGATGGCGAAGCCTTCCTCTACGGCCGCCGAGAGCGAGGAGGAGCGGACGCACCTCCACGTCCGGCTCACGGACACGCGCAGCTCGATCTACGACCTGATCACCGAGTACCTCCAGGCGGCCGGCAAGGCCCCGGACTGGTACTGGCGCACCGCCGGTCGCCTCGAGGGAAGCGACGCCGACAACTTCGAGGAGCTGCTCAGCTCCGCCTTCGAGGCCGGCGCCTTCATCTCCCACGACCACCCCGACGACCTGCGCTTCGACTGGGTCACCGAGGAGCAGTGCGAGAAGGAGCGGCGCTCCGAGGAACGGGGCGAGCAGCGCGACGACGCCCGCAAGGAGCGGAGCTCCCTCAGCCACTACGCGTAGGCCGAGGGCCCGCGACCGCGCGCCCCCGGGGGCGAGAACGGGTTAGGGCCGCGAAGGCCCCGGCGTAGGGTCCCGACGAGGGCCCTACGGCTTCTTCTTGGACTTGCAGCCGCAGGTGTCGCACATCGCGCCGCCCTCCACGAGGACCGAGGACGTGCCGGGATATGAACCCGCCGCGCGGGCGCTCGGCCCGCGTTCGGGGCCTCAGATCCCGACGAGCGAGTGCGCCACGATGAGGGCGATGAACAGGATCGAGATCGTGTTCACGACCTTGATGAGCGGGTTGATCGCCGGACCGGCGGTGTCCTTCGTGGCGTCGCCGACCGTGTCGCCGACGACGGCCGCCCGGTGCGCGTCCGAGTGCTTGCCGCCGTAGTGGCCCATCTCGATGAACTTCTTGGCGTTGTCCCAGGCGCCGCCGCCGGTCGTCATCGTGAGCGCGAGCGGGAACCCCGAGAGGAGGACCCCGAGGAGAAGCCCGGCGAGCGCGAGCGGCCCCAAGAGGAAGCCGACCGCGAGCGGCGTGACGACGCCGATGAGCGCCGGCACGGCGAGCTGGCGGAGCGCGGTCTTCGTGACGATGTCGACGCAGCGCCCGTACTCGGGCTTCGCCGTCCCCTCGAGGATGCCCGGGATCTCCTTGAACTGCCGGCGGACCTCGAAGACGATCGACTGCGCGGCGACGCCGACGGCGTTCATCAGGAACGACGTGAAGAAGAACGGCAGGATCGCGCCGATGACGAGCCCGGCGACGACGACGGGGCTCGACAGGACGAGCTTCGAGGTGAAGTCCGTCCAGTTCGACGGCGAGTTCGGGGCCCACTGCTGGGCCGCGGCGAACGTATAGGCCGCGAACAGCGCCAGGGCCGCGAGGACGGCCGAGCCGATCGCGTAGCCCTTCGTGATCGCCTTCGTCGTGTTGCCGACGGCGTCGAGGGGGTCCGTGACCGCCCGCGCCTCGGCCGGGAGCTTGGCCATCTCCGCGATGCCGCCCGCGTTGTCGGTGATCGGGCCGAAGGCGTCGATCGAGATGATCATCCCCGTGACGGAGAGCATCGAGGCGGCGGCGAGACCGACACCGTAGAGTCCGAGCTCGGGGTTCGGCGCCACGCCCCAGCCGTTCCAGCCGACGGCCGCGAACGCCGAGAGGGTCCCGGCGACGATGATGAGGCCGGGCATCCACGCCGACTCGAGGCCGACGGAGAGCCCCGTGATCACGACCGGGCCGGCCCCGGCCTGGGCCGAGTCCGCGATGTGGGCCACGGGGCCGTACTTGGCGGAGGTGTAGTAGTCCGTGATGACGACGAGGAGCGCCATCACGACGAGCCCGACGAGCGTGGCGAGGAAGATCCCGGCGCTCCCGCCCATGAGGAGCGAATCGAGGATCCAGAGCCCGAGGGCCCCGACGATCGTCGTCGCGATCAGCCCCTGGTAGAGCGCGCCCATGATCGTGCCGTTCGGGCCCATGCGGACGAACGCGGCGCCGACGAGCGTGGCGACGATCGCCCACGCGCAGACGACGAGCGGGTACAAGACCGCGTTGGGGAAGTCCGTGCGGACCGACGTGATGAGGTAGGCCAGGAGCATCGCGCTCACCGCGGTGACGACGTAGGTCTCGAACAGGTCGGCGGCCATGCCCGCGCAGTCGCCGACGTTGTCGCCGACGTTGTCGGCGATGACCGCGGGGTTCCTCGGGTCGTCCTCGGGGATGCCGGCCTCGACCTTGCCGACGAGGTCGGCCCCGACGTCGGCGCCCTTCGTGTAGATCCCGCCCCCGACCCTCGCGAAGAGGCTCATCAGCGAGGCGCCGAAGAGGAGGCCGACCATCTCGAGGACGTTCCCGCCAAAGGCGGCGTAGAAGCCGACGAGCTCAAGGAGGGCGAGCCCGGCGACCGAGAGGCCCGTGACGCTCCCGCCGCGGAACGCGTAGCGCATCGTCGCGGCGAGATTGCCCGCGCGCGCGTGCGCCGCGGTGCGGACGTTCGCCCGGACCGAGACGACCATGCCGACGGCGCCGGCGAGGGCGCTGCCGGCGAGGCCGAAGAGGAAGCCGACGGCGAGGCGCGGCCCGTCAGAGGTGACGCCGAAGGCGACGGCGATGAGGACGGCGAGGACGATCCCGACCAGGAAGACCGCGGTGTACTCACGCCGCAGGAACGCGACGGCTCCCTCGCGGATCGCGGCCGCGATCGACCGCATCTCCTCGGTCCCCTCGTCCTCGCGAAGGAGGAGGTAGGTCTGCAGGCCCGCGTAGGCGAGGCCCAGCAACGCTGCCAGGAAGACGATCCCTTCGAGCTGGCCGGTCGTGACGTTCATGGTTCCCCCGTGGATTGGGGGCCGCTCATGGGAATGATTACTTAAGGGTTGCCGAGACCTCCGAGCGGAGGGCGCCCTCGAGGTCCCGCTGGACCCTCACGCTCTATATGCTCTGACCGGATGGAACCGCGGATGCAGTCGGGCCTGGCCCGTGACGCTCTCCTCAGCCGGCGCGGTCGAGCCGCGTGCCCGCGCTGCGGCCAGCCGATCGAGCTGGCCCGGATGCGCGGCCACCTGAGGGAGGCCCACCAGCTCGGCAGCTCCGACGTCGAACTGCAGCTCCTCCTGGCCCGACGCCAGGCCCGGCGACCGGGACGGACGGTCCTCCACTGACCTACGGGTCGAAGGAGCGCTCGCGGACCCGCGCCGTGAGCCGCGCGAGCGCCTCCGGTTCGGGGAGGCTCTCCTGCCCCTTGCGGCCCCGGGTCCGGATCGCGACCGAGCCCGCCGCGGCCTCGGCGTCCCCGACGACGAGGACCCACGGGATCCGGTCGAGCTCGGCGTCGCGGACCCGCTTGGAGAGCGTGTCACCGCTGCCGGTCGCCTCGGCCCGAAGGCCCGCGGACCGGAGCCGGGCCACGAGCGCCGCGGCGGGCGCGTCGTGGCGGTCGGAGACCGGCAGGACGCGGGCCTGGACCGGGCAAAGCCATGGCGGCAGCCGGCCCGCGCAGTGCTCGAGCAGCACGCCGACGAACCTTTCCCAGGTCCCGAGGATCGTCCGGTGGACGACGACCGGCGTGTGGAGCGCGCCGTCGGAGCCCTGGTACTCGAGCCCGAAACGTTGTGGCAGCTGGTAGTCGAGCTGGATCGTTCCGGTCTGCCAGGGGCGGTTGAGGCTGTCGCGGACGTGGATGTCGATCTTCGGGCCGTAGAAGGCCCCCTCGCCCTTCGAGACCTTGTAGGCGATCTTCGACTCCTGGAGGACCTTCTCGAGCGTCGCCTCGGCGCGGTCCCACTGGGACGCCTCCCCCAAGAAGCTCGCGGGGCGTGTCGACAGCTCGTAGGACCAGCTCAGCCGGAACGTCGTGAACGCCTGTTCGATCCAGGCGAGCAGCGTCCGGATCTCCTCCTCGATCTGCTCTTCCGAGACGAAGATGTGCGCGTCGTCCTGGACGAACTCGCGCACCCGGGTCATCCCGTGGAGCGTCCCGCTCGGCTCGTAGCGGTGGAGCGGCGCGAACTCCGCGAGGCGGAGCGGCAGCTCGCGGTAGCTTCGAGCGCGCGACCGGAAGATCAGCATCGAGCCCGGGCAGTTCATCGGCTTCCAGCCGAAGGTGCGGTCCTCGATCTCGGTGAGGAACATGTTCTCCCGGTAGTGCTCCCAGTGGCCGCTCGTCTCGTAGACGGAGCGGGCGAACAGGAGCGGCGTGCGGATCTCCGAGTAGCCCGCGGCGTTGAGATGCTCCCGGACGAACGCCTCGAGCTCGCGCACGACGATCATCCCGTTGGGGAGCCAGATCGGGAACCCGGGCGCCTCGTCGACGAACGTGAACAGCTCGAGACGCTGGCCGACGACGCGGTGGTCCCGGGCCGCCGCCTCGCGTCGCAGCGCGAGGAACTGCTCGAGCTGGGGCTTCGAGGGGAACCCGACGCCGCGAACGCGCTGGCGCTGGGGCCCGGTGGCCGTCCCGTCCGCGGAGACCGACGATACGCCGAGGAGATGGAGCCCCTTGAGCCAGCGCGTCGAGGGGACGTGCGGCCCCCGGCAGAGGTCGGTCCACGCGCCGGTGCGATAGACCGAGATCGGCTCGCCGGGCGGGACCTCGTGGAGGTAGCCGAGCTTGTGCGGGTTCGACGCGAAGAGGCGCTCGGCCGTCGCGAGGTCGACCTCCTCGCGGTGGAACGGCTCGTCCGCGGCGACGAGCCGCGCGACGGTCTCTACGATCCGTTTCGTGTCCTCCTCGGTGATCGGGCGGACGTCGAAGTCGTAGTAGAACCCCTCCTCCGTCGGCGGCCCGGCCGTCGGCTTCGCCTCGGGGATGACCTCCATCACCGCCTTCGCGACCACGTGCGCGGCCGAGTGCTGGAGGATGTCTCGACCCGCGGGATCCTCGAACCGGAGGGGCGCGAGCCGTCCCGGCGCGACGATGGGCCGCTCGAGGTCGACGGGGGCCCCGTCCCACTCGGCGGCGAGGAACTTGTCGGCGTCGTTGGGTCGCCAGCCGCGGAGCGCCGCCCCGACCGTCGTGCCCTTCGAGACGGCGCGGTGGCTGCCGTCCGGCAGCTCGACCTCGACCGTGCTCTCGGCGGCGCTCATCGGTCCGCCGGACCTACCGCGAGGGGAAAAGGTTTCGGCGGAGAGGCTCCGCCGTCCTCGGCGGGTCGCGAGCGTCGCCGAGGCCGCGTGCCCGCGTCGCGGCCGGCGGGGGGAGGCGGTCAGCCCGCCCATTAGTCATCACTCGTTCAGCTGGTTCTGCTCTCATCATCCCGCCCCCTTCCCCACCGCCGTCGCCGAGACCGAGCCGCTCGCCTCGCCGAGTCGCTCGTCGAGATGGAAGATGCCGCCCGCGGCCCCTGCCGGGCGGAGGCGCGCCGCCTCCGAGGCCTCGAACGTCCCGCCGACCCACAGGGGGGACGGGGGCGCGAGCGTGGCGACGAGCGCCCAGTCGACCGCCTCCTCGCGAAAGCTGAGAATGAGGTCTTCGACGCCGAGGGCCCGCAGCTCTTGCGCGACCTCCTCGGGGGCCCGGCCTTGCCAGGCCTCACTCCCCGAGACCGCGCGGCCCCGGACCTCGAGCTCGAAGGCGACCTCGGTCGACATCCGCCAGGCGCGCCGGGCCTCCCGCAGGTCGGGAAGCCTCGTGGTCGAGAGGACGGCGCGGTAGGCGCCCGCGACGAGAACGTCGATCGCCTCCTCGGCGCTCCGGACGCCGGCATCGACCCAGATCTCGCCGTCCCGGGCGATCTCCTGGAGGTAGTCGAGCTGGGGGCGGTTCCGCTCGACGCCGTCGAGGTCGACGACGAAGAGGCGGCCGAACTCGTTGCCGAGCCGCTCGGTGACGTCGAGGACGTCCGGCGCCGACCCATCGGGCGACCTCGCGGCGACCGGTCCCTCCGGCCCCGGCCGCATCACGCGGCCGCGAGAGAGGAGAAGGCAGGGCATCAACGGTACCGAGTCCGTGGGCCGGCGGGGCGTCGGGGACACGGGGGGCATGAACCCGCGGCCGCTTTCCGTCTTTCGCCCGTGTGCACCTCGCGGGCGGGGAGTTCGAGGGTCTCGCCGCCGTGTCCGGCGCCTAGCGGTTGTCGATCTGCGGGGCGGTGGAGCGTGGCGCTCGGCGGTGGAGGAACGTCGGCGCGGCGCGGGCGTCTCCGGTTCGACGGGAGGGGGGCCGGGCACGGCGTAGGGGTGCCGAGTCCGATGGCGGCGCCACGTCGAAGGCCTTTCCGGTCCCCCCTCGACGGGTCGCGAGCTCCCCGGGCCCGCGGGACTCCGGCCGGGGGTCAGGCCCGTCGGGTCTGCGACGGAGTGCGGCCGCGGGCGCGGTGCACCGTCCTTTGCCGGCCGAGGCCCCGGCTCTCCGGGAGCGCCGGGGCCCCTCCGGGTCAGCCGTTAAGCCTCTCGACGGTCTGCCGGGCGTGCCAGGAGGCGGAGGGCAGCTGACGGTGGAACGCGACAACGTCGACGTTCTGCTGAGGAAAGTCCCCGCTCCGGGGGCCACGGGGGCGGGCGGGAACCCGCCGGGCGAGAGTCCGAGCAACGGAGCAGAAACGACACAGCCGCGGGGCACGGTGAAGGCGTCGCGCCGGAGGATCCCCGAGGATATGGTGAAACGGCCGACTCCCCGGGAGCAAGCCCTGAGTGACGGGTTGAGGAAGGCCCCCTGACCGTCGAGGAGAGCGCGCAGTCGAATGCTGCCTGAAACAGGACGGGGCTTACTACCGCGACCTGGCCGGTCCGCCGGGAAACCGGCGGGCCGTTACGGTGCGACCGCCGCGCCGAGCGGAGTGGTGACGTTCGGCGCGGTGATCAAGAGCAGGCCCTCCGGCGGCACCGCGTAGGTTCCCGGCAGCGCGCTCACGCTCGTCGAGGTCGGGGCGGTCTCGCCGGGGCCCCAGGACCAGTAGGTGCCCGTCCCCCCCATCGGCAGGTCCGAGAGCGCCACCGTGAGGTTCAGCGCGTGGGAGAGGTTCGTGTTCACGACGAGGAGCGACCGCGAGGCGCCGTTGGCGGTCTCGATCCCGTAGAGACCACCGACCCCGCCCGAGAACGTCACGCTCTCGTCGTTGCCCATCGTCAGGTTCTCGAAGATCCGCTGGTAGAGATAGCCCTCGGGATGGAGGGTCCCGGTCGTGTAGTTGTAGAGCTGCTGGGAGTCGTAGACGGTGAACATCGAGACGTTCGCCTCGAGGGCCTGGACGACCGACGCCGCGAGGAACGGCACCGTCGGGTACTGATACTCGAACGGGCTGCCGATGTCCAACGGCGGCGACTGGAACTCCCCGATCTGGATCGGGATCGACGCACAGCTCGCGCAGTCCACCGTGACCTCGTGCCGCATGCCCGCCATCGTTCCGGTCACGCTCGCGGGCGAGGCGAGGGGAGCGAAGAACTCGGCGAGCGTATTCGTCCCCGGGAACCCGGGATACGTGTGGTAGGCCATCGCGGAGAGGCTCAGCCCGTTCGTCGCCGCCGTATCGGCGATGTAGTTCTGGTAGTCGCTGGCCCCGGAGGCCTCGATCCCCACGTACTGATCGCTCGGGTAGAGCGCCGCGACCGCCGCGAGGTAGTCGCGGACCATCGTCGCGTAGGCGGGGCCGCTCACCGTGAGGTTGTCGGTGGTGGACCAGCTCGACCGGTTGAGACCGTAGTGCGTCCAGTGGTCCGGCTCGTTGCCGAACTGCCAGAGGTTCGGCACGAACCCGAGCACTTCGTGGTACCATTCGGCCGCATGGACCGCGGCCTGGGTGTTGTTCTCCTGGCCCGGAAGGTACCCGAGCCAGTCACAGTGAGGGGTCCTCGAGTAGCACCAGCTCTTCATCCACGAGAAGTTCCACGCCGTCGGGTTGTAGTGCGGGAGGTAGACCCCGCCGCCGGGCCCCGGCGCGTAGTAGATCCCGGTCGTCGGGTCGTACTGATCGCCGATGCCGCCGAACCGGAACCAGGTGATCGGGGTCGTATTGAGGTAGGCTCCGACGGCCTCGAGCGTGCTCGTGCTCTGAAAGCTGTCGGTGAAGACGACCGCGAAGAACGGGTTCGCCCCGTGGTAGCCGACCGGCGCGCCGACCGAGACCGTCTCGTTGACGGTCGTGTACAACAGCCCCGCGGGAGGGGCGCCGGGGTTGCCGTCACGGACGAACCCGACCTCGACGACCACGAGAAGGGCGGCGATCAGGAAGGCGCCCGCCATCAGCATCAGCTGCCGGTCCTCGCGCGCCCTCGCGCGACGTGGGGGCGGCGTGGGCGCGCTCCTCATCGTTCCTACCATCCGTGGTGGTCGTTATCAGGCCTGCGACTCCGAAGAACCGACGGCCCGGCCGCGCTCGTCCGGCGGAGCGAGCGTGCGCGGCGGGAGCGGTCCGAATCGGCCCACCATGTAGAGGGCTCCGAGGACGAGCGCGACGCCCACCAGCTGGGCGGGCGATAGCGACTCCCCGAGCAGCGCGAAGGCGGCGACGAGCGTGACGATCGGCACGAGGAAGGCGTAGGCGCTGAGGGTCGCCGCGTGGACGCGGCCCAGGAGTCGATACCAGAGCGAGTAGGCGAGGGCCGTTCCGACGAGCCCGAGCCACGCGACGACGCCGACGAGCGGCCAGGAGGGCGTCGGAAGCTCGTGCGGCGTGAGGACGACGGCGGCGACGAGAAGCCCCACGCTGCCGCCGAGAAGCTGGTAGCCGTTCGCGGCGGGCATCTCCCAGGCTCGATAGAAGCGCTGCGTGAGGACGGTGCCGACGGCCCAGGCGACCGCCGCCGCAAGCAGTTCGACGAGAGCGACCCACGGCAAGCGGAGCGCGCCAGCACGCCACGGCTCGGAGATGAGCGCAACGCCGGCGAACCCGAGCAGGAGCCCGGCGAGGGTGGGCGCTTGCAGCCGGTAGCCCAGCCAGGGGACCGCGAGGACCGCGACCCAGAACGGATACGTGTAGACGAGGACCGAAGCGATCCCGGGCGGGACGACGGCCCCCGCGGTGAACCAGAGGCCGAAGAAGAGCGCCGTGTTCGGGACGCCGAGCGCGAGGGCCGCGAGGCGTCGACGGCCGCGGAGCGGCTCCGAGGGCGGGCGGACGGCGAGGGCGAGCAGCACCCCCATCGCTCCGACGGACGCCCGGAGGAGCGCGAGCCAGAGCGGGGCGGCGAGTGCGACGCCCCAGCGCACGAACAGGTAGTTGAGGCCCCAGGCGACCACGATCGTGCCGAAGGTGGCGGCGTCGGTCCCGAGCCGTCCTGGTGAGGCCACGGCCGGTCCTCCCGCCTCGGAGGATAGCCGTTGCTCCTCCTAGGAGCGGCAACGATTAAGACGCCTCTTCCTGTCCCGGAGGTCGATGGGTCTCAAGGGCCGGGACGTGATCGGGATCCGCGACCTGGCCCGCGAGGAGATCGAGGAGATCCTCCGCAGCTCGCGCCGGATGATCCCCTACGCCGACGGGAGCAAGTCGGGATCCCAGCTCGACGGCAAGCTCGTCACGCTCGCCTTCTTCGAGCCGTCGACGAGAACGCGTCTCTCCTTCGAGACCGCCGTGCAGCGGCTCGGGGGCCGCTGCATCACGATCGCCGACCCGTCCGCGAGCTCGATGCGCAAGGGCGAGAGCCTGCACGACACGATCCGGATGCTCTCTTCCTACGGGGACGCGATCGTGCTCCGGCACCCGAACGAGGGCGCGGCGCGCCTCGCAGCGGCCGCCTCGGACAAGCCGGTCATCAACGCCGGGGACGGCGCGGGTCAGCACCCGACCCAGACGCTCTTGGACCTGGCGACGATGCAGGAGGCGTTCGGAACCCTGACGGGCCTCAAGGTCGTCCTGCTCGGGGACCTCAAGTTCGGTCGGACCGTCCACTCGCTCGCCCACGCGCTCGCCGTCTTCGGCGCCGAGCTCGTCCTCTCATCCCCGACGGGACTCGGCCTGCCCGAGGACGTCCGTTCGAGCCTCGACCAGCTCGGGGCGAAGGTCTCGGAGGAGGAGCAGCTCCACCGGGTCGTGCGCGACGCCGACGTGCTGTACGTGACGCGCATCCAGCGCGAGCGGTTCGCCGACCCGCTCGAGTACCAGAAGGTCGCGGGCTCGTACCGGATCGACCGCGCCGTCCTCGCCTCGGCGAAGTCGCGCCTCATCGTGATGCACCCGCTGCCGAGGACCGGCGAGGTCGCGCCCGAGGTCGACACGACGCCGCACGCCGCCTACTTCCGCCAGGCGTTCCTGGGCGTGCCGGTCCGGATGGCCCTGCTCTCCTTGATCCTCACGGGGAAGGCGGCGTGAGCCCTCGATGCGCGAGCTGAAGATCACCCCGATCAAGAACGGGACCGTCATCGACCATATCGGCAACGGGCTCGCCCTCGAGGTGCTCCGCATCATCGGCATCGACGCGCTCGACAAGGACTCGACGGTCTCCGTCGCGCTCCACGTGCGGAGCCAGAAGCTCGGCTGGAAGGACATCGTCAAGGTCGAGAACATGGAGCTGTCGCCGCGGAAGGTGAACGCGATCGCGCTCATCGCCCCGACCGCGACGATCTCGATCATCCGCGACTTCAAGGTCCAGGAGAAGCGCGCCGTCGACCTGCCGTCCCACATCCTCGGCGTGCTCCGCTGCCCGAACCCGAACTGCATCACGAACCAGGCCGAGCCCGTCGAGAGCGAGTTCGACGTCGTCCGCCGCCGGCCGGTGCAGCTCCGCTGCAGCTACTGCGACCGGCTCGTCGACGACTTCCTCGCCGCGCTCGCCCGCACCGGCTCGTGACGGACTCGCTCCTCACCTCCTTCGGGGTCGTCTTCGCGGTCATCGGGCTCACCGAGCTCGTCGACCGGACGAACTTCGCGCTCATCGGTCTCGCGGCGAAGTACCGCCCTCTCTCGGTCTGGGCCGGTGCGGCGATCGCCTTCTGGACGACGACCGTCCTCGCCGTCGCCGTCGGCGCGGCCCTCCTCGCGGCCCTCGGCGGGCACGTCACCTACCTTCGGCTCGGGGGCGGGGTCTTCCTCCTCGCCTACGCCGCCTACCTCTTCTTCGTGCCGGAGTCCGAGCGACGGAGTCCCGTGGGCCGCTCGCCGTTCTCGACGGCGTTCTTGCTGATCCTCCTGCTCGAGCTCGGCGACACGACGATGATCTTCACGATCGCGTTCGTCGTCTCGATGCCCAGCGTGCTCGTCGTCGCGCTGGCGGCCGGGCTGGCTCTCACGCTCGTCGCCGCGATGGGGTGCACGATCGGCTCGAGGGTCGGCGCCCGGGTCGCCCCGGCCCGGCTCGAGCGGCTCGTCGTCGTCGTCCTCGCGATCGTCGGGACGCTGACGATCCTCTACGCGCTCGCGCCCGGCGGGTTCCCCTCGTGGCCCTGAGCCCACGGACGGGCCGCGGACTCGGGACGGCTCCGCCCGGCGGAGGCCCGCCACGCCTCGAACGTCGGCCGCACCCCGTTCGGGAACGCCTCGTCGGCGACGCGGTCGAACCACCCGCGCGCCTCCTCGGCGCGGCCGTCCTCGAGCTCGAGCCGGGCGAGCCGGAGCCGGGCCTCGGTCACGAGGCGCGGCGGCGCCTCGACCGCCTCGAGGTCGGCGACCGCGGCGTAGCGGTCGCGGGCCCCCGCGAGGTCGGGGACGACCTCGAGGAGCCGACCCCGCAGGATCCAGTAGCGGAGGACCGAGGGGCTCGGCGGGACCAGATGCAGGTGGTCGACGAGCTCGCCGGCCCGCGCGAGCGCCCGCGTCGACCTCGCGTCCGGCTTCGTGTCGAGCAGGAGCTCCGCGATCCCGAGCTGGTGGAGGAGCTCGACCGACGGGAGCCGAAGGCGCTGGAGCGCCGGCGTCGCGCCGACGCGGGCCTGGAGCGACTCCTCGAGCCGGCCGCCGAGCCTCAGCTGCTGCGCCCGAAGCTCCTCGGCGAGCTGCTGGAGGTCCGAGCGTCTCGAGGCCGCGAACCCCTGGTGCGCCGCCGCGAGGAAGCGCGCGGCGAGGGCCTGCTCGTCCGGGCCGCCGTTGAGGTGGGTGAGCGCGATCGCCATCATCGCGAGCGCCTGCGCGGGACCCCGTTCGAGCCCCCGCGCGAGGTGTCCGACGCGGCGGGCCTCGGTCCGCGCGCGCGCGGGCCGCCCGCGCTCGACCTCGTGGGCGGCGACGACGGCCGCGAGCAGCACCGCGGACGCGAGGAAGCCCGCCGCCTCGCACCGGTCCGAGAGCTCGCCGAGCGCCGTCTCGAGCGCGGGACGGGCCCCGACGATGAGCAGCGGGGCCACGGTCGGCTCGAGCCACTCCTCGAGCGCCTCGGGCGGGAGGCGTCGGTCGAGCGCATGCTGGACGCCGGCCTGCAGCTCCCCGACGCCCGCGTCCGGCTGCCCGGAAAGGAAGAGGCCGCGAGCGTGGAACAGCCGCAGCTCCGACTCGGCCACCGCGCGGTCGGTGGCGGGGAGCGCGCGGAGGCAGGTGAGCCCGCGCTCGGTGAGCTCGGCGACGGCGTCGTAGTCGGCGACGCGTTCCGCGATCTCGGCGGCCTCGAGCAGGTAGCGGAGCGCGGTGGGTCCCGCCTCCCAGGCGAGGTAGTGGTCCGCGAGCTCCCGGCGTCGGGCGAGCGTCGGCTCGCGGTGGAGGGCCTCGAGGGCCTCGGCGATCTCCCGGTGCATGTCCCGGACCGTCGCCGAGGGCCAGAGCCCGGGGATCACGCGCGCCCAGCCGGCGTGGCGCAGCGCCACCTGGCCGTCCTCGACACGGACGAGCCGCCCCTCGGAGGCCGGGACGAGATCGCCGGCGAGCTCGCCGAAGCCCCGCCGCGTGACCCGGCTCAGCGTGACCTCGGTGGCGGTGCCCCCGAGGAGGGAGAGGAAGGTGAGGACGCGGCGCGTCCGGTAGGGAAGGTCCTCCCAGGCGCGGCGGAACCGGCTCGCCTCCCGCGGGTCCTCTCGAGACGGTGAGAGGCGGATCCAGTCGACATCGGTGCGGCCGAGGAGCTTCTCCTCCCAGTTGGCGAACCCGGGGTCCTCGGTGTCGAGGGCGAGGACGATCAGGAGCGGGCGGAGGCGGGCCCGGTCGACGAGGTAGAGCAGGACGTCCCGGCTCTCGGTATCGGAGTAGACGCCGTCCTCGACGAGGATCGCCTGGCCGGCGATGGCTCCGCTCCGGAGGCGTCCGAGGAGCGCGCGCCAGTAGGCGACCGCGTCGACCTCGTGCACGCCGCGGGTCCTCACCGCGAACGGCACCCCCATCACGGTGCCGCGCTGTCGGGCCCCTCGCGCCCGTCGGCTCCGCTCGGCGGGCTCGGCGAATCCGGGGAAGGCGCCGGCGCCGTAGGTGTCGTCCTCCGACTCGGCCGGTCCCTCGGCCCGGTCCTCGGGCTCCTCGGTGCGGTCCGGGTCGAGCGGGTAGACGAGCCCGAACGCGGACTCGCGGTCGCGGTAGGCACCGCGCAGGTCCGTGACGGGAAGCTCCCGACGCCGCAGCTCCTCGCGGAGCGTCTCGAGGAGCGCGCTCTTGCCGCTGAGCGCCGGGCCCGCGAGCACGACGGTCCGGCCGCTCCCGCTCTCGAGACCGGCGAGCGCCCGTCGCGCCGCCGTCGGCAGGGCCGGGTCGGGGTCCATCGGCCCGCCTCACCCCTCCACGGCTTGAAGGCTTGCGGACGCAAGGGTCGCGCGCGACGCCGCGACGCGAGGGGTTATGTTGGAGAGGCCGCTGGCGCCGCCGTGGCGAAGAGCACCTCCGCGGGTCGGCGTGCGCTCCTCAAGAAGTCGGTGGCTCCGGTCGACGTCGAGAAGGTCCACGGCCTCGGCGACCTCCTCGAGCAGTTCCAGGGGACGTCGATCCAGGCGCGGAACCTCGGTCGGGCGCTCGAGGTGTGGGAGAACGCCTTGACCGACCCCCGGCGGCCGACGATCCTGGTGGGCCTCTCGGGGCCCCTGATCGCCGCCGGGCTCCGCAAGGTCCTCCGCGACATGGTCGACTGGGGGCTCGTCGACGTCGTCGTCTCGACGGGCGCGATCCTCTACCAAGACCTCTACCAGACGATCGGCGGCCGGCACTGGATCGGGACACCGACGGCCGACGACGTCCACCTCCGGTCCCTCTACCTCGACCGGATCTACGACACCTACGTCGACGAGCTCAAGTTCGAGGAGACGGACCGCGCGATCGGGAAGATCACCGAGCGGTTCCCGGCCCGGCCGGCCTCCTCGCGCGAGTACCTCGCGTTCCTCGGCCAGCAGTTCGACGACGAGGCGTCGCTCCTCGCGACCGCGGCGCGCCGCGGCGTCCCGGTCTTCTCGCCGGCGCTCATCGACAGCTCGATCGGGATCGGCCTCACGCTCCACTACCAGGCGCACCGGGGCCGCGACCGGTTCATCTACGACGCGGTCCGCGACAACTTCGAGCTCGTGCAGATCCTCGCCCACTCGAAGCGGACGGCCGTCGTCTACATCGGCGGCGGCACGCCGAAGAACTGGATCAACGACGGCATCGTGATGGCGAACTACGCCTTCGGGCGGGAGGGGGAGGGTCACTACTACGCCCTCCAGCTGACGACCGACGTGCCCCACTGGGGCGGCCTCTCGGGGAGCACGCTCGACGAGGCGCAGTCCTGGGGGAAGATCTCGAAGACGGCGACGCGCGCGATGGCGCACCTCGAGGCGTCGATCGGCCTCCCCCTGCTCGTCGGGGCCCTGTGGGACCGACGCGATCGCTGGCAGCCGAGGTCGCGCCTGCGGTTCGAGTGGACCGGCGACGAGGTCGCGGTCACGCGCGCGCCGCCCGGACCGCGCCCGGCTCGTTCCCGGCCCCTCGGGTGAGACGCGGCCGCGGCCGTGTCGACCGTTCTAAGGAATCTTAGATTGATGCGCATTTACCCTCATGAATACGTGACGTATATCCGAGAGAATCTGCGTTTCGCGGTCGCATAGGTTGATATACCGCCACGCCGGGGCGGGGGATGGAGGTGACCCGCAGTATGTACCTGCCCGTTGTTCCGCCCCTGCCCCAAGAGCACCTGTAACCGTTTTCCCGGGGGGGCGCAAGCCCCCCCACGCTCGACCTTGCGATCACGAGTCTTCCTCTACGTGGCCGCCGGGGTCGCCTCGAGCCGGGCGATCTCCTCGGTCACCTTCTCCTTCCACCAGGACAGGCCCATGCGGTTGGCCAGGTCGAGCGCGACCTCGAACTGCTGCCTCGCGTCCGGCAGGCGCGCCGCATCGAGGTACGCCTCCGCCAGATAGGCGTGGGCGAGCATCAGCGACTCGGAGGGGGGCAGGCGGTTGAGCACCGAGACCGCCCGTTCGCCGTGGCCGATGCTGTCCTCGAGCCGACCCTGGCGACGCTCGCCGCTCGAAAGGATCGCGAGCGTGTGCCCGAGGACGATGTCGTTGCCGATCCGCTCGGCGAGAACGCTGGCCTGGCGGCAGTAGGAGACCGCGTCCGACCACCGCTCCCGCTCGACCGCCATCGCGGCGAGGCCGCTCAGCACGTAGGTCAGCTGGTTGAGGTAGCCGAGGGACTCGGCCTCCGTCCGGATGAGCCGCATCTCCGTCTCGGCCAGATCCCGCTGGCCGGTCTCGGCGTAGGCCCGGGCCCGGACCAAGAGGAGGTTGAACACGATGTCGAGACGGCCGGACTGTCTCGCCTGCGGGAGGGCCTCCGAGACGACTCGGAGGGCGGCGTCGCGGTCCCCACCCATCCAGGCGATCCGCGACCAGGCCGCGATCGACTCGAGCGAGAGGTCCTCGAGGTGCTGGCGTGAGGCGCGCTCGAACACCTCGAGGTACCGGACGAGCGCGGTCTGCAGGTCCCCGCGGCCCTCGATGAGCCGCGCCTCGCTCAGGGACAGCAGCACCTCGACCCGCCGCGTGAACGGCCCCGAGCCCCGGGCCTGCGTGAGCGCGCGCTCGGCCTCGTCGATCTGCCGCTGGCGGATCGCGAGCTCGACGATGTTGCAGAGACACTCCGCCTCGACGCGACGGTCGCCGCCGGCCTCGGCGATCGCGCGGCGGAGCGAGAGGATCGCCTCGGAGTACTCCGAGTGGAAGCGGAGCAGCGTCGCCTCGACGCGGAGCGCCTGCACGCGGGACTTGCCCTTCGGGATCGCGAGCGTGAGGTGCCGGAGGGCGTTCCTCAGCTGGTCGGAGTAGCCGAGGGAGAGGAGCGTCCTCTCCTGGGTGTCGAGCATCTGGGCGGCGAGGCGCCACGCCTCGGCGGAGACGAGGTGGAGGAAGCGCTCCCGGACGGCCTCGGGACGATGGCTTCGAGCGTAGTAGGCCGCGAGGGTGAGGTGCCCCGTCCGCTCCTCGACCGGCCCCACCTTCTGGAGCAGGGCCGTGCGGACGACCTGGAGCACCTCAACGCGGCCGGACGAGGTCTTCTGGAGCACGCCGGTCTGCACCAACTGGTCGAGTCGGCTCGCCGCGATGTCCGCGGTCTCCTGCACGAACGAGATCGGGATCGGCTCGTTCGCGAGCGCGACCGGGACGAGCCCGAGCAGCTCGGACGGGGGCAACCGCTCGACGACGGCCGCCGGCAGGGCCGTCGCGGTCGCCTCGACCCCGGGCGTCGTCACGGCGAGCTGGAGCAGGAGGGGGCTCCCGAGGCTCGCCTGGAAGACGGCCTCGAACCGGTCGGCCAGGCCGCCCCGCCGGTCGGTCAGCTCATGGGCGGAGGCCCGGTCGAGCCCGCCGAGCACGAGGTGCGAGCGGGTCAAGCGCGTCGGGGCGAACAGCGGCGGGACCTGCCCGACGAAGAGGAAGAGGTCCCGCCGACCGGGGTCGAGCCCGTTGACGAACTCCTGGAGGAACTTGCGCATGTCCGGGCTCGAGGCCTGGACGTCGTCGAAGACGGCCAGGAGCGTCCGTTCTCCCAAGGCCCGGCCGGCCAGGTCGGCGACCTCGCTCCCGACCGGCTGCCGCGGGAGCTGCGAGTAGTAGGCGAGCTGCTGAGCGCCGATCACCGAGAGCGCCCGGGCGAGGGCGATCGTGAGGTGCCGCGGGGAGCTCCCCGAGCGGATCGAGAACCAGAACGGCACCCGACCGGCCTTCATGCGGCGGACGTGCCTCGCGACGAGGGCGCTCTTGCCCATGCCGGGGGGACCCTCGACGAAAACGACCGCCCCGCCCTCCTGCGAGTAGCCGAACAGGTCGTGCAGCTCCCGCTTCCGGCCGAGGAACGGGTTCGGCGGGGGAGGGATCGCGCCCGAGAGCATCGGGACATCGCGGGTCTCGCCCCGAAGGTGCTCGCGGCCGTCCTCGGTGAGCGTGTAGACGATCTGCTTTCGGACGCCTCCGCGGACCGAACCGCGACGGGCCCGGAGGTACCCCTTCTCGACGAGCTCCCCCAGCGGCCTCGACATCGAGCAGGGGTGGTAGCCGAGCGCCTTCGCGAGCTCCTTCTGGCTGATGCCGAACGCCTGCCCCTCGGCGGGCGCGTGCGTCTCGACGTAGTCGAGGATCTCGGCAGGGAGGTAGGAAACGACCGGCACCGACCCCTCGTATGGCCCGTTGGGCTACTTAGATTTATTTTGTACAAAATAGCTGACGAGGTTTAAGTACGGAATTCGACCCACTCTCCCCTGCATGTCGCGGACGGCCGAGAGCGGTGCCTACCTCGGGGGGATCAGCACGATGCTGACCCAGTCCGAGGTCTGCCCCTCCTGCGGTCGCGTCCACACGGGCCGGCGCTTCGGCTTCCTCGGCACGACCAAGGGCGAGTGCCCGATGGTCGTCTTCGGCTCGCTCCCGACCGTCGCAAGGGCCAGCGAGGAGGAGTCGGACGTCCCGACCCCGTTCCCGGAGCCCGCGCGGGTCCGTGTCCCTCTCGAGGCCGTCTCGGCCCCGCCGCTCCCGACGGCCCCGGTCGCCCGAAAGGCCTCGGGGATGAACGTGCCGTGGCCGATGCCCTCTCACCTGGAGGACTACCTGTGATGCTCCGGGGCGAGGCGGCACCGCCGGAGATCTCCCCGAGGCCCCGCCGGCCGATCGTGAGCGGCCCCTCGGGCGTCATCCTCGCGCTCACCTCCCCCCCGACGGCGGCGCACCCCGAGGCGCTCTGGCCGTCCTGGCTCTCCCCGATCGGGGCGTCCTGGCGCCGCCCCGGCCCGAATGCGAACGCGAAGTCGCCCGAAAGGAGCGAGTGAAGATGGCGCTCGTCGGTCTGTAATCACGATGTCTGAGACCCCCGCAGCGTGACCCGGACGCTGCGGGGGTCGTGTTTTTCCCGCCGACCCCTCGTGTCGGCGGCTGCCCCGAATCCGAAAAGGAGAGATACCCCCCTCTCGTCCGGGGCTCCGACGCAACCATGCCCGAGCAGCTGTGCGCGGCCTGCGGAAGCCCCCTCGAGTCCGGATTCGTCTCGACGTCGAACGGCTCGGGGCTCTACTGGTCCCACGAGGCCGCGACCTCGAGGCTGCGTCCCAAGGGGCTCGAGGTCCTCGTCCCGACGGGGTTCATGGGGACGTACTCCGCGAACCTTCCCGGGGGCCGCTGCCCCAAGTGCCAGACGGTCCTCCTTCGGCTGAAGTGAGCCCCGCCTAGGCGCCGGCCACGGTCATCCCGCCCACGAGCCAGGCGGCCGTCTTGAGGCCCCCCACGAGCTTCGTCGAGGAGCCGATCGCCTGGACCTGCGACAGCAGCGAGGGAGCCCCCTCGGGGGCGAAGACGACGCCTCCGATGGTGCCACCACGGACCGGCTCGCCGAGGCGCCCGTTCTGGATCCGGTAGGCCGCCCGCAGCTCGCCGCCGAAGGCGCCCGACACGGGGTCGGGGAAGGCGTAGCCGAGCTGCTCGACGTAGAGGCCCTCGCGGGCCGCCTCGATCAGCTCGTCGTCCGAGCCCCCGGTCCCCGTCGGGACCTCGAGCGTCGTCGACGTCGGTGCGAGACCCTCGGCGAAGTGGAACCAGTTCGGGAACTGGGCCGACTCGCGCTTTCCGTTGCCGCCGCCGCCCGAGAGTCCGAGGGCTCCCGCGTGCAGCCGGTCGGTGAGGGAGCCGCGGACGAGGCCGCCCTCGAGGAGGGGGCGACGGGCCTGCGGCACCCCCTCGTCGTCCGACGGGGCGGTGCCGAGCGCGAACGGCTCGAGACCGTTGTCGTCGATCGAGAGGATCGGGGCCCCGACGCGGGCGTCGAGCGGGGGCATCATCTTGCGGAGCTGCGCCGGGCCCGAGAGGCGGAAGCCCACGATCGTCGGCAGGATGTCGGCGAGGACCCCGGGCGGGAGGACCACGTTCGTCGCCGCGGAGACCGGTGAGCCCGCGTGCCGCACGTCCTCGGCGACCCGACACCATCGGTCCACGTCGGCGTGGACCTCCTGGGCGCCGGGGAGGCGGCGGAACCGTCGTGTCGCCCAGTATTCGCCCGCGGGCGCTCCCTCGGCCCCACCGAACGCCTTGACGGCGAGCTCGAGCTCAACGTTCGTGTGCGCGTAGCGCCGCTGCAATCCCTCCGAGTTGGCGAGCGTCGCCTCGACGAGGGTCGCGCGGACGGAGCCGAAGCTCGGGCGGACCCCCGAGCGACCGTGGAACGGCTCCAGGAGGTCGTGGACGTAGGTCTCGATCGCCTCGACGGGATGCGCCCAGAGGGAGCGGTCGACGACGTCGACCTCGGGGTAGTGCGAGCCGGGCCCGGGGAGCGAGATCCGGCGGGCCGGGAACCGCCCGTACCGCGCGACCGTCTCGGCGTCGTGGAGGCTGGCCTCGACGCCGGCGTCGCTCAGGTCGGTCGCCGCGGCGCCGCCGACGCCGAGGGCCTCCTCGCCCTCCCGGAAGAGACGGATCCCGTAGCCTTCGAGCTCGATCGGAGAGCGCCACATCTCCACGCGGTCCCCGTTGAGGTGGACCTCGTAGCGCCGGAGGCGCTCGCCGAAGACCTCCCACGGCGCGGCGGTGCGATGGCGCAGGCGGTCGGCGACGCGCATCGCCGTGAAGGCGTTCGTGTCGCTCATGCCGGCCCCACGATGGCGTGCGAGAGGAGGTACGGGCCCCCGGCGCCGGTCCGAAGGAGGTCCGAGTGGCCCTTCCCGCAGAACCCGGCGAAGACGCCGAAGTCCTCGCGACGGCTCACGCCGCGGATCGCCTTGAGGAAGTCGAGGACCTTGCCCGAGAGCGCCATCGACGGAAGGATCTCCGTGAGCTCGCCGCCCTCGATCCGCCGCCCCTTCTTCACCTTGAGCTGCATGTTCCCGCCGAGGGGGTCCTCGATCCCGCTCGTGAAGTTCTCGAGCAGGACCCCGTTCTTCGCCTCCCGCACGAGCTCGTCGAGCGAGGACGAGCCCGGCGCGACGTAGGTGTTCGTCATCCGCACGAACGGCCGGCTCAGGAAGTCGGCCCGTCGCGCGTTGCCCGTGACGCCGCGGCCCAGCGCGGCCGCGGACTCTCGGTCGTGCAGGACCTCGACGAACCGCCCCTGGTCGATGAGGACCGTACGGTGCGACGGCGTCCCCTCGTCGTCGTAGTAGATCGAGCCCCATCCTCCCTCGTACGTCCCGTCGTCGACGATCGAGAGACACTCGGGGCCGACCGTCGTCCCGAGGAGCGGGGCGAGGTAGGAGCGCTCCCGGAGGATCTGGTCGGCCTCCGTCCCGTGGCCGAACGACTCGTGGGCGAAGGTGCCGGTCGTCGTCGGGTCGAGGACGACGTTCATCGGACCCGTCGGGGGCTCGCGGGCCTTGAGGAGGGCACGCGCCTCCCGGGCCGCGTGCGTCACGAGAGCCTCCGTCAACCGGTCGAGGACCTCGGCCCCTCCGGTCTCGCCTCGCTGGATGTAGTCGAACTCGACCTTGCCGCCCTCGATGGCGAGGGGCGTCACCGAGCCGAGGGCCCGGGCGGTGTGTTGGAAGCGGTAGGCGCCGGCCGTCGAGAGGAAGAGCCGCTCGTCGACGGCGAGCTGGGCGGCGATGAGCGCGTTCTCGATGCCGGCCACGCTCGTCGCCCAGCCGAGCCTCGTCCGGCCCCAGGCGACCAGCTCCTCGAAGGAGACGTCCGCGATCGGACGCCGCTCGGTCGTCGCCCGCTCCGCCCGCCCGGTCGCGGAGGGGCCCGGCGGTCCCTTTGACGAGCCGCTCGCGGGCAACCGGCCCATGAGCCCCTCGACGGCGCTCCGAACGGCGTGGGCCGAGAGCCCGCTCGCGGCCGCCTCGACCCACTGGCTCCCGTCCCAGGCGCGGAAGACGACGCCCTCGAGCCGGGGGAGCGGCTGCGGTGTCACCGTCTCGCGGTCGAGCCGAAGGCGCCGGCCCTGCGTCCGCTCGGCCATCGTCTCGGCGTAGGGGCAGCGCCCTTCGAGGCGCTTGAGCGCGGCCGCGAGCTCTCCCTCGACGTCCCGAAGGGATGACATCGGGGCCGAATCAGCCGACGGCCCATAAGGTCGCCGACCCGAAAGGCTCCGGCGGCCGGGCGATATCGCCGCCTCGCGAGCGAAACTGCGCGCGAAAGGTAGGGCTATAAAGGCAGGCCGACACAAGACGCGGCTGCCTCGCCGGCGGCTCGGGTCCGCTCGTGACGAAGAGAGACGCTCGGGCAACCGCCGCCTTCGGTCCGTCGGGGCGGGCCGTCGCGCTCGTCCCGGGGGCGCTTTCCGTCGTGCTCGCCGCGAGCTCCTCGCATACCCTCTCGGGGCTCCTCGACCGCCTCGTCGGCCTTCCCTGGGGCGCGGTGCTTCTCCTCGGGGTCACCGTCTACCTGCTCTATCTCGGGGCCCGGCGGTTCCGGCGGTGGGCGCTCGGCGGCGACGCCGCGGCGGCACCGACGGTGCCGACCCCCGAGCCGACCGCCTCGACGACGGCGGCCCCGGCCTGGTCCGAGGAGGAGGCTCCCTCCGCGCCCGCGGCGGCCGAGCCGGCCGCGACGGCCGCGGACCCCGCTCTCGCGGCCCTGCAAGCTCTACCGGCCTCGCACTACGCGACCGTCTGGCGCCCCTCCGAGCGACCGACGCGGCTCGAGGGGTACGTCCCGCCGCAGACGATCTCGAGGCGGCCGCCGACCACGCCCTCCTTCGGGCTCCGGCTGCTCGCGTTCTTCGTCGGGATCTTCGTCTTCCTGCTCATCATCCATCGCGCGGTCTTCCTGGCCGTCGACGAGCTCGTCCGGGGCGTCGGCGCGGTCCTCTACTACCCGTATCCATGGCCCGGGCTGCTCAATCATCCGACGCTCGACAAGACGCTGCCCGACTTCATCCTCATGACCTACGTCGCGGTGATGATCGCCTTCTGCCTCGCCGCGAAGGTGTTCTCCGACCCGAGGTTCGTCGAGCGGCAGCGCGAGACCGCCGCGCTCGTGATCCTCGCCTACCTCGGCGCGGAAGCGCTGATCGACTCGGTCGGCTTCTCGTTCTCGGCCCGGCTGGTCACCTCGGGGTTCCTGCTCTTCCGCGCGATCCTCGGCGGGGTCTTCCTCACCCTGCTCCTGTTCGTCGTCCTCCAGCTCCCGCCGCCCGTCACCGTCGTCCGGAAGTTCGCCCGCGATCGGTTCCTCAACGTCCAGTTCTGGGTCGTCTCCGGCGTCGCGGTCGCGCTCGGCCTGATGACGCTCCTCGTGCTCTACCATTGGGTCGGCCTCGGTCGCGCGGGGGTCAGCTTCGCGGTGCTCCTCTTGCTCCCCTCGGTCTCCCTCACCTACTGGGCGGCGATCGGGCGGGCTCTCTACGCGATCGAGGTGCGGGGTCGGAGTCTGCCCACGCTCGGCGAGTACCATCCGCACGTCTCCGTCCTGATCCCGGCCTACAACGAGGAGGAGAACATCACCGCCGCCATCGCGAGCGCCGATGCGGCGGCGGGACTCTACCCCGGCGTGACCGAGATCGTCGTCGGCAACGACGGCTCGACGGACCGGACGAGCGCGCTCGCGAGGGCCGCGATCTCCGCGCTCGCCCACGCCCGCGGGGCCGTCGTCGACCTGCCGCACTCCGGAAAGTCGAACGCCCTGAACGGCGCCCTCTCCGCCGCGACCGGAGAGGTGGTCGTGCGCGTCGACGCCGACTCGCGCATCAGCACGACGCGCGGGTTCGGGGCGATGGTCTCGCACCTCGCCGACCCCGAGGTCGGCGGCGTCCAGGGGCTCATCCTCCCGATCCCCTCGACGACCTGGACGAGCCGGCTTCGGTTCATGGAGATCGCCTGGAACCACCTGTTCCTGCGACGGGCCCAGATGGCGACGAGGACCGCCCAAGTCGTCGACGGGGCGTTCTGCGCCTTCCGCCGCTCCGACCTCGTCTCCGTGGGGGGCTGGGTCCCGTGGAACGGCGAGGACACCGAGATCACGCTCCGGCTCCAGCGCCAGGGCTACCGCATGCGCTTCGAGGGTCGTGCGGCCGCCTTCGAGGACGTCCCGCCGGACTACTCGAGCCTGCGAAAGCAGCGGATCCGGTGGAACCGGGGCGGGCTGTTCGCGCACCGCCGGCACCTGGGGGCGCTCTACGGCGACGCCTTCGAGTTCGGGGGTCTCGCGATGCTGATGTGGCTCGCCTTCTTCGTGCGGGGCGGCGTCCGCGGGCTCCTGTTCCTCTACGCCGCGCTCGTGACGCTCCTCGTCGGACTGCCGACCCTCTTCAATGTCCTTTTGATCGCGGCCCTCCTCCTGGTGCCGCGCGGGGTCGTGATCGGCTACTACATGGTCCGTCTGGGCCAGTGGCGGTATCTCCCGTACCTCTCGATCTGGCCGGTGACCGGCTCGATCAAGCAGTTCTTCTCGCTCGAGGCGTTCGGGACGATGCTCCCGGGCTCGGCCGCCGAGTTCGCCGAGTAGGCCGAGAGCGCGCGGCCGCCGCTAGGCGCTCGCGGGGCGTTCGGGGGCGAGGAACCCGAGCCGCTCGAGGTCGCGGAGGATCTGCTCCGCGGCGGCCTCGGGGGGCTGGTCGAGCGTGTCGACGATGATCTCGGCGTGCTCCGGCGCCTCGTACGGGTCGTCGATCCCCGTCATCTCCTTGAGGAGGCCCGAGCGCGCCTTCTTGTAGAGGCCCTTGACGTCCCGCTCCTCGCAGACGGCGAGCGGGGTCGTCACGTAGACCTCGACGAACCGACCGATCTCGGAGCGGGCGCGGGCGCGCGAGGTCCGGTACGGGGAGATCAGCGCGACGATCGGGATGACGCCGTTCCGCGCGAGGACCTTCGCGACGTAGGTGACCCGGCCGGCATGGGCCTCGCGGGCCTTCCGGTCGAACCCGAGGTCCGAGCTGATCCCGGTGCGGATCTCGTCCCCGTCGAGGAGCTCGACGTTGTAGCCTCGTGCCTTGAGACGCGGAGCGAGGGCGCGTCCGATCGTGGTCTTTCCCGCGCTCGGCAGTCCCGTCAGCCAGATGCAGAACCCGTGGTGGCTCATCGTTGTCGCCGTGGGCGGCTCCGATGGAGCCCGCCTTATGAAGGTTTCCGCGCGGTCTCGTTCCCGGGCGCGCTCGGGGCCGACGGCGCCGCACCGGCGGCGCCGAGCGGCGTCGAAGGCGCGGCGGGAGACGCCGTCGCCGCACCCACCGGCGGGCGGGGCGGCTTCGGGGTGTGTCGGTTCCGCCAGACCGCGAGCGCGAGCACGCCCACGACGACGAGCGCGAGCACGACGATGACCTCGACGAGGACGAGCGGGGCGGAGAAGGAGGGCGCCGCGGCTCCGCCGCAGGCGCCGAAGTTGAGGCCGACGGCGAACGTCTTGCTCGCGTGCCCCTGGCCCGAGTCGTTGACGGAGACGGTCGCCGTGAGGTTGCCGCTCGCCGTGTAGGTCCGGGTGAGGAACGTCGCGTTCGAGGAGGCGCTCCCGTCCCCGAACACCCAGTCGTAGGAGTACGGCGGCGTGCCGCCGGTCGCGTTCGCCGTGAAGTTCTCGGTGACGAGGCCCGCGCTGCCGTTGCACGAGAACGTCCCGGCCGCCCCGGCGATGAGCGTGATCGGAGCGTTGACGGTGAACGAGGCGTTCGTCGTGTTCGAGTTCGAGGCGGAGTCGAGCGCCTGGACGCTCACGCTGAAGGTGTTGATCGACGCGGGCGTGCACGAGAGCGTGCCTCCGAGTGCCGTGCAGCCACCGGGAACGCTGAGGAACCGGTAGGTGTACGGCGGCGCCCCGCCCGTGGCATTGGCGACGACCGCCGTCGAGCCGCCGAGCGTGACGTAGGCGTGGGTCACGCTCGCCGTGACGACGAGGTAGGGGACCACCTCGACCGTCAGGTTCCGGCTCGTGACGGGCGCGTCGCTCCGGTTGTCGGAGACGACCACGTTCGCGTTCCACGTCCCGACGGCGACGTAGGTGTGCGAGAGGCTGCTCGCGCCGGCCGTCCCCGCCGCCGAGACGTTCGCGGTCGTCACGAACGGGGCGGACCCGTCCCCGACGTTCCAGGTGAACGTGAACTCGGTCGCGCCCGCGGAGCTCGTCTTGGCCGAGGCCGTGAAGGTGACCGACTTGCCGACGACGAGGAGGGAGCGCGAGCTCGAGAACCCGACGAGCGTGATCGTGCCGAACGGTCCCGGCGCGCCGGTGACGGGCCCCGAGGCGGTCGCCGCCGGCGACGCGCTCCGCGCGGCCGCGGGCGCTGGCCCAAGGGGGGTGAGCCCGCCGGGCGCCGTTACGGCCGTCGTGGCGCCTCGCTCGCCGCTCGAGGGCGCGCGGGCCCCTCGAGAGGACGCGAGCGCGTTCGAGGCCAGCGGGACCGTCGAGAGCACGAGGAGCGTGAGCATCACGGTGGCGACGAGCCAGCGCGTTCGAGGCACGGTACCGGGTCTCTCCTAGGTGGGGCGAGAGTCGGCGAAACCGGCTCTGTTTAAAGCCGTAGTGGCTTCGCTCTCTCGCGGCCCCTCGAGAGAGAGCCGCGGGGTGGGTGCAATCCCCTCCGCCGAGGGGGTTTGCGACAGTCGTGCCCCTTGTATTAATACAGGACCCGCTCCCGCCCTCGAGGTTCACGGCAGATGCCCGCTCCGACGCCCCCCGCCCCTCCCGAGGAGGAGGTCCTCTCGACAGGCTCCTTCGAGGGGGTCGACCTCGCGGTCGTCCTCCCGACGCTCAACGAGCAGGACGGGCTCGGGCTCACGCTCGCCGACCTCCCGTTGGCCCAGCTCCGCGCGAGCGGGCGGAGGGTCAAGGTCCTCGTCATCGACGGCGGGTCGACCGACCGCACGCTCGAGGTCGCGCGGGCGCAGGGTCTCGCGGTCCTTCGCCAGCGCAGCCGGGGCAAGGGCGCGGCGATCCGGGAGGCGCTCGAGTGGCTGGCCGCGCGAGGGGTCGCGCACGCGGTCGTCCTCGACGCGGACTCGACGTACTCGGGTGCCACCGTTCCGGCGGCCGTCGAGCTCCTAGAGGCCGGCAGCCAGCTCGTGGTCGGCGTCCGCGAGCCCGTGACGAAGCCGGGCGGTGACCTGCGCGAGCTCATCCACCGGGTGGGCAACCGCCTGCTCAACATCACCGCGAGCCAGCTCGCGGGGATCCCGTTCCTGGACCTGTGCAGCGGCTTCTGGGGCGTCAGCCTGCCGACGATCCCGTCCCTCGGCCTCGAGTCGAACGGCTTTGAGATCGAGTCGGAGCTCTTCACGAAGGCCTACCGGGCGGGCTACACGATCACGCAGATCCCCGTCGCCTACCGGGAGCGGATCGGCATCGCCAAGCTGCACGCCGTGCGCGACGGGACCCGCATCCTCCTCACGACGCTCCGCTTCGGGCGCCGACAGCTCTCCAACGCGTTCCTCCCGCCGACGGGCTCGCGCCTGCGGGACCTGCTCTCGCTCGCGGTCGTCTCCGGCGGCGACGACCTTCGCATCGTCGTCGCGGAGGCGCGACGCGAGGAGGCCGAGTCGCTCGCACGGCGCATCCGGGCCGGTCGGCCCAGCGCGCGCATCGCCGTCGAGCTCGTCCCGGCCCGCCCGGGACGCGTCGAGGAGTACTTCCCGGTCGCCCCCGTCCCGACCCCCGCCCGGCCCAGCCGCACGACGACGATCCTGCTCCCGGCGTCGGAGCCCACCGGGTCTTCGGAGCCGACCGCTTACGCGCTCGTCCACCTGCCTCGGACCGACCGCCTGGTCGCGGTGCGGCCCCCGTCGTCGGACCCTGTCGCGGCCGCCGCGCTCGCCCGCTCCGGGGGATTCCGCGTCGGGATCGGCGGCTTCGAGACGGAACACTCGCCCGACGGCTCGGCCCTGATCGAGCGTGTTCGGGCGATCTACGCGAACACGTTCCCCGATGCCGCGGCGAAGGAGCTCGCGCTCTTGGGGGCGAACGACCGTGCCGGTTCGTTCTACGTCTACCGGCCCCGGACCCGGGCCGACCTCGTGGCCCCCGTGAGCCACGAGCTCCGCCGACCCGAGGTCGAGCCGGCCACGGCCTGAACGGGTCACCCTACCTCGCCCCGTGGCCTCTCCGCCGGCGTGGGCCCGCTCGGAGTCGTCGTCGTTTTCTCGGCGCGACCGCGCGTTCGCGGGTCGTCGAGAGGACCCACACGCGAGCGCAGAGTCTAAATCCTCCCTCCCGGACGCCCTGCGCGACTTCGAATGTCGAGCGTCAGCGGCCCGCTCACGGTCGTCGTCCCGATGCCCCCGTCGTACCGGGGCGGGACCGAGGAGTACGCCTACCAGGTCGCTCGGCACTGCGCGGCCTCGAGGCCGGTGCGGATCCTCACGACCTCGGTCCGCTGGGATCCGGGCGCGAGCGGTCTCTCCGTCGGCGCCGCCGAGGTGACGAGGCTCAACGCGCGCGAGATGCTCGACCGGCCCGTCCTGAGAGGCCGGGCCGCCTGGCGGACGCTGCGAGAGGCGGTCGAGGGCAGCTCGGTGGTGCAGCTGCACATGCCGTTCCCCTCGGTGGAGCGCCGCGTGACGGCCTGGGCGAAGGCGCGCGGGATTCCCTCGGTGCTCACCTATCACATGGATGCGCAGTTCGGCGAGCGGCCGGAGGCTTTGTTCCCGAGGACCGTCGCGAGCCTCTACAAGGGCTGGTCGGCGCTCCCGGCCCTCCGGGCGGCCTCCGCCGTCGTCTCGAACAGCCTCGGCTACGCGCGCGCCTCTCCGGTCCTCTCCCGGTTCCTCGGAAAGGTCCGCGTGATCTACCAGGGGATCGACCTCGACCGGCTGACGGCGAGAGACCCGGCGTCCGCGAGCGCGGTCCCCGCGAGGACACCGGGCCGGGCTCGCGTGCTCTTCGTGGGCCGGATCGTCCCGTACAAGGGCCTCACCTACCTCATCGACGCCGTCGGGTCGCTCGTCCGCGCTGGCTCCGAGGTCGAACTCCTCATCGGCGGCAAGGGTCCCCAGCTCGAGGAGCTTCGGCAACAGGTCGCGGCGAGGGGGCTCGGAGGCTCGGTGCGCTTCCTCGGGTTCGTGCCGGACGCGGCGTTGGGGCCGCTCTACGAGAGCGCCGACGTTGTCGCCTGTCCCTCCGTGAGCCTGCTCGAGTCGACCCCGATCAGCCTCCAGGAGGCGATGACCTTCGGCACGCCCGTCGTCGGCACGACGCTC
Organism: Thermoplasmata archaeon; assembly: GCA_027315165.1. Taxonomy (GTDB): domain Archaea; phylum Thermoplasmatota; class Thermoplasmata; order Lutacidiplasmatales; family UBA184; genus Lutacidiplasma. Next base: position 82,096 of record DAHUYN010000004.1, on the reverse strand, counting down.
GCCGGGACCGAGGAGACGATCCCGAACGACGGCCGTCGCGGTCGCCTCGTCGCGCCGAAGGACGTCACGGCGCTCGCCGCGGCCCTCCAAGAGCTTCTCGCCGCGGGTCGTCCGGGCGGAGCCACGCCGGGCCGCACGTGGGCCGATACGGCGCGCGAGTACCTCAAGCTCTTTGACGAGCTCGAGCGCTCGGGAGGGCGAGCCTCGCCGTGACGGGGGCCGCGGCGACACCTCCCCCGCTCCCGCCGCGGCCGGCCTCGGGTCCGGTCGAGGTGCGGATCCGCCCCGGCCGGCTCCGCGACGTCCCCGAGCTCGTCCGACTCTACCTCTCGCTCTCGCCGGCCGCCCGCTACCGGTTCCATCCGTTCCCGTTCAACCGGGTCGCGGCCGGCCTCGCCTACTCGGCGGTCCTCGTGGCCCAGCGCCTGTTCTCTCCGTTCCAGCGGCGGCATCCGCGCTTCCTGGTCGGTCTCCTCGTCGCCGAGGTCGCCGGGGTCGACCGGATCGCCGGTTACGGCACGATGCGGGGCGTCCTCTGGGAGGGAATGGAGCCGCGGGTCCGCTTCGGGTTCGTCGTCGGCGACGAGTTCCGCGGCTATGGCGTCGGCCCTCGGGTCCTGCGGGCGCAGGCGCAGCGGGCGGTCGACCTCGGGTACCGCTGGGAGATCGGGGCGGTGTTCAAGTCCGATACGACGGCCCTCAAGGCGCTCACGAAGTTCGGGGTCCGGTTCTACGAGACCGACTATCGCGACCCGAAGGCGCCGGACGAGGAGAACTACTTCACCGAGGGGGACCTCCACGAGATCCTCCGGCTCATTCCGGAGAGCACGGGCATGGACCGGCACGCGCCGGCGGTCCGCGGCCCCGAGATCAAGCCCCTCGCGACCGGGGGCGCTCGCTGACACGTCCCCGGGGCCTCGTTCGGCCCGCTCTAGAGCGGCGCGACGGCGGTCGTGACCGAGCCGGAACCTTCCGTCTCGGTCCCCGCGGTCGTGTTGTACCACCAGCCGACCGAGACAGAGACCCCGGACCCCGCGGACTGGAACAGGAGCGGGCTCGGCTCCGGGTCGTCCGGATCCGTCGCGAACGAGCCGGTCCAACCGGTCCCCGCCGCCGCAGCGCCGCGATCGCCGGTGCAGGAGACGAACGCCGGGATGTTGACGGAGCCCCACCCGGCGTAGAGACAGGAGGAGACCGTGGCCGTCGACGACCAGCGCACGGTGAGCGTCGGTCCCAGGTCGGAGACCGCCGCCGGGATCAGCAGGTTCGCCTCCGGGTACGGAGAGAGGACCGTCGTGGTCACGACGCCCGTCGAGGTGCGGCCGGCGGCATCGACGGCGACGACGGTGAATGTGTAGACGCCCGGGACCGACACCACGTAGGGTACCTGGGCCCCGCTCCCGAGCGACGCCGCGTTGAGGCTCCAGGAGAAGGTCACTCGGCCGGTGCCTCCCGTGGCGCTCGCGACGAGCGAGAGCGCCGTTGGCGCGTAGCTGCGGGACGGCGTGACGGCGGCGTGCGCGACGAGCGGCGCGGGACCCTCGCCGAAGAGCTTCACGGAGATCGCGGGCGCGAGGACGACGACGACCACGAGCGCCGCCGCGAGGGCCCCGAGGAGCCCGGGGAGCCTCAAGCGTCCGCGGAGCCGCCGGCGAGGCGCGGCGCTCTCGGTGGGTCCTCGGGAACCCTGCCCGGGTCGCCGGAGGGGCCGGGGGAACCGGGCCGGGCGGTGGGCTCTACGCGCGAGAGGGTCCGGTTCGGGGAGCGAGCTCATCGACGGTCCCGGCGGTCGGGCGGCCTCGAGGGAGGATCGGCCCGCGACCCCGGGTGCCGCGGCAGCTCCGCGGTCTCGGGGTCGTCGGCGACGGCCGGAGGTCGCACGACTGGGAGGTGACGGTGGTCGGCACCGCCTGCGCCGTGCCGCCGATCGGGCCCCCGAGGGGACCGCACGCCCCCGTCGAGAGCTTGAGCCCGAGCGGAAGGGAGATGTTCTTGCCGGCGAACGTCCGCACCTGAACGAGGTAGGTCGTGTTGCAGGTCAGTCCGGCGATCGTGGCCGAGGTCGTGTTGCGACTGAAGACCGTGACCTGCATCTTCGATGAGGGGATCCCCCAGCGGAGCAGGTAGCCGGCGACCGGGGCTCCGCCGAGGCGCTCCGACCACGAGACGTTGAGGCTGGTTCCCGCCGGGACGATCTGGAGGCCCCCAGGGCGGAGGACCGACTGCGCGGCCCGGACCATCGGGTACGCTGTGGCCGTGTAGATGGGGTCCGGAGCCCGCGGGGTCGCATTCAGGTCGAAGTAGGAGAACGGGAGGAGGGCGGCGCCGTCGCGGGCGGTGAAGTTGCCGAGCCCGAACTTCCACTCCATCAGGTGCAGCACGCTGTCGAAGTCCCCGAGCTGGTTGGAGATCAGGCCCTCGGGCGTGTACGGGCTCACGACGAGCAGCGGGACGCGGAAGCCGAGGCCGTTGCCGTCGATCTGTGGGGGAAGGACGTGGTCGTAGTAGCCCCCGTACTCGTCCCAGGTGACGAAGATCGCCGTCGAGTTCCACTCGGGGGACGTCTGGACCGCGTTGACGACCGAGCCGACGAACGACATCCCCGCGGCGATGCTGGCGATCGGGTGGTCCGACTGGTTGATCGCGGGGATCACCCAGGAGACCGAGGGCAGGTTGCCGCTCGCGGCGTCGGTGAAGAACCGGCTTCGGTCCAGGAGGTGGGAGTCGATCGGGCTCGTGTAGCTCTCCGCCTTCGCGACGAGCGGGTTCCAGTAGTTGAAGACGCTGACCTGTGTCGGGCTGCCGGCCTGGGTGAGGTTCAGCGCCTGCTGGTAGCTCTGGTTGTTGAGGCTGTCATCGTAGTAGTTCCACGAGAGGTTCGCGCGCTGGAGCGCGTCGTTCAGCGTCGTCGTCGCGTTCGACTCGTTGAGGTAGATCTCCTGGGGCCCGGTGAGCGGTCCGCCGAAGCCGCCGGACTGCGACGGGGCGTAGTTGATCAACGACTCGTTCGGCGCCTGGCCGGCGAGCGCGTACCAGTGGTTCGGCGGGGAGAAGTCGAGGACGCTCGAGAAGAAGTAGTCCCCGAGAGCGTACTGCTCGGCGAGGTTCCAGTACTCCGGGATCGTCGAGCCGTTGTAGTAGCCCATCACGTAGCGGTTGTTCGGTGAGGCCACGTAGAAGCCGTTCATCTTCCCCGAGTTGTAGGCGAGGTGCGACGACTGCCAGTTGTGCGTTCCGCCCGACGAGTGGTTCACAAAGCTCTCGTTGAGCGGGAAGGGCGCGATGCAGCTGGCGTTCGGGTTCGTGAGCGAGGTCGGAATGCAGGTCCCCGCCGGGATCCCGTTCCCCGTGAGCTGGCAGAGGGTCGTGCGGGTCGGGCAGTAGGCGCCAAAGAAGTTGTCGTAGGCATGGTTCTCCTGCATGAGGAAGACGATGTGGGTGATCGGGAAGGTCGACGGGGTCGGCGCTTTCGGGGCCGTGTAGTGCCCCGCGCTCGAGGTCGAGGGGCTCGCCGCGGTCGCCGTCGGCAGCAGAAGGAGGACGAGCGCGATGGCGGCGAGCGCCGCGAGGACGGGCCGGCCCAAGGCGCGCATGCGTTCGTCGGGCAGGCGTGCACGGTTCATGAGGCTTTGGCATGTAGGTCGCGTTCGGGCGTCCCGGGCGTGCCGGCGCGGAGCTCGGGGTACGGAGGACGGCAACGGACCCCGTCGAAACCGTTAGTCGTAGTCGGCCGGGATCTGGTCGACGATGCCGGGCGAGGTCTTGTTGAGGATCATCTGTAGCAATGTGTTCGGCAAAATGATGTACGGCTGCGACCCCGTCGGGGGCGCGGTATAGGGGTACGTCGACGCGTTCGGGGGCTCGAAGCCCACCGGATTCCGGTGAAGGTGGAAGTTGAAGAAGCCGATAGGCATGGTCGCGTTGCAGTCTCGCGTGACGAGGCAGCCGAGTCCCCAGCGCCACTCGACGAACGCCAACAGGGAGTCGAACGACAGCGTCTTGTGACCGACGACCCCCGCCGGGGTCCACGGGCTGATCACGAGCAGCGGGGTCCGCATCCCCAGGCCGGCGGAGTCGACCTGGGGCGGCGCGACGTGGTCGTAGAACCCGCCGTAGTCGTCCCACGTGAGGAAGATGGCGGTGCTGTTCCAGTAGGAGGAGGTCTCGACGAGGTTCACGAGCGACGCGACGAAGTCCTCGCCCCACGTCACGTTCGCCGGTGTGTGGTCCGAGTAGAGGCCGTTCGGGATCACCCAGGAGATGTTGGGCAGGGCGCCGTTCGAGACGTCGGAGAAGAACTGTTGCTGGGGCTGGAAGTGCGAAGGGGCGGTGCCGGAGTAGGACTGGTTCTTCGCGGCGAGCGGATTCCAGAAGGTGTAGGCGCTCTGCGGGTCGTATCTGGGAAGCGACAGGGCGCGCGGGTAGGACGTGAGCGACGAGTCGTAGTACGCCCAGGAGACCGAGGGATGCGCGCTGAGCTCCTGCTCGATCGTCGGGGTCGAGTTCGCCTCGTTGAGATACACGAAGTTCGAGGAGGCGTTCCAGATGGAGCTCCCGAGGACGATGGCGGGGGCCTGGCTGGCGACGAGGTACCAGTGGTTGGGCAGGCTGAACGACATCACGCTCGAGAAGAACTCGTCCGACAGACCGAACTCCTGGGCCAGGTCCCAGTAGGTCGGGATCGTCGTCCCGTTGAAGTGGCCGAACGTCAGGTTGGAGTTCCCCTCGGCCCCGTAGAACCCGTTCATCGACCCGTTCGCGTAGGCCGTGTGCTCGTTCTGCCAGGCATGGGGGAGGTCCGGGTCGCCACCCAGGTGGGAGCTCGTGAAGTTGTACGGAGCTTCGCACGCCGAGCCGGCCTTCGAGGGGTAGAGCGGGACGCAGAGGTTGGCGGGGAGACCGTTCGCCGTCATCGGACAGGTCTTGGTCTTGGCCGTGCAGTACACGCCGTAGTAGTTGTCGTACGGCCGGTTCTCCATCATCACGATGACGACGTGCTGGATCTTCGAGAAGGGTCCGATCGGCAGCGAGGAGAGCGACGGCGTCACGGTGACCGAGACCCCCGCACCGCCCGAAGCGGAGACCGCGGCCCCGCTCACGCCGGTCCCGGCGATGGTCATGAGGGCGACGATCGAGAGCGCGACGACGACGGGCGCCCGGAGCGAGTCGCGTCGCTTGGAGGGTCTCATGTCCCTTGCCTGAGACCGGACCGTCCCGGGCTGGACCCCGTTGTGGCGACGGAAACCCGATGGAGGTCCGCACCCCCACGGGGGACCCCGAATCCCCTCCGGTGAGCCCGCATCCGTTCCGCCGCGGATGGGTCCGGTGTCTCTTAAGGGCTGTGTTGGCGAGAGGGGCTCGTCGCATTCGGCCCGGCGCGCCGCCCCGGATGGGGCCGCCGCTCAGTCGTAGCCCCAGCTTTTGAGCCGGGCGTCGACCTGGGCATCGAGCGCGCTCTGGGGACCCGAGGTCGCGGCCGTCACGCCCTGGATCGACCCGAGGATCTGGTGCGCGATCGCCTCGAGCTCGGGGGAGGTCGGGTCGAGACTGTGCGTCGGGACGGAGCGGAGATTCTTTCCCTCGCCGTCCGACATGCCCATCACGGCGGCCTCGCCGGCCTGGACCCGGAGCATGCGGTAGACCTGGCTGCGCGGGGTCTTGAAGACGAAGCCGCCGGGCGGCCGGGGTCTCGGCCCCTCGAAGTAGGAGCAGGCGGGCCCCCGTCGGACGAGGCTGTCCGTGAGGATCTCCTGAGGCGCCACGGGGGCCCCGTCGGGCGCGACCGACCGCAGGAGGTCGAACAGGTGCCGGTGGTCGACCCACTCCGTCGGCAGCGAAGGGGCGGGCAGCGGCTTGCCGTCCTTGAACTCCCAGAGGTAGGCGGGGACCTTGACGAGCTCGTCGAAGAGGTAGTAGCCGTGGCCGTAGAACCCCTGCTCGCCGAGGCTCTGGCCGTGGTCGGAGAGGAAGAGGAGCACCGCGTTATCGAGGACGCCCGAGCGCTGGAGGACGCGGACGATCCGCTCGAGCGCTCGGTCGAGCACGGGGAGCGAGGCCCGGTAGACCTCCTGGAAGCGCTCGGGAGAGCCGTAGGGCGACAGGGCATCGGTGAGACGCGCGAGGTTGATGCTCGGCAGGTGGGCGAGGTCCCGAGGGCCTCCCGCCGGGCCTCCGTTGTCTCCAGGGAGGTAGGGCTCGTGGGCCTCGACGAGGTTGAAGAACAGGTGGAGGGGCTTCGTCGCGCCCGTTCGACGGCGGCGGCGCAGGAACGACGCGAGCGAGCGGGCCATCGTGTCGCCGTTGCGGAGCCCACCGATCGACCGGCAGAAACCCGTACCCCCCCAGCTCAGCGCCGCCGAGCCGAGACGGCCGAGCGGGCCCCCCGTCGGGCGGTACCCCGCCTCGACCGCCCAGTACAGGAGCCGCTCGTAGCCGCTGAACTGCAGCGCGAGCTGGAGCTTGCCCGCCGTGCCCGACGGGAACCCCGGGTTGAATCTCGTGTAGCCGGTCGCCGTCCCGAGGACGGGCGTGACGACGAAGTTCGCCGAGAAGGCTGCGGAGACGCCGCCCGCCTTCCCCCAGGCATCGGCGACGCTCTCGGCAGGGGGCGGCCGTCGCGAGGCCCCCGGGACCTCGAAGTGGGTCTCCCAGGGGTCGAGGCCCGTGAGGAGGCTCACGTGGCTGGGAGCGGTCCAGGAGGAGCTGGCGAGGAGGCGCTCGAACCGGGCGCCGCTCTTGGCGAACGCGTCGAGGAACGGCATCAACGACGGACCCCCCCTTTGCAGGCCCTTCGGGTCCCGGAGGGTGTCGGCGACGATCACGACGAGATTGCGCGGCGCCATCGGTGCGAAGGGGAGTCCGACTTCGCCCTCATTATAACGCTTTGGCCGAAAGGTCCAGGAGGAGGCCGTTCCGACGCACCGCAAGGCGCGCCGGAAGCGAAGCGGCGCAGCGTTTCCCCAAGACTTAGATACGAGGGCCGCTCGCAGCCCTACGCCTATGCCGGCGACACCTGCGGCCCCCGGGGCGCCGCCGGCCCCCGCACCGGCCCCGGTGGCGGAGAGGCGCTCGTTCCCGCGGCGGGTCGTCGGGGGGATCCGCCAGCGCTGGCGCTCGTTCTCCGCGTGGGTCGGGCGGGTCTTTCCGACCGATACCGACGAGCCCCGGACGCCCTCGGGCCTCGCCGCCGATGTCCCGTACGGCTGGCTGTACACGGTCTTCGCGCTCGCGCTCGGGGTCGTGTTCGCCGTCCTCTGGGTCGTGTCGACCGAGGCGTATCCGATCCCACCGGGAGTGGACCCGTCGACCTGGCTGCTCACCTCGTACGCGTACGTCGGGCTCGCGCACGCCTCGGTCTCCTCCCTGTTCGGGTATCCGCCGCTCTCGTTCCCGTTCCTCGGCCTCGCGACGATCGCGGGCGGGGGTCCGCTCAACGGCGGCCGCCTCTACATCGCCGCGGTGATGCTCGCCTTCGGCTTCGGGGTCTTCTTCCTGGCCCGTAGCCTGCTGGTGCGGCCGTCACTGGCGCTGCTGACCGAGGGGCTGATGCTCGCCGAGCCCCACTTCCTGCAGATCTACTACTTCGGCGGGTACCCGAATCTCTTCGCCCTCGTCTTTCTCGTGATCTCGCTCGGCTTTCTGATGCGGTTCCTCCGCTCGCGCCGACAGAGCCACCTTCTCGGCTTCTGGCTCGCGGTCGCCGGCTGCGTGCTCGCTCACTCGCTCTCCGCCGTCGTCCTCGCAGCGACGCTCCTGTTCGCCTCTCTGGGGCTCGTCGTCGCCGGCCGTCTACCGAGGACGCTCCTGGTGAGCCGGGCCGGTGCCCTCGGCGCCGGCATCGTCGCCGCCGGACTCGGCGCCTACTACGGGATCACCGCGCTCTCGAACATCGGGCATCCCAGCTACTTCGTCACCGGCGGGACGACGTCGAGCTCCCTGCTCCCGTCGGCGCTCACGCCGCTCTATCTCTCGACGATCTACGACGTCCTCGCGGGCTCGACCTCCCAGGTGAGCACGACGGCGGGCTTCGACTTCGTTGTCGGTGCGTCCGTCGCGATGCTCCTCCTCTTCCTGGGCTTCCGGTGGATGGCCCCGAAGTACCTCACGACGCCCTGGATCCTTCTCGCCGCGATGTTCCTCGCGCCGTTCGCCGGGATCACGGCCGCCTACGTCCTCAACGTCGTCACCGACTACCGTCGGTTCCAGTACTTCCTCTACGTCCCGGCGATCCTTCTCCTGATGTACTTCGCGGACCTCGCGCTGACCCACTGGGCGAGCGAGCGGGCGGTGGACGCGCTCCCGCCCCTTCCCGGTCACACGCGCCGCCGCTGGCGGTTCACGCGAAGCGGGCGCCGGGCCGCGTGGCTCGACGTCCTCCTGACGCTCGCGCTCGTCGGGATCGTCGGCGCCTCGGCGGTCGTCTACACGGTCCCGCTGGGCCTCTCGTACGAGAGCTACTACGCCAAGACGGGCCACGACCAGGCAATGCTCGACGCGATCAACGCGATGACCGCGTCCGGGATCCCCGGCAACGTCCTGAGCGCCTCGATCTACGCCGGCCACTGGCCGTCCGCCCTCTCGCAGTCCCGCATCACCTACGAGGTGCCACTCCTCGCCAGCACCGGCCAGCAGTACACGCCGATCCAGGTCCTCGACGGCGAGCTCGCCTCGATCACGCTCGGAGCCCGCTACACGGCGACGGACGGGTACGTGTCGGCGTCGATCCCGGGCGCCGCGGGGACGAACTTCAACTCGACCCCCCTCTACGGCGTGTTCTCCTCGGATGCCTACCGACAGGTCCTCCGCCTCCAGTCGAGCTCGGTCCTCGTCGGGTTCTCGACCGGCGCCTCGGTCATCGTCTCTCCCTCGGGGCAGGCGGCCCCACCGATCGTCCCGATCGCGGGCGGGCTCGGCTACTCGCTCACCTTCGTCAATCCGCTCGTGACCGTCAACGAGACCGTGACGACGCTCTCGAGCTCCCCGACGGCCCTCGTCAACTTCAACGCAACGGCGGCGCCCGGCCTCCACCTTTCCTATCTCGAGGCGCGTCTCGCGACGATCTCGGGGGTCCGCACGATCGTCGCCAACGGCCCGACGAACGGGAGCTTCTCGTGGTTGACGGAGTTCCGGAGCGGGAACGTGTCGACGTTCGCGAATCTGACGCCGGCGTCCGCGCTCGCCAAGGTGACGCCGTACAACGCCGCGCTGAACATCAGTCCGTCGATCCTGATCAAGAGCGTGCCCGCGACCGCGAGCAACGACTCGAGCCTCGCCTTCTCGCTCAACCTGACGACGCCGGGGCTCGTCAACGTCTTCCCGAGGCCCGGCCCGTGGATCGCCGCGGACCAGCAGTGGGAGAACTGGAGCGTCCGGTGGATCCTCGTGTACAACTCGGCGGCCTCGCCGGGCCTCCCTCTGGTCGCCTATCTGGAGACCGAGTACGGCGCGACCGTCGAGACGGTGGCGGGCCCCTGGTGGCTGCTGCTCCTCCCGTCCCCCATCCCCGGGCCCGTCACGATCGCCGGCGCCGGCCCTCCCACCGGGCCGGTGACCCGGTAGTCCCTCCTCCCGACGAGGGGGGCCCGGCACCTCGGCGGCTCCGAGGACGACGCGCGACCTGAGGCTCGTGGCTCAGCCCGGACCGAGAACGACGGGGAGGAGCAGGACGACCCACAGGGTCCCCGACCAGAAGACGGTCCCGCCGTACTCGTTCATGTAGAACGCCTTGGGCGCGCTGCCGGTGTTCGAGTTGGCGAGCGAGAGGAGGGCGAACCGGACCCCCCACGTCTCAAAGAGCGCGGGGGTGCTGAAGAACCCGCTCATCTGCGAGGTCGGGTTCGACGTGCCGGGGGCGGCGATCGTGAACGAGAGCGAGAGCACGGGGACGGGGATCGTCGCGTTGACCTGCATCGACACCGACGTCCCGCGGCCGGTGGTCGCGTTCGCCGGCACGACGGCCGTGAGAGCGCCGGAGGTGAGATTCCCGAACGAGGTCACGTTGCCGCCCGTCGTGTTCGTGAACCAGGAGAAGCCCGTGGGGCCGAGGGCGGTCGCGTTCGAGAACGAACCGGTCGCCGACGTGAGCTTCGTACGGAGGGCGCCGAAGGCGACCGAGCCGTTCGAGATCGCGGAGAGCGTGATCGAGAGCTGGTCGGTGCCGGGCGGCGTCGCGACCTGCTCGACGACCTCGTAGCCGGGCTCCGGGTAGGTGAGCGTGAGGGTCGCGTTCGTCGGGTCCGTCGGGAGCGTGATCTGCGGCGCCGGCGTGACGCCCTTCGTGAAGATCGAGGTCGTCGCGTTCGTCCCGAGGCCGACGAAGATGTTCTGCGGCGTGAGCGAGAGGACCTGGTAGAGGACCCCGTAGAGGTAGATCGACATCACGGGGGAGGCGTTGAAGTACGCCGGGGTGACCCCGGGGATCGACGCGGCCACGTGCCCGTTCGTCACGGTGTACCGGTAGGAGAGAGCGAGGTTCGCCTCCTCGTCACCCAGGAGCTGGGACGGCGTGTAGGTGAAGCCGGTCGGGGCCCGCGCCTCGAAAACATTGCGTGCCGTGAGGGTCGCGGGCCATCGGTCGACGGACTCCGTCGACGAGTAGATCGCCCCCGACACGGTCGACGCCGAGATCGCCTGCATCGCGGAGACGAACTGTCCGTCATGCCCGGTCGCCGTGAAGAACTTCGCGTAGCTCGAGGCCTGCGGCACGGTGTAGGCGAGGGTCGAGGTCAGGAGGAGCAGCGTGAGGACGATGAGGACGAAGGCCACGGCGCGCGGACGCGGCGACGGGTCTCGCGGGCTCCACGGGCCCGGCCGGAGGCCCCGGAAGAGGGGGGCGGAGTCGTTGACGGCGACGACGGGAAGGGGGGGCGTGAGGAGCCAGGAGAGGAACAGGTCGAGCCCGAGGCCGGCCGAGACGATCGTGAGCGGGTAGAGAAAGTAGGCGAACCGCCGGTAGTCCGCCCCGAGCCCGAGGACCCAGCAGGCGATGGCGACGCCGAAGACCGAGATCAGCCAGGCCGCGAGGAGGATGTGGCGCACCTCGACCAGCCGGGGGCGGGCCCAGCGGACGAACAGGAAGACGCCGAGCAGGAGCCCGACCACGACGAGGACGAGCTCGAGCGACCAGATCGGCGTCACCGCGAACCCCGAGCCGTTCACGGTCGACGAGAAGTTCTGGAGGTAGAACGGCTTGAGGACCGTCGGGAACAGCTGCCGGCTCATCGTCTGGGCGAGCGAGGCGGTCGTCGTGTAGTTCGGTGTCGCCGTCTTGGCGAGGCGGGTCCCCTCGTAGTAGGCGAGCGTGGCGGCCCCGAAGCCGGCGAGGCCGAGATACCCCGCGGGGCGCACGAACAGCTCGCGCGGGAGCCGCTGGTAGAGCAGGAGGAGGACCGCCGTCGTGAGGACGAGTCCGAGGAGGAACACCGCGACGAGCTCGTGGGCGAGCACGGCGATCGTCATCGAGACCCAGAACAGCGCGAGATACCGGTCGCGACGGGAGCGCACGAAGCGCGCGGCGTAGGCGATGGCGAGGAAGAAGAAGATCAGGCCGAACATGTTGGGGAACGAGCCGAAGTAGTAGAGCTGCTGGAAGTCGGGCTGGACGAACAGCGTCGCCTCGACGACGAGGGCGACCGTCCGCAGCTGGAACAGGGACCGGCCCATCTCGTAGAGGGAGACGCCGAGGCCGACGATGAGAAGCCCCGCGAAGAGCCGGGCCCCGCCAAGAGGCCCGCCCGCCGCGATCACCGAGAGGCCGAGGAACGGCATCGAGGCGGGTGGGTAGGTCCAGGGCACGGCCTGCGTCGGGAACGGCAGGCCCACATACGGGTAGGAGAGGACGAGCCACGACCCCTCGTCACCGCCGGGCGGGACCGGGGCGACGAGCGAGAAGTGCTCGTACAACGCCGCGGCCGCGAGCGCGAGCAGGACCGCGACGAGGTAGCCCCAGCGCTCGCGTCCTGGGGGCACGAGGAGCCCGTCGGCGCGCGCGGGGACGGGGCGCTTGGGGAACCAGTAGGCGGAGATCCGACGGAGCCGGGTTCGGACCGACGGGCGAGCGACGGGCGCGTCGACGGCGTCGCGCGCCGGTTCCGCCGCTACCGCCTCTCGAGGCATCAGGCTCTGCGTCCGCCCGGCGAGCCCCGGGTCTTGGCGAGGAGAGACGGGAAGCCTATGTAAGACCTACACCGGACTCGGCGCCCGTGCGGGGTCCCGACGGCCCCAGGCGTGCGAGACCGTTCCGCCACCATTATACCCCCGCCCCGCACGCGACGGCCCGTGGCGCCCACGATCGACGAGGCCGAGCGGAGCTTCTCCGGCAAGCGGGTCCTGATCACCGGCGCCGCGGGGTTCCTCGGCTCGCACCTCTGCCTCCGGCTCTCGAAGGCGGGGGCGAGTGTCACCGGGGCCGACAACCTCTCCGTCGCGAGGCCGGACTGGGCCTCGCTCGCTTCGCAGAACGGCTTTGAGACGGTCCCGCTCGACATCCGCCACGGCGAGGAGGTACGACGCGGGATGGCCGAGCGCTCCCCCGAGGTCGTCTTCCATCTCGCCGCCGTCGCGAACCCGCGCGCCTGCAAGCAGGACTTCCCCCTCGCCTTCGACGTGAACGTCGTCGGGCTCGAGAACATCCTGCGGCACGCGCCCGCGACCTCGCGGGTCGTCTTCATGTCGAGCGCGGCGGTCTACGGCGCGCCCGAGCGGCTTCCGATCGACGAGGGCCACCCGAGGAAGGGGAGCGATCCGTACTCGGTGACGAAGATCATCGGTGAGGACCTCGCGGGCTCCTACAAGCGCAACTACGGCCGGTCGGTCGCGATCGTCCGCAACTTCAACACCTTCGGGGTCGGTCAGGCGGGCGACTACATCGTCCCGCAGCTGATCCGGCAGGCGCTGACCGAGGGTCGGATGGAGCTGTGGGACCCGAGCACGGTCCGCGACCTGATGTACATCGACGACACGATCGATGCGCTCGTCCAGGTCGCCGCGAGCGAGGACGCCGGCCCGATCAACCTCGGGACGGGTCGGGGCACGACCGTCGGGGACCTGGCCGCGATGATCGGGCGGAAGGTCGGGGGCTCGCTCCCGATCGTCGACCTCAAGAAGAAGGTCGTCGGGAGCCCGGCGCTCGTCTCGGACAACGGCCGGCTCCAGAGGCTGGGCTGGTCCGAGAGGGTCGGCTTCGAGCAGGGCGTGGACCGCACGATCACCTGGTCGCGAGCCCAGCTCGCCGGCGCCAAGGCCTAGTGCGGAGCCGGGGTGCCCGCGTCCGGGCCGCTCGGGGCGACGCGCCCCTCGCGGATCCGACGGGCGATCGCCTCGAGGTCGCCCTCGGAGACGTAGTTGGCGGAGGTGGGCGCTCCGGCGTCGACGATGTCCGAGCGCGTGAGGAGGAATCCGAGCTTCTCGAGGATCCGCACGTTCGCGGTGTTCTCGACCACGACCATTCCGCCGCCCTTCGTGACGCCGAGGCGGAGCGCCTCGTCGATCATCACCTCGTGGAGCCGGGTCCCGACGCCGTGGCCGCGAGCGCGCTCGTCGACGAGGTAGCCGAAGATCGCGTGCGGGTGGCCCTCGACGTGATGGAACGCCACGTTGCCGTAGCCGATCGGGCGGCGAGACCCCCCGACGCGGGCGACGAGGAGGACGGCGGTCCGCGACCGTCCTCGGCGGACCATCCCCTTGAGGAACGGCCGCGTCGCGACCATGTAGGCGAAGATCGCGTAGAGCCGAGGTCGGTCGAACGGGAAGGGATGGTAGAGGGCCCGCGACGCGGGAGGCTGGCTCCGATAGAGCCGGACGAGCGTCGGCAGGTCCCGCCATCGGGCCGGGCGGATGTCGACCTCGGGACGCGGCCCGCTCGGCGGAGGGGCGGCCGGGGTCGTGGGCTCGGTGGGCATCGTCGGACGGCTCCCTGGGCTCGGCCCGGTCGCGGTCTCCCGGTATATAGAGTGCGACGGGGAATCTCGCCGCCTCGACCGGAGCGACCGCGGGAGCTCGCGGTCGCGGGAAAGGGCTCGTTTGGGAGAAGCTACTGGGAGCGTTCAAGAGCCATGCCTTCTATACTCGCGAACCTCCGCTCCGGGTGAGGAATGGCTGCCGATTCGTCCCGCATCGACCCCCCGGCGCCGTGGCCGTTCCCTCGCGGCTACCAATGGCGGGCCGCGAGGCTTCGCGACGTCCCGGCGCTCGTTCGACTCTACCGAGGGATCTCCGCCGAGGCCCGTCGGTTCCACCACCCGTACCCGCGGGACCGGCTCCGCCTCGTGCCGCTCTTCCTCTGGATGGTGGGTACGAGGCGCTGGGCGCGCCGACTTCTCCGTCGCGTGCCGAACCTGACGTTCCTCGTGTTCGTCGCCGTCCCCGAGACGATTGCGGCCCCCTGCGCCTACGCGACGATCCGGTTCGTCGCCCGACCGGGGCAACCCGTCTGGGGCCGCTTCGGCTACCTCGTCGCCGACGGCCACCGGGGTCGGGGGATCGGCACAGCGCTCGCGATCGAGATGTACCGGAGCTGCCTCGAGCTCGGCGTTCGGCGAGGGGGCGGGACGGTCCTCGGTGACAACGCCGCCTCGAGGACCATCGTCGAGCGGTTCGGCTTCCACATGGTCCCGTCGGCCGAGCCCGACCGTCGGGCTCCGGGAGGGGTCGCCACCCTCGAGGGGATCGAGGACCTCGACGAGGTGCTGCGGCGCGCCCTCGAGTTCCAGCGGCAGCGCCAGGCGCCCGGGACCGTCCGGTCGGGCTAGGGCGGCGGTCCGCGCGGACGACGCGGCGGGAGGCTCTCGGGGACCACGGAGCCGGGGACCAGGCGGGCCTCTAGGAGCCGACGGATGGGTCGTGCGACCGGGCCGAGGCGGCGTTCGAGGGTCATCGCGAAGTGGAGGTCCCCCGGCTCGACGCACCGGAGGAGGAGAATCGAGCCGAGGAAGACGACGAGCGGGAACAGGACGAGGATCGGGAGCCAGATCAGGGTCGGACGGGGGAGGAGGAAGACGAAGACGGGCAGCAGGATGGCGAGGCTCAGCAGGGAGGGCCGGACGAAGGTGCGCCCGAAGGGCGTGATGCGGTGCTCCTGGTAGATCCTCGCGAGGGCGAGCGCGGGGAACACGAGCCGGGCGACGGACCAGGCCACGGCGGCCCCGACGAGCCCGTAGGGCGGGATGAGGACGAAGCAGAGCACCACGTTCGAGAGGGCGGAGACAACGGTGAACCACAGGACCAGGCGCGTCTCTCCGAGCCCGCCGAGGGTCGAGACGGAGGGGCCGAGCGCGATCGCGAGCGTGTTCGCGACCACGAGGATCATCAGGGCCTGGCTCCCGCCGACCTGGAGGGGGCCGAAGGAGAACGCGAGCGAGAACCGGGCATCGAAGAAGAAGACGAACGTGAACGGGACCGCGAGCAGGGTCATCCAGCGCGTCACGGTGATGTAGGTCGACCGGAGGCCCTCGAAGTCGCGCTGCCGTCGCAGCCTCGAGGTGATCGGGAGGTAGATGAACGTCACCGTACCGGTCCCGACCAGGAGGAGCCGCGTGAGCGTCATCGCCGAGGAGTACTCGCCGACGGGGGTCGCCGCGCGGAACACGCCGAGCAAGAGCGTGTCGGCGTAGGAGGTGACGTAGGAGAGCGCGGCGACGCCGAACAGCGTCACCGAGAGGGCCACGAAGGGGACGCGACCGCTCGCATCCCCCGTAAACTCCTTCGTCGAGAGGCGGCGGAGGAGCGGGGGCAGTCGGCGATAGGTGTAGACGGCCAGCCCGGCGAACGAGCCGACCCAGGAGAGCACGTAGCCGATCAGCACACCCTCGAACCCGGCCCGGAGCCCGAGGAGCGCCGCGGTGAAGGCGAGGAACAGCGCGGGGTTGACGATCTGGATGAAGATCGCGTACGGCTCGGCCCGCTCGAGCCCCTGGAAGATCCCGACGAGGACGTTCGAGAGCATCGTCAGGGCGATGCTCACCGAGAACAGCTGGAAGACGGGCGTCAGGCTCGGTTGGCCGGCCTTGGCGAACGGCGCGGCGATCGCGCCGGCGAAGACGTAGACCAAGATGCCCGCGACGGCCCCGACCGGGACGCTCACGTAGATCGCCTTGCGCACGAGCGCGAACCGCGCCTCGAGCGTCTGCTCGAAGGCGAGCGACCTCGCGGTCGCGGTCGGGATCCCGAAGGCGGCGGTGAGGGCGAGGAGGGAGGCGAGCGAGAAGCCGAGGTTGAACTCGCCCCACTGGTCCGTCGTGACGTTGCGCGTGACGATCGCGCGTGTGAAGAACTGCAGGACGACGACGAGGAGCGTTGCGACGACCATCACCGACGTCCCGCGGCTCATGCTGCGGAGCGTCTCGTCGAGACGGGAGGCGTTCGGGGCGGGCTCGTTCGGGGCGGGCTCGTTCGGGGCGGGCTCGGGCTCCGCGGACCCCTCCCTCTCCAACGGCGACACCCGGTGGTACGCCGCCCTTCTCTTCGCCTATTTAATTCCTCTACTGGCGTGGCTTCGGCGAGGACCGGGCCCGGTCCCCGACCGGGGTCGTGTCGCCGGCGCGGGACCTCCAAGAGCCCAAATACGGTGGCCGGCTCCGCCGCGGCGAGCCTTTGGCTCGAGGGATCGTGTGTCTCCGCCCGTCTCGCAGATAGAGCTCACCGGATTCGACCACGTCGACCTGCTCGTCCCGGACCGGGCCAAGGCCCGGCACTTCTTCGTCGACCAGCTCGGCCTCGACGTGATCGGGGAGGGGCCGGACCACACGTTCCTCCTCTTCGGGGACCAGGTCCTCGGGCTGCGCGACGCCGAGAAGGGACGAAAGCCGGACGGCATTCACCACCTCGCCCTGCGTGTCGCGACCTGGACCGGCCTTCAGAACCGCGTTCGACGGGCCCGTATCGTCGTCGTCGGCGAGAAGGAGCGGGATGACTCGCGTTCGCTCTTCCTCAAGGGGCCGGACGGGCTCCGCGTCGAGCTGGTCTGGCGGCCGGACCCGCACCTCCACACCTCTCGCCGGGGCTTCCCCCAGCCTCCGCCGGCCGTCGTCGAGGACCCCGACGTCGAGGAGCCGACGGCACCGCCCGCGCGCCGTCGGTCGCGCTAGGCGGTCCCGGCCCGTCGCGCGGTCCGCGCCACGGGGGCGGCGGTCGTCGTGACCGGGTGGAGCCACTTGGCGTAGCGGGGCTCCTCTCCTCGTACGAGCTTGTAGAAGACGTCCTGGATGTCGCGTGTGAGGCGACCCGGCTTGCCGGTCCCGATCGGATAATGCCCGACCTCGCGGATCGGAGCGATCTCGGCGTAGGTCCCCGAGAAGAACGCCTCCTCGGCGACGAGCAGCTCGTTGACCGTGAGCAGCTTCTCGACCACCTTGAGCCCGAGGTCGTTCGCGATCTCGATCACGGAGGCCCTCGTGATCCCGAGGAGGATATCCGACTCCGGCCCCGGCGTGTAGAGTACGCCGTCCCGAACGAGGAAGAGGTTCTCTCCCGTCCCCTCGGCCAGGAAGCCGTTGTGGTCGAGGAGGATCGCCTCCTCGTAGCCGTCCTCGGCCGCGTCGATGCCGGCGAGGTAGCTGTTGATGTAGTTGCCACAGGTCTTGGCGAAGCTCGGGATCGAGTCGGAGTGGAACTTTCGGAACGGCGAGATCTTGGCCCGGACACCAGAGTCCGAGGACTCACCGAGGTACTTCTTCGCGGGGATCGCGGCGACCGCGAGCGAGACCTTCCCCTTCTGGTTCTTCACACCGAGAGCGGGCTCGCCACGGTAGAGGATCGGTCGGATGTAGGACGGGGTGATCCCGTTGGCGGCCTGCGTATCGACGATCGCGCGGCAGATCTGCTCGTGCGAGTACGGGCTCGGCATCCGGTAGACCCTGGCCGACGCGAGAAGCCGCGCGACGTGCTCCTCGAGACGGAAGATCGCCGGCCCCCTCGGGGTATCGTAGCAGCGGATGCCCTCGAAGACCCCCACACCGTAGTGGAGCGTGTGGCTCAGGACGTGCACCTTCGCGTCGGCGCCGTCGACGAGCTTCCCATCCATCCAGACCTTCTTCGCCTCCGCTGCCATCATTGCTGTCTCTCTGCAACGCGTGGACGGGAGTCCCGGCTGCACGGGCCCATGCGCGCCGGGAGATAATAGGGCTTTTTACCGGAGGTCGAATGTCCAGCGCCTCCCGTCTCCCTCGCGCGAGTCTGAACAACGGCTTCGAGGGACTCTGTCGGGAAACCGTATAGCGCGGAGAACGCTGAGCTCGACATCGTAGACCCTCCTGGCTCCTTCGCTTCGGTGAGACTTCCTCGAGAGCTCGCGCGCCTTCGTCTCGAGAGACCGGGCGAGCGGCACCTCCCCGAGGCCTACGCGATGCTTCGGGACCGCCGGGTCTCTCGATGGCTCCTCGGTGTACCCTATCCGCTCACCCTCTCGCAGGAGCGTGAGTGGCTCGCGCGCACGCGCCTCAAGCACCGGCGCGGTCAAGCCCTGTCCCTGTGGGCGATCGAGCGCTCGAGCGGTCGTCTGGTCGGCGGCGTGTCGTTGCACGAGATCCACCGTGAGCACCGGCGGGGCGAGGCGGGCTACTGGCTGGGCGTGCGGCACTGGGGCCACGGCTACGCGAGCGAGATGTTGGAGGGCCTGCTCGAGCTCGCCTTCGGACCCCTCGCGCTCGAGCGCGTCGAGGCGGGCACCTTCCCCGGCAACGACCGCTCCGCGCACGTCTTGGAAAAGGCGGGCTTCCGCCTCGAGGGACGGCTTCGAGGCGCGATCGTCAAGGACGGTGTCGCCCGCGACGACCTCGTCTTCGGCCTGCTCAAGCGGGAGTGGCAACGAGCGCGAAAGACGCGTACGCGAACGTAGGTTACGACTCCACATATGTGGATACATATGTGGACTCTGGAGGCCACGAGAAGCCCGGGTTGGCCGGCGTCCGGTCCGGGTCGAGGACGGGAGTCGCCGATGGTGCGATGAGCCATCTAGATGCCTTAGTCGTGACCGTTGCGCACCCACCGTGACTGTAGAGTGCATATTCTCCAACTCGCGACGGCCATCGACCGAGCTCACCACTCGCAACGGCTCGGCAGAGGGAGGGGAGTCGAGGTGGCTTCACGACGGGGATCTGGCCACGTGATCTCCCCCTGACCGCGTATGACGCGGCGTGGCGACACGCAAACCTCGGTAGGCAGTCGAAACTCGCGGCGCGATCCGCGAGACGCGCGGTCGTCCTCGGCGGACATCGCGTCCCCGGTCCTGGCGAGTCCGCGACGGGCGGCGTAGCCGCCACAGTCCCCGCGAGCCGCCGCGCCAGGGGAGGTCGATACGCAAGGTGAGGGTGCGGGGAGCGAGCGCGGCCCCTCGGGCCCCCCAGTCGAGTGCGAGGGGCCCTGGCCGGGCTCTCCGTCCGTCCAGAGAGGGGGGCTCTCGAGGGCGATCGGGGGCCGAAAAGGGGTTCGTATAACTCCAGTTATACCACTTCTCGAGGAGAGGCAGGCGCTCGGCGGCTTCTGCTCGAGAGCCCTACGCGACAGGTGAGTGCGTGAGATGGGCTACTGGGCCTTGTCAGGAACGTATCTATCGATGCTGTGACTCCCTTCTTTAGTACAACCACCGATCCGACCGTCGAGGCCCCTGGTAGGCCCCTCCCCTGCGAAAACGCGCCCGGGGGCCGTTTCCGCCCGTTTCCTCTGACAAACGCGCTCCGTTTGTCCGACATAGCTATCGTAGGAGTGTGAGTTACGCAATAGGCACTACGTAGTGGCCCTTTGGCCGACCAGCCTCAGTTTGAGGTGCCCAGGCATCTCAGTCGGCGCGAGCGACCGGGTCGTGATCCACTCGGAGCACCCGGCGGCGACCGCGGCTCCGAGCATGAGGGACAGCTCACGAGCGTTGCCCCGTCGGTGCCCTCTCGAGACCGCGGCGGCGGCCCGCGTGGCCCGCTCGTCGATCGGGAGGGTCGTGAGGCGGCGGCGGAGCCTCTCGATCGCCGTGAGGCGCCGCTCGAGGCCTCGAGGTCCCTCGATGCGGGCGAGGCTGTCGAGCTCGTAGAGGTTCAGCTCCGTCGTCGCGAGCTCCTCGCCGGCGAGCGACCGGAGGAGCGCCTTCGCGGGCGGGCGCCCTCGAAGGATCTCGAGCAGCGCAGGGGTGTCGAGCGCCTTCATCGTCGACCGCCCGTAACGACCCTCGAGGCCGCCAGGAGCCGGTGTTCTGAGGCAGGCGCCTTCTCGGGCCAGACGCCGACAAGGTCGTCGAGCGGCCCCCTCTGGTTGAGCAGCCGAAGGAGGGCCTTCGTGAAGCTCTCGTTCGGTCGTCTCTCCCGGCGAAGTGCGTCGTAGACGTCCTTGCGAACGGCGATGTTCCTCGACGACATGCATATGCATCTACATATGTGGTGCTTAAGGCCTTCGGGGGAGCCGATGCGGGGCCGGAAGCGTTCGGGCCCCCGGCACTCCTCTGAAAGCGGTCCTGCCCGCTGACGGGCGGTCATCCTCTCGCTCCTCTTAGTACTTGCTGGGCCTCGGCGCCGAGCGCGTTCCATCGTGTCTCAGGGTCGCGAGCCGGCAGCGCTCGCGCCCGGCTTCTCATCCGGACGATCTTGGCGTGGGTCTTCTCCGCCCGCTCCTCCGAGTACGCCTCGTTGCGTGCGAGGAGCGCGAAGATGACCTCGATCATCCGATGCGCCACGGCCACGATCGCCTTCCCCTTCCCGAGCCGCTTCTCCCACCGCCGGAAGAGCCGCTGGAACTTCCCGGGGGCCTTCACCGCTGCGTGGGCGCACGTCGTGAGAATCCACCGAAGGGCTCGGGGTCCCTGCTTGTGGATCCGGCCCATGCGCAGCGTGTTTCCGCTCTGCATCACGCGCGGCACCAGCCCCGCGTAGCTCGAGAGGTGCCTCTCCGTCGGGAACCGTGTGATGTCCCCGATCTCCTCGAGAATCACCTGCGCCGAATAGAAGTCGAGCCCAGGGAGCGTCATCAGCCTCTGGACCGCCGGGTCGTCGACCCCGAGCTGGACCAGCTGCCCCTCGACCTCCTCGATCTGCTTCCCCGGGAGGTCGAGTTGGGCCAGCTAGAGGAGCCCTTGGTCAGCTTCTACGGGCAACCGCTTCAAAGCGGACCCGCTTTGATTTGGAATATGTCTACGAACTCAGCCCAGGGGTCGCCGTCGTATGTGGGGCTGTCCGGCCCGATAGGGACATTCAACGCTACTATGCCGTACTGGTGGAGCGGCTCGTGGCACACCTACCGCCTCGCTACCTCATTCTGGGGCCCCGAGGTTTCTGGCCATCCGGAGTTCAGCGTCGGGACTACCGTAAGCTCCGGCTACAGGTATCCATAGGCGGGGCCACCAATTGTTCAACTAGAGGCGAGGCGATTTAGCTACTATGGACGTGAGCTAAGGGGCCTGAGGGACATGCCGAGGAGCTCCACAATGACGGGCATTGGCGGCGGCTTCGCCGCTAGCGCGGTCGTGATCCTAGTCATCCTCAGCGCACAGCACGTTGCGGAATCGCCCGGTTCTATGACGGTATCCAGTCTCTCGTGGACCCCGGTCTGGGCCGTCTCGGTAAACTCGACAGGGCTCGTGTTCCCGGCTCTTTCGGGCACCTGCTACGCGACCGGGCCGTTGGATTTCCCCCCGGGAGCATTGTTCAACTGCACCCTGATTGGACAGACGCAGCCGCAGCATGCTGCAGGCGGCCAGTATGTCCTGGCGACGATTGCGAATGCGTCTGTAGGTGCACCGTTTTCTGTGACGGGCGTGGCACCATTCGGCGAGGCGTGCTTGGGCTGCCAAGCAGTTGTTGTAACAATCCAGACGCCCTCGGTCGCAGGGACGTTCAATCTCGTAGGGGAAGTCGTCATTTCGACGACTCCGGCGTAGCCTCCCCCCGACGCAACGTCGACCCGCTCCTATCCCGAGCCGTTCATAAGGGTTCAAAGCACCGAGGGACCGGCCCGGCCGAGCGCAGGGAAGCTGGCGCGTACCCCTGCAGAACTGCACACGTACGTAGGTTGGACCTGCCCGGGTGGCTGAGGAGGGTCTGGGGGGAGACCGAACCTCAAAGAGGGCTGCCGGCTTCGTGCCGGCCTCCGGGGTATCCATGACGACCCGCAAGGTCTGGTCGACCGAGGAGAAGCTCCAGGTCGTCCTGGAAGGCCTCCAACCCAGAGCGAACGTCTCCGAGATCTGTCGGCGTCACGGCATCAGCTCCACAGCGTTCTATGAGTGGAAGCAAAAGGCCCTCACCGGGATGAAGGTCGGACTGAAGAACCGCGAGGGCAGCGCGGGGACCGCCCTCCGACACGAGAACTCGCGTCTGAAGAAGCTCGTCGCCGATTACGCAATCGCCAACGACGTCCTCCGGTAGCACCTGGAGGGCACCGTGGGAAAAAACGACGGAGGGAGCTCGTGACCACGATGCGGGAGCGCGGGATCAGCTCCCTCTCGAGGGCCACCCGGATGTCCGGGATCTCTCGTCGGGCCCTCTACTGTGCACCTCGGCCTCATGTCGCGCACCGATGGCCGGACGAGGCCGAGACCCGGACCGCAGTCCGTCGGGTCGCCCTCCAGCTGGTGACGTACGGTCACCGTCGGGTATGGGCGATGCTCCGGCGCGAGGGTCGCACAATCAACCGCAAGCGGGTCTACCGGCTGATGAAGGAAGAGCGGCTCCTCCGACCGGCCCACTTCCCTCGCCCTCGTCTTCCATCGACGGGAGTCCTCGAGGCGGATCGACCGAACCAGAAATGGTACACCGACCTCACCTACATCGACACCACCGATCGGGGTCCGTGCCCGCTGACCTCGATCCTCGACGGCTGCACGCGCGAGGTGCTGGCGTACAGCTTCCTCCCGAACTGCGGGGCGACCGAGGCCATCGACGTGGTCCTGGCGGCGGTCGCTCGGGAGTTCCCTCGGTGCCTGCGCGCCGACGGGGTGGTCCTGCGGTCGGACGCCGGGAGCCAGTTCATCGCACACGTGTTCCGGGAGAGCATGAAGGTGGGGGGGATCGAGGTGGAGGCGATCCGCAAGAAGAGGCCGGAGGACAACGGGATGATCGAGAGCTACCACGGTCACCTCAAGATGGACTACCTCTGGACGCCCCCACCGAGGCCGTTCACGGAAACCCGAGACCATCTGGTGACATCGCCACGCCACTACAACGAGGAGTGCTCGCACTCCTCGCTGAACTACCTCGCGCCCGCGGAGCTCTCGAAGAAGATGAAAAAGGAAGCATGACCGGAGCTGGACCCATGGCCGAACCACCCTCTCCGCGCACCCCTCACCCGGTGCAACCCGGCGGGGTACACGTCAAAGCCATGAGGGCGACGCGGAGGAACCAAAGGGCCGGCGTCGAGTGAAGGACGGTTAGAGGGGCTGGCCGCAGCGTTCGCGGAGAGTGCTGGCTTGTGGTGACCCCCAGGGTCGGACGGGGCCCACGGTGCTCGCCTCGAGGGCGAGCACTGATCCCTTCGGAAGTCTCTCCGCCCACTGGGTGAGCGCCTTCGGGGTTGTCGGAAAGCGGGCCGTCGAAACGGTCTCCCCGGCGTCGTTCAGCACGGTGGCGTGACAGTCGCGTTGATGGGCATCGATGCCTACGTACACCCGATCACCTCCTCCTCGGTGGTGGTCAGGGTGGAGCGTGCGGGCAGAACCCGACAAACTCCTCTTCGGGGGCGAACCCCAGGACAACGGGTCGACGGCGGGCAGACTAGCGACGGGGTCCAAGCCCCATGGTGCGGACGTCCGCCACTCGCTCGCTCCACCCTTCATTCCCCGTGAAGGGCGGGCCGTCTTTCTCGTTGACTAGGCTCAAGAGGTGAACCCGGTTGTGTGCCGGGAATGCCTGAGGAGGAGCCCCTACCGGAACGCGGAGGCGCCGGCGGGGGAGCGGCGCGCACCGAGACGTCGTCCTCCTCGTCGCCCGTGCCTCCGACGATGATGCTCGGCTACCTCGATCTGGCGATCCGCGGGGCGCTCGAGTACGAGCGGTACGCGCTCGTGTACCTGTCCCCGTGGTGGGAGCTCACCGACCTGCCCGAGGGGGTCCGGGCGTGGAAGCGGGCCGTGCTCGAGCGCATCCCGCTTCGAGGGGCGGAGCACTGGGGGCACCTGTACCTCATCGTTCGCGACCCGGATCTTCCTCGACGCCGCCTGTCGATCCGTGGGCTCAGCTGGAACGGGAGCCCCGACGAGCGGCTCCCCGACGAGGAGCGGCTGACGCTTCGGCACGGCGCCCAGGTAGCCGAGCTGGTCGTCCATCCGAGCCATCCCGACCGGGCCGACCGGCTCAAGCGGTTCGCGAGCGAGCTCGAGGAGCGCTTCCGCCGTCAGATGGACTGAGGGGCGGGTGCGCTCGGGTCCGAGCGAGCGCGCCCTCGTATGCGCGCGCCACCCCGGACTGCTGCCGCCGGAGTCAGGTTTTTAACCGTAGTGTGGCCGGCCCCTCTCGATGGCCGACCCGAAGGCGCGCACGCTGGTGCTGGGGCTCGACTCGATGCCTCCCGAGCTGCTCTACGACAAGTTCCTCCCCAAGATGCCCCACATGAGGGCGCTCATGGCTCGCGCGAGCTACGGCGTCCTGCGAAGCTGCGACCCGCCGATCACGGTGCCCGCCTGGGCCGTCATGTTCACGGGAATGGACCCGGGTTCTCTCGGGATCTACGGGTTCCGTCACCGAAGGCCGGGGACCTATTGGGACACCTACTCGCCCACGCCCCAGATGCTGCCGCACCCGCCGGCCTGGGAACTGCTCTCGCGCGCCGGCAAGCGGGTCTGCGTCATCGGGATGCCCCCCGGGTACCCGCCGCCCACCCTCAACGGCGTCTACATCTCCGACTTCCTCACGCCGGACGGGGCGAAGGACTTCGCGACCCCGGCCTCGCTCATCCCCGAGATCCTCGGCGTCGCGGGCGGTTACGAGTTCGACGTCACGTTCCGGGCCGAGGACCGGGAGAGGATCGGGAACGAGCTCATCGACATGACGCAGAAGCGATGGGCCGTCGCGCGCCACCTGTGGAAGAAGGAGCCTTGGGACCTCTTCGCGCTCCACGAGATCGGGCCGGACCGCATCCACCACACCTTCTGGAAGTTCTTCGACACGACCCACCCGCGCTACGAGGACGTCCCCTCGTACCGGGCCCTCGTCGACCGCTACTACACGATGCTCGACGAGGAGATCGGAAAGCTCCTCGAGCTCGTCGGCGACGACGTGACGACGTTCGTGCTGTCGGACCACGGGAGCATGGCGATGGACGGCTGCTTCTGCATCAACGAATGGCTCATTCAGAAGGGCTACCTCGCCCTCAAGGCTCCGGCCCCGGCGCGGGGGACGCCGATCGAGAAGCTCTCGGTCGACTGGTCCAAGACGACGGCCTGGGGCGCGGGCGGCTACTATGCCCGCATCTTCTTCAACGTGAAGGGACGCGAGCCCGAGGGGATCCTGCCCTCCTTCCAGATCCCGGCGATCACGCAGCGGATCACGACGCAGCTCTCCGAGGTCACGCTGCCCAACGGCCAGCCCCTCCGGCCGGACGTCCGCGCGCCCGCGAAGATCTATCGGGAGGTCCAGGGCGACGCGCCCGACCTCATGGTCTACTTCGCCAACCTCAAGTGGCGGTCCGCCGGAACCCTCGGCCACAACAGCCTGTTCCTCACGGAGAACGACACGGGACCGGACGACTCCGTCCACTCCTTCGACGGGATCTACCTGATGTCGGAGCCGGGACGGGCGCCGCGAGGCCGGGTCGGCGAGGAGTCGATCCTCGACATGGGGCCGACGATCCTCAAGCGGATGGGGCTCGAGCTCCCGGAGCGGATGCAGGGGAAGCCGATCGTATCGCTCCTCTGACGCGAACGTCGACCCGTCGAAGGGGCGATCGCGCCGCGAGCGCGGCGGCCCGAGGGTCGCGCTAGAGGCGGGATGCGACGACGGGGGGTGCGACGACCTCGACGGCGTGGTCCGTGCCCTCCCAGGCTCCCGTCCGGAGCCAGCGTCGCGTGAAATCGAGGCGGCCCCCCGCCGCCGGCATCTCGTCGAGCCTCACGTAGTGGAGGCCGAGCGGGGCCTCGACGCTGTCGGTGTCGAGGACGTGGCCCCAATCGTCGGTCGAGGCGTGGAGCCGGAACGGCTCCTCCGCGACGATCCACAGGCGAGCGCCCGCGTCGACCGCCTTCGGGGCCCTCGCCGCGGTCCAGAACTCCTCCGAGCGCCCGCGCCGCCGCGGGGACCGGTATCGGTCGTGGACCTCGGGGAGGCGGTCGAAGACGTGGCCGTCGTGCGCCGACCGCAGCAGCTTGAGGTACTCCGCGTGCGCCCAGGCGAGAGGTCGGGCCGACCCCGTCGGGCCACCCCGCCACAGATGCACGGCGGGCAGGTCGTCCCCGTCCCAGACCTGCTCGGACAGGAGACCGGTGGAGCCGGCGAAGCGCTCGAGGGCGCGGAGGTACGGGGACGGGTCGGCGCCTCGAGCGAGCTCGTAGTGGCCCCGCTCGCCCGTGAGGAGGGGCCAGGCCCGGCCGACGCCCCACTCGTCGTAGGCGGATCCGTCGTCGCGATCGCCGTAGCCGTCATGCGGATAGCGCCGCCAGGCGGCTCCCTCGGGGGTCTCGACGCGCAGGAGCGCGTCGACGACCCGGAGGGAGTCGACGACCAACGGGTCGTCGGGACGCCGGAGACCGTATCGTACGAGCTCGAGAAAGCCGGCGTCGACGATCTCGCGCGCCGGGAACTCCGTCGCGTGACCGGGCGGAAGGTTCTCGAGACGCACGACCGCGGACTCGAGATCCTCATCGGGGGAGGGGTCGCCCCGGTCGATCGGGAGGATGCGAACGTAGTGTCGGGAGATGCCCGGGACGAGCGTGCCGCGATTCGTGACCGTCCACCGCTCGACGTGCGCCTCGAGAAAGTCCGCGTAGCCCTCGACGAGCGCGGCCGAGGCGCTGTCGCCGCGCTCGCGCGCCATCGCGCCGACGCCCAGGAGCGCCGTCGTGACGATCGCAAGCGTCGACGGCGAGTAGCCGCCGACCTCCTCCCATCGGTCCTGCTGCGTCGCGGGGCCCCGCGTCAGGAGGAATCTCGCGGCCGCCAGGACCATCGGGTAGGGGTCGAGCTCTCCGAGCGCTCTCGCCCGGTGCAGCCGGAAGGCCAGCAGGATCGGGAACGCGACCTCGTCGAGCTGCACGCCCGTCCAGTACGGGGTTCCATCGAGCCAGAAGTTCTGCGGGAACCCCCCGTCCGCGCCCTGGCTCGCCATCAGGTAGGCGAGCGTCCGCAGCGGTGTCACCTCGTCGCCGGCCGCGAGGAGTCCGAGGGCGATCTGGACGAGGTCGCGCGTCCACACGAGGTGGTAGCCGCCCCGGTCGTTGTCGCTCTTGGCGTGGCCCCACGGGATCGAGAGGGAGGCGACGAACGCACCGGGGAACGTCTTGTCCTCGTGGGCGAGCAGGAGGCTGTAGCTCGAGTGGAGGAGGTTCCCCTCGTCGTGCGAGCGGTCCTTGAGCGGCTTGAGTCGGTGGCTCACACGGTCCCACTGGGCGCGGAAGCGGCTCCGGTGCTCGCTATAGGGCAGTCGGAGCGCCTCGAGGAGCGCCGCCACGGCGTGCGGGAGCCCGCGACCGAAGGCGAGTCCGACGGTGAACTCGGTCCCGGGAGTCATCTCGAGCTCGGCCACGAGGGCGGTGTTACCCTCGGGGGCGCGGTCGAACTGCCAGGTCAGTGCCCGGTGCGCGTTGAGATCGGTCCAGCCGTCCGACGCGCCGACGTAGCCGACGGAGCTCGCGCGGAACGGGACGCTCGCCCCGAGGGCGAGCCAGGTGCCGTTCCGCTCCGCCGCGAGGAGCGTTCGGCCGGGCATCTCGATGACGTAGGCGTTGTTGCCGTAGCCTCCGACGTCGAGGTGCGGGGCGGCGAGGAGGTACAACGAGAGCGGCGGCCCGCCGGGACGGTGGTCCTCGAGGCGGCTCCGCTGGAGCAGGCACGGGAGGTGGGGCGCGCCGATCACCTCCTTGAAGATCGTGTAGCGCCCGCTAGGGTCCCGGTTCTCGAGACGGTAGCCGAGGGTGTGGTCGGTCATGCGCTCGATGTGGGTATCGAGCTGATGCCGCTCCTCCTGGAAACGGCCCTCGGTGTCGGTCACGAGGAACTGGAGGTCGCGGGTCTGCGGATGGTCGATCAGGGGGTAGTAGACCTCGGTGACGATCCCTCGATGCAGCGTGTACCAGAGCCGGCTGTCCTGCGAATAGGCGGTCCCGACCCCCTCCTTGTTGCCGTGGCTCCAGCGCGGGGCGATCCCGGGTCCCCCGAACGCGACTCGGTCGCCCCGGACCTTCAACGGCGCGACCTCCCTCTCGCGCGAGGCGCACCGCCGTGAGGCCCGCGGGCCTCGAGGCGGTCGCGAACCCTCGACGCCGCGCCGATCACGGGCCCCCAGGCGCCGAGGCGCACCCGGCCGACCCGAACGGCCGCGGCCGCGGGGGGCTGGGCTCGACGGGCCACGGCGCGCGCGACGGAGCGGGCCAGGTCGGGGTAGCCCTCGAGGACGCCGCCTCCGAGCAAGAGTCGCTCGGGATTGAACGCATTCACGATCGAGACGGCGCCGGCGGCGAGCCAGGTGCCCGTCTCCTCCATCAGGCGGTGCGCCGCGGGGTCCCGCTCTCGCGCGAGTGCGGTCACGACCGTCGCATCGAGCTGGCGAAGGCCTCCCGCGCGCTCGAGCATCGCCGCCGCCTCTCGCGGGTGGGCCCGGGCCTCCTCGCGGGCGCGCGCGCCGATCGCCCAGCCGCCCACGTACGCCTCGAGACACCCACGGTTCGGGCAGGAGCACTTCCTCCCCTCCGCGACGACCGTGAGGTGTCCGACCTCGCCGGCCGCCTGGCAGGCCCCTCCGAGCAGCCGACCGTCGACGACGAAGCCGCCCCCGACGCCCGTCCCGACGTAGAGGCAGGCGAGATTGCCGATGCCTTCGTGGCCCCCGTGGCGCCACTCCCCCCACGTCGCGGACCGGACGTCGTTCTCGAGAAGGACCGGAACGGCGAGGCGTCGAGCGAGCCAGGCGCCCAGGGGAACGTCCCTCCACCGGAGGTTGGGGGCGTAGAGGACCCGGCCGCTCTCGGAGTCGACCTGTGCGGCGACCGCCACGCCGACGGCGTCGACGCGTCGGCCCTCTTGTGCAAGCCCTTGCGCGACCTCAAGAAGCGTCGCGAGGACCCCTCGTGGACCGTCGTTCCGATGTACGCGGCGGTCCGCCTCCGCGGTGACCTTCCCCTCGGGTGAGACGAGACCCGCGACGACCTTCGTCGCGCCGAGGTCGATCCCGAGCACGGATCCCTCCAGCCGTCCCGAGCCGGCGGACCGTCGGGGGCTCGCGCGCGGCACAGGCTAGTCCTCCTCCGACGGCGCGCCGACCTGGGCGCGAGAGTACTTGTGGGCGACATCGACGAACGTCGAGTGCGACCAGGTGAGCGGCGTCGCGCTCTTGGGGCCGCCCGTGGCGGCATCGACCTGCTCGGGGAGAAGGAACGTCGCCGTGGCATGCGCCGCCGCCCACTCGAGGAGCTGCCGGCAGCGCTCCCGGTCACCCAGGGCGAGCCGGGCCTCGGCGAGCCAGAGCGTGCAGACGATCCACGGGTTCTCCGTGCCGTAGTAGCTGTCCCCCTCGTACCGGGCGAGACCGCCTTGCGTGGGGTTCCAAAGCCGCTGCTCGAGGGTGTCGACCGTCGTCCGGAACCTCGGGTCTTCCGGCGGGAGCAGGCCGAGCTTCAGCGCGAGGAGCGTCGATGCGTCCTTCCGGTCGTCCCGAGGCGAGAGGGACCGGACGAACCGTCCTTCGGCCGCGTCCCAGAACCGCTCGAGCGCTCGGTCGTGATAGTCGCGAGAGGCCTGTCGCCAGCGTTCGGGGTCCTTGCCGAGCTGCTCGGCGACGCGGGCGGCACGTTCGAGGGCGTGCACGACCGCCGCGCTCGAGTAGAGATGGATGGCCCGGCGCTCTTCCCAGAGGTCGAACGACGGGGCCGGCAGGCCGGTCTCGGCATCGCGGAACTCCGTGAGGAAGTTCGCCGCCCCCTTCACCATCGGCCAGAGGTCGAGGAGGACGTCGGCGTCACCGGCCCGCTTGAAATGGTGCCAGGTGGCGGCGATGACCGAGGCCGTCTGGTCGATCTGCAGGAACGGGGGAGGATGCCAGGTGCTGCCGATGGCGCCGTCCGGGAAGTGTCGGTGGACCCAAGAGCCGTCGGGGCTCTGGCAGTGCTGCGCGAAGGAGAGGAACCGCTGGGCCTGCTGATAGAGGCCGGCCTCGTCCATCGCCTTGCTCACGTAGGCGCCGTCGCGCCACCAGCAGTAGTTGTAGGTGTCGCCGCCGACGACGAGCGAGGTCGTGTCCGGCGAGGCGATGATCGCCCCGTTCGTACCCGTGGCGAGCCGCATCACTCTCGTAGAGCTTCGGTAGAGCGTCTTGGCCCGGTCCGAGAGGTCCCGAGGCAGCTCGGGCCAGGCTCGCGTGGCCCAGCCCCGCCAGAACGCCGCCGCCTCTCGTTCGAACCGCTCCGCGCCCCCCGTCGCCACGTACTGGTGCACGCGCCGCGCAGCCTCGGGCCCGCGCCCGAGGGCGAGCATGAGGCGCACGAGCGCCGGGTGTCCGGGGGTCGGGTGGACGTCCCACTCGAGGACGCTGTCGGCGGCGCCGTGCGCGATCGCGCGTCCCTCGAGGCGGCCGTCCTCGGCGTCGACGTAGGAGCCCTGCAGCCCCTTGAGCGTGTGCTCGCCGCAGGCCGCTCCCGTGAACGTCGGGTCGCTGAAGAACTCGAAGTAGAGACCCCGCTTGTAGTGCACGAGCGCGTGTCGGTCCGGGTCGACGTACGCGGTCTCCTGGTACATCGACTCCGCGATCTTGAGCGAGTGGTAGGCGAACAGGCGGAGCTCCCGGGGTCGGTCGCTGGCGAGGCGGAGCGTTCGGATCACGAGGTCGTGGTTCGGATGGACGCGATCCTCGACCGTGAGGACGAGCCCGTCTCCGCTCCAGCGGAACTCGGGGCTCTCACCGCGGTCGAGGACCGCGCTCCGCGCGAGCCAGCCGGTCTCCCCTTGAAGCCAGGCGAACCGTCGGCCCCCCACATCGTACAGGCCCAGCCGAGCCTCGCGAAGGTTCTGGAACTGGCCCGGATACGGGTAGAACAGGTCCGTCCAGACACCGTCCTCGTCGACGGTGAGAAGGACCCGGCCGTTCCCAGCGAGATGCGAGATCATGGGGGCGCGAGGTCCTACCGGAGCCGGGCCACGGCCCTCTGCCGCAGGTCAGTGAGCGCGTTCATGTAGTTGGCGTACGCGTCGTACGGACTCCCGTAGGAGCTGAAGTACTGGTGGACGCCGGCGTCGGCGCCGTGCCCGCTCACGTACATGTAGTAGAAGTGGTCCGAGGTGAGAAGCCGACGCCAGCTCGTGAGGAGCTCGGGATCCCCCGCCTTCTCGACGAGCACACCCACCTTCTTGGCGGCCTCGAACGCCGAGCGCTGGAGGTCGTTGCCCAGCCAGGCACCGAGGTCCCGGTTCTGGTCGGCCCAGCTCACGGTCACGGGCGCGGAGACGGACTCGCGTGGGGGGAGGTGGATCGCCTCCTCGACCGTGGCCCAGCCGAGGCGGGGGTGCACCGCGACGGCCTCGGGCAGCGCGCTCAGGAACTCGAGGATACCGGTGTCGGCCTTGTGATGCTCCCCGAACGTCTCGAAGTCCATGAAGAGGTTGACGACCTCTCCCGGAGTCGCCGCGATCCAGCCCGCGTACTTCTCGCTCGTGAGCGGGTACTCGCTCCATTCCCTCGAGGAGAAGCGGAACCCGACGTCGTCGCTGAGCGGGTAGTGTCGCAGCAGGAGCTGCACCGTCGGAGCGCTCGCGGCACAGTAGACATGCGTCGGGGGATGCCCGTGGAGGATCCCCTCCCAGCCCTCCGCGAGCATGCCGTGGAATCGCTGGGACTCCGCGAAGCGCGCCAGTTCGTCCGAGTAGGCGAGCTCGGTCATGCGGAGCACCTTCGGACGGGCCCCGAACCGGTCCCAGAGCATCTGGCGGTGCAGCGCCACCTCCTCGGCGAGCTCGGGCGGAGGGAGCAGGAAGGCGAGGGAGTGGTAGTACGTCTCGGCGACGAGCGCGACCCGGCCGGTCCGTACGAGCGCGCGGACCAGCTCGAGCACGTCGGGGGCCGCCCGGTCGGCCTGCTCGACGAACGTTCCGGTGATCGAAAGGCTACACCGGAACTCCGGGTGGGCCTCGAGGGCCGAGAGCAGCCGGCCCAGCGCGGGTCGGTACGACCTCTCGGCGATGCCGCGGAACAGCTCGAGGTTCCTCGGCTCGTCGAAGTAGGACCGACCGCTGCCGAGGTCGAGGTAGCGGAACCGGGCGAGGCGCCACGGCTGGTGCAGGTGGAGGTAGAGGACGATCTGCATTCGGGCTCCTACGAGGGTCGTCCCGGGCGACCCGCCGTGGGAGGGCTCTGTCGAACGAGCACGGTCCGGGGAGGGGCGGACCCCGTCGACCCGGCCTCCCCCTCCGGCGTCGGAGAGGGCCGCGCGGTACCGAGAATTCCCCCCCCAGGGGTCGGGGCTGTGTCGCGGGGCGCAAAGGCCCGGTACTCGCTCATGCGCTCCCGGCGCGTGCGCAAGGCCGGCGGGGGCTATATCAGGGCCTGACCGGAAG
Source organism: Thermoplasmata archaeon (assembly GCA_027315165.1). Taxonomy (GTDB): domain Archaea; phylum Thermoplasmatota; class Thermoplasmata; order Lutacidiplasmatales; family UBA184; genus Lutacidiplasma. Next base: position 49,439 of record DAHUYN010000004.1, on the reverse strand, counting down.
CGGTGGGCGCTCGTCCGCGCCGGGACGCCGACGCCCCGTCGAGAGGTCCGTAACCTATCGGGGCAGGCCTGCGGACGCGATCCCTTCCCGAACGGTCTCGCCGAGACCGCCGAGAGCCGCCGACGCCCGCTCGTCCGCGCCCAAAGTCTTTAGTAGGTCGCTCAGCGGAGTTCTACGCGGAACCCGCTCTAGGAGCCGTTCGAATGAAGATCTCTTCGATGTGGACCTCGCTCGCGATCGTCGCAGTGCTGCTCGTCGCCGGATTCGCCGTCGTCGGGTCCGCCCGGGCCGGATCGCCGGGCACCCTCGTCTCCCCCGCCGCGAGCCTCGGGGTCGTCACGATCGATCCGAACGGCTCGGTGAGCAACCCGTTGGCCCCGATCTCGGTCTCGGCGGGTGTCTATCACCTGACGGCCCCCTTCAGCGGCGCCCTGGTCGTCCTGGCGAGCGGGGTCGTCGTCAACGGCAGCGGCTTTGCGGTCAACTACACGGTGGGCCTGCTGGGCGGCGACGGCGCGGCCGTCACGGTCGCGAACGCAACGGCGGTCACCGTCGAGGACTTCGCGAGCACGAACGCCACCCTCGGGATCCTCGTCGAGAACTCGACGTACGCGACGGTCTCCGGGAACGCGGTCGCCGGTTCGAACATCGACATCGAGGTCCTGAACTCGACCGGAACGGTCGTCTCCGGCAACCACGTCGAGCGCGCCGGCAACATCGCCATCGCGGAGGCGGGCACCACCGGTGGCTCGGTGACCGGCAACAACGCGACCGGAGCCTACGAGGGGATCTACGTCATCGACGCGAGCGGCGTCACCATCTCGGGCAATGTCGCGAACGCGACGGCCAACCACGCCATCGACCTGTTCAGCTCGAGCGGGCTCCTCGTCGAGAACAACTACCTCGAGGGCGGCGCGGGTCTCTTCGACTACGCCCTCGCGGCCTACCTCGTCAGCGACCTCTCGGTGATCGGGAACAACGGGGCCTCGACCTACTACGGCTTCCAGGCGAGCACGTGCCTCAATGTGGTCTTCGAGGGGAACAACGCCTCCTCGACCTACACCGGGGTCGGCGTCTACGGCTCGACGAACGTCCTCATCACGGAGACCGCCGCCACCTCCGTCTCGTCCGAAGGCGTCTGGGCGAGCGCGAGCACCAACGTCTCCGAGCACGACAACTTCCTCGGGCACGACTCCTACGGCATCTACGACTCCAACGACCACAACCTCCTCGTGACCGGCAACGACATCCCGGTCTCCGGCGCGCTGGGCGACGGCATCGAGGTCGCCCTCTCCAGCGGGGTCCTCCTCGATGGGAACAACCTCACGGGCGCTCAGAACGTGGGCGTCTACCTCTACGAGACGACCGCGGTAACGGTCTCGAACAACGTCGTCACGAACTTCACGAACGAGGCCGTGTACGTCGATGCGAGCTACGGCCCGACCTGGATCGTCAACAACAGCATGTCCTACGCCCCCACCTACGGCTCGGCCGTCGAGGTCTACTCCGCCTACGGCCCGACGCTCGTCCAGGGGAATGTGATGGACAACGCCGGCTATGGGATCTACTCGGACAGCTCCTACGGCTCCCTGAGCGTCGTTTCCGACCACATCAGCAACGCCTCGTCGGACGCGGTCTACCTCTACCTGAGCTACGGACCGGTCACGATCACCGACAGCGTTCTCGCGAACACGTCCTCGACCTCGATCTACGACGCGTACCAGTCGGGCGGCGCCGCGCTCACGATCGCCGGGAACGACCTCGCCGGGGCCGGGTACGCCGGCGTCTACTACGACAACTTCGCCTACTCGACCGCCGCGCTGAACGTCACGGACAACAACATCACCCACGCCCTCCTCTACGGGGTCTACGTCTACGAGTCCGAGGGGGCCGTCTCGATCCTCGGCAACAATATCACGCATGCCGGTACCGACGCCGTCTACCTCGAGTACTGCGACTACGCGCCTACCGTCGTCTCGGGCAACGACCTCTCCTACGCGGGGTACGAGGGAATCTACTCGTACTCGGGCCTCGGCGTGACCGTCTCGGACAACCGGGCCGTCAACGTCACGAACACCGCCGTCGACCTCGAGCACGACGCCGGTCTGGACCTCATCAGCGGCAACGACCTCCGCAACGCGGGCTACGACGCCGTCTACGACTACTCCAACTCCTTCGGCGTCGACATCACGCAGAACCTCCTTCAGGGGGCGGTCGGCTACGCCCTCGACCTCGAGTACAGCAGCTACCCCTCCGAGCTCACGAACAACCGGTTCGGCGGCGGCTCCAGCGTCTATCTCTACGGGGACAACCTCGCGACGGTCTCGGGGAACGACCTCCGCGACGTCTCGTCGGTGACGATCACGGTGTCCTCGGTGGGACAGTTCTACCACAACAACGTCAACTCGACCGCGTTCACCCAGTCCGGGAACACCGTCGCCGGCACCTGGAACGCCCCCTACCCGATCGGCGGGAACTACTGGACCGGCTACAGCGGGCTCGACCACTACTCGGGACCCCAGCAGACGCTCCCGGGGAGCGACGGGATCGGCGACACGTCCTACACGGTCTCGGGCGCGACGGATGCGTATCCGCTGATGACCCCGTGGACCTCGGCGACCGTGACGTTCACGTCCAACGGGCTGCCCTCGGGCACGCCGTGGTCGGTCACGCTCAACGGGGTCGCCCAGAGCGGGGTCGGCGGCGGGACGATCGTCGTCTCGCAGACCAACGGGGCCGACACGCCCTACTCGTACTCGGTCGCCTCTTCCGACACGCGCTACGCGCCGAGCCCGGCGTCGGGGACGGGGATCGAGAACGGCCTCAGCCAGGTCGTCGCGGTCTCCTTCTCGCCGGTCGTCTACGCGGTGACCTTCACCGAGACGTCCCTGCCGGCGGGTGCGAGCTGGTCCGTGACGCTCGCGGGCGTGACCCAGTCGTCCACGAGCGACAACCTCACCTTCAACGAGACGAACGGCACCTACGCCTTCACGGTCGGCGCGATCTCGGGCTTCACGATCGCCCCTGCCTCCGGCACGGTCACGGTCGGTGGCGCGGCGGTGGACGTCCCCATCGCGTTCACCGTGTCGACGTCGGTGAGCTTCTCGGTCCAGTTCGTCTTGAGCGGACTCCCGTCCGGGAGCTCGTGGTCGGTGAACCTCAACGGCTCGAGCCAGTCCGCCACCTCGACGACCGTGACGTTCCACGTCTCGGCGGGCCGCTACCCCTACACGGTGACGGTGCCCTCGGGCTACAACGTCAGCTCGGCGAGCGGGACCGTCGTGGTCGCCGGGAACGGCGTCACGGTCTACCTCGCGGCGTACGCGACCCCCTCGACCCCGTCGGGGACGACGAAGACCGGGACGAGCTCGACCTCGAGCACCGAAGTCTACGGGCTGGCCGCCGGGCTGCTCCTGGCGCTCGTCGTCGCCGTCATCGGGTGGCTCCTCTTCCTCGGTCGCAAGCGCCCCGGCTCCGGTGTCCCGGCGCAGCCTCCCGCGGGCGCCGCCGCCGCCTCGGCGCCGCCGAGCGGTGGGCCCACCGGTCCGACGCCGCCCCCGTAGAGGTCCACAGGATCCCGGGTCGAGGAACCCGGGTCCGCCCGGCGCTCGGGCCGCCGGCGGTCCGGGGTTCCTCGAGGGGGTCGTCTTTCGGGCGGGCGCGCGGGCGGTTGGCTCAGCGCGTCCGGGCGCCTTTCCCGCCCGTCAGCTCCCCGTAGACCTGGACCGTCTGGAGCGCCCGCTCGGCCCAGCCCTCCTTGAGCGCCGTCCATTGGGCGCGCGCCCCCATGGCGCTCCGGAGCTCGGGGTATCGCAGCAGCTCGGTGATCCGGCTCGCGAACTCCTCGGTGTCCCAGAAGTCGACCGCGAAGACGCTGTCGGCGATCTCGGCGACACCGCTCGTCTTCGACACGACGGCCGGGACCCCGGCGGCCATCGCCTCGAGCGCGGCGATGCCGAACGGCTCGACGACGGACGGGAGGACGAACACCGAGGCGGAGGCGAGCAGGAGGTCCCGCTCCTCCTCGGAGACGTGCCCGAGGAACAGGACCCGGTCGGAGATCCCGAGGTGGGCCGCGAGCGTGAGGAGTCGCGGATACTCCGGCCCCTCGCCGGCCACGATGAACAGCGTCCCCGGGGCGTGCTCGGAGACGCGCTGGGCCGCGCGCAGGAAGGTGTCGACGCCCTTCATCGCGGCGAGGCGGCCGACGTACAGCACGATCGACCTCGAGTGCTCGAGCCGCGCCAGCCTCGGGCTCGGGCGCACGGCGTTGTAGACGACCCTCAGCTTCCCCTCGGGGACCCCGTAGCGCTCTCTCAGCTGCTGGCCGAGGTGGCGACTCACCGCGATCACTCGGTCGGCGTGGTCGAGTCCCGTCTGCTCGCGCGCGAGAATGTGGGCCCAGGGATGGCCCAGCGAGCGGTCGTACTCCGTCGAGTGGACGGTCATCACGAGGGGCAGGCGGGTCCGGTGCGCCGCTCGGACGGCTCCGACGGTCCCGAACCAGTCGTGAACATGGAGGAGGTCGTGCTCGGCGACCTCGGGGAGCGCACCGATCCAGTCGTTGTAGAGGTCGATCGCCGCGAGCGCGGACGGCCCCGGCCCGGGACCGAAGTCGTAGGTCCCCGGAAGCCGCGCGTCGACGGCCGGGTCGCTGCCGGGCCAGCGGAACGTTACCCCCTCGACGGGCGTGAAGGGGCCGTGGAACGGCGTGAGGAAGGTGACCTTGTGGCCGAGCCGGGTCAGCTCGCGGCAGAGCTCGTAGCAGTGCACGCCGAGCCCGCCGGTGTGGTGCGGCGGGAACTCCCAGCCGACCATCAGGATCCGAAGCGACCCGACCGGGCGCGGGGCCCGCGTCGTGGCGGGCGGGGCGGGAGGCCGCTCCCACTGAAGACGCCGGGTGAGCGACTCGAGCTCGTCGCGCAGCGGGACCCGGGCCCCTCGCTTCGGAGTGCGGGTGCTCGTACTCGCGCCGGCGCGGCTCGACCGGACCCGAGGTCGGGGCCGTCCGCGAGCCCGTCGTTGTCCCCCCGCTCGGGCGCGCGAGCGCCGTTCGGGGCTCATCGGCCGTCGAGGAGGCCGTACGCGTCCGCCGTCAACTTCGTGCTCATGCCCCCCCGACCATCGGGAGACGCTCCCGGGTCAAAGCCTCTCGGGCTCGTCGGGGAGGAGGGCTAGCGGCGTGGCGGGAACCCGGCGAGGAGCTCGTCGAGCGCGGCCTTGGGGTCGGAAGCCCTCGTGACGGCGCTCGCGACGAGGACGCCCGCCGCGCCGAGCTCGAGCGCCTTTCGGACGTCGGCCCGGTCGTGCACGCCCGCGCCGCAGAGGACGCGGGTCGTCGGCGACGCTCGATGCACGCCCACGACGCTCTCCGAGACGACCTCGGGTCTCGCGCTCGAGACCGAGATCGTGCCGCCGATCAGCTCGGGCGGCTCGACCGCGAGGAACTCGGGCTCGAGGGCGGCGAGGCGCCGGGCCTCGACCGCGTCCTTGGCGCAGACGACCGAGACGAGATGCACCTCTCGCAACGCGGCGACCGCGGCACGGAGCTCGGCCAGCGGGGTCCGGTGCTCGGAGTGGTTCAACAGGCTGCCGGTGGCGCCCGCGCCTCGCAGGGCGGCCGCGGGAAGCCAGCCCGTGCGCGCGCCGGGTCCGCCCGGGTCGACGTGTTGCGCGAGCACCGGGATCCCGAGCGACCTCGCGAGGAGCCCCACGTCCGGGGCCGCGGGAGCGATCGCCACCTCGACCCCGTGCTCGACGCCCCGCGCCTCCAAGAGCCGGCCCAGGCGCTCGGCCGCGGGTCCGAAGGCGTTCGGATAGGCCTTGAGGTTGAGCAGGAGGAGCGGGGACCCGAGCCCCCGGGGCCTAGTGGGAGACCGCGGCACGGGGACGCTTGGGGCGGGAGCAGATCGCGTACTCATCGCCGTCGAAGAAGACCTCGCGGTCGGGGTGCCGGCGCTGGAGCTCCGAGATCTTCGTGAGGACGTCCTCGAGGGTCGTGCTCTCATCGTTCGGGTCGATGCGCAGATGGACCGTCTTCTCCGGTTTCTCGGGCGACCGTCCCGTCTCCCCCATGAGTTCCGGCAGGGCCGTTAACGAGGGGTCCTACCTAAAGTCTTTGAGGGGGCGCCCTCGAGCGAGCGCTTAAGAGCGGTACCCGCCATCGCGCGCGCACGTGACCATGCGGGACCGCAGCGAGCTCGAACGGATCGTCATCGGCCAGACCCGCGTCACGGTCACACGGGACCTCTCCGTGATGAACGGCAACCTCGTCGAGGGTGCCCAGGGCCTCGTCGTCGGCAAGCTCGCCAATTATACGCTCAAGGTCGCCTTCCCCGCCGTCACCGTCGGCGTCAACTGGCAGGACTGCGAGATCGTCGAGGGGAAGACCGGCATGCCGACCCTGGCCGAGCAGCCGAAGGTGATCCCGAAGCCCCGCCAGATCTCCGACGACGAGTAGTCGGGTCGTGCCGCCGTCCCGGGGCGTGCCGTTCCGCCGGCAGCTCGGAACCCCTCTCGTCGGCGACGCGCCCCGGCTCCTTCTGCTCGGGAGCGGCGAGCTCGGCCGCGAGGTCGCGCTCGAGGCCATGCGCCTCGGCGCCGAGGTCGTCGCGGTCGACCGCTACGAGGGCGCGCCCGCGATGCAGGTGGCGCACCGCCACCACGTGCTGCCGATGACCGACGGCGCCGCCCTCAAGGCGCTCGTGCGCCGGGAGCAGCCGGACCTCCTCGTCCCCGAGATCGAGCAGATCGACACCGACGCGCTCGTCGACCTCGAGCGGGAGGGCTGGACGGTGATCCCCGGCGCCGAGGCGACGCGCGCCACGATGGACCGCGAGCGGATCCGTCGGCTGGCCGTCGAGCAGGCCCGAGTGCGGAGCTCCCGCTACGCCTTCGCCGACGACGTCGGCACGGCCCGCAAGGCCGCGCGCGATCTCGGGTTCCCCTGCCTCGTCAAGGCGATGACGAGCAGCTCGGGCCATGGCATGAGCGTCGTCCGCTCCTCCGACGAGGTCCCGGCCGCGTACGAGGCGGCCGCGCACGGCGGGCGCGTTCCCCGGCCCCGCGTGATGCTCGAGGAGTTCGTCCGCTTCGACCTCGAGGTCACCGTTCTCGCCGTCCGTCACTACGACTCGGCGGGCCGCTCGACGACCACGACCCTCGAGCCGATCGCGCACGAGCGTCCCTCGACGCTCTACCACGAGAGCTGGCAGCCGGCAGACCTCGCGCGGGACGTCCGCGCGACCCTCGCATCGACCGCGACCCAGGTCACCGATCGGCTCGGCGGGTTCGGCGTCTTCGGGGTCGAGTGCTTCGTCCGCGGCACGGACGTGCTCTTCAGCGAGGTCTCGCCGCGACCGCACGATACCGGTCTGGTCACGCTGGGGAGCCAGTGGAACAGCGAGTTCGCGCTCCACGCCCGGGCGATCCTCGGCCTTCCCTACCAGGGTCCGGAACCGACGGTCCCCGCGGCCGCGCACGTCATCCTCGGGGCCGACGCCGGCTGGGCCCCGGTGTTCGGCGGGGTCTCCGAGGCGCTCGCGGACCCCTCCGTCCGGCTCTTTCTCTTCGGAAAGCCCGAGGGCTACGAGGCGCGTCGCCTCGGCGTGGCCGTCGCCCGGGGCGCTACCGTCGGCGCGGCCCGCGCGAGCGCCGAGCGGGCAGCCCACGCCGTCGAGCGACAGATCGGTTACCTGTCGCCGCGGACCGACGAAACGCGCGCGGCGCACACCTGAGGCGCGGCGAAACCCGCATCTACCTCGGCTCCTTCCCGTCGGGTAGGTCCGGGCGACGGGCCTTCGAGGAGACATGCTCGTGGACTTCCGCTTCGGGCGGGCGAAGGCGGCGAAGGTGGTCGCGGTGCGCTGGGTGGGGCCGTGGAACGAGGCCCGCATCAAGCGGGAGCTCGAGGGGGTCGGCCGTTGGGCCAAGGCCCACAAGCTCCGCACCGGGCGCTGGTTCTTCCAACAGCCTCGGGAGAGGACCTGGGAGGTCGCCGTCGAGGTCTTCGGCCGGGCGCGCCCCGAGGGACGGATGACGCGGCGAACGTACAAGGCGTCCGCCGTGGCCGAGGTGCGATTCGACCCGGAGCAGGTCTCACCGCGCGTCGTCTACCACGGGCTCACCGACTGGCTCCGGTGGCGTCGCAAGGAGGGGACGATCCGACGTGCGGGGATCTATCGGGAGGTTTACGAGGACAATCCCTGGAAGAACCCGAAGGCGTGGCACGACACCCTCGTCCAGGTCGTCGTGCACAAGGACTGACGGCCCTCTCACCGCCTCGGCGCTTCGGGGCGCGTCGGCCGCTCGCCCGACCGAGCGACGGCGGGCCGGGAATCCCGATTCCGCGGGACCTCTGGGGTTCAAGTAGCCCCGGCGACTTTGGGGGAGCATGGCCACGACCTCCTCGGAGAACCTGATGGCGAGGCTGCAGGGATACCTCGACGAGCACCCGGACCGTCCGTGGTGCGTTCACGAGCTCTACGATGCCGTCGGCTCGAAGATCATGGGCGAGGACATGCTCGTCGAGACGCAGCACGCCCTGAACCACCTCACGCGGCGCAACCGCATCTACTCGTCCGGCATGATGGTCGAGCGGAGCGAGGGGGTCTGCGACGACTGGTTCTACTGGTCGCGGACGGCCCCGCACGCGCACCTGGACGAGTTCGGCCCCCACTGGCAGTTCCCCGCGCTCTCGGAAAAGATCCAGGCGCACTGCCGGCACCGGGTCTGAGCCGGCGCCGGCCGGCGGCCCCGCTCAGGCGCCGTTGAAGACCCTCACCCAGGGGACGAACGCCCCGACGACGACGATCGCCGCGACCGCGACGACGAGCGGGAGGGCCTCGCGGGGCCGGGCGAGCTCTCGCAGCGATCGCTGGGTCGACGCGACGAGCAGCGCGGAGAGCGCGATCGAGGCGATCGCGACGCCGGCGGGGAACGGCCACACGGAGGTCGTGATCGGGGCGAGGAGCGGGAAGGAGCCGCCGTCGACGCCGAGGTGGAGGAGCGTCGCGGCCGCGCCGAGGAGGGCGGGGGTCCGACCGAGGAACCGCCACAGCACCGCCGTGACGAGGGCGAGGAAGAAGAGGTCGTGCGACTCGCGGCCCACGACGCTCGGCAGCGCGGCCCCGAAGACGTGGTCCACGTCGATCGCGAGCGAGAGGAACGGCATCGTGACGATCAGCGCGCGCTTTCGTGTCGGCAGCGCGAGGGCGAGGCCCGTCGCCAGGTGCCACACGGCATCGGCGACGCTGTAGTACAACGAGCCCGGATGCCGTGAGGCCAGCGGGTCGCCGACCGCGAGCTCGACGACGAGCGCCGCGAACGCGAAGACGAGCGAGGTCGCCGCGTAGACGGTGAGCGTGCGCGCCCCCACGCCGAGCCCGAACGCGTTCCCCCGCGCGGCCTCGAGGCCGTCGGGGGGCGTCGCGAGCGGCTCGCCCGAGGCGGACGACGACATGCGCGCCCGGACCCGCGGGCCGCCTTATCGGATGCGCTCGAGCGTGAACGACCCGATGACGAGAGCCCGGTTCGTGGCCCGGCACTCGACCCACTCGCGCGTCTCGACCTCGCCGAGACCGGCGACCTGGAGGAACGTCTTGTCGCGCTCTTGCCGAAAGCGGATCGCCCCGTCCATCCGCGAGAGGATCCCCTCGACGCGGGCCTCGGGGAGCGCCCCGGCCTCGACCGTGTACATCGCGAGCGCCGCTCGAGGCTTGAGGATCCCGACGAAGTTCTGGACGAAGACCGTCGCCGCCCGGTCGTCGGCGTGGGCCAGGGTCGAGGTGAGCCCGAGGTACCCGACCCGGACGGCCTTCGCGCCGGCGCCGTCAAACCGCTTGCAGGCGGCGACGACGGCCGAAAGGATCCCGGCATGGTCGTCCGGGCCGGAGATCTTCCGGCTCGAGGTCCCGGTCTGTGTCGAGGCTGTGGCATCGACCCACGCGACCTTGCCCATCTGCTCGTACTCGCGGAACTGGGGCGCGACGAGCCCGATCTGCTGGCCGACCTCCTCGGGGGAGCGGGAGGTCGTCACGATGACGGCCGGCTCGCCCCGCTTGAGCCCCTCGGCGAGGAACGCGTAGAGGACGACCTCCTTCCCGACGAACGCGTCGCCGAGCAGGAGCAGGTGGCTCTTCGCGCCGAGCCCGCCCTGGAGCAGGTCGTCGAGCCGGGGCGTTCCGGTGGGTTCGCGGTCCTTAAAGCGTGTGGCGACGGGCCGGGCGAGCGGCTCCGCCTCGGCGAGCTCGGCGGTCGGCGCCGCGACGCCGCCCGTCTGTTGTCGGCGGAGCGCGAGCTCGTCCTCGCGCGCCTCGAGGCTCTTCTGCCGCTCGGCGAGGACCCGCTGCAGCCGATCGAGCGAGGTCCGCTGAACGGCGAGCTGCTGGTCCCTTTCCTTGAGCTGGGCCTCGCGCTGTTGCGCGAGCGTGCCCTGGCGTTCGATCTCGAGGCGCCGAGCGTTGACGGTCGCCTCCTTGACGTCGACCTGCTTGAGGCGGTCGGCGTACTGCTGCATCGCGCCCTCGTACTGCTGGCGGCGGCTCTCGCCGAGGTCGAACTGCCCCTTCGCGTCCGTCTCGCGCTGCGTGAGGGCACCCTCGCGCCCGGTGAGGTCGGACTCCCGGCGGCCGAGGCCCTCCTCGCGCCGCAGGACGTCCTTGAGCATCTCGTCGATCTGGCGGGCGCGTCGTCCGAGCGCGAGGTTCTGCTCGTCGAGCGTCATCTTCAGCTGCGCGAGGTGCGCCTCACGCTCCTCGAGCCCGCCGGGGGTGGCTCCCGCGGTGGACGCGGCGGCGTTCCCGGCCGCGGCCTCCCGCGTGCGCAGCGTGCTCTCCCGCTGAAGAAGCTCCGCGGTGCGCCGGTCGACCTCCTGACGTCGGCGTTCAAGGGCGGCCTCGCTCTCGGGGATCCCCGAGAGCCGTCGTTGCAGCTCCTGCTCGCGCCGCCCGAGCTCGACCTCCCGCTGTCGTTGCTCGCCCTCGCGCTGCGTGACGGTGCGCTCCCGCTCCGCCAGCCGCGGGCTCTGGCCCGCGAGGTCCTTCTCGCGGAGCGCGAGCGCCGACTCGCGGTCCTTCGCCGCCTGTTGGAGAGCGTTCGCCTCGGCCGACCGCGTCGCCCAGCTCTCCTCCGCCGTGCGGAGGTCGGCGAGCCGCTGTCCGAGCTCGGTCTCCTGCTGGGCGAGCTGCGCGCGGGCCTCGTCGAGCGCCTGATGCTGTCTCGAGAGGCTCGCCTCGAGGTCCTCCGCGTCGGCCTCGCGCTTGAGGAGCGTCCCCTCGCGGAACCGGAACGCCTCCTCCTTCTGGCGGACCTCCTCGGCGACCTGGAACAGGCGGCTCTGTCCCGAGGTGATCACCTCCCGTTCGTGGGTCCGCGTGCCCGAGGAGATGATGTGGAGGAAGCCTCCCGAGATCAGGTAGAGGACCGCGGCGGTGCTGAGCGAGAGGGCCAGCGCATCGACGATGGACGACGCCGTGAGCCCGAAGCCGTAGACGACCGCGGCGAACGGCACGGGGAGGAGCGCCGCGACCAGGCTCACCGTCTTTCGCTGCGTCCACTCGCTCCAGGTGAGCGACAGCCCGAGGAGGGCGAGGGAGAGGCCGCCGAGAACGCCGGGGTAGAACCACGGGAGGAGCGACCAGTGGCCGGTGGGGCCGAAGTGGAGCAGCGAGGCGAAGAAGATGTAGACGAGCACCCCGTTGTAGGCGACCGCGGCGAGGCTCATCGAGAAGTGGGCCTCCCACGGCCAGAGCTGGTAGGTCTCCCACTTCACACGGAGCCCGAAGAGCGCCAGGAAAATCCCACCGATCAGCGGGAAGAGCAGGAAGAAGACCGACCGGATCTGCGCCGGCTCGACCGACGTGATGTTCGGCTGGATGTAGAGGACGAGCGCCGCGTCGAACAGCAGCGCCATCGCGACGAGGATCGAGTAGTAGTGCGCGGAGCGCCCGATGCGGAGCTGCAGGAGGGCGTCGCTCCGCGCGAGCTCGAGGTCCTCCTCGGAGGGGACCCGGACCTTCGGGGGCAACGGGGCGGCGCGGGAGGGGGACCGGCCCGACGCCGGGGCGTTCGTGCGGCCGCTCGCCTTCGTTCGTGCCACGGGACGCCCCTGGCCCACTGATTCAGGGGTGGGGGGGCTACTTAATCGCTCGCATCGGCGCGTGGGACATCCGCGCGTCGAGCGGCCACGAGCCACGCCGCCGCCCTCGGCCACCGGTCGGGAAGCCGCCCGACCGTCTCCTCGAGCTCGAGGAGGTTTCGCCAGGCGTGCCCGTCCGGGCGCACCGCGGCGACGCGCTCGGGATCGCCTCCGAGACAGGGGGCGACGGCGAGACGCTCCTCGACCTTGAACCCGCGCGCTGCGAGCGCGCGGGCCAGCTCGTCCGGGGAGAAACGCCGGAACTCGCCCGTCTCCTCCTTGCGCGGGACCCCGGACCGAAAGCCCTCCCGCAGCAGGCGACTGCGGACGAGATTGAGGGGGGCGGCGAGCAGGCGCGCGACCGCGCTGGGCGGGAGGCGCCGCAGGTACGTCGACGACTCCCCGGGCCCCGCGACCGCCTCGAGGAGGAGAACGCCGCCCGGGCGGACGAGCCGGGACGCGTGGTCCAAGAGCTTCTCGGCGAGCCCGCCCGCGAAGCCGAGCGGGTTGCCGAGCGCGACCACCGCCGTGAACGCGGCCGGACGGAACGGCGGAGCGAGCGCATCGGCCCGCACGAGGGACGGGGCTCGAGGTCCCGGCGCGACCTCGTGGGCGAACCGGAGCATCTCGAGCGAGAGGTCGACGAGCACCGTCGTCGCGTCGCCAGCGCCGATGTAGGGCGCGAACCGGCCCGGTCCGGAGCCGAGGTCCAGCGACCAGCCCTGACGGTCGCGGTGCCGCTCGAGGAACCGGGCTCGGAGCTCCCGGAACAGGTCGCGCTGTGGCGTCCCCTCGTACCGGAGCCACTCCCGCTCGACCCGGTAGCGGTCGAGGTCACGGAACCGGGCCTGCGTCGCCGGGACCGGGCGGTGGCCGCTCGCAGGCCTCGGACGGGCGACGCCGCGGGAAGATCGCGGTCGGAGCTTCGGCGGAGAAGGCGCGGTCGTGGCCGACACGAACCGCCGCGCCAGATAGCCGTTCGTGGGCCCGGGCGCCCGGCCGGACCGCCTTATATATCCAGAACCTACCCTGGCCCGAGGCCTTCGATGCCCTACTACGAGTGCCCCAAGTGCGGAGGCGGCTACGTGATCGACGTGCCCCCGAGCGCCCGACCCGTCTGCGACCGGGACGGCGCCCGACTGAAGAAGACGAGCGACGCCTCCTACGAGCGGAACGCGCGCGACGAGTGAGCGCGCAACGGCCGAAGGAGAAGCGGCTCCCCCGATGACGCGGCTCGGGCCCCTCGTCCCCGGCACGGCCCGGCTCGGGGGCGCCCTCCTCGCCCTCGGTTCCCTCCAGTTCGTCCTCGCGATGGTCGTCGTCCAGCTGCGGTATCCGGGCTACTCCGATCTCGCCAACTACGTGAGCGACCTCGGCGGTCCCCAGTCCCCGACCGCCGGGCTCTTCAACGGCTCCATCATTCTCTTGGGCCTCGCCGGCGTCGTCGGCACGCTCCTCGCACGACGGGCGTTCCCCGCCAAGACCCTCGCGAGGCTCGGACTCGCCTTCCTCGTCGTCGCGGAGCTGTCGGCGATCCTCGTCGGCATCTTCCACGAGACGAACAACGGGGACCTGCAGGACCACATCCACACGGCCGTCAGCGCCTCGACGTTCATCGCCTCGGGCATCGCGCTCCTCTGCCTCGGTGTCGGCACCTTCCGCGACACCCGCTGGGACGGCTACCGCGGCTACACGTTCCTCTCGGGCGTCGTCACGCTCGTCGCGCTCGTCCTCTTCGAGGTCGACCCCGGCGGGGCGGGCTACCTCGGCCTGTGGGAGCGGCTCATCATCGCGCCCATCCTGCTCTGGGCGATCCTGGCCGGCGCACACCTGATGCGGCTGCCGTCGTTCGCGCCGTCGAAGACCGCGGTCTAACGACGCGACCGGAGGGCGGCCCGCAGGATCTCGTCATGGTCGAAGGCGAGCGTCGTCGCACGCTCGACCGGGACCCAGGCGGCCTCCGCGGCGTCGTCGCCGCCGACGGGCGTTCCGGCCCGACCCACCATCCGGTAGGCGACGCTCACGGAGTGCCCCCGGGGGTCCCGGTCCGGCCTCGAGAAGACCCCGACGACGCCTCGGGGCCGGGCCTCGAGGCCCGTCTCCTCCAAGAGCTCGCGGCTGACGGCCGCCTCCATCGTCTCCCCGACCTCGACGAACCCTCCCGGGAACGCCCACCGGCCCCGGAACGGCTCGCGGCCCCGGCGCACCAGCAGCACGCGGCCCCTGCGGATCCACACGGCGTCGACCGTGAGCTTCGGGCCGGGCGGGTACCTGGGCATCGCCGTCCGAGGGACGAGGGACGCATAACGGTGGTCGCACCGCCCGCCTCGAAGATTCCCCGGCACCCCCTCGACCGCCGCTCGGACGGCCGCCGCCGCAAGAATACGTATTAATACATAGGCATAGGATGTTCTTTCGCCCGGTCCGGGCAGGGTAACCATGGGAGAACGTCTTCGACGCCGAACGATCTATCTGGCGACCGTCGCCGCGATGATCGCGATGACGGGGGGATTTGTGATGGCAACGACGATCACGACGCTGACGAGCCCGCCGCCTCAGGGCGGCTCGTACGCGGCGACGGGCGCCCCACCCGCGGGCGTCTCGACCTCCGCGATCCTCATCCTGCAGGCGTCGGCGACCTCGCCGGTGTCGACGAGCAGCGCGGGGGTCCCGGCGATCCTCACCGCGACGACCGCGACGACGACCGACTTCTACTACCTCAACGCGGTCGCGAACGTCGGCGACTTCCTCCAGAAGATCAACCTGACGATCACGGCCGGCAGCCCCGCTCCGACCGCGAACCTGGAGTACCAGGTCCAGGTCTTCATCAACGGCGTGACGGCGAGCCCGATCACGCTCTGGGTCGAGACGAGCGCGACGTTCGCCGCCCCGGGCGTTCAGATCGTCTCGGTCGTCTACGACCTCGGCGCCGGGTCGTCCCCCGTGACGATCACCGCGGTCAGCGACCTCGTCACGCAGTGTACGAGCGTGGGCTCCTGCTGATCGGCCCACCCGCTCGGAGACCGAGGAGTGGGGGCGAGTGGCGCCCCCGAACCCTTTCCCCCCCTCGGGGGGGCCTTCTTCTTCGGAGCCCAACCCCCCGGCCCTCTCGAGGGAAGAGTTAACGAGCCGCCCGGCCTCCGATAGACCCTCAATGGCATCCCGTGGGCCGGACCCGGCCCCGAGCGCGAGGGCCGGTACCGTCGATGCGAGCGGTCGGCTGCGACCGGCCGGGCTCGCCGGCCGCTCCGTCCCCCCACGGCGGCGGGAGACGAGGGCCCGCGCCAAACCGGAGCGCCCCCAGGGACCCTGGGAGGAAAGCCTCCCGCTCCTCCTGTTCGGGGGGACCTGCCTGGGGCTCGCCGTCTATAGCTACCTCTTCCACACCGGGGCGTTCGGGACCCGGATCCCCCTATGGATCTACTTCAGCGGCCTCGGGGCGATCGCGGTCGGGGGCGGCGTCGCTGCCGCGGCCGTGCACGAGGACACCTCCGCGTCCCCCCGTCCGGGCGACCGCGTCGGCGAGGGGATGGTCGCCGTTCCCGCCGAGGAGTGGGAGGCGATGCGGTCGACCGTGCGGGCGGTCCGACCCTTCGATGACGTCGCGAGGGGGCCGATGGCTCCGCCCCCAGGCGCGCCCTTGAGCCGTCCCACGGCCCCCCCTCCCCGCCCGTCGCCACCCTCGCGGCCCCGAGAGCTCGGTCGCCCTGAGCCCTCGACGGCCAAGCCCCCCACGGACTGGTGGGAGAACGCCGTCGAGCAGGCGCGCAAGGAGGGCGTCCTCGAGGGATTGGCGCGGGACCGACGTCTCTCGGAGGCGGACCTCGCCCAGGTGCTCGAGACGCTCGACGCCCTCGCGCGCGGCGCGACCCCGCGCCCCCCGCCGACGGCCCCGAGCGTCCCGCGCCACGGCCCCCCACACCGGCCCTCGAGGGCGCACCTCCACGAACGGCGGCCCATCTACGAGGAGACCGAGCGGGACCACGAGGCGCCCGCGCCGTTCGCGGACGGCGACCGACCCGTCGAGGCGCTCGACGCGCTGGCCTCGGAGCTCGCGACGATCGTGCGTCGCCGACCCCCCGTGCCGGCCCCGACGTCGGCCGAGGGCACCTGCGCCGCGTGCGGCCGGACGCTCGATCCCCACGGAAGGTCGGGGGCAGGGGCCTGCGGTTCCTGTGGACGCCCCCTGTGCAAGACCTGCGCGGCGGGCCGCCAGGGGCCGAGCGGAGAGCCCCTCTGCGAGGTCTGCTCGATGCTGCTAGACGGTGCCGGAGCCTAGCGCGGGGCCGTCGGTCGGCTCCTCGATGTCCGAGGGGGCCGGGGTCGATCCGTTCTGCGGCCCGGGGTCGCTCCGGGCGGGGTCCGTGGCGCCGTAGGTCTCCGGGGCTCGAGGCTCCGACCCCGGCGACCGATCCGGCCCCGAGCGAGCTTCTCGAACGTGCTCGACAAGCAGGAGCAGGACCCCGCCCGCGAGCAGGTAGAAGACGAACGTGGCGAGCGTGTTCGCGCCGCTCGGGTCCCCCGCGGCATCGACGATCGCCGCGATGACGAGCAGGACGAGGGCGAGCCCGATCGGGTACCGTCCGTCCTTCCGAGTGACCCCGAGGTACACGACGTAGGCCAAGATGAGGAGCGGGACGAGGTCGAGGTAGGGGAACGCCACGGTCGCGAGAAGCGCGGGCGTCGGATAAGCCGTTTCCGGGGCCGCGGCGAGCGCGGCTACCGCGCCCTTGGCAGAGGTGGTGGGTCCGTCGAGGCGCTCCCGGCGTCGCCGCGGACGTTCGCCGCCCTCGCCGGCCTACCACCGGGCCCGAGGGCGTCGGAGTCGGCCGGGAGGGTCCTCACGGCGGAACCGTCCGGGTCCTCGCCGCCTCGGACCGGTGGCTCCGTCGCTCCGGCCGGGGCCGCGAGCGACGACGGGAGCCCGATCGCCGTTGTCGGTGCCACAGTTGGGGCCACCCAGCGGAGGACCGGGCGGACGAACCCGAGGGGATGGGGCAGCATCTCCTCGAGGAAGTCCCGGACCTCGCCCGACACGGCCCTCGTGTACCGCAGGAGGACCAAGAGAACCCCGAGCCCGACGAGGAGCAGCGGAGGCACGAGCCAGGCCGGGTCGTCGAGCAGGTAGAGCGGGACGCCGACCACCGCACCGAGCACCGCGGAGGAGACCCAGATGCGCGCGAGCGCGGCTCGGTCGAACTCGACGAGCCCGGTGTCCCTCAGAACGAGCAGGAGGACGAGCGCGATCCCCCAGGTCATCGAGGAGTTGCCGGCCGCGGCTCCGATCATTCCCAAGCGGGGCACGAGCAGGAAGGAGAGCGCGGCGTTCGCGCCGATCGCGAAAAGGGAGGCGTAGACGAGGGCGCCGGTCCGACGGACGCCGGCGGCGAGGCTCGAGAGCACCGAGTAGGGGATGGCGACGGCGCCGACGATGACGAGCACGGCCATCGGACCCGCGGCGGGGACGAAGCTCGGACCGACCAGGTAGCGGAGCAGGACGGGACCGATCGCCGCGAGGGCGAGCGCGATCGGCGCGTAGAGGAGGACGATGAGGGAGATCGCGGTGCGGACCGTCCCCCGGATCGCCGCGCGGTCCCCCCGGCCGAACTGTTCCGAGATCTTCGGGATCAGGATCGTGGCGAACGGCGCGACGACGATGACGCTCCCGGTCCCGACCAGGATCGCGTAGTTGTAGACCCCGACGCTCGAGAGGTTCGAGAGCGTCGCGAGGATGAGTCGGTCGATGTAGGTGGCCCCCGTCGCGATGACCGACGCGGCGAACAGCGGGAGGGAGTAGGTGAGGACGGTCCGGTAGAGCTCGGCCCCGCGGAGCGAGGGCGGCCCGGTCGGCGTTCCCGGGCGCGTCCAGATGTCGCGGATGACGGCCACGAAGTACAGCGCGAAGCCGAGGGCGGCGCCGACCGTCCACCCCATGATCACCGAATCCACGCCGACCCGGTCACGGAGGAAGAGGAACGGGAATCCGTAGATCGCGACGTTGTTGACGACCGAGAGCGCGGAGTAGAGGACGAAGCGTTGGAGTCCGAGAAGGACCGATTGGAGCAAGGTCCCCGCCGTCAGGAGGGCCCCGTAGAGGGAGACGGACTGGATGAGGCCCGTGTAGGCGGAGTCGTGCAGGAACGCGCTGCTCAGCACGGGCGCGAGCAGGTAGGTCGTGGCTCCCGCCGCGAGCGCGAGGACGAGCGCGGCGAGGAGACCGCTCCTCACGAGCGTCCGGAGGGTCGCCCCCTCGCGGCGGCCAAGGTAGTAGGAGAGGAAGTGCTGGAAACCCTGGCCGAGACCGAGGGAGAAGACCGCGCTGACGAGGGTCACGACCGCGAGGACGACGACGACCGTTCCCAACTGGTCGGGGGAGAGAAGACGGGCCAGCGAGAGGTAGAACACCGCGCCGGCGAGGAAGAACGAGAAGGTGCTCAGGTAGACCCACGGGATGTTCTTCCGCGTCGTCTCGCGCGGACTTTCGAGGACCGCCGACACCCGTTCGCTCTGACTCCCCCGGAGGCGCCCGCCGGCTTCGGCGGAGGGTTCACCATTCCGCGCTATTCAAGGTAGGCCCTCCGCGGCGCCTCGGCGCTCGGGCACCGAGGCGCTCGTCGCGCCCCTCGACCTCGGTCGACCGCCGGTCTTCCGAGGGCTGGGAACGAGGGCGGTCGGGCGGGTCCCCCAAGCCATTTACCGTGGCCGCTCCCTCCCCGCGCGTCGATGGCCGCCACGAGCGCCTCCACCTCCCCCGCGCCCGACGGGTCGGCCACGACGCCGGCGATCCGCGCCGAGGGTCTCCGGTTCAGCTACGACCGCACGCGGTACGCCGTGGACGGCGTGAGCTTCAGCGTCCGGCGGGGCGAGGTCTTCGGCCTGCTCGGGCGCAACGGCGCCGGCAAGTCGACCCTGATCAAGCTGATGACGACCCTGCTCCGCCCGTCGGAGGGAACGCTGCGGGTGCTCGGCCTCGACCCGGCCCGGGACGGCCGCCGCATCCGCGAACGCATCGGTGTCGTCCAGCAGGGGGAGTCGTTCGACTTCACGACCGTCCAGGGGAACCTCGACCTGTACGGCCTCCTCTGGGGGGTCCCCAAGGCCGAGCGGGCCCGGCGGCGCGAGACGCTCTTGGAGCGGTTCGGCCTCACCGACATCCGGCGCAAGCGGGCGTTCGACCTGTCGGGCGGCCAGAAGCGCCGTGTCCAGGTCGCGAGGGAGTTCATGCACGACATGGACCTCCTCTTCCTCGACGAGCCGACGGTCGGTCTCGACGTCATCATGCGCCGGACCCTCCTCGACTCGATCCGGGCGGAGGCCCGTCGGGGCCTCACGGTCCTCTTCACGACCCACAATCTCGAGGAGGCCGACTACCTGTGCGACCGGGTGGCGGTGATCGACGAGGGGAAGATCCTCGTCCTCGATTCGCTCGAGAACCTCAAGCGGCTCTACGGAGGCCGGAAGACCGTCGAGCTCACGGTCGGAGCCGGACACGGGCCGGCGTTCTACGGCGCGCTCTCGCGACGGCTCGCCCCCGGCGCGACGGTGACGACCTCGGGGGACTCGGCGGTCGTCCTGAGCGACGATCCCAAGGAGGTCCTCGCGCTCGTCGCCGAGCTGTCGCGGAGCGACGGGGTGGCGCTCGAGTGGCTCAACGTCCGGAAGAACACGCTCGAGGATGTCTTCCTCAGATCCGTCGGGCACAGGGGGGAGACGAACGAGGCTCCCTAACCTGCTCCGGCTCGTCTACCGGAACACCGTCGTCAACACGGATCCGGGGAGCCTGATCATCCTGGTCGGGCTCCCGGGCCTCTACCTCGTGTTCTTCGGCTTCGGCTTCCAGTCGCTCGGCTCCGCCGGCTCGGGCGGGGGAAGCTACCTCGACTTCCTCACGCCCGGGATCATGGCGTTCCAGGCCGTGATGGCGGGGACCGTCGGCGGCGGCATGCTGTGGGCCGATCGACGCTGGGGGATGCTCTCGCAGCTCCTCGTGGGACCGATCACCCGCCTCGACTACCTGCTCGGGATCATGCTGACGTCGCTCCTCTTCGGTCTCGGCGGGGCGGTCGTGATGCTCGGCATCGCCTTCGCCCTCCTCGGGGCCGTCCCCGTGGGCCTCGTAGGTGTCCTCGGCATGCTCGCAACGATCACGCTCGGCTCGATCTTCTTCGGGGCCGTGATGCTCCTGCTCGCCGCCCTCGTCAAGTCGAACACCGCCTACAACAGCGTGCAGATCCTGATCATCTTCGTCGTGAACTTCGCGAGCACCGTCTTCTACCCGCTCTCGAACCGCCTGCCGGTGGCGCTGCAGGTCCTCTTCCGACTGAACCCGCTCACCTACGTCGCCGACGCCGTTCGGGGGGCCTACAACGGCAGCCTCACCCCGACGGACTGGCTGCAGCTTCTCGTGCTCGGCATCGAGACCGGCGTCGCGCTCCTCCTGGCCGTCCGCGCCTACCTCCGCTCGGACGTCTCCTTCGAGTAGTCGGCGCCCTCGGTCGCGCCGAACGCCGACCCGGAGCGCCGGAGCGGGCCGGGGCCGTGCGTGTGTGTAGGGGCGGGAAACGCCCTAATAGCGCCGTGCTCCGACCGACCCCGAGGGACCCACCGGGCCCCCGAGGACTTCGATGTCGCACCGTAGGTCGCTCGTTCGCCTCGGAACGGTGCTGCTCCTCGTCTCGCTGCTCGCGGCCGTTCCGACGACCTCCTCGGTCGCGCTCGGCCCGACGGCACCGCCGTCGCGTACGGGGCTCGTGCTCGCGCAGGCCCGGACGGCCGCCAGCCCTCCGCCGACCGACAACGAGAGCTACACCTCGAGCGTCGACGGCTTCCCGCTCTCGTACCTCGAGTGGCTGCCCGCGGGCTACGCCGCGAGCCAGAGCTACCCGCTCGCCGTGTTCCTCCACGGCGTCGGGACCTCGACCACCTGGGTGCGCGGGGGGATCGGGGGCGCCGTCGACATGACGACGTCGCTCGTCGACAACGCCTCGAAGGACGGCTTCATCCTGATCTCGATCAACACGCGCTCCGCCGAGGGGTTCTACGTGAACTCGCCCTGCGGCGGCCCGCAGGAGCAGGACGTCCTCGACGCGATCGCCCACGAGTCCTCGCTTCGGCACCTCTCGCACATCTACCTCATCGGGTTCAGCATGGGAAGTCTCGGTGTGCTCTCGCTCGCGGGCCACCACCCCGGCATGTTCACGGCCGTCGCGACCGCGGGGACCATCTCGGACATCTTCGAGACGGTCGACTACAACGAGGCCACGGGCTCGGCGCCGACGGGACTCTTCTACGACGAGTGCGGGGCCTACCCGAGCCCCCAGAACACCTCGGTCGACCGGGTCTGGAGCTTCCTCAGCGTCCTCCGCTTCCATCCCGAGAACTTCTCGGGGATCCCGCTGTTCGTCTCCGGAGGCGGCCAGGACACGAGGGCCCCGAACAACTTTTACCGGTGGCCGTACGCGAACGTCAACAACACCTTCGTCAACACGACCTGCCAGGTCGCCGCCGACCTCGGCGAGCCGGCGAACTGCACGGTCACGATCCCGACCCTCGCGAAGGCCGACCCGTCGGCCTACAGTTGGGTCGACCTCTACGAGCCGGACGCGCCGCACAGCACCGGCCAGCTGCCGGGCGCCTCGGTCTTCGGCTTCTTCCTCGGACAGGTCTCGAGCGGCTACTACGTGAGCACCTTCCCCGGCGACCAGCTCATCCCCTATACCCCCGGCACGCCGATCCACCTCCCGGGCACGACGGCGCCGGGCGACACGCTCCTTCTCTACGCGGCGGTCGGTGCGGTCGCGATCGTCGCGGTCGTCGCCGTGGCCGTCGTTCTCGCGCGTCGACGCCGCCGGTAACGACGACCCGTCCTACCGCCAGCCGAGGAGCCACGGCACGACGAGGAACGCCGAGCACCGCACGACGGCGGCGGCGAAGTTGACGGCCACGAAGGGGCCCACCCGCCAGCCGTGGACGCGACGGCCGGACCCGGCGGCCGCCGCCGACGGCGCGCCGGAGCGGTCGGTCGGGCCGAGGATCGAGAAGACGTAGACCGGGATCGAGTCGGTCATGAACGGCACCGAGAGCAGTCCGAAGAGGGCCCAGTAGCCGTACGCGCCGACCAGCCGCTCGACCCACCCATGGACCCGAGCGGCGCGAGGGCTGCGTGCCATCTCGCGTTCGAGCCTCGATCCGATCCGGCGTCCGAGAGGGAAGACGAGGGCGCCCCCGAAGGCCTTCCCCGCTGAGGCGACGAGGACGAGGAGGACCGGGGAGAGGAACGGGTTGAGCAGTCCGATCTCGACCGGGACGGGAAGGAGCACCGCCGCGAGGGTCGCGAAGAGGAACAGCAACGGAAGGTAGAGGTACGGATCCTCGGCCGAGGCGAGGAGCCAGGAGATCGGGTCCACGTCCGCCCGAGAGGACGCGGAGAAGATGATAGCGTCTGACCGTCGGGACGGGAGCTCCCGACCTCCCCGGGCCTCCCTTCGGACGCCCCTCGCGCACGACCCGGTACGTCGGGGACCGTCGGCGGTCCGCTATCGAGCTCGCCGCGAGGTCGACCCTCGCAAGAGCACGGTCGGCGCGTCGACCCACCGGGCGAACGTCCGCTGCGGCCTCACCAAGCGAGGAAACCGGGGCCGCGGCACCTCCCACCGATGGAGCCCGGTGTAGAGCACGGGCTCGAGACCGGCGCGTCGCGCCCCGATCGCGTCGTACGGGAGGTCGCCGACGTGGAGGGCTTCGGCGGCCCGGACCCGGAGTTGTCGGAGGCAGAGTCGGAACGGCTCCGGGCGCGGCTTCGACCAGGGCTGCTCGCACGAGAGCACGAGCGGGCCCACGTGCTCGAGCACTCCGGCGACGGAGAGAACGCCCCGCGTGGCCGCTCCGGACTCGAAGCGCACGTTCGACACCACCCCCAGGCGGACTCCGGACGAGGCGAGCCGTTCGAGGGCCTCGAGCGCCCCGGGGGCGGTACGGACGCGGGACCGAGAGAGGGCCGCGTCGAGGCGGTCGGCCACGTCGCCAAAGCGGACCCGTCGGCCGACGTGGCGCGCGAGCCAGGCGCATTGGACCGGGATCGGGGGCGTGCGACCGAGGGCTTCGACGACGGCACCGTGGGCGAACAACTCCTCGACCGCCCTCAAGGCCGCCGCCCGGTCGAGACCGGCGGCGACGAGCGGGCCGCTCCAGGCGCGCGTCCGGAGGCGCTCGAGCCGCTCGCGATCCTGCGTCCTCAGATAGATCAGCGTGTACCAGGCATCGAGCGTCACCGCGCGCGGTACGACCGTGTCGAGGTCGACGGGCGGCCCTGCCGAGGCGTGAGGGCCACGGCCCCTGCGCGGGAGGGAGCGAGCGCCGGGTCTCGCGCTAGCCAGCCGGCTCACCCGCCCGACGTGCCTGCGCCGACTCGGCGCCGCTCGTGGGTCCCGTCGGAGCTCGAGAGCTCCGCCGAGAGGCACCGGGACGCGAGGGCGAGGCGGCGTAGGAGCGTCTCGGCCCCGTTCGAGGGCTGCGCGCGCGTCGAGCCGCTCGTCGCCGATCGCGTTGCACGCCTACGGCTCGAGGTCGAAGTAGATCTTGACCGTCGTGTGATACTCGGCGACCTTCTGGTCCTTCACCGACCCCTCGAACTCAGTGACCCGGAACCAACGGATGTTCCGGACCGTCTTCGCCGCGGTCACGACGGCGTTCTCCGCGGCCTTGGCAAAGCTCTCTCGCGACGTCCCGACGACCTCGCTCACCTTCTGGACCATGGCGCACCTGGAAGGCGGCAGCGTCTCGGGGGCCTTAGAGCCTCCGTCGAGCGCCGCCCCCGCGTCGCCCCGGCTCGTCGCCGCCGGGGGCCGGAACGAGCCCGGCTCGCAGAGGCCGACCCGGGCGCGCCTCCGCCTCGCGCCTGCCGCTGGGTGCCGAGGCCTTCGGTCCTTCGTATCCTCGGGGAGGCTGTCGAGGCGTTCGTCTCGGCTCCGTGGGCCCGTACCCCGCTCCGGTCGCTCGCGCCCTCGGTCCACGGGCACGAGACCCGAGGCGCCCACCGCCGAGGCGTGCGGCCGGGCCCCGCGCCGGCAGCGGGCCCAACGTCTGGGGGTTCGTCGAGGAGGGACGAGGCTTCGAGCCACACGACCCTACGACTCCCCGACCCCGGGCTATATGGCTATATGCGACCCGGCCACGCCCGAGCGTGCCCGAGCCCGTCGTGGTCGGCCGGGATGTCTGGAAGGTCTACGGCTCCGGCGAGACGGCCGTGCCGGCGCTCCGCGGGATCGACGTCGAGATCTTCCGAGGGGAGATCCTGGCCGTCATGGGCCCGTCCGGGTGCGGGAAGACGACCTTTCTCAACTGCTTCAGCGGCCTCGACGACATCTCGAAGGGCGTTGTCACCGTCGAGGGCACCGACATCCACAAGATGCCCGACGCAAGGAAAAGCGAGTACCGGGCCCGGCGGACCGGCTTCGTCTTCCAGTCCTACAACCTGCTCCCGATCCTCTCGGCCGAGGAGAACGTCGAGATGCCCCTGCTCATCGCCGGGCGCTCGGCCCGCGAGGCGCGCGAGGCCGCGAAGGCGATCCTGACGCAGATGGGCCTCGGCGACCGGCTGCGCCACCGACCGTCGGAGCTCTCCGGCGGCCAGCAGCAACGAGTCTCGCTCGCCCGGGCTCTCGTCGCGCACCCGGCGATCGTCTGGGCGGACGAGCCCACCGGGAACCTCGACGCCGAGGGCTCAAAGCAGGTGACCGAGCTCTTGCGACAGCTCAACCATGAGTTCCACCAGACGATGGTGGTCGTCACCCACGACGCGGAGGTGGCCTCCGCGTGCGACCGGACGCTGCACATGCGCGACGGCCGCTTCTTGACCGAATAACGGGGTCCCGTGGCGACGCTCTCGACCGTCGGTCTCCTTCTCCTCCTCCTCGCCGTCGTCGGGCTCGCCACCGCGCTCCTCGGGCTCCGCCACCGACTCTCCTTCCGCATCGCGATGCGGAACGTCCGCCGCGGCCGGGCCCGCACGGTCCTCCTCATCGCGGGGCTCCTCGTCGGCACGACGATCGTCGCCGGTAGCCTCATCGTCGGCGACACCGTCCAGCAGCTCTCCTTCCACTACACCTACATCGGCGCCGGCTACGTCGACGAGTCGGTCACGGGAACGAGCCCGACCGGGGGGCTGAGCTACTTCCCCTACGCGGCGTACACGCAGACCGCGGCGCTCGTCGCGGGCGACCCGGACATCGCCGGGGTCACGCCGGAGATCGTCGACAGCGGCGCCATCTACGACCGGGCCACCGGGATCCCCGCGACCGCCCTCAACCTGATCGGGGTGAACGCGAACCAGAGCTCGGCCCTCGGTCCCTTCCTCGCCGACAACGGGACCCCGCTCGAAGGTCCGAGCGGATCGGGCGTCTTCCTGGACGACCAGGCCGCCCAGACCGTCAACGCAACCGTCGGCGACCCGCTCCTCGTGTTCGGCCAGGTCGGGATCCCCCTTCACGTCGAGGCGATCGTACAGGAGAACGTCCGTGGGGGCTTCATCACGGGCGGCCTCACGCCGGGCAACGTGTTCGTCTCGCTCGCGACCGCCCAGCTTCTCGAGAACGCCTCGGGGCGGATCAACTACCTCGCCGTGACGAACTCCGGCTCGAACGCGCACGGCGCGGCGATCTCGACTCGCGTCAGCGCGTCGCTGAACGTGACGCTCGCGAGCGTCCTCGCGACCTACGGCCTCAGCGTCGCGACGCCGCTCGAGACGGGCCTCGAACAGTCCGCCCAGAGCAGCCAGAGCACGATGACCGTCTTCCTCGTCCTCGGCCTCTTCTCGATCGTCGCCGGGGCCCTCCTCATCGTCGGCATCTTCGTCATGCTCGCCGAGGAGCGAAAGGGCGAGATGGGGATGCTCCGGGCCATCGGGATGCGACGGCGGGAGCTCGTCTACACGTACTACTTCGAAGGGGTCGCCTACGCGGCCGGCAGTGCGCTGGCCGGCACGGGTCTCGGGGTCGGGGTCGGCTACCTCCTGGTCTACCTCGCCGGGAGCGTCCTCAAGGGCGAAGGGATCCCCGAGGCGGCGATCCTGCAGTCGTTCACGGTGACCGGGCAAAGCCTGCTCCTGGCCTACGTGATCGGCTTTCTGCTCACCGTCGCGACCGTCGTCTTCGCCTGCACGCGTGTGAGCCGCCTCAACATCGTCCGGGCGATCCGCGATGTACCCGAGCCGCGCCCCGCCGTGCGCACCTACACCGTGCTCGCCTACCTCGGGGGGGCCCTCGTGGTCCTCGGGCTCCTCGCGTTCCGGGCGACCTACTCCGGGGCGTCGGACATCTCCTATCCGATCCTCTCGGGGGCGCTCGTGGTCCTCGGGGCGGGGCTCGTCGCCGCCCGCTTCCTTCGGAACCGACCCGTCTTCACAGCGGTCGGCATCGGTCTCACCGTCTGGGCCGGGTGGGTCCCGCTCCACGCCCTCCTCCTCGGCAGCGCGCACACGGGCGGGATCTTCATCGTCTTCGTCGAGGGGATCCTCATGGTCGGCGGGACGCTGATGGTCTTCCTCTTCAACGCGCCGCTCCTCGCCACGCTGCTCCGGCGCGTCCTCGGCCGGCGGGGACAATCGAGCCCGGTCATCCGGGTCGGACTCGACTATCCCACCCGCCAGCCGACCCGGTCCGCGGTGAGCCTCACCATCTTCGCCCTCGTGGTCTTCACGATGGTCGCGACCGCCGCGTTCGGCTCGACGATCCAGGGGAACCTCGACAACGTCGTCGCCAACGAGGCCGGTGGCTACACGTACTTCGGAGCCTCCCAGACCCCGATCCCGGACCTCTGGGGGTCCATCGAGAGCAATGCGACCCTCGCCCCCGAGTTCGTCAACGCCGCGGAGCTGGTCGTCGGGGCGGGCGAGGTCACCGTGCCCGGCTACGATGCGAACCCGTACTCGGACCGGCTCCTCGCGGCCCCGGTGAACACGACCGGCCCGGCCGACTTCTACACGACGAACCGGTTCACCTTCGCCTCGACGCTCGGCGACCTCAGCGCCGCGGCGGTCTTCGAGGAGCTCTCGACGAACGCCACCGTCGCGATCGTCGACAACACGTACGCGCCCCCGACCGCCTCGATCGTGGGCGGGTCGACCGGACCCCACCCGCACCTCGTGGTCGGCACGACGATCTCCGTCGCACCCGTCTCGGGCGGCCGTGCCGTCAACGTCACCGTCATCGGCATCCTCAAGGAGGCGGCGCTGACCGGCGTCTGGCTGAACCCCGCGACGGCCGCGGGTCTCGGCTTCACGACGGTGGGGGCGTACCTGATCACGGCCGCCCCTGGCGTCAGCACGACGCTGGCCTCGCAGAATCTCCTCAAGGCGTACTTCGCCTTCGGCCTCGTCCTCTTCAACATCAAGGCGCTCTTGGCCACCTCGTTCAACACGACCGAGGGCTTCATCGGCCTCCTCGAGATCTTCGTGGGCCTCGGTCTCGCGGTCGGCATCGCCGCGATGGGGATCCTCGCGCTGCGCGCCGTCGTCGAGCGCCGTCGGCAGATCGGGATGCTCCGGGCCGCCGGGTTCACGCAGGCGATGGTCGTTCGAGCCTACCTGCTCGAGTACAGCGTCGTCACGCTGCTCGGCGTCGCGATCGGCGTCGTGCTCGGGGTCCTCATCGTCTACAACCTGACCGTGAGCGCCTCCGCCGCCGCCGAGGGGATCACGACGTTCGTCGGTCCGTGGACCACGATCGCCGAGATCGCGGTCGTGGCCTACGTGCTCGTCCTCGCGGCGATCGCCGTCCCCTCGGTTCGCGCCGCGCGTCTCCCGCCCGCCGAGGCGGTCCGGTCCGCGGAGTGAGGACGTAGGCGGGGCCGTCGGCCCTCCGATCGCGCGTGCCGCGGAGCCCTCGGGGAGCGTCCGAGGGCTCGCCTACGGCTTTCTGCGGTAGACGACGAGCACCGCGGCGATCGCGACCGCGGCCACGACGACCGAGAGGGCCACGAGGGCGTAGACGGTCGTGAGCGCGGCCGGGGTCGCGCTCGGGAAGTTCGGGGAGGGCGGAGGCGGGGGACACGGCGGGAGAACGCTCGGAGGCAGGACGGAAGCGGAGGTCTGGTTCCCCGACGCGTCGGTCACGGTCACGGAAACCCAACGAAGCGCGACGGGGGCCGTCACGACGATCGTCGCGTAGGCGAGAGGACCGGAGGCGTTGCCCGAGGGCACGCTCCAGAAGTACGAGTACGGCGGGAGGCCGCCGGACGCCTGGGCCGACAGCGCGACGACGTTCGAGACGTTCCCGTTGGCGAGACAGCTCGCCGTCACGACCAGCTCATGGAGGGACACCGAAAGGGCGAGCGAAGGCGGTGCCGGGGCGAACACGACGTCGAGCGTCGCCGGCGCGCCCGCGACCGTGAGAGTGCCCTGCGCGACGGACGGTATGTAGCCGACCACGACCTGGACCCCGTAGGCGTAGGTGCCGTTCGGGAGCTGGGTCGTGAACGCGGTCGAACTGCCCGCCACGACCGTGCCGCCGATCGTGACGCCCCAGGGCGTCCCGCTGGGTAGGCCGGACTCCGAGAGCGTCACGAGGTACGACGGGGTCGTCGACGCGGTGAAGCGGAGGGTGACCGTCACAGGAACCCCGGAGACCGCCACGGTCCCCGAGGAGGGACTCGCGACGTAGCCTGGAAGGGGTCCCAATGCGAACGCGTAGGTCCCGTTCGGGAGCGAGAGCGACAGCGTGGCCGTCGGGACTCCGTACCAGACCCCGGCGACGAGGAGGTACCAGGTCGAGTTGACGGGGAGGCCCGTCTCGAAGAAGCTGACGCGAGAGGTCGACGGGACCGACGGAGAGAACGTCACGGAGACGTTCACCGCCGCGCCGGCGATCGTGAGCCGTCCCGTGGCCGGCGACGCCGTGTAGCCGACGGGGGGGCTCACCTGGAAAGGCAGCGCTGTCCCGTTCGGTTCGTAGATCGTGATCGAGGAGGCGTTCGAGCGCACCGTCGTGTTGTTGAGGGTCACCGACCAGCTCGCCGTGGGCGGGAGCCCGCTCTCGAGGAAGGTCACCGCAAACAGCCCCGCGGAAGGGGCGAACGTCACGTTGTACCACTTCGTCGACGGGCCGAAATTCGAGAACCCGATCGACCCGGAGGCGGGCGTCGGGAGGAACGGCGCGGCCGTGAGGATCGTGTAGGAGGAGGAGACCTGGCCCGCCCCGTACACCCAGGGAACGACTCCGACGTCGATCGAGGCCGTCGTCGACGACTGCGCTCCGTTGCCGAGGCTCACCGTCCACGCGGTGCCGGGGGGAAGACCCGACTCTCCGAAGGCCGCCGTCCACGCGTCGAACGGCGAGCGAAGGCACTCGAACGTGAAGTTGCCGGTGTTCGTCAGGCAGACCTCTCCGGTCGTCGAATCGTAGGCGACACCGGACGGGTCCGTCGCGTAGTAGCCCCCCACCGACAGCGCGCTCACGTTGAGCACGACCGCGTACCAGAACCCGGCGCCGATCCACATCGACCCCGTCTGCGGGTCGAAGGCGATACCCTGCAGATCGAGACCGGGTCCGACGACGGGGATGGTGGCGGTGACGAAATCCTGGCTCGCGTTGACCACCGTGACGTTGTTGGAGCCGTAGTTGGTCACGAACGCCAGCCCGAGCCCGGTGGCGACCGCGACCCCGAGCGGACCGGTGCCCGCGGGAAGGGTGGCGACGACGGTGTGGTTGCTCGTGCGGATCACGCTCACGGCATTCGAGCCGTTGTCCGCGACGAATACCTGTCCGGAAGCGGTATCGACGTCGACCCCGGCGGGGCCGGTCCCGACGGAGACGTTCGCCACCACGGTCAACGTCGACACCGAGATGACGGAGACCGAGTTCGACCCCGAGTTCGCGACGTACAGCTCGTCGGTCGCCGGGTCGTATGCGACGCCGAGAGGGGCGGTCCCGACCGAGATCGAGGCGACGCTCGCCTGCGTCGTGTCGTTGAACACGGTCACGTTGTTCGAGCCCGTGTTCGTCACGAACACCGCGTGCGCGGCCGCGTCGACCGCGACGCCGAACGGGTCCGTCCCGGCGGTGAGCTGCGTCATGTTGAAGCCGGTGTTGAAGACATCGACGCAATCGGGCGGCGTGGCCACCCAGAACTCCTGATCGTTCGGATCGTAGGCGAGCCAGCCGGGAGAGCTCGAGAACGGGCAGGAGGCGCCCGCCCTCGGAGCCGTCGCGAGACGGTAGGGCGCGAGCCCTGGGGAGGGACGATGGCTCGCCGTGCTCCACGCGCCGGCCGACGAGGCCGTCGCGAGACGGCTCGAAGGAACCGCGGCGGCCGCCGAGAGACCCGGCGCGTGCGAGGGGAGCGCCGCTCCCGACAGCACCTGCGGAGCGAGAAGTCCTGCGAGCAGGAGCAGGAGGGCGAGCGTCAGCGAGCCGGGCGGGAGTGCCCTCCCGCGCCCTCGGCGCGACACGACCGAGCCAACTCGTTGTCGGCCGATAAGCCCTCCGCACGGGCGCACCGAGTCTCCGCCCGGTGGGGTGGGCCGCGTCCCGACCTCAACGTCGGAGGCGATCCGTGCCGGAGAGCCGGGACGACGAGGGAGCGCTCCCGATCCCCGGCAAGACGACCCGGACCGCTTCTCGAACGGGCGCCACGCACGGCGCCCTCGATCGCAGTCCCGGCGCGGCCGCGGCCCGTCGCGAACGTAGAGGGGTACGGGTTAGGGGACCCGCGACAGCACGGTCAGCGCGCGAAGCGTGACCATCTTGCTCGGACGACGCGCGGGCTCGAACGTGAGCGGGGTCGGCCGGTCCTTCGGATGCGCCCGATACCAGGCTCGGCGCCCGGCGTCGACGTCCGGGTGGACCGCCTCGAGGGCCCATCGCCCATCGCTCCGACGCTTGCGCTTGAGGTGGTCGATCGCGTAGCGAAGGCGGCGATCGGCGCCGTAGCCGAGCTCGGTAAGCACGTCCAGCCCCACGAGCAGGTCGTAGTAGTAGTGGACCGGCCAGTGGAAGCGGTACCACGGCGCGTAGCGCGAGCCCTGTCGGTGGAGCTCCCGCTCGAGGTAGAACTCCGCCGCCCGCTCGACGCACGCCTGCATCGAGGCGTTCCACTTCTCTCGAGGATACGCGGCGAACGCGCTGAGGCCCTCCCAGGCATCGAGGGAGCGGCCCGGCGAGGGCTTGTCCCCCCAGCTGAAGCACGACCAGCCCCCGCGGGGGTTGGCCGTCACGACGAGCCAGCGAAGCGCTTCGCGAACGCGCGGATCCTCCTCGTAGCCCATGCGCAGCAGAGCGCGGGCCATGTTCCCCGTGTAGCAGTGGTGCCCGTTCCCCCCCGACATTCCCCCCACACCGCCGCCCTTCAGGGGCGAGCGAGCCATCCAGAGCTCACAGGACGCCTCGACCTCGGGGATCTCTCGCGTGGCCGCGAGGTCCGAGAGCGCGAGCAGCTGCCAGTGGGTTCCCGTGTACTTGGGATACATCGGCTTCCCGTCGCGCTCCCACCACCCCGCGGGGTGGCGCCGGGCCAGCGCCTCGGCGACCCATCCGACGCGGGGGATCGCCCGCTTCGCCTCGCGGACCTCGGGATCCGACTCGCTCCGGCCGAGGAGCCTCTTCAACGTCAGATACCGGACCGAAGGCGCGTCCGGCTCGAGGAGCCAGTCGAGCACCCGCTGGGACGTCATACCGACGGAGAGCACCCGCGCGACATCAACCTGCCGGGCCGAGGCGACGTCTCCAAGCGCGTGCGCCCCGGGAAGTGCGTCGTGCGGTCGCGTCCCCCCGTCGGAGGCCCCCGTCCTCAGGCCCTCGAGGTCTTATTCGACCCCGCGGTGCTGCGCGCGGGACCCCAGATGATCGACGCGGAGGGGCTGACGAAGACCTTCGGCGACCTCACCGCGGTCGACCGGGTCAGCCTTCGGGTCCGCGAGGGCGAGGTGTTCGGCCTTCTCGGCCCCAACGGGGCCGGCAAGACGACGACCGTGCGGATGTTGACGAGCCTCATCTCGAAATCGAGCGGCTCCGCCACGGTCGCCGGCTGCGAGGTCGGCAACGCGCGCGACGAGCTTCGGCTGCGACGGCAGATCGGGATCCTGCCCGAGAACGTGGGGCTCTACGAAGCGGCGAGCGCCTATCAGAACCTCGAGTACTTCGGTCGGCTCCAGGGTCTCGACGCGGCGACGCTTCGCGGGAACATCGAGCGTCTCCTGCGGATGATGGAGCTCTGGGAGAAGCGCGACCTCCCCGTCGGCAGCTACTCGAAGGGGATGAAGCAGAAGGTCGCCATCGCGCGAGCCTTGGTACACGACCCGGTCCTCCTGTTCCTGGACGAGCCGACCGCGAACCTCGACCCCGAGGCCGCGAAGACGGTCCGCGACTTCATTCTCGAGCTGAAGCGGGAGCGCCGCACGATCTTCCTCAACACGCACCACCTCGACGAGGCCGAGCGGATCTGCGACCGGGTCGGCATCCTGCGCACCCGTCTCCTCCGGGTCGGGTCTCCCGAGCAGCTCCGGGCCGAGCTCTGGGGGAACCGGACCCTCGTCCGGTTCGCAAGCGTCTCGGAGCCCCTCCAGGCGGCCCTCCGCGACCGGCTCGCACCCCGGCACCTCGAGTGGCAGGGGCGCACCCTCCTCGTCGAGGTCCGCGACGCCGAGCGGGAGAACCCGGAGATCGCCGAAGCCGTTCTCGCCGCCGGTGGCAAGCTGACCGAGCTCTCTGCGCTGGCGCCGTCCCTCGAGGACGTCTACCTCAAGCTGATCCACGAGAAGGAGCCGGGCGCATGAGGCTCTCGCAGGTGTGGATCGTCGCCTCGCACGATCTGGGGCTCCTGCGCCGCCGTCGCAGCATCACCGCCGGGCTCGTCGGGTTCCCGATCGCCGTGGCCGTCGGGTTTCCCCTGTTGGTCGACTACCTGCTGCACCGCTCCGGCGCGGCGATCCCCAGCTCGCTCCTCGGGGGGCTCATCGATTCCTTCAGCTTCTTCTTCGTGATCGGCGCCGCGACGATCCCGGTCGGGATCGCCTCCTACAGCATCGTCGGCGAGAAGGTCGAGAAGAGCCTCGAGCCGCTCCTCGCGACCCCGACCACCGATGGGGAGATCCTTCTGGGAAAGACCCTGGCCGCGCTGCTCCCCACGATCCTCGCCGTGTGGGCCGGCGCGACGCTCTTCATGATCCTCATGGACCGCGTGACCTCGAAGACGCTCGGCTACCTCTACTTCCCCAACTGGGAGATGGCGGTCATCCTGCTCGCCCTGGCCCCGCTCGTCGCCCTCTTCGCCGTCGAAGCCTCGATCCTGATCTCCTCGAGGGTCAGCGACGTACGGAGCGCGCAACAGCTCTCGGCGCTCGTCTTCTTCCCGTTCGTCCTCCTCTATGTCCTCGGCGAGATCGGGGTCGTGCCGCTC
This sequence comes from Thermoplasmata archaeon, assembly GCA_027315165.1. Classification (GTDB taxonomy): domain Archaea; phylum Thermoplasmatota; class Thermoplasmata; order Lutacidiplasmatales; family UBA184; genus Lutacidiplasma. The sequence goes on along the minus strand of DAHUYN010000004.1, from coordinate 15,916 downwards.
GACACCACGAACCTTCTCTACATCTCCGGGGCCCTCGCGCTCGTCGTCCTCGGCCTGTTCGCGCTCAGCCGGGAGACCTTCCAGCGGGACAACATCCTCACCCGATGGCAGTGACGCCGAGAGACCGGACGCCCGGGTCGGGCGTCCGCGGACGCGCGTAGCCCTCGACCGAGGGATCAGAGCGGGCCTCTCTCTCGGGAGACCCAGAGGTCGTCCAGGATCCAGCGCCGGGCCCGATAGTGAGCCATCGCTAGGATCAGGTTCGGCAGGATGGCGAGGGCTCCCACGAGGGCGATCTGCCCCTGGAGCTCCGAGATCGGAGTCGGGTTGAACGTGCTCCCGGCGGTCGACTGCGCAATGGCCGTCGAGAGGTACTGCAGGAGCAGGGCGCCCTCGACGACGGCGACGGCGATCGCGGCGACGAAGGCGCCCAACAGGTACTTCCGGCCGGCCGCGTCGTTCAGGGCGTAGACGAGGATCACCTGGGCCAGGACCCCCAGGATCGCGATGATCACAACGCCGACGATGTAGCTCGAGAAGTCCCCCTGGAGCAGAGGAGCGATGGACTGCGGTGTCGCTCCGGGGGTCTCGGCCGCGGTGACGACCGAGCTGAAGAGGCCTCCTACGAGGAGGAGGCTCCCCACCTGGCTCAAGACGAGAAGGACGGCCCCCACCTTGACGTTCCGGTGATGCGTCTCGTCGAACCCGAGCCGACCCCGCCAGACGAAGTAGATCCCGACGAGGGCCACGAGACCACCGAGCAGACCGATGTACGGGATCCAGCCGATGAGGAGGCCGATGATCAACAGCGAGAGTCCCGTCGTGGTCTTGTCCCGATCGGCCTCCTCGTCGGAATCGAGCTCACCCACCGAACCGCCCGCGGAAGGCAGCGACCCCGTCGAGCCCGAGGCGGACGTGGTCGAGGAAGCGGTCGAGGGGGCCGGGGGCTGCTTCGCTCCACACCAGAGACAGTACGGCGAGTCCACCGGTACGGAGGCGCTGCAACTGTAACAGGTTCCCATCGCGCAGAGTCACCAGCGACCTTCGCGGACGCTGGGTTCGGACAGCGTTTCTGACTACTTCAAGGTGCCTCGGACCCCTCCGAAGCGGGTCCGCCACCTAGCGCCTCGCGCCCCCCGGAAGGGACCGCGGGGTTCCCGAGACTCGTCGTTCCGAGCGATCGCCCCGGAACGGCGTGCCGCGCGTGTCCTTGCCCGGTCGAACGCTACTTCGAGAGGTCGAGGAGCTGTCGGGCCAGCTCCTCGGGCTTTGTGAGCATCGGCCAGTGGCCGGTCTCGATCGTCCGGTGGGGACCCTCGAGCTTTCCCCACTTCCCCGCAATGATCTCCTCGACCGGATCCCCGCTGAGAGTGCAGAAGATGTACGCCTCGGGAATCCGCTCGAACGCCCCGGTGAGCTCGATCGGGTCCGACGCGAGCCGCACCGGCCAGGGCGTGGCCAGACGAAGCATACGGTCCAGTCGGTCGCCGGTGACATCCTTGCCGATGTTCGCGACGATCTCCTTCGTGAGCGGCACGCCGAGGCTCCCGAGAGGGATCGCTCCGAACTCGCGGGTGGGGTCGAAACCGCCCTGGGGGGTCCGGACGCGCTCGGGACGGAACGCATCGAGGTAGATCACCTTCGAGACCTTCGCATCTGCTCGATCGGCGACGGCCGCCGCGACCTTGCCCGCAAAGCTGTGCCCGACGAGCACGACATCCTCGAGCTCGTTGTACCGGACAACGCTGAGCACATCCTCGATGGCGGTCTCCATCCCCACCTCCTTCGAGAGAAGGTGGGCTCGCTCGCCCATGCCGGTCAGCGTGACCGGATAGGCCGGGTGCCCCGATCGCTCCAAGATCGGGGCGACGTCCTTCCAGGCCCACGCACCGAGCCAGGCGCCCGGGACGAGGACGAGGGGCCGCATCAGGTCCCCCGGAGGCGGCTCGGCACGCGCGTCGGTACGTGGGAGGCCAAAGGCTCCCCGACCTCTCGAGCCCTCCTCGCACGACCCTCTGCTCTCGCCAAGTCGGACATCGAAGGTCGAGGAGGCGGCCCGGGACTTAAGGCGGTAGGAGGGACGCTGAAACAGGCGGCCGCCATTGCGGTCGGGTCCCTCGCTCTAAGGGAAACGCTCCCACGAGGGACGAGTTCCACCGGCCCCCGTCGAGAGGCCTATACGGGGCGTTCCTCTCGGTCGTCGCGAGTCCACGAGGGAGTCGATGTCGCAGGAGCGCGGGGCCGAGGTGAGAGACTGGCTTCTCGAGAAGGCGCAGCCGTCGGTCCGGTACTTCTCGCTGCTCGACCTCCTCGGCCGGTCCGCCGAGGATCCGGACGTCAAGGAAGCCCGTTCAAGACTGGGCCGGGCCGGATGGGCGGCCGAGATCTTGCGTCGGCAGCGCCCCCAAGGGTTCTGGGAGAGGCGAGAGCCGCGCAACGTGGCCGAGGTGGTCGACTTCCTCTACCAGCCACCGTTCCGGTCGACGAACTGGCAGGCCCTCGTGCTCGCCGACCTCGGACTCGACCGGTCGGACCCGCGGGTTCGGAGGATCGCGGACCTGATCTTCGCGTACAAGCTGCGCCTCGGTTCCCCGTTCAACTTCTTCCACGAGGAGGCGTGCATCGCCGGCAACACCGCCCGAATGATGACGAGGTTCGGCTACGGTGACGATCCCCGGGTCCGCAAGCTGTATGACTGGCTGCTGGAGGACCAGCGCGAGGACGGAGGCTGGAACTGCTCACAGGGCACGCCGGGAACGCTCGATGTGTGGGAACCGCTCGCGGCGCTCGCGTGCGTGCCGACGGCGAGCCGCTCGCCTTCGATGACGCGGTCGATCGAACGAGGCGCCGAGTTCTATCTCGAGAGGAAGCTCCTCGAGGAGGGCCGCAGATACGCTCCGTGGTATCGGCTCCACTACCCGAACCACTACTTCTACGACGTCCTCGTCGGGCTCGACCTTCTCACGCGACTCGGCTTCTCCGACGACCGTCGACTTCGCCCGGCCCTCGCGCTCCTCAAGAAGAAGCGGACCTCGGACGGTCGCTGGCGGCTCGACAAGGCGCATCCCGACGTCGGCGCCGGCGTGGAGATCTCCTCAGAGCCGTCGAAGGTGAAGCCTCTCCGCCTCGAGCGGGAGGGGGCGCCGAGCAAGTGGATCACCCTGAAGGCGCTGACCGTTCTGAAGCGGACGGGCGAGTCCGAGTGAATCGCTCGGAGGCTCAGCCCCGTGGCGCGTAGCCGCTGGCGGCGCGCCCGCTTGCGTCGAGCGTCCGCCCGCCGACCGGAAGGTCCCCCGCGAGGCGGCGGAACCCGCTCGACTAGCCCTTGCCGGCCGCCTGGGCGACGAGCGCCGTGAGGCGAGCCTCGAGGTCGGGCGTGAGCTCGAGGATCGCGTAGGAGACCGGCCACATCGGGCCGTCGTCGAGATCGGCCCCGTCGCTGAACGAGAACGTGGCGTAGCGGGCCTTGAACTTGGCCGCGGGCTGGAACCAGCAGAGGACCGAGTCGCCCTTCGCGTAGGCGGGCATGCCGTACCACGTCCTCGGGACGAGGGTAGGCGCGGTGCGCCGGACGAGCCGGTGGAGCTTCTCGGCCAAGATCCGGTCCGTGCCCGTCATCTCGGCGATCTTCGCGAGCACCTCGGCCTCCCCATCGGCCTTGTTCGCCCGAGACTGGGACCGGAGCTCGCGGGTGCGCTCCCGCATCGCGGCGCGCTCCTCGTCCGAGAAGCCTTGAGCGGGCCCGTTGCCGTCCTTGCCCGACGTTCTCTTCGCGGCCATCGGCCCGGCACTAGCGCCGGCCGACTTAAGCCGGCCCGAGGTCGGGGCCGCCGCCTCCACGGGGGGTCCCTCGGGAGCTCGCGCGAGAAGGTGCCGGCCCCGGGGCCCGTGGTCGCGAGCCCGCACCGAAACGGCGAGGGCACGACCATCGCGGCATCGATCGACGCTCTCCGGGAGGCTCGGACGCCCGGCACCCCCCCGCGGCCGGCCCTCGCCCTCACGTGCCCGCGGCGCGGTGAGCGTGCCGGCGGGAGGACGCAAGCCTCATCCCTGCCGGCCCCGTGTCGCCCCGAGGGCAGTGTGTCGTCTCTCCTCCGCTCCCGCCTCGGAGGCGCGGTCCTCCTCGTCCTCGTGGCGGGCCTCCTGCTCCTCCCGGCGGGAGCGGTCCCGACCCGGGCTCGCGCCGGCCCGGTCCCACACCCCGTGGCAGCGGCCCCGGTCGCAACCGCCTGGGACCCGCTGCTCGGCTCCCCCGAGAACGGCGTCCCGAGGTATCACGTCTCCACCGGGTACCTTGGCCCGACCCGTCACGCCGACTACCTCGGTGGGACGCCCGTCTGGCTCGCCTACGACGCGGCGGACCGGGCGTTCTGGATCGCCGCGCTGCCCAACCTCGTCGAGGCGGTGCCCGCCTCCTCTCCGATGAGCACGCCGGTAGACGTCGCCGTCGGCGAGCAGCCGTTCGGGGTCGCCGTCGACAACGCCTCGGACCTCGTGTACGTGACGAACACGGGATCCGACAACGTCACGGCGGTCTCGGACCGGACCAACGCGACGGTCGGCTCCGTCGGCGTCGGAACGGCCCCGATGGGAATCGCGTTCGACGCCGCCGACGGCGAGCTGTTCGTCGCGAACTCCGGCTCCGCGAACGTCTCCGTCATCTCGACCGCCACCCTCCGCGTCGTCGCGACGGTCGCCGTCGGGGCGACACCGATCGGGATCGCCTACGACCCGGCCACGAAGGAGGTGTTCGTCGCCGACCACGATGCCTACGGCGTCGACGTCATCTCGACCTCGACCGACTCCGTCCTCGGCGTCGTGCCCGCCGGGGTCGGCCCCTACGGCGTCGCGATCGACACGTCTCGAGACAACGTCTACGTCTCGAACGAGGGGTCGAGCAACGTCTCGGTGATCCACGCGCCGAGCCTGCGCACGGTCGCGAACATACCCGTCGTCACCCCCGGTCCCACGGACCTCCAGGGAATGGCCTACGACGTTCAGACCGACCAGGTCTGGGTGGGAGCCGGTGGCAGCTACCTCGTGACCCTCAACGCCTCCGCGCTCGCCGTCGCGTACGTCTACTCGTCGGACCCCTCGGGGGTCGCCTACGACCCGGTCTCCGGAATGGTCTGCTACACGAACGCGTTCAACTCGACCTTCGAGTGCATGACGCTCGCTCTCCCCACCGAGAACACGGTCCGCGCGGCGTTCGACGAGTCGGGACTCCCGACGGGCACCCTCTGGCGCGTGTCCGTGTTCGGAGGCTCGGGCATCGAGACCAACGGGACCCAGATCGTCTTCTGGATCGGGAACGTCCCCCCGTTCAGCGGACAGCACACCTTCGTCGTCTCGACGGCGGCGGGGTACGCGGCCTCCCCCGCGGTCGTGACGGTCGACATCTCGACCGGCCCGAAGCTCGTCAACGTCACGTTCGGACCCGGACCTCCGACGTACCCGCTGTACCTGAACGCGTCGGGTCTGGCGAGCGGCCTCGGCTGGAACGCGGTCGTGAACGGAACGCTCGAGCAGACCACCGGCGACTCGCTCGAGTTCCTCGAGCCCGACGGCTCGTACGATTTCACGCTCGGGCACGTCTCGAACTACCTCGCGACCCCGGAGAACGGCACGGTGGCCGTTCTCGGCGCGTCGGCGACCCGGGTCGTCCGCTTCTCGACGCTCACCTGGGCGCTCGGCTTCTACGAGACCGGGCTTCCCGCGGGCACGACATGGTACGTCAACCTCACGTCAGGACCCCCCGGGATCGCCCTGCCCCCGCCCCAGAGCAGCACGACCTCCGCGATCTCGGTGGACCTCGCGAACGGAAGCTACGGCTACGAGGTCGCGACGGCGGACCCGAGCTACACGACCCCCGGGGTCGGGCAGGTCGTCGTCGCGGGGAGTCTGCCCGGTGTCGTCTACGTCGACTTCTCGACGGTCGCTTTTACGGTCACCTTCGACGAGTCGGGACTGCCGCTCGGCTCTTCGTGGCAGGTGGCGCTCCGCCCCCTCGTGAACGGGTCGCTCTCGAGCTCGACGACCTCGACGACCTCAACGCTGACGTTCGCGCTACCCAACGGGGCCTACGACTACTCGGTCGCTCCGGTGAGCGGCTACGTGGCGTCTCCGGTGACCGGCGTCGTCACGGTCGCCGGCTCCGACCCTCCTCCGGTCCCGGTGCAGTTCACCTCGAGCGCCTCGTACGGGGTCTCGTTCGTCGAGTCCGGCCTGGCGGTGGGCATGGGCTGGTCCGTCTCGATCGGGCCACAGTTCCGGAGCGGCCTCACCTCGACGATCACGCTCGTCGAGCCGAACGGGACGTACGGCTACGTGGTCCAGGCGGTCCCCGGCTACGCGACGGCGTACTCGGGCGTGGTCACCGTGGCCGGGGCCAACGCAACGGTCCCCGTCCGCTTCTCCGTGCAGACCTTCCCCGCCGTCCTCGTCGAGGTCGGACTCCCCTCCGGGACCCCTTGGGGCGCGACGATCGGGAACGCCAGCACCGGAGTCGACGTGACGGAGACGACGAGCGGGTCGAGCCTGACCTTTCACCTGTCGAACGGGACCTACACCGTGTTCGTGCTCGTGCCGTCGGGCTACGACGCGAACCTGTCGATCTCGACGCTCACGGTCGCGGGCGGCCCGAGCGTGACGCCGACCGTGCACTTCACACCGAGCGCCCTCGGCGTCTCCTCGGGCCCGCCTCTCCTCTACGCCTGGTGGGCCCTCGGGGGGCTTTCCGTCGTGACGGCGGTGCTCCTCGGGCTCCTCGTGCGCGGCCGTCGCCGCCCGCCCGCCCCTCCGACGGCCGCGGGCACCCGATAGCGGGCCGGCTCGCGTGAGCGACGACGAGCCCTGAAAAAGCCCGGATCCGGCCGTGACGGACCTCGTCGGGTCTATCTCGGAGGGAGCGCCGCCTCGACCTCTTCGAACCGCTGCCGGACCTCTTCGACCTCGCGCGGCGAGAGGAGCTCGTGGGCCATGGGGAACAGCACCGAGTCCTCCTTGATCACGTGGGTGGCGAGCAACTCCTCGACGGCGCGCGTCGAGGCGACGGCGGCGGTCGTTGCCTCGAGGGCGGCGAGGTCGCTCTCGAGCTTGCGGCCGTTGGCGAGCAGACCGCGCTGGAGCCCGCGGAGCGCCTCGTGCTCGCCGAGCATGACGCCGATCGGCCCGCCCTCGACGGGCAGGTACCGTCCGAGAACGGGGAACAGCCCGCGCTCCTCGAGCTGGCCGTGCCGGCGGTCCACCTCGAGCTCGAGGAACCGCGCGAACCCGAGCAGCCGGCGGGGGAGCGAAGCGTCCCACGGGGACTCACGAGGGTGCGCCTCCAGCTCCAACCGGAACGACCGGACGGTCTCGAGGAACGCCCGGTGGTCCTCCATGAGCCGGCCGATCGGGTCGATCATCTCGTAGGACCGGGCGTCATGGGTCGATGTCGAGAGCGGCCTCGAATCCCATCAACGGAGCGCCGAAACGTTTCGGCGAAACGCCGAGCCGTCGTCGTACCCCGCCAAGAGGCCCGAACCTCGGGCCGGTCGAGCCCGCCGCGCGGGGCAGCGGGGCCCCTGCCGACCTCGGGAGCGGCCGCTAGGACGCCCGCGGCTCCGCGAGGAGCTTCCTCTCGACGATCGCGAGCGCCTCGGAGAGGCTCGAGATCGCCATCCCCATCTGGCGGGCGAGGTCGGAGAGGGTCGTCCGCCGCGGCACCTCGAAATATCCCGCGTCGAGAGCCCGACGGAAGATCTCCCGTTGGCGCTTGGTGAGGACGTCCTCTTGGTTCCCCTCGTCGTGTCGGACCGACTCGACGCGGGTCCCCGGGATCGCCTTCGTCAAGCGCGAGAGGAACGGCCGCACCCGAGCCTCCGGGCCGGCCATCACCCACGTGGCCACGCCCTTCTCGACCGGGAACGGGAAGCGATGCATGAGCTGGAACTCGCGGAAGAGCGAGAGGAGTGGGGGGTGGCGGTGGACCACCCGGAGGCGCTCGGAGCCCCGCGACTCGGCGAGGCGCTCCACCGCGCTGACCCCCGGCATCGAGAGGATCTCCTGTCCCCAATCCGCCGGCCCCTCCGCCAGGATGCGGGCCTCGAGGAGGGTCCTCCCGTCGTCGAGGTCCATGCGACCGAGGACCTCGAGAACGACCTCGGGATGATCGGTCGTGAACCGTTGGACCCACGGTCCCTTCGGCAACGGGACCCGCACCCGGCAGGCGAGGACGGGGGAGGGGCGGAGGAGGCGAGGGACCGCCGGCCGCGCTCGGCGGACCTTCGGGACCGCGACGCCTCGCGAGTCCCGCCTCGAGCCAGAGGCGTTCTGTACCGCCCGCCCCCGCGCCACGCCCGGCCATGCGACCGCGGGAATATCCCGTCTTCCGTGCCCCGACCGACGCGCCCGACTCCGACTCGGGTCACGGGAAGAACGCCGAGGCATCGAAGGCGAGAAGACGCCGGAGACGGGAGGTCCCGAGGAGGAGGCTCGCCACGAGCACGAGTCCGAAGGCACCGATCGCCACGACGTTGAAGAGCGCCGCCCACTCCCGGAGGGTGCCGAGGCCCATCAGGTCCGCGCCGACGCGTGCCGCGAGCGACGCGTCGAGGACCGCGACCGGCCCATAGAGCCCCCGGCGGAACGGCAGCGGCCTTCCGAGGACCGCGGGGAGGATCACCGGCGCGTGTGCGAAGACCATCGACAGAACGAACCCGAGGAACACCGCGTGAAGCTCCGCGTCGTAGGCGAGGCTGTCGGGCTGGATCCCGCCGTAGCCGAGGACCAGCCCGGCGCCGACCGCGAGCCAGACGTACCCTCCCATCAGCGTCGAACCGATGAATCGGGGGAGCCCCGGACGGGCGAGGTTCTTCCGGGCGACGTCGTAGAGAAGGAGCCACGCGGCGATGAGGACCCAGGAGAGAGCCAGGAGCTCCGTGCCGATCTGGAACGAGGCGAGCGACGCGAAGCCGCTGACCGACTCGAGCGCGAAAAAGGCGATGAGCAGCCGTCGTCGGGACGCGGGGATCGGCAGCACACGGTTCAACTCGAGCCGCTCCCCGGCGATCAGCATCACCAAGAACGAGCCCCACCAGGGGATCAGCCACGGGATGTCGAGCCCGTACCACCACAGGACGTCGCCGACGAGGAGCCACGCGGCGCCGAGGGTGAGCACGACGGAGGGGAGGGCGGGCTGGCGCGCGTGGATCACCACGAACGCGACCACGAGGAGGGCGGCCCCGGCGACGACGAGAGGGATCGCGATCGAAGGAGGCGCGCCGAAGGCGAGGAGGACCGAACCGCTTCCCGTCAGCGCGGGGGAGGCATAGTACGCTCGTCGCCCCAGCCCGACGGCTCGTTCGAGGCCGATCAGCGTGGCGAGAACGCCGTTCACCATGAGCGGCCCGTGCGCCCCGGGAAGGCTCAGGAACGGCACGGGGAGCTGCCAGCCGACGAGGAGGAGCCCGGCCCACAGCCCGAGCACGAGAGAAAGCAGCCCGAGGAGGAGCACCGGGAACCGGAGGCGGGCCTGCGAGACCAACGGTTCGTCCTCGGCGAGCCCCGCTGCCGGCGGCGTCGAGTCCGGGGCGCTCCCGTTCAGCGGGTCGTCGGCCGCGACGTCGTTTCGCGCGCGGGGGAGAGGCGCCGGATGCGAACGCGCCAGGTCTCCGGGCCCCGCTCGAGGTAATCCCAGGTGAACCGCCCCGTGTGCTCCGCCTGGAACTGGTAGTAGAGCGGCTTCGGGTCGTGGTCGTTCACGAGGACGAACGACCCGCCGTCGGGAAGGGCCTCGTAGGTCCCGAAGATCAGGGGATGACGTCGGGCGGGAGGTACCTCGCGAACGTCGAGGATCGCCTCACCGGGCTCGGCATAGGCCAGGGGTCGTTCTTGGGCGAATCCGGACTCGCGGCTCATGATCTCTCCGACGGGGACCTTTCGACCCCCGCCCTCCGACGTCCTCGAACGCCATCAGCCGGTCGCCGAAACCTTTCGGCGCCACCGGGAGCCCGCCGTTCGCGCGGTCGGTGGCGTGGTCGGCTCCGCGGACCGACACGATCGCGACGGCGGTCCGAGGGCCCCCACGGACGCGGCCATCGCCCCGGGACGCACGGAGGGTTCCATATCCCTCGGCCGCCGGGGGGATCGCCGAGGGCCCCGCGAGCTCTCCGTCGCGACCCCTGAGGACGGGGGTCCGACGAGGCGTCCGCGGATACGGCCGGCACCGCGCTCGAGAGCGCTCGCCGCCGCTACTTCGGCCGCGCCTCGAGCAGGTCCGGGTTCTCGGGAGAGACGGGGGCCCTCGTGAGCTCGAAGCCGGCGCGGTCGAGCAGCGCCCTCCACTCGTTCTCGGTGCGCTCGCGACCCCCGTTCATCCCCATCATCATGAGGTCCCGGCCGAGCGCGTCGACCGAGAGGCTCCCCTCCGGCACGATGAGCTCCTTGAGCAGCAGGACCCCTCCGGTCGGGACCACCGTCCGGCAGTTGCGAAGGATCTGGAGCGCCTTCTCCTCGGGCCAGTCGTGGAGCACCCGGGCCATGACGTAGACATCGCCACCGGGAGGGCAGGAATCGAAGGCGGAGCCCGTACGGAGCTCGCACCGGTCGGCGACCCCCTTGGACCGGAGGTACGCACGGGCCGCGTCGGCGACGCTGGGTAGGTCGAAGAGGACGCCCCGCAGATGTCGGTGCTCGAGGAGCACCGCGGCGAGCAGCGCCCCCACACCGCCCCCGACGTCGACGACGACCTTGTGGCCGCGCAGGTCGAAGCCGTGCAGCGGCGGGAAGGCCTCGCTCCGGGACTCGGCCATCGCCCGGTGGAACGTCGCGCTCGCCTCGGGGTGGAGCCCGAGGTAGTCGAAGTGACCCATCCCGAAGACCCGGTCGAACGCGGTCTCGCCGGTGACGATCGTGTCGAGGAGGTCGCCGAAGGCGCGGTACCCTTCCTCCCCGTGGAACCGGATCATGTTGGCGAGGGACCCCGGAACCTCCGAGCGAAGAGGCTCGCCGATCGGGGTCAACCGGAAGCGGCCCCCGGACTCGATCGCGAAGACCCCGTGGGCGGCCAGCGCACGCATCGCCCGGAAGAGCCGGTCGGGATCGACGGAGGCCTCTCGAGCGAGCTCCGCCGCGCTCTTCGGACCGGCCGCGAGCCGGTCGGCGATGCCGAGGCGGACCATCGCGTAGAGCACCTGGGTGATCCGGTAGCCGACGAGCAGCCGCATGAGCGCAGCACGATCCGACGGCGGGTTCGTCACGTCTCCGACCTCTCGGGCCCGCCAGAGACTACCGAGCTTTCAATCTGCCGTGGCTCGTCGGGGCCGCCTGGCCCACCCGTCCGAGGGAACCGACTCCCCTCGATTGTCTCGGTAGCCCCGCCGTTCGGCCGGGGCGGTCGCCGGAGTCTCGGACGCCCGCGCCGCGGCGCCCGCTACGGCACCGGGCCCACGGGGCGCCGGACCCCGACGAGCAGGCCGCGACCGACCGAGAGGCCGCGCTCGAGGTACCGGGGGGAAAGCCCGGCGCGGCGCATCAGCTCGAGGTGCCGCGAGGTCCGCACGAGCAGACCGGGGCTCGTGTCCTCGAACTGCTCGAAGCCTCGACCGGAGCGAGCCACCAGGTACCGGTAGCGGACCGTCGAGCGAGAACCCGATCGCCGTGAGTAGGCGACCCGGGCGATCGCGAGCTCGCGCGTTTGCGTCGACACGACGTGGGCGGACCCGTCGTGGAATGCGCCTGGCGTGAACCACGGCTCGACGATCGCGACCCCACCCGGCTTGAGATGGCGGGCCAGGCTCTCGTAGACGGCGGCGAGCTCTCTCTCGGAGCCGACGTGCCCGATGGCGCTGTAGAGGCACGTGACGACGTCGAACTTCCTCGCCAGGTCGAACGAGCGCATGTCCCGGCGGTAGAGGCGGACGCCGGGGAGGCGCCTTCGGGCGATCGCGAGCATCTGCGGGCTGAGGTCGAGCCCGACGACCTCGCGAGACCGCCGCAGGTGCTCGAGATGCCGACCGGTGCCGCAGGCGACGTCCAGCCAGTCTCGTCCCATGGACCGGCCGTGGGCCCGCGCGAGCTCCTCGAGCCGACGCGTCTCGGCGCCGTAGTCCTTGCCCGAGGCGAGGAGGTCGTAGTACTTCGCGAGCTCGTGGAACATCCGCTCCTTCCCGACGGGCCGGGCCGAGGTCTCGACCATCCGTTTCGGGAGACCCCAGCGCTATTCGGGACTTTCCGTCGTCGGCCTCCGATCCCTTTCTCGTCAACCTTGCGATTTCTCCAGGGAAGCCGCGAAGCCCCCGAGTCCGTGTCGTACGGTCCGCCTTCGGGATCTCCCTCTGAGAACGCGAGCGGGCGCCGCTGCGCCACGTCGATCCCTGGCTCTTTCGCCGTCCGCGTGCTGGCACGGAGGGCGCAACTTCTCTCGATGGCGAGGTCCCCACCGGCTCGGTCGCCGGGCCGACGGGGCCCGCCCCGCGACGGGAGGCCGAGCCGCCGACTCGAGACCGTCGAGAGCCCCGAGCAGGACCGCTACGCGGTCGCGATGGAAGACCCCGAGGGCAGCGAGTTCGACGTCTACTGACGGCGGTCCAAGCGTGCCGGGTCGCCTTGCCACGCGGTGCCTTGGCGCCGGACACACGTGCGGCGCGACCCCAGGGTCCCGGCCCGGAGGCCGCCGTTCGCTCCCCTCCCGTGGGCCTGTCGGTGCGCGAGCCGCGCGTCCGGTGCGACGACTCCGTAGAGGCCTCCGGCCCGAAAGGCCGAAGCGCAGCCATCGCCGGACGCCGTGGACGGGGCCACCGGAGCGTTCCGGAGGGCCACGGCTTTGACTCACGCCCGGCCGCGAGCCATAGCGCGACCTCAATAGCTACCCAGTCTTGGGGGACCTATGCCGGCCAAGAAGGGCACGAAGGGCAAGAAGGCGGCGAAGAAGAAGCGGTAGGCGCCCGGCCGCTTCGAACCCAGCGGGCGAGGTTGCTTGCGAGGACCTCTCGAATCGTTCTGCGAACGGTCGACGACCTCGGATCTCGCCCATACCCGGGTGGCCCTCGAGCCGCTCGGGAAGAATGCCGCGCCTCCAGCCAGGCGAAGACGGATTATCCGACCCTCGTGTCGGGGACGCTATGTCGGATTCCCCCTCGAAGCTGCAGCGCGAGGCCGCCCGCGCGATCGTCACGAAGTATCTCAAGGTTCGACCCGGTGAGAACGCGGTCATCGAGTCGTGGGACCACACGATCGCGATGGCCTCGGCGGTCGTCGACGAGGTGCGACGGGCCGGAGGCCGGACCCTTCACCTCCACGAGGACGAGGAGGCATGGTGGAACGCCATCGACCGGAAGCAGGGCCGGCTCCTCGGCACATCGAGCGACCCGGAGTGGGCCGCGCTGAAGGCCGCGGACGTCTTCGTCCACTTCTGGGGACCCGCGGACACGGACCGCCTCGACAAGATCCCGGAGAAGCGGTTCGAGGAGGCGCTCGGCTGGTTCTCGCCCTGGTACGAGCTCGCCCGACGGACGGGCCTTCGCGGCGCGCGCGTGGCCGTCGGGTTCGCCACGAGCGGTCGCGCTCGACAGTGGGGCCTGGACCGCGCGGGCTGGGAGGAGAGCATCCTGCGTGCGACGCTCACGGACCCTCGGGAGACCGCCCGGACCGGGGCTCGGCTCGCGAAGGCGCTCTCCGAGGGCACACAGGTCCGCATCACCCATCCCAACGGGACCGACCTCACGGTCGCTCTCGCTGGCGGGGCGGCGCGCGTGCACGACGGGACGCCCCATCCGAAAGACACGCACTACGGCCCCAGCGACATGCTCTCTCAGATCCCCGCCGGCCGCGTCGACGTGGCCCTCGACTCGAAGACGGCGGAAGGGACCATCCACGCCAACCGACGCACCAACATCTGGTGGCACTGGACCGCCGGGGGAACGCTCGAGTTCGCCGCGGGTAAGCTCTCCTCGTACTCCTTCGAGGAGGGCGAGGAGGAGTTTGCCCGACAGTTCAAGCGCGGGACCGCGGGGAAGGACCGCACGGGTTCCCTCGCGATCGGCTTGAACCCGGCCGTCGAGGACATCCCCATCCTGGAGAGCGTCGAGCGCGGCTGTGCGACCCTCGTCCTCGGGAGGAACCAGCATCTCGAGCGAGGCCGCAACCCCACGAACTTCATGGATTGGGTCTCTCTCGCCGGCGCGGAGATCGCGATCGACGGGACCCCCGTCGTCCGTGCTGGCCGAATCCTTTAGCCCCACGCGCCCGCGGCCGGTCCCTCCGCCGTCGGGCGGTCTTCGACCCGCGCCCAGCGGCACCGTCGCGGACTCCCGTCAGGTCCGCCCGTTCCGGAGCCGGCGGTGCCCGGGGACACCCCTCGGTGTCCCCCTTCGCGGGCGGTCGCACCAGGTGGGTCCCTGGGCTCAAGCGGGCGCGCGCGCACCGACGGAACGGCGTGCGCTCCGCAACCGCCAATCCCGAGAGCGAGCTCACGGTGCTACGTCGAGGACGAACTCCTGACGACAGACCTGCTCTCCCTGACGGTTGCTGACCACTGCTTGAGTGGTTGAAGATCCGGGGACGCCGCTCCCATCGAGCCTGCCGGCGTGGACCCTACAACACCGTGACATCGCCACGCTCGAGGAGCGACGGCTCAAGGGACTCGACCTCCTCTCCGGCAGTGAGCGACGCGTTCTCGCCTCCCGCGCGGAAGGCAGACGACCCCCCTCAACCCTGCGGAGCGTCTCGAGCCGCGTCAGGCACGCCCCTACCGGGGCCGGTTTCGGGCGAGGGTTCCGTCAGGAGGTCGCCGGCAGCGCGTTCCTCGCCAGTTCGATCCGGCTCCGACGGACTTGAGCCTGGAGTTCCCGCGCTCGCGGTCGGGCGAGGCCGCGCCGGGCCGACCGTTCGCGGATCCTTGGGTCCGAGCTCGGAGGCGCCGACGACCCCCCCACGCCGCAGGGGATCAGCGCCGGGCAGCCCCCGTACGGGCCGGCCGCGAGCCCGCCAGCCACGCCACGAAGGGAGCGGCCGCGAACACGACGGCGTAGTACCCGAGCCACAGGGCGACGAGCACCCGGCCGACCCCGTTCCAGGTCGATCCGATCGGCGCCTCGAGGAGCGCGTACGCCGCCACGACGCCGATCAGGACCGCGAGCCCCGCCTCAAGAGCGGTCGCGCGGAGGCCGAGCCCTCCGGCCTGCGACGGGTCCGTCACCGAGACCTTGGGGGTGCGACGGAAGCCCATCGGGCGACGCAACGCCCCGCGCAGGGAGGCGCGCAGGTTCACCATCTTGAGCGCGTACCAGAAGGCCATGACGCCGACCGCCTCCGCGAACGTGACCCGGGTCACGCGCCCAAGTGCGAGCCTCGTCTTCACAAGCCCGTCCGCGACGAGGAGGACGGGCGCCAGCGAGACACCGAGGAGGAGGGCCGGAGAGGGTGTCGCCCAGACCAGGCCCCCGAGCGACCCGAGGACCATCGTCGCGAGCGCGCCCACCATCGAGAGCAGGAAGACCCCGTCGATCCAGAAGATCCCGCTCGCGAAGAAGTCGACACGCTGCCGGACCGTGAGCTCCCTCCGACCGAGGAGCCTCAGGTGCTTGCGGAGCATCTGGAGCCCACCGAACGCCCATCGAGAGAACTGCGACTTGAGGTCGGGGAAGCGGTCCGGCGCGACCCCCTCGCCCTGCACGGTCGAGAGGTAGACCGAGCGCCATCCGTCCGCGTAGAGACGGAGGGAGACCTCAGCGTCCTCCGTGATCGAGGCCTCGTCCCACCCTCCGACGCGCTCGAGGGCCGACCGACGGAGCACGCCCATCGTCCCGCAGAAGATGCTGCTCGAGGCCTCGGCCCGCACCGGCTGCACGACGCGGTAGAAGTAGGTGTCCGCGAGGCTGTAGAGCCGCGTGAACCGCGACTCCCCGGCGTTCCAGTACGCCTGCGGCGTTTGGGC
>DAHUYN010000049.1 GCA_027315165.1 Thermoplasmata archaeon | reverse complement strand
GATGACGATCTGCGCCGCAGCGAGCTGCGTGAGCTGCTGCGCCAGGGTGAGCCGTCCTTCGGCTTCGGCGGCCGCCTGCGCGGTGATCTGCCCCTTCTCGGCGAGGCGCGCGATCCGCGCGCGCACCTCGGCGCGCGCCCTCTCCAGCGCGGCGCCGCTCGAATCGTGCAGGATGACCTTGAGTCCCGCCGTGAGCGCCGCTTGCGCGATGCCGGCGCCCATGGCGCCGGCGCCGACGACTCCCAGGGTGTCGAGCGACACCGGCTGCTGCGGATCCGACATCTAACGGCCCGTGAATTCCGGCTTGCGCCGCTCGAGGAAGGCGCGCATCCCCTCCGTCCGGTCCTCGGTGGCGAACAGCATCTGAAAGCTCTGGCTCTCGAGGCGCAGCGCGGCATCGAGCGGCAGGTCGGCGCCGAGGATGACGGTCTCCTTGATGGCCGCCACGGCCGCGGGCGGCAGTGCCGCGATGCGCGCGGCGAGCTCGAGCGCGTGCGGCAGAACCTCGGCGTCGGGCAGCACTTGCGACACCAGACCCAGGCGATGCGCTTCC
>DAHUYN010000048.1 GCA_027315165.1 Thermoplasmata archaeon | reverse complement strand
CACGCCGGCCACGAACAGGCCGCCCGTCACGCCTGCCTCCTTGGCGGCGGTCTCCGGGACGGGCACCGTCTCCAGGCCGAAGTAGGAGTGGGTGGCGTGGCCGGTGGCGATGATCTCGTTCGCCACCGTGACGGCGGAATCGACCGGGATGGCGAAGCCGAGCCCGATGTTCCCGCCCGACGACTCGCCGGCCGAGGTCGGCACGCTCGCTCCCGCCGACGGGATACCGACCAGCTGGTCGCTGCAGTTGACCAGGGCGCCGCCGCTGTTGCCCGGGTTGATCGCCGCGTCGGTCTGCACGGCGGCGGCGAGCAGCGCCGAGCTGTCGTTCTCCGCGGGCACCTCGACGGTCCTGTCCAGTGCGCTGACGATGCCCGAGGTCACGGTGCCGGACAGCCCGAGCGGCGCGCCGAGCGCGATCACCGGGTCCCCGACCCGCAGGGACGTCGACGAGCCGATGGCGATCGGCGGGACACCCGACGGCAGCTGCGCCTTGAGCACGGCCAGGTCGGTCAGCACGTCCCGGCCGACGATGCTGGCCGACGCGCTCCGCCCGTCGG
>DAHUYN010000047.1 GCA_027315165.1 Thermoplasmata archaeon | reverse complement strand
GATGAGCCGTCGCTTCTTCGACCAGATCATCGCGGCGTACGATGAGCTTGCCCGTTTGCTCGAGGCCGCAGCGCCGGTGAGCCCCGACGACGCGGTGCGGGCCCGGCTCGACGAGGCGGCCCAATTCTTCCGCGCCTGGACCCACGAGCTCGACCAGCTGGTCACCCGCCTCGTGGAGCCGAGACGGTGAGCATGGACGCGGCCATCGCGACCCAGGGGTTGACCAAGGACTACGGCGGGGGCGCGGGGCTCTTCGACCTCGACCTCCAGGTGGCAAGCGGCGAGACCTTCGGCTATCTCGGCCCCAACGGGGCGGGCAAGACCACCACCATCCGCCTGCTCATGGACATGATCCGGCCGACCCAGGGGCGCGCCACCGTCTTCGGTGTCGACTGCCATGCCCACCCGGTCGCGGTCAAGCGCATGGTCGGCTATGTCCCCGGGGAGATGCCGCAGTGGGGAGCGCTGCGCGGCCGTGAGGTGGTCGCCTACGTCGCCGGTCTGCGCGGTGCCCTCGACCGCGGGGCGGTGACCGCTCTCGCCCGGCGCCTCGACCTGGATCT
>DAHUYN010000046.1 GCA_027315165.1 Thermoplasmata archaeon | reverse complement strand
GAAGGACGTAGATGGAGGCGACGATCGCTTGGCAGCTGTCGACGGCCCCAATGACCCCGCAATACTGTCGGGCCACCCCGGGACTCATCGCACCCTGCTTGACGAGGGGAACGTCGTCGACCACGAAGAGGCCGTCGGGGCCGCTCACCTCCCCCTTCATCACGTCGATCAGGCGGGACTGGGTCTCCTCCCAGTCCCACGGGGAATCGGTGATGAAGTTCTGGATGGCCTCGTACTGCGCGTCCGGGACTCGTCGAGCCATCGGCTGCATGCTCTTGCGCTCGCCGGGGAAGAGCAGGCCCTGGGTGTACTGTAGCGCCAACGCCCGCCGACGGCGATCTCGCGGGGTATCGTGGAACGGGCCGCCGATACCGACCCGCTGGATGTGGGCCTGAAGACGGGAGAGGGTGGGCACCGACCGCGAGATCCGCCGTTTCGCCATCACGGGTACGGCGGATGGCCCCTATCAAGAGGGAGGGGTTCCACTGGCAACGACCATTCTAGGGATGCCTACGGCGAGACGGTCAGGGATTCTGCCAAAGTAGTGGTTGGTACGTCTTCTCTTTCAAC
>DAHUYN010000045.1 GCA_027315165.1 Thermoplasmata archaeon | reverse complement strand
ATCCTGGGCCCCACGAAGGCGCCGTGCGGGTACCAACCGACCTGTGCGCCGGGAACGATCGGGAGCGCCTGCCCCGCGAACGGCCCGCCCTGCCAGAACCCCACCTACGTGCGCGCCATCAACCAGATCGGACTTAATCAACCGTACATCGTGCAATGGGGTCACTACATCTACAACGCGCTGACCCTCAATTGGGGCTACAGCGATGCGAAGAGCTTCGCCTCGGTGAACCTCTTCGGTTCGCAGAGCAACCCCGTGACCTCGATCCTGGGCTGGTACCTCCCCTACACCCTCGAGCTCGCCGCGTTGTCCCTCATGATCATCCTGCTGCTCGCGATCCCGATCGGCAACTACTCCGCCGTCTACCGGAACCGTCCGTTCGACCAGTCGGCGCGGGTCCTGTCGTTCTCGGGCTTCGCCTTCCCCGGCTTCCTGCTCGCGGTCCTGGTGCTGTACGCCGCGACGATCTTTTTAAGCGGAGGTGTCCACGCGACCTACTGCAGCACGCAATCCACGGCGTTCAACCAGTGGTACGGCAGTTGGCCGGTCAAAGAGTGCCTCATCAACAGCC
>DAHUYN010000044.1 GCA_027315165.1 Thermoplasmata archaeon | reverse complement strand
TTCGGCGACGGGAGCTCGACGGTCCCCGGGCCCGGCGCGGACGCCGTCCACGACTACCCCGTGCCGGGCAGCTACTGCGCCTGGGTGGTGGTCGCGGACGCGGCCGTCCCGACCGACGGGGGCGGATCGGCGCCGGTCTCCATCGACATCGGCGGGGTGCCCCGGATCCCCTGCGGGGTCGGCGCGCCCCTCGGGGCGAACCTGAGCTCGGCCGTGGTGGCGGCCGACCTGCCGGGGGATCTGCCGCTCCGCTTCTCCGCTTCCGGCGGATCGGGGACGCTCTCCACGTGGATCGATACGGGAGACCCGTACGCCACCGCCTGCCAGTGCGGGATCTTCCGGACCGCCGGTCCTCACGAGATCACCCTCTACGCGAACGACAGCCTGGGGGCGGGCATCTCCCGCTCGCTCAACGTCACCCTCTATCCGGCGCTCCGGGCGAACTTCTCCGCCTCGGTGCTCTCGGGTCCGGCACCGCTCCTCGTGAACTTCTCCGCCACCGCCTCCGGCGGCCACAACGCGTCGGCGGCCCGGACGGTGTGGACCTTCGGGAACGGGAGCGCCGCCGGGAGCGGCGCGCGGAC
>DAHUYN010000043.1 GCA_027315165.1 Thermoplasmata archaeon | reverse complement strand
CGAGCGCCCGATCGACGCCCGCTTCGAGGGCGAGCAGGGGGATCTGGCCTTTCGACCCGCGTCGATCGGTGAAGGCGACGGTGGACCCTTCGGCCTCCCGGCGGCCGATCTCGATCCGCAGGGGGACTCCCGCGAGCTCCCAGCGGTAGTACTTCGCCCCCGGTCGCTCGTCGCTCGCGTCGACCCGCACGCGGAGCCCGTGCTGCCCGAGGCGGTGCGCTACGGCCGTCGCGAGCTCGGTCGGATCGGCCCCGCCTCCCCCGCGGCCGGGGATCGGCACGAGCACGACCTGGATCGGGGCGAGGGAGCTCGGGAACGCCGCCCCCTTCTGATCGCCGTGGACGGCGACGATCGCGCCGATCAGGCGTTCGGAGAGGCCGAAGGTCGTCTGGTGCACGTAGGCCTGCTGGCCGTCCGCGCTCTCATAGCGGATCCCGTACGGCCGCGAGAAGTTCTCGCGATAGTGGTGGATGCTGCCGATCTGGAGCGTCCGTCCCTCCCCGAGGGGGATGTCGAGCGCGATCGAGTAGTGGGCGCCGGCGAACTTGTCCCAGGCGGGCCGGCGGACGGCGAGGTACGGGAGCCG
>DAHUYN010000042.1 GCA_027315165.1 Thermoplasmata archaeon | reverse complement strand
ACGAAGGACATCGCGACGATGTCGACGCCGGCCGCCAGCGCCCAGCGCAGGTCTTCCTCGTCCTTGGCGGTGAGCGCGGGCGCGCTGACGACGACACCCGGCAGGTTGATGCCCTTATGGTCGGAGATCCGACCGCCGACCACCACCCTGGTGCGCACCCGGCTGCCAGCCACGCCGGTGACGTCGACCTGGACGTTGCCGTCGTCGATCAGAACGCGGTCCCCGACCCGCACGTCGTCGGCCAGGCCCTGATAGGTGGTGGACGCCTCGTGCTGGCCGCCGGGGATGTCGTCCGTGGTGATCGTGAACTCGTCGCCGGCGTTCAGCCGCACGGGGCCGGCCGGGAACTCGCCGAGGCGGATCTTCGGCCCCTGGAGGTCGGCGAGCACGCCGACGCTGCGGCCGGTCGCGTCGGACCCGGCCCGCACGTGGTTGTATCTCACTAGGTGGTCGCCATGGTTGCCATGGCTCATGTTCAGTCGCGCGATGTCCATGCCGGCGCTGATCAGCGCGGTGATCTGCTCCTGGCTTGTGGTCGCGGGGCCAAGGGTGCACACGATCTTCGCACGCCGGCTCATCCTTTAATCCCCTTCCGGTGGTCTATACCACTGTAGTCCAT
>DAHUYN010000041.1 GCA_027315165.1 Thermoplasmata archaeon | reverse complement strand
GCGGTCGTCGCCCCGACGCTCGTGATGTACAACGCCTCGGTCGACGCGTGGCCCCTCGGCTACGACGAGTGGCTCCCGGTCGGCTACAACTCGAGCCGGAGCTACCCTCTCGCGGTCTACCTCCACTCGGAGGCGGGCGCGGACGCCACGTGGTACTCCGGGGGCGAGAGGGCGTTCCAGCTCGCCAAGCAGCCGTTCGGCCCCGCTTACATCGCAGCGGCCCGAGGGCTCGGGTTCGTGCTGATCGCGCTCCACACGAGGACCCTCGCGGGCTACTACGTCAACAGCCCCTACACCGGGCCGCAGGCGCAGGACGTCCTCGACGCGATCGCCCACGAGACCGCGCTCCGTTCGGTCTCCACGCGGTCTACGTCTTCGGGGACGGGATGGGCAGCACGGGCAGTCTCAGCCTCGCCGACCACCACCCGTTCGCGGGCGTCGGCGCCATCGCCCCGTGCGTCGACACCTTCGAGGAGCTCCAGTGGGCGGTCCTCCAGCACAACACGGCCCGGGTCGCACAGCTCCTCCTTCCGACGGGTGGCCAGCGGCCGAACCAGACCGCGGCCGCTCAGGGGATCTTCTCTCCCATGAAAGCGGACCGAGCCCTGTGATCTCTTCTTAGCCGGCACGAGCT
>DAHUYN010000040.1 GCA_027315165.1 Thermoplasmata archaeon | reverse complement strand
CCCCATCGACCATCTACACCTACAAGAACCAGCAAGAGCAGGTGCCCCAGGACTCGAAGGTGACCCTCTGGGTCAATGCGACCGGGGGGAGCGTGCCCACCTACGCGAACGTCCAGGTCGTCTTCGTGGTCGAGACGACCCTCTACGACGGCGTCTACGACCCCACCTCGTACGACTCCGGGGTCAACAACCCCTGCAACGGACCCTGCCAGGAGTCGAACGCGGTGCCGTTCTTCGTCGCGAACTCGGGGACGATCGCGAGCAACATCGCCGCGAACAACCCCTACTCCACCGTCTCCTTCGCGATGGTCGACTACTTCGCGACGCTCACGGACCACGACGACGGCGACGGGGCGGAGTACCACGTGGACGTCGGGAACTTCGTTCCGGCGGGGAACTTCCAGAGCGCGGTCGTCTCCGGCTTCCAGAACCCCGTGCTCGGCGGGAACTGGTACTACAGCGACAGCGACTTCTCCGACAGCTTCCTCGACTCCTCGTCCATCACCGCCCTCTACGGGGCGCTCAAGGGCTCCAACCTCGCATGGAACCCTTCCGACCACCACGTCGTCGTCCTGGTCACCTCCGCCGCCCCCCGGGACGGGAACTACTCGGTCAACTACGCCTACAGCCACTCCGACACCAACAGCGGGAACAGC
>DAHUYN010000003.1 GCA_027315165.1 Thermoplasmata archaeon | reverse complement strand
CGTCCTTACGACCGACACCTCCTTCGGGGTCGGGTTCGCCCCGTACTCCGACACCGAGAGGCTCGTCCTCGAGTCCGAGCGGTTCCTCACGACGAAGCTGAAGAAGAAGCTCCCCGCTCTCGGCGAGGACGTCAAGGTGATGGGCTACCGCAGGGGCGACAAGATCCGCCTCACCGTCGCCGCGGCGCTCGTCGACTCGGAGATCGCGAGCCCGGCCGAGTACGCCGCCGTCTGCGAGGAGATCCACGACAAGCTCGCCGACCAGGCCGCGAAGCTGACGACCCGCGAGGTCCTGATCGACGTCAACACCGCCGACGACCCCGAGCTGGGCCGCTTCTACCTCACCGTGACGGGCCTCTCGATGGAGGCCGGCGACGACGGCTCCGTCGGTCGCGGCAACCGCGCGAACGGCCTCATCACGCCCTGCCGCCCGATGAGCCTCGAGGCCTCGGCGGGGAAGAACCCCGTCAACCACGTCGGCAAGCTCTACAACATCCTGGGCAACCTGATCGCGCAGGACATCGTCAAGGAGTCCGGCGGGAACGTCCGCGAGGTCCACGTGCGGATCCTCTCCCAGATCGGAAAGCCCGTCGATGAGCCGCAGGTGGCGAGCCTCCAGCTCCTGCCCGCCCCCGGCGTCAAGCTCGCGCAGCTGAGGAGCTCGGCCGAGGCGGTCGCGCAGGGCTGGTTCGACCGGATCGGCACGATCCCCCAGAAGCTCCTCACGGACAAGATCACGGTCTTCTGATCGGCTCGGTCCCTCGCCGAGGTCGGGCCGGCCGGACCCTCCGGCCGGCGACCACCGGCCCGGCGGGGCCCTCGCCACGGGGGCCCGCGCCGCTGCCGCGGCGGGTTTAATACCCCTCGTCCGCGTAGTAGACGCTGGCCTCGACGCCCGGCCCGGGCTCGGGGGCGCCGATGGTCGACACCGCGCTGCTCAACGATGCCCTCATCGCCGCGGCGCTGCTCGTCGCCATCGGCGGAGCGTTCCTCTACCTGATCCACTGGACGCGACGGCGGCGCGCTCAACGGACGAGCGAGCCCGTGGCGACGCGCGCCGAGCTCGAGGACCGCGCCTTCAACGCGATCGCGATCGCCCGCGCCGCCGCGGACCGGCTCTCGCGCGAGGGCCTCGACGTCGCCGCGCCGCGACGGCTCATCGACTCGGCCGACGCCGCCCGTCGCCGCGGCGATGCGGACACCGCGTTCGGGCTCGCGAAGTCCGCCCAGGCGACGCTCACGAAGCTCCGCGAGAGCCCGACGGGCGGGCGGGAGCTGCCGTCGACGGCGGCGCCCGGACCCGAGCGCGCCTGGACGCCGCCCCCGGGGCCCGACACACGGGAAGGCGAGACCGTCGGCGACCCTCTCGCGCCCGCGGCGGCGGACCCGACGTCCGGGGCCTCGTCGACGCCCCGCCTTCCGCCGAACAAGGCGGCCTCCCGCTTCCAGCTGGGCCTCCTCGACGAGGAGCTCGCCGCGCGAGCGAAGGCCGGCCCCGAGACGGGCGACCTCGAGGCGTCGCGGCAGGTCGCTCGCGACGGCCACGAGGCGTTCGACCGGGGCGACTACACCGAGGCGCTTCGGCTCGCGCTCCGCGGCCGTCGCCGCCTCGGCAGCCGGCTCGAGACGCTGCCGGCCGGGCCGTCGGCCGCGCGCGCCGCCACGGGCCCCGTCGCGGTCGATGCCCCCGCGCCCCCTTCGGAAGCGGTGCACTGCCCGGTCTGCGGCCAGCCGCAGCGGGCCGGCGACCGATTCTGTCGCGGCTGTGGGGCCTCTCGCGATTCGCCCCGATGCCCGGCGTGCGGCGAGCGCCTCGCGGGCGACGACCGGTTCTGCGGTGTCTGCGGGGCGCCGACGGCGCCTTCGCGCTAGGACCTCGTCGGGGCGCGCGGGGACGCGGCCGGCGCCCCGAGGTACTCCTCGAGCCTCCGCTGCGTCCGCGCCTCGTGGAGCAGCGAGCTCTGCCGTTGCCATCGGGGCAGCGGGATCGCGAACGTCTCCGAGAGGACCTTGTGGAGCTCGTCGAGCGAGCCGAGGACGAGCGGGGGCTGGGTCAACGCGCTCCGGACGTGCTCGCGGACGTTCCACACGCCGAGCGGCAGGATCTCGCCGGGGTGGACCTCCCGGAGGATGAGGGCGCCGGACTGCCGTCCGGTCCGGAGCATCGCCTCGCTCACCGCGAGACGGGCGGCGTAGTAGCAGCCCCCGATCGAGGCGTACGTCGTCCGGCCCCGGAACCCCTCGTGGTCGCCCATGAGCACGACGGAGGCGCTCGCCGGGTTCCACAGCGTGTTCGGGTACCACGCCTCGATCGACTCGTAGCGGAACGCCCCGGGGAGGAAGGCGATGAGCCAGCGGTTGTCGAGGGCCGTGAGTCGGTAGACCCTCCAGTCGGAGAGCTCCGGGAGGTATCGAACCCGCTCGAGGTTCTGCTTCCCGACGAGGTCGTCGACCGCCGTGATCGACCATCGGGTCGGGACGAAGCGGCGTCGGCCCCGCCGCCCGAGGGTGCCGGCCGAGAACGCCCGCTGGATGCGGCTCACGCGGACGCCGCGCTCGTAGAGCTCCTTCACGGCGAGCCCCGCGTTCGCATCCGTGTCCCGGTGGAGCCGCTCGAGCCGGTCGTCGACGTGACGGACGTCGAGGCGGACCTTCTCGATCGGCGCGGAGGGGCCGTAGGGCGGGAGCTCGTCGGAGAGCGAGAGGTGGCCGCGAGGGGCTCGACGGAACGTCGCCTCGACCTCGATCGACTCGCGGGCGAGGGCGAGGGTCTGCACATCGTCGACGAGCCGGAGCGGCTTCTCGGCGTCGAGGACATGGAAGCGCTGGGTCCCGCGGACGAGCATCGTCCGAAAGCCGACGACCTCGGCGACGCTGCGACCCACCCACTCCTCCGGGGTGTCGAGGAGGAGCGTGTCGCCGTGCACGGGGCTGATGAGCGGCCCGAGCGAGACCTTGGGGTAGCCGAACCGGCCCACGAACAGACCGGGCGGCGACGAGCCGTCGAGCTCCTTCGCGCTCACCATCGGGAGGGTGCGGGCGAAGGCGTCGTACTTCACCAGGATCGGGCACACCGGCTTGCCGCAGAGGAGCTGGGCCGACCGGCACCGAAGGCACATCGTCGGGTCCTCGCGCAGCCCGGGGATCGACCAGGAGAGCGAGGCGACCGGGCGGAGGCCGGGCAACGGAGGCGCGGGGGCTGGGGCCTCACCGGTCATCGCGGTGACATCGAGGAGAGCCTACTTAGGCCGCGGGAGAGGTCGTGAAACGGCTCTCAAGGTCATCGTCATATAATGGGACCTCGTGGGCGCCGTTCGCGCGCGGGACTGTGGGGTAGCTTGGTCCATCCTTCGGGGTTCGGGACTCCGAGACGCCAGTTCAAATCTGGCCAGTCCCACTCGCCACACGGGGGCGCACTCGCGCACCCACCCCCCGGCCCGGCATCGGCCGTTCGGGCGACTCCGAGGTGACCGGGACCCCCGCGGGTCCGTAGACCGGCGCCGGCCGCTCGGGCCGGATCTCTCGTGCGAGGCACGGACCCTGGTCACGGCGGTCCGACGGCGGCGCCCGACCTCGGCCCGGGGCGCCCCGCCGCGGAACCTTGATGAGCCACGAGCCCTTCGGCGCCCAGGATGGCTGCGGGGGCTGTCCCAGCGAACGCCGCGCCGATGCCGGGAACGCCGCTCGACCTCGGGGCCCCGGCTCCGAGGCACGCGGAGATCGCCGGGGCCGCGCGGATCAAGTGGGGGGCGCTCTTGGGTCTCGCCGGCTTAAGCCTCGCGATCGTCGGCATCTTCCTCGCCCTCACCGCGATCCCGCTCGGGAGCGCCGTCGTGACCACGTCGGCGGGCTCGAACGCGCTCATGAACACGATCTACACGGCCGTCCTGGCCGTCGTCGCGGGGGTCTTCCTCGCGATTCTCTCCTTCGCCGTGTACGTAACCGGGTTCGCGAGTCTGCGCAAGGCCGACACGCGCTTCCGGACGCCGATGGTCCTCTCCCTCGTCGGGCTGGTCGGCCTCGCCCTGATCGCGGGCTTCACGCTCTTCTACGCGGCCTCGGTCCACGCGGCCCTCGCCTGCTCGCCGTCGGACGTGACGTGCCAGAACCACGCCACCACGCTCGGACACGGGACCGTCGTCCTCGGCTACCTCGGCGGCCTGCTCGGGTTCCTCGGGCTCGTCGGGGCGATCCTGGGCCTCTTCCGGTTCGGCTCCCGCTACGGCAGCTCTCTCGCGAAGGCGGGCGCCATCCTCTACCTCATTCCGTTCGCCGCGGTCCTCGCGCCGCTGCTCGTCCTCGTCGGCGCGCACCAGGTGCAGAAGAAGCTCGGCCGCCCGGTCGAGCCGGCGCCGTCGACCGGGCCGATGGCGCCGATCCCTCCACCGCCCGCGTAGCCGAAGCCGGTGGGGCTCGCCCCGGAGCGCGGGCCCGGAGCGACGCGGAGCGCGCGGGCCGCGGGGCCCCGCCCGCCGGTGACGCCGGACCCGCGAGAGACTTAACTAGACGGAGGCGCCGTAGTGCGAACGCCCCCATGATCCCCCGGTCGGCCCCGACGCCCCAGGAGGGTCGGCTGCCGCTCGTCGCGGTCGTCGACATCGGGTCGAACACGATCCGGCTCGTCGAGTACGAGGTCGTGGGCCGCGCGGGCCTGCGCGTCGTCCGCGCGTTCAAGGAGGTGCCGAGGCTCGGCGACGCGCTCGTCGGCGACGGACGCCTCGGCCCCGAGGCGGTGCGTCGGGGCTGCCGCGCCGTGCGGCGCCTCCTCGCGCGCCTCCCGCCGGCCCCGAGGCGGACCGTCGTCGCGGTCGCGACGAGCGCGGTGCGGGACGCGCCGGACCGGGCCGAGTTCCTCAAGCAGCTCCGCACGACGGCCGGGCTCAGCGCCCGCGTGCTCACCGGCGAGGAGGAGGGTCGCTACGCCGCCCTCGGGGTCGCGGGGGCGTGGCAGCTTCGATCGGACCTCGTCGTCGACCTGGGCGGCGGCTCGATGCAGGTCGTGAGGACGCGCCGCGGTCGGCTCACCGAGAGCCGATCGCTCCCGCTCGGGACCGTCCGCTTGACCCACCGCTTCCTCGAGCACGACCCCCCGCGGGAGCGGGAGACCGACGCGCTGCGGGCCCACGTTGCAGAGGCGCTCGCTCGGCTCCCCGACGCGCCGCGCGGGGCCCGGGTCTTCGTCGTCGGAGGGACGGCCCGCGCGCTCGCGAGGACCTCGATGGAGCTGTCGGAGTCGCCGCTGCGCACCGTCCACGGGCACCCGCTCGGCACCAAGGAGCTCAAGGGCCTCGCCTCGGTCCTCCGCACGATGCCTGAGAAGCGCCGCCGCGAGGTCCCCGGGCTCGACCGGAGCCGGGCGCAGGTGATCGTCGCCGGGCTGCTCACGCTCGGGGAGGTCGCCGAACGGTTCGCGCCGGACGGGCTCACGGTCTCCGCCCACGGCATCCGCGACGGGATCGCGCAGGAGACGGCCCGGCTGCCTCCCGCCGACAGCGCGGCCGAGCTCGTCGACCGCTCGGCTGTCCTGGCGGCGCGCTCGTTCCGGTTCCCGCTCGAGCACGGCGAGGAGGTGGCGGCGCGCGCCGGAGAGCTGTTCCGCGCGGTCGCGCCGAGGCTCGGCTGGCACGAGGAAGAAGAGCTCGCGCTGCACGCGGGGGCGCTCCTGCACGACGTCGGGAGCGTCATCGACACCTGGCAGCACGCCCTTCACTCGGCCTACATCCTTCGGCACACCGCCGTCGGGGGGCTCTCACGACGGGCGACCGGCCTCGCCGTCCTCGCCGTCGCCTGCCACGAGGGGGAGCCGCTCCCCGAGGGGTGGCGGCGACGCTGGCGCACCGTCCTCTCCGAGGAGGAGCTCGCGACGGCCGAGCGGCTCGGGGCGCTCCTGTTCCTCTCCGAGCGGCTCACGGGTCTCGGGCTCGGGTTCCGCCTCTCCCGAGGCCGCGAGCGATTGATCCTCACGGCCCGCGGGGGGGCCCCGAGGAAGCCCCGCGCGGAGCCCCGCTTCGACCGGCTCGAAAAGCATATCCGCCGAACGCTGGGTCTCGGACTCGACCTCCGCGCATGAAAGGGAACGGCGGGCTCGCCCCGCACGGGCAGGCGGGGCGCCTCCTCGTCTTCGAGGGGCTCGACGGCAGCGGGAAGTCGACGCAGGCGCGGCTGTTGGTCAAGTGGCTCGCGGCGCAGGGCTACCGGGTCTTCTCGACGGAGTGGAACTCCTCGGACATGGTCTCGGAGGTGATCCGCCGGGGCAAGAAGAAGAACCTCCTCACGCCGACGACGTTCTCGCTGCTCCACGCGACCGACTTCGCGGACCGGTTCGAGCGGCAGGTGGCGCCGCCGCTGCGCGCCGGCTACATCGTCGTCTGCGACCGCTACGTCTACACGGCGTTCGTTCGTGACGCCGCCCGCGGCTGCGACCCGGCGTGGGTCCGGTCGAACTACGCGTTCGCGCCCCGGCCGGACATCGTCCTCTACTTCCGCGTCCCCGTCTCGGTCTCGTTCCACCGCAAGGTCCTCTCGAGGCAGCGGATCAGCTACTACGAGGCGGGGATGGACCTCCACCTCGCCGACGACGTCACCGACAGCTACGAGCGGTTCCAGACGAGGCTCAAGCGCGAGTACGACCGGCTGGCCCCGATCGACGGGTTCGTCACCGTGCAGGCCGACCGGCCCGTCGAGGAGGTCCTGCGGGAGGTCCGTCGAGAGATCCGCCCGCTGCTCGTCGGCTTCCCCAAGGCGGAGGCGCTCGTCCGTGCGTAGGACGTTCGGCACCCCGCTGCCGGGGTTCTCCTCCGAGCACCTTCGGGGCCACCTGATCGTCCTCGAGGGCGCCGACGGCTCCGGCCGCACGACGGAGGTGGGGCTCCTGCGCGACTGGCTCGAGATCCGGGGGCACCCGGTCGTCGACACCGGGCTGCGCCGCTCGACGCTCGTCGGCCCCGAGATCGACCGCGCCAAGCAGGGGCACACGCTGTCGGCGACGACGATGGCGCTGTTCTACGCCGCCGATTTTGCCGACCAGCTCGAGAACAAGATCCTCCCGTCGCTCGCCGCCGGCAGCACGGTCCTGGCCGACCGCTATACCTACACGCTGATGGCCCGCGCCGTCGTCCGCGGCGCGACGCGCGAGTGGGCGCGACGCCTCTACGGCTTCGCCGTCGTGCCGGACCTCACGGTCTTCCTCGACGCGCGCCCCGAGATCCTCCTCCACCGTGCGATCGCCCGCTACGGCTCGCTCGACTACTGGGAGAGCGGGATGGACCTGTCGCTCTCTCGCGACCGCTTCGAGAGCTTCTTCCGCTACCAGCAGCTCCTCCGCTCCGAGTTCGACTGGATGGGGCGCGAGTTCCGCTTCCGCGTCGTCGATGCGAACCGCGACCCGGCCCGCGTCCACGAGGACGTCGTCGGGTGCGTCGCCGCGCTCTACGGCGGCGAGGAGGGCGACGACGTCGGGCTCGGCGTCAGCGCGACGCGCCGAGCCGGGCGAGCTGCGCGCGCGTCAGGAGCCAGTCGAGCCGCGCCGAGCCCGCCACGGGCGCCCGCGGCATCTCGAGCGAGCACGCGCCGGCCCGCCTGAGGCGGAGCGCCGGGACGTCCTCGCCGAAGACGAGCAGCCCCGCGAGCCGACCCAGCAGCGGCTCGTGGCCGACGAGGAGCACCGGGCGGCCTCGGAGACGCTCTCGCGAAAGCCGGTCGACGACCCCCTGGGCCGTGCCCGCGACGGCGAGCTCGGGCCACCGCTCCACCTCGGGCGGGGCGCCGTCCGAGAGCCGCCCGGCGGCGATCTCGGCGGTCGCGGCGCACCGCGCCGCGGGGCTCGTCGCCACGAGGGCGGGACGGAACCCCATCCCGCGGAGCCCGTCGGCGACCCGCCGCGCGTCCAGGCGGCCGGCCTTCGTGAGGGGCCGAACGGCGTCGTCCGGCCATCGCGCCGGATCGCGCACGGCCGCCGGGGCGTGCCTCAGGAGGACGAGGTGGATCGCCATCGGTCGCGGCCGCGGGGTCGCTAGACCGACTCCTCGATCTCGCCGACGACGGGGGCGCCCTTGAGGAGGTCGGCGACCCCGTCGAGGATCGAGACGTGGCGGTCGACCTCCTCGTCGGTGTGGACGACCGAGATCGTCCACTGCTCGTCCGGCCCGGTGCCCGAGGGGATGAGCCCTTCGTTGAGGCAGGCGTAGTAGTAGAGCATCGATCGGTCGCCGTCCACGGTGAGGAAGCTCCGCCAGTCGTGCACCGGGTGGTCGGAGAAGAAGACCGTCCCCGAGGGGCCGTCGGCGGCGACGTGCGCCGTCACGTGGTGGTCGCGGAAGACCTCCTCGTAGCCCTTGGCGAGCCGCGCGTTCAGCCGCGCGGAGCGCGCGAGGTTCTCCTCGGTGAGGATGTGCTCGAGCGTCGCGAGCGCGCAGGCCATCGACACCGGGTTCGAGTTGAAGGTGCCGGCGTGCGCGATCTTCCTCGGCCCGACGTTGTCGAGGATCCCCCGGCGGGCCGCGATCGCCGAGACGGGGGCGCCGCAGGCGATCGACTTCCCCAAGAGCATCAGGTCCGGGCGCACGCCCATCCGGCCGGCGCCGCCGTGCGGGTACTTCGCGCCGGTCTTGATCTCGTCGAAGATGAGGAGGGCGCCGAGCTCGTCGGCGAGCTCGCGCAGCCCCTCGAGGAACCCCTTCTCGGGCAGGATGAACCCCATGTTCATCGCGATCGGCTCGACGACGATCCCCGCGATGTCCTCGGCGTGCTCTCGCGCGATCTCGCGGGTCGCCTCGAGGTCGTTGTACGGGGCCACACGGGTCCGCTCCGCGATCTCGGTGAGGATGCCGGGCCCCGCGGGCACCGAGTGCGGCCGGTCCGCCGGTCCCGCGACCTCGGCGCGCGGTTTGACGCCGACCAGGAGGGTGTCGTGGGAGCCGTGGTAGGAGCCCTCGAACTTGAGGAGGTAGCGGTGCCCCGTGACGGCGCGCGCGATGCGGGAGGCGTGGTGCGTCGCCTCGAGCCCCGTCGAGCTGAAGCGGACCTGGTCCATCCCGAAGCGCCGGCAGAGCTGCTCGGCGACCTCGGGGGTGCGGTGCCACTCGTAGCCGTAGAGCGAGCCGTCCTCGAGCTGGGCGCGCATCGCCTCGACGAGCTTCGGGTGGGCGTGGCCGCTCTGGAGGCCGCCGAACCCCATGTTGAAGTCCAGAAGGTCGTTGTTGTCGGCGTCCCAGAGGTGGGTGCCGCGGCCCCGGAGGACGTAGAACGGGTACGGCTCGAGGTACCGGTAGTTGCTGTGGACCCCGAGCGGCGACCAGACCTTCGCGTGCTCCCAGAGCTTGGCCGACTTCGGCGTGCGGCGCTCGTACTCTCGCAGCACCTGCGACAGCCTCGGGTCCACGACCTCCGTCCCCGTCCCGCGCGGGCGGAGCGCTACGGCTCGCCCGAGGACGCGGCCGTCTCACGGGGAGCGGCTACTTAATCGTTCGGAGCGGCGGCCCTCGGGGGCCGCGGCCTCGAGGGCCCAAGGGGTTATACGGCGCCGCCCCCGAGGGGTCGACGCCCCCCGTGCCCGAGGCTCTCCGAAACTACATCGACGGCGTGTGGAAGGTTCCCGACCGCTCGGGAGCGCTCCCCCGGCCCGACCCGGCGACGGGCGCCGCCCTCGCCGAGGTCCCGCTGTCGACGGCGGCCGAGGTCGACCGGGCGGTCCGCGCCGCGCGCGCGGCGTTCCCCTCGTGGCGGGCCGTCCCGGTGGCGGAGCGCGCCCGGCTCCTGGCCGCGGGCCGCGAGAGGCTCCTCGGCGACGAGGAGGCGATCGTCCTTGAGATCACGCGAGAGAACGGCAAGACCCTCGACGAGGCCCGAGGGTCGTTCCTCCGCGGCCTCGAGGCGCTCGAGTTCGCCCTCTCCGCCCCGACGCTCGTGCAGGGGAGCGCGCTCGCGAACGTCTCGCGGGG
Source organism: Thermoplasmata archaeon (assembly GCA_027315165.1). Lineage (GTDB taxonomy): Archaea > Thermoplasmatota > Thermoplasmata > Lutacidiplasmatales > UBA184 > Lutacidiplasma. The sequence goes on along the minus strand of DAHUYN010000003.1, from coordinate 158,084 downwards.
CGTCGACACGCAGCTCCTCCGAGAGCCGGTCGGCGTCGTCGTCGGCATCACGCCGTTCAACTTCCCCGCGATGATCCCGATGTGGATGGCGCCGCTCGCCCTCGCCTGCGGCAACACCTTCGTCCTCAAGCCGTCGGAGCGGACCCCGGGGACCGCGGTGCGCCTCGTCGAGCGGCTCTCCGAGGCCGGGCTCCCGCGAGGTGTCCTCAACCTCGTCCACGGCGCCCGCGAGACCGTCGAGGCGCTCGTCGACCACGACGGCGTCGACGCCGTCGCCTTCGTCGGCTCGGCGCCCGTCGCGCGCGAGGTCTACGCGAGAGGGGCCGCGGCGGGCAAGCGCGTCCTCGCGCTCGCGGGCGCGAAGAACCACCTCGTCGTCCTCCCCGATGCCGCTCTCGGCCCCACCGTCGAGGCGATCGTCTCGAGCGCCTACGGCCACGCGGGCGAGCGCTGCCTCGCCGCGAGCGTCGTCCTCGCCGTCGAGCCGGTCGGGGACGAGCTCGTCCGACGGCTCTCCGAACGGGTCGGCGCCGTCCGCGTCGGGCCGGGGGACCTCGAGGGCACCGAGATGGGGCCGCTGATCCGCGCCGAGCACGCGGCCCGCGTCTCCGACGAGGTCCGCCGCGCCGAGGGCGAGGGCGCGGTCCGCGCCGCGGTCGGCCCGGCCCCCGCGGGGACGGGCGGCTTCTTCCTCCCGCCGACGCTCCTCGACAGGGTCCGGCCCGAGATGGCGATCGCACGCGAGGAGGTCTTCGGCCCCGTCCTCTGCGTCGTCCGCGTGCGCTCGCTCGACGAGGCGCTCGAGGTGGCGAACCGCTCGCGCTTCGGGAACGCGGCGGCGATCTTCACGAGGGACGGCCGGGCCGCGCGGGAGTTCTCGCACCGGATCGAGGCGGGGATGGTCGGCGTCAACGTCGGGGTCCCGGCGCCCGCGGCGTACTTCCCCTTCGTCGGCTGGAAGGGCTCCGTCTTCGGCGATCTCGCCGCGACGGGCCGTCCGGCGGTCGAGTTCTACACGAGACCGAAGACGGTGATCAGCCGCTGGTTCCCCCCGTGACCTCACGGTCGGCGACGACGAGCGCCCGGTCGAGCACCTCGAGGCCCCGGTCGAGCTCGGCGCGCTCGATGATGAGGGGCGGCGCGACGACGAGGTGCGAGACCCAGCCGAAGGCGTAGACGCCCTCCGAGGCCATCGCCCGGACGACCTTGTCGACGACGAGCGGGCGCCCGGCGAGCTTCTCCTCCGCGGTGTTGAACGGCGCCCGCGTGGCCCGGTCCCGGACGAGCTCGACGGCGGCGAACAGCCCCCGGCCCCGGACCTCGCCGACGCTCACGTGGCGCTCGGCGATCCCCCGGAGCCGTTCGAGGAGGTAGGCGCCCTCCGTCCGCGACCGCTCGACGAGATGGAGGCGCTCGTACTCGCCGATCGCCGCGACCGCGGGGGCGAGCGTCAGGGGGTGCGCCTCGTAGGTGTGCCCGTGGGGGAAGTAGCGGTCCGCGAACGCGTCGTGGAGCGCGGGGCTCGTCGCGGTGAGCCCGAGCGGCACGTAGGCGCCCGTGATCCCCTTCGCCGTCGTGAGGAGATCGGGCGTCACGCCGTAGTGGTCGACGGCGAACCACGCCCCCGTGCGGCCCCAGCCCGTCATCACCTCGTCGGCGATGAGGAGGACGCCGTGGCGCCGCGTGATCTCGCGGAGCCTCGGGAGGTACTCGGGCACGGGGACGATCACGCCGTTCGTCCCGACGATCGGCTCGACGATCATCGCGGCGACGTCGCCGGTGGTGCGGATCATCTCGTCGACGACCTCGGCGCACGCCGTGTGGCAATCGGGGTAGGTGAGCCCGAGCGGGCAGCGGTAGCAGTAGCAGTCCGGCGCGAAGACGGTCCCCGGGACCTGCTGCACCGGCTCCACCGGCCACCGCCTCGGGTCCCCGGTGACGGAGATCGAGGCGGCCGTCGCGCCGTGGTAGGAGCGACGGCGCGAGATCACCCGCCGACGACCCGTGACGACGCGCGCGATCTTGAGCGCCGCCTCGTTCGCCTCGGTGCCGGAGGTCGAGAAGAAGTAGCGGTCGAGGCCGTCGGGGAGGACGCGGTCGAGCGCCTCGCTCAGGCGCCCCCGGGCCTCGGTCGCGAACGACGGCGCCGCGTACGGGAGCGCGCGGGCCTGCGCGACGATCGCCTCGATGACGGCCTGGTTGCCGTGCCCGAGGTTCGTCGCGACGAGCTGCGAGGCGAAGTCGAGGTAGGCCCGACCGTCGGAGTCCCAGAACGTCGAGCCCTCGGCCCTCGTGACGACGAGGGGGTCCCAGCCCCCCTGGCGCCGCCAGGTGACGTAGTTCGTCCTGCGGACCCGGTCGCGGATCTCGGCCGCGTCCACGGACCTCCCCTACAACGAGGCGACGAGCCGGCGGAGGCGAGCCCCGCCGCCCTTGGGGAACGGCCCCCCGTGGTAGGGGAGGACCGACTCGACCGCGAGCTGGCCGACCCGGTGGGCCGAGACCCGCGCGGAGAGCGTGTGGTGCGTGAACTGCGGGACGGTGAGGATCAGCTCGTCGTCGTTGCCGAAGAACAGGTCCCCGGGAAAGAGGATCTTCCGCTCCGCCTGGTAGAAGGCGAGGTGGCCCGGCGTGTGCCCCGGCGTGTGGTAGACCGTGAGCCCCCCGAGGACGTCGAGCGTGTCGCCGTCCTTGAGGCGCTCGTCGACGGTCACGGCGTCGACGGGCGGCATCCCCGGCCCGTCGTACGGCGGCGCCTTCGCGATGAACGCCGCCTCGAGCCAGTGCGCGAACGTCCGGGCCTTCGTCAGGCGCACGAGCTCGGCGAGCCCGCCGGTGTGGTCTCGATGGAGGTGCGTGAGGAGGATCCGCTTGATCGAGGACGGGGGGATCTTCGCCGCGTCGAGGTAGGCCCGGATCGGGGCCACCGACCCCGGGAGCCCCGTGTCGATCAGCGCGAAGTCGCCGCCCTTCTCCTTGACGAGGTAGACGAACGTTCCGTCGGCGGCGGGCACGTGATGGACCCCCGGCAGGATCTCGGACATGGCGCCTCTCGCGACGGCAGCGACGGCGCGCCTAAAGGGGCTTCGACCCGGCCCTGCGACGGAGCCAGCGGACCCCGCTCGACGGGGCGGGGCGGAGCGGCGGCGCGGCGTCGGGAGGCCCCGCCTCGGCCTGCCGCTGGAACGCCAGGAACTCGTTGCCGTCCGGGTCGGTGAACCGGAGCGTCACGCCCCCCCAGGGCTGGCGCGCGGGCGCCTGCGTCACGCGCGCCCCCTCCCGTCGGAGCCTCCGCTCGAGCGCCGCGACGCTGTCGGTCTGGAAGGCGATCCCGGTGGCGAGCCCGATGCGGGCCCGCGCCTCGGCGTAGTACGGCTCCCCCCACTCACGTCGCGGCTCGACGAGCGAGAGCGCGGCGGCGCCCTTCCCGAGCGAGAGCTCGACGAAGCGCGTCCCGGGGTCGTGCGAGCGGACGGTGAGCCCGAGCGCGTCCCGATACCAGGCCAGCGCCGCCGACTGGTTCGAGACGACGACCGAGATCCGCTCGAGCGCGGTGAGCCGGCCCGCGCCCCGGGGCGGCGCGGGCTCGAGGTTGACGCCGGGCCCGAGGGTCCTCGGGTCCCACTCGACGACCTCGTAGCGGACATTGTCGACGTTCCGCCAGGGGTCTCGACGGAGGACCCGATGCGCCTCGTCGACGTCGACGGCCCGCAGGACGAGCAGCTCGCCCAACGGGTCGGTCGTCTCACCGACCGCGACGAGCCGCCCCGTGCGCTCGAGGTTCGCCCAGTACGGCCGCAGGAGCCGCCTCGTCGGGGCCCCCTGGCGGTCGGCGTCGAGGAACCGGGTCGACCGCAGGTAGAGCCGCTTCGGCTTCGGTCCCGGGCGGCTCCGCGCCTCGCTCGCCATCGACCGGGATACGCCCTGGCCCTACTAAGGCCCGGGGCCCTCGCCCTCAACTCGGGACATGCTTTTAAGTAGGAAGACCAAGCGACTTTTCCCCATGGAACGCCGACGCCTATTGGCCTATGTGCTCGTCGCCGTGATGATCGCCACCGCCTTCGCGGCCGCGCCCGCCGCCGTGCGGGCCGCGCCCTCGGCGCCTCAGGCGCCTCATCCCGGCGCGACGGTCTTCGTCTCTCCCGAGCTCGCCCCCGGCTGTTCGTCGTTCGAGGTGGGCCTCGGATGCGGGCACGTCTACTTCCTCGCCTACGACCCGAGCGACAACCTCGCGAGCGTCACGGTCCGCGACCAGAACTACACGCGGGACGGCATCCCCGCGACCGCGCAGACCTGGAACGTCAGCTTCACCGCGAGCGCCTACAACAACAGCTTGGACTGGGGCGCCTCCTACTTCCTGCCCCTGAGCCTCGCCGACGGCGGCGCGTGGAACCTCTCGATCCACGGCACCTACGGCGGCTGGTACAACACGAGCTTCACCGTCTCGACCTACACCGCCTCCCTCGAGACGTCGCAGGGGGCCTACCTCGCCCAGCACTCCGGCACCGGGCTCTACTACGTCGACAAGACCGTCAACGGGGCCGCGATGACCGGCCTCACGTCGGTCGTCCTCACGGCCGTCTACTACACGAACTCCGGGACGTGGAACGCGCTCCCCGGCTCGCCGATGAACCTCGGCAACGCCTCCTGGGGGAACTTCTCGTTCGTCGTCCCGACGGACGCGAGCACCTACGGCTGGATCGACCTCACCCTCTGGGCGAACCTCTCCGCGGGCGCCTATCCGAACTCCGAGGTCGGCTACCTCTCCGTGCCGCTCGGCACGGTCTCCGACCCGTCGGTGACGCTCGAGACGTGCCTCACCTCGGGCTGCGTCGGCTCGACGTTCACGGCGGGAACCCCCGTCTACGTCGTCACGCAGACCTGGATCGTCTCGCCGGGACCGGACGTGCCGGCCCCCGGCCTCACGGCGACCTTTGAGTTCGACGCCGGCGTGACGCCCGCCTCGCCCCCCGGCGGCTGGCCCGCGTCGGTGACGACGAACGCGACGGGCGGCGCGGCGATCCTGTTCATCGCCTCCGCGACGACGTTCCCGCCGGGCCAGACCGACTCGGTGACGGTCACCGTCACGGACCCGCTCAACTCGGCCCAGACCTACGGTCCGAGCGTCACCGACTTCACCGTCGTGACGCAGGCCGCCGGGACGGCGTCGCTCCAGCTCCGCCTCGACAGCGCGCAGTACTACGGCGGCGACACCGCGAAGGCCAGCTGGGCCCTCGGGGCGTTCAACTCGTCGCTCACCCAGGGCTGGACGATCGATGCGTGGTGGGCCTACGAGGTCGACTCCTCGACGCTCGTCAGCCACGGGCTGATCGGCTCGACGTCGCTCACGGGGAGCTTCTCGGTCGCGGTCCCGACGGGCTACTCGGGGGAGCTCCAGGTCTCCATCCAGGCGCACAACGCGACGGGCCCGCTCTTCGCGTCGGCCTACGCGGCCGTCACGGCGCCGGCGATCCTCCTCAACCCGAGCGAGGCCTCCTACCTCCCGGGCGACACCGTCACCGTCTCGGTGACGACCGTCGGCCAGGTCTTCTCGAACGCGTCGCTCTATGCGAGCGTCGTCGACTCGAACGGGAACGTCTACCTCAACGGCGCGGTCACGGGCGGCCAGATCACGATCGCGCTTCCCGCCGTCGACACGCCGAGCTCGGTGAGCATCGACGTCGCCGCGCAGGACTCGAGGCTCGGGATCGTCGGGAGCGCCTCGATCACGCTCGACGAGGTCTCGGGGCTCGCCGTCGTCGCGGGGATCTCGACCCCGTCGAACTACGCGGACGGGAGCTACCAGCCGGGCCAGACGATCCAGATCCACTACTCGTTCCAGGCCTACGGGAACGCGGCGCTCGCGAAGAGCTACGAGATCTCGGTCTACCCGTACTCGTCGTTCTACACCGCGGCCGGCGCCAAGGTCGTCCAGACGACGGGGACCTCCGGCGACATCAGCTACACGCTCCCGACCGGGGTCCCGGCGGGCGCCCAGCTGTTCGAGGTCTACGTCACCGGCACGGCGTGCCTATCGGCCTGCTACGGGGTCTCGCTGTTCAGCGTCAGCGTGCAGCCGAACCCGTCGCCGCTCCAGTACGACCTCGGGGCCGGGAGCGGGCTCACGGTGGGCTGGCTCGTGTTGTTCCTGATCATCGTCATCGTCACGATCGCCCTCGTGCTGATGATCCGGCGGCGGGACCGGCCCAAGATGATGAAGCCGATCTCTCCGGCGACCTCGGGCGGCTCGACGGGCGGCTCGGGCAGCGGCTCGGAGGCCGGCGCGGCCCCCGCGTCGGCGTGGAAGGAGGAGTCTGGCGGCACGGCGAACCCGCCGCTTCCGAACCCGCCGAAGTAGGCGGCCCGGCGCCCTCGCGCCCACCCTCCCGTTCGAACGGGGGGGTGGGACGAACCCTTTCCTGCCCTTTTCTCCTCGACCTCGAGAGTCGCTCGGCCTCGTCGTCCGTCGGCCTCGACGAGGGCCGCTCGGTCGAGGCGCACGCCCTATCGCGGGTCGACCGCCTCACGGGGGTGGGAGAGGTCCCGACCCTCCTCCGACCTCGGGCCGGGCCGACGGCAGCGATCGGGGTCGTCCACGCGGGGACGTCCCGCCCCGATCCGAGACTCGTGGGTCGACGTCCGGGATCGTTCCGCGAGCTCCTTCCTCCGCTCAAGGGCGGCTCCGGTATCGAGCCTCCCCGACCGCGCATGCCGCGGGGCGGGGGCCCGCCGGGTCGCAGAGCGGCCCGTCGCCGTGGCGGCCACTCGGTCCGTCGCGAGCTCGACGCCGGCGCGTGGACGGCCGCCTACGCTCGGCCTCACGAGCCGGAGGACCGAGGAGTCGCTCTGGCGTCCGTTCGCCGGGACGCTCCCCCCGACGTCAGAGCTACCGGGAACCGACAACGGCCCGGGCGCGGCCGAGCGCGAGGACCGAGCGCTCGACGAGCGCGGGCGCGAGTCCGCCGAAATCGAAGATCCCCAGGACCTCGTCGACGCCCGCGCGCTCGAACGGCGTGAGGCGGGCGGCGACGTCGTCGGGGGCGCCGAAGAGCGCCCAGCCGGCCTCCTCGATCGCCGCGGCCGAGGCCTGGCGGGGGTCGTGACGGACCTTCTCCGCGTAGTGCCGGCTCTGGGTCCGACGCCGGCTGTCGAGGAACCGCTGGAGGGCCCGACGGGCCTCCTCGACGGCCTCGCCGGCGTAGAGATGGAGGCCGACGGAGACCCAACCGCGCTCGCCGGCCGGCAGCGCGGCGCGGTACTCCGCGATCTCCTCGGCGAGCACCCCGAGGTCGGGGAGGGTCGCGTACGGGATCAGCGCGAGCCGGGCCCGCTGCCGCGCGACGAACGGGATCGCCTCGCGGCGCTGGACGGCGACCCAGAGCGGCGGGTGCGGCGACTGCACGGGACGGACGTTGACGACGACCTCGGGACCCTCGGGGCCGGCGGGCCGGATCGGCCGCCCGGCGAAGGCGTCGAGCACCTCCGCGCGCGTCCGCTCGAACCGCTCGCGCCGCCCTTCGAGCGGCACGCCGAAGGCGTCGAGCTCGACCCCGATGTAGCCGCTGCCAAGGCCGAGATTGAGGCGGCCGTGCGAGAGCCGGTCGACCATCGCGTACTCCTCGGCGAGGTCGACGGACCGGTGGAACGGAAGGACGCTCACCATCGCGCCGAGCCGGAGGCGTCGCGTCCTCGCGGCGGCCGCCGCGAGCAGGACCGGCGGAGCGGGGCAGACCCCTCCCTCGTGGAAGTGGTGCTCGGCGACCCAGAGGCCGGCGAGCCCGCCCGCCTCGGCGGCCTCGGCGAGCGCGACGACCTCCGCGAGGCGGTCGCGGCCTCGACCCTCCTCCGCGGGGTAGGCGTCGACGATCGAGAAGGCGCTCAGCTGCACGGTCCGCCGACGGCCCCCGCCGCTAAAGCGGCTGAGGTCCCTCGGTGAACCCTCGCCGCGGGCCGCCCGGTGCCGTGGGGCCGAAGCCCGTATAGAGGCGGCCTCGCATCGCACCCCGAGGGCTGGTAGATCAGCTGGAAGATCGCCGGTTTTGCAAACCGGAGGCCTCGGGTTCAAATCCCGACCAGTCCACTTTTCCACGTCACCCGCCCGGAGTGACTTGAACCCACCCCGCCGTCAGGACGAGCCTCGGGCTCCCGCCGGCGTCGGGCCACGGTCACCGCCGGGGGGAGCGACTCGTCCATCACCTTCTCCGAGGGGGCAAGGCGAGGGGTCCCTTCGGAGCGAAAGCGGCCGCGGTCCGCCGGCTGAACTTCCTCGCGAACGTGGCGAGCCGCAAAGACAACGAGCACCTGCATCGGGTGGCCCACGAGGACGAGGAGTGGGCCCTGCGCTGGGAGAAGGAGACCCGCGAGGACGAGGACCGACGACGCGAGCAGGGCACGACGCACCGCGTCCGGGGCCACGAGGCCGAGATGGACGGGAAGCGGGTCCGCGTCCGGCCGCACCTCGCCAAGAACCCGAGGAGACGCTGATGGCGTGGAGGGAGGACCGGGAGACCGGGGTGTGGCGCAACGAGGGAGGCAACGGCACCGCGGCACATGTCGTCCGCGTGGGAACTCCTATGCCTGGAACGTCCAGCACCGCGACAGCGTGCTCGCGGGAGGGTGGTCGGACACGCTCGAAGGCGCAAGGGACACCGCGGAGGATAGGCTCCTCGTGGCGGAGCGGGCCCACACGGTCGAGGACGAGCCGCGCCGTGCGCGCGCCGACCGACACCGGGTGCGCGGGTTCGAGCGGGATGTCGACGGCACGCGGGAACGGGTGCGGCCGCACATGGCCCGCAACCCGAGGCGGGGACGGTGAGGCGCGGAGGGGCCCCGCTCTGGGCCTTCATCGTAGGCGGCCTGTTCGCCGTCGCGGGGGCGTGGCTGATCGTCAACGGCCTCACCTGCCAGGCGGCCCTCGCGGTCCTCCCCTCGGGGTCCGCCGGGACGAGCCCGCTCTCGGGGATCTGCGGCACCGACGAGGCCGGCGGTGTCGCGCTGCTGGTGGTCGGGATCACGATCCCTCTCCTCGCCGTCCTCGTCTCGCTTCGGGGGCAGCGTTCCCCCAGCGGGCGCCGCGTGGGCCGCTGAGGGACGGCGGGGAGCCCTCTCATGGGCCGAGGGACCCGGGGAAGGCATGGAGCCCAAGGTTCAGTTCCCCCGCGAACCGCCGCGTGACCGATCTCCTACTGGTGGAACTTCGGAGACGGCCTCTCCAATCGCTCCTCGACTGCGACGCAGTCTTTCGCGACGACCGGGACCCGTGTCGTGGCCCTCACCGTGAACGACTCGGTCGGAGGCTCGCGGGTGGTCCGGATCAGCCTGGACGTCGTCAATGCCACCCGCAATGCGACGGCACCGTCGACCGGCGCCAACGGAGGGAGTTACACTCTACCCGAGCTCGTCGGCGTCGGGGCCCTCGGTCTCCTGGTCGGTGTGGGTGCCGGAGCGGCGGTCTTCCGGCGTGGAAGGCCCCCAGCTCGCTCGATGCCGTCCTCCGGCGGGGCCGACGCGGGGGACGGCAGTCCTGAGCCCTCTCCCGAGGATCCGGAGGGCTTACCCGACACGTAAGGCGGCTGCACGGTCCCGATTCGCCGCCATCCTGCCCTGCGGGCGAGGAGACGGTCCGTGCTCTGCCCGACACCCAGCGCGGGCATGGAACGGCCGATTGAGCACGTCCCCACAGGGCTCGCCGTCTTGTTCGTTCGCCGAACACCATCGAGCCGGAGCGCCGAAACGAGCCGGCTCCGCGACGCGGCGCGTCCTGGCCTCACCCCGTCCGATGGGGCCCACTCGCAAGGAGCTCCCGGCTCAGCCTCAGCGCTGCCGTCGCGAGCAGACCAGCCGTCGGTACCGGGACCGCCAGCACAACTGCGGCGGCAGGCCCGGGGAACTCCGGCCGGGCCAGCAGCACCACGACAAGGGGCCCGACGGCCACGCGGAGGGCCAAGGCCATGATACCCGCGCCGAGCTCGACACCGAGCCAACCGAGCAGGAGGCGACGGACGAGGCGGCTCACGCACCCTCCATCAAGGCGACGACCTCCGCGTCCCGATCCCTCGCCGCCCCTCGGCAGTACCGGATCGCCTCCTTCGGCGACACGTTCCCGAGGCGCACCACCACCTCGGGATCCCTGACGCGACGGGCGAGCTGAGAGAGGAAGGTGTGGCGAAGCGTCCGCGGGGTGCATCTCCCCCGGATTCCCGCCGCTCTGGCCACAGCCTGGACCAGACGGTTGTACGTCTTCTCGGACCGCCGCCGGCCTGACGGGGCGTCCGAGCTACCTCGTGCGTGGGATCCGGGGGGAGCGCGATCGGAGGCGCTCATCGGACGAGGACCTCCTCCAGCTGGTGGAGCGATGGTGGCAGGGGATCGTGCGGCCGCTCATGGAGCCACACCCGGACGAGGTCCGCGAGCTGCCGAACGGACCAGCCTCGAGCCTCGGTCTGGTCGAGCAGCTCAAGCGGTAGTCTGGGGGCACTCCGGCCACCCCCAGGAGCGAATCGGCGGCTACCGTCATACCGGGTCCGCTACGAGCGAAGCGGATTCCGACCCGTCCACTCCGGCTCGGGCGCTCGGGGTCGCGTGAGCCCCACGCGTGGCGTGCCCGCGGCCCGAGCCTCGCCCGCGCGGGAACCCCTTAAGGGAGGGCACGTCGTCTCGACGACGGGGCGCCGCTCGATGGTGGACCGGGTCTATCTGCGCTCGCTACCTTCCTTCCAGGCCGACCTCGAGGAGCTCGAGCGGGCCTTCGCCCAGCTCGAGACGGCCACGGACTGGAACCGCCTTCGGGTCCAGCCTCTCCTGCGGCACGTACGGAACCTCGAGGAGGTCCTGGACTCCGATCGGTTCGCTCGGGAGCAGGCGCGGCTCCCCCGAGGCGTGGCGATGTTCCACTCGGACCTCGTCTACCTCCGCGAGAACCTCCGGGAGCTGAAGAAGACCCTCGAGCGCGAGGCGCGCGCGACCGCCGAACGAGCCTGACCGGCCCTCCCTCCCGGGGACCGGGAGGTATATGGTGGGAGCCGCCATCCCCTCGACGACACGATGGGGCGGCGGGCCCGGGGCAGCCACCGTACGGTCTCAAGGCGACAGGTCGGCGCCGGTGCCGCGACCCTCGTCACCTCGGGCCTTCTGGCGCTCCTTCTTCTTCCGGGCGCGATCGGACCGGCCGGCCCGATCGTGGCCGCAGAGCCTCGAGCGCCCCCGACCTCCCCCTCGCACCTGCAGGCCCCCGCACTGCTCGGGCAGGCGGCGACCTCGCTCGCCCTCGGGAAGGGACCGGCCTCGGGCACGTCGTGGCGCTGCGCGGGTGGCGGCACGGAGGCGTGTTCCCCCGTCGCCCCCGAGGGTGTCGGTCCGGCGCCGACGCCGAACGGCACCGCGGCCTGGCTCGCCTCCCCCCCGAGCCCCGTGACGCCTCCCGACACGGCCGGCGGCGCACTCGCCTACGACAGCACCGACGGCTACGTCGTCCTGTTCGGTGGCTCCGTCTCGGGCGCCGCCTCGAACCAGACGTGGACGTTCGCGAACGGCAGCTGGACGAACCGCACCGGGGCCGGCCCCGCGCCGTCGGCGCGCTCGCTCGCGGCGATGAGCGACGACCCGACGCTGCACGGGGTTCTCCTCTTCGGAGGGATCGAGTCGGGCCCGGGCGGCGCGGCCACGCTTCTTGCGGACACCTGGTGCTACGCGGCGGGGGCGTGGAGCCGCGTCGAGGTCAACGCGACGTCCCACCCGTCGCCGCGGTTCGGGGCCGCGTTCGCCTTCGATACCGCCGACGGCTACGCCCTGCTGTTCGGCGGAGCGACGAGCGCGAGCGGCGTGCCGTCCTCTGACGCGAGCGACACATGGCGCTTCGTCAACGACAGCTGGGGCCGCCTCTCGACGGGGGTCTCACCCTCCGCCCGGAGCCAGGCCGCGCTCGCGTACGACGCCCACGACGGCGACACGGTGCTCTACGGCGGCTGGGGAACGACGGGGCTGACCGATACCTGGACCTATCTTCGCGGGAACTGGACCCGCGTCGCGACGGCGCCGGCGTCGACCCCGAGAGCGTTCGGGCCCGACCTCGTCAGCGCGCCGGAGCCGGCCGGCGTGCTCCTGATCGGGCTCGCGGGCTCGACACCCTCGAGCCTCGTGGCGTGGAGCTTCTCCGACGGCCGCTGGGAGCCGTCCTCGGCCACCGGGCTGCCCACGATCGACGCGGGCGGCACGGGACCTCTCCTCGCCGAGGGTCCCGGAGGCGTGCCGCTCCTCTTCGACCCCGGCGGGACCGCCGCCTGCGCGAGCACGACCTACTCCGCGACGAGCGGGGGCTGGTCCGACGCGCTCCCGACGTTCGGCGACGCCCCGTGCGTCGGCGAGGGCGCGGCCGTCGCCGAGGACCCCGCGGACGGCTCGGTCGCCCTCTTCGGCGGGGTCCTGGGCACGACGGGGGGCCTCAGCAACGCCACGTGGAGCCTCGTCAACGGCCGCTGGAGCCCCGTCGCGACGACCGGCGGCGCCGCGCCGTCGGCCCGGTGCGGAGCGGCGATGGCCTACGACCCCGAGAGCGCGACGGTGATCCTCTTCGGGGGAGCGACGACGGGAGCCTGCGGGACGGTCGGTCCCACGCCGACGCTCCGCCAGGACACCTGGTCGCTGCGGAACGGGACCTGGAGCGAGCTCACGAACCTCTCGGGCCCGGCCCCGCCGGCCCGCGAGGGGGCCTCGCTCGTCTGGGATGCCGGCGATGGCTATCTTCTCCTCGTCGGGGGGCTCGGCGCCGCCGGCGCTCTCGACGACACGTGGACGTTCTCTCGAGGGGCCTGGGAGAACCGTACGGCGAGCGTCACCGGCGCTCCGGGCGCCCGGGCGTTCGCCGCCGCGACCTACGACCCGGAACGCGGCGCGGTCGTCGTCGTGGGTGGGTCCCTCGCCGGTCCGACCGGGAGTGCCGTCGACGTGCCGAGCACGATGAGCTACGCCAACGGGACCTGGAGCCTCGTCGATGGCGGCGTCGCACCTCCCGCGCGCGACGGCGCGGGACTGGCCGCCTCCTCCTCGCTCGGCGGGGACGTCCTGCTTGGGGGCCGGAACGCGTCGACGGGGGATCTGCTCGGCGACGTCTGGCTCCTCACCCTCTCGGGCTGGTCGGAGCTCTCCCTGCCGTCGACCCCCTACGGCCCGCTCCCGACCGTCGGCTCCGCGCTCGTCGTCGCCGAGGGCGGGGCCCTCGAGGCCGTCGCCGGGAGCCAGCGGCTCACGACGGGTGTCGCGGCCTGGACGCTCGGGAGCGCCCTCGCCCTCGGGCCGGTCGGGGCCTCGTCGACGCCCGCGGAGGTCGGCACCGCGGTCACGGTGTCGGCGGCCGTCGCGGGCGGCTCCTCCTACGCGACGTTCGCGTTCTCCGCGCTGCCGCCAGGCTGCGGCACGCCGACCGGGGCGAGCGTGGTGTGCGTGCCCCAGACCGCGGGCCTCTACCCGCTCTCGCTCGGCGCCTACGACCCGGCGACGCGCAGCGCCGCGTCGGCCTCGGGGGCGCTCGACGTCGTCCCGGCACTGTTCGCGGCCGGGCTCTCGGCGAGCCCGGGCGTCGTCGACCTCGGGATGTCCGTTGCGCTCACGCTCGCCGCGCGCGGCGGCGTCGACCCGATGTCGGTGAGCTTCTCGGGCCTTCCTCCAGGCTGCGCCGCCTCCTCGAGCGCCCTCTACCTCACCTGCGTGCCGACGGCCGCGGGGAGCTATCGGATCACGGGGACGGTCGCGGACGCGCTCGGCCACTCCGAGAGCGTGTCGGCCCCGCTCCGGGTCAACGCGGACCCGCAGGTGTCGGCGGTCGCGAGCGCCACCCTCCTCGACGTCGGGCAGCCGTTCGGCGTCTCGGTCTACCCGGCCCTCGGGACCCCGCCGTACGCCGTCTCGTTCTCGGGAGCGCCGGCCGGGTGCACGACCTCGGGCGCCTACGGCCTCGCCTGCCCGTCGGGTTCGCCCGGCGTCTTCACGGTCCGGGTCTCGGTCGCCGACGATCTCGGCGCGACGGCCACCGCGCTCGTGCCGGTCACGGTCGACCCGCTCCCCCAAGTCGTCGCCTTCGTCGGACCGGCGGGGAGCGTCGCGCCGGGCGAGTCCCTCCAGCTCTCCGTCATCACCGTCGGTGGGACCCCGCCGCTCGACTTCGTCTACGACGGGCCCGGGGGCGCCTGTCTCCTCGTCGACGGCCCGGTCATCTCCTGTGCCCCGGGCTCGCCGGGCGTGTACGTCGTCTCCGTCACGATCACCGACGCGCTCGGCGCGACGACCTCGGCCGAGACGAGCTTCTCGGTCAACGCGTCCGCCGTCCCCGGACCGCGTCCGCCCGTGTCGACGTCGCCGAACGCGACGACGTTCCCGAGCGCCTCGGCCCCGCGCTCGGGCCCGACGCTCGCCGTGCTCGGCGTCGCGATCGTGGCCGTCGTCGCCCTCCTCCTCGGGCCGCGACGCCGCTCGGGGCCGGCCCGTCGTCCTAAGACGAGGCGGGGGACCGAGCGCGGACCCGGCCGGTAGCCGCCGCGCGCGCGACGGACCTATACGAGTCCCCGGCTTCGCCGCGCGTCCGGCACCCCGGAGGCGCGATGGAGAATCGACGGTACGAGCGGACGCCGATCCCCGAGGAGAGCCCGGCGGAGCGGCTCGAGGGGTTCTCGGAGATCCTGCACGCCTACACGAAGGAGGAGGCGGTCCTCGAAGCGCAGCGCTGCCTCGAGTGCGCGATGCCGTTCTGCGTGCAGGCCTGCCCGATCACGCAGGACTGCCGCGGCTACATCACGCTCCTCGCGCAGAGCCGGTTCGACGACGCGGCCCGCCTCACCGTCCGCGACAACCCGCTCGCCACGGTCCTCTGCAAGACCTGTTACCACTACTGCGAGGAGGACTGCGTGATGGGTGGACGCGGCGTGCCGATCGCCATCCGGCACCTCAAGCGCGCGGCGCTCGAGCTCGGCCAGGCCGACCTTGCCTACGTCCCGAGCGCGCCCAAGCACCGTCGGATCGCGGTCGTCGGCGGCGGCCCCACGGGGCTCACGGCCGCGTGGGACCTCGCCCTCCGCGGCTACGGCGTCACCGTCTTCGAAGCGCAGCCGTTCCTCGGCGGACAGGTCGACACGATCCCGAGGTACCACCTCGACGGCACCGAGCTCGACCGGGACCTCGCGAGGTTCCGCGGCCTTGACATCACCTTCGTCACCGGAGCGCGCGCCGGCCCCGACCGCAGCCCGGAGTCGCTCCTCGCGGAGGGCTACGAGGCCGTCCTTCTCGCCGTCGGCGCCTCGGACCCTCGGGTCCTCGGTCTTCCGGGGGAGGCGCTTCCCGGGGTCTACTACGCGCTGCCGTATCTTCTCGCGGCCAACCAGGGTCCCGAAGGGCTGTTCGGCCGCCGCAACCGACGCGTCGTCGTCGTCGGGGGCGGGGACGTGGCGCTCGACGCCGCCCGCTCGAGCCGCCGACTCACCGAGGGGGGGAGCGTCACGATCGTCTACCGGCGCACGGCGTCGTCGATGCCCGCCGGCCCCGAGGAGCGGGAGGGCGGCGAGCTCGAGGGGATCCAGTTCCTCTACGAGCGCGCCCCCGTGCGCATCGAGGGGGCCCGACAGGTCGAGCGGCTCGTCGTCGTCCGCACGACCGAAGGACCGGCCGACGCGCGGGGCCGCCCGACGACGGTCCTGGTCCCCGGCACGGAGGAGGTGATCCCGTGCGACACCGTTGTCGTCGCCGCCGGCGAGCGGGCCGACCTCACCGGACTGCCGGACGCGCTCGACCTCGTCACCGCCCCGCACCCGTGGCCCGAGGGTCGCCACGAGGACGGGATGACCGACGTCGAGGGGGTCTTCGCCGCGGGCGGGAGGTCCGTCGTCTACGCGATGTCGGCGGGCGCGCGGGTCGCCGGGGCGATCGACGCCTACCTCTCGAAAAAGCACGGGGTCCCGCCGACGCCGAGGCCGGACCCGTTCGGAGGCGCGGTGCCCCCCTCGAGGCCGAGCGGCTACGGCGGTCCCAGCTGGCACGCGTAGGGTCCCGGGCGACCTCGACGGCCGCCCGGGAGCAAGACCCGACGCGTCGGCCGCACCCTCAGCTGATGACGACCACGCCCGCCACGCCGTGCGGGCCGGGCCCGAGGACGTTCGTCGTCCAGACGAACGTTCCGGCGGCGGGGAACACGACGGTGAAGATGACGACCGTCGGGCTGAGCGGCGAGAGCGCGGGAGGGATCGGCGCGTTGAGCCGGAGCCCCGGCGTCACCATCGTGAACGTCTGGCTGACCGCGGCGACCTGGTGGACGATCGCGACCGTCGACCCCATCAGGACGAGCTCGCTGCCGCCGATCGTGCCGGAGACGGCGAGGTAGGAGGGGGCGAGCACGCCGCCCCGGATCGGGTCGTAGTTCACGATGCGCACCGCGACCGGCGTCTGGCTGGCGACGGCGACCTGGTGCGGCGAGAAGACGTAGAGCCCTCCCTGGAGCTGGATGGTGAGCGAGACCGTCGGGAGCGGCTGGGTCGTCACGGACGTCACGGCAGGTCGGGCGGCGGCGCTGCCGAGTGCGGCCAGAAGGCCGGTCGCCAAGAGCAGCGCCACGACGAGGCCTGTCGCGACCCTCGAGAGTCGGAGTGCGGACATGGGTTCCCTCCAAGGGGCGAGGTCGCCCGACCTCTTGGGTCGGCGGTCAACCCCGGCTGACGCTCGAACCGCTCGACCGCGGGTCGGCGGGGCCCCGGGCGGCCCTCTCTCGTGAAGGTCAAGGTTTATCCGAGACGCCCGCGCCCCTCGTGTCGAAGGCGGGATGGCAAGGGTGTCACGGCGCCAGGTCCGTCGGTCGACCGGAGGCGGCCCCGCCTAGGGATGGCGCTCGACTCCGGGGACATCGCCTGGGTGCTCGGCGCGACGGCGCTCGTGATGATCATGACGCCGGCGCTCGGCTTCTTCTACGGGGGCCTCGTCCGCCGGAAGAACCTCGTCGCCACGATCGTCCAGTGCCTGATGATCTTCTCCGTCGTGAGCCTCGTCTGGGCCCTCTGGGGCTATACGCTCACCTTCGGTCCGGCGTGGAACGGCCTCATCGGCAACCTCTCGCACGTGGGTCTCCAGGGGGTCGGGGGCGTGCCCGACCCGGAGTACTCCGCGACGATTCCCGCGCTCCTCTTCTTCGCCTTCCAGCTCAAGTTCGCTGCCATCACGCCCGCGCTGATCATCGGCGCGTTCGCCGGGCGGGTCCGGCTGAAGTCGCTCCTCCTGTTCATCGTGCTGTGGACGACCCTCATCTACGTCCCGATCGCGATGTGGATCTGGAACCCGGGCGGATGGCTCCACCACCTCGGGGTCGTCGACTTCGCGGGCGGCCTTGTCGTGCACACCTCGGCGGGCGTCTCCGCCGTCGCGGCTGCGATCGTCATCGGCCGCCGGCCCGAGGGGGAGCGCCGCGAGACGCGGCCCAACAACGTCCCCTACGTCATCCTCGGGACGGCGATCCTCTGGTTCGGCTGGTTCGGGTTCAACGCGGGGAGCGCGCTCGCGGCCAACGACGTCGCCGTCAACGCGCTCGTGACGACGAACCTCGCGGCCGCCGCGGCGGGCGTCGCGTGGATGCTCGTCGACTGGGTCAAGCGGGGCAAGCCGTCCGCCGTCGGCATGGCCGTCGGCTCGGTGTGCGGCCTCGCGGCCGTGACGCCCGCCGCGGGGTTCGTCGGGCCCTCGGCGTCGATCGTCATCGGCCTCGTCGCCGGGGTCCTCTGCAACTACATCGCCAACTGGCGGGCGCGGACGCGGCTCGACGACTCCCTCGACGTCTTCGCCTGCCACGGGGCGGGCGGGATGTGGGGCACGCTCGCCACGGGCCTCTTCGCGACGACCGCCGTCAACGCGGCCGGGCCCAACGGGCTCTTCTACGGCAACCCCCACGAGGCGCTCATCCAGCTGTTCGGGATCGTCGTCGTCGCCGTCTTCGCCTTCGTCGGCTCCTACGCGCTGCTCCGCGTGATCAACGTCGTCTCGCCGCTTAGGGTCGCGCCGGAGGAGGAGGGGCAGGGTCTCGACATCGCCGAGTTCGGCGAGGAGGCCTACGCGCCCGCGGACGGCGGCGAGGGCGGGGCCCCGACGCACCGGGAGCCGACCCCCGCGTAGTCGCGGCCGGGGTCGCCCTCGTCGACGCCGTCCGGGACGGTCGCGCCTACGATCGCCGACCCGCTCCGGCGAGCGCCCACCGCTCGTAGGCGTCGAACCGGAACTCGCGGTCGAGGTAGCGGCGCACGAGCTCGGCGGCGGGACGCGACCCGCCGGGTTCGAGGATCTCCCGGGCATAGCGCGCCGCGGCCGCCGCGTCGGTGAGCGAGGCGGCCTCGTGGAACGGCGTGAGCAGGTCGCGCGCGATCACCGACGACCAGAGGTAGGTGTAGTAGCAGGCGGAGTAGCCCGTGAGGTGCCCCCAGGCCGCCTGGGGATGGTAGCCCGGGTCGATCGGGGCGGGGTAGCGGGCGTCCCAGACCTCCCGGAACGCCGCGTCCGTGTCGAGCCCTCGCGGGTCGCGTCGGTAGAGGTCTAGGGAGATCGCGGCGAGCGCGACCTGCCGAAGCTCTCGGGCCGCCCGCCCCATCGCTTCGGAGTCCTTGAGGCGCTGGACGAGCTCGAGGGGGATCGGCTCACCGGTCTCAGGGTTCCGCGCGAACCGGGCGAGCGTCGCCGGGTCCCGCGCCCACTCCTCGAAGAGCTGCGACGGCGCCTCGATGAAGTCGAGCTCGAGCGAGGACATCGTCGTGTAGAGCCAGCGGCCGTGCCCCGAGAGGAGCGCGTGGAGCAGGTGACCGAACTCGTGGAAGAAGGTGACGACGTCGCGGTACTCCATCCGAGCCGTCTCCGCGGGCGTGCCGGGGTCGAGGAAGTTGCAGACGAGCGCCGCTTGAGGCAGCCGCTCGCGCAGGCCGTCGCGCACCGTGAAGCAGGCGGCGTGGTTGTACTTCCCCGCGCGAGGGACGAGGTCGAAGTAGCAGCGGCCGATCGGGCGGCCCCCGCGCGCCACCTCGTAGGCCTCGACGCTCTCGTGCCAGAGCGGCACCGAGCGCGTGCGCGTGAACGTCAGTCCGAAGAGGGTCTCGCAGAGCTCGAACAGGCCGTCCCGGATCGCCCCGTAGGGGAGGTAGGCCCGAAGCGCCCTCGGGTCGACGCCGAAGGTCTCCTGGCGGAGCTTCGTGTCGTAGTAGCCCTGGCTCCAGAACGACGCGTCCCAGAGCTCGAGACGCTCGGCCCCGGGGTCGTCCTTGCGCTTTCGGGCCAGGGTCCTTTCGAGGTCCTCGCGCGCGGGCGCCGAGAGCATCGACGAGAGGCGGTCGAGGAACTCGGCGACGGCCTCGGGCCGCTCCATCATCTTGTCCTCGGTCGCGTAGGTGGCGAAGTCGGCGAAGTCGAGGCGCTCGGCGAGCTCTCGTCGCAGCCGCAAGAGCTTCGAGAGGACCTCGAGGTTCTCGGGGTAGGCGACGTTGAGGAAGGTACGGAGGAGGTCGCGCCGGACGGCCGCCGCGTCGCAGTAGGCGAGGACCGGGTAGACATCGGGATAGCTCGTCGTGAGGCGGATGCCGCCGTCCGGCCCCGGGGGATGCGCCTTGAGGTAGTCCGGCGGGAGGCCGACGAGCCGGTCGGCGCCGGCGACGAGAATCGAGCGCTGGCCCCTCGCGACGTTCTCCATGAACTGGTTCGACGTCTCGTCGATCGCGTTCGAGAGCTCGACGACCCGGCGTCGCTCCGCCTCGGAGCGCTCGGCGCCGGCCCGGCGCATCTCACGGAGGAGCTTGTCGACGGCGAGCCGCGTGGGCGCGTCGCCCTCGGGCAGGGGGGTCGCCCGCAGCTTCGCGTAGACCCGGGGATCGATCCGGAACTCGTTGAAGAAGCGGTCGGCCGACTCCGAGGCCTGCCGGGCCGCCGTTCGAGCCTCCTCGTCGGGATGGGTCGCGAACAGCAGCGAGCTGTGGCTCCCGAGGTCGCGCACGGAGACCAGGAGCTCGTCCAGCGGGACGAGGAAGCTCCCGACGGTCGGCGGCGCCGCCTCCGCCGCGAGGGCCTCGAGCCGGGCGCGCGCCTCCTGCAGCACCGCGGCGGCCTCGCGAGCGAGCGCGTCGGGGGCGAGCGTGAACGGCAGTCGGCCGAGAGAAGCGTCCCGGGTCGCCGCGGGGTCGGTCAAGACGCACCGGGCGCGCGCACGGCCGGCCTCCTCTTATCCTCGATGGACCCGCGAGCGCGCGCGCGACCTCGGGCGGACGGAACGATCGGCGAGACCTCTCGAGGCGGGTCCGCCGACCGGACGCCTCCGGCCTCGAGTCCGAGCCCTGGCGTGGGCGTGTCGGTCCTGCGCCGGAGGACTCTCCCGGGTCGGCTCGAGAGCGTTGCGTCGTCCGCGCCGTCCCCTGGCGAGGGCAGCTCTTCCGGTCCGGCGACCCCCGTGTCCGAGGATCGGCACAACCGTTCTAACTCCCCCGGCCCTCCCACCGCCATGCGGGCGCCCGACGTCCCGCTCGGGCTCAAGAGCCTTGACGGCGCCGAGCGCGCCCGGGCGGTGCCCCTCCTCGAGGCCTGCTTCACGGGGATCTATCGCTGGCACGCCAAGCGGACGCTGCGCGCGATCGATAGGGTCCGGGGCGCGGAGAGGTCGGGCGAGCTGATCGGGCTCTCGATGCTCGAGCGGCTCGTCCCGGAGGTCGGCTACGTCTACTACCTCGCGGTCGCTCCCGAACACCGCCGCGAGGGCGTGGGAGCGCGGCTCCTCGACGACGCGCTCGCCTGGTTCGACGTCGAGGGGGCCGAGGTCGCCTACGGCGCCGTCGGTGAGGACAACGGGCCGTCGCTGCGGCTGTTCCGGTCGCGTGGCTTTCGGGAGGTCGAGCGCAAGGAACTCGGCTACCGCGAGGGCGGCCTCGGCGCCTGGGGGCTTCGGAGCCGGATGCGGCTCGTGGGGGGCGAGCTCCTGCTCGGACGGCGCCTCCGGCCCGCGGGACCCGCCTCGGCCCCGGGCGCCGCCGCGCCCGGGGGCGGGCTCACCCCGCGCTGAGGACGCGGAACCCGACGCCCTCGAGGGCGAGCGGCTCGAAGGCCGTCCCCGTCCCCGAGTAGAACTTCGAAAGCCACTCGAGCCAGTGGAGCCGCATGTCCTGCAGGTAGACGATCAGCCCCTCCATCGCCATCAGCGGGAGGTTGAGGAGCGCGGCGACGACGACTCCGGCGGGGCCGAGCACGAGCGCCCTCGCGATGAGCCCGGTGAGGAGTGTGTTGGCGACGAGGAGCGCGGCCAGGCGCACGTAGCTCAGCGTGTTGAGCACGAAGTCGAGGGGCCGCGCGACCCCGCTCAGGAGCCCGTTCCAGGCCCGGGCCCGTCCGCCCGACCGGCTCCGCCGGAGCCAGAGCGCCTCGACGAGCGGGCCGAACACGAGAACCGCGAACGCGCCGACGATCCACGGGAGCGTCGCCTCGGCGACGGCCGCCACCGGAAGGCGGAGCTCGAGGAAGTCGAGGAAGAACGGGGTCGGAGCCTGGCTCGTGAGGACGAGCCAGGGCCGGAGCCCCGTCCCGAGGACCGCGAACCCGAACGGCACGAGGGAGGCGTAGAGGACGAGCGTGGGGATCCCGCTCAGCGCCGCCTCCCGATACCGGCGAGAGCGCCACTGGTTGAGGATCGCGATCGTGTAGGCGCTCGCCAGGTG
This sequence comes from Thermoplasmata archaeon, assembly GCA_027315165.1. Lineage (GTDB taxonomy): Archaea > Thermoplasmatota > Thermoplasmata > Lutacidiplasmatales > UBA184 > Lutacidiplasma. The sequence continues at coordinate 136,392 of DAHUYN010000003.1, read as the reverse complement.
CAGGGTCCCGATCAGGACGGCGACCTCGAGAAGGAGAGGCAGGTAGGCGAACGTGAGCTCGGCGCTCAGCGCCGGGGGGATCGGGAAGAGGTGGGCGAGGGGGGTCCGGAACGTCACTCCGAAGAAGACCCCCCGGAGCAGGCCCACCAGGCCCGAGGCGATCCCGAAGGCGAGGATGAGCTGGCCCCAGTAGACGTACCGGGTCCGGTACGCGAGATAGAGCCCGACCGCGAGCAGCGTGACCCCGTGGCCGAGGTCGCCGAACATGATCCCGAAGAAGAGCGGGAAGACGAGCGCCACGATCGGCGTCGGGTCGATCTCGCTGTAGCGGGGGATCCCCCGGTCCAGGGTCAGGCGCTCGAACAGCGCGATCGCCCTCGGGTTGACGAGGAGCGTCGGGACGTAGGGGTCGTCCTGACCTCGTCGCCGCATCGGCTCGGCCTCGACGACCGCGGCGCCGAGGCGGTCGCGGAACGCCGCGAGCGAGCGCGACGGAACGAACCCCTCGAGGAGGACCCCTCCGCCCGGCCCCGGAAGGACGAGAAGCCGGCTCACGGCATGGAAGACCGCGAGACTCACCGCCTGCATCCCGTTGAGGAGGCTCGCGATCGAGCGACGGTCGTCGTCGTCGCGGACGAGAGGGAGGTTGCGGGTGAGGAAGGCGAGGTCCCCCTCGAGGTCCCCGAGGAACCCCTCGAGGTCGTCGATCGTGAAATCGATCGGCGTTCGCGGCTCTGCCGCAACGGCCTTGAGGCTCTCGCTGCGGAGCAGCTCCGTCGCCGACCCGTAGACCGACTGGGCCCTTGAGGCCCACAGGATGAGGCGGATCTCCTGGACGAGGCCCTCGCGGCGCGAGGGGTGGAAGCCGCCGAAGGCGACAAGCGCGGCCACGACGCGACCTAGCGTCTCGGAGGTCGCCGCGACCCGCACGCGGGTCAAGCGGGCGACCGCCACGACGTCGTCCCCCTCCGACTAACGGATGACGAGGACCGCGCAGCTGGCGTACTCGACGAGCCCGCTCGCCACGCTCCCGACCAGGATCCGGCGCGAGGGCGTCCGACCCCTCGTGCCCGTCACGAGGAGGTCGGCCGAGACCGTCTCGGCGTAGCCGAGGACAGCGTCGACGACGGAGTACGCGCCGACGACGATGTCCGTCCGGAGGCGGACGCCTTCCTGCTGGGCGGCGGTCTCGACCTCCTTCATCCACCGCCGCGCCTCGCCCCGGGCCCGCTCGTAGTAGTCGGCGAGCTCGCCCGGGACCTCGACGGGCGGAGAGGGGACGATGTGGACGGCGACGAGCTCCGCCCCGTCCTGCTTGGCGAGCCGGACCGCATGCTCGACGGCCCGGAGCGAGACGGCGGAGCCGTCGACCGCGACGAGGACCCGCCGGAACGTCGTCGCGTTGGCCATCGGCCCTCCCGGCGGGTCAGGCGGTCCCGGAAGATGAAGGGCGGGGTGGCCGTCGCCGGACGGTCACGGGGGACCGAAGTGCTGGCGCAGGCCGAACGAGGCCCACGCGGCACCGAGGACTCCCGCGAGGACGATCACCGAGACCAGGACGACGATCACGCTCTGGAAGAGCGAGAACGACGGAGCCCAGAAGCCGACGTAGAGGAGCGTGAAGCTGAGCCAGACGGTCGGCAGGACGATCGAGAGGACGATCCGCCAGCCCTCCGGGCGCATCGGGTGCGTCCGGGAGGTGCCGAACCGGCCCTCGGCGACGGGATTCGCGGACATGCCCGGCCCACGGGCCCGGGAGAGTTGGCGGTACCGTCGAGCCGGTCTGACCCCGCCTACTCGCTCGAGACCGTGAGGGCGAGCTCGAGGGCGTAGTCGACCTCCGCCGGGCCCGAGAGCGTCGGGGCGGCGACGAGCGCCTCGAGCGAGACCGTCTGTCCCGGGGCGAGCCAGAGCGACTCGGTGTCCTCGTCGTAGTAGGGTGCGCAGCAGACGACGTAGTAGAGTCGGAGGGGCGATCCGGAGGTCGGGGCCGTCGTCGTCAACGAGAAGCCGCTGACGTTCGCGTAGTTGGGGCCGGTGTTCGAGAGGTTGAGGTAGACGGTGAGCCCCGCGATCGGCGGCGCGAAGGCCTCGATGGCGGGGATCACGAACGGGCACTGGCGGCAGAGCTCTCCCGAGCTCGCCAGCACCACCCAACCGGTCGTGTTGGCCGTCGCCGCCACGCTACCGGCGAGCGAGAGCAGCCGGTCGTTCTGCGGGTTCGGGCTGGGGCCGGTGACGGGGGCGGTCCCCGGGGGCGGCGAGGCGGAGGTCCGGGTCTCCCAGCCCCAGACGAGGACCGAGGCGACCACGACGACCGCGACGACGAACGGCGAGAAGACGACCCAGCGGCTCCGACGGTGCCGTCGCCGCTCGAACGGAAGCACCAGCCTCGCCGCGGGCGACCGTTGCTCTGCCACGACGTCGACTCCCCGGAGGCCCCCGGGGGGGCGCGTGCGGCCCCGAGGCGGGTCCTCGCGCCTGCTCACGCAGGCAACGGGGAGTCGTATACGGGCTGGGTCTATTTGAACGCTGACCCCAAGTTTATCTAGGTCCAGGGAGAGACTCTCTGAGCGTGCCCACGTCGCGCTGGCGCCGTCGGAGCCGCTCCGGCGTCTCCGACATCATCGCCGTGATCCTCCTCACCGCGATGACGATCACCGCGGGCGTGATCGTCTGGTACTTCGTGATCCCGACACCGACGGTGCAGCCGACCATCAAGTACACCGCGATCGCCGGCGCGACCTACCCCGCGTGGGGCGACCCCACCGACTGCTGGCCCAACCTCGCCAACAACTGGACCTACTACCTCAGCAACTACCTCAAGACCGGCCACCCCGACACCCTCTACCGGACGTACATGAACGCCTGGTGGAACGATTGCGAGTACGGCACCAACGGCACGTACAACCAGATGAACGCGACCGAGATCGTCTTCACGCAGGTGACGGGGAACGTCCCCCTCGCCGACATCCAGTTCAACTTCATCTGTCACAACAACACCCCGGCTCCGGTGACGACGTTCCTCACGCAGGGGTCGCTCGCCGCGATGTCGTGGTTCCCCGGCTCGTCGCAGTCGATCCCCTCGAACGCCCCGACCCTGGGCTACTGCGCGACCTTCAACGCGAAGAGCTTCGGCGGCGGCGCGTTCAGCGTCTACTACAACCGGCTCGGCTTCTTCAAGCCCCTCAGCGCGAACGAGACCCTGCTCCAGCCGGGCAGCTCCTTCGTGCTCTACATCCACACCGCCGGCTCCGTCCGGGAGGCACCGAGCCCGATCGAGCCGTCGTATCGATGGAACCTCGACGACGCCGACGACTTCCACGGCGCGCCCTCCTGGTGCTTCACGGTCCCGGGCGCCTGCACGATCGAGCTCGTCGACACCGCGGTGTCGAACACGCCCGCCCTCGCGACGATCCCGGTGTTCGACCTGCATCAGTAGGTCGCTCGTGGCCCCGGCCGGGACGGGACGGTCGGAAGCGCTCGCGGGGGACCGGCCCGTGCCGGACCCGAGGGTCGGGTCCCCGCTACCGTGGCGCCCTCTCGGGGGCCGGGGAGTCGCCCTCCTCGTCGTGCTCGGCCTGATCTGGGGCGCCACGTTCCCGGTCGCCCGGGTCGCGATCGTCGCCGGCGCCGCGCCGTTCCTCCTCGTCGGCGTCGACTTCCTCCTCGCGACGGTCGCGATGTCGGCGGTCGCGGCCGCTCGGGGGCCCGCGCGCCCCCGGGCGCGGACCCTCGCCGGCTCGGCGGGGCTCGGGGTCCTGCTGATCGGCGGCATCAACCTGCTCTTGTTCTGGGGGATCCAGTTCACGACCGGGGGCGTCGCCGCCATCGTGTTCGCGACGGCCCCGCTCCTCTCGCTCGTCGCCACCCGGGCGCTCGGGGGTCGCGAGCTCCTCACGACGGCGGCGCTCGGCGCGTTCGCGCTCGGGCTCGCCGGGATCGGGGTGCTCGGCCTCGCCACGCCCGGCTCGGTGGTCGTGACGAGCCCTTGGGGGATCGTGGCGCTCGCCGGCGGCGCGGTCTCCCAGGGTGTCGGCGCGTCGCTCGTCGCCCGGCACCGACCCTCCGGCGAGACGCCCTGGGGTCAGGCGGCCCAGCTCGCCGGCGGCTCCGCCGCCGGCTTCGTCGCGTGGGCGGCGCTCCGGGGATCGGCCGCGCTCCCGCTCACGACGCCCGTGCTCCTCTCCGTGCTCTACGTGGCGCTTCTCACCGGCCTGGCGGGCTACATGGTCTACTTCGTCCTGATCCGGGAGCACGGGGCCACCGCGGCCAACCTCGTCACCTACCTCAACCCGATCACCGCGCTCGCCGTCGGCGTCCTCGCGCTCGGCGAGGGCCTGTCGCTCGGGGAGGTCGCGGGTCTCGGGCTCGTGCTCGTCGCGCTGTTCGTGCTGCAACGGTCGGGCCGGCGCGCTCGCTCGAACGAGGGCGGGCCGCCCTAGGCCGAGCCATCGGTCAGCTTCATCCTCGCGCGAACGCTACGGAGAGGGCCGCTCCTCGGAGGCAGCGCCGGATGGAGGACCCGGGTGAAGCCGCTCTCGAGGCCTCGAGCGAGCTCGAGGCGACGCTCTCGGGCCAGGGGCCGGTCGGCCGCGAGGCGCCGCTCTCCCGGTCGGCGCTCGAGGAGCTCCGGTCCACAGGAACAACGAGCGTGCAGGCGCTCGTCGTGGTCGGCGATCTCCGGATGTCGACCCTCGTGCTCAAGGAGGCGCTCGCCCCCTCGGCGTTCGCCCGGTTCGTCGTCGGTTTCACCGAGTCGGTCCGGAGCCTCGTGCGGGACTCCGACGGCTGGTTCGACAAGTTCACGGGCGACGGGTTCGTCGCCTTCTGGCTCCTGCCCGAGCCCCCCCGGATCGATGCGGTCCGCCTCGCCCGGTTCTGCCAGACGGTCCTCCCGGCAGCGGACGCGCTGCTCCGGAACCTGCGGCGGACCTCCCGGAACTTCCCCGCCGGCGTCGGGCTCGCCCTCGGTGTCGATGCCGGCCCCTGCGAGCTCGTCCGTGTCGGGGGCTCCCTCACGCTCGTCGGGAGTCCGATCGTCGGCGCGACGCGCATGGTCGCGACCGCGACCGCCCGTCAGACGATCGTGAACAACCTCGTCGGCAACGCCCTCGAGGTCGACTCCGCGCGGCTCGAGGCCGAGCGGGTCCGTCTCGCACGCATCGTCGTCCGGACCCAGGAGTTCCCCGAGGGCCAGGAGGCGTACCGGCTCGACCTCCCGGAGCTTCCGGCGCCGCTGCGCCCTCGAGCGGACCAACCCGCCGTTCCGGGCGACGGTCCACAACCCTTTTGACCGCCTTGGCCCGGGACCGTCCGTGCACGTGGAGGTCTGGTCGGACATCGCCTGCCCCTGGTGCTGGCTGGGCAAGCACCACCTCGAGGAGGCGCTGCGTCGCGTCGGCCCCTCGGTCGAGGTCACCGTCGAGATGCACTCCTTCGAGCTCGACCCCACGAAGCACGCCTCGGTGCCCGTGCTCGAGCACTTCCGCCAGGCCTACGGGGCGACGGAGCGGGTCGCCAAGGCCCAGGAGCGTCTCGCCACGCTAGGGCGGCAGGTCGGGCTCCGCTTCGATTTCGAGCACCAGCAGTGGGCCAACACGTTCGACGCGCACCGGCTCCACCACCTCGGGATCATGACCGGGCGCGGACCGCAGGTCGTCGAGCGGTTCATGCACGCCTACCACAGCGAGGGGGCGGACCTCGCCTCGCACGAGACCCTCCGCGCCCTAGCCCTCGAGGCCGAGCTCGAGCCGGCGGACGTCGACCGGGTGCTCCGCACGACCGAGTTCGCTGACGAGGTGCACCGGGACGAGGCCGAGGCGCGCGAGATCGGGATCGACGGCGTCCCGTTCTTCCTCTTCGACGAGGAGTACGCCGTCAGCGGCGCCCAGCCGGTGGCGGGGTTCGTCGAGATCGTGCGACGGCTCGGACGCGGCGGCGGTGGGCCCGCGTTGGACCCGAAGGAGACGGCGTAGCGCCTCGCTCGGCCGCCCCACCGCCCGAGGGGCCTCGGAGCCCCTCGGACGACGGCGACCCGTTCGACGTCGGGAACGGCACGCCGTTCCCGTCGTGTGGGCCCGACCTACGCCTCGACCGTCGAGATCCGGCCCGAGCGGCCCATCGAGACCTGGAGCTTGCCCCGGAAGTCCTTGACCCAGCCGTCGGTGACCTTGATCTTCTGGCCGACGGTGAACCGCTTCGTGTCCTCGCCCCAGAGGGTGAGCGTGATCTCGCCCGTCTCGTCCTTGAGGGTCGCGTCGGCGACCTGGGACGGCCCTCGCGACGTCGTGACGTCGCGGACCGGAGAGATGGCGGTGATCGTCGCTTCGAGGTTGGCACTAGAGTTCGCACGCAGGGTCGCGATTCCGGGCATGGGGGACCCCGAATCGGGGATGGATTAAGCGTCTTCTGGGGCCCACCGGGGCGAGCCGGGCCGGCTCCGCGAGCGTCCCTATCGGCGTCGCTCCGTGTCCGGATCCCTGCCGGCTCCGCGCAGCCGGCGGGCTGCGGACTCGCCGGTCGGGGTCAACCGGTAGACCTTGGTCCTCCGCGCGCGACCCGTCACGTGGGCGAGCTCCGAGCGAACGAGGTGGCTGTCCTCGAGCCGCAGGAGGGCCCGGGCGAAGGCGCTCTGCGGTCGCCCGAGCGCCTCGGAGATCCCGGCCTGCGTGAACGCGTTTCCGACCGTGGTATCGGGCGACGGGACACCCTGGGCGTAGAGGTGGAGAAGGACCCGCGCAGGGAGCGAATCGGCGGACGGGTCGACCCCCGGCCGGGTCGGTGGGTCCGACGGCGGTGCCCCCGTCGGCGCGGCTGCGGCTTCGGGCACCGGCTCGGGGCGCGCGGGCGAGCTCGAGCCACCCGCCTCGAGGCTCGAGCGGCCCGAGGGACGTCGAAGGCGACCCGAGAGGCGAGGACCCCTCGAGAGCCACCACGTCGCGAGGACGACCCCGAAGCCTCCCAGGGCGGCGCCGAGGAGCCCCCACGGGAGCCCCAGCGGGCCGCAGTCCGACCACGCGCCCGTGCAGAGAGGCGGCGCCGCAGCGGAGCTCCCGGAGACCTTTACCGGGAGTGACGCGTTGGCCGAGGAGCCGTCAGCATCGACGACGCGGACCGCGACGGTGTCGAGGCCGTTCGAGGCGTACGCATGGCTCTCGTTGAGGCTCGTGCCCACGAGGAGGCTCCCGTCCCCGAAGCTCCATCGGACGAGGTAGGGGGCATAGCCGCCGGAAGGGAGGACCGTGAAGCGCATCGTGGCGTTCGGGCCGGGAACGGGCTGGGCCGAGAGCTCGACGAGGAACCCCGAGGCTCCCTGCGCCCCGGCGACCCCCGCGACGACGGAGAGCACGGGGAACCCCCGCGGGCTTTCGGGGAACGGCCCCGTGTCGACCGCCAAGAGGCTCGCGGAGACCACGAGGGCGAGGAGGACCTGGGGAAGCCACCTTCGGCGTGCGCGTCGAGCACGGCGGGACCCGACGACACATCGCGTCCCTCGCGGGGCGAGGGATCCCGCGGGGCCGGCCCCCGTGGGGCGCATATGCGCGCATGACTGCGCCCGAGGCTTATATCGACACGCGGACCCCTATCCGCGATGCGGATGTGCGGCGCGGCCCGTCCCCGGCGACCGAGACACGTGCGACCTGCGCACGGGCTCGCGCGCGGCCCGGCTCGAGCGCGAGCCCTCGGGGCGGTTGCGCTCGCCCTCCTGCTGGCGGTCCCGCTCCTGTCGTCGGTGAGCTCCGCCGCGCGGGGGGTCGGGCCGTCGCCGCCTCTCGCGGGCCCGGGGCTCCCGGGGCACGCCAAGGGGGCGGCCGCGACGGCCGTCGCTGCGGCTTCGCGACCCGCTCCGAGTCCGGCGAACCCGGTCGCTGCGGCGGGGGCGCCGCTCCCCGCGATCTGGACCAACGTGACTCCGTCCGCGACGGCGTCGCCCCCCTCGACCCAGTCCGGCGGGATGGTGTACGATCCCCTCTCGAGCGAGTACGTTCTCTTCGGTGGGGTCGACTCCTCCGGGGCCGCCACGAACGAGACCTGGACCTTCGCCAACGGGAGCTGGACCGACCTCACCGCCTCCCTCGCCACCTCTCCCGCGGCCCGCTGGTACTTCGCCTTCGTGTGGGACGCCGCCGACGGCTACGCGCTGCTGTTCGGGGGACGCAACGCGACCACCGACTTCAACGACACCTGGGCTTTCAACGCGACCGGCTGGCACGAGCTCACGCTCGCGGTCGCGCCCCCGCCGCTCACCGGGGGTCGGGTCGCCTACGACGCCCGCGACGGCTACGTCCTCCTCTACGGCGGCTACAGCATCCTTCCGGGCGCGCCGTCGACCTACAACTTCACCTGGAGCTTCTCGGGCGGCCTCTGGACGAACCGGACCGCGTCGGTCAAGGGCCCCCCTCCGGACCCGCACGTCGTGACGTACGCCGCCTACGACGCCACGGACGGCTACGTGCTGCTCTACGGCGGGTCCACCGGCACCACGAACGCCAGTTGCGGGACCTCGGGCAACACGTGGACCTACGCGAACGGGACCTATCGCAACCTCACCGGCTCCCTCGCCGGAGCCCCCCCGGTCGGACTCGGGTCCCGGATGATGGCCGACGACGTCGCCGTCGGCGGGGTCGTCCTGTACGGGGGCTGGGACGGTGGGGGATGCCCGTTCTCGAACCAGACCTGGGTCTACCGCGGGGGCGCCTGGTACAACGCGTCCCTCGCCGTCTCGCCGGGGCCGCTCTGGGACGGGGAGATCGCGAGCGAGCCGGGGAACGGCAGCCTCCTTCTCTTCGGCGGGAACACGGCCCCGTACACCACGTACCAGTCCGACGAGACCTGGAGCCTGCTGCCGGGGGTGCGCGTCTCGATCAGCGCGAACACGACCCAGGGGCTCCAACCCCTCGCCGTGAACTTCACCTCCGCCGTGCAGGGGATCGGACCGTTCGGCTACGCCTGGAGCTTCGGGGACGGCTCGGCCCCCTCGTCCTCGCCGAACACGACCCACACGTTCGTCTCCGCCGGGAGCTACTCGGTCGTCCTTCGCGTGACCCCGAGCCTCGGGGCGATCGGCTCCGGTGCCATGACCGTCTCGGTCTACCTGACGCTCGCCGCATCGCCGACGGCGAGCGCGACCGACGGCGACGCGCCCCTCCCCGTCGCCTTTCTCTCGCACGTCGTCGGAGGGGTTCCGCCGATTCGCTCGGCGTGGAGCTTCGGGGACGGCGGCACCGCGACGACCGCGGACCCGACGCACACCTACGGCACGGCCGGGCTGTTCCGTTGGCAGTTCACCGCGACCGACTCCCTCGGGGACACCTCAGTGGGGAACGGGACGATCGCCGTCGCCCCCCCGATCGTCCTCGGGAACCTCTCCCTCAACCGCACGCACGGCACGGCGCCGATGTCGGTCGCCTTCGCTGCCTCGATCTCGGGCGGGGCGCCTCCGTACCGGTACGTCTGGACGTTCGGGGACGGCGCCGTCTCGGCCCAGGGGAACGCGACCGGGCACGTCTACACCGCGCCGGGAACCTACTCGGGGAATCTCTCGGTCGCCGACGCCTTTGGTGGCGCCCTCCTCGCTCCGTTCACCGTCGTGGTCGCACCCCCGGTCTCGGTGAGCGAGGGCGGCCCGGCCGCCTACTCGATCGCGCCTCTCGTGGCCCAGTTCTCCGCGGCAGCGACGGGAGGCTTCCCCCCGTACTCGTACTCGTGGGACCTCGGCCTTGCGGGCGCGACCGGCACCGGGCCGACCGTATCCCAGGAGTACCCGGCGGGCCACTACCTCGTCACGGTCGTCGCGACCGACGCCGAGGGGGACGCGACGACCGCCTCGTGGGCGTTCACCGTCGTCGCGCCCCTCTCGATCTCGCTCAACGCGACGGCCCCGGCCGCGCTGGCGCACGAGGCGGTCACCTTCTCCCTCAGCTCCTCCGGCGGCCTCGGACCGTACGCCTACAGCTGGAACTTCGGCGATGGCTCGACGAGCACGGCCGGGGCCAACTCGAGCCACGCCTACGCACAGGCCGGGTCCTACCGCGTCAGCGTGACCGAGCGCGATAGCCTCGGCGAGCTCGAGGCGGCCGCCGTCTCGGTCGAGATCGTCGCGCCGCTGACCGTCGGGGTCGCCACGAACGTGACGACGGTCACGATCGGTCAAACGGTCGAGATCACCGCGGCGTCGATAGGGGGCCTCTCTCCGCTCGCCGTGAGCTGGAGCGGCCTGCCCGGAGGTTGCCCGGTCTCGCCGCACACGCTCGACGTCACCTGCCGGCCGGTCGCGACCGGCACCTACCAGATCACCGCCTGGCTCAACGACTCCTTGGGAGAGCACGCCAGCGCGAACACGACGCTCTTCGTCATCGAGCCGCCCAGCGCTGCCACCGGAGGCTCGGTCGGCCCCGTCCCGCTGATCGACCTCGAGCTCGCGGGCGTCGTCGCGGTCGTCGTCCTCGTCGAGGCCTGGATCCTGTCGGCGCGCCGTCGTCGGAAGACTCGCCTCGTCGAGCCTGATCTCCCCGCGGACGCCGATCCCGGAGCGCCCCCTGACGGGTAGCCGTCGCCCGGGTCGGTCGCCTCGGGTCGAGACCGCCCGACGGCCCGCTCATCGCGGCGCGGCCGGCTCGGCCGAGCCTCTCCGCGCGCGCCCCGTCCGCCAAGGTCGCCGACCTGCTGGGACCCGGCCTCGGCCGCCACGAGGAGGTCGGCGGGTCCTGCCGAGAAACGGCGAGAGCCTCCTCGACGCGCGCGAGACGCAGCGGGCGGTCCGCCCCGAGAACCGGACCCTCGACGACCTCTCACGGAGACCGTTCGAGCGACCTGGCGCGTCCTCACGGGCGCGCAGCGGCACGTCCCGTCGCCGTTCCCCGTGCTGAGCGACCCCAGATACCCCGACCCTCTCGAGGAGGTCGTGTTCCGCCCCACCGAGGAGCTCCTCGAGGCGCGTATACCGACCTCCCGCGAGAGCAGCGCGAGACGGCGATCCTCCCGAAGCCTCTCGCGCGGTTCCTCGTCGGCAGCCGCTGGCCGCTCGCGGACGGCCCCGCCTAGAGAAGCAGGCCGCCGACGTCGACGACCGGGCGACGGAGGTCGGTCTTCCCGCGATGGGCGTCGCGGCCCTGGGCTGTACGGCGAGATCCTCGTGTGCCCTCCGGTGACGCGCCGCCGGCACGAGAGGACGAGCGGAGGGATCCGCGTCGACGCCGCGTCGCTCCGGACGCCGCTCGCGATCTCGGGCCGGCTCGAGCTCCAGCGACCTCCGTACCCCCGGGCGATCCTCTACGGAACGCTCCCCTTCAGCCTCGGCGGCGGGTTCGGCCGGACCCAGATGCTCCGGCTCCGCAAGGCCCACATCGGCGAGGTCCGCGACGCGGTGCGGCCCCGGCGCCTCAAGGAGATCTCCGTGCGGCACAGCCTCGACGTCCTCGGCAGAACGGCTCTTGCCGCCGACCTCGGGGCGTAGGGGCTAAATCCCCGCCGGCGTCGGCCGCCCCGAGGGCGAGCCGGGTGCCGAGCCTCCAGCCGGGAGAGACGCTCCTCCGCACCGGCGCGGTCGTCTGGGTCGGCCCGCAGGGGCCGCCGCGACCCGGGACCCTCTCCGTGACGAACCACGCCCTGATCTTCGAGGGGCCGACGCCCGAGGGCTGGGGCGGGCCGCCACGGCCGATGGGGCCGGGCCCGTTCCGGGGACCGGGTCCCGGCCTGCGCCCCGGTATGCGACCGGGGGTCGGGGGGCCGCCCGGCGAGCCCGGAGTCCTGCGGATCCCCCTCTGGCGGTGTCGTGGCGCCTCCGTCGTCTCGACCCCGCAGGGCCCCGGCCTCCACGTGCAGCTGCTCCAGCGCCAGATCGTGTTCACCGCCGAGGGCCCCGAACAGTGGGCCTCGGTGATCACGCAGGCCCGGGCCACGGCGCCCCCGCCGCCGCCCGGGGCGATGGGGGGCGGGCCCGGAGGACCTCGAGGCCCGCCGAATCCGGGGGCGATGCGGGCCGCGATGCCCCGGTGCGGCTACTGCGGCCAGCTGAGCGCCGTCAGCGCGACGAAGTGCGAGCACTGCGGGGCGCCGTTCTAGCGCTCGACCGGGCCTGCGGCTCCCGCCGCAGCGACCAGAGGCACTCGGCCGGCCACCGTCGCGCCCACGCCTCGTCCTCGCGGGCGAGATAGCTGCTGGGAGGGCCGGCCGGCGGGGTCGTTTCGACAAGCCCCTCGACGGCGAGCCCGTGGCGCCGGAACAGCGCGACCCACTCGCCGTAGGTCCGCGTGAACTCGGTGAGCCCACCGAAGACGACCGTGCCGCGGCCGAAGTACGGCCGCCGGAGTGTGCGGCCCTCGCGGTCTCGCGCACGGTCGAAGGCGACGAAGCGGAACGGACTCGAAGTGGCGAAGACGAGCCGGCCGCCGGGGACGAGGACGCGGGCGACCTCGGGGATCGCTCGGTCGGGGTCCGCGAACGTCAGCGCGCCCCAGTCGGAGAGCACGAGGTCGAAGACCCCCGCGCGGAACGGGAGCGACTCGGCCGACCCTCGAGCGAGGGCGACGCGCGGGACTCCGGCGCCGACGAGCCGGCGCGCCTTCGCCAGCTGGGCCCTGGCGAGGTCGATCCCGACCGGCCGGGCCCCGAGAGCCGCGAGGCCTCGAGACCAGCGGGCGGCGCCGCACCCGAGCTCGAGGACGCGGCGCCCCCGCACCGGACCGAGGAGCCCGAGGCGCGACTCGGGGATCCGCCAGAGGCCCCAGGCGCGGCCGGCGCTCCGCTCGAGAGCCGCCCGGTGCCGGAGGTCGTAGGCGTCGCTCGTCCGTTCCCAGATGCGCCGGTTTCGACGGCGATAGTCGCGCGTTCGTGCGACGGGCGGGCGACCCGGGGCCGCGCGCCGTCGTGGCCGTCTCGTCGGCATCGCCGTGGTTCGACCTCGGGGCCGGGCGGGACTTGAGCTTGGCGACGGCGGGCCCGAAGCCTCCCGCGGGCGTGGGGAAGGGGTTGGGCGAGGGCCTACGACCGCGACTACGTGCCGCCGGTCCCGGGGCCCTTGGTCGAGGGGCCCTCGGGCTCCGGCTTCATCACGACCGGCGCGCGGCGGGCACGGGACCAGAAGTAGACCATCCCGATCAGGAAGATCACCGCGAGCACCGCGAGCCCGGCGAGCAGTGCGAGGTTCGCGCCGCTCAGGCTCGTGCCCGACGTCGTCGCGCCGGAGATCGCGTTCATCGCGACGACGACGCTCAGGTTCTGGCCGACGTTCACCGTGACGTTGTTGATGTAGTCGTAGTAGCCGCTCGACGTCGCGCGGACCTCGTGCACGCCGGGCGCCACCTGGAGCGAGAACGCGCCGCCCGTGACGGAGACCGCGGCCCCGTCGATCGACACGGTCGCGCCCGAGGGCGTGACCGTGCCCGAGAGCGTCACCAGGTTCGGCGAGAAGGTAACGTCGACGAACGACGCCGTCCCCGAGACGGACTGGCTGCCCGACGACGGGGTCGCGCGGTAGCCGGTGACGGTCCCGATCGTGTAGCTGTAGCTGCCGTTCGGCTCCGTGAAGGAGATCTGCCCGAGCGCCGAGGAGACGGTCGTCCCGGCGAGCGTGACGCTCCACGTCGTGCCCGAGGGGAGGCCGAGCGCGACGAACGCGACCGAGTAGCTCTGGGCCGCGGGCGTCGTGAAGAGCACGGCGACGCTGGCGGCGGCGCCCGCGACGCTGACCGTGCCGCCCGGATGGGCGAGCTCGAGGCCGGCGATCGGCGTCACCGCCCACGTGTAGCTCCCGTTCGGCTCCGACCAGTTGAGCGTGCTCGTCGTCGAGCTCGCCGTCGCGCCGTTGAGCGAGGCGGTCCAGGAGGTTCCCGAGGGGAGCCCGGCCTCGACGAGCGTGACGTTGTACAACGTGACCACCGGCGCGAACGTGACGACGATCGCTCCGGGGCCCTGGAAGAGCGTGACGGCGCCCGAGGCCGGGGTCGCGGTGTAGCCCGGGACCGAGCTCACGGCGTAGTCGTAGGTCCCGTCGAGGAGCTGGATCGAGCTCGTCGCGCCGACGATGCCGATCGAGAGCTGGTTGACGGTCACCGACCACGCCGAGTTCGCCGGCAGCCCGGTCTCGCTGATCGCGAGCGAGTCGCCGCCGAGCGGCAGCCAGTCGCCGCCGTAGGCGATCAGCCCGCCGCCGTCGTAGGGCAGGTAGAAGCCGTAGAGACCGTAGTTCCACCAGAAGTTGCCGCCCTGGTAGCTACCGCCCGTGATGCTCCCCGTGAGGTTGAAGCCGTTGACGAGGCTCCAGGCGCTCGCGGGCGCCCACGAGACGTTCCAGGCGTTGCTCCAGAAGCCCGAGAAGACCTGCGTGTAGGTCTCCGTGTAGATCGTCGAGGCCGGCGAGTAGACGGGGACCTGCGTCTCGAAGGCGTTGTTGTAGATCAGGTCGCCGTTCTCGAAGACCCACGGTCCGAACGGATAGGCCCCGTACATCACCGCGCCGACGAACGCCGGGTCGGCCAGGTTGGGGCTCGGGAGGAACCGGTTGCCCCAGACGGTGTTGGCGGTGCCGCCGTAGAGCAGGAGGCTCATCCCCTCGTCCCAGAACGTGTTGCTGCCGACGAGCGTGTTCGTCGAGTTCCACACCATCACGGGCGCGATCGGGAAGCCCGTAAGGTAAGCCCCGCTGAACCAGCCGGTGATCCCGGAGGCGTTCCACAGGGAGACGTGGCTCGTGCCGTACAGCTGGATCTGGAGGTTGTTCGACGTGGGGAGCCCGAGGGCGTTCGCCTGGCCCAGGACCCGGCCGCTGAAGGTGACCTCGAACGACGCCGGGTTCGCGACGTCGACGTAGGCGGTCGTGTGCGCGAGCAGCAGCCCCGAGAACGTCGGGAAGGTGAAGTCGTTCATCCGGGCGAAGATCGGGTCGAGCGAGCCCACCTGGTTGTTCGCGATCGTGTAGGGGCTCGAGGAGCTCCCCGTGCCGGAGGTCGAGATCGCGGCGAGCTGCGCGTTGCTGAAGGCGTAGAGCGGCGTGTAGACGCCGCGCGCGGGGTCCGAGACGAGGTTCGCGTTCAGGCTCCAGGTCGACGGCGTCGACGCGAGGACGGTGAAGTTCATCGGGTCGTAGTTCGACAGCTCGACCTCGACCGCGTAGTCGCCGACGGGCACGCGGTAGGAGATCCCGCCCGAGAGGGGCACCGGGGCCGAGGCCGCCCAGCTCTCGTTGTAGTTGACCGACTGGTTCACGAAGACGAACGCGTTCGTCGGCGTCACGGGCCCCTTGATCGTCAAGGCCCCTGCGCTCGCGGTCGGGCTCGAGTTCCAGAACAGGTACGGCAGGGTCGGGCCGGGACCGGCGTGCACGGTGTGGGTGGCATCGTACCACTCGGCGATCCCGTCCGCGGTCTCCCCCGTGTTCGTCCCGTAGGCCACGGCCGACGGAACGGTCTGGTAGCTACCCGCGCTCGTGTTCCAGTACCACAGGTCGAGCGTCGCGTTGAGGTTGAGGAGGTTCGTCGTGCTGCCGCCGCCGGGGCCGCAGAAGACGAGCTCGGCGTCGTAGGGGAGGTAGCCGGTCGGGCTCAGGTCCACGCCGTTGACCTGGTAGAGGGGCGTCGCGATCGTCGGCGTCGGGCTCGTCGGGGCCTGCGAGTTGAAGATCGCCCAGTCGTAGGCGCCGCCCTGGACCCAGGCCCCGAACTTGTAGAGACTGTAGTTGAAGTAGACGATGTCGTAGGGAAGGCCCGAGACGGTCGTCACCGAGACGTTCGTGAAGACGTTCACGGTGAACGGCATCGTGATGTTGATCACCGGACCGATGCCGTAGTAGAACGACGGCGCCACGAGGGTGCCGTTGGGGCTCGTGGCGTTGAAGACGTTCGGGCTCATGTAGAACGCCGGGCTCGAGAAGTTCCAGATGTTGTCGATGAACTGGAGGAAGTTCGAGCGCGCGGAGTACTCGAAGACGTTCTGCGTCCAGAACGAGTTGGAGGAGTTGCCGAGCAGCGTGACGTTCGCGACGACGGTGTTGAGCTGGGCGCCGACGTAGTCGGTCGAGTCGTCGTCCATGTAGAACGCCGACAGGTTGTTGAACGTGACCGAGCCCTCGAAGCTCGGGGTCGTGAGGACGCTCCCGACGGCGGTCCCGGTCGTGTTCGTGATCCCCATGTCGGCGATGCCGATCGGGGCCGGCGCATGCGCGTAGGTCGGCGAGATGACGTTGCCGTGACGGACCTCCTGCGCGTTGAAGTTGGGATAGAAGACGTCCCGCGACGGCACGTGGGCCGCCTGGATCGACTGGACGATCCGGGCCTGGGTCGCGGCGAGGCCCGTGCTCGCCGGCGCGGCCGAGAGGGTCGGGCTCCGCACCGTCGAGGCCGCCGGGTGGACCGACGCGCTCGGGACGGCGTGGGGGGCCTGGGCCACGAGGGCCCCGGCGGGAAGGAGGAGGAGCGCGACGACGACGAGGCTGAGGGTCCAGACTGCCATACTGCGTTCGGCCATGGTGGCCCGCGACCGCCTCCCCACTTCTTAGAGGTTGCGTCCCCCGACCTGGCGTGGGGCTCGGCGGGGCCCCGAGGGCCCGCGACGCCGGGTCCGCAGAGCGGCGCTACAGACGCCCGGCGGGGTCGAGGGGCACGGGGCAGGAGCCGTCCGCGGGCCGGTCGACCTTCCGGTACGCGGCGAGCAGATCGTCGCCGAGCCGCAGCCCCCGAACGGCCCTGGCGTTGAGGAGCCTCCGACCGGCCCGCTGCCAGCGGGTCGGGGCGACGCTCGGGACCTGCTGGACGACGGACCCCCACACGCGCGTGAAGCTCTCCGCCGCCGCGAGCCGGTCGAGCTCGTCGAGCGTGAACTCGATCACGTGCCCGTAGACACCCTTGTCGACCCACGGGTACCGGCCCGGCTCCTTGATCGACCGGCCCGCGAGAAGACGGAGCCGGTTGCGAAGGCGGGCCTGGTTCGGGGTCGTCACGAACAGGAGCCCCCCCGGGGCGAGATGCTCCCACACCTCGCGGAACAGGGTGAGCGGGTTCACCAAGAGGTGCTCGAGGACCTCGACCAAGAGGATCGCGTCGTAGCCGCCCGGCACGCTCGAAAGGGCCGGGCGGCTCCGCAGGTCGACCGAATAGCTCGACTCGACGCCCGCCCGTCGAAGCGCGGCCGCGTGGGCGGCGCTCGGCGCGGAGAAATCGGCGAGGTCGTACCGGCCTCCCAGGCGGGCCTTGAGGAGCACGGCGAGGCTCCCCACTCCGCCGCCGAGGTCGAGGACCCGTCGCGAGGGCCAGGGCCCGAGCGGGGCCAGCGCGTCGACGATCGCGCCGTAGCGGCGCGCCTGGAAGGCGTAGTAGAGCCAGCGCTCTCGCGGGAGCTCCGCGTCGGCCCAGAAGGGCCGAAGGTTCTCCTCGGACTCGTTCGTCGCGGCCACGGCCGTCCTCCTCGGCGGCGCCCGGTAGGGGGGCCGCTATCTAAGCGTTCGGCGCGCCGCCCTCGCGCCAGCGCAAACCCTTTAGCGGACGCGCCCACACGCGGAGCGGTCATGGCCGACGAGCTGGACCCGATCCTGATCCAGGTGACCGTCCCCCTCCCGATCCCGATGATCTACGCGGCATGGGCCGACCCTCTGCAGCTCGCGCAGTGGCTCGCGACCGCCGCGCGCGTCGAGCTGCGCGTGGGCGGACGCTTCGAGCTCGACTTCGGTGATGAGCCGAAGTTCTCGAGCCGCGGGCACGTGACGAGGCTGACCCCCGACGTCGACCTCGGCTTCAGCTGGCAGGGCCCCGCCGAGTTCGCCGAGCTCCTCAACACCGCCGAGCCGCCCACCGAGGTCTACGTCCGGCTCCAGGAGTCCCCCGAGGGGATCGACGTCACGCTCGAGCACCTCGGCTGGAGGAGCGGCGACGCGTGGGAGGAGGCCCGGTCCTGGCACTTCCATTTCTGGGACGAGCGCCTGCGCCGGTTCAAGGACCACCTGATCCGGGCGGCGTACGGCTGACGGGCCCGCGCTCGGGTCGCAGCGACGGGCCCCAGAGCTCCTCGGCGGTGGGCCGGCGCCGTCGCGGCCGTCGCCAGAGGACCCCGGCGACGAGGGCCGCGGCGGCGACGACGCCGGCGACGAGCGCGTAGGTCGGCCAGGGGTCCGAGGCGGGAGCCCGGACGGGGAGCGTGAGGCTTGCCGACCCCCAGACGCCGCTGCCGACCGCGGTGACGACGAGGACGACGAGCCCCGTCCTCGCGACGGTCGACAGCCCGACCGTCACATGACCCGAGGCGTCGGTCTCCCCACCGGTCGGGGCCACGAGCCCGCCGGTCGCCGAGAAGGAGAGGTAGACGCCCCCGACGGCGTGGCCGCTCGGGTCGGTCGCCCCGACGGTCACCGACGCCGAGCCGCCGGGCGGGACGGCCGAGCTCCCCGCGAAGGCGAAGACGACGTGGAGCGGGGGCGAGACGTCGACCGCGACGGTCGTGAGGCCGCGGTAGCCGAACGTCGTCACGAGCGCCGTGACGGGGTCGGAGACGTTGGCCGTCGCGTTCGGGGTCGACCAGGCGTAGTAGACGCCCCCCGAGGCGTTCGTGAGCGACGAGCCCGGCGTGAAGTTGCCGCCGACGTCGTAGAGGGTGACGGCGACGCCGGGGAGGGGCGCCCCGTTCGTGTCGGTGACACGGGCCGTCACCGGGACCGTCGTGAGGCCGACCGCGGAGGGCGGGGTCACGAGGACGACCCCGACGCCGACGGGTCCGCCGCTCCAGAGGACGGTGCCGTTGACGACGGCGGCGAGCGAGGTGCCGCTCACGAGAGCGCCCGGCGCGAGCGTCGGGTGCTGCGCTCGGCCCTCGATCCCCCAGGGCGAGGGGCCCGAGAACGTCGCGAGCCCCTGCGTCGGGAGGTACCAGCCCGTGGCCGTGTGGACCGCGAGCGCGAGCGACGCCGGGGCGGTCGGCGGGGCCGTCGTCACGTTCGTGTAGAGCGCGATCTCGCTGAAGCTGACGCCCCCCGCCCACGTCGAGGTGACGGCGCCGAAGTCGTACTCCGCCTCGGTGCCGTTCCCGCCGAACAGCGCGCCGTTGACGGTGAGGGTCCAGTTCGTCCCGTTCGACCGGCCGAGCTCGAAATCGTAGCTCGCCCCCGTGAGCAGCGTCTCGGCCGTCCAGTAGGCGAGGTGGACCGTCACGTCGGTCGTGTTCGAGAAGACGGAGAAGAACGGGACGGGCGCCGTCTGGGCGTTCTCGAAGAGGCCGAACACCGCGTCGTAGCCGCCGATCGTCTCCTCGGCGCCCTCCTGGTAGGAGGTGAACGGGGCGAACGCCTGGGGCGCGAAGGCGGTGAGGTTCGTCCGCAGGCCGTCGTTCGGGACGATGAGCGGGTCGGGCGTGGTCACGAACAGCCGACCGATCCCCGAGGAGACGCGGGGGTCGACGGGGTGGGCGGGGTGCGGCCCCGCCGCGGGCCGCGTCGTGGTCGCGCCCAACGGCTCGTCGAGGCTCTTAGATGACGCGCCGGGGCTCTTTTGCGCCAGCCCGGCCCACGGCACGGCGAGGAGGGCCGCGACGAGCAGCCCGACGACGAGTCGCCTCGCGACCGGCACGGGCCCACGAGGCGGGGACCCCTCAAGTAGGTTTACGGCGCCGGCTCAGACGCCGGGGGTGAAGCGAGGGCAGGCGCTCTCGCGACAGATCGTGCACGGCCCGACGGGGTCGAGCTGGAAGCCGCCGCCGCTCGGCGAGGCGACGACGCGCAGGTGGCTCGAGGGGAAGTGGCCGCACCGGCACCGGTTGCGCGCGGGCTCGAGGGTCGGCGCCCGCTCCGCCCTTGAGGTCATCGGCGCCGGCAAGGTCCCGGGGGCTAATAGTTGGCGGCGGCCCGAGGGTCTCGGCGCGGCCAACGGGTAAATCCGACGGGCGCTCCGAGGGACCGATGGACGTCGAGGGGTGTCCGCTCCCCGAGGACCGGCGCTACGACCTCGAGCACGACGTCTGGCTCAAGGCCGACCCCGACACCGGGCTCTACGAGCTCGGGCTCCTCAAGAGCCTCAGCGCCTTCGCGGGACGGATCACGGCCCTCACCTACCGCCCGGTCTCGGGGCCCCTCGCCCGAGGACGGAGCGTCGCCACGGTCGAGTCGGTCCGCTACACCGGCGCCGTCCGCCTGCCGGTCGAGGCCGAGGTGCGCGAGCGGAACCTCGCGCTCCCGCTGCACCCGAAGCGGCTCAACGACGACCCGTACGGCACGGGCTGGGTCGCGCGCGTCCGCGTCGTCGACATCGAGGAGGTCCCGCGGTGGACGCGGGAGGCCGAGGAGGTCCGTGAGGCCCTCGCCGCGCGGATCCGCGAGCTCCGGATCCGCTGCTACGCCGCGTTCCCCGACGCCGAGCTCTACGAGGTCGGGGCGGAGTGCGCCGCGGTGCTCGCCCGCGTCGACGAGGCGCTGGCCCAGATCTCGCCGACGGAGGTGCTCCTCCTCGTCACCGACGACCCGACGAGCCCGATCGAGCTCGTCCGGTGGAGCGACCGCACGGGGCACACGATCCTCGGCCACGACCGCGAGGGGTCGCTCCACCGCTTCCTCCTCCGGCGCGAGGCGGACCCGAGGCCCCGGCTCCGGCCTCGGCGATAGCGCCGCTACGGCTTCTCGATGGGGGTCCCCACCAGGTTCCCCCACTCCGTCCACGAGCCGTCGTAGTTGCGGACGTCCTCGTAGCCGAGCAGGTAGCGCAGCACGAACCAGGTGTGGCTCGAGCGCTCGCCGATGCGGCAGTAGGTGATCACGGGTCGCTCGGGGACGATCCCGCGCTCGCGGTAGAGCCGCTCGAGCTCGGCGCGGGGCTTGAAGGTCCCGTCCTCGGCGACGGCGAGCCCCCAGGGGATGTTCGCCGCGCCGGGGATGTGCCCGCCGCGCTGGGCGTGCTCCGTCGGGTACTCCGGCGGCGCCGTCACTTCGCCCGAGAACTCCTTGGGGCTCCGCACGTCCACGAGGCCCATCTTCCCGTCGCGCACGAGCGCGAGGGAGGCGCGCACATCGCCGAGGTAGGCCCGGAGCCGCTCGTTCCTCGGAAGGGCCGACGCACGCCCCGGCGCGGGCGACGGCACCTCCTTGGAGAGCGGGCGGTCCTCCGCGATCCACTTCTTCCGGCCGCCGTTCATCAGACGGACGTTGGGGACGCCGTAGGCGTCGAGCACCCAGAAGGCGAACGCCGCGAACCAGTTGTTGAAGTCGCCGTAGAGGACGAGGGTCGTCTCGGGCGAGACGCCCGCGCGCCTCAAGAGCGCCGTGATCGCCTCACGGCTCGGCAGGTCCCGCGCGACGGGGTCGTTGAAGTCGGCGCGCCAGTCGAACAGGACCGAGCCGGGGATGTGGCTCAGCCGGTAGTTCGCGACGGGGTCGTAGTCGACCTCGGCGAGGCGGACCTTCGGGTCGGTGAGCCGCTGGGCGACCCACTCGGTATCGACGAGGACCTCCGGATGTGCGTAGCCTTCCATCGTTCCCCCGAAGGGAGCAGCCCCCGGCCCCTATACGGTCTCGGGGGGACCGGCGTCGGGGGCGGGGACAGCGGCGCGCGGGACCGGGGCCCCGATCACCCGCGCCGGCCGCGCTTGGGGAGCTGGGCGTTCGAGACCTCGATCGTCTCGGCGTCGAAGCCGAGGCGCGAGAGCTCGTCCCGGATCCGGGCCCGGTGGTCCCCCTGCAGGTAGACCTCGCCGTCGACGACCGAGCCGCCGGTCGCGAGGCGGTTCTTGAGCGAACGAGTGATCTCGTCGAGGTCGACTCCCGGCGGGAACCCTGAGATGACCGTCGCGGGCTTGTTGTACCGGCGCGGCTCCGCGCGGACGCGGATCCGGGCCGTCTCTCGGTCCAGGGCGGAGAGGATCTCGTCGAACTCGTCGTTCCCCATCGTAGTGCTGTTTCCTACCGCTCCCTCGAGACGACAGAGCGGAACGTGAGGGCGTCCGACGCCCGCCCCGAGCCGACCGTCGCGGTCGTGCGGGGCGTGACGGGGCGTCGTGCGGGACCCAAGGGCACCGACCGAACGATGCCGACAGGACGGATGAACGTTTCTGGTGGGGCTCTCGCCCGGGCGAAGGGGCTCACCCGGTCCTCCAGCGGTAGGCGAACAGCGCGAGGGCCGTCCCGAGGCCGGCGAGCGCGACGAGGAGGAGCCCGTCCGAGGCCATCGCCCACGGGGTCGACGAGGTGATCCCGAACGCCGCCTGCACGAGCAGGGCGGCGTACGTCGTCGGCAGGAACCGCGCCACCGTCTGCCAGGCCCCCGGCAGGACCGAGAGCGGGTAGTACAAGGGGGAGAGCATCCCGAGGAGCGTGAACGTGAGGCTGCCCACGGGCCAGATCTCCCGCTGGCTCGTGAGCCGGCTCGACATCGCCACCCCGATCGCGGAGAAGAGGAGCCACACGACCAGGATCGTCCCCAAGAGGATCAGCCAGGCGGTCACGGGCACGGCGTGGCCGATCGAGACCGCGAGCAGGATCGTGAGGATCGCGAGCGCCGGCGCGGCGGGGATCAGGTTCGAGACGGCGATCCCGAACAGGTAGCGGACCTTGCCCATCGGCGAGGCGACGAACAGGTCCTGGAGCGCCGCCTCGATCCGCCAGGTCGCCGAGTCGCCGAGGACCCAGCTGCCGATGTTCTGCGTGGTGAACAGCATCGCGCCGAGCACCTCGAGGGCGAAGTACCCCGGGGCGATCAGGTGGAGGAAGTAGAGGAAGATGAACGGGAGCAGGATCGGCGCGATCGCGGACGCCGGGTTGCGGCTGATCCAGCGCCAGCCGATGAGCGCGAACGCCGGGAAGACCCGGCCCTCCGTCGGCACGTCGAGGACCGAGGCGCGCGACACGCTAGGCCTCCTGCGCGGTCCGTCGGGCCCAGACGAGCGCGAAGAGGAACATCCCGAGAGAGGCCGTCGCGAGCGCGGCGGCCGCGAGCCCGACCTCGCCGGGGGTCAGGACGCCGGGGTGGAGCGCGTTCTGGAGCAGGTCGGCGGCGGCGCTCGGCGGCAGGACGAGCGCCACCGGCCGCAACGGGGCCGGGAAGAGGCCCACCGGGTAGAAGACCGGGGGAAGGACGCCGAAGAGGTTGTACAAGATCGCCGCGTACGACCAGATCGCCCGCATGTCGCGGAACAGCGTCGACAGCACGTAGCCGAGGGACGAGGAGAACAGCCACACCGCCGTCGCGGTGAGGAGGAGCTCGAGGGCGAGCGCTGGAGTGAACCCGACCCACAGCGCGGCGAGCGCGACGAGGAGGAGCGTCGGACCGAGGTAGGCGACGAGCACGCCGACGGCGATCCCGAGGAAGTAGGACTCCGGGGTCAGCGGGGAGGCGAGGTAGAGCTCGTTGAGCTTGTGGTCGACGCGGATGTAGGCCGCTTCGTTGAGGACCCGCTGGCCGAAGGTGAACATCGAGAAGATGATCGCCCCGAACACGGCCACGGGCAGCAGGCTTCGAGCCAGCACCCAGACGAAGACGAGGACGACCGCCTGCGTGATCATCGAGGAGAAGATCGCGACCCCCTCGTGGAGCTGGACCCGGCTCTCCGCCGCCGAGAAGGCGACGGTGCCGCGGAACGCCGGGGCCGGCAGCGCCATCAGGATCACTCCTCGTCGATCGAACGGCCGACGGCGCGGAGGAACGCCTCCTCGAGCGTCACGGGACCGACGGTCGCCGTGAGCTGGGCCCGGACCGCGACGTCGAGCAGCTCGGAGAGGCGCGGCGGCTCGATCAACACGTGCAGCGTGGTCCCGTCGGTGACGCACGAGCCGAAGGAGGCGAACTGTTGCGCGAGACGCGCCCCGTCGGCGACCGAGACGCGAAGACTGCCGCCAATGCCCTGCTTGAGCGAGGCGGCGGTCCCCTCGATGAGCACCCGGCCCCGCTCGACGATGTAGAGCCGGTCGGAGAGCGCCTCCGCCTCGTCCAGGTAATGGGTCGTGAGCAGGATCGTCGACCCCTGGCGCGTGAGCGCGCGGAGCGACTCCCAGACGCTCCGTCGGGCGAACGGGTCCATCCCGATCGTCGGCTCATCGAGGAAGAGGAGCGGCGCCGAGGTCGCGATGACGGTCGCCACCATCGTCCGCTGCCGCTGTCCCCCCGAGAGGTTGATGCTCAGGCGGTCGGCGACCTCCGTGAGCCCCATCTCCGAGAGCGCCTGCTCCGCCTTCGCCTTCGCCGTCGCGCGCGTGAGGCCCCGGGCCCTCAGGTAGCTGTAGACCTGCTCGCGGGGCGTGAGGTGGAAGAACGGCTTTCCCTCCTGCGGGACGACCGCGATCATCGGTCGCACCTCGTCCGGCGCGCGGATCGCGTCGTGGCCGAAGACCGAGACCGACCCCGAGGTCGGCCGGAGGAGCGTCGCCGCGATCTTGAGGAACGTCGTCTTCCCGGCGCCGTTGCGCCCGAGGAGCGCGACGCGCTCACCGGCGTGGACCGTCATCGAGACGCCGCTCAGCGCCTCGACGGCCGGCCCGCCGCGCGTGCGGTAGGTCTTGCGGACCTCCTGGGCCGCGAGCGCGTCGGTCGGCATGGACGGCGGCGAGCGGGACGGCCGTATTTAAGGCGTGGACGGGGTGCGGAAACCCCCTCGACCGGCTACTTCCGGTCGTCCGGCGGGGGCTCGGGGCCCGGGCTCTCGAGCGAGGGGTCGAGGGGTCGGAGCCCCGCCGCGCCGCCCGCCGGCATCGGGTTCACGGGCCAGCTCTCGGCGCGCCAGCAGAGCCTCGCGAGCGCCTCGCCGATGCGTCCGGGGAGGCCGACCGCGCCCGAGAGGAGCCGGACGTCCGCCTTCGACAGCTCCCCGACGCCGGCGAGGACGAGCGCGTAGACGGTGACGCCGAGGGCGACCCCGACGACGAGGAGCGGGAAGCCGTGGATGTCGATCAAGGCGTTGAAGCGGCCGACGACGAAGAAGCTCGCGGCCGCGGCGACGACGATCGTTCCCGCCGACCGGAGCTGGATCTTCACGCCGAGGAGCGTGTGCATGAAGTAGGCGTTCAGCGCGAGCGCGGCGGAGGCGGAGACCAAGATCGCCGCGCTCGCCGCGACGGAGCCCGACAGCCCGAGCAGCCCCACCGGGGCCATCAGGAGCGTCATCACAACGAGGAGGAGCGCCACCTGCAGGCTCGTGAGGTAGAGCTCGAGCCGCTGGAGACCGACGGAGTTCAGGGCCGTGCCGATGATCTGCGCGAGCACGGCCGGGAGTCCGGAGACCGCGAGGAGGACCAGGGGGAGCGCGCCCTGGTTGGCGTAGGCGGTCTGGTAGAGGTCGTTGAGGACGTTGACCCGGTAGACGACCATCGCCGCGATGAGCGGCACCGTGACGATCGCGGCGTAGCGGATCGCCGCCCACGTGCGCTGCCGGATGAGCTCGTAGTCCCGTCGCTTGTGAAGGCCCGAGAGGTGCGGGAACAGCGGGACGGCGATCGCGCCCGGGATCGAGAGGAGCAGGATGCGCAGGCCGTTCGGCGCCAGGAAGATGTTCAGCTCGCCCGGGCCGTAGTGGGCCGCGACGAAGAACTGCGGGAGCGTGCTGGCGAGGTAGAGGAGCATCAGGCTGGCCATCAGCGGCCAGGCGTAGAGGAAGTAGCGCTTCGCGACCTCGAGGCGGAAGCGCTGGATCGTTCGACGGACGGCCGGGGCCGAGTAGAGCGCCGAGGCCCCTGCGCCGACCAGGTAGGCGTAGGTGATCGGGGCGAGGACCTCGGAGTAGCTCGCCTTCCCGAGGCCGAGCGACCAGACGGCGACGAACGTCAGCGCGGCGGTCCTCGTGACCGACTCGACGAGGAGGGGCACCTGGCCCTTGATCGACTGCCCCAGCGCGGCCGACTGTTGCGCGTAGACCGCCGAGACGCTCCAGAGGATCGGCAAGAGCATCCAGAGCGCGAACAGCGGCGCGAGCTGGAGCGGGGCATAGCCGAGCAGCGGCCCGCTCACAAAGACCATCGCGCCGGCGGCCGCGACGAGCCCGGCGCGGAGGAAGAAGTACGTCGCCGTCCCGGTCCCCGGCGTCTCGCCGCGGGCGACGTAGAACGTGTAGGCCGAGCCGATCCGAAGGTCCCCCACCATGTTCACGGAGGAGGCGAGGAGCAGGAACAGCTGGAACAACCCGAGGACGTCCCGGCCGTCGGAGCTCGCGCCGACGTGCTGCGCGAAGAAGTGCGTCGGGATGTAGCCGAGGAGCTGGATCAGGAGCGAGATGACGAAGACCCCGGTCGAGCTGAGTCCGACCGAGTGACGGGCCTTCGGGAGAGACGGTTCGGGCTCTTCCATCACGAGGTCCGCGCGGCTCGCGACGCGCGCGGCTCCCCACGCGGACCCGCGTTAATATACTGGCCGCGCCCGCGGGAGGGCCCCGCCGTCAGTCCACCGATTGCGAGGTCGGAGCGCCCTCCGCCTCGCGGCGTTCGTAGAGCTCGACCCAGGCGCCGTCCGGGTCGGCCAGGAACGCGAGCCGCACGCCGGCGTCCTCGAACGGCGGGATCCGCACCTTCGCCCCGAGCCGAACGAGGCGGTCGACCGTCGCCGAGAGGTCGTCGACCCGGAACCCCAGGTGGTCGAGCTCGTCCCCCTCGCGGTAGGGCGGCTCGTCCGGATAGAAGTTGAGCTCGAGCCGCGCGTGCGTCTCGGGGTCCTCGAGCTCCTCCCAGACGCCCCCCGCCGCCATCCGGCCCGAGGCGACCGGGCGCAGGCCGAGCCCCTCGGTGTAGAACCGACGGGACCGGGCGAGGTCGCGGACGCGGATCCCGGTGTACTCGAGCCCCATCGCACCTCCGCCGGCTACGGCGCCCCCGGCGCCGCCGCCTTCTCGAGCAGGTAGGGGAGGAGCCCGCCGGCGTTGTAGTAGCCCATCTCGACCTCGGACTCGATGCGGCAGCGGACGCGGAACTCGCGCACGACCGCGCCGGACCCGTCGGTCGCGACGACGTCGACCTCGCCGCGCGGCGAGAGGCGCCCGCCCCGGGGGCGGAACGAGAACCGCTCGCGGCCGTCGAGGCCGAGGGCCTTCCACCCTTCCCCGCGCGCGAACTCGAACGGCACGACGCGCATCCCGACGAGGTTGCTCCGGTGGATCCGCTCGTAGCTCTCGGCGACGACGGCCCGCACGCCCAGGAGCATCGGCCCCTTCGCGGCCCAGTCCCGCGAGCTTCCCTGGCCGTAGCTCGCGCCCGCGAGGACGACGAGCGGCACCTTCTCCTGCCGGTACCGCTCCGCCGCCTCGTAGACGCTCAAGAGGTCGCCGGAGGGAACGTGCCGGGTGACGCCGCCCTCCCGCGGGAGCGCGAGGTGGTTCTGGATCCGAACGTTCGCGAACGTCCCCCGCACCATCACCTCGTGGTTCCCACGACGCGTCCCGTAGGTGTTGAAGTCCGCCGGCGCGACCCCGTGGGCCACGAGGTAGCGGCCCGCGGGGCTCTCCACCGGGATCTCCCCGGCCGGCGAGATGTGGTCCGTCGAGACCCGGTCGCCCAGGAGGAGGAGGGCCCGCGCCCCGTCGAGCCAGGTCGCCTCGTCGACAGGAGGGGCGAAGGGCGCGTCGAAGTAGGGGGGGTTGCGGAGGTAGGTGGAGTGGTCGTCCCAGGGATACAGCGGCGCCTCCTCGGCGGGAAGGGACTCCCAGTGCGCGTCGCCGACCGTGATCTCCCGGTACTTCTCCCGGAAGATCGCCGGGTCGAGGCTCGCCTCGACGAGGCGACGGATCTCCGCGGACGTCGGCCAGAGCTCCTTGAGGTAGACCGGCGTCCCGCTCGGGTCCTTCGCGACCGGCTCGCGCGTGAGGTCGAGGTCCATGCGGCCGGCGAGCGCGTAGGCGACGACGAGCATCGGCGAGGCGAGGTAGTTCGCCCGGACGAGGTTGTGGATCCGCGCCTCGAAGTTCCGGTTCCCGGAGAGGACGGCGGCGACGTACAGGTCCTCGTCGACGATCCTCCTTTCGATCTCGGGGGCCAGAGGACCGCTGTTGCCGATGCAGGTGGTGCACCCGTAGCCGACGAGGTCGAAGCCGAGGGCGGCGAGCGGGGCGAGCAGCTCGGCGCGCCGGAGATACTCCGTCACGACCTTCGAGCCCGGCGCGAGCGACGTCTTCACCCAGGGCGGCACGGCGAGCCCGCGCGCGCGGGCGTTCCGCGCGAGGAGCCCGGCGCCGACCATCACGGTCGGGTTCGAGGTGTTCGTGCAGCTCGTGATCGCCGCGATGACGACCGAGCCGTCCGCGACGGGTGCCGGCGCCGTGGGCTCGTCGTGGCCGCGCGGGGTCGGGTGCGCGCCCCGGTAGCCGACGAGGCTCGTTCGGAAGGCGCTCGCGGCGTCGGCGAGCGGCACCATCTCCTCCGGGTTCCTCGGCCCGGCGAGCGTCGGCACGATCGTGGCGAGATCGACCTCGAGAAGCTCGTCGAAGGCGAGGTCCGTGACGGCCGAGGTGTCCCAGAGCCCCTGCCGGTCGGCGTAGGCCCGTACGCGCGTCACGTCGGCGGCGTCCCGGCCGGTCGCCGTGAGGTAGGCGACCGTCGCCTCGTCGATCGGGAACAGCGCCGCCGTGGCGCCGTACTCGGGGCACATGTTCGAGAGGGTCGCCCGGTCCGCGACCGAGAGGTGGCGTACGCCGGGCCCGAAGAACTCGACGAACTTCTCGACGACCCCGTGGCGACGCAGGGCGCGCGTGACGGTGAGCACGAGGTCGGTGGCCGTCGCCCCCTCGGGCAACGAGCCCGAGAGCCGGACCCCGACGACGACCGGACGGCTGAGGTAGTACGGCTCCCCCATCATCACCGCCTCGGCCTCGATCCCGCCGACGCCCCAGCCGAGGACGCCGAGCCCGTTGACCATCGTCGTGTGCGAGTCGGTCCCGACGAGCGTGTCCGGAAAGACGACCTCGCGGCCTCCCGCGGGCCGTCGCGTGACGACGGAGGCGAGGTGCTCGAGGTTCACCTGGTGGCAGATCCCGCTCCCGGGGGGCACAACGCGTACGTTCTCGTAGGCGCGCTGCGCCCACCGCAGGAGGCCGTAGCGCTCCGAGTTCCGCTCGTACTCGCGGTCGAGATTGACGAGCAGGGAGCGGGGCGAGCCGAAGCTGTCGACCTGGACGGAATGGTCGACGATGAGGTCGACCGGGACCTTCGGGTTGATCCGGGTCGGCGCGAGGCCCCGCGCCACCGCGGCGCTCCGCAGCGCGGTGAGGTCGACGAGGACGGGGACACCCGTGAAGTCCTGGAGGAGCACGCGACCGGGATGGAACGGGAGCTCGAACTCGGACGCTCGGAGCTCCCCGCGGACGAGGGCGGTGAGCTCGCCGACCTTGTCGCGCTGGGGGTCGAAGTGCCGGGCCCAGTTCTCGGCGAGCAGGCGGAGCGTGAGCGGAAGTCGCGCGAAGCGCTTCGCGTCGTAGCCGGGAAGGCGCGCGAGCCGATAGATCGTCGAGGGGCCCACGGGGTCCGGGAACGGCTCGGCGAGGCCGAGCGGGTCGGGCGGGTTCATGGGGCGGCGAGCACCGTGCGGTTCTTGGCTTGTTCGGGCGCCGAGTCGGGTCAGCCGAAGCGGACGGAGAGCATCGAGACCGAGCCGAGGTCGATCCCCTCGACGGGGTAGGAGACGGGCTCGCCGGGGGCTCGAAGCGCGAGCGTGTAGAGGAACGGAAGGTAGTGATCAGGGGTCGGCACCGCGAGCGCGGCCGCACGCCCGAGGGCACCGTACCGGACGAGCGGGCCGGGGTCCTCGCGGTCGAGGAAGGCGCGCACCGTCCGCTCGAACTCGACGGCCCAGCCGTAGGGCCGGGCCGGGTGCTCCCCCCAGGAGAGCGCGTGCAGGTTGTGCACGAGATTGCCGCTGCCGAGGACGAGGACCCCCTCCTCGCGGAGCGGCGCGAGACGGGCCCCGAGGGCGTAGTGGGCCTCGGGCGGGAGCGTCTCGTCGAGCGACAGCTGGACGACGGGAACGTCGGCGTCCGGGTACAGGCGGCGGAGGACCGACCAGGCGCCGTGATCGAGCCCCCAGCTCTCGTCGAGCTCGACGCGGGTCGGAGCGAGCCGCGAGGCCAGGTCGCGCGCGAGCGCGGGCGCCCCGGGCGCCGGGTACTCGACACGCGAGAGCTCGTCGGGGAAGCCCCCGAAGTCGTGGATCGTCCGAGGGCGCGCCATCGCCGTGACCCGCGTCCCCGCGACGTACCAGTGGGCCGAGACGCAGACGACGGCCTTCGGACGCGGCAGGGCCGCCCCGAGCGCTCGCCACGCGGCGGCGTAGCGGGTCTCCTCGACGGCGTTCATCGGGTTGCCGTGGCCCACGAAGACGACGGGCATCCGAGCGTGGAGGCTCGCGGGCGAACGCACATCGGTCGCCATGTTCGAGGGAGTCCCGACCGCTATTTGTCGCCGGTGGGGACGCGACGGGAGTGCGGCCGACCCTCCGTGGGGCCGCCCCGTCAGGCCGACGCGCCGCGTGCGGCCGGCGGCTCGAGGAGGAGGCGCGACCGGGGCAGGTCGAAGGTGACGACCCAGTTCCGGAGGTAGGCGTCCCCGAGGAGTCCGTCGTAGATGATCTCCTGGAACATCACCTCGGGGTCGCGCTGGGAAAAGCTCGGGGCCGCGGTCGGCGCGACGGCACCCCGCAGCCGGCCGAAGTGTCGTACGAACTCGTGGCCGGTCTCGTCGAGCCCCGTGGCGCGCCGGAGGTCCGCGGCCCCTTCGGCGAACCCCAGCTTCGCCCGGTACCTCGTCTCGAGGATCAGGCTCGCCGAGCCCATGTCGACCTCGACGTGGGCGAGCGACCCGTCGGGCAGCGTGAGGTCCGCAAAGACCGTCGTCGAGGGGCCGTCCCGTTCGACCGAGAGCGGGACCTCGCCGCGTCCGACCGCCCCCGACGCCGTCGAGGGGAGGGCCGGGTCGAGCAGCAGCTCAGACTCGTGGTAGCGCACCTGCAGCGGAACCCGCTCGAACAGGTTGAGCGACAGGAAACCTCCGACAGGACCGAACTCCTCGGGCAGGCCCCCGAGGTCGAACCGGCCGACGACGAGGTCCTCGAACTGGCGCCCCCCGACCTCGAGCCGGGGGAGCCGTACGAGCGGGACCGAGACCGACTGGCCGGACATCCGACGTCCCGTGAACTCCGTACCGAGCTCTCGGGCGCCGGCCGCGCGGCACAGCTCGCTCGACAGCAGTGTCACGCCGATCCCCGAGTCGACGACGAACTCCTGCTCGGGAGCCTCACCCGCGGTCGCCGGCACGGCCAGGAGGTGGTGCACGCGGCGGAACGGAACGCGCGACCCCACGAGACCCTCCCGACTATTTCCGCCCGGCGCCACGTCGCCGAGCGTCGAGGGCGGCGCGGTCCTGGTCGAACTCCTGGGTGAAGAAACGCTCGACCGCCGCGGGGAGGTGGGCGTCGTCGAGGGTGGGCGAGAGGAACTCGCCCACGATCGAGACCGCGGTCCGCGCGCCGAGGGGAGTGTAGAAGAGGAAGAACCGGGAGCCCTGGAACGGTCCTTCGAGCACCTCGTAGGCGATGCCGAGCGGGTCGTAGGAGTGCCACCGCATCCGAAACCGCGTCGAGGCCCCCTCGAACGGCTGGAGCCAGGCGTACGTCCCCGTCTCGGGCGACGGCCTCTCTCGAGAGACCTCCGAGTGTGCGTGCGCCCTCGTATGGGCCTCGGGATCGCCAAGAAACGCCCAGACGGCCTCGACCGGGGCGTCGAAGACGCTCCCCTCGTCGCGCAGGAAGACCATCCGCCGAAGAGCCACGTGGAGCTACTTATGGGTCTCGCGACGCGGGCTCTCTACGGGTCTCGGGGGGGCTCGCCAGGAGCGGGCGGGCGGATTGCCGTAGTCGCCGCTCGCGGACCGGCCGCATCAAGGAGTGGGCGAGGCGGACGGCACCGCTTCGGTGACGCGGAGGGCGAGCACGCTCGACACTCCCCTCGAGACCTTCCTCGAAGCCAATACGTGACCGCGGGAGACCGCTCCGGGCTGGCGCGAACGCAGTTGCGCGAACGGTCGTCGGTCCGCTGCCCTCCCGAGGGCCCGGGCGGATGAGTTCCCCTCGGATCCGGGATCCGATCCGCTCTCCGCGCGGGGCCTGGCCGCGGGCGGGCGTCGCCTCTCGTCAGTCGGGCCCCTTCATCGAAGCGCGAAGCACCGCCCACCGCTCCGGGGGTAGCGTTGCCTCGGCGATGCGCAGGAGCTCCGCGAGC
The DNA here is from genome assembly GCA_027315165.1 of Thermoplasmata archaeon. Taxonomy (GTDB): domain Archaea; phylum Thermoplasmatota; class Thermoplasmata; order Lutacidiplasmatales; family UBA184; genus Lutacidiplasma. The sequence continues at coordinate 104,253 of DAHUYN010000003.1, read as the reverse complement.
CGCCCGGGACTCGGGTCGGACATGCCCCGAACGAAGGTCCGGAGCTCCTGAGGGTTGAGCGCCGGTAGCGTCCACCGCATCCACGTCTCGAAAAGGGTCGGAGGGAGATTGTTGTAGAAGGCTCCCCGCATGGCGTCGAGCTCCGTGTCGCTGAACCACTGCCACATCACGGGGACGACCCAGTCCTCCTCGTGGTTGAGGTGGACCATGTACTGGGCAAAGAGCGCGTCCGCCTCGGTGAGGAGTCGGTCGCCCGCCTCGACGCGGTCTCGAGGCTCCGTCAGCCGGAGGAGCTCGTCACACCTCGCGGCGACCTCTCGGATCGCGTCGGCCAGGGCGGCATGCTCCTTCATCACCAGGTCGACGGCACCCGGGTCGTGTGGGTGGAGCTTCGAGAGGAGGTCCCGCTCCTCGTGGCGGGTGTGCACCGACAGGAGGCAGAGTAGACAGTTCGAGAGGGAGTCTCCGAGGTCCTTCCGAAGGTCGGTCAGGAGGCGGTTGGACGACCCGACGGCAGCGAAGTCCGCCACCTGGAGGTCGCGAGCGTGCGCGTAGAGCATCGAACGGATGCCCTTGTGGATGGGCCGGAAGACGTTCTGCCGCTCGCTCATCCGCGGACGGTAGACGCGGAGCCGAGCGGGAATATGGTATTTGCGCACCCCGGCACACGGGAAAGCCGCCCCGGCTCACCTGAACTCGTGCCGTGCTTCGCGGCCCGCGGGAACCGCCTCGAGCTGCGACGGCGGCCGGTCGGCCCTCCGTCAAGCGCGTCGCGCCCACGCGTTGGCGCGTGCGGACCGGGCCCGACCGGGCGTACGATCGGGCTCGCGCCCCGGCACGACGTACTCGCGTGAGACCGCTCGCCCGAGCTCGGGAAGGCGTGGGTCGGGATCGCGCGTGTGGTAGGACGGCGGAGAGCGTCGGCCGCCCGATCGTGGGCCCTCGGCGCTCGGATCGAGCCCCGCGGATCGCTTGGCGTCGCGGGGCAGGGTCCGACGGCCCGGCGGATGCGTGGACGGGGCGCCGGGAAGCCGAACGGCGATCCCGGTACCGTCCGGGGAACCGCGCCGTCGTGCGAACCCCGGGCGCCACCGTGAGCAGACCGCCCCCGGGGAGGGCTCCGGAGACTATTGTCAAGTAGAGGCCTCGTCTGCAAGGCGGGATGGCCGGTTCGCTCCGCGACCCGGACTCCGACGCCGCGTGGGCCCGCCTCCGCCGCCGGCAGGATGTGGAGCGCCGAGCCCGCAGGTCTCGATACCGCCGCGCCATCGTCATAACGGGCCTTCTCGGGACGCCGGTCGCGATCGCCATCCTTTGGGCGCTGTTCGTGCTCCCGCAGTTCTCGGCAGGGCCTCCCGACCACCCGATCCGGGTCTGCTACAAGCTCAGCTGTACGAGCTATGCTCCGTCCCTATACCGAGTGGCCCTCGCGGAGGAGACGCTCCTCCTCGCAATGCTGGCGATCGTTCCTGGCTCGTTCGGCGTCTGGCTCGCGCGATCGCTCGACCGCCCTCCGGACGCGCGGTCGTAGTGGCTGACGTCGGACGGGCCACCGCTCCTCGAGCGGTACCGCGTCGGAGACCGGACGCGAGCCGCGTCCGACGCGGGGGTCGGATTCCCGCCTGTCGTGGAACCTCGCGGGCCCACGAGGCGCGCGGTCGGTGCGGGGCCTCGACCGAAGCGGCTCACGAAGGCGCCGTCCGGACCGGGAGTCCGGGCCGCATCGAGGGACCCCTTGCGAAAACCTCCGCCCGCCGACGTCGGCGAGCCCGGCTCCGACCGCGCCGGTCGCGAATGAAGCGTGGCACGTCTCGCGCGTGGCACGCGAGCGAGGAGAGGTGGGAGCACGGGGATTTGAACCCCGATATGCGGGTCTCTCCGCGCGCTCCAGTCATTCGTCATCGGGGCGCTCGGCGCCCCTCCGCAGACCCTGATCCCAGGGCCCCAAAACGGAGCCCTGACTGGAGCCCGCTGGTCTGCCAGATTAGCCTATGCTCCCTCCGCCTCAGCCGGACGCGGCCCCCATCATAGCCTTTGGGGCCGAGGCGGGGGCCGACGGCCCCGAACGTCGGCCCGGGGGCGGGCCCGCGCGACACCCTTAAGTGAAACCCTGTTTGCTGACAATCCAATGAGTTTGAACGACCTCAAGCCCACCGCCTCGGTCCCGCGCCGAACGGTCCCGGTCGCGCTGTTCGCCGTCGCGCTCCTCGTCGCCGCCGGCGCGGCCGTCGCGACGACGGCCGCCTACTTCGAGCTCCGGCCGACACCGCCGACGCCCGGCACGATCTCCGTCACCGACGACCTCGGCCGCACGGTCGCGGTCCCGACGGACCCCGCGCGCGTTGTCGTCCTCGCGCCGAGCCTCACCGACACGATGGTCCGTCTCGGCCTCGGCGGCCGGATCGTCGGCGTCGACTGCGGCACGCCCGCCGCGGGCGGGCTCAGCCAGGACTACAACGCCTCGCAGATCGCCTCGTGGCACCTGAACGAGAGCCTCTGCATCGAGGCGAGCCCGAACGTGAACATCGACGAGGTCCTGAACGCGAGCCCGGACCTCGTCCTCGCGTCGACGCTCACGAGCCTCTCCGACGTCGAGGAGATGAGCACGACCTTCCACCTGCCGGTCCTCATCCTGCAGCCGTCGACCCTCGGAGGGATCCTCGTCGACGTCTCGCTGCTCGGCGAGATCTTCGCGAGCCCGGCCGCTCCTCCGCTGGTCAACCAGTTGCAGGGCGTGCTCGGGACCGCCCAGACGATCGTGACGAACCTCACGAACGCCGGCAGTGCGCTCCCGACGCTGCTGCTCACCTACTACGCGAGCCCGTCGGGCAGCCCGAACCCGGGGTACTGGACGTACGGACCGGGGACGTTCGGGCAGTCGCTCATCGACGTGGTCGGCGCCTCGAGCATCGGGGCGAACTCGACGCTCCCCTACTTCGAGCTCACGGGCCCCCAGGTGCTCAACTCCGACCCGTGGGTCGTCATCTACGGCACCGGCTTTGGCGTCGAGCTCTCGAGCTACCAGCAAGGGCCCGACTGGGCGAACCTCCCCGCCGTCGAGGCGGGGCGCGCCTACGGGATCGATTCGAACCTGCTCACCGAGCCGGATCCGACGATGATCCTCGAGGGACTCCCGCTGCTCATCGACCTGCTTCATCCCGGCACCTACCCGACGGGCTAGGGCGTGGCCTCGCCGTCCGCCCCCGGGGCGCCGCACTCGCGCCGGCGGCGGCTCGCGGTCGCGGTGGGCCTCGGGCTCGTGCTCTTCGTGCTCTCGCCCCTCATCGGGCCCGTGCCGATCCCACCGGCGACCGTCGGGGCGATCCTGGCCCACCAGCTCACCTTCGGCGCGGTCGCCGGGGCCCCGTGCGGGGCTCGCGTTTCGGCGGCGCAGTGCGCGGCCTGGACCGAGATCGTCTGGGAGAGCGAGGTGCCGGCGCTCCTGCTCGCGCTCCTCGCCGGCGCGGCGTTGGGACTCTCGGGGGCCACGCTCCAGGGGACGTTCCGCAATCCGCTCGCGGACCCGTACCTGCTCGGGCTTTCGTCGGGGGGGACGCTCGGCGCCGCGTTCCTCTTCGTCTTCCAGGTCGGTCTCGCCGAGGCGAACGTGGCGCTCCCGGTCTTCGCGTTCGTCGGCTGTCTCGCGACCGGGGCCCTGGTCCTCGCGGCCTCGCGGTTCCTCGGCGGGAGCGTCGAGACGCTCCTCCTCGTCGGCGTCGCGCTCGCCAACGTCCTCTCCGCCGTCCTCTCGGTCGTCCTCCTGTTCAACGCCGAGGGGAGCATCCAGGTCAGCTTCTGGCTCCTCGGCGGCGTCGGCGGCGCCTCGTGGGACCGCGACGGGCTCGTGCTCGGAGGGCTCCTCCTGGCCTCCGCGCCGCTCCTCCTCCTCGGCCGAGAGCTGAACCTGCTGCAGCTCGGCCCCGAGGTCGCCCAGAGCCTCGGCGTCGACACGCGGCGCGTGCGGACGCGGCTCCTCCTCCTCGCCTCGCTCGCGACGGCGGTCGCGGTCGCGTTCACCGGGATCATCGGGTTCGTCGGCCTCGTCTCGCCGCACGTCGCGCGCCGCGTGTGGAGCTCCGACTACCGGGCCGTCCTGCCGGCCTCCGCGCTGGTCGGCGCGGCCTTCCTTCTCGCGGCCCACGACCTCTCGGGTCTCGTCGTCCCGTCGGTCGTCCTCCCCGTGGGGCTCTTCACGGCGTTCGCCGGGGCGCCGTTCTTCTTCTTCCTCCTCTTCCGCCACCGGCGCGGCGAGTTCATGGGGTCGCCGCCGTGAGCGGCCCCCCACCGCCGGCGCTCTCCGTCCAGGGACTCAGCGTGCGTCTCGGGACCCACACGGTGCTGCACGGGATCGACCTCCTCGCCCGGCCCGGCGAGCTCCTCGCGCTCACGGGCCCGAACGGCTCGGGGAAGACGACGCTGCTCCGTACGATCCTGGGACTGCTCCCGCCCGCCGAGGGAGAGGTCCGGGTCCTCGGACGGCCGGTCGCCTCCCTCACGGCCCGCGAGCGTGCGCGGCGACTCGCCTGGGTCCCGCAGGAAGAGGCGCCCCGCGACGACGTGCCGATCTACGACTACGTTCTCTACGGACGCTACGCGCACCTCCGCCCGTTCGCGCGGGACGCACCCGAGGACGTCGCGGCGGCCACGACCGCGCTGCGCGAGGTGGGGCTCGAGAGCCGGGCCCGGGCCGGGGTCCGGAGCCTGAGCGGAGGGGAACGCCAGCGGCTTCTCCTCGCCCGCGCCCTCGCCCAGGAGGCCCCCGTCCTGCTTCTCGACGAGCCCACGGCCCACCTGGACATCGGCCACCAGCTGGACCTGCTCGAGCGCGTCGGCCGGCTCGTGCGAGAGCGCGGCGTGCTCGCGGTCGCGGCCCTCCACGACCTCAACCTGGCGGCCCGCTACGCCGACCGCATCGTCGTCCTCTCGCGGGGGCGTCGCGTCGCCGACGGGCCCCCCGAGGCCGTCCTCGAGCCGGCGCTATTGCGGGAGGTCTGGGGCGTCGAGGCCGTCCTCCGACGCGACCCGAACACCGCGCGGCCGTACCTGTTCCCGAGGAGGACCGTCGAAGCCGCGCCCGCCCGGGCCCCCGGGGGGCTCGGGCGCGGCCCCGTCCACGTCGTCGGCGGAGGGGGCGCGGCCGCGCCGATCCTGCGCCGGCTCTGCGACGACGGCTGGTCCGTGACCGCGGGGGCGCTCCCGCTCCTCGACTCGGACGCGGAGACCGCGCAGGAGCTCGGCCTCGCCTACGTCGCCGAGCTCCCGTTCGCTCCCCTGAGCGACGAGGTGCGGGCGCGCCACCGCGACCTCCTCGCGAGGGCCCGGGCGATCGTCGTCTCCCCGTTCGCCATCGGACCCTCCAACCTCGGCAACCTCGAGGACCTCCTCCCCCGCGACCCCGCCGTCCCCCTCTTCCTGGTCGGCGACGCCACGATCGGGGACCGAGATTTCACCGGCGGTCGGGCGCGGGCGCTGTGGGACCGGCTCAAGGCCGAGGGAGGCACGCCGGTCCGGGACCTCGACGCTCTCCTCGCCGCGCTCGGGGGCGCGTTCAGCCGAGCGTCGTGACGACGATCGGGGGCGGGTCGCGACCCTCGAACTGCTCGAGGAGGTGCGGCAGCTCCTCGTCGAGGACGACGGCCACCGAGTCGACCCCGACGTGGGACGCCTCGCGGCAGGCCGCGGCGACGGCGAACCGGACCACGGGCCGGGCCGTGATCCGCTGGAGCAGGTGGACCGCCTCGAGCCCCGGCGCCGCGAGGAGGGTGGGGCCGGCCTCGCGCAGGGCCCGCCGGAGCTCCGGCGACAGCGACCGGTCGCGCAGGCGGCGCGCCGGGACCGCGAGGATCCGGACGGTCCCTCGCACGATCGGCACGATCCCCTCGAGCCGGTCGACCTCGACGATCTCGCCCGACCGCGCGGCGGCCCGAGCGCGGCCGCGAGAGGCGCCCCCGCGTCCCGGGACCGCATTGAGCAGGCCGTCGCGGAGCTCGAGCGAAACGGTCGCGCCGGCCTCGAGGTCGGCGCTCGCGAGGGCGCGGCAGCTTCGAACGATGTTGAGCCGGGTGAGACGCTCGTCGACGTCCTCGCGGAGCTTCCCGAGCGCATCGTGGAGCCAGGCGACCCCCGCGACCGTCGGCCGGTAGCGGCCTTGGGCGACCTCGGCGAGGCCGCGGGCCTGGAGCGCGCGGAAGACGTACGAGGCCGCCTGGACGGTCAGCGCGAGCTCGTCGGCGATCGGCCGGAGCTGCGTCGGCTCGTCGTTGGTGCAGGCGTAGAGGAACAAGAGCTCGGTGATGGCCCCACGACGCCGGAGCTCGGCGAGGCCCGGGCCCGGGGTCGTGCGGGGGATCCGCGCTCGGGCGGGCATCGGTCGGGGACGCCCCCGGCCGTTAAAGCCCCGGCCTCAGGAGGGCGGCACCGGAGCCTTCGTCCGGCGCGCGGCCCTCGGGCGGGCGGTGGCCCCGGTCCGGCGCTCGAGCTCGCGGATCCGATCCCGGATGCGGGCCGCCTCCTCGAAGTCGAGGCGCTCGGCGGCGAGACGCATCTCCTCCTCGAGGTTCGCGAGGAGCAGCGGCAGGTGCTCCTTCCACCTGGAGCCCATCCCCTCGACCTCGAGCCCCTCGGCCCCGGTGGCCTCCTCGGGCGCGAGGATCGACCGGACCTCCTTGCGGATCGTCTCGGGGACGATCCCGTGCTCGGCGTTGTAGGCGATCTGCGCCTCCCGGCGCCGGCGCATCTCCTCGATCGCCCTCGCCATCGAGCCGGTCGTCCGGTCGGCGTAGAGCACGACCCGGCCCATCACGTTGCGCGAGGCGCGGCCGGCCGTCTGGACGAGCGAGGTCTCGCTCCTCAGGTAGCCCTCCTTGTCGGCGTCGAGGATGGCGACGAGGCTCACCTCGGGGAGGTCGAGCCCCTCTCGGAGCAGGTTGATGCCGACGAGCACGTCGAACCGGGCGAGGCGGAGGTCTCGCAGGATCTCGACGCGCTTGAGCGTCTCGATGTCCGAGTGGAGGTAGCGGACGCGGAGGCCGAGGTTCGCGAGGTAGCTGGAGAGCTCCTCCGCCGTCGCCTTCGTGAGCGTCGTCACGAGGGCCCGCTCGTTCCGCGCGACGCACTGCTTGAGCTCCTCGACGAGATCGGCGACGTGCCCCTTCGTCGGGCGGACCTCGATGGGGGGGTCGACGAGCCCGGTCGGCCGGATGATCTGCTCGACGACGCCGTCGGAGCTCTTGCGCTCGAACGGGCCCGGCGTCGCGGAGACGAAGACGAGCTGGGGGACGCGAGAGAGGAACTCGGGGAACTTGAGGGGCCGGTTGTCGCGGCAGGAGGGGAGGCGCCAGCCGAAGTCGACCAGGTTGTCCTTGCGGCTCCGGTCCCCCTTGTACATCCCCTGGAGCTGCGGGAGCGTCACGTGCGACTCGTCGACGAAGACGAGGAAGTCGTCGGGGAAGAAGTCGAGGAGCGTGTAGGGCGGGTCGCCCGCCTTGCGGCCGGCGAAGTACCTCGCGTAGTTCTCGATCCCCGAGCAGTAGCCGGTCTCGCGGATCATCTCGAGGTCGTACTCCGTGCGGCCCTTCAGGCGCTGGGCCTCGACGATCTTCTCCTGTCGCACGAGCTCCGCGACCCGGGCCTCCTTCTCGGCGGTGATGTCGCGCAGGATCGCCTCGAGCCGCTCGTCGACCGTGAGGAAGTGCGTCGCCGGGAAGACGGTGAGCGAGTCGACCTCGCGAACCTCCTCGAGGGTCGTCGGCGCGAGCTCGACGATCGCGCTCACCTCGTCGCCCTCGAGGACGATCCGGTGGAGCGCCTCGCCCGAGCCCGCGAGGTCGATCGTCCCCCCGCGCACGCGAAAGCGCCCGCGACGCAGCTCGACGTCGTTGCGCTGGTACTTCATCCGGACGAGCTGGTCCAAGAGCGCCTTTCGCGTGAGGTGCGTGCCCTTGGAGAGCACGAGGACGTTCCTCGCGTAGTCCTCGGGCGAGCCGAGGCCGAAGATGCAGCTCACCGAGGCGACGATCAGGACGTCGCGCCGCGAGAGGAGCGCCTGGGTCGCCCGGTGCCGGAGCTTCTCGATCTCCTCGTTGATCTGCGCGTCCTTCTCGATGTAGAGGTCGACCTGCGGGACGTAGGCCTCGGGCTGGTAGTAGTCGTAGTAGCTCACGAAGTACTCGACGGCGTTGTTGGGGAACAGCGCCCGGAACTCGCTCACGAGCTGCGCGGCGAGCGTCTTGTTGGGCGAGATCACGAGGGTCGGCCGCTGCAGCCGGGCCACCGTGTGGGCCATCGTGAACGTTTTCCCCGATCCGGTGACCCCGAGGAGGGTCACGAACTTCTCCCCCGAGCCCACGCGCCGAACGACCTCGTCGATCGCCTTCGGTTGGTCCCCCTGGGGGACGAGCTCCGTCTCGAGCGCGAAGCGGCCCGTCGTCGGACCCCGACGCGTGAGGGACGGGGGCGGCGGCGCGGAGGACCGGGCCATCGGGTCAGGCCCCCGCGTGCCGGCCGTAGCCGTCCGGGTCGAGCGTGACCTCGACGAACCCCTCCTCGAGGAGCGCGGAGGTGGCGCGCGCCGCCGTCGGCGGCGAAAGGAGGTGGCGCACCTCCTCGGGATCGACCTCGACGCGCGCGCTCCGCCCGTCGGTCCGCACGCGGACGCGCGTGAAGCCGAGCTCGTAGAGGCGGGCCTCCGATCGCTCGACCCGCCGGAGGAGCTCGAGGGTGACGCTCTGGCCGTGCCGGATCCGGGAGGCGAGACAGGCCTCCGAGGGAGCGTCCCGATTGGGCAGACCTCTCGCGCGAGCGAGCGCGCGGACCTCGCGCTTGCCCCAGCCCGCCCGCACCAAGGGGTGGTCGAAGCCGGCCGCCTCCATCGCCGCGATCCCGGGTCGGCGGTCGCCGAGGTCGTCGGACTGGATGCCGTCGAGGAACTGGAGGAAGCCGCGCCCGTCGCTCCACCGGCGGATCGCGTGCGTCTCGCCTCGGCGGCAGAAGAAGCAGCGGTCGGCCCCGTTCGCCACGTACTCGGGGTCGGCCAAGAGCTCGGCGCCGAGGAGGTGGTGCTCGAGACCCAGGAAGGCGGCGACCTCGCGAGCCCGTCGGACCTCCGACGACGCGACGGCCGGCCCCGTGACGGTGACGGCGCACGCCCTCGGCCCGAGCGCCTCGAGCGCGAGCGCGGCGACGACCGCGGAGTCGACGCCGCCCGAGAGAGCGACGACCGCCGGACCCCCGGCCCGGAGCCGGGCCACGATCTGCTCGACCTCGGCCGGGGCCGATCGAGGGGCCGGGAGCGCCATGCGGCCGAGACACGAGGCCGGGGGTGATACGGTTTGCCCGAGCCGTCCGCGGGGGTCGCGAAACGCCCTCGCCGGACCCCTGTCTCGACCGGGCCCACAACCGCCTTGTACGGCGACCCGGTGGCCCGGCCGTGCAGGCGGTCTCGAACGGCGCGAGCTGGATGGTCAGGATCGACGACGGCGCCGACCTCTTCGCGGAGCTCGTCGCCTTCGCCCGCACGCACGGGATCCGGGCGGCCGCGATCGACGAGGGGATCGGGATGTTCCGCTCCGCCGAGGTCGGCTACTGGAACGGCCGCGAGTACGAGCCGCACCGCCTCGAGGTCCCGCACGAGCTCGTCGGCCTGCACGGCTCCCTCGCGGAGGTCGACGGCGCCCCCTCGGTGCATCTGCACGCCGCGCTCGGCGGCCCCGACCACCGGCTCGTCGGCGGTCACCTCCTGCGCGCGAAGGTCGGGGTCCTCGTCGAGGCCCACCTCACCGCGTTCCCCGGCCGGGTCTTCGGCCGCCCGCTCGACGAGGCGTTCGGGCTCCGGCGCCTCGACCTCGAGCCCGGTCCGACGACCTGAGCTCGCGGGCCCCGACGCGGCGTTCGAGCTCGTCCCTGCGCACCCGTGACGACGATGCCGCCCGACCCCGAGGACGTCCTCGAACGCCTCGACCGGCGCCTCGTCGAGGCGGTGCGCCGTCGCGGGATCGGCGAGCTCACCGAGATCCAGCGCCTCGCGCTCCCCCTCCTCCACTCGAACGCCGACGCGCTCCTGCTCTCCCCCACCGGGACCGGCAAGACGGAGGCCGCCCTCCTCCCGCTCCTCTCCCGGCAGCTCAAGGACCCCTCGCCGCCGATCAGCCTGCTCTACGTGACCCCGCTCCGCGCGCTCAATCGCGACCTGTGGCAGCGGCTCGTCGGGCTCGCGGCCGAGGTCGGCCTCACGGCCGCGGTGCGCCACGGCGACACGACGCCGGCCGAACGGTCGCGGCAGTCGCGCAAGCCCCCCGACCTGCTCCTGACGACGCCCGAGACGCTCCAGCTCCTCCTCGTCGGGGTCCGCCTGCGCGAGGGGCTCCGAGGGGTCCGTGCCGTGATCGTCGACGAGGTGCACGAGCTCGCCCCCTCCGACCGGGGCGCCCAGCTCGCCCTCACGCTCGAGCGGCTCGACGCGTTCGTGGGCCGGCCAATCCGTCGCGTGGGGCTCTCGGCGACGGTCGGGAATCCCCAGGAGGTCGCGCGCTTCCTCTCCCCCGAGCCCCGCGAGGTCGAGGTCCGCTCGGCCGTGGGACGCCGCCGCATCCAGATCGCCTCGCGCCTCCCGCCCGCCCAGCCGCCCGAGCTCGACCCGGCCCTCCGCGCCGAGCTCAAGGCCGACGACACGATGCTCGGCGGGCTCCTCGAGGTCGAGCGGGCGATCCGCGAGCACACGACGACCCTCATCTTCGTCAACACGAGGCCGACCGCGGAGGGGCTGGCCGCGCGGCTCCGGCGGCTCGCGCCCGACCTCCCGCTCGCCGTCCACCACGGCTCGCTCTCGCGCGAGGTCCGCGAGGAGGCGGAGGTGGCGTTCCGCGAGGGACGCCTCAAGGCGCTCGTCGCGACCTCCTCCCTCGAGCTCGGCATCGACATCGGCTCGGTCGACCTCGTCCTCCAGTTCGGCTCGCCGCACCAGGTCGGGCGCCTCGTCCAGCGCGTCGGCCGCTCGGGCCACCGGCTCGGGCAGGAGGCGAAGGGCTACGTCCTCTCGCTCGACGAGGAGGACCTCGAGGAGGCGACGGTCCTCGCGCGCCGGGCCCTCGCGGGCGAGGTCGAGCCGACCCGGTGGCGCACCAGGAATCGGCTCGCCGTCGCCCAGCAGATCGTGGCCGCGCTGCGGGCCGAGGCGGGCGTCGACGCGGACGCGCTCGCCGCCGTCCTCCGGCACGCCGCGCCGGCCCAGGGGCTCGACGACGCCGAGTGGGAGGCGCTCGTCCGCTACCTCGAGGAGCTCGGGACCCTCAAGGTCGAGCCCGGGCGCCTGCGCCCGTCTCGGTCGACGCTCGACCGCTTCTACGCGACGCTCTCGTTGATCCCCGACGAGCGGACCTACCGGCTGCGCGACATCGCGACGCGACGGCTCGTCGGCACGCTCGACGAGCGCTTCGTCCTCACGCAGATCCTCGCCCAGCCCCAGGAGATCTTCCTCCTCCACGGGCGCACCTGGCGGGTCGTCGAGCACCGCGACGGCGAGCTCCTCGTCGAAACGGTCTCCGAGCTCGGGCAGGAGCCGCGGTGGGTCGGCGAGGACCTGCCGGTCCCGTTCGAGGTCGCGCAGGAGATCGGCGCGCTCCGCCGCCTCCGCTCCCTCGAGGGCTATCCGGTCGCGGGAGAGGCCCGGACGCGGCTCGACGCCCGGCTGCACGAGGCCCCGCCGGGGACGCCGGTCCCGACGGACCGGGTCGTGACCGTCACGCCGCAGGGCCGGCTGGCGATCCTCGGGGCCTGCTTCGGCACGCGCACGAACGATACCCTCGCCCTCGCCGCCGCCGGGCTCCTCACCGCCCGCCTCGGGGCCCGCGTCGAGGTCGTCGCCGTCGAGCCGACCTGGATCGTGCTCGGCCTCCCGATCGCGCTCGACGGGGACGCGCTCGCGCAGGCCCTCGCGATCCCGCCCGAGACGCTCGACGACCTCCTCGAGCGGCTCGTCCCGACGAGCCTCGAGTACCGCTGGGTGTTCCTCACGGTCGCGCGCAAGCTCGGCGTCCTCCCGCCCTCCGCCGACCCGAAGGACCTGAGGATCCTCGAGCCGCTCCTCGAGCGGAGCCGGACGAGCCCGCTCGGCGACGAGGCCCTCGAGAAGACGCTCCACGACCGGTTCGACCCCGAGCACGCTCGAGAGGTCCTCGAGGGCATCCGCGACGGCCGGATCGAGGTCCACCTCGCGCCGCCGGGGCCCGGGTCCGACCGCCCGCTCTCGCGCCTGCGCTGGCGCGAGCTCCCCGATGTCCCTCCGCCGACGCTCCTCAAGGCGGTCGAGGAGCGGCTCCGGCGCGAGGAGCTGACGCTCATCTGCCTCCGGTGCGGCTTCACGCGCACGACGACCGTCGAGCGGTACCGCGCCGAGGGCGGTAGCACCTGCCGGCTCTGCCGCGGGGCCCTGTCGGCCGTGCTGTCGCCGAGGAGGACCGAGGAGCTCGAGGCGGTCCAGCGCTACGCCAAGCGCAAGTGGAAGGGGAAGCGGCCGCCGCGCGGCGCCCCCGCCGAGTCGCTGACGCCGCTCCTCCGTCAGGCCTACACGACCGCCGAGCTGTTGGCCCACTACGGCGAGCGGGCGCTGCTCTGCCTCGCGGCCCGCGGCGTCGGCCCCGACACGGCGCGACGCCTGCTCGCGCGGCTCTACCGGAACGATGCGGAGTTCCTCACCGAGGTCCTCAAGGCGGAGCGGAGCTACGCGCGGACCCGCTCGTTCTGGGGCTGAGCGGCCCGTCGCGCGGCCTCGGCGACGCGCGCGTACGGCGCCTCGGTCCGGAAGCCGCCCTCCCGCGCGTGGGTGGGCGCGAGAGTGTAGCCACCCTGCCCGAGCTCGGCCGCGAGGGCCCTGAGCGACGGCGGCCGGTCGAGACCGAGACCCTGGGCGAGCGTGTTCGACTCGTAGTAGAACGGCGTGTCGACCCGGCACTCGAGCCCGAGCCGCGCCAGCCAGCGCGAAAGGGCGTGCGGCTCCTGCGCGGTCGGCGGCACCTCGAGCGCCTCGACGAGCTCGGGGTCGAAGAGCCGGCCGAGCCACATCGGCCCGCGCCCATCGGCGGCGCCGAGCGGCGGCCCCGACCAGGACGCGGGATCGATCTCACCGACCGGCGCGGCCTCCCGGCCTTCGGGGAGGGTCGCATAGACCCGGACGTGGTGGGTCCCGACGTAGGCGAGCTCGGGGCGGAGCGAACGGCCGGCGGCGTCGGCGTGCCGCCACAGCTCGGCCAGGAGGAGGCGGAGCCCCCCTTCGGGGCCGAGCCGCCCCCGAACGGGCCGCCCGTGGTACCGGCGCTCCGCCGCGCCCCGGTCGACCCCCGCGAGGACCCGCATGTCCGTCGCCGTGACGGCCACGAGCCCGGAGGGTCGGAGCGTCGAGACGGCCGCCTCGAGGAACGGGACGGGCGTCCCGTACGGGTCGAGGTCGACGTAGTCGAACGGGGCCTCGCGCGGCGGCGCCCTCGCGTCGGCGGCCGCGGCGGTCGCCGGCGGCGCGACGGGGGCGACGTTCCGCCGGAGGACCTCGAGCGCGACGGGGCTCCCCTCCGTGAGGAGCATCGCCTCGAACGGGCCGGCCTCGTAGAGGAGCCGCAGGCCGCGGACCCCGGTGGCGGCGAGCATCTCCCAGCCGTGCCGGACCGGGTGGCCGAGGCGGCGCCAGGCCCGGAGCACCGCGACGTTGAGGTCGCGGTCGAACGCCATCGCGGGGTTGTAGAACACGGCCGCACGGCGGCCGGGCCCCCGGCGGGGCCCGACGTCGGGCAGCCAGAGCGGTGCCGCGCCCTCGCGGCGCTCGACGAGCGCTAGTGGGCCTTCCCCGTGAGGAGACGGACGATCTTGAAGGCGAGGAGGTTCTTGTTCACGGGCGTCACCTCGAGCAGGCGTAGTTCGTCCCTCCGCCGGATGTCCTGGAGGAGAGGGTTGCGGGACTTCTTATGGAGCGTCATCACGATCGACTTGTTCGCGTCGAGCGTCTCGGTGACGCTCTGCGTGAACAGGTCGCTCTCGACCTCCATCTTGCCGACCTCGTCGATGACGATGACGTCCGCGCTCTCCCGCGCCTCCTGGAGCGCCCGCGTGCCCAGCCCTTCGAGCGCGGCGAGGTTGACGCCGTAGCGGCCCGAGCGGACCCGAGACTTCAGGTTCTCGTGCGCGAAGACCTCGTGCTCCTTGGTGAGCCAGTTCGTGATCTGAAAGCCCGTCCGCCGATGCTTCTCGACGATCGGCTCGGTGACCATGCCACCGACCTTGATGCCCTCCTCCTCGAGGAGCTGGATGATGCGCAGCAGGGTCTGGGTCTTCCCCGAGCCGGGAAGCCCGGTGATCCCGATCTTGACCGGTGCTGCGAGCCGACGTGACATCGTTGACCTGCTCCGAAACTTTTCGTAACAATGGCCCGGCGAGATAAGAAGGTGACGCGACTGACGGACGGAGTGCTACGGCGGCGCACGTCTCGGCGGAGCGACGTCCCCGTCTACCCCGAGCGCGAGGACACCGCGCTCCTGCGGCCGTTCGCCCGGGTCCCCCGGGGCGCGTGGCTCCTCGATGTCGGAACGGGCAACGGCGCGCTCGCCCTCGAGGCGGCGCGCGCGGGCGCCCGGGTCGTCGCCACCGACCGCAACCCGTTCGCGCTCCGCGCGCTCGCCCGCACCGCCCGCGCCGAGGGGCTCGCGCTCCTGGCGCTGAGGACGGACCTCCTCGACGGCACGCGACGGTTCCGCCGGATCGTCGCCAACCCGCCGTACCTGCCGACGGTCCCCGGTGAGGAGGATCCCGACCGATGGCACGACCTCGCCCTCAACGGCGGACCCGATGGCTGTGCCGTCACGCGTCGCCTCGTCGTCGGCCTCCCGTCGCACCTCGCCCGGGACGGGCGCGCCTACCTGCTCGGCTCCTCGCTCCAATCGCCGCGCGCGCTCGAGAGGCTCCGCGAGCGGTTCGTCACGAGCGGCGGCCGGGTCCGCGAGGTCGCCTCCCGGCCGCTCGAGGGCGAGCGGCTCTGGGTCTGGGAGCTCTCCCACGACGCCGCTAGGCGCGCCGGGACGCGTAGCCGACGACGGCCTCGAGGAAGGCGTGCCCGTCGCCGAACCCTTCCGCGCCGCCCTGCCGCGTCCAGTCGGGGGCCTGCGCGCGGAAGAAGCCGCGCTCGGGATGCGGCATCAGCCCGAAGACGTTCCCCTCGGGGTTCGTGAGCCCGGCGACGTTCCCCTCGGAGCCGTTCGGGTTCCACGGATAGACGGCAGGGCTTCCGTCGGGCGAGACCCAGCGGAACAGCACCTGGCCGTTCGCCTCGAGCTCGCGGAGGCGCGCGCCCGGCTCGCCGGCCAGGACGAGCTTCCCCTCGGAGTGGCCCGACGGGAACAGATAGCGCCGGCCCTCGGGCACGCCCTGCAGTGGCGGAAAGCGCCCCCCGGTCCAGGCGAGGAAGGTGGGGCGGCACTCGTACCGCCCCGAGTCGTTCGTCATCAGCGCCGCCTCGGGGCTCCCCAGGCGGCCGCCGGCGCGGCCCGGGAGGAGCCCGAGCTCGGTGAGGACCTGGAAACCGTTGCAGATGCCGCCGACGATCTTCCCCGCGCGAACGAACTCCTCGAGCTCGGGGCCGATCGCGGCCCGCGTGCGGGCCGCGAGGATCGCGCCGGCGCGCACGTAGTCGCCCGCCGAGAAGCCGCCGGGGAACAGCAGCATCTCGTAGTCGGCGAGACGGCGGACCTTCTCCGCGACGACGTCCTTGCCCGCCAGCTGCTTGAGGTGGACGATCTCGGGCGAGGTCCCGAGGGCCTTGAGCGCGACGAACAGCTCCTCGTCGTTGTTGGTCCCCTCGATCGAGACGAGCGCCACGTGGAGACGGTCGCGAGGCACGGCCGCCCGAGGTCAACGGCCCCTTTAGGGGTTTACGCGGCCCTCGAGCCGACGATCGGGAGCCGCTCGCCGAGCGCTTCCCCCGTCGTGTCCTCCTCGGGGGCGGGGGTCTCCGGCCCCACGAAGTACGGCCGTCGCAGCCGGACGGCCCGCGCGAACGCCTCGTCGAGCTCGACCGCGCGCCCGTCGTTCTCGAGATACGGGCGGACGTCGACGAGCCCGGCGTTCGACATGAGGCAGCCCTTGAGGCGCCCGTCGGAGGTGAGCCGGAGCCGGTGGCACTCCATGCAGAACGCCGGGTTCTCGACCGGCTGGACGACCTCGACGGTGACGGGCCGGCCCCCGTCGACGAAGGTGAACTGGGGACGCCCGTGGAGCCGGTTGCGGTCGGTCCGGAACGCACGGGCCGCGGCCGACTCCGTCAGGCGGCCGAGCTCGGAGTGCAGCCGTCGATAGACGCTCGGGTCGACCCGGCCCGAGACGTTCTCGAACTCGATCACTTGTACCCAGGCGCCGACCTCCTGGGCGAACCGCACGATCCGCTCGACGGCGCCGTTCCCGTCGGTGACCCCGTCGAGCGCGACGACGTTGAGCTTGATCGGACCCAGGCCGGCCTCCGCGGCCGCTCGCACTCCCTCGACGACGCGCTGGACGCCGTCGACGCCCGTGAGCTCACGGTAGGCCTCCGGCTCGAGCGTCGGGACGCTCACGTTCACCCGGTCGAGGCCGGCGGCCCGGAGGGGCCGGGCCAGCTCGACGAGCCGGAGCCCGTTCGTCGTCATCGACAGCTCCGCGACGAGCGGCCGGAGCCGCTCGACGATCTCGAGAAGGTCCGTGCGGAGCGTCGGCTCGCCGCCGGTGAGCTTGACGCGCGTGACGCCCGCGCGCGTGGCGGCCGCAACGGCGCGCTCGATCTCGACGGGCGTGAGCTCCGCACGGCTCGCCGGCTGCCCCTCCATGTGGCAGAAGACGCAGGCGAGGTTGCACCGCTGCGTCAGCGAGACCCGGAGCTCGTTGACCTCGCGCCCGTAGCGGTCGCGCACGCCTCGCCATGGCTCCCGCTCCGCATAGCGTTTCGGTCGCGGTCGCTACGGGGCGCCGATGGGAGCGGCGAGGCGGCGGACCGTGAGCCGCGCGCCGACCCTCGGGGCCCGAGCCCCGGGCCGAAGGATCGCGTAGGCGTTCGCGCCCGAGAGGCTCGTGATCGCCGACGAGTCGCGGAACGTCGGCCACGCCACGCCGTTCTCGACATGCAGCGCTACGACCGTCGAGAGGTCGGGGCTGGGCCGGCGGACGGCCGCCCCGAGCCTGACGGGGACCTCGCTCCAGGCGTCGCCCGGGACGCCGGCGAGCCGCCGGAGCACGGGGAGCAGCAGCCAGAGCCCGTTCGAGAGGCAGGAGGTCGGGTGGCCCGGCATCCCGAGGAGGAGCCCGTGCGCACCCCTCGCGGCGAGCGTCGGCTTCCCCGGGCGGACCGCGACGCCATGGTACAACAGCCGGCCGAGCCTCGGGAAGATCGCGGGAAGATGGTCGTGCTCCCCGACGGAGCTCCCTCCCGTGACGACGACGAGGTCGCTCGAGGCGGCCGCGTCGGCGATCACCCGCTCGAGCCGCTCGAGGTCGTCGGGCACGGGGGGCCGTTGGACGACCTCGGCGCCGGAGGCGCGCGCGAGCGTGCCGAGCGTGAGGTTGTTGATCTCGTGGACCTCGCCGCGGCGGAGCCTCGCCCCGAGGGGCCGCAGCTCGGTGCCGTTGGCGACGAACGTGACGCGGGGACGGCGGCGCACCTCGACGTGGGTCGCGCCGGCGGCCCCGACGGCGCCGACCCGCGCGGGGTCGAGGACCTCTCCCGAGCGGACCAGGACGGCCCCCTTGGCAAAGTCGTCCCCCGGGGCCGCGACCCGGTCGCCCCGGGGAACGGGGCGCCCGACCGTGACCGCGTCGTCGTGCGCGGAGGCCTCCTCGAAGATGACGACGGCGTCGGCGCCGGTCGGAAGGGCGCCGCCGGTCGCGATCGCCGCGGTCTCACCCGACCCCAACGGGCGGTCGAGCCTCCCTTCGGCGAAGACCTCACCGACGAGGCGAAGCACCACGGGCGAGCGCGCGGAAGCCCGCGCGAGGTCCGCGCTCCGCACGGCATAGCCGTCCCAGGTCGCTCGGGAGAACGCGGGGCTCGGCCTTCGGGCCCGGACCGTCGCCGCGCTCACGCGGCCCAGCGCGTCGGCGAGCGCCACCCGCTCGTACCCCCGCACCGGGGTCACGGCGGCGAGCGTCCGGCGGAGCGCCGCGTCGAGCGGAAGGAGGCGGCCGAACGGCCGCATCCTCATCGACGGACCCCCCGAGCGCGCGAGCCGCGGCGGCCGCGAGGGCGGGGAGGACCGCGCGCGACCCACCGGGCCGCCGAACGCACGCCCGCCGTGAGGCAGCCGACGAGCGGGAGGCCCTCGAACCAGCCGGCGTAGAAGCCGCCCCGGAAGGCGTCGCCGGCCCCCGTCACCTGCCGGACGGTGGCGACGCGCGGGGCGGGCACATGCACACTGCCGACCCGGCTCACGGCCGTCGCCCCGCGGGCCCCCTCCGTCCGGACGACGAGCGGCACGTGCTCGAGGAGGCCCGAGACCTTGTCGAGCCCGAGCAGCTCGACGGCGCGGGCGATCTCGTGGTCGTTCCCGAAGAGGATCTCGGCCCCCGCGAGGAGCTCGCGCAGCCCCGGGCCGTCCCAGCGGTAGTGGATCTCCTGCGCGGGGTCGACGGCGACGCGTCCGCCGGCCCGCCGGACCTCGGCCTTCGCTTCGAGGAGGTAGGCAGGGGCGGCGGTCGTGAGGTGGGCCCAGGGGGCCTCACCGAAGATGTCACGGGGGCCGTCGTACCGCGTCCCGTCCCGCATCGGGCCCTGGTCGATGAGCGTGCTCTGCCCGCCGCGACCGTCCTCGGTGATGAAGCACGCGGAGGAGGGAAGGACCGGGTCGACCGTGAGGCCGCGGAGGTCGACACCGGCGGCCCGAAGACGCTCGCGGAACTCGTCGGGGAAGTCCGGACCCACGCGGGAGACGAGTCCGGTGCGGACGCCCCAGGAGGCCGCGGAAAGGGCGAGGTTCGCCCCCGTGCCGCCGAGATGGGTCTCGCGCCGCACGATCGGGACGGTCCGGTCCCGGCCGGGCAGGCTTCGCACGTAGAGGAAGTGGTCGAGGTTCGTGTGACCGACGACCCAGAGGTCGAGGGGCGTCGCGAACGGGGCGGTCGGCCGGCGCCGGAGCGGCACGCGGCTCCCCAGACGTGCCGGCGCTTATTCGTTCCGCACCTCTCGCCGGTCGGCGGAGCTTAGATACCCTACCGCGGTCGGCGGGCCGTGCCCGTCGAGCTCGTGGTCGAGGGGGCCCTCCTCGATGCGGACGGGGCGCGCCCCGGCTACGCCCGGTTCCGCGACGGGGCGCTCGTCGAGACGGGGCAGCGCGGCACGGCCTCGACGAGGGGGCGCGTGCGCACCGTCACCGGGATCGTCCTTCCGCCGCCCGTGAACGGGCACACGCACCTCGGCGACGCGGTGGCGACGCGCGAGCCGCCGCACCAGCCTCTCGAGGCGATCGTGCGCCCGCCCGACGGCTACAAGTTCCGGCTCCTCGCGGAGACGGCCGCGGGCGCGAAGCGCCGCGCGATGCGGCGGGCGCTCACGCTCATGTCCCGCCAGGGGGTCGTCGCCGCGATCGACTTCCGCGAGGAGGGGCTCGAGGGCGTCCGGGCGCTTCGGGCCGCGGCGCGCGGCCTCGGTCTCAACGTCGTCGCGCTCGGCCGACCGCTCGCGCGACCGGTCGAGGTCGAGGAGGTCGACGCGCTCTTGGCCGTCGCGGACGGGCTCGGTCTCAGCTCCGTCGCCGAGGAGGGACGCGCGACCCGGCGCACCCTGGCCGCGCTCTGCCGGGCTCGTGGCAAGCGGATCGCCTGGCACGCGAGCGAGTCCGTGCGAGAGTCGCCCGACGACTACCTGCGGCCGCGGCCGGACCTTTTGGTCCACCTGGCGCGAGCGAGCCCGGACGACCTCGCCGCCGTCGCGAAGGCGGGCGTCACCGTGGCCGTGTGCCCGAGGTCGAACGCCCTCTTCGGGCGCCGGCCGGACCTCGCGGAGTTCGCCCGACAGGGGGTCGCGACGATGCTCGGCACCGACAACGCGATGTTCCACTCCCCGTCGATCTGGCGCGAGCTCGAGTTCGCCTACGTGAGCGCGCGTCTGGCCCGGCGCCCGGTGCCCGCGGAGTTCCTGTTCCGCGCCGCGTGCGTCGTCCCGCACGAGTGGCTCGGGGTCCCGGCCGCCGCCCGCCTCGAGCCGAACGGACCCGTCCCGCCCCTCGCCCTCCGGCTCCCGCCCGACGACCCGGCCTATCAGGTGGTCGCACGTGCGACCGAACATCTTATCGTAGGGACCGGGCCCTCCCGACGACGAGAGCGACCGACGTGAAGTCCGACGAGCTGTTCGCGCTCCTCCGACGCCGCGGCTACCTCTGGCCCTCGGCCGAGATCTACGGCGGCGCGCAGGGGCTCTACGACTACGGCCCCCTCGGCCACGCGCTCAAGCGCCGGCTCGAGGAGGCCTGGAGCGCCTGGTTCGTCGGCCTCTCCGACGACTACCACGAGATCGAGCCGGCGGACATCCTGCCCGAGGCCGTCGTCCGCGCCTCGGGCCACCTCGAGAACTTCACCGACCCCGAGGTGACCTGCGACTCCTGCCTCACCG
The DNA here is from genome assembly GCA_027315165.1 of Thermoplasmata archaeon. Classification (GTDB taxonomy): domain Archaea; phylum Thermoplasmatota; class Thermoplasmata; order Lutacidiplasmatales; family UBA184; genus Lutacidiplasma. The sequence goes on along the minus strand of DAHUYN010000003.1, from coordinate 83,651 downwards.
CGTTCCGGGCCGACACGATCCTCGAGAAGGTCCGACCCGAGGGGGTCGACGGCCTCACGTTCGAGGCGATCGGGGGGCTTCTCCGAGAGCACCGGATCGCCTGCCCCCGGTGCGGCAAGCCGACGCTCAGCGTTCCGAGGCCGTTCAACCTGATGTTCGGCGTCGACCTCGGCGTCACGGGGAAGGAGCGCGGCTACCTCGCGCCGGAGACCGCGCAGGCGAGCTACCTCGCCTTCTCGAGGATGTACGAGGTCGGTCGCAAGGCGATGCCCCTCGGCATCGCCGTGGTCGGCCGCGCCTACCGCAACGAGATCGCGCCGCGACAGGTCCTCTTCCGCATGCGCGCGTTCACGCAGGCCGAGCTCCAGATCTTCTTCGACCCGGCGTCCTTCGCGCCCCCGCTCGAGGCCGTCGCGTCGGAGCGACTTCCGATCCTCGGTGTCGCCGCGCGCGAGGCCGGCGCCGAGACGCCGGAGTGGGTCACCGCCTCCGCGCTCGTCTCCGAGCGGGGGCTGCCGGCGTTCTACGTCTTCCACCTCGCCCACACGTTCCGGTTCTATCGGGACGTTCTCGGCTACCCCGCCGAGAGCATCCGGCTCTTCGAGAAGTCGGCGACCGAGCGCGCGTTCTACAACCGCATCCAGTTCGACGTCGAGGTCCACCTCGAGAGCCTCGGCGGCTACAAGGAGCTCGGCGCGCTGCACTACCGGGGCGACTACGACCTCACGCGGCACGCCGAGGGCTCCGGCAAGGACCTCCAGGTCCTCGTCGCGCCGGACCGCCGCATCGTCCCGCACGTCCTCGAGCTGACGTTCGGGGTCGACCGGAACCTCTGGGCCCTGGCCGACACGGGGCTCACGACCGAGGGCGAACGGACCTTGTGGCGCCTCTCGCGCTGCCTCGCGCCATGGTCGGTCGCCGTCTTTCCGCTCTTGAAGAAGGAGCATCGGGAACGCGCGCTCGAGGTCGTCGCGCGGCTGCGGGACGCGGGGATCCGCGCCACCTACGATGCCGCCGGCTCGATCGGCAAGCGCTACGCCCGCATGGACGAGGTCGGCACGCCCTACTGCGTCACCGTCGACGGCGAGACCCTCGACCCCGCCAACGCGAACTTCGGCACGGTCACGCTCCGCGAGCGCGATTCCCGCGCCCAGGAGCGCGTCGCGATCGAGGCGCTCGTCGGCCAGCTCGGCGGGCGCTTCGCGCCTCCGCGACCGCCCGCCTCGTACGACGCCGGCCCGTCCGCCGCGTGACCCGGCCGGCCGGCGCTGCCGGCGCACGACAACCGCTATATCCCGACCCCCCCTCGTGGAGACGGCATGGCGGACGGCGGCGGAACCCCCCCACCCACCGCCGGTGCCGCGCTCCCGCACCGCGAGGCCCGCTGGATGGGCCAGGGCTACGCGGACATCACGAAGCTACGCGAGATCGCGGCCAAGCACGAGCGGGCCGCGACGCGCAACCAGCAGAAGGCGGCGCGCCTCAACACGCGGATCGAGAAGATCCGGCACCAGGCCGCGGTCCAGCGCGAGAAGGCGCAGGGGGTCCTCGCCAAGATCCCGGACCTCGAGAGCGAGATGTCCCAGCACGAGAAGGACATCAAGGCCCGCACCGACAAGACGGGCGGCATCTCGATCGGCTCGGACATCACCGAGCTCCAGTTCCGCATCCGCAAGCTCCAGCAGAAGATCGTCGACCTCCAGCACCGGTCGCGCACCCTCGAGCACCGCGCGGCGATGAAGACGCAGAAGACCGCGGAGCTCAAGGTGAAGGTCGACCGCTACCTCGAGCAGGCCAAGCTCGAGGAGCAGGAGGGGCTCAGCTACAAGCAGCGGGCCGACCGCCTCCAGCTCGCCACGCAGGGAGAGGCCGCCGCGCAGCTCTCGGGCACCCCCGAGGCCCCTCCCCCCGAACCTCCAGGAGAGCCTCCGTCGTCCCGATGAAGCTCATCGTCACCGTCGGGATGCCCGGCTCGGGCAAGGACGAGCTCGTCGAGGTCGCGCACGCGATGGGCCTCGCGACCCTGAAGATGGGGGACCTCGTGCGCGACGAGACCCGCCGCCGCGGCCTCGCTCTCAACAACGCGAACATCGCGCGCATCGCGAACGAGGAGCGGGAAAAGCACGGGCCGGGGATCTGGGCGCAGCGCGCCCTCCCGAAGCTCACCGAGACGAAGATGCTCGTGGACGGCTGCCGCTCCGACGCCGAGGTCGCGGTGTTCCGGCACAACTTCGGCGACCTGTTCGTCCTCGGGATCTTCGCCTCCCCCGAGGTGCGCTACGACCGCATGATGAAGCGCGGCCGCGGTGACGACGGCGTGGGCCTCCAGGAGTTCTTCGACCGCGACCGGCGCGAGCTCAAGTGGGGGATCGGCTCCGCCTTCGCGCTCGCCGACGGGATGCTCATCAACGAGGGCCCGCTCGAGGAGTTCCGCGCGACCGCGCGGCGCCGGATCGAGCAGATCCTCGAGAAGGACGACGACGAGTAGTCCCCGGTCCCGCTACGGGGCCGCGGCCGACCCGAGTCGTTTGAGGACGCCGTCGTAGCGTTCCCGGTCGACGACGACCGCGACGCGGGCGTGGGCGAGCGCGAGGCGCCGCGCCCCCTCGACGAGCGCGCCCTCCCGGGCCGCGTCGAACGCGCGCGAGCCCCGGCCCCGGGAAAGGCTCGCGTGCCAGCGGCCGGCGAACTCCTCGGCCGAGCGCGCCTCGGGCGGCGCGTCCCGGACGAGCCGGCGCTCGCGCAGGGTCCGCCGCACGAGCTCGAGGTAGGTGATGTGGTCGGTGAACAGCTCCGCGTACTCCTCGTCGGTGGGGTCGAGCGGCTCGACGGGCACGCCGGCCGCACGCGCCCACTCGAGGACCGCGATCGTCGACGGGTTCGGGACACGGACCTCGCCGAACCGGCTCAGCGCCTTCGCCTCCGACAGCTCGACGCGGCTCAGGACGACGAGCGGCTCGGAGGGCCGCCCGACGAAGTGCTCGTTGAGCCCGTCCAGCTCCTCGCGCGAGACCCCGACGCCGACGGCGCGCGGGCCGAACGCCCGGAGCGCCTCGAGGAGCGGCTCCGATTCGCTCGTGAGACCGCGGACGGTCCCCGCGACGAGCAGCGCCCCGGGACCCTCGCGCGTGCTCGCGATCACTGCCCTTCGCGCTCGGTGAGGAGCTCGACGAGCTCGTCGCGGTCCCGGTGCCGCTGGAGCTCGCGCACGGTGACGATCGCGAGCCCGTCGACCGACCGATGCGCGGGCGGCTCGCGCACGACGAACAGCGCGTGCCCCTCGAGGACGCGCGCAAGCTCCTGGAGGACCTCGGCGCGGTGGTGCGCCGTGCGCAGGCTCCCGACGGAGGTGAGGAGCACCTCCTCGGCGGAGCTCGTCGGACCGTGGGTGAACGCGTCGAACGGGCAGCGCAGCGTGACGACGACCTCCCAGCCCATCGTGTCGAGCTGCCGGAAGACGTCGTCGCGCATCGCGTCCCCGGTCGGGGAGAGCTCGTGCGGGCGCGGGGACGGCTCCTCCTCGTCGGACTCGCGGCGAGGGGTCCGGCCCGACGGCGGCAGGCGGAGCAGGTCGATGGGGAGCGCGATCGGCTCGCCGACGTACTCCTCGAGGCGCTCGACGACGTGGACCTCGGCCCCGGCGCCGTCCTCGTAGAGCTGGATCGTCCGGCGCGAGACGCCCGCGACGGAGGCGAGCGCGCCGAGCGAGAGGCTCCGCGCCTCGCGGATCTCCCGCAGGCGCGGCCCGTCGATCCGCGCGAAGACGCCGCCGGGGCTCGAGAACAGGAACGGCGGGACCCCCTTGCCGACGTAGTCGGCGAGGCTCTCTTCGGCGAGGATCGGGACGCCGTAGCGGTTGTAGACGACCCCGGCCTCGAGCGGCGTCGTCCCCGAGGTCTGGCCGACCACGAGCGCGACGGCCGGGAACAGGCCGCCCAGCTCCCGAAGGCGCGCGGCCTCCTCGGGGTCGAGCGCGTCGATGTTCTTGAGGACCTTGAGTACGAGCAGCAGGGAATCCCGACGTGCGACGAGATCGAAGCTCGTCGGCCGAATGCTGTGCGCGTCGGAGACGTAGAACCCGACGCTCGCGAGGAGCCGTCGGACCCGCTCGATCGCCTGCTCGCGCGCGCTTCCCCGCGGCATCGCTCCGGTTGCTCTACTACTTCTTCTACATAAAAGACTAGCATCGCGCCTCTCGAGGGCCCGGGAGCCGCCCGGGGTCGCCCGCCCCGCCGGGTCGCGGGCGGGGCGGTTTATGGTCGGGCCCTCTCCCTCGACCGTGGCCGAGGCGAGGCTGGCCCCGATCCCCGAGCGGCCGGCGCTCGAGCTCGCGCCGTCACGGCCCGGGGCGCGCCCGACGGTCGTTCTCGCCGACCTCCACCTCGGCCTCGGGGCCGGGCCCGGGCCGGGCGTCGGCCGTCCGGAGGAGCTCGCGCGCGCGATGGCCCTCGACCTCCTCGCGCTCCTCGGCGAGCGGTCGGCGCGCGGCCTCCTCGTCCTCGGCGATGTCAAGCACCCGATCGTCGGGACGCCGCCCTACCTCCGACCCGTCGTCTTCGACTTCTTCTCGACGTTCCTCGCGACCGGCTACGAGGTCGAGGTCGTCCTCGGGAACCACGACGTCGGCCTGTCGGAGTGGCTGCCGCGAGAGGTCCGCGTGCACGGCCCGGGCGGCGTCGTGCGGCACGGGGTCGGGCTCGTCCACGGCCACGCCTGGCCGTCCGCGAAGGTCCTCGGGGCCGAACGGCTCGTCCTCGGCCACCTCCACCCGGGGTTCCGCTTCGCCCCGACGGCGGACGCGCCCGCGGCAAAGCAGCGGTGCTGGGTCCGGCTCGAGCGGGTCCCGCCCCCGCCGCCCCGGCGGCCTCGGCGACGGCCGCCGCTCGCCGCGCGGGAGGTGATCGTGCTGCCGGCCTTCAACCCGCTCGCCGGGGCCGAAGCGCTGAACCGGGAGCGCCCGGCCCGGGGCCGTTCGTTCCTGGTGGCCCGGTTCCTCGCCCCCGGCCGCCCGCGCGCCTACCTGCTCGACGGCACCGACCTCGGGGCCGTCCTCACGACGCGTCCCGGCCCCCGGCCGCCAGCAGCGAAGCGAGCCGGGAAGGCTCGGTGACGGGGGCGAGGCACCGGTCGCCGAAGCAGACCAGGGCGCGCGGAGACGCTCGGGCCCGGCCCGCCCCGAGCTCCTCCGGCAGGGAGAACGGCTCCGGGGGCACGCCGGCGAAGACGACCAGGTTCGGGTGATAGGTCCGCCGCGCGGCCTTGAGGAGGGCGGCCGCCTCGGGGCCGCTCCCCTCGACGACGACGCGGGCGGCCGGCGTTCCCGCCAGCCCGACCGCGAGCGCGGTGCCGCTCGCGAAGAGGCCGGCCCCCTCGACCGCCGGGACGCACGAGGCGAGGAGCTCCCGCGCTCGATCGCGCGGGCCGGGCGCGCCCGTGAGGGCGTGGAGTCGCAGGAGGGCGATCGCAATCGCGGCCGGCGGTGCGAGGTGCGGGTTGTCCTCCGCGGGGAACGTCGGCGCCGCGAGCGACGCGACCTTCGGCCCGTCGTAGAGCCGCGACGCGAGGTCGGCGAGCCGGCCGTCGGCGCCCCGGTACTCGGCGAAGACGAGATCGAGGAGTCTTTCGGCGGGAGTAGAGTACGCCGGGTCGGCCGTCGCGGCGGCGAGCTCGACGAGGCCGAGCGCGAACATCGCCTGGTCCTCGAGGTGGCCACGACCCGAGGCCCCGTCCGGCCCGAGGCAGTGGGCGACGCCCAGCTCGTCGTCGTAGGCGTGGGCGAGGAACCGGTTCGCGGACGCGCGGGCGAGCGCCACGAGCGCCGGACGCTCGAGGAGCGTGCCGGCGGTGGCGACCCCCCGGACAAAGTCCCCGTTGAGGTCCGCGTAGAGGGCCCGGTCGACGAACGGCGTCGGCCGTCGGGCGCGGGCCTCCCGAAGCTTGACGAGCGCCGAGGCGAGGAGCGCCGGGGCGGCCTCCGGCGCGACGACGCCGCTCGCCGCCTCGCCTACGGGCATCAGCCGGAAGAGGACGTTCCGATCGGGGTCGTGCGGCATCCGGCCCTCGCTCCCGACGCCGAAATGGCGGACGACGAGCTTGAGCTCCTCGGGCGTGAGGGCCTCCTTGAGCTCCGCTCGGCTCCAGGTGAAGTAGCTCCCGTCGTCGCCCGGGGCGTTGTCGGCGTCCTGGCTCGCGCCCCAGCCTCCGCGGGGGTCCCCGAGCGCCGCCTCGGCCCACGCGAGCGTCCCCTCGATCGTCTCGAGAAGGCGCGGCTCGGGAGAGCGTCGTGCCCCCTCGACGTAGGCGCTGAGCAGCGAGGCGTTGTCGCTCGCCATCTTCTCGAAGTGCGGGATGTGCCACGCTTCGTCGGTCGCGTAGCGGTGGAAGCCCCCGCCGACGTGATCGTAGATCCCGCCGTCGGCCATCCGCAGGAGCGTCTCGACGGCCCGAGCGGGGGCCCTCGCGTCCCCTTGGGCGTACCCGGCGTAGAGCAGGTAGGAGACCGCCGTCGGATGAGGGAACTTCGGCGCGAAACCAAAGCCCCCGTTGATAGGGTCGTAGGAGGCGTGGACCTGCTCGAGAACGCTCGCGAGGAACGCCGCGTCGGGGGCCCGTGCGCCGGCGCGCGGCGCTTCGGACTGCCGGGCGAGCGCCTCGGCGGCGGCCCGGACGTTCCCGAGCGCCTTGTCGCGCTCCTCCCGCCAGATCCGCGCCACCTCCCGAAGGACCCGCCGGAACCCCGGCCGGCCGAGGCCGTCCTCCGGCGGGAAGTAGGTCCCGCCGAGGAACGCCTCCCCCGACGGGGTGAGGAAGGCGGTGAGGGGCCAGCCGCCCTGCCCGGCGAGCGCGCTCACCTGGCGCTGGTAGCGCCGGTCGACCTCCGGGCGCTCGTCGCGGTCGACCTTCACCGCGACGAAATGCTGCCCGAGGAGCCGCGCGACCTCGGCGTCGGCGTAGGTCCCCTCGTCCATCACGTGGCACCAGTGGCACCAGACCGCTCCGATGTCGAGGAGGATCGGCCGGTCGGTGCGCCGCGCCACCTCGAACGGCTCGGGACCCCAAGGATACCAGTCGATCGGCTGCTCGGCGGCGCCTCGCAGGTAGGCCGAGGCCGCGCCGTCGAGCCGTTGAGCCCGAAGCGGGTCGGAGGAGGGCGCGCGGTCGGGCATCCCCTCCCCGAGACCGCCGCGGCTAAACGGTTGCCGGGCCGACGCGCCCGCGCGGGCCCCTTCGGCGCGCCTACCTCGGGGTTACCTCGGCCTTCGGCGTTATAAGGAGGGCATCGGTGCCCCAGCGGTCCTCGAGGGTCTATGGAGATGCAACCGGGCCAGATGGCCTACGACCGGGCGATCACGGTGTTCTCGCCCGACGGCCGGCTCTTCCAGGTCGAGTACGCCCGCGAGGCCGTCCGGCGCGGCGCGACGACCGCCGGTGTCGTCTACCAGAACGGCGTCGTCCTCGTCGCGGACCGCCGGATCCCCAACCCGAAGCTCGCCGAGCCGGCGAGCCTCGAGAAGATCCACCAGATCGACGAGCACGCCGCCTGCGCGACGGCCGGGCTCGTCGCCGACGCGCGTGTGCTCGTCGAGTACGCGCGCCTCACCGCGCAGATCAACCGCGTCACCTACGCCGAGCCGATCCCCGTCGAGCTGCTCGTCCGGCGCATCTGCGACTACAAGCAGCAGTACACGCAGTTCGGGGGCGTCCGCCCGTTCGGGACGGCGCTCCTGGTCGGCGGCTACGACGACGACGGGATCCACCTGTTCGAGACCGAGCCCTCGGGCTCGCTCACGAGCTTCAAGGCGACCTCCACCGGCGGCAACAAGGGCCCCGTGATGGAGCTGTTCGAGCAGAAGTACAAGCCCGGCATGGACCGCGACAGCGCGATCGTCCTCGCCCTCGAGGGGCTCCGGCAGGCGCTCGACGAGGGGGCGAACCTGAGCCAGGTCGAGGTCTGCACGCTGCAGGTCGGCGAGGGGCTCGACCGGCTCGCCTCCGACGAGATCCAGAAGTTCACCCAGCGGCTGCCGCCGGCGGTCAAGGGCCCGCGCCCCTAGCGGGGCCGAGGCCGGGAGGCCCCACATGGTGAGCGTCGAGGACGCCGTCGTCGCGCGGTGGGAGACGCAGGGCTCCCGCTTCGAGGTGCTCGTCGACCCGCAGGCCGTCCAGGACCTCAAGGACGGCAAGACGGTCGACCTCGCCGACAAGCTCGCCCTCGACCAGGTCTTCAAGGACGCGCGCAAGGGCGACAAGATCTCCGAGGAGCACCTCGAGCGCATCTTCCACACGCGCTCGGTCGTCGAGATCGCGCGCCAGATCATCCAGAAGGGGGATGTGCAGGTGACGACGGAGCAGCGCCACCAGCTCCAGACCGCCAAGCGGCGGCAGATCGTCGCCACGATCGCCCGCAACGCGATGAACCCGCAGACCGGCGCCCCCCATCCGCCCGCGCGCATCGAGGCGGCGATGAACGAGGCGAAGGTCCACATCGACCCGTTCCGGCCGGCCGACCAGCAGGTCCAGGAGATCCTCGCCAAGCTCCGGCCCCTGCTCCCGATCCGCCTCGACACCGTCCGGGTCCGGCTTCGCATCCCCGGCCAGCACTACCCCAAGGTCATCGGGGAGCTGAAGGGGTTCGGTCGCCTTCTCGAGGAGCAGTGGCTCGGCGATGGGAGCTACTCCGCGGTCCTCGAGATCCCGGCCGGGGTCCAGACGGAGCTCTACGAGAAGCTCAACGCGAGGACGAAGGGCGCCGCCGAGACCACGCTCGTTAAATAGGCCCCCTCCGTCGCGCCGACCGGTGCACGATCTACAATGGGTAGCGGTCATCGTTCCGGCCACCGAGGGCGTGGCCAAGGGGGAGAAAGCTCCCCTTCCGCCGGCGAGCGGGTTTTAGTACTGCCGGGTGAGGAGATCCCGGCCCACGGGCTGAAGCCGGGTCCGGGGACCTACCGGGTCCAAGGCCGCATCTTCGCGAGCGTCCTCGGGCTCCTGCAGACCCGCCCCCCGGCCGTCCGGGTCGTCCCGCTGTCGGGTCGGTACATCCCGAAGCCGCACGACGTCGTCCTCGGGACCGTGACCGACGTCCAGGGAACGTTCTGGCTCCTCGACATCGGCGCCCCCCGCTGGGCCCCCCTGCACATGACGGGCACGCCGTGGAAGATCGACTTCGGCGAGACCGCCCAGTACCTGCGCGTCGGAGACGCCGTCGTCGTCGCGATCGAGGCGATCGAGAACACGGGGCGCATCGGCGTGACGATGCTCGGCGAGGGCCTCGGCAAGCTCGAGAACGGCACGATCGTCGAGATCGCGCCCGCCCGGGTCCCTCGCGTCATCGGGCGCGGCGGGTCGATGATCCAGACGATCACGCGCCTCACCAGCTGCCAGATGGTCGTCGGCCAGAACGGCCGCATCTTCCTCGACGGCCCCCCCGAGGGGATCCTGCGGGCGCGCGAGTGCCTGCGGATGATCGACGAGGAGGGACACCTCCCCGGGCTCACCGAGCGCATCCAGCGCTACCTCGAGGAGACCCAGGACCCGGGCGCGATCCACGACCACCGCGGCCACGCGAGGTCGGACCTGCCGCACGAGCCGGAGGTCGACCTCGAGCACCACCGCCACGACCGACCGACGCCGCCGCCCCTCGATCTGCAGGACCCCGCCGCGCGGGCCCCGGCCGACGAGGCGGAGCCGGACGCGCCGGATTTCTGACAGATCCTTAGGAGAGACGAACGATGGGAAACGTAGGAGCGAAGGAGGTCCCGACGCTGCTGACCCCCGAGGGGCTGCGCATCGACGGACGGCGCCTGGACGAGTTGAGAGCCCTCAAGGTCACCGCGGGTCCCCTCCACGAGGCCGATGGCTCGGCCTTCGTCGAGTGGGGCGCGAACAAGGTCATGGCGGCGGTCTACGGGCCGCGCGAGGTCCACCCGAGGCACCTCCAGGAGAACAACAAGGCGATCGTGCAGTGCCGCTACAACATGGCGGCGTTCTCGGTGGACGAGCGCAAGCGTCCCGGGCTCGACCGCCGGTCCCAGGAGATCTCGAAGGTCATCGCCGAGGCGTTCGAGTCGGTGATCTTCGCGGAGGAGTACCCGAGGACGAGCATCGACGTCTACATCGAGGTCCTGCAGGCGAACGCGGGGACCCGCTGCGCCGGCATCGTCGCCGCGTCCGTCGCGCTCGCCGACGCGGGGATCCCGATGGTCGACCTTCTCCCCGCCGTCGCCGTCGGAAAGATCGCCGGGCGGATCGTTCTCGACCTCAAGAAAGAGGAGGACAACTTCGGCGAGGCCGACCTGCCGATGGCGCTCGTCCCGCAGTCCGGCCGCCTCGTCCTCCTGCAGATGGAGGGCCACTTGAACCGGGCCGAGCTCAGCGAGGCCCTCGACCTGGGCGTCAAGGGCTGCCGCCAGATCTACGACGTGATGAAGCAGGCGCTTCGGGACCGCTACGCCGTGCGCCCCGAGGGGCACACGGGAGGCGCGGCATGAGCGACGAGGTCACCGCCGAGATCCTCACGACGCACATCCTCGACCTCGCCAAGAACGGGAAGCGTCTCGACGGCCGCGGCCTCGACGACTACCGCGAGGTCACGGTCGAGCCCGGCTGGGTCGCGAGCGCCGACGGCTCGGCCCTCGCCACCATCGGCTCGACGAAGGTCCTCTGCGGCGTCAAGCTCGAGCTCGGCAAGCCGTTCCCCGACACGCCCAACGCGGGCGTGCTCACGACGAACGCGGAGCTCGTCCCGCTCTCCTCGCCGATGTTCGAGCCGGGTCCGCCGCACCCGAGGGCCATCGAGGTCTCTCGCGTCGTCGACCGGGCCATCCGGGCCGCGGAGACGATCGACCTCACGAAGCTCTGCGTCACGCCCGGCGAGAAGACCTGGGTCTGCTACACCGACATCCACGTCCTCGACCACACGGGCAACCTGATCGACACGGCGCTGTTGGCCGCGCTCGGCGCGCTGACGCACGCGACGTTCCCGAACCAGCGGTTCGGCGTCGGCACGACCGACACGCCGCTCGAGGTCAACCACTACCCGGTCGAGTGCACGTTCGTCCGTCTCGGCGACGCGATCGTCGTCGACCCTCTCGTTGACGAGGAGAAGGCCGGGCAGGGCCGGATCACCGTCGCGACCGATGAGGCCGGGAACGTCGTCGCGATGCAGAAGGGACTCATCGGGGCGTTCTCGCCCGACGACGTCCGCGACGTCGTCGAGCGCGCCTTCCAGCACGGCGAGCGCCTGCGCGCGGTCGCGCGAGGAGTGTAACGCGATGAGCAAGCGGACGAAGAAGGTCGGCAACACGGGCTGGATGGGCCCTCGCTACGGGATCCGGATCCGACGCCGGGTCCTCGACATCGACCGGGCCCGCGAGGCCCGGGCCGCCTGTCCCCGCTGCGCCACCGTGACCGTCGATCGCATCGCCTCGGGGGTCTTCGAGTGCAGTCGCTGCGGGACGCAGTACGCCTCGGGCGCCTATCTGTTCACGGCCCCACCGCCGATCACGCGGTCGGAGAAGCCGCCCCAGGGCGAGCTCGAGGCCGCGGGCAAGCGTTAAGTTGGGGAGCGCGAGGCAAGGACATGTTCCGGTGCATCCGCTGCGGCGAACCGCTGCCCAGCGACTCCAACCTCTTCGGCGTCCGCTGCGACAACTGCGGCGGGAAGATCTTCACGAAGGAGCACCCCAACGTGAAGAAGGTCCTCAAGGCCCGGTAGCGGCGCTCGGACCTACGGAAGTCGCTTAAGCCGCGGCACCGCTCGCGGGGCCGTGCGGCCCCCGACGGTGACGTTCCTGGGCGGCGTCGAGGAGATCGGCGGCAACAAGGTCGTCATCGAGGACGGCCCCGACCGCATCCTCTTCGACTTCGGGCCGTCGTTCTCGCCCCGGTTCGAGGAGTTCTACCTCAACTTCCTCCAGCCCCGGTCGACGAGCCCGGTGAAGGACCTCCTCGAGTTCGGCCTCCTCCCGCGGGTCCCCGGCCTCTACGCCGAGGAGGCGCTCCACGGGGCCGACCTCGACTACGAGCCCCCCACCTTCCAGGCCGTCTTCGTCAGCCACGCGCACTACGACCACGCGGGCCACCTCGGGCTCCTCGACCCCACGATCCCGGTCCACGTCGGCGATGGGACCCGGACCCTCCTCGAGGCGATCGAGACGAGCGGCGGTCGCGGCTACGGCGAGCATCCCTACAAGACCCTCGCGCCCGGCCGGCCCGTCCGCGTCGGCCACCTCGAGGTCGAGGCGTTCCCCGTGGACCACTCGATCCCGTTCGCCTTCGGCTACCTCATTCGAACGCGCGAGGGGACCATCGCCTACACGGGGGACTTCCGGGCCCACGGCCCGCGGGCCGCCGACACGCACGCGTTCGTCGATGCGGCGAGCGCCGAGGCCCCCGCGCTCCTCGTCACCGAGGGGACGCGCGCCGGCCCCGATCCGAGGCGGAACTTCAGCGAAAAGGGGGTTCGCGAGGGGGTCGACTCGCTGCTCCTCTCGAGCGACCGGCTCGCGATCGCGAGCTGCTATCCGAGGGACATCGACCGGCTGACGACCCTCTACGAGGCCGCGCGCGCGGCCGACCGGGAGCTCGTCGTCTCGGCGAAGACCGCGCACCTCCTCGCGACGGCGGCGCCGCTCCTCCCCAAGGGGACGCCCGTCCCCGGCCGCTCGGAGGGGCTTCGCGTCTACCGTCGGCCGAAGAAGACCTACTACAAGTGGGAGCGGGTCTTCGAGGACGGCGCGATCGAGGCGGGGACGCTCCGACGCCACCCCGGTCGCTACCTGATGGAGCTCGGGCTGCCCCACTTCGCCGAGCTCATCGACCTTCGGCCGGAGCGGGGCAGCCCGTACATCCACTCGATGAGCGAGCCGTTCTCCGAGGACGACCTCGACGACGCCGTCCTCCACAACTGGGTCGACCACTTCGGGCTCTCGTTCCATCAGTTCCACGCCTCCGGCCACTGCTCGGGGAGCGAGCTCCTCACGGTCGCGGACCGGGTGGCGCCCAAGGCGCTCGTCCCCGTCCACACCGAGCACCCGGAGGCGTTCGCGAAGGCCCAGAGCCCCGTCCGCCCCCCGGTGCTCGGGGAGCCGATCCCGCTCCCTCCGTAGCGGCCGCGCGACCCATCCCCTTAAGGCGCGCCGCCTCGTCCCGGCCGCGATGCCCACGGAGCGGCTCCCGACGGGGATCGCCTCCGTCGACGAGCTCCTCGGAGGCGGGCTCGAGCCGGACGGGCTCACCGAGCTCTACGGGGAGGGCGGGAGCGGCAAGACCCTCTTCTGCCTGCAGGTGGCGACGCGCGTCGCGCTCGCCGACCGCTGGGTCCTCTACGTCGACACCGAGGGCGTGAGCGTCGACCGCCTCGAGGCGATCTCTCGAGGCCACACCGACCAGGTCCTGCGCCGCCTCCTCCTCTCGACCCCCCGCGATCTCGAGGAGCAGGGCCGGGCCGTCGCGAAGGCGTGCGAGCTCGCGCGAGAGGGACGCCGGCCGGTCGGTCTCCTCGTCCTCGACTCGGCGACGTTCCACTACCGGCTCACGCTCGCGAGCGGGAGCGAGGACGAGGGACGCCAGTCGCTCGGCTTCCAGCTCGCCGACCTTCTCACGACCTCGCTCCTGACCCAGGTGCCGGTCCTCTTCACGAACCAGGTGTGGCGGAACCAGCGCGACGGGACCCTCGAGCCGCTCGGGGGCTCGTTCGTGAACCACGCGGCGAAAACGATCCTTCGGTTCGACCGGCTGAGCGGCCCGCGACGGCGCGTCGTCCTGATGAAGCACCGCTCGCGCGGCGAGGGGAGCGCCGAGTTCCGCATCAGCGCGACGGGGCTCGAGTAGCGTCGGCTCCCCGTCAACCCGGCTCGACCGCCGAGGGATGTAGGCGCGAGAGGCTCAAGGGGCTCGGGGGGACCATGCGGCTGGTCGTCGCGTACGACTCGACGTACGGCAACACACGGCGCGTCGCGGAGGCGATCGCCGAATCGTGGCCGTCGGAGCGGCCGGATCCCCCCGTCCCGCTGCGGGACCTCGACGCACGTCGTCTCGATCGGGAGACCCTCCTCGTCGTCGGCGCCCCGACCCACGGCCACGGGGTCGACGAGGACACCTGGAGGGCCTTCGAGAGGATCCCGCACGAGCGGTTCCGCGAACGGCTCGTCGCGGCGTTCGACACGCGCTTTGACATGGGCCGATGGATCACCGGCTCCGCCGCGCGGTCCCTCGAGAAGGCCCTCGTCGCGCGCGGGGCGATCCCGATCGCGCCGGCGGAGAGCTTCTTCGTCGCGGGCCGGGAGGGTCCGCTCGAGGCCGGTGAGCTCGAGCGGGCCCGCGAGTGGGGCCGACGGCTCCACACGCTCGCCGTCGAGCACGCCGTCCCCCGCGTCGTCGCGATGCCGCGGGCTTAAGCGGCCCGACGCGCTGTCCGCGCGATGGCCCCCGGGCTCGAGGTCGCGGACGTCGCGACCCCGATCGGCACGTTCCGCATCGCCTACGAGGGCCAGCGGGTGCGCTGGGTCGACCTGTTGGAGCGGGGCCTCGCCGCGACCCCGACGCCCGAGGCGGCGCGCCGACGCCGACCGCCCTTCGCGAAGGGCTCGCCCCCGCGCCAGCTCGCCGAGTACTTCCGCGGGGCGCGGACCGCCTTCGAGGTCGACCTCGCGCTCGAGGACGCGTCGTCGTTCGACCGCGACGTCTACGGGGCCCTCGTCCGCGTGCCCCCGGGCGACACGGTCACCTACGGCGAGCTCGCGCGACGGGCCGGCCATGCGGGAGCCGCCCGCGCCGTCGGCGGCGCGATGCACCGGAACCCGATCCCGATCGTGGTGCCGTGCCACCGGGTCGTCGGCGAGAGCGGCTCCCTCACGGGCTACGGCCTCGGCCTGTGGCGGAAGCGCTGGCTGCTCCAGCGCGAGGGGGCCTGGCCGCTGCGGACCCACTCCGTCGAGGGCGTGCGCGACCGGGCCCAGCACACGCTCGACGAGGTCGCGCGCGCGGAGCCCGCGCGTAGGCGCCGACCGGCTCAGCCGGAGTAGTAGGCCGCGTCGTACGGCTCGGGCTTGAGGCCGCGGCGCTGGCGGACCTCCGCGACGACCGTCTTCTGGAGCTCCTTCGGGAGGATCTCGAACCCGAGGGACTCGGTCGCCCAGAGGACCTTGCCGGCCGTCGCGCTGCGGATGTCCGAGGCGAACCCGAACATCTCGGCGACGGGCACCTTCGCGACGACCGTCTGCAGGTCGCCGACGTTCGTCATGTCCAGGATCTCGCCGCGCCGGCGCTGGAGCTCCCGGGTCGCCCCCGAGAGGACCTCTTGGGGTACGTTGACGGTGACCTTCTGGAGCGGCTCGAGGAGGACGCGGTCGCCGAGACACATCGCCCCGTAGATCCCCGAGCGGGCCGCGGGGATCGTCTGGGCGGGCCCGCGGTGGATCGAGTCCTCGTGGAGCTTGGCGTCGACGAGGCGCGCCTTGAGCCCGTAGACCTTCTCGTTGGCGAGGGGGCCCCGGTTCATCGCCTCCTTGAAGGCGTCGACGATGAGGTCCATCGTCTCGTTGAGGTACTGGATCCCCTTCGTGACGTCGAACAGGATGTTCGTCCCCTCGACGGCGACGATGCCCCGACCCTCGTCACGCGAGATGCCGAGCTGGTCCATCTTCGTGACGAGGGTCTTGGTGTCCTTGAAGGACTTCCCCTGGGGGATCTCGCCCTCCTTGATCGCCTTGACGACGGCCTCGGGGAGCGCCTCGACCTCGAAGTAGAACTTGTTGTGCTTGTTGGGGGACTTGCCCTCGAACGGGCCGCCCGGACCCTTCACCGTCTCGCGGTAGACGACGATCGGCTTTGAGGCCTGGATCTCGACCTTGTAGTCGTTGACGATCCGGTACTGGGTGATCTCGAGGTGGAGCTCGCCCATCCCCGAGAGGAGGTGCTCGCCGGTCTCCTGGTTGATCTCGACCCGGAGGCTCGCGTCCTCCTTGCCGACCTTGCGCATCGTCTCGATGAGCTTGGGCAGGTCGCTCATGTGCTTGGGCTCGATCGCGACGGTGACGACCGGCTCGGAGACGTGGCGGATCTCCTCGAACGGCACCATGTCGGGGACCGTCGACATCGTCGTCCCTGCGAAGGCGTCGCTCAGCCCGATGACCGCGGCGATGTTGCCGGCGGTGACCTCCTCGACCATCAGCCGCTCGGGGCCCATGAACAGCGAGACGTGCTGGACGCGGTTCTTCGCCTTGCCGCCCGCGACCTGGAGCTCCATCCCCTTCTGGAGACGGCCCGAGAAGACGCGGCCCGTGGCGATCTCGCCCGCGTTCGGGTCCATCGTGATGTCGGTGACCATGAACGCGGTCGGGCCCTCGGAGTCGGTCGAGACCATCGCCTGGCCGACCCGCGAGCCCGAGTCCCCCTTCCAGATGTTCGGGATCCGGTACTTCTGGGCGACGACCGGGCTCGGCAGGTGCTTGACGACCATGTCGAAGACGACGTCGTTGATGCGCGCCTTCTGCGCGATCTCCTTCGAACGGCCGGAGGAGACGTAGTCGATGATGTCGGTGAACTTCACGCCGGTCTTGAGCATGTAGGGGACGCTGATCGCCCAGTTCTCGTAGCCGCTCCCGAAGGCGACGGAGCCGTCGCGCGGGTCGACCGACCACTCGTCGACGAACTCCTCCGGGGCCATCCGACGGATCAGCTCGTTGACTTCGGTGATGATTGCGGTGAACCGCTTCTGGAACGAGTCCGCGGTGAGCTTGAGCTCCTTGATCGCGCGGTCGACCTTGTTGATGAAGAGGACGGGCTTGACCTTCTCGCGGAGCGCCTGCCGGAGCACGGTCTCCGTCTGGGCCATGACGCCCTCGACGGCGCAGACGACGACGACGGCGCCGTCGACGGCCCGCATCGCGCGCGTGACATCGCCGCCGAAGTCGACGTGCCCTGGGGTGTCGATGAGGTTGATCAGGTACTGCTGCTGCTCGTACTCGTGGACGATCGTGACGTCGGCGTTGTTGATCGTGAGGAGGCGCGCCTGCTCCTGCTCATCGAAGTTGAGGTAGAGCTGCTTGCCCGCGAGCTCATTGGAGATCATCCCCGCCGCGGCGAGGAGGTTGTCGGAGAGGGTCGTCTTCCCGTGGTGGATGTGCGCGACGATGCCGATGTTGCGGATCCGGTCGCGGGTCCGCATCATCTCGGGGATGGCCTCGGCGAGCTCGCTCCGGATATGCGTCATGGGCTCTCTCTCGCGCCTACCGCGCCGACTGGGCGACGCGCTCGACCTCTTCCTTCCGCCCGACGGCGAAGCTGGAGAGGTCGCCCTTCGCGGCGAGCGCGATCTCGGTCGCGAGGCAGGACTGGATCGGCTTCGTGGACTTGCGCGAGGCCTGGATGGCCCCGAGCGCGAGGTGGCGGATGGCGACGGCGACGCGGCGGCTCGGGGCCGCGTCGACCGCCCTCGGGACGGAGATCCCGCCGAACTGGAGTCGTGTGACCTCCTCGCGGGGCGCGGCGTTCTCGACGGCGTTGACGAGGAGCTGGAGCGGGTTCTGCTTCTCGCGCGCGGCAAGCTCGTCGAAGGCGAGGCGGACCGTCGTCAGCGCCTTCGACTTCTTGCCCGTGAACTTCCCCCCCTTCATGAGGTGGTTCGCGAGCCGCTCGACGAGGTGCATGTGGGTCTTCATGAACGGCTTGCCCGACAGCTTCCCCTCGGAATGCGGCGCGTAGATCGGGTGGAGGTAGAGGTACGGCTGGAGGCCCGGGTCGTGGACCTCGATCCCCTCGAACGAGTACTTGCCGAACAGCGGCGGGAGCGGGAACGGCGGCGGGGGGGGCGGCGTCGGACGCACGACGGTCGGACCGGTCGTCTCTTCGGCGGGCACCGTCGTCGGCACGGCGGGGGGGGCTCCGCTCATCGCTGCGGCTTCTCCTTGCGTCCGCGGACGAGCTCGTCGAGCGAGACGCCGTTGACCTGGATCACCTTGTAGCGCACGCCGGGGATGTCGCCGTAGGACCGGCCCATGCGGCCGCCGATCCCCTCGACGAGGACCTCGTCATGCTCATCGATGAAGTTGATCGCGCCATCGCCGACGGCGAACGCGGTGATCTGCCGACCGTTCTTGATCAGCTGGACCTTGATGCACTTGCGGATGGCGGAGTTCGGCTGCTTGGCCTCGACACCGACCTTCTCGAGGACGATCCCGCGGCCCTGCGGGGCGCCCTCGAGGGGGTCCGAGCGCTCCTTGAGATGGAGGGTGCGCCGCTTGTAGTACCGGTCCGACCAACGTCGCCGCTGGCGGAGGGTCTGCAGCTTCCCTGCGGTGTTGAGACCGGACGGGGGGCTCATGGCTCCTGAAGGGGTCCGAGCCAGCGGGTCCCCCTATTTAAGTTTCCCTCGAGCCCGGGGCGCGAGCGCGCGTTCTCGGCGTGCCGGCGGCTCATGTCGTAGTACGACACGCCCCCGCGCCCCTCCGGAGGGCCGCGGCCCGTTGGCGACGGAGAAGCTCTTTCTACGCGGCCGCTCCGTGGGGTCCGCGGAGCCCCTGTTGCCGCGCCGGGACCCGAAGATCGTGGCGGCTCGGACGATCGGTGCCACCGCTCGGGCGATCGAGCGAACTCGCCGGCGCGGGGCCGCGGAGCCCGAGGGCCCGCCGACCCCCGCCTGGCGACGGCTCGCCGAGGAGGCGAAGGCGTGCCGGCGCTGCCCGCTCCACATGTCGAGGACCCACGTCGTCTTCTATCGCGGAGGTCCCGCCCCGTCGGTCGTGTTCGTCGGCGAGGCACCGGGACGCGAGGAGGACCTCTCGGGCCGGCCGTTCGTCGGCCGGGCGGGCAAGAGGCTCGACGAGGCCCTCGGACGGCTCGGGCTCGCCGACGGGAGCTACGGCATCGTGAACCTCGTGAAGTGCCGTCCCCCCGAGAACCGGTTCGACCGCGCCGCGGCGCTCGCGTGCCGCTCGATCCTCGACCGCCAGCTCGAGCTCCTGGCCCCCGAACGTCTCGTCACGCTCGGCGCCCACGCGCTCCGCCTGCTCGACCCCGACGCGCCGCCGATCGTCCAGGCCGCCGGGACCCCCCGCCGTCTCGGGGCTCGGCCGCTGTTCCCTCTCCTCCATCCCGCGGCCGCGCTGCACGCGCCCCGGTACCGGGCCCGCTGGGAGGCCGACGTCGGGCGCCTCGCCGAGTGGCTTCGAGAGCGCCCGGGTGAAACCCTATAGCCCGACTCCCGCTCCCAGTCCCGTGGAGACGGTCCGGCTCTTCCTGCTCGGAGGCACGTACCGGTCGCAGGGCCCGGACGTCGTCGTCGAGCTGTTCGGCAAGACCCCCGACGGGACCGCGGTGGTCGCTCGGTACTACGGCTTCCGGCCGTACTTCCAGATCACCGAGCCGACGCCGGAGATCGTCACGGCGCTCCGCGCGGACCCGGAGATCACCGACGTGCGGCCCGTGACGTTGTGGGAGCGGGGGAAGGACCGGGAGGCGATCCAGGTGACCCTCCACTCGCCGTGGAAGGTCCCGGAGTACCGGGACCGGTACCGACGGCCCGAGGGGGCCGGGAGCGTCCTCGCCTGCGACATCCCGTTCCTCCACCGGTTCCTCTACGACAAGTCGCTCGGCCTCACCCTCGAGTTCGAGGCCGTCGAGGAGCCGCCCGAGGTCCGGGCCCTCTACACGACGACGCGCGTGCTGCGGGTCGTGACCGACGGCGGGGGCGACGTGCGCGCCTCGGAGGCGTTCCGGCCGCCGCTCACGATCCTCTCCTTCGACATCGAGAATGCGATCCGCGAGCGCACGCTGTTCACGCTCTGCGGGGTCGTCGAGACCCCGGGCCACACCAAGACCTCGTTCCGGCTGCGCGGCACGGAGGCGGAGATCCTCGCCGGGTTCGTGCGAGAGGTCGAGCGCGCCGACCCGGACGTGATCACGGGCTACAACATCGGCGGCTACGACCTTCCGCTCCTTGTCGAGCGGCAGGTGGCGCTCGGGCTGCCGAAGCTCGCCCTCGGCCGCGACCGCGGCGAGCCGAGGGACGCCGGTGAACGCCTCTGGCGGATCTCGGGCCGGGTCGTCGCCGATGCGTGGTGGGCCGCCCGTCGTGACCTCCGACCCAAGCAGGAGACGCTCCAGTTCGTCGCGCGCGCGCTCCTCGGCGAGGGCAAGCTCGACGTCGACCGGCGGAACATCGAGGCGGAGTGGAACGCCGACCCGGAGCGCGTGATGGAGTACTGCGAGCACGACGCCGACCTCGCGCTGCGCATCCTCCAGCGGCTGCGGACGGTCGACAAGGCCGCCGACCTCGCCACCGTCGCGCACCTCCCCCTCGAGGAGGGGATGAACGGACGGACCTCGCTGTTCATCGACGCGATGCTGATCCCGCGCGCCGACCGGCGCCACGTCGGCGTGCCGCCGACGCACCGGGCCCGGCGCGACACCCCCATCGAGGGCGGCTACGTGCACACGATCCGGCCCGGGATCTACCGCTGGGTCGTCGTGCTCGACTTCAAGTCGATGTACCCGAGCATCATCATCGCCCGGAACCTCTGCTTCACGACGCTCTCCCCGGAGGGGACGACCGTGAGCCCGGCGGGGGCGAGGTTCCTCGACCCGTCGGTCCGCCGGGGCCTGATCCCCGAGATCCTCGCCGAGCTCCTCCACGACCGCGACCGCTTCCGCCGGGCCTCGCGGGAGGCGGCGACGGAGGAGCTGCGGGCCTACTACGACGGTCTCCAGAACGCGGTGAAGGTCCTGATGAACTCCTTTTACGGGGTCCTCGCCTCGAGCTTCTACCGGTTCACGGACAAGGAGATCGGGGCCGCGATCACCGCCTTCGCGCGCGAGGCGATCACGACGATCATCCGAGCCCTCGAGAGCGAGGGGCACGAGGTCGTCTACTCCGACACCGACAGCGTCTTCGTCCGCGCGCCGGAGCCGTCCCTCGAGGGGGCCAAGCGGTTCGGCGAGGAGGTCTCGAAGCGGTTCACCGCCGCCGGCGTCACCTTCGAGTTCCAGTCCGTCTACGAGGCGCTCTTCTCGCACGGGGCCAAGAAGCGCTACGTCGGCCGCACCGTCTGGCCGAAGGAGGAGCTCGTCATCCGCGGCTACGAGACGCGCCGGACCGACGCCTTCGACTTCCAGTCGGAGTCGCTCCTCGAGGTCTTCGACCTCGTCCTCAAGGGCGAGACCGACCGGGCCGTCACGAGGGCGCGGGAGCTCGTCCAGGAGTGCCGCTCGGGCGTCGTCCCCCCCGAGCGACTCGTCATCGCCCGCTCGGTGCGCGCCGAGGAGGAGTACAACGAGGCGACGCGCGATGCCCTGCCGTTCCTCCGCATCTTCAAGCGCCTGAAGGAGGAGGGCTACGACGTCATCCCCGGCATGAAGGTCGCCTGGATCGTCACCGACGCCAAGCGCTCTCCCCAGGAGGTCGAGCCGTGGGTCGAGGGACGCGCGCTCACGAAGCCGCCCGACTACGGCTACTATGCCGACCGCGTCGCGCAGACCCTCGCCCGTGTGACCGAGGTCTTCGACTGGAACGCGGCCGACCTCCTCCGCGGCAGCCACCAGCAGCGTCTCGGCGCCGAGGAAGGATCCCCCGAGGCGCCGGCCCGGTCCGGCGGCGGGCCCGTCACGCTCGAGACGCCGATCGCGGACCTCGCCGACGGCGGGCCGAAGCGTCGGCGGAAGAACGCCTCGCTCGCGGACTTCGAGTAGTCCGCTACGGGGCCTTCGGGGGCCCCTTGGCGTAGGTGGGGGTCCAGCCCGGGTGCGTGCCCTGGACGGCGAGGAACCCGCCGGCGACGGCGAGCGGGACCCCGAGGAGCGCGAGCGGCGTCGCGCGGGCCCCGAAGGCGACGGCCTCGAACAGGAGCGTGAAGAGCGGGATCGTCGCCATCAGGAGCGCGGGGAGGAGGAGCCCCGCCCGCTCGACCGCCTTGAAGTAGACCCAGGGGGCCGCCAGGAAGGAGGTGAGCCCGAGGACCGCGAGGAGGAGGGCGTCGTGGGCCGAGCCTACGGCGAGGCCGGCGACGCCGCCCGGGAGGAGCGGGCTCAGGGCGAGCGAGATCAGCCCGGCGGCGACCGACGACTGCCCGACGACCGCCGCCATCGGGACCGCGCGGTTCGTGCGGGCCGTGAGGAGGAAGTAGAACGCCACCGTGAGCGGGACCGCCGCGACGACGAGCCAGGCGAGCCCGCGGATCGGCGCCGCCGACGCGCCGCCGACGATCGTGAGCGTGGCGCCGGCGCAGCTCAGGAGCAGGCCCCCCAGGAACGTCGGCGACCGGGCCCGCTCCCGTCCCTCTCGGTAGAGGAGCATCAGGAGGACCGGCGTCACCGCGACGTCCCCGAGGAGGGAGAGGAGCGACGTGTCGACCGGGCCCGCCGAGTAGGTCCCCGCGAGCACCGAGAGCTGCATCGACGCGAGAAGTCCGCTCCGGAGCCACGCCGCGGGGGTCGCCCAGAGGCGGAGCGACCGCGAGAGGCTGCCCTCGAGCGCCGACAGCACGAGGAAGCCGGCCCCGGCCGTCAAGAACGGGAAGGCGAGGACCGCGGGCGGCCTCGCGGCCGGTGACAGGGTCAGGACGAAGTAGTAGTAGCTCGCCCAGAGCATCGAGGCGACGAGCGCGAGGCCGGCGGCCGCTCGTGCGGACGGCGAGATCCCCGCCACGCGGCCGCGCAGTCGAGACCCCCCCAAAGGTGTTTCGCGCTCGAACCCCGGTGACGGCTAGGCGTAGCCCTCGTAGTCGAGACCGAGCGCCGGGAGCGCGACGCCGTGGCCTCGAACGATCCGCCCGACGCGCCGCGCATCCGGGGCCCCGTGGGCGGCCAGGCGTCGCAGGACCTCGCGCTCGGCCGAAGCCGCGACGACGAGGACGAACCCGATCCCGACGTTGAACGTCTGGTAGAGCTCGGCCGGCGCGATCGAGCCGAGCTCGCGCAGCCAGTCGAACAGGCCCGCGGGCCGGGGCCAGTCCTCGAGGAGGAACCGGACGCCCTTGTGGAGCCGGACGAGGTTCCGAACGCCTCCGCCCGAGATGTGGGCGAGCCCGTGGACGGCGGCCAGGTCGGCGACCGCCTCGACCGGCGGCACGTAGATCCGCGTGGGCGCGAGCAGCTCCTCTCCGAGCGTCCGTCGACCGCCGGGCCGGCGCTCGGAGAGGTCGACCTTCTTGTCTCGGACGAGCCGTCTCACGAGCGTGTAGCCGTTCGCGTGGAGTCCGCTCGAGGGGATCCCGAGCACGACGTCCCCCGGCCGGATCCGCGCGCCGGTGATCGGTCGGCGGCCGTCGGGAAAGAATCCGATCGCGGTCCCGCCGAGGTCGACCCCGTGCACGAGGTCCGGGACGACCGCGGTCTCGCCCCCGAGGAGGGGGCAGCGGGCCTTGGCGAGCCCCCGGTCGAGCCCGCGACCGATCCCTCGCAGGACCTTGGGGTCCGGGACGTCGAGCGACAGGCAGTCGACGAGCCCGCAGGGCCGGGCGCCGACCGCCGAGAGGTCGTTGACGTTGACGCCGACGATGTCCTCGCCTACGCCCTCCCAGGAGCCGACCTCCGCGGCGAGCAGCCCCTTCGTGCCGACGGTGTCGGTCGTGATCGCGACGGTCTCGAGGCCGAGTCGAACGAGGCCCGCATAGTGGCCGGGGACGTCGACGAGGCGGCCCGAGCTAGCGGGAGCACGGTATCGTACCTCCCCGAGGAGGGCGGCGAGGCCGCCCGCGACGGACTCGCGGTCGACCCCCGAGCGCGCGTAGGTCCAACGGCGAGCGCGCCTCGAGGTCGCCATCGGCCGGGGCTCAGGGTCACGGTGGGAAATAGCTACCTCCCGGTCTCGCCCTCGACCGCGAGGGGCGCTTCATAACCCCAGCGCCTCTAGCGGGCGCGATGCCGGCCCGGCCCCGCGCGCGCAGAACGCGGGGGGCCGCGCCGCCTCCCGTCGGCGCCCTGGCCCGGATCGTGGCGGGTCGTGCGCTCCTCGCGGGGCGGCTCCAGCCGGTCGAGATCGGCATCGACGACGACGGCACCATCGTCCAGATCGCCCGGTCGCTCCGTGGCGAGGAGCGGTTCGACTTCGGCGACGGCATCCTGCTCCCGGCGGCGACCGACCTCCACGTCCACCTCCGAGAGCCGGGCGGTCCCGGTGCGGCGGACAGCTTCGCGACCGGCACCGTGCAGGCGGCGCTCGGGGGCGTCGGCCTCGTCGCCGACATGCCGAACACGGACCCGCCCGTGACGACCGTCGACCGGCTCGTCGCCAAGCGGGGGCGGGCCGACCGCCGGCTCGCGGTGGACCTGCTCCTCTACGCGCTCGCGACACCGGGCGCGAATCTCGAGCGCCTCGCCCGAGAGGCCGGCGCGTTCAAGCTCTACGAGAGTCCGACGACGGGCGTCGACGAGCCCCCGGGGCCGGCCGAGCTGCGCGGCCTCCTCGAGGGTGTCGCCTCGACCGGCCTCGCGCTCGCGGTGCACGCCGAGGACCCGGCCCTCTTCCGTGCGCCGGAGACCGCGACCTCGCTCGAGGCGTGGGACCACGCGCGTCCGGTCGCCGCCGAGCGCTCCGGCGTCGCTCGGCTCCTGCCGGCGCCGCCCTCGCTCCGGCTCCACATCGCCCACGTGACCGACCCCGAGGTCGCGCGACGCCTCCGCGGTGAGGGACACTCCTTCGAGGCGACGCCGCACCACCTCCTCCTCAACCACGCGGGCGCTTCGACGACCCGCAAGGTGAACCCTCCGCTCCGCGAGGAGCCGGTGCGGGCCGAGCTGTACCATGAGTTCACCGAGGGCCGCGTCCCGGTGCTCGCCTCCGACCACGCCCCTCACCTCCTCAACGACAAGGAGCGGCCGTTCCCGAAGGCGCCGAGCGGGGTTCCCGGCCTCGAGACGATGCTGCCGCTCTGGCTCGAGGAGTGCCGGCACGGCTCGCTCCCGCTCGCGACCCTCCTGGCCGCGGCCTGCGACCGGCCCGCGCGCTGGCTCGGGGTGCCGATGGGCCGGATCGCCGTCGGGCATCGCGCCCACCTCGTGGTCGTCGAGTTCCGCGAGCGCCGCACGATCCGCGGGCGGGACCTCCACGGCCCCGCCGGCTGGAGCCCGTTCGAGGGGCGGAGCGCGGTGTTCCCCCGGCACGTCCTGCACTACGGCGAGCTCGTCGTCGAGGACGGCGAGTACGTCGGTCGACCCCTCGGCCGCGTCGTGCGGCCCGAGTACGCTCCCGGGGCCGGCGCTACGGACCCGACCGGGGCTCGGTAGACCCCTCGGCCGCCCGCGGCGGGGCCGGGGCCTCGGGGGGGCTCCCGGCGCGCATCCGGCGCGGAGGCCAGCCCGGCGCGAGGACGTTGCGCCAGCGCAGCCCGAGGTAGAGGAGGCCGAGGACGATGAGCACCGCTCCGACGTAGTCCGCGACCCGGAAGTAGGGCTCGAGCGCCGACCAGTCGGAACGGAGGACGTACCCCGCATAGAGGAGCCCCAACGTGAACGGTGTCGCGCCGATCGCCGTGTAGACGCCGAAGCGGGCGGGCTCCATCCGGGCCGTCCCCGCCGGGTAGGAGATGTAGCTGCGGATGATCGGGAGCAGCCTCGTGAACAGGACCGTGCCCTCGCCGTGCCGGCGGAACCAGTCGTCCATCAGCGCGAGGTGCTTCGGGTCGAGCCGAAGGCGGCCGGCCGGGCGCTCGAGCCAGTGGCGACCCCAGCGGCCGATCGCGTAGGCGATGAACGAGCCGGTGACGCCGCCGAGGAGCGCCGCGAGGAACGCCCCCGGCCAGCTGAACGTCCCCTCGTAGATGAGGAACCCGGCGAACGGCAGGATGATCTCCGAGGGCAGCGGCGGAAGGCCGAAGCTCTCGACGGCCATCAGCAGGAAGAGGGCGGCGAGCCCGCCGGCGGCCATCAGCGACGTGATGACGCTCACGACGGTCTCGATGAGGGGGAGGCTCAGCATCGCTCGAGACCGCTCCTGGGCTCAGCCCGACGCCTCGGCGAGGACCAGGCGCCAGGGCTCCGAGAGCCTCGAGTTCGTCCTGGTCGGGATCCCTTCGAACTCGAGGGGCGTCGCGCAGCCCCCGCAGGCGACGGCGGTACGCCGGCGCCCGAGGGCGATCGAGAGCGCGATCCCGACCTCGATCTCCCGGACCGGCCGCGGGGCGTGGCGGACGGCCTCGGCCAGGGCGTCGAGCAGCGGCTCTGTGCCGTCGCCCTCCGAGGGGGCTGGGACCGTCATCACGAGAGGGAGCGCGGTCGGGGGCTTAAGAGGTACGCGCCGACGCGTCAGGCGGGGTCGTTCGGCCCCTCGCCCGTGGGCGGGGTCGGAGGTCGCTTCGCCTGGGGCCCCCGCTTGAGGATCTCGCCGCTGATCTTGTCGAGCTCCTTCATCAGGGAGTCGATGTCCTCCTCACCGCCCCCCTCCGACGCCGGCGGGACGGCCGCGGGGGCCGCAGGCTGCTGACCGACGTCCTCGGGGGTCTCGAGGTACGCCGCGGCGGGCGCCGCGACCGGCGGCCCGGCGACGGGGGGCGCCTCGGGGCCCGAGGGGCCGCCCAGGGCCGCGCTCGGGGGCACGGCGGCCTCGCTGGCGGCGGCGCCGCCGCCGCTCGGGGGCGAGCGCCGGCGGTAGAGGAGGAGGCCGAGAACGAGCGCGAGAACGACCAGGGCCCCGAGCAGCCCGTAGAGCCAGGTCGGGACCGTCGTGTTCGAGGGCGTCGAGCAGTTCCCGTAGGGACACGAGGTCGACGCGGGAATCGCCCCGGTGTTCGGGACCAGCCCCGCCACGACGAGGAGGACGAGGAGCAGGCCGCCCACCAGAAGGGGCGGAACCTGCCGTTTGGAACTAAGGTCTGTCATACGCAAAGCGGGGACGAGGGCCACATCACGGTGGGGAATATGTAAAGTCTCTGTAGCCGCGCATCCGCTGGGCGGCCCCGAACCGGGTCGTCCCGCAGCGTCAGGGCCCCTCGAGCGGAGCGCCGTCGCGGAGGAACCATCGGCCCAGACGCCGCAACCTCTCCAATCGTGTGCCCACGAGCCCCTCGACAGCCTCGAGAAGCATCAGATCGCCGGCGTCGAGGCTCCTCGAGGCCAGGACGACGGCGACGAACACACCCGCGACACCGAGGACGATGAGAGGGAGGGCCCAGAGCGGGGGCGTGAGATTGAGCAGGCCGAGACCGAGACCGACCGGGAGCCCGGTCGCTGCGAGCGGCACGAGGTAGTGGCGACGGAACGGATGCACCCCCGTCGAGAGCGCGAGCTCGGTGACGGAGAGCGCCGGGCCGACGGCGGTCGCGGTCGCCCAGGCGATCGCCGCCCCGCTGATCCCGAGCGAGGGGATCAGCGCGACCGAGAGCGTGACGTCGACGACCGCGGCCGCGAGGGTGTTATACAACACGAGCCGGGTCTGCCCGTAGGAGACCTGGACCGAGGTCGACGGGCCGACGACGGTGGCAAGGAAGGCCCCCGTGAGCGCGAGGCGGAGCGGCGTCGTCGTCCCTGCGTAGCCGTGCGTGTAGACGAAGGCGAGGGAGCGGCCCGGATACAGGAAGAAGATCAAAAAAAGGGGGAGCGAGGTGAGGACCATCCACTTCGTCGCGGTCGCGTAGGTCGTCTTGGCCGAGGCGGTGTCGTTCGCCCGGACGAAGCGCGCCGTCACCGGGAGGATGATGAAGGAGAGCGCCCCGAGACCGACCTGAAGGAGCCGCGCCATCGACAGGTCCGCCGAGTAGAAGGCGACCGAGGGCCGTCGGAAGACCTCGAGGACGAGCGCATCGAGGTTCCCGGCGACGTAGGTGAGGACGCTCACCACGAGCAGCGGGGCGGCGAAGCGGAGCAGGCCCCCCGACAGGCCCGAGGGGCTCGACCCGGCGGGGAGCAGTCGGGGGAGGCGTCGGCGGGCATAGACGAGAAGGACTCCGAGCGTCACGACCCCGCTGAGCGTGTAGGCGGCGAGCGCGGCCGAGAAGGCGACGTGGAGGGGGACGACCCCCTCGATCAGCAGGAGGAACCCGATGAACATCGCCGGGTTCAGCACCTGGAGGAAGAGCGCGTTCGGGATCGCGTCCTCGAACCCCTGGAAGACGGCGGCGAGGAACGTGGCGACGATCGTGAGCCCGACCGCCGCCGAGAAGAACAGCAGCGTCTGCGAGAGCAGCGGGGTGCCGAGCGCGGCACCGAGGGGCGCGCTCGCCGCCGCGAGCGCCACCGACCCCACGACGGCGGAGGGGAGGATGACGGCGAGTCCGGTCCGGAGCGCGCGTCGGCGCTCCCCGAGGTCGACCTCGAAAGGCAGCGTTCGGGCGATCGCCTGGGGGAGGCCGAGGCTCCCGACGGCCGCGAGCAGGCCCACCAGCGTGAGGCCGACGAAGAACTGGCCCCACTCCTCGGGGGAGAGGGTCCGGATCAGCAGGACGCGGAAGACGAAGTTCTCGATGACGAACCCGACGGTGCCGAGCATCATCACGACGGTCCCTCGCGTGATCGAGGTGAGGCCCGCCCGGGCCCCCGCCGGGACGTCGTGCACGTTCGCCCACCCGGTCTCTCGGGCCCGAGGGTAAAAGCCTGCCGGCGGTCGGGCACGAGCCGCTATACCCTCGGCGAGCCCTTCCCGGGCGGTGGCGCTCGAGGGACCGACCGTCGCCCTCTTGGCGATCGAGCTGCTCGCCCTTTTCGCCGCGGTCGTGGCGCTTGGCGAGGTCGTGCGCTCGATCTCGTCGCGCGTCGCCCCCATCCTCCGGACCCTGGGGGCGATCGAGCGGGTCGTCCTCGACCTCTACCTCGGGGGGGCGTTGCTCTACGCCCTCGCCGCGCTGCCGTTCGGGCTGTTCTCGCCGCTCGCCGTCGCGGCCCTCCTCGCCCTCGGGGTCCTCGCCCTCGGCGTCGGACTCGCCCGGCGCTCGCATCGACTCCCCCGAGGGCCGCGGCCCCTCGTGGCGCACCTGCGGCGTCGGGGGCCCGAGCTCGTCGCGCTCGGGAGCGCGCTCGTCCTCTTCCTCGTCGAGATGGCCGCGGTCGTCGGCGTCGGGAGCGGCAACACGTTCGACTCGAGCGTGCTCGCGACCTACACCGGGCTCCTCGGGCTTCACCACAGCCTCCCGCTCACCTTCGCACCGGTCGCCACCGGCTGGATCGCCTATCCGCAGGGGACCACCGTCTGGCTGGGGACCGTCGACGCCATCCTCGCGACGCCCCCGGTGGCAACGGCGCTCCTCGTCACGCCGCTCTTCCTCGCCGCCTTCCCGCTCGCCGCCTACGCCTTCGGGCTCCGGCTCACCGGCTCGCGCGTCTCCGCCGCGGTCCTCGCCCTCTTCACCGCGCTCGCCGCGCCGTGGACGCGCGAGATGGCGTTCGGGTCGAACGACTTCGCCCTCGCCGCGCCGCTCGTCCTGATCCTCGCGAGCTGGTGCCCCGCGTGGGGCGGCGAGCGCGGGCCGGCCCTCGGAGATGCGCTCGCCTTCGGCGCTCTCGCGGGCTACGCGGCGGCCCTGAACCCGGTCGGCCCCGAGTGGCTGTTCGTCGTCGCCGCGGCGTTCCTCGCGCTCGGGGTCTCCTCGAAGCGCTCTATGGCCTCCCGGCTCAGGGCCTACGGCACGGCCCTGGCCGCGGCGCTCCCCTGGGTGACGCCGAGCCTCTACGCGCTCGCTCAAGAGCACACGGCCGCACCGGCGGCGCTCGCCTCGGGAGGGATCGGCCCGAACGACCTCGTCGGCCTCGTCGACCCGTTCCTCTACGGGCCGGGACATCCGCTGCTCTCCCCCTTCCCCGTGCTTCAGGTCGAGCTCTCGGCGCTCCTGGTCGTCGGAGCGTTCCTCCTGCTGCATCCCGAGGTGCGCGCGAGGGTCGGCGACGGGCTCGCGCGCCTGCTCCTCGTCGGAGGTCTCGCGCTCGCGGCGCTCCTGGCCCTCGGGCTGCTCGCGCGAGGGGGCGTGCCGGGATTCCCGACGCTCGAGTCGCTGACCAGCCCCGGCGAGGAGAGCCTCCTGCTCTTCGAGCTCTACGCGATCCTCGCGGCGACGCCGCTGCTCTGGCTCGCGGCGCTCTCGAGGGGGGGCGCCGCGACGGCCCCGACCGTTGGCGGAGCGGCGCCGGCGCGTCACACCTCCCTTCCTCGACGGAGCGCGGTCGTCGCGGGCGTCGTGGCCGCGCTCCTCCTGCTGCCAGGAGCCGCGGTCACCGGCGCCCTGTTGCCGGGCCAGCTGCATGCCTCCTACGTGTCGTTCGGCAACGTCACGAGCTCGGACGAGGCGCTTCTGGCCTGGTGCGCGGACCACCTCCCGAGCGGCGCCGCGGTCCTCGTCGCGCCGGGGAGCGCCGCCGAGTTCCTCCCGGGCTATGCGCCGACGCTCCGCGTCCTCGAGCCGATGAACGGTGCGGCCGGTCCGGCGACCGCGACCGACTACCAGCTCGTCGTCGACCAGCTCATCCAG
The DNA here is from genome assembly GCA_027315165.1 of Thermoplasmata archaeon. Classification (GTDB taxonomy): domain Archaea; phylum Thermoplasmatota; class Thermoplasmata; order Lutacidiplasmatales; family UBA184; genus Lutacidiplasma. The sequence continues at coordinate 53,265 of DAHUYN010000003.1, read as the reverse complement.
GGCGCTCTCAACGCCACCGGCCTCAAGGCGCTCCACGCCCTCGGGGCCGAGTACGTCGCCGTGACGCAGGCGAACTCGGTGTTGTTCGAGCCGTTCCTCGCGCCGCCGCTCGAGCGGGCCGGCTGGCCGGTCCTCTTCGCCGAGGGGGACGCCTGGCTGTTCGCGGTGCCGCCGTAGCGCCCGGCCGCCGCGGCCCTAGAGGAACTCGTCCAGGAGCGACTCGCGCCCCTTGAGCCCGGCGGGCTGGCCGACGAGGGGCCCGGCCGAGAGGACCTCCTCGAGCTCCTCGTAGGTCGGCCGCTCGGCGCGGTAGAACAGCCCGGTCGGGATCTTCTCGCCCCACTCCAGGGAGCGCTCCCACGCCGTGACGAGGTTCGTCGGGTCGTGCCCCGCCGCCTCGAGCTTGTAGACGCGCTGGCGGAAGAAGTCGAACGTGTTGATCTTGTTGTACGTGACGCACGGCGACATCGTGTCGACGAAGGCGAAGCCCTTGTGCGTGATCGCGCCCGCGACGAGGTCCGCGAGCTGCTTCACATCCCCCGAGAAGCCCCGGGCGATGTAGGTGGCTCCGCTCGCCAGGGCGAGCGAGACCGGGTCGATCGGGTTCTCGATGACGCCCGTCGGCGTCGATTTCGTCTTCTGGCCGAGCATCGAGGTCGGCGACGCCTGGCCCGTCGTGAGCCCGTAGATCTGGTTGTTCATCGTGACGTAGGTGAGGTCGACGTTGCGGCGCATCGCGTGGACGAGATGCCCCGCGCCGATCCCGTAGCCGTCCCCGTCGCCGCCCGTCGCGATGACGGTGAGCCCGTGGTTCCCCCATCGGATCCCCTCCGCGACCGGCAGGGCGCGCCCGTGGATCGCGTGGAAGCCGTAGCTCGAGAGGAAGTGCGGCAGGTTGCTCGAGCAACCGATCCCCGAGACGAGCACGACCGTGTGGGACGGCAGCTTGAGCCGCTTGACCGCCATCTCGATCGCGGCGATGACGCCGTAGTCCCCGCACCCCGGGCACCAAGTGGGCTTCGTGTCCGACTTCCCGATCAGGGGAAGGGGGGTTCCGACGGGGGCCGCGGCCTGCACGCTACTTTCTGACACGGTTGAGGACCTCCCGGACCTTGGCGACGATCTCCGTCGGATAGAACGGCTCGCCGTCGTACTTGAGGAGCTTGTCGGGCAGGTCGATGCTCGTCTCCGACCGAAGGAGCCGGCCCAATTGGCCGGAGAAGTTCGCCTCGACGAGGAGCTTCGGCTCGGGACCCGTGAGGAGCGGCACGAGCGTGGCCGTGTCGAGCGGATAGACCGTCCTCGGGTAGACGAGGCGCGTCGGGATGCCGGCGGCCGTAAGCTGCACCATCGCGTCGCGGACGGCGCCGACCGTCGACCCCCAGGCCAAGAGCGTGAGGCTCGGGTTCGCCGCGCCTTCGACGAGGACCGGCGGGGCATCGTGCCGTAGCCCGTCGAGCTTGTGCATCCGCTTGTCCATCATCTTCGTGCGCTCGGCGACCCAATGGGGGAGACCCGACCGCACGTCGGAGATGAGGTGCCCCTTCTCGTCGTGCTCGTCGGAGCCCGCGATGAACTGGAGCCCCGGCTGACCGGGGAGCGCCCTCGGGGAGACGCCCGACGGCGTGTACAGGTAGCGCTTGTAGTCGTTCCCGTTCGCCTCGACCTGGTACAGCGAGGGGATGGGGACGTCGAACGAGACCTCGGACCGGTCGATCGTCATGTAGTTCTCGGAGAGGTGGAGGTCGCTCGCGAGGAGGATCGGCGTCTGCCAGGCCTCCGCGAGGCGAACGGCCTCGACGGCCGCGCGGTAGGCCTCAAGGGCGTTGCTCGGCGCCAGGATGGCTCGGGGGAATTCTCCCTGACCTGCGCCGAGCATGAGGTTGAGGTCCCCCTGCTCCGTCTTGGTCGGCAGGCCCGTCGAAGGGCCGGCGCGCTGGGCCTCGACGACGACGAGGGGCGTCTCGGTCATGCCCGCCATGCCGAGCGCCTCGACCATCAGGGCGAAGCCGCCCCCGCTCGTCGCGGTCATCGACCGGACGCCGGCGTAGGAGGCGCCGATCGCCATGTTGATCGCCGCGAGCTCGTCCTCGGCCTGCTTGACGACGATCCCGAGGTCGTGGGAGTGAGCCGCCATCCAGTGCATCACCGAGGAGGCCGGGGTCATCGGGTACTGGGCGAGGAACTTCACTCCCGCGGCGGCGGCCCCGAGGGCGATCGCCTCGTTGCCCGTGAGGAGGAGCTTGGCGGGGCCCGACGGGCGCACCGCGTGCGGGCTCGGGGCGTGGTGCTGCTCGGCGTACCGGTAGCCGTCACCGGAGGCGCCGAGGTTCCAGTCGGCGATCTCGCCCTTCTTCTTGCCGAAGGAGTCGGCGAGGACCTTCTGGACGGTCTCGAGCGGGATCCCGGCGAGGAACGCCGTCGCGCCGATGCCGGCCGCGTTCTGCAGGATCGGCTGGGTCGTGTACTTCCGCGCGAGCTGGAGCGTCGGGACGGGGAACGCGTCGACGCCCTTGGGCAGGTCGCCCTCGGCGACGGAGAACTTCTCGGGGTCGAAGACGACGATCCCTCCCGGCGCCAGAAGCGGCGCGTGGACCTCGACGGTCTGGCGGTCGAGCGCGTAGAGGAGGTCGACGCGGTCGCCCTGCGAGTGCACCGGCGCGTCGCTCGCCCGCGCCTGGAACCAGACGTGACCGCCGCGGATGACCGACTGGTAGGCGTTGAGTCCGAAGAGGTTCAGCCCCATCCGGGAGAGCGATCTCGAGAACGCCTCGCCGACGGAGGCGATCCCGTCGCCCGCGGCCCCTCCGGCCCGGATCGAGAGCTCCTGCATCGACGTTTCGAGGGGAGGAGCGTATTAATGCGTTTCACCGACCGGCGACACGCGACGGCCGGGTGTCGGAGGGGGCCACAACCGCCATAGGCGCGGCCCCCCTCTTCGAGGCGTGCCCGGGTCGGTGCGCCTCCTCCTCTTCGGCCCGGCTCGAGAGGCTGTCGGCCGGGCCGCCCTCGACCGGCCGCTCGCGGCCGAGGGCGCGACCCTCGGCGAACTCGTCGACGCCGTCGCCGAGGAGTTTTTGGCCCTCCGACCGGTCCTCCAGGCGAGCCGCCTCGCGGTCAACGGCCGCTACGCCTCCGACCGGCGCCTCCGCCTCGCCCCGGGTGACGAGATCGCCGTCCACCCACCCTACAGCGGGGGCTAGCGTGAGCGTCGCCCTCGTTCGCCGGCCCCTCTCGATCGCCCGCGCCTACGAAGAGCTACAACGGCCCGAGAGCGGCGGGGTCGCCGTCTTCGTCGGCACCGTCCGACCGGACCGCACCCGTCGCGGCCGGGTCGTCGCGCTCGAGTACGACGCGCACGTTCCGATGGCCCTCGCGGCCCTCGAAGCGCTCGAGCGGCGCGTCGTGCGTCGCTACCGTCTCACGGGCGCCGTCGCCTGGCACCGGCTCGGCGTGCTGCCCGTCGGAACGGCCGCCGTCATCGTCGGCGCGGCCGCGCCGCACCGCGCCGCGGCCCTGCGGGCCTGCGCAGGGCTGATCGAGGAGCTGAAGCGGGAGGTGCCGATCTGGAAGACGGATCGAGCACGACGCGCGCGTCGACGGCGACGACCGACTGGCCGGCCCCGCGGACGAGCAGCGGGTTCACGTCGAGCTCGGTGATCTCCGGCTGCTCGACGACGAGCTGAGAGATCCGAAGGAGTGCCTCGTACAGCGCGGGGAGGTCGCTCGGCGCCTCGCCCCGAACGCCCGTGAGGAGCGGGAACGCTCGCACCGAGCGGACCATGTGCTCGGCCGAGAGCGGCCGGAGGGGGGCGAGCCGGAACGTCACGTCCTTGAGGACCTCGACGTAGATGCCGCCCATTCCGAAGACGATCATCGGGCCGAACGCCGGGTCCCGCTGGGCGCCGACCAAGACCTCCTTGCCGCCGAGCACCTGCTGCTCGACCTCGAGCCCCTCGATCCGGGCCTTCGGCGCCTTCGCGGCGACGGAGCGCTCGATCCGGGCGAACGCGGCGCGGAGCTGGGCGGGGGTCTCGATGCCGAGCTCGACGCCCCCGACGTCGGTCTTGTGGGAGATGTCGGGCGACGCGATCTTGAGGACGACGGGGTAGCCGATCTCGTTCGCGGCGGCGACGGCCTCGGCGACGGTCCGGGTCCGGCGGACCGCGGGGAATCGGATCCCGTAGGCCTCGAGGAGGGCGCGGGCCGCGTACTCGGGCAGCACGCTCGCCCCGGCCGCGCGGGCGCGCGCGATCACACGCTGGGCCGCGGCCCGGTCGACCTCGAAGGTCTTGACCTCGGTCCGCGGCCGAGTCCACCAGGCGTTGTATCGGGCGAGGCCCGAGAGCCCCTGGATCGCCTCCTCGGGGAACGTGTAGGTCGGCACGCCGTGCTCCTCGAGGAACGTCACCTCTTGCGTGAGGTCGCTCAGGCCGAACAGGCAGGCGGCGACCGGCTTCGAGGTCGACGAGCGGGCCTCGAGGATCGCCCGGGCGAGCTCCATCCCGCTCAACGTCCCCGTCGGGGTCGCGATGACGAGGGCCCCGTTGACATCGGGGGCCGTGAGGAGGAGCTTGAGGGACTCTCGGTAGACCTCGGGGCGCGCGTCGGCGGTCATGTCGACGGGGTTGCCGATCGACGCCGAGGGGGAGAGGATCGAGCGGAGACCTTCGGCGATGATCGGAGGCGGCAGCGGCAGCTCGAGCCCGCCCCGGGCGCAGGCGTCGGCGGCGACGATCCCCGGGCCCCCCGAGTTCGTGAGGATCGCGAGGCGGGGCCCCTCGAGCTTGAGGCCCGTCGAGAAGATCTTCGCCATCCGGAAGAGGTCGCCGATCGTGTCGGCCCGCAGCACGCCCGCCTGCTCGAACAGCGCGTCGAAGACGCGGTCCTGGGCCGAGTGCGCGAGCGAGCCCGTGTGGCTCTGCGCCGCGCGCTCGCCGGCCGCGGAGCGGCCGCTCTTGATCACGAGGACCGGCTTTTGCTCCGTGACCTCGCGGGCGACCTCGAGGAACCGCCGCCCGTCGGCGAGGCTCTCGATGTAGAGCAGGACGACCTTCGTCGCCGGGTCGCGCCCGACGGAGCGGAGGATGTCGTTCTCGTCGACGCCGGCCCGATTGCCGACGCTCACGAACCTGGAGAACCCGATCCGCTCCGAGGTCCCGTAGCGCAGGATCCCCGCGCAGAGCGCCCCGCTCTGCGAGACGAAGGCGATGTTCCCCTTTGGCGGCAGGCTCTCGGAGAACGTCGCGTTCAGGCTCATCTCGCTGCTCGTGTTGATCACGCCGAAGCAGTTCGGGCCGACGACCGACATGCGGTACTTCGAGGCGACCCGGACGAGCGCCTCCTCGCGAGCGATCCCCTCGCCGCCGACCTCGCGGAACCCCGAGGAGATGACGACGATCCCCTTCGTGCCGAGCTTGCCGAGCTCCTCGGCGACACCGGCGACCGCGGGCGCCGGCACGATGACGAACCCGAGGTCCGGGACCTCCGGCAGGTCCGAGACCTTCGCGTAGCAGCGGACCCCCGAGACGCTCTTCCAGCCCGGGTTCACCGGGTAGACGACGCCCTTGTAGCCGGCCTGCAGGATGTTGCGGAAAAGGCTCTGCCCGACGGTATCCGGTCGGTTCGACGCCCCGACCACCGCGATCGACCTCGGTTCGAAGACCTCCTCGAGCCCCGCGGACCTTCCCGCCGTCATCGCCGCCTCCGGTGAGGGTCACGACAGGGCGCGTTATATATCGTGGGCCCCGTCGTGGGCCGTGTCGCCCGACTCCCCCTCGACGACGGAGGGCCACCCGACCTCGTCGCCTATCGGCGCGCCCCGCGCGCCGCGCCCGGGCGGCGGCCTCACGCGCATGGAGAAGGGCGCGATCCAGCACGTCATCGCGGTCGGCTCCGGTAAGGGCGGCGTCGGAAAGTCGTCGGTCACGGCCCTCCTCGCCGCCGCCCTCGCGCGCCGGGGGCTCAAGGTGGGGCTGCTCGACGCCGACGTGACGGGCCCGTCCATCCCGAAGCTCCTCGGGCTCTCCGGCCCGCTCCTCGACAAGGGCGAGGGGATCGAGCCGGCGGCGACCGCCGGCGGCATCTCGGTCGTCTCCTCGCAGTTCATGGTCGAGGACGACCAGACCCCGGTGATCTGGCGGGGTCCCCTCGTAACTCGCCTCATCCTGCAGTTCTACGCGGGGGTCAACTGGGGACCGCTTGACTTCCTGCTCCTCGACATGCCGCCCGGGACGAGCGACGTGCCCCTCACGGTCTTCCAGACGATCCCCCTCGACGGGATGGTCTTCGTCTTCTCGCCCCAGGAGCTCTCGGCCCTGATCGTCCAGAAGGCGATGAACATGGCCCGGGACCTCCACGTTCCCCTCCTCGGGGTCGTCGAGAACCTCGGCTACCTCGAGTGCCCGCACTGCCACGAGCGGATCGAGCCGTTCGGGCCGAGCGGGGTCGCGAAGGTCGCCGAATCGTACGGCGTCCCGCTGCTCGCCCGCCTTCCCATCGACCCGAGGATCTCGGTGCTCGGGGACGCCGGTCGCCTCGAGAGCTACGAGGGCGAGGAGGCCGGACGGCTCGCCGAGGCGATCCTGGCCTCCCTCGACGCCGTCAAGAAGAGCCGCCTCACGGTGCTGTAGCGCGCTCGAGCAGCTCGCGCAGCGGCACCGCCTCCGTCGGGATCCCCCGTCGAGCGAGCGCTGCGACGAGGCCGGGAACGTGGGCATCGCCAACGACCGCGGCGATCCGCCCGACACCGCGGCCGCGCGCCTCCCCGAGCCTTCGCGCCATGTGCTCGTTCCGGTCGTCGATCAGCACGCGGGCGAGACCGGGGTAGGCCGACCGGACCTCCTCGAGGAACGGAGCCGGCGCCTCGTTGTAGCGGTCGAGCTGCCGCTGTACGAGGCGGGCCGGAACGAACAGACCCACGATCGAGCCGACGACGAGGCTCAGCCGCTCGCGCAGCGAGAGCGACCCGAGGAGCTTGGGCAGGGTCTCCCGGATCGGGTCGTCGATGAGGAGGAGCGGCACGCCCCGCTCTTGGGCGATGCGCGCCGCGACGACCATCTCGGCCCCCGCGACGCCGCCGCCCATCTCCTCCCCGAGCCGCCGTTGCAGGTGGCCCCAGAGCCGGAGGACGACCGGGACCCGGCCACGACGCCCGGGCGCCGTCTCCGGCGGTGCGAGGAGGGCACGAGCGCGCTCGTCGTCGAGCTCGACCGCGACGCCGTCGAGCGGTCGGTCGCGGAGGAGCCGGCGGAGCGCCGGCTCGAGGTCGACCACATGCGCGGCCCCGACGAGCAGGATCGGCGCCTCGGCCGTCGAGGTCCACACGGGGCTGTCGAGCCGGCCGGCCCGTAAGTGGGTTGCGTGGGGGCCCGAACCTGCTATGGGGGCGGCCGGGTGTGCCGTCGCGATGGTCACGCTCCCCGGCCCCCAGACGCCGCAGCCGCCGTTCGGGCGGACCCGACATCCGTACTTCATGCACGAGATGATCCGACGGCAGGCCGTCGCCGCCCGCGGCTCCTACCGCGCCACGGCGGAGGCGCTCGCGTCCGAGCCGTTCCCGGCGCCGACCTCCGAGCTCCTGTTCGTGGGCCAGGGGACCTCGTACCATGCCGCGCTCGCCGCGGGATTCAGCGCCGAACGGGCGCTCGGCGCCGTCGGCCGCGTCGCGGCGCTCTCCTCGTTCGACCTGCTCGAGGCCGTGAGGACACCGGCGGCCGGGGCCGTCGGGGTCGTGTTCTCCGCCGGCGCCGACACGGCGGCCACCGTCGAGGCCCAGAAGCGGCTCCGCGAGCAGAAGGTCCGCGTGCTCCTCGTCACCTCGCACCCCGAGGGACCGTCGCACGCGCTCGCGGACCGGGTGCTCCTGACGCAGTACGCCGACGAGACCTCCTGGACGCACACCGTGAGCTTCACGGCCGCGCTCGTCACCACGACGGCGCTCGTCGACACGTGGTCCCACGCCCCGGGGGACACGGAGAGGTCCGAGGAGGCGATCGGTGACGCGCTCACGGCCGCGCTCGCGACCGAGAACCCCGTCGTCGACATGGTCGAGCGGTTCGCCCCGAAGGAGCAGCTGCTCCTCGTCGGGTCGGGCGAGGCGGAGCCGTCCGCCCGCGAGGCCGCGCTGAAGCTCCGAGAGGCGTCGGGGCGGTTCTGCGCCGCCGTCGGTGTCGAGGAGCTCCTGCACGGCGTACTTCCCTCGGTCACCGACCGGACCGGCGTCCTCGCCATCTCGTCGACCCCGCTCGAGCGGGACCGGGCGCTCCAGGGACTCCACGCGGCCCGGCTGCTCGGTGCGGAGACGCTCCTCGTCGATACGAGCGGGGGCCCGGGCGGCGAACGGATCCTCTCGCTCCCCCCACCCGGACGCCTGCCCGCGCCCGTCCTCCAGGTCGTCCCGTTCCAGCTCTTGGCCTACTGGCTCGCCGTCTCCGAGGGGCGGAACCCTGACGTGATGGGGCTCGAGGACCCGAAGGTGATGGCGGCCCGCTCGTCGTTCGGGATCTGAGCCGCGCGACGCGAAACCCCTAAGAGCGCCGACGGGTCCGCCCGGCGATGGCCTGGCTGCTCTACCTCGTGCCGACGGCGAAGAAGTCCGAGCTCGACCAGGCGCTCGCCGACGACCAGGTCTCCCGCCAGAGCCAGAAGGTCCGCGACGCCGCCGCCACGGGCGGACCCGCGGGCGAGCTCTACGTCCTGCTCGAGGGGACCGAGTCGGCCCTCGCGAGGGCCGACTCGCTCCTCGCCGCGATCGGGAAGAAGCCGCCGCACGACGAGGCGGAGACGCTCTACCGCCGGTTCAAGGACGAGGACGAGGCCGCCGCGGCCGGCATGGGCCTGTTCTTCACCGAGGAATAGCCCCTAGTGCGCCGTACCCGCCAGACCTACGTTTAACCGGTTCCAAGTGACCTTGATGAGAATCTCGTCCGCGGTGGCTCTCCACTGGAAGGGTCGAGGAACCTCGTTGTACCTCTCGAGGTAGAGCTTCAACCTGTCGATCCGCTTCCACTCGCTGTGGAATGTCCCCCGACGGATCTGACGGTACGTCCGGTCGTTGAACCACCGCTCGACCGGATTCAGCCACGACGAGCTCGTCGGGACGAAGTGGAAGTGGAATCGCGGGTGACGTAGCACCCACCGCTTCACTTCCGGTCGATCCGGGAGATTGCGCTGACGGGGACCGACCACCGTGACTGGCGCGAGCTCGGCGGCGCGATCCAAGGTGCAATGCGCGAGCTCAATCGGAAGCGATCAGGCCGCCCCCACAACGTCCGACGACGTTTGTGGTCGCGGCACTAGGGGTCCTCGGGCGGCGCCTGCGAAGGCTCGATGTCCTCGCTCGACCCGAAGATCCGCTGGGCGGCCTGGTAGATCGACTCGAGCCCCCTCCCGTCCTCCGCGGAGGTCGGGAGCAGCGAAGCCAGCGGGGAGAGCGCCGAGATCGCCCGGAGGGTCTCGGAGGAGAGCTGGACGTCCGGCGTCGGCGCATCGCGGTCGAGCGCCGCGAGGAGCTGCTCGGTGTCGTCCCCCCAGGAGGTGACTTCCTCGCGCTGCTCGGGTGTGAGCAGGTCGACCTTGGAGAGGAGGTTCACCATCGGGAGGCGGAAGCGGAACTCCACCGTCGCCGAGAGCAGGAGGAGGGAGACGAAGCCGCTCGGGCTCTTGGCGAGCGCCGGGTCGAAGAGGAAGGCGATCGCGGAGCGGTCCCCGCTCAGCGCGTCGACGATCGCCTTCGAGGACTCGCGGAACGCGAACAGCTCCACTTGGCCCGGCGTGTCGACGAGGACGTAGTCGGTCTTCAGCTCCTGGACCGCCTGCTTGACCTCGAAGATGCGGATCGCGATCAGGTCGCTCGCGGCGACCTGCGCCCCGTTCGGACCGAGCCCGTACTCGTCCATCACGTCCGAGAGCCGGACCCACTCGCGGATGTCGACGTCGGGTGTGAACTTCTCCGACTCGTTCCCCGGGTCGAGGTTGACCGTGATCGCGTCGTAGCCGGCGGACTTCATCCAGGACTGGTAGGCCTGGACGAGGCGGGTCTTGCCGGCCCCGGCCGTGCCCGTGAAGTAGACGGTCCCCGGTTCCTCCATCTAGCCCTTCCGTGCCGTCCCTCGGCGCCGGGCGATCTCTTGCGCGAGCTCCCGCAGGAAGCCCGCCTTCGTGACGCCCTCGCGCTTGGCGACCCGCACCCGGCCGCCGTAGGTGAAGAACGTCCTCGGGTACTGCTTGTCGGGTTCGGCCGTCGCCTTGAGACCGAGCGCCTGCGCGGCCGCAACGATCTCGTCGACGGTCACCTCGGTGACGCCCTCGGCCGCGGGGACCCGACGGCCCATCGCGCGGGCCAGGCCCCGGTCGAGATAGGCCGGGTAGACGAAGAAGTGGTCCGGCATCCCGCGGAGAGCGCCGCGCGCCTACTTCGTCGTGGCCGCGGGCGTGGCGAGGCGGACCCCGTTGAGGACGCCGTCCTGGCCCGGGCGCGAGCGGATGCGGACGAGCCCGAGGTCGGTCTCGACGATCGCGCCCTTCGTGATGATGTTGCGCTGGACGTAGTTGGGGTTCGCCGGGTTCTCGCGGACGGTCACGATCTGCGCGACCTTGTTCGTCTTCGTCGCGGGGTCGAAGACGTTGATCGTGCTCGCGGTGAGGATGCGGAGCTTCTGGTTGGCGCCCCGGACCCGGTAGCGCTTCACCGTCCCCGTGCCGACGACGGCCTGCTGGAGCTCACGGGCGATCTCGAAGCGCCGCTTCTTCCGGATGGGCCTCAGCCGGCCCCCGGTCGGTTTGCGTCGCGAGCGTGCTTGCCAGATCCCCATGGTCCCGAGGTGGGTCGCTCGGAGTTGGGCGCGCTATAAGAGATTACCGCGTTGCGGGCCCTGATCGCGCGCCGGGCCCCGCCGGCGCGTCGGTACGCCCCGACGCCGCGGCCTTATACCGGTCCGTCCCTTCGGGGTCCGGATGACCGCACCCGTCCGTCCGCCGAGCGTCTGGGGCCGACCCGGGTTCGTGGGGTGGCTCGCGGTCGCCGTAGGCGCGTTGCTGCTGTTCGCGTGGAGCGGGCTCGCTCCCGCGGGCTTTCCGTTCCGCGAGCCCTCGCTTCTCCTCGCGGCGACGTATGCGATCCTCCTCGCCGGTCTCGTCGCGGGTCAACTCCTCCTTACCCGACGCATCCTCGCCGTGCTGAGCGGGACGCGCCCGGTACGCTGAGGGGCGCGCGACGGCCTAGCGCGCGATCGTGAGGACGTTCTTCATCGCGCCGGAGCCGCGGTCCGCGAGGAGCGCGGGGGCCTCGTCGAGAGCGTGACGCGATGTGATCACGCGCGCGACGGCGTCCCCCCAGGCCTTGCGGAAGCGGGAGAGGTGGCGGATCCCGAGCTCGAAATAGCTGCGGTTCGCGTTGACGCTGCCGACGATCGCCTGGTTCGCAAGGACGAGGTCCCGCAGGACCTGGCCGGCGGCGAGCGAGATCGGCGGACGGTCCGCCGGCGGGATCCCCGTGAGGACGAGGACGCCGTTCGGGGCGAGGGCTCGCAGGAGGTCGAAGTCGAGCGGCGCGTTCCCCGACGCTTCGAGGACCATCTCGAACCGACGGCCGGAAAGGGCACCGAGTCCGCCGGCGGCATCGACGTGCTCGGCACCGATCCGACGAAGGAGCGCCGCGGCCGGCGTCCCCTCGCCGTGCCGGTCGATCGCGACGACGTCGTAGCCCTCGCTGCGGAGCAAAAAGCTCGCGAGCATCCCGATCGCGCCGGTCCCCGAGACCAGCGCCGAGGGCGGGGTCTCCCGCGGATGGCCCGGGGTCGGACCCAGGCGGTCGAGGACGCTCCGACCCTCGTGGTAGGCCTTCTCGACGACGCTGAGCGGCTCGAGGAGGACCGCGACCGCCCGCAGCGCCTCCGGGACATGGACGAGGTACTCGGGTCCCTCGGAGTAGCGTTCGGCGAAGTAGCCGTCCCGCCCGCGGATGCCGCGCTCGGTGAACCCGCCCGTCTCGCAGAGGTCGGACTGGTTGGTGAGGCAGAAGCGACAGCGGCCGCAGCCGCGGCGGACCGTCGCGACCACGAGGTCGCCGCGCTTCCATCCGGCGACGCCGGGGCCGACCGCCTCGACCGCGCCCAGGTTCTCGTGTCCGAGCACGAGCCGACGGCTCCCCGTCGGAGGCGTCCCGTACTGCCCGGCGACGATGTCCCGGTCGGTGCCGCAGACGCCGCACTCGAGGACGCGCACGCCGACCTCCCCCCGATGCGGCTCGGGGTCCGGCACGTCCTCGAGGCGGGCTCCGGGGGTCGGGGGCTCAACGACGATCGCGCGCATGGGCTAGCGGAACTCGGCGAGCTCCCCCTCAAGGGGACGGAACTTCGCGAGGACGGTGTCGACCTCGGAAGGCGTGAGGGGGCCGTACGGGGCGCGGTAGCCCTCCGGGGCCCCGCGGAAGCGGTGGGCCAGGAACTTCACGGTCGCCGGGAACGGGCCGGAGAACACCGCGTCGACGAGGCGCTCGACCCGACCCTGCAGCGACTCGGCGCGCGCGGCCGGACCGTCCCGCGTCGACGCCACGAGCGCGCGGGCCAGCTTCGGCACGACGTTGGCCGTCCCCATCACCGCGCCGACGGCGCCGTTGCCGATCGCCCACTGCGCGAGGCCGTCATCGCCGGGCAGGACGGCGAACCCGCTCGGCGCGCCGCCGAGGAAGCGGGCGAGGCTCTCGCGGGAGCCCGCGGTGTCCTTGATCCCGGCGAGGACCCCTTCGCGGGCCAGGCGATGGACGAGCTCCTTGGGAAGGGCGTAGCCGACCTTCGAGGGGATGTTGTAGGCGAGGAGCGGAAGGCGCACGGCCTCGTGGAGGGCCCGGTAGTAGGCGGCGATCTCCGCGTCGGTGGGCCGGAGGTAGTAGGGCGGCACGGCGACGACCGCGGCCGCGCCGAGCGCCTCGGCCTCTCGGGCGTAGCGCACCGCGCGGGCGGTCGAGGGGGCCCCGACGCCGACCCAGAGGTCGCTCCCGACGCGGAGCGCCGACACGGCGGCGCGGAGGAGCCGGGTCCGTTCCGCGTCCTCGACGGCCGCGAACTCGCCCAGCGAGCCGAGCACGAACAGGTGGTCGATCCCCTCGCGCACGAGCCCCTCGAGGAAGGCCGCGTTCGCCTCGGACGCGAGCCCGCCGTCCGCGTCGAAGAGAGTCGGCGTCGGAACGACGACGCCCCCGAGAGTCATCCCTCGGTCCAGCCGGGCGAGCCTTAAGGCGTTCCCGCCCCTCGCGAGGGCGTGCCGCCCTCGCCCAAGAGCCCGGCGGTGTCGGGGATCCTCGGCGTCGACGAGGCGGGTCGCGGGAGCGTCTTCGGACCGCTCGTCGTCGCGGGGTTCCGGCTCGCGCCGTCGTCGCTGCCGGAGCTCGAGCGGCTCGGGGTGCGCGACTCCAAGGAGCTCTCGCCCGCGAGGCGCGTCGAGCTCGACCGCGAGCTTCGACGGCTCGGCACGCCGTTCGTGGCGGCGATCCCGCCGTCCCGTATCGACGCCCACGTGCGTCGTCGCGGCCTCAACGACCTCGAGGCCGAGGTCTTCGCCGACATCGTCCGGCGAGCGCGTCCCGTGACGGCGTTCCTCGACGCCTGTGACCCGGTCGCCGAGCGGTTCGGCCGCACCGTCGCGCGGCTCGCACGACGGGGCCCTCAGGCCGTCGTCGCCCGACACCACGCGGACCGCGACCTGCCGATCGTCGGGGCCGCGTCGATCCTCGCGAAGGTCGCCCGGGACCGCGCCCTCGCGCGCCTCGCGCTCGCGACGTCGCTCCCTCTCGGCTCGGGCTACCCGGGGGATCCCGAGACGCGCGCCTGTCTCTCCGAGCTCCTGGCCTCTGCGTCGACGCTCCCGCCCTGGGTGCGAAGCAGCTGGGCGACGGTCCGAAACCTTAAGCCGCGCGGCCCGGCTCCGCCGCTCGAGGCGTATCGATGACCGTCGCCGAGACGCTCGCCTCGCTCGTCGAGCGGTTCAACGCCCACGCCGCGAGGACGCCGTCGGTCCAGGCGGAGCTCGCGCAGCTCTCGCGGACCGTTGTCGTGCGCCTCACCGACGAGGCGAGCTACTCGGTCGAGCTCCGCGAGGGACGGCTCCAGAACCTGAGGACGGGCGTCGCCGAGCACGCCGACCTCACGATCACGACGGACCGCGCGACCTTCGAGGGTCTCGTGCGCAAGGAGGTGGGGCCGATGAAGGCGATCGTCCTCCGCAAGCTCACGATCGACGGCCGCCTCGAGGACAAGCTCCTGTTCCGTAAGCTGCTGTAGCCGGGCCCTGCCGGCGTCGCGGCCCTACGGGAGGAAGACGCAGGCGGCGATGCAGACGCCGTAGTGGTCCATCGGGATGACGAGCTCCTCGGTCCGGTAGTGGATCCGGCGGAGCTCGACGCCGCGGAAGTGCGCGATCTCCTGCATGCGCCACTTGAGGAACTCCTTGAGCGACTTCTGGGTCCCGTGGAGGTGGCCCTCGGCGACGTAGCCGCCCTGCCCGTCGGCCCGGAAGCCGTAGGCGATCCCGGCGCTGATGACCTCGCCCTCGCCTCCGCCATGTCGGGCGAGGACGCAGTGCGTGATCGCGCCGCGCGCGATCGGTGCCCGCTCGACCTGCCGGACCCCGATCGGCAGGACGGAGGAGACCGAGACGAGGTTCTGCTCCCCGATGCCGGCCTGCAGGAGAGCGAGGTCGAAGGCGTTGAGCTCGCTCGTCTTGTTGATCCCCTTGCCGCTCGTGACGAAGAACCGCGTCGGAACGGGGACGAGCGTCGCCCCGGCAGAGGCCTCGCGCTTGGGCACGAGCGCCGGCGAGGACGAGCGGACCTTAAAGGTTGGTCCCGACGGACGGGCCGGGAGCCCCGACGCCGAACCGCCGCGCCGTCTCGGCGCCGCTAGACCATGATGGCGTGTCGGCTCCGCATCGTCTCCTCGCTCTCGCCGCGCGCGACGAGGATCTCCGCGATGAGCGCGTCGGTCAGACGGAGCGAGGCGGACTCGAACAGCGTGCCCAGGGGCGCGTAGCGGGGCCGCTCGGCGTCCTCGGCGAGGTTGAGGGAGATGAGCCGGCTCGCCGCGTGCGCGAGCTTCGAGGTCGAGCGAGCGGTGACGACGATGAGCTCGGCGCCCTCGCGGCGGACGATGTTCGCGGTCTGGATCGACGACTGGCTCTCGCCGCGGTTGGAGAGGATGAACACCGCGTCGCCGCGGCGGACGATCGGCGTCACGCTCTCGCCGATGACGTAGGCGCTGAGCCCCGTCTGCACGAGGCGCATCGCAAAGGCGCGCCCGATGATCCCCGAGCGGCCCGCGCCGTAGACGAAGATCGCCGGCGCCTTGAGGAGCGTCGTGACGACCAAGGCGATCGTCGCGGGGTCGATGGCGGCGAGGGAGGCGGTGACGCGCTCGCCGATGTAGCGCTCGGCGGGGGCGAACGTCGTCCCGCTAGCGGGCACGGTGGCCATGGGACCGTCCTCCCTTCGCCGTCGCCGCCACCGGGCGCTTGGCCGCGACCGGCGGACGGGCCGCCGGCTTGGCGTGCGCGGCGGGCGGCCGCGCCGGCTTCGCCGCCGACGGAGCGTGCCGGCGGGTCCAGCGTCGCGTGAGCGAGCGCTCGTAGAGGAGCTTCATGTACATCCCGTCGTGCTCGAGGAGCGGCGAGCTCGAGATGACGGTGACGTCGTAGTCGCGGTCCGCGAGGACCTCCGCGAGAGGATCGAACCGCAGCTGCCCTCGCTTGATCGGGGCGAGGCGGAACTCTCCGGGGCCGTAGAACTCGACCCCCGAGAAGTTGAGGTAGAGCTCGCCGCCGCTCGCCTCGACGAACTGCTGGATCACGGGCCGGAGCTGCTCGGGGTCCTCGAAGGTGGTCCGCTCGCGCGCGGCGAGATGCGGAAGGTTGAGCACCGGCACGATCCCCTTGACACGACGGGCCAGCTCGAGGACCTCCTCGCGGGAGCCGAAGACATCGGGGTGGCCGCTCGGCTCGATGCCGAGCCGGACCGAGCCCTTCGTGTAGGCGTGCATCCACTCGGTCACGCCGCGGGCGATCTCGGTGAGCTCGCGCACGCTCTCGACCCGCTCCATCGGGCCGTAGAAGCCGAGGTGGGTCACCGTCAGGCGCGCGCCGAGCCCCTCGGCGAGGACGGTCGCCCACTGCAGCTGGCGGACCGACCGCTCCCGGGCCTCCGAGCTGCCGAAGAAGTCGACGTAGTACGGCGCGTGGAGCGTCAGGTCGACGTCGAGGGCGCGGGCGAGCGCCTTGGTCTGCTGGAGGTCGGGGTAGTCCTTGGCGAGGCTCCAGGTGAGCGTCGTCAGCGTGTCGCGCCGCTTGAGCGGCTCGACCATCGCCGCCGCCCTCGGCTCGTCCGGGCGGTCCTCCTTGCCGCCCACGCCGACGACGAGCTGCTGGACGAGCTCGCGGGGGGTCTTGCCGACCTCCTCGTCGAGGACGACGCGCGTGAGCGGGTTCACCTTGATGAACTGGACCTCCATCGCCGTGAGGCCGAGGTGGTGGACGTCGGCGATCCCGTCCCGGAGGGTGCGACCCTTACAGGAGAGGGGTATCCCTGCAGGTCCGAACCGAATCACGAATAATCAACCGCCAAAAACGCCGGGCCCGCCGTAGTTTACGGGTCTATATATGCGGAGTACCGGCGCGCCGCAGGGGGACAAAGCGACAGGGGACCCCTTGGACGACCCGGCCCGAGCGGCCGTGTCGCGTGTAGGTCACGAGGATCTGCTCGAAGGTGCTCCCGACCGGCGCGACGAGCCGGCCCCCCTCTCTGAGCTCCGAGGTCCACGCGAGCGCGAGGTCGGGCGTCGCACAGGAGACGACGATGCCGTCAAAGGGGGCCTGCTCGGGGAGCCCTTCGTGGCCGTCGCCGACGCGGACGTGTGCGACCGTGTCGTATCCGAGCGCCGCCAACCGCTGCGTCGCCTCGCTCGCGAGCCCGGGATCGATCTCGATCGCGTCGACGCGCCCGGCAGGCCCGACGAGCTCGGCGAGCAGCGCCGCGAGGTACCCCATGCCGGCGCCGATCTCGAGAAGATGGTCGCCCTCGCGCGGGTCGAGCGCCTCGAGGAGCAGCGCGACCATGTGCGGCGCCGAGACCGTCGCCTCCTCGGTGAGCGGGACCGGGGTGTCGTCGTAGGCGATCGAGAGCCATCGCGCCGGGACGAACGCGTCGCGCGCGACCTTGCGCATCGCGGCCTCGACGCGAGGGTCCGAGAGGTGCAGGCGGTCGACCATCTCCTCGCGCGCGCGTCGGAGGTCCCGAGAGGCCGTCACGGCGCTCTCTCCGCGGGAGGACCGCCCCGTCGGTAGCCGAGCCCGATCAGGTAGAGCTCGGACGACTGCTGTCGTGAGGCCGGCGGCTTCGTGCGGACGAGCCGCTCGAACGCGGGGCGCATCTCGGACTCGAGCTCGCCGAGGAGGTCCCCCGCGAAGACCTTCGCGACGAAGACCCCGCCGTCCCGAAGGACCTCGCGCGCGAGCACGAAGGCGAGACGGGCGAGGTCGACGCTCCGCGCCTGGTCCGTCGCGTAGGCGCCGCTGATCCTCGGCGACATGTCGGAGAGGACGACGTCGAACGGCTCGGCCCCGAGGCGGGCGACGAGCCGTGGGTCCCCGACGGTCCCGCGGACGACCTCGACGCCCTCGAGGGGCTCGACGCTCCTCGGGTCGACGGCGACGACCCGTCCGCGGGCGCCGACGCACTCTCGCGCCACGATCGACCAGCCGCCCGGCGCGGCGCCGAGGTCGAGCACCGCGTCGCCGACGTGGAACAACGGGAACCGGCGACCCAGGTCCGCGAGCTTGAACGACGCGCGCGAGCGGAGCCCCTGATCCTGTGCGGCCCGATAGTACGGGTCTCGTCGACGCTGTTGCAGGAACCGCCGCCCCACGCCCCTCGAACACGCCGCGACCACAAGAGGTTCCGCCGCGTCGGAGCGCGGCCGGGTCGGGGCGACGCGCTCAAATACGATATCGAAATTCCGATATCGGAACGATGTTCGGCTTCGGCAAGCGACGGGGACTTCGACACTGGGCGCTCTACCTGCTCGTCCGTGGACCGAAGAACGGCGCGGAGATCATGGACGCGATGGAGGCGATGAGCCAGGGCTGGTGGCGCCCGTCCCCCGGCTCGGTCTATCCCGTCCTCGAGGATCTCGCGCACGACGGTCTCGTGCAGCGGCGCGAGGACGGCCGCTACGAGCTCACCGAGCGCGGGCGCGACGAGACCTCCTTCGCGGGCGGCTGGCTCGGAGGGGGAAGTCCTCGGGGCGCCCGCGAGGTCGTCGACGAGCTCACGAACTACACCACGTACCTCGAGGACCTCGCCAAGGGCGGCCGAGGGGCGCTCGGAGCGGAGCGGGAGCGTCTCCGACGGTTGAGCCAGCGGCTCCTAGAGCTCTCGCGGTAGCGCCACGCCGGCCGACCGGACGAACGAAAGCGACTTTGCGCCGAGGGCCCTACCGGTATCCGTGCCCTACGTCGAATACGACGAGGTCGAGGCGGCCTGTCCCGAGTGCGGCCGTCTGTTCCGTTCGGAGGAGGCGCTCCGCGCCCACGTCGCCGAGTCCCACGCGGTAACGGAGGCGGCCCCGAAGGCCGCCAAGCCGGTGCGGTGCTCGCTCTGTCGTCGCACGTTCCCGACGACCTCGGCGCTCGCTCGCCACAACCGTTCGGCCCACACGAGCTAGCCTCGCGCACGACCGACGTGCGCGGCGCCGGGAATGGGGCCGTCCGAATTTGAATCGGAGTCTCTTGCACCCCAAGCAAGAAGGATGGTCCAAGCTACCCCACGGCCCCACCGGGTGTACCGAGCCCGCCGACCCGGGTCGGGAAGATAACCGTTGCCCCGGTGGCGAAGGTTCAGTGGACCCAGAACCACGCCGCCAGGCCCGCGACGGCGATGATCAGCGTGTTCGCGACCGAGAGCCAGAAGAACGCCCAGAGGTCCCGTACGCCCTCCTTGGGGTTCGTCTCGGGTGGCGGCGTCGAACTGCCGGGAAGGCTCGTGTACGGGGTCTGCCAGCTCTCGGCGGCATCGGCCATCGCCCCTACACGCCGCACGAGGGTTCTTATGGCTTCGGTTCGACGGCGCGCTTAGGCGGCGAACCAGGGGAGGCGGGCCGCCGGCCCGGTCGGCTTGAGGACCAACGAGTGCAGGCTCGTCCCGCTCTCGCCCGGCGCGTAGGCGTCCCGCTGGGCGAGCTGGTAGAGGAGGAACAGCGCGTCCTCGTCCGAGTCGACGCCAAGGGAACGGTGGACGTCGACGCCGAAGCGCTGTCGGAGGAGCTGGAGCATCTCGCCGAAATCGATCTGTGCGGAGCCCTCCTCCTGGGCGGCCCGCTGGAAGAGCCCGACGACGATCCCCGTGGTGAGCTTGAGGAGCTCTCGCGGCGGGACGGTGCCGAGATGCCACCGGGCCTCCTCGGTCGGCGCCGTCGTGGACGGCAGCACGAGCACGGAGACCTCCGCCGCCGGGTCGTGCGCGGCCTCGCGCATCGAGCGCCATGCCTGCTCGGCGGCCCCTTCGCCGTCAACGACGACGATCGCCCGCGCCGGGACCGGCGGGGCGGGAGGGGACGCCACGGGGCTCTCGCCCGCGGGTCGCGCGGCCGGGGACAGGAGGTAGACCGGGAACGTCCGCCGCGGGACGCCGGCCTCCTGGACCCAGAAGTCCGGTGGGGCGAGCGCCCCGCGCTTCGCCGCCGCGATCCGGGCGAAGCCGAGGCGCTTCAGGGCCGCTTCGGCGCGCCGGAGGCGGTCGGGAACGGCGGTCGTCGCCGACGGAAGCGCCTCGGGGCGGGACATCGGGCGAGCCAGACGGGGGCGCCGCATAACGCCATCGCCCTTCCGGGGCGTCCGGGGCCTACCAGCCCGTGCCCACGCCGCGCGAGAGGAGCCAGGCGTTGAGGACGAGCACGACGACAACCGCGAGCAGGTAGGGGCCCGAGTAGAGGAAGCCGCGCCGCGCCCGTTTCGAGCTCGGCTCGCGCCACAACGGGAGCGTCACGCCGACGAAGGCGACCGCGAGCGCGACGAGCACGGCGGAGACGGGCCACGCGACCGCGCCGGTGGCGGCGAGGCCGAGCGAGGGCGGCACGAGGAGGCTCGCGGAGACGACGACGACCTTTCCGGAGAAACCGGGGTCGTCCATGCGAGGGAGCATCGGAAGGCCGGCGGCCGCATAGTCGCGGCGCAGGAGCAGGGCGAGACTCCAGAAGTGCGGCGGCGTCCAGAGAAAGACGAGCAGCGCGAGGACGAGGACCGCGGGGGTCCAGGACCCGACCGCGGCCGCGCTCCCGGCGAGCGCCGGGGCGCTGCCCGCGAAACCTCCGACGACGATGTTCCAGCTCGAGCGACGCTTCAACCAGAGCGTGTAGACGACGACGTAGGTGAGGCCGCCCAGCAGGATCGACGCCGAGGTGAGCAGGTTGAGCGTCACCGCCGCGAGCGCGACCCCGACCGCGAAGAGAGCCAGGCCGAAGACGAGCGAGCCCGTCGGCGAGACCCGGGCCTCCGGGACGGGGCGGCCTCGGGTCCGCCGCATCGCCGCGTCGACGTCCCGGTCGAGGTAGTGGTTCAGCGCGGCGGCCCCCGCGCTCGCGAGGGCCCCCGAGACGACGAGGAGGCCGAGGCGCACGAGGTCGGGCGACGTCGGGCGCGCGAGGAAGTACCCCGCGACCGCGACGAGGACGATGAGGGCCGTGATCCCGGGCTTCGTGAGCGTCACGAGGTCTCGGGAGAGCGAGGGAGGCTCGCGCTCGGGCCTAGAGGCCGGCACGGCGGTCGGAGCGGTCACTCGTAGATAACCCGGGGGTGGGCGCCGCTACGGTTCGCCCGTGCGCTCGGGGCCGAGCGGCACCGGCGGGGTCGGCGAGGAGGGGACCGGGGACGGGCCGACCGGGACCGGCGCGGCCTCGGAGGCGCGCCAGGCGAACTCGATCCAGCGCCGCGGGACCTCCCGGAAGTTCGCGAGGAGCGCGAGGACGAGGAGGAGCGCGAACAGCGCCGTCGCGAGCGCGAGGTGCGCGAGCACGAGCCCGACCGTGAGGTCGGACTCGACGACGAGCCCGCCCAGGAGCGCCTGGGCGAGCACGAGCGCGGCGGCCGCGCCGCTCAGGCGCACGAGGACGGGCCGGCTCCGCTCGAAGAGGAGGGCCAGGGCCGTCATCGCGCCGATCACGAGCGAGAGCACGAGGGCGCTCAGCCGGTGCGCCCACTCGATGCCGCTCCCGCCGCTCAGCGGCGGCGTGAAGGTCCCGTGGCAGCTCGGCCAGTCGGGGCAGGCGAGGCCCGAGTCGCTCGCCATGACATTGCCGCCGATCAGGATCGTCGCGTAGCAGACGAGCACGGCCAGGACGACCGCGTACCGATAGAGTCGGTGCCCCTGCATCGGAACCCCCCTAGGCGGAGCCCTTCGGCTCCGCGGCGACCGGGACGGAGACCGGGCTCGGCCTCGGCTTGGCGGGCCCGAGCATCTGCGTCGGGGCCGGCTCCCCCCACGGGTCGCCGACGACCTTGAGGCCCGTGTAGTAGCTGTAGACCATGTTGAACGCGAAGACGAGCTGGCCGATCCCGAGGATCGCCGCGCCGATGGAGCTCAGGAAGTTGAGGAACTCGAAGTTCGCCGTCGGCAGGTAGGTGTAGACGCGCCGCGGCATCCCCTCGGCCCCGAGGAGGTACATCGGGAACAGGAGCAGGTTCACGCCGACGTAGGTCAGGACGAAGTGGACCTGGGCGAGGCGCTGGTTGTACCAGCGGCCGGTCCAGACGGGGTAGTAGAAGTAGATCCCCGCGAAGAGCGCCATCATCGTCCCGCCGAGGATGATGTAGTGGAAGTGCGCGACCACGAAGTAGGTCGCGTGGTAGAGGTAGTCGACCGGCACGGAGGCGAGGAACAGCCCCGAGAGCCCTCCGATGACAAAGCCGGTGATGAACGCGACGCAGAACCACATCGGGATCGCCATCCAGATGCGGCCGCCCCAGAGCGTCGCCACCCAGTTGAACGTCTTCACCGCCGAGGGGACGGCGATCGCCATCGTCGTGAGCATGAAGACGAAGCGGATGTTCGTCGAGATCCCCGTGACGAACATGTGGTGTTCCCACACCGCGAAGGAGAGCACCGCGAAGACGCCGAGGGCGATCGCCATGGCCCCGTAGCCGAAGATGTCCTTTCGGGCCAGCTTCGGGAGGATCGTCGAGACGAGACCGAACGCGGGCAGCACGAGGATGTAGACCTCGGGGTGCGCGAAGAACCAGAACATGTTCTGGTAGAGCAGCGCCCCGCCGAGCGGCGTGCCGTTCGAGGCCGCGAGGATGTGGGTCCCGAAGTTCCGGTCCGAGAGCACGAAGGTCAGCGCGATCGAGAGGGACGGGAGCGCGAAGATGAGGAGGACCGAGTTGATGAACGTCGCCCAGACGAAGAGCGGCATGTTCCAGTACCGGACCCCGGGCGCCCGGTGCTTGATGATCGTGACGAGGAAGTTGATCGCCCCGAGCATCGAGGAGATCGAGAGGATGTGGATCCCCGTGATCCAGATGTCGATGGCGTGCGGGTTGGGACCGTAGGGCTGGACCGAGAGCGGGACGTAGCCGGTCCAGCCCGCGTTCGCGTTCGAGAGGATGAGGAGGACCGCGGCGGGCGGGATCATCCAGAAGGCGATGGCGTTGATGCGAGGGAGCGCCATCTCCTTGGCGCCGATCATCGACGGGATGAGGTAGTTCCCGAAGCCGGCGAGCGCCGGCATCACGAACAGGAAGATCATCATCACGCCGTGCATCGTGAAGAGGGTCGAGTAGACGTCCGGCGTGATGCCGAGCGTCGTCTGCGGGTCGAGGCCGAGCCCCTGGACGAACCCGAGGTCGGTGCGGATCAACGAGGCGTAGATCCCGCCGATGAAGAACATCACGAAGGCGGTCGTGAGGTACATCAGCCCGATGCGCTTGTGGTCCGTCGTGAACAGGTAGAGTCGCATCTTCGCGACGAGCCACTGTCCTCGCGAACCGACGACGGCGAGGAAGAACCCCGCCAGCCCGACGATGATGGCGATCTCCAGGAACGGCACGGTCAGGTCCGACATCGATCCCTCCGCCCTAGGCGAGCAGCCCTCCGAGGATCCAGGCGATCGCTCCGCCCGCAATGACGAGGATCAGCACGGCGAGCGCGACGGACCAGGCGCGGTCGGTCACCGGGCCCGGGGCCGTCGGCCGGAACCGGCGCCCGAGCGGCCACACCCGGTACGTCCGGTCGACCAGGTGGATCACGAGCGCTCCCATCAGGAACATCAGCGACACGGCGAACCCGAACGACTGCTCCGCGCCCGGGCTCGTGAGCGGCCCCAGGCGGTAGCAGTAGAGCCCGAGGACGCCGATCCCCAGGAGCATCAGGATCATCGCCGCGTAGTAGAGCGAGAGCGCCCGGTCCTGGATCCGGAGGAGCTCCGCCTCGCCCAACGCGCTACTCAAAGAGCCGTACCTCCCGGTGCGGAACGCCTCGGAGCCGGTCGACCTTGTACAAAAGCCCGACGAGGAGCAGCAGCATCAGCACGGCGACGACGGCGCCGCCCCCGATCGCCAAGAGGTCGACCCAGCGACGCGTGAACCACAACTCCGTGACCCCGTAGACGAAGAACGCCGCGGCGACGGTGCCGAGGAGGAGGAGCAGGGCGAGGATCCCCCAGAGCGCCCCCGTCCGGTAGTGGGGCGCCTCGGTCGGCTCAGTCACGAGGGCCTCCGTCCGGGGTCGCGGCCGAGAGCGCCGGCGCCGCACTCACGGCGGGCGAGGTCGGGAGCGGATAGGCCCCCGGTCGCACCTCGGCCTTGCCGGCGGCCGCGAGCCGGTGGAGGTAGTTGCGCTTGTAGCGCCAGTAGAACAGCGCGACGACGACGGCGTTGACGACGAAGATGGGCACGAGACGGAGCGCCACCTGGTCCGGGCTGATCTGGACCCCGGGGGTGAGGCCGCCCCAGACCGACAGCATCAGGAAGAATCCCATCAGGCAGTTGCCGAGGATCAGGAAGACGGGCCGGTCCCGGGGGTGTGTGCGCTTGGACCGGTCCAGGAACGGCAGGAAGAGGATGAACAGCAGGATCACGTTCGTGATCCCGACCGCGAGCACGGGCGTGACGCCCTGGAAGTCCACGAGCTTGAACGTCCAGAGGAAGTACCAATCGGGCTCGGTAACGACCCCGGTCGCCGCGAGGTTGCCGACGTAGGTGGGGAGCTCCCAGGGCCAGAGGGCGGCGATGCCGAGGAGGAGCCCGACGTAGAGCAGGGCCCACTTGGTCATGTAAAAGAAGATGTGGGGCATGAACGGGACGTTCTTCTTGTCCTCGGCGTGGGTGAACCGACGGCGCTGGGTCGGGTCCGAGGTCGCGGGCGGGGCGATGCCGTGCGACTCGAACAGCGCGATGTGCGCGTACAAGAGCGCGCCGAGCGCGAGCGGGATCAGGAGGACGTGCGCGGCGAACATCCGCGACAGCAGGCCCTGGCTCGTCCCGTCGGCGAGGATGAAGGGACCCAGGAGCGGACCCGCGTACGGCAGCCTCAGCGCGAGCACGAGCCCGACGTTCGTCGCGTTCGAGGCGAGCTGCGTGTACGGGAGGAGGTATCCCGTGAAACCCATGCCGAGCGTCGCGAGCAGGAGGAGCGTGCCGACCATCCAGCTGAACTCGCGCGGCGCCTTGTAGACGCCGAGGTAGTAGCCCCGGTAGAAGTGGACGATCGCCAGGAAGATCATCGCGTAGGCGCCGTAGAGGTGGCTCGAGAGGAGGAGCGAGCCCATCGGCACGGAGTGGAGGATGTAGTAGGTCGAGCACCAGGCCGCCGGCGCGGCGGAGAGCGTCCCGACCGCCTGGCCGCAGGCGGTGTAGGTGGGGTTGACGCTCGGCTGGTAGTAGAGCAGCAGGAGGAGCCCGGAGACCACCTGGTAGAGGAAGGCGTTGACGACGAAGGCCCCCGTCCAGTACGACGGCTTGAACGTGAACTCGGGCTGCGGCCGGAGCGCCCACTTGGGCATGCCCGAGCGGTCCTCGACGAACCCCCAGAGCCGGTTGAGGGTGCGATTGAACCAACGCTCGAACGCCATCTCGACCGACCTACGTGGGGAAGTTGCAGAGCGGGACCTTCTGCTGCTTGGACAACTGCGTCGAGGTGCCGACGCCGTAGTCGCCCGTGAGCGTGTCCAGGTGGCCGTTCACCGGCGGTCCCGTCATCGAGGTGGCCCAGAGCGTGTCGTCGGTCTGGTCCCACTCGATCGTGACCTGGGGCAGCGGGAGGACGGCGGGCCCGGTGAGGTTCGCCGCGCCGTTGGTGACGTCGTAGGTGGAGCCGTGGCAGCTGCAGTGGATGTAGAACTCGTGCCCTCCGGGGGTCCCGCCCGGCTGGCCGAGGCACCCGTTCGGCGGCGGCTCGGGCGTGTAGTAGGCGATCGCCGGCGCCGGACAGCCGAGATGCTGGCAGATCGCGCTGAAGGCGACGATCGACCCCTTGGGACCGACGCCGCCGACGACGTTCGTGGCCCCGAGGGTGCCGCCGGGGGCGGGCGCGAGGTTGAGCAGGAAGTTCGGCTCGTTGCGGAGCGGGTAGGCGAACGTGATCACGTCGGGCGTCATCACGTTGTACTCCGCCATCACCTTCGTCACGGTGAGGGGCGTCCCGTCGAGGTCGAGGAGCTGGACCCTCGGGTAGCTCGACAGCCCGATCTGGGGAGGCTGTGCGTACTGGATCGCGCCCGCGCCGAGGCCGGCGCCGCCGGCGGCCAAGAGGCCCGCGACGCCGAGCAGCTTGAGCACGTTGCGCCGCGTCTCGTCGACCTCGCCGGGGGCGCCGCCGCCCGCGACGCGGCGGATCTGCCCGAGAGGGAACGACAGCGCCTCGCGCTGGCTCGCGGCGAACTGGCAGGTCTCCGAGCACATCGGGTTCACGTGAGGGTCCTCCCGCTCGTGTCGACGCCGCTCTCGTCCGGGATCGATGGCTCGGGGATCCGGGCCTCGCCGGGCAGCTCGGCCTTGTCGCTCCCGTAGAAGACGGCCCAGGTGATCGCGATGCCCAAGAGCATCGTCAGGAGCTCGACGACCGTGATCGTGTCGTCGATGCTGAGCGCGCTCACGTCCGGCCTCCCGGCGCGGCCGGGTCGACCGGCTGCGTGGTCGCCCAGGTGCTCGGACCCAGGCCGAAGCTCGTGTAGGGGAACGCCGGAGGCTCGACCCGGACGACGTGGGCCAACGGCGGCGCCGCGACCGCGGCCGGTATGCCGCTCGCCCGGCCCGTCGGGACGTCGAGCCCCAAGAGCGTCTGGCGGATCGACGTCGACCCCACCCGCGTGGGCGTCGGCAGCTCGGCGGCTCGCGCGAACTCCGCGAGGAGGTCCGACTTGAGCCCCGAGAGGCGGCCGTAGACGCGGCCGATCTGCTTGACGACGGTCCCGCCCTCCTTGCCGAGGACGAAGAACGCGGCGACGGAGAGGAGGATCCCCCAGTCGATGTCCGACAGCAGCGCCACCCTAGCCTACCCCCCCGCCGCCGCGCGGGCGCGCGACCGCTCCCACCGCTGGGCGCTCCACGCGCCGCCGAGATAGAGGCCGATCATCGGGAGCGCGATGAGCAGCATCGTGATCCCCGAGTTGTCGGGCGTGACGATCATGCCGAAGAACAGCGCCCCGAGGACCGCGGCGCGCCAGTGCTTGCGCCAGGCGCTCGCCTTGACGAGCCCGAGGCGCGTGAGCGTGTAGACGAAGACCGGCAGCTCGAAGACGATCCCGAAGGCGAGCGAGTAGAGGAGGACGAAGCTGACGAAGTCCTGCACACCGAGGACCGGGGCGAGGCCGAGCGCCGCGACGTACTCGAACAACAGCCGGAAGGTGAGCGGCGTGAGGAACAGCAGGCCCAAGAGCGTCCCGGTCGCGAAGAGGAGCGTCGCCGGGATCCCGACCCGCGCGAGGAGCTCGCGCTCGTTGTGCCGGAGCGCGGGGAGCAGGAAGGCTCCGACCTCGTGGACGATCCACGGCATCCCGAGGATCACCGTGAGGATCGCCCCGATCTCGAGCTGGGCGACGACCGAGTCGCCCACGTGGAAGTTGATGAGCACGACCCCGGGCGGCAGCGTCCAGGCGGCGAGCGCCCGGAAGACCTGGGCCGTCACGTTGTCGAACAGGTTCGGCACCGGATAGGCGAGCGGGAGCGAGAGCGGGCCGACGCGGACGAGGACCGGCTGGAGCCGGAACGTCACCAGAAAGCCGAACAGCGGCCCGAGGACCACGGCGATCCGGACGAGCCGCCGGCGGGCCTCGGAGAGGACCGAGAGGATCCGATCGAGGTCGCGCATCGGTCACTCGAGAGCCTCCCGGGCGGGTCCACCAGACCGAGCGACCCGGGTGCGGGAGGGCTCTCGGGGCATCGAGGGGACCTCGGAAGGCGTCAGTGGGGACCGCCGGTCGACGGGGCGGCCGCGGCCTGCTCGGCCTTGAGCTCGCGCTCCGCCTCGGCCTTGCCCTTCTTGAACTCGCCCATCGAGCGGCCGAGCGCATGGGCCAGTTGGGGGATCTTGGACGAGCCGTAGAAGAGCACCGCGACCACGATCGCGATGATCAGCCAGTCATCGAGGGAATCGAACATTGCTGCCCTCCCGTCGACCACCTAGGGGGGCCGCTTATGAGGTTCGTACACAAAGGTTCGACCCGTACGAACCGTTCGTACCCGCTCTATATGAAGCGGGTCACGGGGTCTGGACCAGGACCGTCTCGCTGCCGGCGGCGACCGCGCGGTCGAGCGCGATCTGCGCGAGCGTGGCCAGAAGCCCCGCGCCCCGCTGCAGGTCGAGGAGCGCGGCGGGGAGGCCGCTCTTGCGGGCCGGGGCCTTCACGTGCCGCTGCGCCGACCGGGCGGCCTCGCCGAGCCGCGTCGCCTCCGCGAACGCCTCGCAGGCCTGCGAGAGGGAGGGGTGGACGAGCGCCTCGACGACCGTCTTGAGGTTCGTCCGGAACTCGCCGAGCAGGGGCCGAAGGCCGGGGTCGGAGTCGCGGGGCGGCGGCGCCCGGTAGAGCTCCTGGGAGATCTCGCCGAGGAGCTGGCCGAGCTCTTCGAGCGCGTGGACGACGACGCGCCACTCGAGGAGCTGGCGCGGGTCGGGGCTCCCGATGCGGCGGGCGAGCGACCAGTCCCGGCTCGCGAGGAACATCTGGCGGACGAGGAGCGCCAGGACCTTCCCCGACTCCTCGCCGAGCCCGGCGAGCCGGCGGGAGCGGCCGCCGTGGGCCAGAAGCTCCTCCGACTCGTCGAGGAAGGCGACGAGGATCATCTTCATTCGCTGGACCAGCTGCGGCAGGCCGTACTTCGACGGGTCGATGAAGTTCTGGAGGACGACCCGGTTCGGCTCGTGGGCGACGACGGAGACCCCGAGCAGGCCGCGGGCCGCCTGCTGGAGCTCCTCGACGCGTTCCGGCGAGAGCGGCTGCTCGGTCCGGATCTCGATCGCGTCGTGTCCGACGCGATAGGCGCCGATGACGAGCCTCGAGAGGAGCCCCGGCGCGTCGAACGTGCGGGCCTGGACCAGGTAGGGGGCGCCGGAGACCGCGGTGCCGGGGAGCGGCGCCGGCTTGAGGTAGAGGGTCCCGTCGTCGTTCTGGTCGAAGACGATCAGATCCCCGGGCCTCAGGTTCATCGCCTCGGCCCAGGGTTTGGGGAGCGTGACGGCGATCGAGGAGTGGCCGGCCTTGAGGACGCGGCGCTCCCGGCTCGGTTGACCCCACGCCATATGCCTGTCGAACCTCTTACGAGGTTCGTAGGTTGGAACGGGCGCCCCTTCTTAGTCGTTGCGCCCGGCGCCCCTACGGCGTCGGGGGTTTCGGGCCGCCCGGCGTCTCGGGATAGCCGAGCCGCTCGGGCGGCATCTCGTCGGAGGAGCCGCGGCGTCGACCGACGACGAACCCGAGGACGAGCGCGAGGACGACGAGACCGGCGATCGTCCCGCCGATGATGAAGACGGGGGCGCCGGGCCCCGTGCTCACGCCGCCCGAGCTGCCGTGCTCGCCCGAGCCGAGGAGGCCGTACATCGACGGGAAGTGGCCGGGGACGAGGCAGAAGTAGGCATACAGCCCGTAGGGGGGCGCGGTGAAGGAGGTCGTGTAGGTCGCCTGGCCCGCCGGGATCGTGAAGTTGACGAGCGGCTTGTGCTCGGCGACGAACGTGAGCAGGTCCGCCGAGGTGTTCGAGGCGGTGAAGGTGAGGCCCTGGACGCTCGAGAGCGTGAACGTGTGGGCGAGGTCGCTCGACGTCTGGACGATCGTGAGCGTCACGTTGTCCCCCGGCGTCACCTCATCGGTCGAGAGGGTGAACGCGAGGACGTCCCCGACGGTCACCGTCAACTGGTCCGAGGCGGCGGGGCGGGCCGCGGGGCTCGCCTCGACGATCCCGGCCGCGAGGAGCAGGAGCGACACGACGGTCAGGAGCGCAGCGGCGCGGGGGTAAGGGAATCGACGGGCCATCCGAGGTTCACCGGTCGGCGGGAGACCCGCCGAGGAGGCGACGGGGGTTCGATTCAAAGAGCTTCCGTACGAACCGGGCCTCCGGTCCGCGCGCGCGCCCCCCGCGCCCGAGCGGTGCCGGTACATACGCGGGGATTATGTACCGAGGCTCCTCCGATGGGTCGTGAGACCTCGCCCGTCGGAGCGGGCGCCCGCCGCCCGTGCGGGCGCGACGTCGGCGCTCGCGCTCGTCGCCCCGGTCGTGGCCGCGTCGCAGACGGACCTCCAGCAGATCGAACCGCTCGTCTGGTTGCTCGTCGCCCTCTCGACCGGCGGCGCGCTCATCACCTTCGCGATCCTGTTCTACGCCCTCTGGCGGTTCAAGGACCCGACGACGCGGGGGCGGCGCTATGGTTAACAAGCTCGAGGTCGCCTGGACGCTCGCCACCGTCGCGCTCATCGCCGGCGTTGCGGCCTACTCGACCGTGCTCTTGTACCACCTCGACGCGCTCCCGGCGCACCCGGACGAGTACGTCGACGTGATCGGCCACCAGTGGTTCTGGGAGTTCTGCTACCCCCAGAACGTGTCGAAGGTCGGCTGCTTCAACGCGACCTACGACCCGACCACCGGTGCGACCACGGGGGGCCATCTGTGGGCGGCGCCGGGCAGCGTCGTCCAGGTCAACATCACCGCCGCCGACGTGATCCACTCCTTCAACATCCCCGGGCTCGGGATCCGGCTCGACGCCATTCCCGGTCGCGTGAACTCGATCGCCTTCACGGTCCCTCAGGTCGCTGCGGGGACGAGCTTCCTCATCCAGTGCACGGAGTTCTGCGGCACCTACCACGGGACGATGCGCGCCGACCTCGTCGTCACGTAGGGCGCGCGAGGGCCCGGGACCGGTCCGGGGTCAGCGGTCGACCGGCTCGTCCAGCGCCTCGAGCGTCCACCGGGCCGGTGGGAGAGGCGGCGGCGGCCGTGACCTCCGCGAGAGCGTGAAGAGAACCGCGACCGCGGCGACGACGACCGCGAGAGCGGCGACGAGGACGATCGTCGACGCGCCGAAGGCCGGACCGCCCCCGCTCGACGGCGCCAACGGCGTGAGGGCGATCGTGAGCGGCGCGGTGGCGTTCGGCACGACGATCGGCACCGTCGCCGGCGCGTAGCCGGGCGCCGAGACGCTGACGACGTAGCTCCCCGTGCCGAGCGCGAGCGAGAACGCCCCGGAGGTCGCGGCCGTCACGCTCGCGACGACCGTCGCGCTCCCCGGGAGCGTCACCGACACCGCGGCGCCGCCGACGGGGAGCCCGGAGTAGGCGTCGACGACCTCGCCCGAGACCGTGACGCCCGCGAGCGTCAGCTCGACGGTCCTCGTGACGGGGGCCGCGGCGACGACGACCGAGAAGCTGAGGGCGTTGTAGTGGCTCCCTCCGCCGGTCGCGTTCGGGGGCGTCGCGGAGAGGTCGTAGCTCCCGTTCGGGAGGCCGAAGAGGAAGGTCCCGTTCGACGAGGTCGTCGCGAGCGCGAGGCCTCCGTTCGCGAGCACGACCCCGTCGAGCGGGCTCCCGGTGGTCGCGTCGCGCACGACCCCGGAGACCGCGTAGGTGCGGACCGCGAGCGCGAAGGAGATCCCCGTGAGGTTCGCGTGGACGGCGAGCGAGAGGCGGACGGGCACGAACCCGGGCGCGCCCGCGACGATCGTGTAGCTCCCCCAGGGCAGCGGGAGGCGGTAGGTGCCTCCCGGTCCCGTCGCCGTCGAGGCGACCGTCGTCCCGCTCTGCTGGGCGAGGACGAGCGCTCCGGGGATCGGCGCCGGGGTCGGCCCGGCCGAGGTGACGTTGCCCGCGATCGACTCCGGCACGTCCGCGGAGAGCGGCGCGAGCGCGATCGGCCCGACGACGACGATCGCGCCGCTCGGCACGTAGACCTTGGTGAAATTGTCGAGGTAGCCCGGCGCCGACGTCGTGAGGTAGACCGGCCCGGGCGGCGCGCTGAGGAGGAACGCGCCCGAGGTCGTCGTGTTGACGTAGCCGGAGCAGAGGCCCGTGCGGTACGTCGCGCAGGCGATCGCCGTGGCGTCCGGCACGGGCGCTCCGGAGACCTGGGAGACGACGGAGGCGAGGATCGAGCCGTTCTCGAAGAGGAAGATGTTGCCGACGCTGTGGTTCTCGCCGGGCAGAAGGCTCAGGCCGAGATAGCTCGTGTTGTAGCCGGGCGCGGAGAAGGCGAGGATGTAGGTCCCCGGCGGCGAGGGGAGATAGAACGACCCGTTCGCGTCGGTCGGGACCCAGAAGCTGCAGGGCCCTGTGGGGGTGCCGAACGGCGAGCAGACGCTGACGTTCGCGCCGACGATCGGCAGGCCCGACGGAAGGCCACGGACCGCCCCGGTGAGCCCGGCGAAGGAGTAGACGGGGACGCTCCCGAGCCACTGCCAGGAGTTCGGCGGGACCGCGAGGCTCACGGTGTAGTTGGTGAGGAACGTGGGGTCGACGATCGTGACGGTGTCGAACCCGCGGCTCGCCTCGACCCAGAAGACCCCCGTCTCGTTCGTGTAGGCGGAGTTCGAGCAGGCGTTGCCGAACGGGCAGACCTCGACGATCGCGCCGTAGACCGGCTGCCCGCTCGGCTCGGCGACCACCTGGCCCGCGACGACGCCGTTCGCCACCATCAGCGAGCGGCTGACGGTGAGCGTCGAGACGTTCGTCGTGTTGTAGTAGAGGTCCAAGCTGTCGTAGCCCGGCATCGACAGCTGGACGGTCTCCGACGGGTAGGCGGCGGCGTAGAAGAGGAACTGGCCGAGCCCGTTCGTGTAGGTGCTCCCGCTCCCCGCCCCGCTCGGCCCCGCGGTCGCGGCGAGGACCTCGGGGATCGGCGCGGTCGTCACGGCGTCGATCACGGTCGGCGTCGGCGGGATCCCGACGTCGTTCTGGGCCGTCGTGTTGACCCAGATCACGGACGGCGGGGCCCCGCCCGAGAGCGTGAGGTTCCCGAGCGCCCCCGTCGTGCTCGGCGTCACCGAGAGCGTGAGGTTCGACGGGAAGTAGCCGGGCGAGGTCACGGTGACCGAGACGCTCGTCCCCGGAGCGGCCGTCACGTTCGCGTAGCCGTCGCCGCGCACGAGCGTCGAGGCGGTCCACACGGTCCCGTTCGTCGGGTCGGGCCGCACGGTCGAGACGAACGCGTAGGCGAGCGGGCTTCCGCCGACCCCGAGGACGCGCATCGTGACCCAGCCGTAATGGATGGCGGGGACCGGCGAGGCGTCGAGAAGGCCCCCCGAGGGGACCGCCCCGGGGACCGTCGTCGACGCCGAGAAGAACCCGGCCGCGCTCCCGACGATCGTCGTCGAGGACCCGTCGGAGGGCAGGAACGCGGTGTAGTTCCCGCCGCCGCCGACCTGGATGGCGATGTAGCTCGACTGACTGCTGTTCGTCACCGTGACGGTCGCGAGGCAGTCGCCGCACGGGAGGCTCGCGGCGCCGCGGGTCGCGTTCCAGGTGCTTCCGTCGACGATCGAGCCGACGATCGCGCCGAAGATCGACACGCCCGGCGCGGCGGGACCCTGGGTCGCGAGCGAGAGGTAGCTCGCGTTCGCGTTGACCGTGTAGCCCGAGGCGTCGAACCCGCCCTGCGCGCTGCCGAACCCCCCGATCCCGCGGCCGACGAACGTGAGCGCCGACGAGGCTCCGCTCGGGATGCTCACGTTGAACGTCCCCTCGGAGTTCGTGAGGCCCGAGAGGTCGCAGCGAGATCGGTTCGCGTCGCAGGCGTAGACCTCGAGCGCGGCACCGAGACCCTCCGTCGTGAGGAGCGAGCCCCAGGGAAGGATGGCGACGGTCCCCGTCACCCACGGGTCCGGGGACATCTGGATCGAGCCGAGATGGAGCGTGCCGCCGCTCGTCGCGTTGAGGTAGACCGTTCGCGTGGGGTAGTTGATCTCCGTGAAGACCAGGTCGTACAGGCCGAGGATGACCGAGACGTTGAACGTGCCACCCGCGGTCGTCGTCGCGACGGAGTTGAGGCAGCCGGTCCCCAAGAGGGGGCACTCGGAGACGAGCGCATCGGGGATGCCGAGCCCGGTGCGAGAGTCGACGAGCCGACCGTCGACCCAGGAGCCGACGGTGCCGTTCGCCACCGCAGCGCGGCTCGGGGGCGCGCCCGGCACCAGACTCCCGATCGGGTCGAGCACGATCGTCGGAAGGAACGTCACCGCCCCGGGGGTCGTGTTGGTCCAGATCCAGTTGTTCGCATAGCCGGGCGCGGAGACCAAGACCTCGTAGGTCCCCCAGGGAGGCGGGCCTCCCCGAAGGGTGCCGTTGAACTGGCCGTAGGAGTTCGTCGCGAAGGTCCCGTAGCATTCGAGCGTGTCGGCGGCGAGGCAGGCCTGGAGGAGCGCGTCGTAGACGGGCCGCCCGTTCGCGTCCGCGACCTGGCCGATGAGCACGGCGTCCGGCGCGAGCTGGATCTGCCCGGTCGAGTTGTTGCCCGTCACGTCGATCCAGGTCCAGTTGCTCTGGTAGCCCGGCGCCGACGCGAGGACCTTGTCCCAGCCGAGCGGCGCGCTGAGGTTGAACGCGCCGGTGGCGTTGTTGACGACCCCGTAGCCGCACGACGGGGTCGCGTAGCC
Source organism: Thermoplasmata archaeon (assembly GCA_027315165.1). Classification (GTDB taxonomy): domain Archaea; phylum Thermoplasmatota; class Thermoplasmata; order Lutacidiplasmatales; family UBA184; genus Lutacidiplasma. Next base: position 19,163 of record DAHUYN010000003.1, on the reverse strand, counting down.
CGGCGGCGGCGGTCCCACGGGGCACGCCTCGACGGTCAACAGGACCGAGGGCACGGGGATCGTCGCGCTTCCGGGCGGCCCCGTCTGGCCGACGATCGTCCCCGAGAGATTCCCCGAGCCCGCGCCGCCGGTGAGGTTGATCCAGCCGATGTCCATCGGGTGGCCGTCCTGGCTGCAGCAGCCTCGAGGCACCTCGACCCAGGTCCGGTTCGTCGTCGCCGAGCCGATCGCGTTCACGGTGACGACGTCCGGCCCCGGAGGCGCGGCGATGCAGAAGGAACCCGGGTTCGTCGGGCAGCCCGAGGGGACCGAGCCGGGGGTGGCGCCGCCGCTCCCGCAGAGCGTCGCCACGTCCGTCGAGCAGGCGGTCACGGTGACCCCGGACGGCACGACGCCGAGCGGCAGCGAGACATTCCCGGAGAGGAGGCCCCCCGCGGTGAGGTTCACGGAACCGGCGTAGGTGACCCGGTCGGGGGTCCCGTTGACCCACGTCACGTTCGTGTAGTTCGCCGGGAACAGCGGCGTCGCGGTCGCGAGCTCGTTGTCGGCGATCGGGAACTGGCCCGGCACCGTGTCGAGGAAGAGCACCGTGCGCAGCGGGGGCGCGAGCACGAGCGCCGTCGTGCCGATGGGGAAGGTGTTGTTGGTGACGTTCGGATAGAGGTAGCCTCGCGGCGTGCACGGCGAGCCGAGCAGCGCGCTGTGGTAGGCGATCTGGAACGTCACCTCCTCGTCGTCGAGCGAGCAGGCGAACGCCGTCACGCTACCGAGCGACCACGGGCCGGACGGCGCGGGCCCCCCCGTGAGGTTCGTCGAGACCTCGACGACCGCCTCCGGCGTGAGGTAGATCGTCCCGAGGTCGACGGTCGTGTGCGTGCTCGGGAGGTCGGCGATCGGTGTCGCGTTGACGAGGTAGCCGATCGCGTAGGCTTCGATCGACGCCGGCCCGGGGACGCCGTAGCCGTTCACGGTCGCCCCGAACTCGTGCAGGATGGCGGGGAGGCAGAACCCGCCCCGCCTCGTGCAGACGGTCATCTGCGAGGGGGTCTGGTTCGAGATCGGGAGGCCCGTGACGCGGTCGACGAGCGTCGCGGTCACCGGCACACCCCCTTCGAGGTGGATGACCCCGAGGTCGAGCGTCGCATAGGGGGTGAGGTTGACGTAGGTGAGGTTCTCGAGGTAGGGCGGCGGATTCCCCGGCGAGAGGATGTCGATCGTCGACGCCATCGGAGGGACCGGGAGCGAGAAGCTTCCGTTCGCGGCCGTCGTCGCGTTCGGCTGCGTCCCGACCTGGCCGTCCCGCGAGGTCGCCGTGAGCACGGCCCCCGCGATCGGCTGCGGGACGCCGAGGTCGTCCTCGACGATCCCGGTGACCGTGGCATCGTGGACGAGGTAGAGGACGCCGAGGCTCGTCGTCAGCCCGCTCGTGACGGTCACCCAGGTCCGGTTCGCGATGTAGTAGTCCGCCGAGTACGCGACCACGACGGCGCCGGCCGGCGCCGGGAGCGAGAAGGCGCCGGTCGAGTCGGTCGTCGTGGCCCCGCAGGGGGCCGGGTTGCACAGGGTGAGCCCCGCGGGGATGATCGAGACGTTGGCGCCGACGACCGGACGGCCGTACGTCTCGTCGTAGAGCCGGCCGGTGACGGTCCCGTTCGCCGAGGGTCGGGGCGCCGAGGGCCCCGGCAGCGTCACGACCTTGGGCGGGCTTGAGGACGAGAGGGCCGCGCGCGGACCCGAGGCCGCCGGAGCCTGGGCCGCCTGCCACTCGTGCAGGGCGAGCGCCGCGGCGTCATAGAACGGCTCGCCGGTCGGGTTCGCGCCCGGGAGCCCGGCCGGCCCCGTACCGGAGCGGACGGCCGGCCCGGTCGGGGCGGCGGTCCTCGGGAGCGCCGGGCCCGGCGCGTGGGGGAGGGAGGGCGTCGACGCCGGAGCGGCGAGCGCCGACGGGATCGTCGGGAGCGCCACGAGGATCAGGACGAGCCACGGCAGCGACCGGGCGAGTCGGGGCGCCCGGCGGCCGGGAGGTCGGTGGAGGTGCGGGAACGTGAGGCTCATGCCGGACCGGGCAGGGACGATGCCCCGCGACGCCGAGTGCCTACCGCATCGCCATAGATGAGCCTAGGCGCCCGGTTCATCGCCCCGGGGCCCCGACGAGGGGTGGCTCGGAGGCCGGGCCGCCCGCGGGAACCGCCCCGTGTACGCCGCGCCGACCGCGAACAGCGCGCCGACCCCGAGGAGCGCGCCGGCGCCGACCAGGACCCCCTCCTGGACGATCGCCGTGCTCGGGGGCGGGGCCGACGGCGCGGGCGATACCCCGACGTAGAGCCAGCCGAGCATCCCGCTCGCGAAGTGGCCGGGGATGCGGCAGATGTACTCGAAGACGCCGGGCGCCTTCACCGTGAAGTTCGCCCACGCGGTGGCGCCCGCCGTGTTGAGCGCGACGTCGGCGAGGGGCGGGTGGGCCTGGAAGTACTGCGTGAAGTTGGCGGGGCTGAGCGTGTTGTTCGACTCCGCTTCGAGGGTGAACGTGTGGGCGATCGTCCCCTGGTTCGTCACCTGGACGTCGACCGTCACCGGGAAGGCGGTCGCGTTGACCGAGAGCTGGTCGGGGACGAAGCGGAGCTGGTCGTTCGTCGCCTCCGAGACGACGACGCCCGGCCCGGTGGGCGCGCCGGAGACGTTGAGGAAGCCGTGCATGCCGGCCTGGAACTGGTAGGGCACGAGCGAGACGACCTCGAAGCTCGCGCCGGCGTCCGACGAGGGGATCGTGAGGTTGAGGAAGGCGGTCTGGCCCCCCGTGAGCGCGACGTTGGCGAGCGAGCCGTTCGCCTGGAACCAGCTCGAGAGCTCCGCGGGGGTCGTCGTCGGCGGGAAGACGTAGCCTGAGACGTTCGCGATCGTGAAGGTGTGGTTGTAGACGCCCTCGTTGACGAGCTCGAGCTCGAGGGAGGTACCGGCCTTCGCCGTCAGGGCGCTCGGAGCGAACGCGGGGGCGTCGGTGAGGTTCACCGTGACGTTCGCGCTCGCGCTCCCCCCACTGCCGATCCCGCCGGGCCCGCCGATCGTCGAGGCGGGGGCCGGACCCGCCAGCACCGGGTGCGCGGCGCCGCCGAGACCCAGGCCGACGACGAGCAGGAGCACGCCGGTGACGAGGAACAGCCGCGAGAGGGTCCTCCGCCGTCGGGCGAGCGGAGCCGGGGCAGAAAGAGGGGACATTCGGAGACGGGGCGAACGACCTGAGGGCGCTTGATATCCCTATGGTACGAATCCTCGCGGGACTACAACGGGCCGCGCGACGGCCCGAGCTCGTGGGGGGGCTCCGGGAGCGTTGCGACGGGGGCGGTCGGCGTCGCCGCGCCGCCGACGGACGGCCGCGGCCACGACGGCCACAGCCCCTCGCGGACGAGGTAGAGGAACTCGCCCACCATCACGACGCTCATCACGCCCCCGAAGGCGAGCTCGGCGACGAGCGCGTCGTTCGCGAGCGCGACGACGAACCCCGAGAGGGTCATCACGACGAAGGCGCCGAAGATCGCGAGGAGCAGCCGGTAGCCCGACGGGTCGGTCGCGGCCGCGCGGCGGGCCGTCCCGTAGAAGACGCCGACCGTCGCGCCCATCGCGACGGCCTCGAGGACGGCTCCGACGACCGGGTCGGCGACGACCCACGGTGCGACGAAGCCCGCGGCCGCGAGGCCCAAGAGCGGCCCGGCGACGAGGCGCGGCAGCGGGATCCACAGGATGAGCGCGACCATCGCGCCCACCATCGACCAGAGGTACCACGCCGACGTGAGCGTCCCGGCGAGGACGTTCGCGAGGGCGAGGGACGAGCCGTCGGCGACGGTGAAGAGGAGCCCCATCAGTACCTCCGCGAGCGTCGCCATCGCGACGATCGCGACCGGCCACGACCAGCTCTTCGCGTCGATCGCCCGGTCGTGGTAGACGATGACCGCGATGATCCACAGCCCCGGCGGGGCGAGCATCATGAAGTTGAACGTGAACAGCACGACCGTGTAGCTGTCCAGGTTCGCGTTGAGGAACGCCTGGATGACGCTCATCAGGACGCCGGCGGAGCCGAGCAGCGCGCTCGAGCCGACGACCATCCTCGCGATCGGGGGCGGGGGGCCGCGGCGGGGCACGATCTGCGTGAGGAGGAAGACCTCGACGACGAGCATCGCGACGACGATGATCGCGTCCAGGAGCGTGTCGCCCGTGACCGTGATGACGGGCGCGACCACGCGAGCCTCCGACGGCGAGCCTCGCGGGGGCGTTTATGGGGGGCGTACGAACCGCGCGCCTAGGACGAGCGCTCCTCGTCGGTCTCGAACCGTCGCAGGAGCTGGGTCGTGACCTCGAGGAGCGGGTGGTGCGCCGTCCGGTCGATCTGGATGTCGCTGAGCGCCCGGAGCTGGTGCTCTCGGGCGAGCCGCTCAAAGCCGGTCTCGATCGCGGCGAACTCGTGGGGCTTGTCGCACGTGAGGATGAACGCCTGCAGCTGCTGGAGCCCCATCTCCTGGGCCGCGAGGGCCCGGTGGTGGCCGTCGACGAGGATCCACTGCTCGCCCTTCTGCACGACGAGCACCGGTTCGGCGAACCCCCGCTCGAGCTCGTAGCGCCGCCCCTCGAGCTCGTCCTCGAAGACCTTCCACTGCGTCGGCCGGAGCGTCGCGATCGGGACGAGGCCGCGCCGGAAGGAGAAGGTGAGCTGGTAGCGCTCGGACAGGAGGTGGCGGAGCGTCTCCGCCTTCGCCGGCGAGGCCCGCTCGAAGTGCGAGCGGACGATGTCGAGGTTCGAGACGACGCCGACGAGGTGGCGGTCCTCGTCGGTGATCGGCAGGTCCCGGAGCCCGAAGCGGAACATGATGCGGGCGACGTCGTCGATCGCCATCTCGGGCGTCGCGCGATAGGTCCCCGGGCGGATGATGTCCGAAAGGGGGCGGTCGCGACGGTCCGCGTGTCGGAGCAGCTCCTTGGCGCTCACGAAGCCGACGAGGCGGTTCTCCGGGTCGGTGACGGGAAGACCGTGGTGGCGGCCTCGCAGCAGCTTGTCGATCGCCTCGCCGACCGTCGTGGTCCGCGCGAGGTGCTCGACCTCGAGCACCATGTACTCGCGGACGGTGACCGTCATCGGTGCGCCGAGGGGGCCTCGTCGCGGAGGTAGGCGGTGAGGAGGTGGCAGACCATCAGGTGGACGTCCTCGATGTGCTGCATGTTGTTCGACGGGACGACGACCGGGACCTCGACGAGCCCCTTGAGCTTCCCGCCGCCCATCCCGGTGAGGCCGACGGTGCGGAGGCCGAGGCCTTTCGCCGCCTCCATCGCCCGCAGGACGTTGGGCGAGTTCCCCGACCCCGAGATCCCGAAGGCGACGTCGCCCTCGTGGGCGAGCGTCTGCAGCTGCTCGGAGAAGACCCGCGCGTACTCGACGTCGTTGGCCCACGCGGTGAGGCTCTCGACGTTGTCGACGAGCGCGACGCAGCGGAACCGCTTGCCGTCCCCGCGGATCGTCGCCTTGCCGATGTCGCAGACGAAGTGGGAGGCCGTCGAGGCGCTCCCGCCGTTGCCGAAGAAGTAGATGGTCCGGTCGTGCGCGCGGGCGTCGAGGAGGATCGGGACGATGCGGGAGATCCCCTCGCCGAGGTACGGGTCCCCCAACGCGTCGCGCGTCTCCTCGACGTATCGGCGCACGTAGGGGATGATCTCGGTCACTCGCCGCTACCGCCGGACGACCAGGATCTGGGACCCCTCGGGGGCGATCCGGATCGGGAGGCGCTCCATCGGTGCTAGGGCGGACGCTATTTCACGGCTTCTCTCGGGCGGGTGGACGACGAGGAGAAAGCCCCCACCGCCCGCGCCGGTGATCTTGCCGCCGTAGGCGCCGGCGGCCTTCGCCCGGTCGTAGGCGCCATCGATCTCGTCGTTGGAGATCCCCTCCGAGAGGGAACGCTTGAGCTGCCAGCCGTTGTCGAGGAGCCGGCCGACGCGCGGGAAGTCCCTCGCGAGCAACGCGTCCCTGGTCTCGACGGCGAGCCCCCGCATCCTCGAGAGCGTCGCTTCGTTCGAGGCGGTGCGCGCGTCCTGCGTGCGCAGGAGCCCCTGGGCCTTGCGCGTCGTCCCCGTGTAGAACAGCGAGAGGTGGTCGCTCAGGGCCTCGCGCTCGGGTTGGGAGAGCGGCAGCGGGGTCGTGCGCACCGTGTCGTCCGGCAGGAACTCGAAGTAGTCGACGCCGCCGTAGGCGGCCGCATAATGGTCCTGCTTGCCGAGCGTGCCGTGGAGGATCTGGCCCTCGATACGGAACGCCTCCTCGGCGAGCGTCGCGGGGTCCTTGAGCTCCCCCTTGTAGGCGTAGAGCGCGTTGAGGAGCCCGACGGTGAGCGTCGACGAGGAGCCGAGCCCCGTCCCCTCGCCGGGGATGTCGGCGATCGTGTGGATCTCGAGTTTTTCGGTGACGCCCGTCAGGCGCATCGCCTCTCGGACGAGCTCGTGCTGCAGCTCCTCGAACGAGGTGACGTTCTCGGTCCTCGAGTAGGCGACCCGGATCGACCGGTCGAACTTCGTGTTGACGAGGACGTGGATGTACTTGTCGATCGCCGCGCTCGTCACCGCGCCGCCGCCGTAGGCCCGGTAGAAGGAAGGGAGGTCCGTCCCTCCGCCGGCGAAGCTGACGCGGAGGGGCGTCCTCGTGATGATCACGCGCGGCTCACGGCCGCCGCCCTCCTTAGGCTTTGGGGAATCCGTCGCCCCCGCCGGAGGGCGGCGACGGCGTCGTCGCCGAGGTCGGCGGGCTCCGGCGGGCGCGACGGCCGTAGAACCGCTTCGCCACCTCGGAGAGGTTCGCGAGCGGCTGGAGGCCGTCGAGGGCGGGAGCGAACGTCGTCGCGCGCCGGTCGAGCACGATCCCGATCCCGCGGTCGTTCTCCGAGCGGATCATCCGGCCGAACGCCTGCAGGATCAGCCGCTGCGCGGGCGCCTCCTGGCAGTAGCGCCAGCCCTGGCCGCCCGTCTGCTGGTCGAGGAAACGTCGCAGCGCCTCCCGCTTCGCGGTCGGCTTCGGGTAGGGGATCCCGACGACGACGACGGCCTCGAGCTCCTCGTCGGGGAAGTCGAGCCCCTCGGCGATGCGGCCCCCCGTGACGCCGAGGAGAACGCCGCCCTCCCGACCGCGCTTGAAGACCTCGACGGCCCGCCAGAGGTCGGCCATCGGGACGCGGGGCGACTCGATCACGTGGGCCGGGGGCAGCGCGGAGAGCAGGCCCGCGTTGAGGACCCGGTTCATCAGGTCGAAGCTCGGGAAGAACAGCGCCGTCTTCACCGGCAGCTCCTGGAGGATCTCGGCGAGACGGTCGGCGAGCCGGGGCACGAGCGTCGGGTCGCTCACGAGCTCCTCGTGGCGGGTCGTGAGCTCGGGGTCGTAGAGGAAGAGACGGTTCTCTCTCGGGAACATCGACGGCACCGTGAGGAGCCTCGCGCTCTCCTCGAGCCCGAGGGAGTCACGGTACTCCTCGAGCGGGGCGAGCGTCCCCGACAGATGGACCGAGAGGTGGCAGCCGCGGACCGCCTCGGCGGGCGCGCGCGCGTCGAGCGCGTAGGCCTCGAGGGCGCGCCGCGGCGCCCGGCTCACGACCTTGACGTAGGCGGGGGCCTCGAGCTGCGGCCAGGAGAGCAGCGTGAGCGCGACCGTGTGGACCCAGGACCGGGGGAGCCGCCGCTGCCGGCGCCGCTCCTCGCGGAGCGCCTCGCCCCAGCTCGCGAGCGCCCCGAGCCAGGTGTCGAGGCGGTGGGAGGTGCCGCCGACCTCCGTCAGGAGCGCGTCCTCGAGCGCGTTCGGCGGGAGGACGCCGTCGTCGTCGGGACCGAGCCGGTCGACGAGCTGGTCGATCACGCGCGTGACGACCTCGAGGAACTGGGCCGCGCCGGGGCCGTCGGGAAGGTCGAAGTTCCCGCGCTCGGCGACCTCCGTCCGGGCCCGGCGGACCGACTCCTGCGGGAGCGAGACCGTCGCGAGCTCTCGGAGCTGGTCGGGCACGTTGTGCGCCTCGTCGATGACGAGGTCGACGCGGTCGAGCGGGACCCCCATCCAGTCGAGCAGCGAGTGGCGGATGTGCGGGTGGAAGAAGAAGGCGTACGGCGCGGTGAGGATCCGGGCCCTGGGCGCGAGCTTCTTCGACAGCTCGTAGGCGCAGAGGTTCTCCTCGCGACAGTACTCGGTGTACTCGCTGGGCGTGGGCAGCTTGGAGCCGAACCTCTCCGCGAGCTGGTCGAGGTCGGCCTGCAGCGTGCGCGCGTAGTAGACGCAGCCGTCCAGGTCCGTGAGGTCGACCGGGCCGTTCTCGGGAAGCTCGGGGGGCGGCGACGGCGTCGTCCCCTCGTCGAAGGCGCGCTGCGTCGCGCGCTTGCGGTCGGCGCAGAGCTTGCCGTGCTCCTCCGCGGTGGCCCCCTTGATCTCGTTGACCGCCTCGAGGAGGAAGCACCGGCGCTGCCGGCCCTCGAGCCCGAGCGCGAGGAGCGGATGGCCGAGCCGGTGGGAGATCGCCCGCGCCTCCTGGAGGACCTGGACCTCCTGGGCGTGGGTCCTCACGAGGTAGAGGATCTTGTGGTCCGCGCTCTCGGCGTGCTCGAGGAGCGGGGCGAGCGTCGCGACCGTCTTCCCCGAGCCGGTCGCCGCGTCGACGAGCAGCGCGCCCCCCGTTCGACCGACCTCGGCGACGGCACGGACGATCGGCTCCTGGCCCGGCCGAAGGCGGTACGGGAACAGCGCCGGGCTCCCCGGGGCGCTCGCGGCCGTGCTCGTAACGAACTCTCCGGCGAATCCAGTGGCGCCCCGCTCTTGAAGATGCGCTTCGACCGGAACGGCCGGAGGGTGCGCGAGGCGCTCAGCCGTACCGGTAGCGGACCCCGTAGGGGCCCCGGGGCATCGTCCAGGTGACCGAGCCCTGGTCGCAGGCGATGTCGCAGGCGCCGCACTCGACGCAGTCCTCGTAGCGGAAGAGGAGACGCCCCTCGATCCGCTGGTAGCACGCCGCCGGGCAGACGAACGTGCAGCGGGAGTGGGGGCACTTGGCGCAGACGGGGGGCTTGACGGTGATGTGCGCGTGCTCGGCGGAGTCCGTCGTGTAGCGAAGCGTGGCGAGCCGACGCTTGATCTCGACGGCCTCGACCGGTCGCGTCGACGACTCCGTTTCGGTCACAACGACCTCGTGAGGCCGAGCGCCTCGACCCCGAGCCGGTACCACGAGAGCCGCTCGACGCGCCGGAGGCGCCGGAGGGCGCCGACGACGGGCTCCTTCGGCCGCCCCGACTCGTGCATCAGCTCGTGGAGCGCCCGCGCGGCGAGCGCGGGGTCCGAGACCCTCGAGGGTGGGGCGAGCGCGACCCCTCGGGGGGCCTGTCGACAGCGGCGCTCGAACCGCGCGAGCTCGGAGCGATACCTCGCGAGAGCGGCCGAGCCGTCGGGTCCGCCGCGGGCGGTCCGAAGGACCGACGACGCCGCGAGCAGCCCCCGCCACAGCTCCCGGTCGGCCGACGGCGCGCCGCCGACGGTCGTGAACGGGCCGCCCGGCGCCTCTCCGATCGCGAGCCACCCGGGACCGCCGGCCGGGCGGGCCGGAGCGGCGCCGACCGAGGCCGGTCCGACGACCTCCTCGGGCGGCCCGGCGTCCCGGAGCACCGGTGCGATCGACGGATGCCGCTCGAGGGCGTCGAGGGTCGCGCGCGCCGCCTCCGGGCCCTGACGGCCGAGCGGCGCCGAGACGACGACGCCGATCTGGAGCGCGGCGCCCCCTGGCAGGAGGTAGCCTGCGCCCCGCAGGGGGGGCGGAACGAAGCCGAGCCGGCACTCCCAGAAGGCGCCGTGCCCGCGCGCCACGCCGAAGCGGTCGCTCAGCCTCGTCGACGCCATCGGATAGCGGCGCCAGAGCTGGGTCCAGGCGGCCCCAGCCGGCGCGTTCCCGCTGCCGCGAGCGGCCTCACCGAGGAGGAGATTCGCGGTGCGGCCCCCGACGCCGACGATCCGCCCGTCCGGTTCCCTCGAGGGGGTCGCCGGGTCCTCGAGCGGCACGGGCGCCGCCCCGTGCCGGCGCGCCACGTCCTGAAGGGCGACGACCCATGCCCCGCCCTCGACGATCGCGTCGGCCGAGGCGTCGTCGCCGCGCGGGGGGTCGTCGAACTCGAGCGAGACCGCGCTCTCGGCGCCGAGCAGGAGGAGCCGGCGCTCCGAGAGCGGCCGGTCCCTGGGGAGCGCTCGGGCCCAGTCGGGGGCGCGAAGAAGGGCGCGACCCGCCACGAGCGCGGCGGGAGGGGCGGGGGCCCGGGGGAGTGGGGCGTAGCCGACCCGGAGCCCCCCCGAGGCGAGCGCCGCCGCCGCGGCCGCGGAGGCGATCCCCGACCCGACGACGAGCGCGTCGAACTCGGGGGGCATCGTGCGGCCCTACCGCCGGCCTAGGCGGGCCGCGCGAGCTGGGCGAGGATGGCCAGGTCCGCGCGCACCGCCGCGACGCTCGCGTCGAAGGCGGCCCGCTCGACGGGCGCGAGCGGCACCTCGACGACCTTGACGACCCCCTCGCGGCCGAGGACGACGGGAACGCCGACGCAGACGCCCTTGAGGCCGAACTCCCCGTCGAGGTGGGCGGTGACCGGGAGGAGCCGGCGCTCGTCCCGGACGATCGCCGCGACGAGCTCGGCCTGGGAGGCGGAGGGCGCGTAGAAGGCGCTCCCCATCTTCAGGAGCTCGACGATCTCGCCGCCGCCCTTCTTCGTCCGCTCGACGATCTCGGCGAGCCTCGCCGAGGGGACGAGCTGCGTGAGGGGCACGCCCGAGACGTTCGTGAGCGACAGGAGCGGGACCATCGTGTCGCCGTGGGTCCCGAGCACGAACCCCGTGACGTCCCGCGCGGCGACGCCGAGCTCCATCGCGACGAACGTGCGGAAGCGCGCGGTGTCGAGGGTCCCCGACTCCCCGAAGACCCTCGAGGCCGGGAAGCCGCAGACGTCGCGGAAGTGGAACGTCATCACGTCGACCGGGTTCGTGACGACGACGACGACGGCGTGGGGGGCGTGCTGGCGGACCGCGAGCGCGTGGCCGCGGATGATCGCCGCGTTCTTCTCGAGGAGGTCCGACCGGCTCATGCCCGGCTTTCGCGCGAGCCCCGCGGTCTCGACGACGATGTCGGCCCCGGCGAGCGCCTCGAGGTGGGTGCTGCCGCTCACCTTCGTCGAGAAGCCGAGGATCGGGGCCGACTCCTGGATGTCGAGGGCCTTCCCTTGGGGCAGCCCCTCGACGATGTCGATCAGGACGACCTCTCGCGCGAGGTCCGCCTCCGCGAGCCGCTGCGCGAGGGTTCCGCCGATGTTGCCGGCGCCGATCACCACGATCTTCGAGACCCCTGTCATGCCAGGTTCCTCCGACGGCGCCAGGGAGCGCCCGGTCGGCCTTAACGGTGACCGCCGCGCCTCGCCCGCAACGCCACCCGCGGAACGAAAGGTTCATCCTCCTCGAGCCCCCTCGCGGGAGAGTTCGATGGACGTCGACGCCGTGGTCCTCAGCGCCCAGGAGCGCGACAAGTGGCGGCGTCGCCTCGACCTGCTCGAGCGCTCCCTCAAAGAGCTCCACGAGCACCGCCACAACCTCGAGGCGAGGCTGCGCCGGCTCCGCAAGGAGCTCGGGAACCTCGCGGCCTATTCCGAGGCGCTGCTCGACGAGACGGCCCGCCGTCCCCTCGCTCGCACGATCCATGCCGCGCAAGGCCGACCCCCTGCCCGATAAGCACGAGACCCTCCTCCGCGCCCGCGAGGAGGCGGAGGCGGAGATCCGTCGTCTCCACCGCGAGGAGGAGTTCCTGCGGGGCCAGATCCGGGAGGCGCGCGACCAGGTCCGCTACTACGAGACCCTCCTGGCGAGCCTCCGACGCGACTGGGGACGGCCGACGGCGCTCGCGGCGATGGTCCGCAAGCTCCCCTAGGGGGCCCCCGGCCGTGCGGGTCGTCGTCTTCGGCGCCGGCGCCGTCGGAGGTCTCTTCGGCGGGCGGCTGGCCCTCGCGGGCCACGACGTCACGCTCGTCGCACGGGCTCTGACGGTCCAGGCCGTCGCCGCGTCGGGACTGAGGCTCGAAGGGCTCACGGTCGCCTCGATACCCGTCCGGGCCGTAGAACGCCTCCCGCCCGGCACGACCGCCGAGCGGGTCCTCCTCACCGTGAAGGGACGGGACCTCGCCGACGCGGGTCGGGCTATCGCGGGCGCGTTCCCCGAGGGCGTCACGGTCGTGGCGCTCCAGAATGGGCTCGGCGTCGAGGAGCGGCTCTCGCGCGGCCTCTCCGAGGGCGGCTGGGCCGACCCGCGCTCGTGGTTGCTGCGGGGGGTCCACGCCTACGGCGCCACGCTCGTCGGACCGGGGGTCGTCCGGCACGCCGGCAACGGCGAGATCCTGCTCCCCGGCGAGGACGGGGCCCTGGCCGACGGGACCGTCGAGGGGACGGCGACGCTGTTCCGGTCGGGAGGGTTCGACGTCCGCCTCGTCGACGACCTCGAGCGAGAGGTCTGGCGGAAGGCGCTCGTGAACGCGGCCGTGAACCCGGTCACCGCCGACCACGGCGTCGTCAACGGCCAGCTCCTCGAGGAGCCGTGGCGGGGGCAGGCGCTCGCGCTCCTCGTCGAGGCGTGCCGCGCCGCGGGTCTGGCCGGCGTGCCGATCCCGCTCGAGGAGGCCGAGGCGGAGCTCTGGCGCGTCGTCGAGGCGACGGCCAAGAACCGCTCGAGCATGCTCCAGGACCTCGACCGGGGCCGCGAGACCGAGATCGAGCTGATCTCGGGCCACCTGCTGCGCGTCGCCGAGGCCGCGCACGAGGAGCTGCCCCACACCCGGCGGGCCGTCGCCCGCATCCACCGACGGGAGCTCGAGGCGGTGCGTACGAGGTCTTCGGGCCCGGCCGAGGCGAACGCCGACTGAGGCCGGACCGTCGCGCGGTCCGATGGGGTTATCTCTAAGGCCTCCTCGGGGAGGTCGGGTGATGAAGTCCACCCCGAACCGCCCGGCCCCGGGCTGATGACTTCTACCCGGCGGAGGGGCAGCGGACCCGAGACGGGTCCCACGAGGTGCGGGGGTGGACGCGACGGGACTGCGCATGGTCGCCTACGTGGCGGTCGGCGGAGCCCTCGGGAGCGTCCTGCGCTACCTCGTGAGCGGGCTCCTCACCCGAGGGAGCTTCCCCTGGGGGACGTTCGCGGTGAACTTCTCCGGCACCTTCCTGCTCGCGCTCCTCTTCTTCGCGTTCCTCCAGGGGGGCCATCTCGACGCGAGTCTCCGCGTCTTCCTGTTCATCGGGGTCTTCGGCGGTTACACGACGTTCTCGACGTTCGGGCTCGAGACCGTGAACCTCTTCTCCGAGGGGCAGCTGCTCCTCGCGGGGGCGAACGTGCTGCTCAACGCCGGCCTCTGCCTCGGGGGCGCGTTCCTCGGCCGGGCCCTCGGCCTCCTCCTGGGGGGCCTCTGATGGAGCTGCGCGAGAACGCGGTCCGTCTCAAGATCTACGTCGGCGAGTCGGACCAGTACGAGGGCCGGCCCGCCTACCGGGCCGTCGTCGAGTTCCTCCGCGCCGAGGGGCTCTGGGGGGCGACGGTCACGCGCGGCATCTACGGCTACGGCAAGCGGAGCCGGCTCCACGCGGCGAGCCCTCTGCGGCTAAGCGAGGACCTGCCTCTCATCATCGAGGCCGTCGACACGCACGAGAAGATCCAGCCGCTGGTCCCGAGGCTCAGCAAGATGCTCCGTGGCGGGCTCATCACCGTCGAAGAGGTCCGGGTCCTCCGCCACATCGGCTGAGCCGGTCCTCGCGCTCGCGGCCGAAGGCGAAAAGCCCTAAGCCCGTGGACCCCTCGCGCGCCGATGACCCTCAAGCGCAGCGTCGCCGACGCCTCGGTCAAGGGCAAGCGCGTCCTCGTCCGCGTCGACTTCAACGTGCCCCTCACCGCGAACGGGGCCATCGCCGACGACCGCCGGATCGTCGAGGCGCTCCCGACGCTCGAGCACCTTCGGACGCACGGCGCGAGGACGATCCTCCTCTCCCACCTCGGGCGGCCGGACGGCGTGCGCGACATGCGTTTTTCCCTGCGCCCCGTGGTCCACAAGCTCTCGAGCCTCCTCGGCCAGCCGGTCCCGCTCGCCGAGGACTGCGTCGGGCTCGCGCCGATCCAGGCCGCGGCCCGCCTCGAGAACGGCGGCGTCCTCATGCTCGAGAACCTCCGCTTCCACAAGGGCGAGGAGTCGAACGACCCCGCGTTCGCCGCCCAGCTCGCCCAGCTCGGGGAGCTGTTCGTCGAAGAGGCGTTCGGCACGGTGCACCGGGCCCACGCCTCGACGGTCGGCGTCGCGCGACGGCTTCCCGCCTACGCCGGGTTCCTCGTCGAGAAGGAGCTGCGAGAGCTCGGACCGCTCGTCACCGACCCCGAGCGGCCCTACGTCGCGCTGCTCGGCGGCGCCAAGGTCGCCGACAAGCTCCCGCTGCTCGGGAGCTTCGTCGGCCGCGCCGACGCGGTGCTGATCGGCGGCGCCCTCGCCTTCCCGTTCCTGGTGCGGCGGGGCGCCTCCCTCGGGGCGACCCGGGTCGAGGCCGAGCTCGAAGGCCCCCTCGACGCCTTCCTCGCGGCCGCCGAGAAGGCCGGAACGCGCGTCGAGCTACCGGTGGACCTCCTCTACGAGCGGCCGGGGACCGACGAGGTCGGCGCCGCTCCCGCGAACGCGCTCCCCGACGGCGCCGTCGCGCGCGACATCGGGCCGAGGACGCGCGACCGCTTCTACGCGGTCCTCCAGGAGTCGCGCACCGTCTTCTGGAACGGGCCGCTCGGCCTCGCCGAGGACCCGAGGTTCGCCGCCGGGACCCGGGAGGTCCTCGCCGGGCTCGCCACGCTGAGCGGCCACCACGTCGGGGCCGGTGGCGACTCCGCGCGCGTCGCGCAGGCGCTCGGCGTCTCTCAGGCGTTCCAGTACTTCTCTACGGGCGGCGGCGCGGCGCTCGAGTTCGTCCAGGGCGCCGAGCTCCCCGGCCTCGCGGTGCTGCCCGACGCGTAGCGGCCGGCGTGGCGCGGCCCCCCCCGAGCGGCAGCGGCGGCGCGTCGGCGTCGATCGTGCCCGCGAGGTAGGCGAGATAGGCGTCGGGCACCCGAGGGACGTCGAGCTCGACGATCTCGGGGACCTCGTAGGGGTGGGACGCCTCGAGCGCCCGGAACAGCGCGCCCACGCGCTTCGGGACCGTCTTGAAGACGACGAGCGTCTCGTCGGCGCGCTCGAGGCGGCCCCGCCACCAGTAGCGAGAGCGGACGGGCACGAGCTGGGCGCAGGCGGCGAGGCGGGCCTCGAGCGCGCCCTCGACGGCGCGCTCCGCGGCCCCGGTGTCGGGGAAGGCGCAGAGGACCAGACGCATCGGGCCGGTCGCGTCGACCGGGTCCATCGGGTACGGGCTCACGCCGCGCGTCCCTCCCCGGCGGGCTCGCGCGAGAGGAAATCGAACGACTCGACGGAGCAGTCGGTGAGGTCGACGACGGCGGCGCGGGCCGGCACGGGGGTGATGTTCCGCATCCGCTGGTACTCGGTCTCCGCCTGCCAGGTGGAGGCGTTGAGCAGGAGGACGCCCCGGTACTGGTCGACGCCGTAGGTGTGGGCATGGCCCGTGACGAGGATGTCCGGCGCCGGGTCGAGGACGAGGCCGTCTCGGGCGAGGGGCGCGAGCGGGGTGCGGCCTCCGTAGATCGGCGCGAGATGGCGCATCGAGAGCATCCGCTTCATCACCTCCGTCGGGCGCGCGTAGGAGGCGCCGGGCAGCGCCGGGATCAGGTCGTCGAACCCGCGGCCGTGGTAGGCCGAGACGACGACGCCGTCGAGCGCGAAGGTCGAGGGGTTCCCCACCGAGCGGACGTTCTCGGGAAGCTTGGCGCGGAACTCCTCGGGGAGCCCGGGCTGGGGCTCGGCCGGGCAGACGGCGTCGTGGTTCCCGGGGAGGACGATGACGTTGAGGCGTCGCGGGAGCTCGCGCAACCGCCGGCCCAACTCCTCGTACTGCTCGAAGACGTCGCCGATCGCGAGGTCCCGCTCCTGGTTCGGGTAGATCCCGATGCCGTCGACGAGGTCTCCGGCGATGACGACGTGCGTGATCTCGCGCGCGAGCTCGGGCCGCACGCTCTTTTCGTTGAGGAAGTCCAGCAGCGACCCCCAGGGGCCGTCCAGGAACGACCGGCTCCCGATGTGCAGGTCGGAGAGGAACAGGGCGCGGCGACGCTCCCGGGCCCGGCCGACCGGCCGCGACGCGGGCACCTCGGGCCGTTGGACCGCGACGACGCGCGGGATCCGGTCGTGCTCCCGCGGGAGCGCGACGACGAGCCCGACGACCTCGTCGGGCAGATAGGTGAGCTTGGCCGGGGCCGTGTCGCGCGGGACGAGCATCTCCGTCGCGCCGGTCTCGTCCTCGACCGTGAGGATCAGATGGTGCTTTTCCGGCGTCTGCCGGACCTCCCGCACCATCGCGATCACCGCCGCCGTCCCCTCGGCGCGACGCAGCTCGGAGACCGGCCGCAGCCCCGCGAGCTCCGGCCGTCCGCGGAGCATCCGCGACAGGGCCCGGAACCGAGAGGCGAACAGGGCGGTGTAGGCGCCGAGCGGCTCCCGCGCGGTCGGCGGCGTGAACCCCTCGACGAGGAGCTCGTACGGCGGCGAAGCGACCGTCGGGGCCGGCGCGAGCGCTCGCGCGCGCGCCACGACCTCGGCCCGCGCGGCCCCCGCCCGTCGTCGGAGCTCGGACTCGACCATCTCGAGGGTCACGAACGGGGAGTCGACCCCCGCCGTCTCGATCAGCCGCCGCGAGAGGTCGAGGGGCTGGCTCGTGTCGAGGATGAGGCGGAGCGCACCGGCCTCGACGAGCTTGTGATGGGCCCCGAAGTAGGCCACGAGCTGCTCGCGCATGCGTCCTGCGGTCGGCCGACGGCCCGACGGGTCGGGGCCGCTCGGAGGCCGCGGGCGCGGGAGGGTCCGGTGGCTATTTCAAACGTGGCCCGCGCGAGCGGGCCGAGGGCGCGCGGCCCTACGCCCGGTACGACTCCTTCGCGTAGCTCGCACCCTTCGGGTACTTCTCCTTGAGGTGCGAGACGAGGAGCTCGGGGTTCTTCTCCATGTGCGAGGAGTACCAGTGGACGACGACGTCCTTGAGAACGGTGTGGAGCTCGTGGAGGCTCACCGAGGCCTCGGGCGCGTCGTAGAGGACGGCCTGGCTCATCATCCGCATCCAGCCGGTGTAGCGGTGGTAGCTCTCGCCGTCGGACCACTCGTAGATCCCGCGGAGGTGGTTCTTCCCCTCGGGGGTCTTGTAGTACCAGAAGCGGAGCGTCTGGCCGAGCCAGCCCGGGGAGCGGTCGTGGAGTTCGAGCGTCTTCACCGCACCGAACTCGAAGTTGTCGCGGAACGTCCACTTCTCGGGGTACTCGACGAACGTCGCGAAGAGCGTCTGGGACGGCTCGACGGTGAGGTGGACCGAGATCCCCTCGAACTGGTTGTGGACCTCCCAGAGGTCCTGGAGCAGCCGTTTGTTGAGGTTGGCACGCTCGGTGAGGTCCTCGCCCCCCTTCTCGCCCGCGGCCTTCTGCGTCTTCGCCAGCTCCGACTTCAGGGACTGGACGAAGTCGTCCTCGGGCAGCGGGGCCACCGGGTTCGCTTCGGGCGTCGGCGAGGGTACGTTCACGGTCGAGCGTCGTGGCATTTGCCTCGGAACTCCGGGGTCCGCGTAGGGGGGCGCGCTATAAAGAGTTTGAGAGAATCCGGGTTGACCGTGGCGGCCGACGCTCTCGGCCGGCGCGGCCCCGGGGCGCTCTGTCCCCGCGGACCCTCGGGACGCCGAGGCGGCCCGTTCGCTTAAATACCCTGCCGGGCTCCTCTCCTTGGAGACACCCGCGACGACGACCGGAGGACCCCTCCGCCGCGTCCCCTCACGGACTCACGATCATGCGCGTTCCCGCCTTGGCTCGTAGTATCCGCTCGGACGACGGCGGACGAGCTCCCTAGGTCGTCTCCGCGGGCCGCGGCGGAACGCCGCAGGCTTTCCACGGAGAAACCACCACCATGAGCAACGACCCGAACGCCGCCAAGTACCAGATCAAGGCCCGCATCATCGCCGACGGGGTCATCGACAAGCCCGATGTCGTCGGCGCCGTTTTCGGCCAGACCGAGGGGCTCCTCGGTGACGAACTCGACCTGCGCGACCTCCAGAAGTCCGGCCGCATCGGCCGGATCGAGGTCAACATCGACTCGCGCAAGGGGAAGAGCGAGGGAGAGATCCTGATCCCCTCGTCGCTCGACCAGGTCGAGACGGCCATCCTCGCCTCCGGTCTCGAGACCGTCGACCGCATCGGCCCCTGCCGCGCGAAGATCGAGGTCGTCTCGGTCGAGGATATCCGGATCTCGAAGCGCCAGAAGGTCGTCGAGCGCGCCAAGGAGATCCTCTCGAAGCTCCAGGAGGAGTCGAAGGGCGTCGGCCTCGACCTCACCGAGTCGGTCCGCAAGGCCGTCCAGGTCGACGAGATCACGAGCTACGGCACCGAGCACCTCCCCGCCGGTCCCAACATCGACCAGGCCGACGCGCTCATCGTCGTCGAGGGCCGTTCCGATGTCCTCAACCTGCTCCGGTGCGGGATCAAGAACTGCATCGCGGTCGAGGGGACGAGCGTCCCGCAGACGGTCAAGGACCTCTCGAGAGGCAAGACGGTCACCGTGTTCACCGACGGAGACCGCGCCGGCGAGCTGATCCTGCGCGAGATGCTCCAGACGATGGACATCGACTTCGTCGCACGGGCCCCGCGCGGCAGCGAGGTCGAGGAGCTCACGCAGAAGCAGCTCGTCAAGTGCCTGCGGAACAAGATCCCGATCCAACAGTACCTCGAGATGACCGGGTTCGAGTCGACCGGGGCCTCGAGGCCGCCGATGGACGAGCGCGGCGAGCGCCGGGGCGAGGAGCGCCGCGGCGACGACCGGCCGCCCCGCCGGGACGGCGGCGAGCCCCGCCCGATGCCGGTCCCGCCGCCCCCGGCCGCGCGGCCCCTTCCGCCGCCCCCGCCGCCGCCCGTGGCGACACTGCCGCCGCAGCCCCAGCACTACTTCGACCTGCTCGGAGGGATGGAGAACTCCTCGAAGTCGCT
>DAHUYN010000039.1 GCA_027315165.1 Thermoplasmata archaeon | reverse complement strand
GTCCTGTGTACGCCCCGCCTCATGTTCCACTCCTTGGCCGCTTCCGCGTGTGAGCCCGGCGTCGGTGCGGCCCTCCCGGCCCCCGCGCCACCCAAGTTCCTCTGACCTCGATGCGCCCGTCCTTGAGCCGCCGGCGGTCCTCCTCGACGATCACGACCTCCTCGTCCTCGCGCCGGCGCTTCATCGGCGGGCCCCCACGCGTCGGCCCGAGCCCGCTCCGCTGCGCCGCGACGCCAGCACCGCCACCAGCGGGATCACGATCCCGATCGCCAGCAGCGCGATCCCGCCCCACTCGTAGCTCTGGCAGACCCCCGAGAGTCCGGAGTTCGCGGTGCTGCCGGGCACGAGGTTCACGGCGGACTGGCAGGTGAGGCCGTTGATGATCAGCCACGCCCCGCCGAGCGCGAACAGGCCCCCGAGGACGAAGGCCCACACGGGCGATCCGCCGCGGCTCACCGGCGCCTCCGCGGGTTCCGCGCGAGGTGAGCGTGCACGTGCTCGCCGTCGGCCTTCGTGTAGGGCTCGACACGGTGCCGGTCCCCTCGTGCGCGCTTCCGGTCCTCGTCGTCCCGTCGGTCCCGCTCCCACCGCTCCAGCCACGCGCGGTCCTCAGAGGCGACCCTGGAGAGCTCCGCGTTGTTGCGGTGGCTCGCGACGTTCGCCATGAA
>DAHUYN010000038.1 GCA_027315165.1 Thermoplasmata archaeon | reverse complement strand
CTCGGTACTGACCGAGGTTGAGCCAGTCGAGGACCTCGTCGACTTCCTTGCTGACTCGCTTCTCGGCACGAGACACGTTCGGAAAACAGAACAGGGTGGGAAGGAGGCCCGGCGTATGGACTCTCTTCGTGACCGCCAGAGCGATGGTCTCCCTCACCGTCAGGCCAGGCCACAGCCTTGCGGCTTGGAAGGAGCGACCAAGTCCGGCCTCGGCCCGGCGCTCTGCGCTCCACTTGGTCACATCGCGATCGAGGATGGTGACGCGACCCTGATCGGAGTTGAGGTGGCCGGAGATCAGTTCGAACGTCGTGGTCTTGCCCGCCCCGTTGGGGCCGATGAGCCCGAGGATCTCTCCGTCGTAGAGATCCAAGTCGACGTCGTCTACGGCGAGCACACCCCCGAAGCTCTTGCGCAGACCCCTCGCGGACAAGACGACGCGTCGCTCCTCTGGCCGGAGTTCGAGAGTGCCCCCCATCGCGACTTCGCCGGTGGCGCTCGTCGTCGTGACGGGGGTCTTCGTTCCGAGAGCGTCGCTACGGGCGCCCTCGAGGAAGACTGCTCTGACGATGTCGTCGTGCCCGAGCAGGTCTGCAGTGTCACCACAGAAGAGCACCTCACCCTTTTCGATGAATGCTGCACGATCACAGAGGCGGAGAGCGATGTTCACC
>DAHUYN010000037.1 GCA_027315165.1 Thermoplasmata archaeon | reverse complement strand
AGCCCGGGGGTCCCGCAATCGACAGATTCGTCCACACCCCGTCTCGGTAGGTCCAAGTGTCGTTGGCGCAGTGCAACCATGACTGGGTGCCGTTGTGACCGGTGCCCAACAGACCGCCGAAAAGCACCACGTATCCGTCGGCCGCATCGTAGGCCGTTCCGGCATAGGCCCGGGGTGACGGAGCCGTAGACGGGTGAAGCTCGGTCCATGTCGGGCTGCTTTCGGCGGCCACTGTGGGATTCGAATGCGCGACGCTGGGTTTCTGAACGGCGGTCGAGGGAAGGGGTGCGTGTGCCGGGGTGGTAATCACCGCACGTTCTACTGGTATTGCTGCGGATCTTAACGGGGCCTGACCTGGTCCGTTGGACAGGAGGCTCGGCGTCGCAAGCAGGCCGGACATGGTCACAAGCAAAGCGAGGACGAGTGCCGTTCCGCATGATCGGAGGCGACACGGGCTAATCATCCCGGCGCAGTAGCTCCCCAACCGTAAACCTCGGAAAATACCGCTCATCTCGCCGCTCTCACTTCGATCCGTCACTCCGCTTGCAGTTTGCGCTGTGTCCTTCCCGTATCGCGATGAAGTGAGCCCCTCTAGGAACTGACCAAGCTCTCATCTAGCCACAGGGGCCCTGACCCGGGGTTCGGATGTCCGATGTAGACCCAGAGATCCCCCTCGCCTCCTA
>DAHUYN010000036.1 GCA_027315165.1 Thermoplasmata archaeon | reverse complement strand
CGACCACCGCGAAGCCCGGACTTCCGGGCGGCCTGGTACCAGGGTGAGAACCAGGCGAACGCCTCGTCGAACGTCCTCTCCGGAGTCTTCTCGATGCGGTCGGTGTCTCCCGGGCCCCAGAAATGGATGTACACATCCGCGGCGTTCAACGCCGCCCACTCGGGGGCGCTCGCCTTGCCGAGGAGCTTGCTCTGCTTACGGTCGATCGCGCGCCACCACGCGTCCTCATCCTCGTGGATGTGGAGGGTCTTGCCGCCCACACGACGGATCTCGTCGACCGTCGCGGTGGCTATCGGCAACGTGTGGTCCCACGACTCGATGACCGCGTTCTCTCCCGGGCGGATCTTGAGGTACCGGGTCACGATGTTCCGGGCCGCGTCTCGGTGCAGCTGCGAGGGGAGTTCCGGCATGGCCCGGGGTCGAGCCCGCCAGGGCTACATGTAACCTGCGCGAGGTCGTGAAACGGTGGGCACTTCGCAGCGACCCGCGGTCGGGCCGCGGCTGAGATACCCATGGCCTCGCCCTCTGGGCAGGCGAACCCCCGGTGGGCCGAGTGTCTGGGCTGACCCCGGGACGTACGTCGCAATCCCCCGGGTCCGCTCCCCGTCAGAGACCGAACCGTGGACGCGCGACGGATCTCCTGGATCCTATCCCCGCCCCATCGGACGGATCCACGCGAGGACGGAGGTCCCCACCCGCGG
>DAHUYN010000035.1 GCA_027315165.1 Thermoplasmata archaeon | reverse complement strand
GCGATCCTCGCGATTTCCGCTCACTGGTTCGTGCCCGGCACCAGTGTTACGGTCTCCACGACGCCCAGGACGATCCACGACTTCGGCGGATTTCCCGCCGAGCTGTATCAGGTGCAGTATCCGGCGCCCGGCGATCCCGCGCTGGCGCGCAGGATCCAGAGGCTGCTCTCGCCTTTGGATGTCAGGTCGGATCATTCCTGGGGCCTGGATCACGGAACATGGTCGGTGCTTCGTCACCTCTACCCTGCGGCCGACATCCCCGTGGTCCAGCTCAGCATCGATGAGACCCAGCCCGCTGCATTTCACTTCGCGATGGGCAAGAAGCTCGCGCCGCTGAGGGAGGAAGGCGTCCTGATCATCGGCAGCGGCAATCTCGTGCACAATCTGCACGCGTATGCGTGGGGCGAGCACGCGCGTGACCCCTACGATTGGGCCGTGCGCTTCGAGACCGCGGCCCGGCAGCTGATGCTGGCCGGGGATCTCGAGCCGCTCGTCGATTACGAGAGGCTCGGGCCGGACGCGGTGCTCTCCGTCCCGACTCCCGATCATTATCTGCCGCTGCTTTATGTGCTCGGCGCCAGGCAGCAGGACGAGCGCATCCGCTTCCCGGTGCAGGGGGTCGAGGGCGGCTCGATCTCCATGCTGGCGGTGCAGGTTGGGGGTTAGGATTCGTCGACTCTCAGGCTTGGTTCTGCGAAGACTGCGGGCTCTCCTGCATCTGCATGAAAGCGA
>DAHUYN010000034.1 GCA_027315165.1 Thermoplasmata archaeon | reverse complement strand
AGCCCCGGGCCTGGACCCGACGCACCTGGCCCTCGCCGTGGCATTCGGGGCACGTCTCGTAGGCCGTTCCGTCCCTCGCCCCGGTGCCGCGACAGTCGGGGCACGGCCCCGTGTGCGGCACGTCGATGGTCGGGTGCGCCCCGTGGACGGCCGCCGAGAGCGGCAGGCGCAGCGTGAGCTCGACGTCCCGGCCCCGGGACCGACCGCCGCGTCGGCCTCCCCCGAACGGTGAGCCGAAACCGCCGAAGAACTGCTGGAAGAGCGGCGAGGAACCGAGGAGGTCCTCGAGGTCCCCGACGTGGGTGAAGTTCTGCCACGTAAAGCCGCTCGGGCCGAAGTCGGAGGCGACCCCCGAGAAGCCGAGCTGATCGTAGCGCTGGCGCTTCTCGGTGTCGGCGAGGATCTCGTAGGCCTCGGAGACCTCCTTGAACTTCTCTTCCGCCGTCTTCGGGTTCTCCTTGGCGACATCGGGGTGGTACTGGCGGGCGAGCCGTCGGTAGGCGCCCTTGATCTCGTCCGCACTCGCCGTCTTCGGAACGCCGAGCACTTCGTAGTAGTCGCGCTTGGGCATGGAAACCGGGGCCCGCAAGGGCTCCTCGTGGTCGGCGTCTAGGGCGGACGCTATTTACGCTCTCACCCGGCCCGCCGCCCGTCGTTCCAGCGGAATCGGACCGTCGAACCGACGCGAGCCCCCAGCCGACGGTCGGCCCGGCCTCCCGAAACGAAGAGCTCGACCG
>DAHUYN010000033.1 GCA_027315165.1 Thermoplasmata archaeon | reverse complement strand
GTGGTGCTGACGTCGATGTCCCGCACCTTGTGGAGCGAGCCCCGCTCCACAGTACGGATGTCGCCTAGATTCCCGCCCACGGACCCGATGGCGGTAGCCACCTCCCCCAGCACCCCCGGGCGGTTCTGGTTGCGCAGGCGCAGGGTGCGCTGGATCCGGTAGGGCGAGACACCCGCCGGGGCCTGGCCGGCCTCGGTGGGAAAGGCGGGCCGGGGCCCGGCGTCCGAGATGTCTCGCATCGGTGACCTCCTGTACCACACAGCCCGCACGGGATCGCCGCTGGCAAGGTACCGCCTTCCCGGGGAACGGTGCAGCGGGGGCCGGAGCCCGGCCCCCGCCGGGGTCATCGCTCGATCGGTGCCTTGACCAGGCTTCCCCACTCCGTCCACGAGCCGTCATAGTTGCGGACCCGCGGGTAGCCGAGGAGCTCCCGCAGCACGAACCAGGTGTGCGCGGAGCGCTCTCCAATCCGGCAGTAGGCGACGACCTCATGCTCCGGATCGATGCCCTCTGTGAGGTACAGGTCGCGCAGCTGGTCGGGCGGGAGGAACGTCTCCTGCTCGGGGTCCACCGCCCGGCTCCAGGGGATGTTGCGGGCCCCGGGAATGTGCCCCGGACGCTGGGCCCCCTCCTGGGGGAGGTGGTCGGGTGAGATGCGCTCCCCGCGGTACTCCTCGGGGGAGCGGACGTCCACCAGGCTCTTGCCGGGGCGTCCGAGGAACTCCGTGGCGATCTGGTCCCGGTAGGCCCGGATCGACTCGTCCTCCCGGGGGGTCGGGTAGCCCGGGCCCGGGGCCACCACCGGCAGCT
>DAHUYN010000032.1 GCA_027315165.1 Thermoplasmata archaeon | reverse complement strand
CTCTCAAGAACCAGGTCTACGCCGAGTACCTCCGAACCGGCCGCCCGTACGTCGAGGGATCCTTGGGGACCTTGAAGGGCCGCGAGCGGGCGAGCGAGGAGCTCGGGAGCGACCGACGGGTCGCGGCCCAACTGGACATCCTCGAGGTCGTGGAGGAGACGATCAAGGACTACAACCAGGAGCTACTCCAGCCGAAGTTCGAGCAGAGCCCGCCGGCCCAGCTCCTTGCGACGATCCCGGGGGTGAGCTTCTACACCGCCCTCACCGTGGTCGCCTTCGTCGGAGACGTCGGTCGGTTCCCCGACAGCAGTTCGCTGGTGTCCTACGCGGGGCTCGCCCCCTCGATCCACCAGTCGGCCACGGTGACGCGGCTCGGTCCCATCACGAAGGCCGGTCCGCACCAGCTACGATGGGTCCTCCAGGAGGCGTTCCAGATGCACGCGCGCCACTGTCCGTCGAGGAACGACTGCCAGCTGTGCAAGTTCTACCGGCGGATCGTCCGCCGTCGAGGGAAGCACGTGGCCATGACGGCGGGAGCCGCCAAGCTCCTGCGCGTCATGTACTGGATGCTCAAGATGAACCAACCGTATCGGCCCCATGGGATGGAACCTCGGGGGTACACTGAGGGCGAACCTCGGTGACGTGTGTGAGGAGCACTTCCCTGGGCGTAGGGCGCAGAAGAGCCATCGTGGGGGAGAACCCCGGATCAGGTGTTTGCCCGCCGATCGGAATGCCGCGGAAACTGGAGCGAGTTATGTGATCATCCATTCGTGCCGGGGCGAGCTACCTTCACATAGGTGTACCCTGTATGTTCCGGCACCCAGGGTAGGAGT
>DAHUYN010000031.1 GCA_027315165.1 Thermoplasmata archaeon | reverse complement strand
GAACCGCCCGGGGGGACCGCGTTCGATCAGGTCTCGATCCCCCTTGCGTCCGAGCCGCCGACGGGGGCGGACGAGCCCACCACGCCCGCTCCCAGCGGGCCCGAAACCGATCCCACGCCCGCTAGCGGGTCCGTGGGAGACGCCTTGACCACGGACGCCCCCGACGCCGAACCGGTCGCTCCGGTCGGGGGCGACGCGGCCCCGGCCGGTCCCCCTGCGCCCGAGTCCGTGATCCCATTGGCCACCGAGGCGGAGCCGCCAACTCCGACGTCCGGCGAGCCGGGCCCGCTTCCGCCGCAGGCCCCGCCACCGGAGCCTCCGGCCGCTCCCGAGCCAGCCGCGATCCGGGAGCCTCCAGCTCCCGTCGGTTCGATTTCTCCGCCGGGCTCCCCTGACGACACTCCCGTCGCACTCCCGGCCCTGCTCCCGATCGAGCCGGCGCGGGAAGCGGTTCCCGTGCCGCCCATGGCCGGCGTGGAGCTCGAGGTGGGCAGCTCGATCCTAAACTCCCTCCAACCGTTCCTCGATGCGACCGCCGCCGGGCACCTCGGACTCTGCCTCGTGCGAGAGTCGCCAGAGCGCATCTCGGCGCAGATCGGCCGCCGGCCCGTCGATGTCTACTGGCTCACGAACCTCGGGCGGGGACGGACCCTCAAACCGAACGACCTCTCCGGGGTCTTCGCGTCCCTGACGCGAACGATCACCGAGGAAGGCCGGACGGTCGTCTTCGTCGAAGGCCTCGAGTACCTGGTCCGGGTCCACGGGGTGGACGCCGT
Source organism: Thermoplasmata archaeon (assembly GCA_027315165.1). GTDB lineage: Archaea > Thermoplasmatota > Thermoplasmata > Lutacidiplasmatales > UBA184 > Lutacidiplasma. The sequence continues at coordinate 618 of DAHUYN010000031.1, read as the reverse complement.
GGTCGACCGACTGGCCGAGTTCGACCGGGTCGCGAAGGAGCACGACGTCCGGGTCTGGACGCACGTGAGCCCGGACCTCTTGCGGCCGGCCGACCTCGAGCGGATCGTCCGCCGCTTCGGTCGGTCCGACCCGCCCGCGTAGGCGGCTCCCGCCGCTTCGGGGTCGGCCGCTTCCCTCGGAGAGAGCGGCCGAACGGCTAACGAAGGGTTACCGTGATTAGATATCCGCGGACGGTCGTCCCGTCGCGGAGATGGCGACCGCGCGAACGTCCGGCGAACGGGCCCGCCGACGGTCGGCCCCGCTCGCGGCGCTGCTCGTCGTCGTGGTGATCTTCGCTACGGTCGGGGTGCTCGCCTCCGGCTCGGCGCGGGGCGCGGCGATCGGCTGCTCGAACGTGAGCGCGAAGTACGGCGTGAACGCCACGGTCACGTGGAACGGCGCGAACGTTTGTTCGGGCGGGTCCGCCTCGTCGGCGTTCTCGGTCGACCTCACCCAGCCGATCGGCCTGCGCTACAACTGGTCCGGACCGGTGGGCCACGCGCTGTCGCTGAACGACGCGCGTCTCCAGATGTTCTACTTCGGGTTCCCGCTCGCGACCCGGGACGTCACGACGGTCG
>DAHUYN010000030.1 GCA_027315165.1 Thermoplasmata archaeon | reverse complement strand
CCAAGCTTGGCCAAAGGCGCCAGATTCAGGGTCTGGTCTCGTAGGAGTTCGTGGGTTCAAATCCCTCTCCCCGCACCCCACCTAAGTTCATATTCTAGTCTAATCCTCTCTCGGAGCGATGCCCCGGAAGCCGGCGGCCCTGGACGAACTGGAGGACCCCCACTACGTCCGACAGTACATCCAGCGAAGGCTCGACCTTCTGGCCTCCGACGCACCCATCGGCAAGGGCTCGCCCCTGGGTAGGCGCGAGCGCGACGCCCTCCTCGCGTTCGTCCGGGCACGTCGGCCCGAGGTGAGTGAGCTCCGCGTCCGAACCTACCTCTCCTGGCTCCCCGCAGGCGCCGCTCAGCTCGGAAGCCGGTTCCTGGAACCTGACCGGGAGACGCCTGCCCGATTCAACGAGGCATTCACCCCGAAGCGCTACGCCCGAGGATCGCGCGTCACCATCGCCCAATGTCTGCTCACCTTCTGGCGGTGGTGGTTCGAGCAGCAGGGCCGTGAGTTCCCTTCGTGGCTTCGAATCCGAATGGAACGCTGGAAACCGGTAGCCGGTCCCGTGAACGTCGACCTGGCCAGCTCCTCGGCCCACCGACTTGACCACAACGGTTCCAACTACATTCACGCAAGCTACCAGGCGGTCACGGTCTACGCCAAAGCGCCGACGTATGTCCTCGTACCGAAGGACAACTCGTCGCTCTCGAGCTTGCCGCTCGGGCTCAAGAGGTACACGGCCGAGCAGAACTTCGTCCTTATCGTGGTCAACGACACCTCTTCCGACCCGGGGCAGCGGACGGTCGCTGGGATCCCGTACCCGCTCGCAAACGGGACGACATCGACTGGGACCTACTCGGTCACGCTGCAGCAGGGGCTCAATAACTTCCTCGTCCCTCGGGCCCTGTTCCTCCAGACGCCGTTCGGACAGGACGCACTCAACGCGACAATCACGCCCGTCCAGAACATCACGGGCCCCCTCGGGAACACAGTCATCGATCAGTACTACAACGGGAGCCAGTGGCTGGCTCGCGCCACCGACGGCGGTCATAATGGGTTCAACTACACGGGGACCTCGGGGTACATCGACATCTACTCGAACAGTTCGAGCCAGAACTGCACCGGGCACCTGAGCCTCTGTGGCGGCGTCCCAGCGAACTCGAATCTCGAGGCCGGGCACCAGTCGCTGGCAATCCAAGCCATTCTCACGCTGAATCTCTCGAGCTATGGCGCGATTGCCGACCTACTTGCGGGCCTCACTCTGAACCGCACGGGGAACTTCACCTCATGGCTGTTCGGCGCAACCCAGTTCTTCCCCTCGCTCGGCATCTCTCCGAACGTAGCCGTCGCCCTGGCCAATTCGGTTCAGTCCAATGCGGGGGCGTATCCCGCTCCGACCTCCTCCGGGGGGAACTGGCTTGCGACTTGGGGCACAGCCGGGGCAGTCATCTGGAACGTTGTGAGCGGGGTGGCCGGAGTTGTGGAGGTCTTCTGGAATGCTATTATTGCTGCGACGGCTTTCTTCGCATACCTTGTCAATGAGGCCGCAAGCTTACTACTCGGTGCGTTGCACCAAGTGGCGACGGTTCTGAAGGCGGCCGCTGCCGCCGCGCTCTGGCTCCTGAGTCAGTTGCTCGCCGCCGTGAAGTACATACTGACGAGTCTCCTCAATCCTCCCGTTCAGGCTTTCCAAGCTAGCCTAGCCCCGCTGTTTGCTGACATGTTCAACGGTTACGTGTTGGCCAACAATTCTGGGAACGGTAATAATCCGAACGCTGATTCGCTCTTCCTTACGGGCATTGCGCCCCTCCTCCTTGCGAGTGCGGCGATCGGCCTGGTCATTACCGTGGCCATCACAATCGCACTCCCAGTTGAGCCCGTCCTCGGTGCCGTAGCGGTATTCCTCCCGCTTCTCATCGCATCTGCCCTGGCCGCCTCAATCCTCTTGCCGTACATCGGGGTCGGGACGCTGAACATGGCTTCACCGACGGCCATGCTGTCGAGCGCCGCCTCGCTGGCGTCCGCATTCCTCGACCCCGGATGCGTTGGCGACAACGCTGCCAACCAGACTGCGATGCTTGCAGTTATCCTGGGGTCTTCAGGGATTCTTGTCGCGGCGCTGATCATGTCGAGAACATCATCGATTGCGATACCAACTCTCGCGTTGACATTCGCCCTCCTGTCGATGCTGTTCGCAGTGGCCTCTGCATACCCACTGCCTGGCACGACGACCCAACAGATTCAGGACGGACTCGCCCTCTCTGTTGGATTCGCGGTGCTCTCGATCGGGACCGACGTGCTGGGACTCGCGGCTCTTGCGAAATCACTCCCTTCGCTCCTGATCGTGGGCGGCGTCGGAATAGGCATAGATTTGGGGGCGCTGTATCTGGGATTGACGACGCGAAATCAGGCTTGTCACTGACGACGGAGCCCATGGGAGAACTGAACTGATGAGGCTCTCGAACACGACCGTGAGAGGGGAGAATCTTGTCGACGACGAAATACGCGCGAAGCGCTACTCGTTCTTCGTAGGAATCGTCACCTTAGTGCTGCTCGGCGCTATGATTGTCGGAATTCTCTGGCAATCAGCGGTAGAGTGGGGTTCGTTGCCGTCTACCAGCG
>DAHUYN010000002.1 GCA_027315165.1 Thermoplasmata archaeon | reverse complement strand
CGACCTTTCGGGAGCGGGTGGCGGGCCACTTCTTGGCCAGGCTCGCGTGAAGGCGGACCACACTGGAATCCTTGAGGAGAAGGTCCTCGAAGCGGGCCAGTTTGGGATCGAGCGCTCGGCCGGGCTCGTGGGCGAGCTCGGCGAGGGCGTGCCCGAGACAGCGCTTCAGGAACCTCGAGAGCTCCGGAGTGAAGCGAAGGTAGAAGCCCGGGTAGCTCAGGGGAAGATCGGTGCGCTCGACATACCCGGCGCGGAGTTCCTCCAGATGGCGGTGGAGCTCCACTCCGAAGTCGAGCACCAGCGTCCAAAGGAAGGCCACCGGGCGGACGGAACGCGCCCGTCGAACGAAGCCGGTCTCTCGGGCCAACTCCTGGATCTTGTCGGCGGGTAGAAGCTGGTGGAGCGCCTGCTCCACTTGACCGCGGCGTAGGGGTGGGGGGCGCACCGGACTCGAGGGATGCGTCGACATCCCATAGAGGTCCCCACGGCCGGAAAAAGACCAACGCCTCGAGAGGAAACGGTCAGCCGATGGGCCACGGCCCGAAGCTTAACTTATGCCGCATGAAATGGTCACGCAGGATGAGACCCTGTCTGCGCTTCCTGCGGCCCAAAGCACCTCCACCGTGAGCTGAGTTGTTCAACCTGAATGGTGACTTCCCCTGCCAACAACGGCAGGATCGGCTTTGTGCGGCCCGAGGACCAGCACTTGGGCACCACCAGCCATCGCCAACCTCTGCAGGCGCAGTGCATTCTCGCGGCCCAGATGCATATACAGGTTGCCGAAACTGAAGTAGTCGCCCCATGTGCTGCGGGTTCGAACGCGAACCCTCACGGGATAGCGACTGCTCGTATGCAACCTGAAGACCAACTTGACCCGCGACCACCTGACGAAGTTGGGCCGCTCAATGCCCCCTCTCCTCACCCGGAATAGGCCGGAGCGAAGATAGTATGAGCTCCCACGACGACCGTAAGCGCTCGGGAGCCGGAGCTGCCCGGTGAGTCCTTCAGTAGACGCATGCAAGCTTCCATTCCAAGACCCGGAAAACACTCCTGCAATCGTGAGTCCCCAATCTATGAGCAGAAGAGAGGCCACAATCCCCACCAGACCTAGGGCGAGGAGAGAGGGCTGTAAGAGGGTGCTGTACGCCAGCCAACCGATTAGGGCAACTCCCAACGATGTTAGCGCCACGCCGTCGAAGAACGGCGAAGAGGACTCCACGTCGAAAGGCGCCACCTCACGGGAAACAATAGGGTTGGACTCCGGGGTCTTGGCAGTCATCTCGCTCACGGACTATCCTATGGACTGGGCAAGGTCCCAGGTATTCACACCGATGTCGATAGTGTCGGCACCAAAGTCTGCGACAGCAACGAGAGCCTCCGGCCCATCCACCTCCCCTCCCTCAGACACCTCGACGAAGTTCATGTAAGTGGAACCCGTGTCCAAACCAAGCGAAAGTATGTCACCGGGAACTGTGTTATAGAACGTGAGTATCCAGCCAACTATCGTCATCACCACAGCAATCCCTTCTTCGACAATGAAATCGTGCAAACTCGCGAACTTCTGGTCCAGCAGGTAGAGAATGTAAGCAGCCCCAGCGATTACTGCGGACACCACTACTGCCACCTTGCCGGGGGTGTCTAGGAAGTTGAATATGTCGTCAAGAAGGGAGGGGACCAGCATTCCCACGCCAGCCCCCGATCCGATGAATGCGCTTACGGCGCTGGCGCTTGGGAACCATCCCGGGACCGCAGAGGGGTTGTTCAGCGGATTGTTCGCTCCGGAATAATTCGCAACCGCGGCGACCGCCGAAGCAAAGGCCGCAGACGCGGCTGACGTTACCTTGTCAACCAGTCCAAGGGCCCCGCCAATAGGGCTAATGGAACCTATCACCGCGTAGAGCCGTGACATGATCCAGGTTATTGAGAAGTACTGAAGCACGGGCTGGAGGTCTGTAAGCACTGTGGAGATCGTCTTCGCCATCCCACCAACGATGAGCTGAAGTCCGAGTACTGCCCCCACGAGACTTACACACGATGTTTCTGCCTCGAGGTCGAGTGTAGTGTTGGACCCACTATTGTTACCGGCAAGGTAGACGGCCCCCATACACGCTGCAAAGCTTGCCTGCACCAAGGTGACATAATCGGTCACCACTGTGAGGAGACCGTTCCAAGCCGCGGTGACAAGAGCGGTGGCCGCGTCCACCAACGCTTTGATGAAAGCTTCGGCCGCGGCAATTATCGCAGCAGCGACCTGCTTCAGGTACTTCGCCGCCTGATTGAGGACCGTGAGCCCCCACTTGTAGACGTTCGAGGCGAGGTCACCGATGTACGACGCGACGGCCACCACGGCGTTCCACACGATGGAGAGCGCTCCCGTGATGACCCCCGAGACCGCGTTCCAGATCGCGGTCGCGAGGACGTCCCACCAAGGGTGAGGGGAAACCTGCACGGCCGACGAAGTGGGTGGGCCGTACGCCCCGTCGTTCTCGAAGGCGGCATTGGCGAGCACCGACACCACGGACGGCATGAGGCCCAGGCTGGGCAGGAGCGCCGTCGCGCCCATCGCCCAGCCCGTGAAGTTGCCCGAGGAGTTCAGCAGGAGGCCGCCCAGCAGTCCCTCGAAGTCGGTCGACGAATTCAGGTTGACGGTGAACACCGCGCCGACCGCGAGACCGTTGTTCGACGCCATGAGGTTTGGGTTCGAGGGAACGGTCCCGCACTCGCCGGAGGAGGGGCTGCAGGTTTGGGTCGTACTGGAGAATATCTGGATGAATCCCGAGTGGCCCCGCGAGTAGTTGTAGCTCCCCCAGACCGAACCGGTCGCACGGGCGTACCACTCCTGGGGCGCCCAGTTGCTCTGGAGTCCGCCGTTCTGGTTGCTGTGAGGGATGCTGACGTTCGTACCGTTCAGGAGGGCCTGCCCGAGCGGAGAGTTGATGAACGACGCCCGTGGAACGAGCACGTTCGTCAGGCCGGGCTGGAGGGTCGCCGAATACAGGCCCGTGCTGGTGCCGGGGAACGGGATGCCGGTGGCGGTGAGATTGGTTGACGTCAGCGTGTCGTTGAACTCGAGCAGGACGAAGTCCTGGTCGCCCACGTACCGCATCAGGCCGGCGGGCAGGGGCGACAGCGTGGAGTTGCCCGACGGGACGAAGAGGAGCGTGGGGGCCTTGGAGAGGACGGTGACGACCTTCCACTTCACCGAGAGCGAGTTCGCGGTTCCGTTCGTGAACGTCGTGGGACCGACCGTCGTGCCGCGGAGCAGGTCCGCGGTCTCGGAAGGAGTGTTGAGGGCCACGACCGTCAGGTTGTTTCCGTTGACGCCGACGTTGGCGATGAGCGAGAGGTTGAGGTTCGCGTACTGCTCGGTGGGAACGACAGGGAACGTCACGGTGAACGTCCCGCGGTAGCTTGTGGAACTCCCCGAGGTGACGTTCGTCTGGTTCGTGTAGTTCGCGTAGTTCGTCTGCCCGTTCTCGAAGTAGGGCGCGCTCGCGGAGTCCGAATGGACGAAGGCGGCCACGCCGTTCCCCTTCTGGAGGCTGTGCTGCGAGTCGCTCCAGCTTGTGCTCCACCCGGTCACGCTCACTTGGAGGTCGGTCGTCCCGAGCGGGTTGACCCGGGCGCCGTCGGGGATCCCGTCGTTCGGGGTCGACACCGCAAGGGGGTTCGCCCCCCACGAGAGCTTGCCCCAGACGGTCAGGGTGCGCTCGGTGCCCGAAGTCCCGAGCACGGCCCGCAGCCAGCTCGCGTTCTGGACCCCGGCCATGTCGATGAACTCGGTGAGTGCCGTGCGGCTCCAGAGGACCTCGGAAGCCCAGGCGGCGCTGTCGGAGAGGTTCGACCAGCCCGTTCCGATCACGAAGCCGCTGCACTTCGAGGCGCCGAAGTACGGGCACGACTGCGTCCAGTCGTAGTGGCCCAGCGCGTTCCACATCTCGAAGTTCCCGCCGGACGGGATGGACGGGTTCGACGAGTTGCTGCCAAGGTCGAAGGTGAGGTTCCATGTGTCCAGCATGTGGCTTCCGGCGGAGTCCACGGTCCGCGGGTTGAGGCCGAACTGCTTCTCGACAAAGTCGTTGACGAGGCCGTTGGTCGCCCAGTTGGAAGGGTTTGCCGTGGTCCACTGGTTCACGTACGACCCCGTCTTGTTCTCGTACGTGACCTCCCACCCCCGATCCTTCTCCCAGTCGGTCAGGCCATCGCCGGAGGTGTCCCTGAGGTAGGTGAAGCTGTACGGCCGGCTGGTCCCCCGGAGCATCGTGCTGCCGTAGGAGTAGTTGAGGCCCATGTGCAGGATGTAGGTCGTGTTCGGCGACAGCGTGGAGACGTTCGCTTCGAAGGTCCCCGGAACCGGCTCGTAGCCCTGGGACTCCAGCGCGTACTGGGTCACCTGCGAGGTGTTCGAAGCGTTGGTGAGGGAGAGCCACCCGCTCGAGAAGTTCACGCCAGTCCGGTTGAGCAGGGCCGTCGGCACGACCCAGGAGATCGCCGCACCCCCGCCGACCCGCGAGACGGAGTCGTAGGGCATGTCCTCCTCGGAGGCGAAGAACGTCCGGGTCGTGTTGAAGTGCCAGACGGCCCCGTTCTCAAAGACGTGGCATCCCCCGTCCTGCTTCTTCTGGAGGATCTCGACGGTGTACGACCCCCACGGGACGAGGTCGTGGAGCTCGACGGTGTACCGGTCCGAGTAGCCGTGGTAGTTCACCCCGGATTGGTCGTAGGCGGTCTGCTCCTCGGCGGGACCGTACGACTCCCAGTAGACGACCTCACCGTTGCCGGAGCCGCTCGCATACCAAGTGAGGTCGACACTCGTGTTCGTGATGTTGGTGATGTTGTTCCGATCCCAGTAGAGCAGCACCGGGTTCGTCGACATGTTGAACGAGCAGGTCGCCGTCGTGCTGACGTTGAGGTATCCGAACCCGGACTGGAAGGCGTTGATCCGAGGGGTCCAGTTGGCGTAGTCGGTCCCGCCGTTCGTCGACCGGAGCTGGAAGGTGGTCGAGTAGGTGGCACCCGGGGAGATCGTGACGTTCCGCAGCGTGACGTTCTCGCCGATGCGGTAGCCGGGAACCGACTGGTGGTCCTGGGTGGTCTGTTGGCCCCCCGTCGTGAGGTTGGTCGTGATGTTCGCGGTCGCCAGCATCGAGTTGTTCCACTCGGTGGTGGTCACGTTCTGCCCGTTCGTGACGAGCAGCGGCGGGGCCCGCGGGATGAACCCCAGCTCCGTCGCCCACGCCCCGTTGGTCGTGAGGTTGACGAACGTCGGCATCCCGTTCGGAATCGGAACGGGCTTCGTCGTCTCGTTGCCGACGCAGCCGTCCTCGTAGGTGAGCGTCGCCTGGTAGTGCGCCGCCACGCTCATCGTCCACGTTCCCCAGGACTGGCCGGTGAGATTCGTGAGATAGACCCCCGTCACCACCGGGGAGACGGCGACGTACCCTTCATCGGGGGGAGTCTCCGGGCCCAGGAGACTGCCGAGGAAGTGCTCCCGCGCGTAGATCGTGTAGTTCGACGGGGCGTCCGTGACCGTCGAGGTGATCGTCCCCGCCCCGCTGCCGCACGACGAGTTTGTCGTGGTGAAGGGGGAGTTGAACACCCCCGTTGCGTTGAGCAGGACGGTGTTGGGGTTCACCGTGAGGGGGTTCACCGAGAGCAGGTCATCCGAACGGTCTGTGGCATAGCCCGGGCTGTTGACGTTGAGCCCGGAAGGCGGCGGCGACGGGGTGATGGGCGGTCCGCCGGGAGCGCCCATCCAGGTCGGCGGCGCCACGATACCGTAGCCGAGCGCCTCGTCCAGCCACTCCTCCTCGACCGAGAAGACCGTCCCCGGGGACCCCGGCCCGAGCGTCGGAAGGACTTCCGTGGGCCAGTAATGGATTGGAGGGGCGCCGGGGCAGAGCGACGGGGTCGCATTGAGGAAGGGATAGACGAAGCTCTGCGTGACGTTCGGGTAGACCTGGCCGTAGAGGACGCTCTCCGCGTTGCACCACTGACCTGCCTGGAGGAACGTGACGAGCTGGTCGACCGAGGCGTTCTGGGTCGTCCGCCACGAGGAGAGGTTCATCACCGGATAGAAGTCGGACGGGGTCAATCCCCGGAACCCCGCGTCCATCCACTGCGCGACTGTCGCCGGGCCCACGAATCCACCGGTGAACCGGACCTGCGGCCGGGTCCCGACGCCGCCGCTGGACGCCCACGCCACCACCGGGCGCTCCCATTCGTCCACTGCGATCGTGGGCGAGGTTGAGTTCTGGTAGATCCCCCCGCTGCCGGGCACTGGGTTCGAACCGACGTCGAGGTGGCCCGAGTCGCTGAAGACCGCCACGTCGACCTCCCACCCTCCCGAGCCGTCGTCCCTCCAAGTGGCGAAGTACGGGCCGGCGGGCGATGCGGCGAGCTCGGGATCTTCGATGACGCCCGTCGTGGCCGTGGCCGTGAACGTGACGTTCCACGTGAAGCCGCCGTCGCTGGAGAGGGCGGTCTCTATCGCCACGCGATCGTCGACCCGGCTGGTGAACGCCGCGAAGATGTCGGCGCCCTGTTGCGCGAGGGTCACCTGGCCCGGATCGCCTCCCGAAACGAGAAGCCGAGTCCCTCCCACCGACGTGAAGATCGGGGAACCGGAGGTGGCCCCGAAACCGGTGACGGAGTGCGACGTGAACCACAGCCCCGTCGTGTTGTTCTCCACGTAATAGACGATCTTCCCGGAGGTCGAGTTGCTGGCGAGCACCCCTTCGTAAAGCGATCCGGCGGCCGGGCTCCTCCAGAGCACCGGCTGGGCGTCGCCGACCGTTCCGAGCGTCACGTTGACCGACGTGAAGTTCACGAAGTGCCCCGAGAACGGCGCGTAGCGTTGGTAGGAGAACCGACTCATCAGGGACGGCGCATTCTCCGTTCCGTTCTGAACGACGGTCACCTGCACGGTTCCGCTCCCCGCCGGGACCGTCGCGTCGATCGCCTGGGGCGAGAGGTGGGTCGCCGACGTGGCCCTCACCGAGCCGAAGAAGACCGTGCCGTCCGGGGCGAAGTTCGTCCCGGAGATCAGGACGACGTCACCCGCGCTCCCGTAGTCGGGGTAGACCTCGCCGATGACCGGGTCCGGGTAGGTGAACAGGTCGGCCGAGCTGGTGGCGCTGGTCAGGTGGTTCACCGTGACCGTGACGTTCACGATCCCGTAGGTCAGCGGGGCGACGCACGTGAGCGAGGTCGACGAGACGTAGTGGACGGAGGTCGCCGCGACGCTGCCGAACTTGACCGTGGCATACTTGTTGAAGTTCGTCCCGGTGATTGTGACCGCCGTGCCGACCGTCCCCGAGGTCACGTTGAGCGCGGTGACGGAGGGGATGGCGCCCGGGGTGTAGCTGAACTGGTCAACAGAGGTGGTGTTGCTGGTGTGCCCGTTCTCGGTGACCGTCACATCGACGGTCCCGCTCCCGGAGGGGGCCGTCGCCTTGAGCTGGGAATAGGAGAGGACCGTGACGCCGGTGCCCGTATTACTGCCGAACTTGACGGTTGGCGTGGCGCAATCGAAGGCGGTGCCGTTGATCGTCACTTGGGTGCCGGAGCTTCCCGAGTAGGGGTAGAGGCTCGTGACGGTCGGCCAGGTCGCCGTGATGGTGAACATCGAGCCGGCCCAAATGGGGCTGGTCCACCCGGAGGAGAACACCGTGACCGGCACTACGCCGCAGCCCAACGGTACGATGGCCGTCAACTTCCCTGAGTTGACGAACGTCGTCGCTGCGCCGGTGCCGCCGAAGGAGACTGCGGCCCCGGGAGCGAAGCCGTAGCCGTTGACGGTGACCGAGCGGCTGGGGATTCCACCGGTCGGGGAGAGGCTCCAGACGCACGGCTGGGCGCCGGTCGACCAGGTCCACTGGTCAGCGGGTGGGTTGGGCGTGCTCTCCCCGCTGCTCTGGGAGACGAGGACGTCGACCGCGCCCGACCCCGCGGGTGCGGTGGCCGTCAGCCTGGTCGAGGAGATGTACTGCGTGGTGACGACCGTGTTGCCGAAGTGGGCCTGAGCCCCGTTGAGGAAGTTCGCCCCGTAGATGGTGACCCCCGTGTTGGCCGGCCCGCACTCCGGCGCGACCTCGGTGACGGAGGGCGGCGGGAGGAGGGGGCCGTAGTGCCCCCCGTCGGCCTTGGGATGGGCCTGGCAGAGGAGCTGGAAGGTTGTGACCCGCAGGGTTCCCGGCGCCCCGGTAGTCAAGACCACGGTGCAGCCGCTGATCGCCAGCTTGCCGTCGCCGCCCCGGATGGGAAGGCGGTAGCTGGACTCGTTCAGCGGCTGCCAGTCGCCGGGACCGTAGTTCCCTCCCGCAAGCCACACCCACGTCTCGTTGTGGGCGGAGGCCGCGACGGCGACTTCGCCCAGATCGGAGGCAACCGCATCACTGGAGACCGCTTCCAGGCCGAAGTCGAAGATGGTCGCCGGGGCGTTCCAGTGCAGCGGTATGGTCGGAGGGCACGCGCTCGGGCAGCCCTGCCCCTGGAGGATCGACTGAGCGAGGAGGGGGTCGTACTGACCGGTCTGGAACTGGAGGAGGTGGTGGCCCGAACTGTCGTTCTCGACGTAAAGCAACCCCTCAACCGCTTCGGGCGCCGCCGGGAGCATCACGAGCTTCGGGAGCGACAGGTTGCCGCCAATCGAGGGCAACGTCGAGGGAGCGGGGAAGAGGGAAGCGTTGGCGAAGGCGAGGGTCAGGGCGGAGTCGTTCGAAGGGGGCAGGGGAGAGCTGTCCGTGCGGACTCCCGATGAGGGAACGAGGGCGGACTGGGGGACCGTCGAGGTCAGCAGGAGGAGGAGCACCGCGAACGCGGCGCCGACGACCGCGGCCCACCGGCGCCGCTCGACGAACTCGAGCCATGAGGAACGGAGCCGAAATCGGCCATGCCTCGGGCTCCCCCCGACGGTGGGCAAGACGTGTGCCCCGACCGGGACAGGGTCGGCTCGCGGTTCGGCGGGAGCCTTCAGCGGTCCGTTCGTGGCGTCCATGGCAACTCCGAGTGGGAGAGGGCCGCCGAGGGTGGAGGTTTGGTCTTGCGGCCTGCCCGCCTCCACCCTTCATTTCGGTGGCCCTGGTGCACCCGGAGCACCGAGAGCGACTGCGTCGGGGGACCTGTCGGTGCGAACGAAGGGCGTGCTGCGCGACTCGCGCGCTGGAACGACGCACCCACGAAGCAGTTCACGAAGGTGGGGCAGCGCTTCATGCGATATAGTCCTGTCCGTTGACTCCGAGGTCACGATGCCCGGACCTTTCGCGGGCCACCCGCGACGCCAGTCGCCGGCGGACGTTTCACCCGGGTTCCGATGGATGTGTACACCCGAGGATACGACCTCGCCGCGCCTGTCCCTGGTTCGACAAACGACATGGGTCTCTGACGGAGGTCCTGCGAGTGTAGGGCTAACTCGTGGTGTAATGTAGCCCGATATTCAAGTACCTCCTCTCCTCCCGGTCGTCGTGGTCACCTCGGCGCACCTCAAGGTGGACACGGTCAAGGGCCGACGCTACGGTCGCATCGTTTGACGCCTGCGGAGTGGCCGCCAGGTCCGCAGCGAGACCCTGGTCCAGCTCGGTCCGATCTCCCGCGACCAAGAGAACGTTCTTCGGGACGCCCTCGCCCGCCGGCCGATCGTCGCCACCTCGCTCTCGGGACTTCTCGAGCGGCTCTCGATTCGCAAGAAGCGCACCCTCCAGTACGGTCGCGAGGCGCTCGGCCATGCCCCCTGGCGCCACCTCGACCTTCACACCATCGCTCTCGAGTGCCTCAACGGCACCCCGAGCAAGGCGCGGACCGCCCAGCTCCTCGAGACGATGGTCCTCAACCGGCTCTGCGACCCGACCTCGAAGCTCGGGATCCTCGAGTGGCTTCGGGTCTCCGCCACGCCGATGCTCCTCGGCTATGCCGGGCGTCCCTTGCACGACAATCAGCTCTACCGGGCCATGGACGCCCTCTGGGCGCGCAAGGACCTCCTCGAACGCAAATTGTTCGATCGGGTGGTGCGCCCACCACCCGCTCCCCGATGGTCCTCTGCCACGACCTCACGAGCTCCTACTACGAAGGAGAGGGCGGCTCCCTGGCCCAGTTCGGCTACTCGCGCGACGATCGCGCCGACCGCCCCCAGATCACGTGGGGGATGGTCGTGACCCCGGAGGGTCTCCCGATTACGATGCAGGTGTACGCCGGCAACACCACCGACAACACCACGGGGGTCCGCACGCGCGAGCGGCTCACCGAGGTGTTCGGTCTGAAAGAAGGGATCTACGTCGGGGACCGGGGGATGAAGAGCCGCGAGGTCCTCGAGGACCTCCACGCCCACGGCTTCCACTACATCCTCGCCGAGACGAACCGGAACGTCGAGGAGATCCTCGACCTCGCCAAGAAGGTCAAGCCGGTGGCCGTCGACCACCAGAACATTGCCCGGGAGGTCCTCGACCGGGAAGGTCGGCGGTTCATCGTCCTCCTCAACGAGGAGCGACGGAAGACCGAGCTCGAGGTCTTGGAGCGGCGGATCGCCCAGGGGAACTCCATCGTGGCGGAGGCGCGCCGGGGATGGGCGCGTCGTCCCTCGCGCCACCACCACATCCTCCTCAAGCAGGCGCAGGCCTCGCTGGCGGCGAAGGGGCTCTCCGGCCTGTTCGAGCGCTCGACGGGGACGAGGACTCGCTCCAGGGACTCGTGGCTCCGCTCAAGGCGCGGGTTGCGCGCGCCCGACGAGAGGCCGGATGGTGGGTCCTCACGACCGATACCGATCTCCCCGCGGAGGAGGTCGTTCGGCTCTACACGGGCCTCGCGGTGGTCGAACAAGGGTGGAGGGAGCTGAAGAGTGTCCTCGAGGTCCGCCCGTTGCGCCACCGCCTCGAGCGCCGGGTCGAGGCCCACCTCGTCCTCTGCGTGCTGGCCTACCTGGTCGAGAAGCATCTCGAGCTCACGCGGAGGGACGCAGGCGTCACGGCCGAGAGGGGGGAGCCGTGGACCGGGCACCGGGCCATCACGCGCTTCCTCGACCTCACCGCCGACGAACAGGTGGTGGGCGAGGGGGGACCGACCCGGTGGGTGTTCAGGGACCTGGACCCAGCCCAGTCGAAGATCCTCCGGGTCGCGGGAGTCGATCCCGAACGCTTCCAGCGAGGGTGGCCGCGACTTCGCTGACCGAGGGAATGTAGGCTAACTTCAGGGGGGTTCCCTCACCACAGCCGGCTGACGGTGACGGCCGCTCTACCGCTGTCGAACTTGGGACCCGACGAACTGGTCGGAGTTCCTGAAGGAGGAACGGGCGAAGTATCCCGCCGACGAACCGGTGTATCTCATCCAGGTCGGGCTGTCGACCCACTGGACCCCGGCGGTGCGGCTGTGGGCGAGAGAGAGCGAGGTGATCCTCGTCCCCACGGCCAGCCACGCGAGCTGGATGAACCCGGTGGAGACTCACGCGAAGGGCGTCGAGGAGTTGGCGCTACCCGGGACCGAATTCACCTCCGCGCGCGAGCTCGGCGAGGCGCTGGACGGGGCGGTGGAGTATCGGAACGAGGAGCGGAGGGCGAGAGGGAAACGGTTTCGGGACACCGTGCGGGCGAATCGACGGCACGCCTCGAAAGTCCCCCTTTGGCTACGGGCCACCGCAGCCTGACATCCTCGCTGGCCGCTCCGCTAGTCGTGGCGGTGCGGGTGCTTGTGCTCCGTCGCCCCGCCCGCGAGGGCCGGAGTGATCGTGTCGAAGCGGCCCTGGAGGACCCCCTTGACGCCCTTGAGGTCGTCCGCGGCCCGCTCGAGCTCCGCCCGCCGCCCGACGAGGATCAGCGCCTCGACGCAGGCCCCGCCGCTCAGGTGGATGTGCGTCGAGGCGCGCACGTGCGCGCCCCAGCGATGCTCGGCCGCGGTGAGCCGCTTGAGGACGTTCGTGTCGTCGTGCCGGTACAGCAGCGTGACGGTGCCTACGGCGTCGGCCTCGGGGTCGGCGAGCCGCTTCTCCGCAAGCTCCTTGCGGACCAGGTAGCGGACCGCGTCGGAGCGGCTCCCCGCCTCGCGGTCCTCGACCCACCGGTCGAGCGCCTCCCGCAGGTCGGCGTCGAGCGAGATCCCGAGCCGGACGACGCCTCGCCTCACGGGGAGCCCTCGGGCGCGATCGGGGGCGTCGCAGGGGCCCCGAACGGGATGTCGTCGTAGCGCCGGTAGCGGTAATAGAGCGCGGCGGCGCCCCAGGTGACCCCGAACAGGGCGACGATGGCAAAACCGAGGTCCTCGAAGCTGAGAGTGCCGACGTCGGACCAGAGGCCGCCGTGGAGCCCGAGCTCGTTCGTGAGGACCGAGAGCAGCTCGACGCCGCCGATGACGAAGGCGACGAGGACCGAGATCACGGTGACGGTGAGGTTGTAGTAGATCTTGCGGATCGGCTTGAGGAACGCCCAGCCGTAGGCCAGGCGCATCGTGATCCCGTCGGTCGTGTCGACGAGGACCATCCCGCAGGTGAACAGGAGCGGGAGCACGAGCACGTAGTAGAACGGAACGCTCACCGAGACCCCGACCGCGATCGCGATGAGCGCGATCTCGCTCGCGGTGTCGAACCCGAGGCCGAACAGGAGCCCGATCGGGTAGACCTGCCGCGGGCTTCGGACGAGCCGGAACATCCGGCCGAAGAACCGGTTGAGGAACCCGCGCTTGGTCAGCTGCTCCTCGAGCTCGGTCTCGCTGTAGCGTCCCCGCTTGAGCCCCTGGAAGATCCGGTAGACCTCGAGGACGATCACGACGTTGACGAGCCCGATGAGGAAGAGAAAGACCCCCGAGACGGCGGTGCCGATGAGGTTCCCGGTGCTCCGGAGGGAGGGAAGGTACGCCTCGACCGACTGCGTCGCGAAGACGAGGAGGACGATGAGCCCGACCACGATCGTCGAGTGGCCGAGCGAGAACCACGTGCCGACGGTGAGCGGCCGCTGCTCGTCCTGCAGGAGCTTGCGGGTCGTGTTGTCGATCGCCGCGATGTGGTCGGCGTCGACACCGTGGCGGACCCCGAAGACGTACGCCGCGATGCCGAGCCCGGCGAACGCGACCGCGGGACCGGCGCTCGCCCTCGTGTCGGCCGAACCGGCGAACACGAACAGCAGCGCGAACGCGACGACCGTGACCCCGAGGATGGCGACGTAGAGCGCGACGATCCGCGCCTTCTCGCCCCGCGAGAGCATCGCCCGTCCGGGCGAACCGCGTGCCGCCGTCCCCACGGGGTTCGCAGCGCGCCCGCCGACATAACGTTATGGCGTTTTTCAGAATCGTAACACTCACGGCGGGGCCGGGCTCGCGGGGCGCCCCCGAATCCGAGGCCCGAGGGCCGGGTCCCGTCGCGGCCCGACCGCGGGGCGGACCCGGGGCTCAGCGCGCCGTCGGGACGGGCTCGGCGCGGTGCGGGGGGCGGGAGACGAGCCTGGACTCGGGGCCGAAGGCGCCGCTCCATCGGATGAAGGCGACCTTCGCCGCGTCGATGAGGAGGGCCGCCGGGACCACGACGGCGAGCAGGCCGAGGACCCGCCCCGCCGAGATCGGCACCATGAGCGTCCCCGTGATGGCGAGCGTGGCGACGACCGCCACGTCGCCAACGACGGAGAGGAGGAGCGGCGTCGACGGCCGCGAGCTCCACAACCGCCCCCGCTCGCGCATCACGAAGAGGGTCGCCTGGGAGCCGAGGACGAGGTAGACGAAGAAGAACGTCTGGAGCGGGCCCGCGGCGAGGTGGGCGACGTTTAGGGCCCAGTAGAGCAGCGAGAACGAGACGGTGAGCCAGAGCCCGCCGACGAGCGCGGCGACCGCGACGATCTCGCGAACGCTCCAGCGGTCCGGGGCGTCCGAGACCGTCACATTGTCCGAGCCGACGGACATCGAGACGAAGTCGTTGGCGAAGACCATCAGCAGGATCAGGAACGGGCTCGTGACGAAGACCCCGGCGGCGAGGAAGCCGCCGGTGAGGAGGAAGACCTGCTCGAAGTTCTTCGAGATCTTGTTGAGCGTCCAGGTGAGCATGCGCCGGTAGACGGCCCGTCCCCCCGTGACCGCGTTGACGATGTCGGAGAGACCCGGTCGCGTGAGGACGAGCTTGGCCGAGGCCCGCGCGACGTCGGTGGCGCTCGCCACCGCGATCCCGACCTCCGCCTGCTTGAGCGCCGGGGCGTCGTTGACCCCGTCGCCGGTCATCCCGACGACGTGGTGGTCTCGCTGAAGCTCCTGCACGAGGCGGTACTTGTCCTCGGGATAGACGCCCGCGAACCCGTCGTAGGACGCGGGGTCCTCCGCGAGGTCGCCCCGCTCTCCGATCCGTCCCTCTCCGAGACCGACACGGTGCGCGACGGCCCTCGCGGTCATCGGCGTGTCCCCCGTGAGCATCACGACGCGGACCCCCAGCCGGCGCAGCGACCGGATCAGCTCCGCCGCGTCGGACCGGGGCGGGTCGGAGAGGGCGAGCAGGCCCCGGAGGCGGAGCGGCGCGCTCGCGCCGGAGGCGACGGCGAGGACCCGCGCGCCGCCCTCCGACAGACGCTGCACGGCCTCGGGGAGTCCCGGCGGCTCCCCGCCACAGAGCCCGGCGATCACGCTCGGGGAGCCGAGGACGACCTGGTGCCGGACCCCGTCGAGGAGGACGAACGCCTCCGAGCGCTTCCGCTCGGGGTCGAACGGCACGAAGCGCTCTCGGGCGGGCGAGCGCACGCCCCGGCGCTCCGCCTCCGCGAGGAGCGCGAGGTCGATCGAGTCGCCGGTCGAGGCGTCGCAGGCGGCGATCGCGAGGGCGAGCGTTTCGGCCTCGGCCGCTTCCCCCCAGGGGGCGACGACGGAGAGCGACTCCCGACCCTCGGTGAGGGTCCCGGTCTTGTCGACGCAGAGGACGTCCATGCTCGCGGCCTCCTGGACGGCCGTGAGTCCGGTGACGAGGACCCCCTGCTCGACCAGCCGCCGCGACTCGACGGCGTTCGCGATCGTGAACGTCGCCGGCATCGCCGCCGGGACCGACGCGATGAGCAGGATCAGGACGAACGGCAGGACCTCGGTGAGCGCGACGCCCCTGAGCGACGCGACGACGACGACGACGGCCGCGAGGACGGTGTCGAGGCTGACGAGGTAGCGGACGATCGAGAACAGAAGGCTCTCGAGGTGGCTCACGTCGCGGGCGCTCCGCACGAGGTCCGCCGTGCGCCCGTAGAAGCTCTGGCTGCCGGTCGCGGTCACTTCGCCGGTCGCCTCGCCGCGCCGCACGACCGAGCTCGAGAAGAGCCGCGAGCCGGAAAGGCCCGGGACCGGCGTCGACTCGCCCGTGATCGTCGCCTGGTCGACCTCGACCTCGCCGTCGCGGAGCGTGCAGTCGGCGGGGACGATGTCCCCCATCCGAAGGTGGATGACGTCCCCCGGCACGAGCTCGCGGGCCGCGATCGACCGCCAGGCGCCGTCCCGCCGGACGCGGGCCGAGACGCGAAGCCGGTGTCGGAGCAGCTCGAGCGCCTTGCGAGCCCGCTGCTCCTGCAGCTGCGCCAGGACGGCGTTGAAGACGAGGAGGAAGACGAGGATCAACGCCTCCGGCACCTTGCCGAGAAGGACCTCGAGGACGAGGGCCGCCTCGAGCATCCACGCCACCGGGCCCCAGAACCGTCGCAGGAGGTCCCGAAGGAGCCTCGGAGGAGCCTCGGGGATCTCGTTGGGCCCGACGCGGGCGAGCCGCCTCGAGGCCTCCTCGGTGCTCAGGCCCTCGGCGGGAGCGGGCGACGGGCCCGTCGCCGCGACCGGCGCCGCCTCGAGGTACATCGGGTCGGCCAGCGCCGGCTCGGCCTTAACGGGCCACTCCGGCCGCGGCCCGAGGGGGCGGCGTGCCTCGAGACCTCGGTCGCCGTTCGCCCCCCGGGGCCTGGAGACAACTTATCTCCCGAGCTGGGGTGAACGGCACCGTGTCATCGAAGGGCCGCGTCACCGGCGCCTCGAGCGCCCCGCCTCCCGTATCGCCGAGGGCCTACGGGATCGGCCGTACGGCGGGCGCGGCGCGCGCGGTCCGCTCCGCCCGTCGGGCGCGCTGACGCCCGGAGAGCCCCGTGGTCGCCTACAAGTGGGTCGTCCTCTCGAACACGACGATCGGCGGCCTGATGGCCTCGATCAACGGGACGATCCTCCTGATCTCGATCCCGGTGATCTTCCGCGGTCTCGGCGTGAACCCGTTCGACGCCTCGAGCTTCGCGATCCTGATCTGGCTGCTCCTCGGCTACGGCGTCGTGACGGCCGTCTTGCTCGTCAACGCCGGGCGTCTGGCCGACATCTACGGGAGGGCCCGCGTTTACAACCTCGGGTTCGCGGTCTTCACGACCGGCTCGGTGCTGCTGTTCCTGACCCCCAACTCGGGGAACACGGGCGCCTGGGAGCTCGTCGGCTTCCGTCTCCTGCAGGCCGTCGGGGCCGCGTTCCTGTTCGCGAACTCCGCCGCGCTCCTCACCGACGCGTTCCCGGCGGAGGAGCGCGGGAAGGCGCTCGGGATCAATCAGGTCGCGTTCATCGGCGGCTCCCTCCTCGGGCTCATCATCGGCGGGGTCCTCGCCGCGATCCCCGACCTCCACCTGGGCGGGCTCACGCTGCCGACCTGGCGGATCGTCTTCGTCGTCAACGTCCCCGTCGGCCTGTTCGGCACCGTCTGGGCCTACTACCGCCTCCGCGACCTCCACCCGCCCCGACGGGGCGAGCGGCTCGACCTCGCCGGGAACGCCCTCTTCGCGGGCGGGCTGACGCTCCTTCTCCTCGGGCTCACCTACACGCTGTTGCCCTACGGAAGCTCCTCGATGGGCTGGGGGAGCCCCTACGTCTGGGGGGCCATCGGGCTCGGGGTCGCGCTCCTCGCGGCGTTCCCGTTCGTCGAGCGTCGAGTCGCGGAGCCGATGTTCCGCCTCTCCCTGTTCCGCCGGCGCGCGTTCACCGCCGGCGCGCTCGCCGCCTTCCTCGGCTCGCTCGCCCGAGGGGGGATGATGCTCCTCCTGATCATCTGGTTCCAGGGGATCTGGCTCCCGCTGCACGGCTACTCGTTCTCGAGCACGCCGTTCTGGTCCGGGGTCTACATGATCCCCCTGCTCGCGGGCTTCCTCGTCGCGGGTCCCCTGAGCGGGCACCTCTCCGACCGCCAGGGCGCGCGGACGCTCGCGACGGTCGGGATGATGATCGCCGCGACAACGTTCTTCCTGTTCCTCCTCGTGCCCTACAACTTCAGCTACCCCGCGGTCGGGGGCCTCCTCTTCGTCCAGGGCTGCGGGATGGGGATGTTCGCCGCCCCGAACGCGGCCGCGGTGATGAACGCCGTCCCGGCGCGCCATCGCGGCGTCTCCGCCGGCATGCTCGCGACGCTGCAGAACGCCGGCCAGCAGCTCTCGCTCGTCTTCTTCTTCACGATCGTCATCGGCGGGCTCGCGGGCGGCCTCTCGAGCTCGGTCGGAAGCGCCCTCGCGGGCCTCGGGGTCGGTTCCCCGGATGGCCCCATCCTCGCCGGGCTCGCGCAGGCGAACCCGACGGACTCGCTCTTCGCGGCCTTCCTGGGCTACAACCCGGTCGGGACCCTCCTCGAGGTCGCCGCTGGGGTCCCCGGGTGGGACCCCTCGCAGATCACACCCGCGGTCACGGCCCGCCTCACGTCGACGACGTTCTTCCCCGGAGCGCTCGCGCCCGCCTTCCTGCAGGGTCTCCGGGGAGCGTTCCTGTTCGCGGGTATCATCACCCTCCTCGGGGCCGCTATCTCCTTCCTGCGAGGCGAGCGGTACGTCCACCGCGACCCGGAGACGCCGACCCGCGACGAGCCGCTCGCGCCTCGCGCGGAGGGGACGCGGGGCACGACCTCGCGCGTCGAGCCGGTACCGACGGGAGAGTCCCCACGAGGGACGGCGCCGGAACGGACGGATCCGATCTCCCCGTAACGCCTCGGGCCCCTCCGGTCCCGGGGCCGCTCAGCTCATTCGCCACGGTTGGCTACGCTCTCCATGCACCGGGGACTCGAGGTCGACCTCCATCTCGTTCAGGGCCTGGCGAACGAGCCGTTCGTGGCCGAGGCGCTCGGCAATCTCGCCGCCTTCGAGCTCGCTCGAGTGCGTCGGGAGCCGCTCACCTGGCAGGTGCTTCGGGTCGAGGGCTCCGGCGCGCACCACTACCGCCTGATCGTCCGGCACCCGGAGCGCCCGCTCGACCTCGGTCTCGCGCACGACCTCCGAGGCACCCTCGACCGGCTCTCGAACGAGCCGGTCGAGGAGCTACGACGGCGCTTCGATGAGGCGAGGCGCGCCGGGCTGCGGCCCGTCCCGCTGCGGCACATTCGGGAAACCGCCGACCTCTGGCAGGACGACTTCTGGAACTGGATCGGCTGAGCCGGCGGCGCGGGGGGGTCCGGACGGTCGCCGGGCGCCCGGGAACGGCCCCCCGACGGCGGACGGATGGCGGGCCCGCCGGGATTCGAACCCGGGTCCGAGGCTCCGGAGGCCTCTGTGATGTCCAAGCTATACTACGGGCCCGTTGAGGCGGCTGACCGTGTCGTTAGGACGGCGGTAGGTAAGCGTTGCGGCCCCCGGGACGCCCCCGGTCCCTGACGAGGGCGGTGGCGTGAGGTAACGAAAGGCATAGAAGCCGCGCGACGGTCGGGCCTCGCATGGACCCGACCGACCGACTCGACCGCGAGATCCACCGCCGGCACCTGCTCAAGCATCCGTTCTACCAGGCCTGGAGCCACGGGGAGCTCCCGCTCGCGAACCTCCAGGCGTATGCCGGTCAGTACTACCACTTCGAGGCGAACTTCCCGCGGTACGTCGCGGGCGTCTACGCGAAGGAGACCGACGGGGAGCGGCGCCGCGTCCTGCTCGAGAACCTCGTCGACGAGGAGGGCCGCGACCCGACGCACCCCGAGCTCTGGCGCCGGTTCACGACGGCGATCGGCGCCCCCGACCCGGCGCGCGAGCCCCACCGGCGTCTTGGCGGGACCCGGGCCCTCTGCGCCGCCTACGAGCGGAGCGCGGTCCGTGGCCCGGTCGCGGGCGGCCTCGGGGCCCTCTACTCCTACGAGTCGATCTTCCCGGAGGTGGCGCGCGAGAAGGCTCGGGGCCTCCGGGCCCACTACGGGCTGAACTCCCCCGAGGCGCTCCGGTTCTTCACCGTCCACGAGTCGGCGGACGTCGCCCACTCGGGCGCGGAGCGCGAGCTGCTCCGGGCGAGGATGGCGTCGTCGCCGACGGCCCGTCGCCAGGCCCTCGAGGGCGCGCGACTCGCCCTCGGCGCCTGGTGGGACTTCCTCGACGAGTTCACGCCCTGAAGGGGGCGTGACCTCGAGGCCGCGCCGGCCCGGCTTCGTCGTCCTCCGACGACGGCGCGTCGGAGGAGCTCGGCCCGGTGCGTCGACGACCCGGGGTTCCGGCCCGGGCCGCGCGCGAGGCGGCGGGCCTCGACCTCACGAAGGGAGCGGCGCGACGCGGAGACGCCTTCGCGGCGATCCTGCGCAGCGAGCGGCGCGTGTCGCGGGGCGGGACGCCGAAGCGGCGTCGCGACGGACGGTCCTTGAGCCGATCAGCTCGGCTTGCCCTTGCCCTTCGCCGGTGGCGCGGCCTTCGTCTCGAGGTAGCCGCACTTCCCGCAGGAGCGCCGGTCCCGGTGCTCGGCGAGGAAGGTGCCGCTCCCGCACTTGGGGCACGGCTTGTGGGTCCGGGTGAGCGTGTCACCCTTGACGGTGTAGAGTCCGACGCGGGCCTTGGCCATCTCGCTCAGGCCCCCTTGGCCGGCGGCGCGGCGGGCGGCTCGGGCGCCGCGGCGCCGGGCACCGCCTTCGCGGCCTTCTCCTTGATCCCGTTGCGGACCAAGATGTGCTCGCGGACGGTGGCCTCGAGGGCCGCCTTGGACTGGTAGAGGTGGGCCTCGCCGAACGACTTCGGCGTGCCGAACTTCGCGTGTATCCGCTCGATGACGATGCGGTCCTTCGGCTGGTTCAACGCCTTGGCGAGCTCCGCCCGCACCTCGTCGCGCTTGGGCGTCGCGGCGGTGGCGTGTCCGACCTCGAACCGGTACTCCGTTCGCTTGAGGAGCGGGTTCGGGCGCTCCTCGACGATCTTAAGGTCCAAGGTCGAGCCTCCTCACTTCCATCCGGGCGATGAGCTGCTTTACGCGTTCCTGGGCGGCGGCGTCGACCGTCACGAAGGAGACCCCCTCACCCGGGATGCCGTATATAACGGTGGCCCCGAGCGGGAGCGACTCGAGGAGCGCGAGGACGCCGAGGTCCTCCTCGCCGTCGACCTCGACGAGCCCGCCCCCGGAGGCGATGAGGTCGCGCACCGCCGACCGGAGCGCCTCGGTGATCATCCCCGCCGGGTTGCGGACCCGAACGAGCGCGCGGGCCGCGAGCGGTCGGAACGCCGCCGGGTCGATAGGCTCGTGCCGGAGCGTCTTGTAGTCGACGAGGGCGACGAGGGGAAGGTTCCCGGTCGCGACCGCGGTCTCGGTCACACGGTCGCCGCACGCCGCGTAGAGGCCGAGGCCGCGGATGCGACGCGCGGCTTCCTCGCCGGCGAGGACGGGACCGTACCGCTGCCGAAAGACGGAACGGAGGGCGTCGGGAAGGACCCAGGCGCGCGGCTCACTTGACGCGGAGGGCGTATCGTCCGCTCGCATGGATCCCCATCTTCCGCGCGATCTCGGACTTCTCCGGGTCCATGACGATGAGATAGCCCTGCCACTCCCGCGAGACCTCGCCGCCGCAGCGGGGGCACTTGTTCTGGTCGGTGATCGACCGGCAGTTCTTGCAGGCCTTGAGGCTGATCATGGCGATTCACCCCGCCGTCTTCGGCGCGGCGGCCGGCTTGGCCGACGGCTTCGCGGCCGGCGCCTCCTTCTTCGCGGGCTTCTTGCCCGTCTTCTCCTCGGCCTTCTTGTGGGCCTCTTGGATCCACTCGAGGCGGCCGAGCCCCGGCTGGCGCATCGTGAGCCCGATGCGGCTGTCCCGAGGGGAGATCTCGGAGAGGGAGAGCGAGACGACACGGGCCCGGACCTTGAAGCCGACCTTGAGGTCCTTCTTCGTCTCGATCCCGACGAGCCGCTGGTTGTGCTCGTCGATGTTGACGCGGTCGTCCATGATCTGCGAGACGTGGAGCAGGCCATCGAGGGGACCGAACCTCACGAAGGCGCCGAACTTGCGGATCTCGACGACCGCCCCCTCGACGACCTCCTGGATCTCGGGACGGAAGAGGAGCGCTTGGTACTCGACCTCCTGGTAGACGCCGCCGTCGCCGTGGATGATGTGGCCCTCGCCGACGGGCTTGACGTCCTGGATCGTGACGGTGAGGTTCTGGCCGTCGACGAGCTTCCCCTCGAACTGCTGCTGCGCGAGCTCGGTGAGCACGCTGTCGAGCTGGGGTCCGAGCCGTTCCGGAGGGATCCGGACGACATCGTGACGGTGGTCGAGGTAGTACATGCGCGCCGCGCGAGTGGGGGGCGCTATAAGATGGTTGCGACGCCGTCGTCGCGGGTCGGAGCCCCTGGCCGGCGCCCGTTCCGGGCCCGTGGGGACCCCCGCACACCCCGCGCGGCCTCCGGCGGCGCGCCCGGTCGCCCTCGAGGGCGTGGCGCGCGACCCTCCGGGGCCTCCGGCGCCGTCGCCTCCGCGGGCGGGCCGGGCCGAGGTCGGGCCCGTTGCGGCCGTCGTGGCCGCTACGAGCGGGAGATCCCGAGGGTCCGGTCGGTGATCGCCATCGACGCCTCGGCGTCGGGCGCGAGGTCGAACATCGCCCGGATCGCATCGATGTTCTCCGGGACGACGATCGACTCCTGGTGGATCGCCTGGAAGAAGTGGGCCTCGCGGCCGTCGACACGGATCCCGTGGGCCCACAGGACGTTCTCCATCATGTCCGGGCGGGCGGCGCCGCGGTCCCGGGCGAACTCCATGACCTGGGGAGTCCCGTCGACGTGCTCCCACTCCTCGAAGACGTGGAACCGTCGCGCGGAGCGGAACGCCTGGGCGAGCTCTGGAGCGTCCTGCGCCGGCCTCGCGAGGCGGACGCGGTTGACGTGGACGTGCATCAGCGTCGTCGGGACGACGACGGCGATGGTCTGCACGTTGAGGTGCGGGAAGATCGTCCGGACGTCGGGGCCGTGGTGCGAGGGGATCTTGAACGTCGGCAGGATCCCGTTGATCGGGCCCTTCTTCGACTCGCCGGGGTCGGCGGCGCGCCGGACGATCGTCGCATCCCACGACTCGACGCCGTAGTGGCGGTCGAGGACGGCGACGGCCCGGGCGATCCCCGTCGTGTTGCAGGAGACGACCCGGACGGACCGCTTCCCCTTCGCGGCCGAGTAGTTGGCGCCCGCCGTGAAGGACGTCTCGGCGATGTCGGCCTTCTCACCGCCCTGGAAGACGGCCCGGACCTTCGCGGCCTCGTAGAGGAGGGCGTTCTCGCGCCCGACCTTGTCGGGGGCGGCGTCGACGACGACGTCCGCGACCTCGAGCATCTCGGGGACCGTCCCGGCGACGGGGAGCCCGGCGGCGCCGAACTCCTCGACCTTGCCTCCGGCGGCGACGAACAGGGGATAGCCCCGCTGGATGGCGACCCGCGCCTCGAAGCTCGGCCGGGTCTTCGCGACCCCGACGACCTTCATGTCGGGCTGCTTGGCGACGGCGTCGGCGACGCGCTTGCCGATCGTTCCATACCCGTTGACCGCGACGCGGACCACCATGGCGCTCGGCCGGGGGACGAGGCTTCCGGTCTAAAGCGGTTGCCCCGGGGGCTCGCTCTATCGTTGACCCTTTATGGGCCGTGGCGCCTCCCGCGCCGATGGAGTTCTCCCTCAGCGACGAGGAGCAGGCCTTCCAAGAGGCCGTCCGGCGCTTCGGTGACAAGGTCCTGCGTCCGAACGAGCGGAGGATCGACCGCGAGGGGCGCATTCCCGAGGAGGTCCTTCGCGAGATGGCCCACCTCGGCCTCCTCGCGATGCCGGTCCCGTCGGAGTACGGCGGGCTCGGCGCCTCGGCCGTCCTCACGGAACTCGCCGCGGAGGAGATCGGCCGGGGCGACTTCTCGATGGCGACGGCGGTCTTCTTCCTCCTCGAGGCCGGCTGGGGCTACATCCTCGCCCGGCACGGGACCGACGCGGCCCTCCACGAGGTCCTCCCTCCCGTCTGCGCCGGTGAGGCGTTCCTCGGGATCGCGACGACGGAGCCGACCGGCGGGAGCGACCTCGCCGGCATGCGCACGCGCTCGCACCGCGACGGGGACGCGTTCGTGCTCCGAGGCGAGAAGTGCTACGTCTCCGGCGTCGAGGAGGCGAAGGCGCTCGGGGGCGGCCATCTCACCCTCTCCCGCGACGGGGACGGGTTCAACCTCCTCTACGTCCCGACGCGCTCGAAGGGGATCTCGACCCAGAAGTTCGAGAACATGGGCCGGATGGGGATCTCCACCGGCGCGCTCACCTACGACGACGTCCGGGTCCCGGAGTCGTACCTGCTCGGAGAGGCGGGCCACGGCTTCCACTACGCGATGGAGGGGTTCACCGTCGCGCGCACGTTCGTCTCGGCGGCCTGCATCGGGGCCGCGGAGCGGGCCCTCGAGACCGGCATGGCCTACATCAAGGAGCGACGAGCGTTCGGCGTGCCGCTCGCCAAGTTCGAGGGCATCCAGTTCGAGCTCGTCGACCTCTGGGCGCAGGTCGAGGCGGTCAAGTGGCAGTGCCGCCGGGCCGCGTGGCTCCTGGACACCTACACGCTCAAGGGGGACCTCTCCCACCGCTCGGAGGTCGACCGGGCCGTCGCCTCGGTCAAGCTCACGGCGCCGCCGATCGCCTTCGAGTGCGTCAAGCGCGTGATGATGTGGTTCGGGGCCGCCGGCTATACGAAGGACGTCGGCCTCGAGCTCGGCCTCCGGGGCGTAATGAGCTATCTCGTCGGGGCCGAGGGCGGCCTCAACATCATGCGGATCATCCTCGGGCGTGAGCTCCTCGGCAAGGAGTTCCTGCCCTACCCGTAGGCGCTCGATGACGCCGAGCGCCGGCCCGGCCCTCGAGGAACGGGCCTTCCAGCGCTGGGTCGCCGCGCGGTTCGCGCACATCCCCGTCGGGCGGCTCCCGCTCGGTGACGACACCGCCGCGATCCCTCTCGGCGGGAGACGGGTGGCGCTCCTCACGACCGACGCGCTCACCCTCGGAACCCACTTCCTCGACCGCTCCCCGCCCAAGGGCATCGGCGCCGCCGCGGCCGCCGCGAGCCTGAGCGACGTCGCGGCGAAGGGGGGCCGGCCCGTCGCCTTCCTCCTCGACCTCTTGCTGCCCCCCGGCACGCCGGCCCGCTGGGCGAGGTCGGTGCTCGAGGGCGCGGAGGGGATGCTCGCGCGCTTCGGCGCCCACGTCGTCGGCGGGGACACGAAGCCCGCGCGCACGCGCGCGGTCGTGGGCAGCCTCCTCGGCGTCGGACGCGCGGACCGGCTCGCGCCGCGGCACGCGGCCCGGCCGGGGGACCTCCTCGTCACGACCGGCGCCGTCGGCAAGGGCGGGTTCGCCGCCCGCGCGCTCCGTCCCGGCCACGTCCCCTCGACCCGCGAGCTCGCGTCGCTGCTCGACGTGCGGCCGCGGGTCCTCGAGGGACCCCGGCTCGCCCCGCACGTCCACGCGATGGCCGACACCTCGGACGGCCTCGCGGAGGCCGCCCACCTCGTCGCCCAGGCCGCACGCTGCCGGCTCGTTCTCGAGGCGGACCGGCTTCCGCTCTACCCGCCGCTCGCACGGCTCGGGGGCTCGCTCGAGGCGAAGCTCGCGACGGGGTTCTTCGGCGGCGACTACGAGCTGTTCGCCGCGCTCGCTCCCGAGCGGCTGCGTCGAGCGCGCGACGCCCTCGCGCCGGTCGGCTGCCCTCTCACCGTCGTCGGGCACGTCGAGCGAGGCCGGGGCGCCTGGCTGACAACGTCCCGGGGCGTCCGACCCCTGCCGCACTCGGGCTGGGCCCCGTTCGGCCCCCCGTCACGCTAGCGGGCCGGCCGTTCGGTCCCAGCGTCCCCCAGCAATCCCCGCCCTCGTTCGGCCCCGCGCGGCCCCAGCGCGTGGGCGCCGTGTCGCATTCTCGCACGGTTTGGTTACCCTCAAGTAGCCAACGCCCCGTGCACGTACCATCCCTCAGGTGGGAGCCATGCCGAAGCAATCCGAACCCAGCGGTCCAACTGACGCGGCGAACCCGTTCGAGACGGCGAAGCGGCAGGTCGACATCGTCGCCGACCTCCTTCACCTGGACAACGGGATGCGGGAGATCCTCAAGCACCCGAAGCGCGAGCTCTCGGTGAACTTCCCCGTGCGGATGGACGACGGCTCCTACCGCGTCTTCAACGGCTATCGGGTCCAGTACAACATGGCCCGCGGCCCGACGAAGGGCGGGATCCGATACCACCCGAACGTCTCGCTCGACGAGGTCCGCGCGCTCGCGGCCTGGATGACCTGGAAGTGCGCGGTCGTCAACCTCCCCTACGGCGGGGCGAAGGGCGGCATCATCTGCGACCCGAAGCACATGAGCAAGGGGGAGCTCGAGCGCCTGACACGGCGGTACGCCTCCGAGATCTCGCTCATCATCGGCCCGGAGATCGACATTCCGGCGCCGGACGTCTACACCGACAGCCAGACGATGGCTTGGATCATGGACACCTACTCGATGCAGCAGGGCTACTCGGTCCCGGGCGTCGTCACGGGCAAGCCGATCGCCCTCGGCGGCAGCGAGGGACGCGCCGAGGCGACCGGCCGCGGCTGCGCCTACGTCATCCGCGAGGCGGCGCCGCACGCGGGGATCCGCATCAAGAACGGGACCGTCGCGGTCCAGGGGTTCGGCAACGCGGGCAGCGTCACCGCCAACCTCCTCCACGACGAGCAGGGGGCCCAGATCGTCGCGGTCTCCGACTCGAAGGGCGGGATCTACAAGGCGGACGGGATGAACCCGCACGCGATCGAGGAGCACAAGAAGAAGACCGGCTCGGTCGTCGGCTTCCCCGGCGCGAAGGCGATCTCCAACGAGGAGCTCCTCGAGATCAAGACCGACGTCCTGGTCCCCGCGGCGCTCGAGAACCAGATCACGAAGAAGAACGCCGACCGGATCCAGGCGAAGATCGTCGCCGAGGCCGCGAACGGCCCGACGCTGCCCGAGGCCGACAGCGTGCTCTTCGAGAAGAAGGTCACCGTGCTGCCCGACATCCTCGCGAACGCGGGCGGCGTCACGGTGAGCTACTTTGAGTGGGCGCAAGACATCCAGCGCTACTTCTGGGAGCTCGCGGAGGTCAACCGCCGCCTCGAGCGCGTGATGGTCGACTCCTACGCACAGGTCCACAAGATCGCGGAATCGAACCACGTGCACAACCGGACGGCGGCCTACATGCTCGCGCTCCAGCGGGTCGCCGACGCGATCCGGCTCCGCGGGATCTACCCGTAGTTCTCGAGGGCGAACCCTTTCCCCCGCCCCGCCGAGGGCGGGGGCCCCGACCGGGGCGCGGCCCTGGTGAGGCCTCTTAAGCTCCGACCCCTCGCTCCTTGCGACCGATGGCGGAGTACCCGAAATGCCGCCGCACGTCGTGGCACGACGCCGACCGCTGGGCGGATTCGCTCGCGGACCGGATCCGCGCGAGCGGCCACAATCCCGAAACGCTCGTCGCGCTCACGCGCGGCGGCTGGGTGCCGGCGCGCCTCCTCGCCGACCGCCTCAAGCTCAAGCGCCTCGTGAGCCTGCGCGCCCAGCACTGGGGCGTCACCGCGACCCCGAGCGGCGCCGCCGAGATCACCGAGGGGCTCAGCGGTCCGGTCCGGGGGCAGGACGTCCTCATCGTCGACGACATCACCGATACCGGCGAGAGCCTCTCCCTCGCGCTCGAGCACGTCCAGAACGCGGGCGCCCGGCGCGTCGAGACCGCCACCTGCCTCCACATCACGCACTCCAAGTTCCTCCCGACGTACGTCGCCGAGGAGATCGACCGGGACGACTGGGTCTGGGTCGTCTTCCCGTGGAACTACTGGGAGGACCTCGCGACGCTGGGTCGGCGCGCCTTCGACGAGGTGCACAGCGTCCCCGAGGCGCTGCGCCTCCTCAAGGACCGGGCCGGCCTCGAGGTCCCGCTCGAGGACCTCGAGCAGGTCCTGGACGGCCGTCGCGCCCCCGGCTAGCGCGCCCTACGTCGGGGTGTGGCCGCCCGGGCTCGAGACGGAGGCGCGGGACTTCAGGTACTGCGACAGCGCGCCCGCCCCGACGACGAGGGCGCAGCCGACGACGAGGCCCGCGACGATCGCCGGCAGCTCGGCCGGCGTCGCGTAGGACTCGAGGTACTGGAACAGGAACACCATCCCGTAGGCGACGAACCCCATCCCGATGATCGAGATCGTCGCGATCGGGTAGGAGCGCGGGAGTCGCCCTCGAGCGAGATACCGGCGGATCGCGCGGCCCGTCTCCCAGATCTCGGCGGCGAGCAGCCACCAGATGAGCGCCGACTCGAAGAAGAGGAGCGAGCGGATGATCGGCGTGTCGGCCGGGTGGCCGATGTAGATGTTGTAGCCCTGGAGGAACCCCACGCCGACGAGGCCGATCGCGACGGAGCCGAGCCCGAAGGCGACCGAGCCGGTGCGCATGTCCGACGAGGCGGAGCGGATCGAGTCGATGATCGCCTCGTCGATATCGAACGTCCAGAAGACGAGGTAGACCCCGAAGATGATCGCGAGGCCGATCACGCCCCACCAGATGACGCCCGCCCACGCCGCGATCCCGAGGGTGAGAAACAGGAAGGCGAGCGGGAGCACCGTCTTCGCGCGGAGCTTCTGGTCCTTCAACGCCGCCAGGACGGTGTAGTACGTCGACTCGATGCTCGCCGCCTGCCGGATGTAGAGGCGATAGACGCCGTCGACGTGGATCCGGGACTGGATGATCGGGAACAAGTACTCGTCCTCGGCCCCGTCGGAGACGAGGTGGGCCGCCTTCGCGGTCGGGAACGACGCGAGGACGTGGTCGAACTGCTCGGCGACGAGCCGGTCGGAGAGGATCCCCACCTTCGGCGAGCCGGTGAGGACGACGACCTGGCACTCCTCGCCGTCCTTGACGATCTCGTCGTGGAGCCGCACCGCCGCGAACATCGCGTTCGTGTCGGCGTCCTCGGGGTCCGCGGTGCCGAGCTTGAGCGCGGCGTCGACGACCTGGGCGCGGCCGACGACGGGACCCTGGACACCGGCCTTGCGGCCCAGGTCGTCATCGCGGTCGACGCAGACCACCAGTCGCATGGGGAGCCTAGTTATGCCGGACCGGGCGCATAACCCCTTGGGCCCATCGGCGACGGCGCGACGCCTCCGAGAGCCCGTCGGCGACGGCCGGTGATACCGTTATACGAGCGGCGCCTCCCTCACCGGGCGATGGCCGACCTCCCGGACAAGGGGACCGCCTTCATGGAGTGGTACCTCGAGGTCCTCGAGCGCGCCGCGCTCACCGACAAGCGCTACGGCGTCAAGGGGATGAACGTCTGGACCCCCTACGGGTTCCGGGCGCGCCGGAACCTTGACGCGGTCCTGGTCCGGGAGATCGAGGCGACCGGCTCGGTCCCGGTCGAGTTCCCTGCGCTGATCCCGCAGACGGAGTTCCAGAAGGAGAAGGAGCACATCAAGGGGTTCGACGCCCAGGTCTACTGGGTGACGAAGGGCGGGGCGAGCGACCTCGACATCCCTCTCGTCCTCCGTCCGACGAGCGAGACCGCGATGTACCCGGTCTTCGCGCTCTGGGTGCGGTCGCACAAGGACCTCCCGCTCAACGTCTACCAGATCGTCAACACGTTCCGCTACGAGACGAAGACGACCCGCCCGTTCCTCCGGGTCCGGGAGATCCACTTCTTCGAGGAGCACACCTGCCAGTCGGACGAGGCGGCCGCGACGGCCCGCGTCGCCTCGAACCTTCAGGCCTTCCGCGCGATGGCACGCGCCCTCGACCTCCCGTTCGTGCCGGTGCGCCGTCCCGACTGGGACAAGTTCCCGGGGGCCTTCTACTCGATCGCCCTCGACATTCCCGTCGGCCAGTCGAGGACGCTGCAGATCGGCAGCATCCACAACTACCGCGAGAACTTCTCGAAGCCCTACGGGATCCTCTTCGAGACCCCCGACGGGCAGCAGCGGCTCGTGCACCAGACGACCTTCGGGCTTTCCGAGAGACTCCTCGGCGCCGTCGTCGCCGTCCACGGCGACGCGAAGGGCGTCGTCTTCCCGACGGCCGTCGCGCCGTACCAGGTCGTCGTCGTCCCGATCGTGAGCGCGCAGGCGACGACCGACCCGCGACCCGCCGCCCGCACCCTCGCGAGCGAGCTCACGCGCCGCGGCCTCCGCGTCTTCGTCGACGAGGGCGAGGAGCGGCCGGGGGCGAAGTACTACCGCTGGGAGCTTCGCGGCGCCCCGCTGCGCCTCGACATCGGGGCCCGTGAGGCGGCGCAGGGGAGCGCGACCGCCGTCGACCGGCTGGGCACCAAACGCCTCCTCGGCCCCGAAGGGCTCCCCGAGGCGGTCGTCGCGATGCTCGGAGAGTTCGACACGAGGCTCTACGAGCGGGCCCTCGCGCAGTTCCGGGCCGCCTTCACGAAGGCGACGACGTTGGAGGAGCTCAAGGGCTCGACGACCGTCCGGCTGGTCGGCTGGTGCACCCAAGAGACGTGCGGCCACGCCATCGAGACCGCCATCGACGGGGCCCTCCTCGGCACGCCGGAGGGCGAGGTGCCCTTCGAGCTCGGGCCCACCGGTCCCTGCCTCGGCTGCGGCCGGACCGAGGGGGTCGTCTGGGCGATCGCGGCGCAGCCGCTGTAGCGGGCCTACGGACGCGCGGACGGCGGCGCCGGCGCGGGCGGGCTCGGCATCGTGAGCCAGAGCCCCGAGAGGCCGAAGAGCAGCAGGACGATCGTCACCGCGTAGACGCCGTTGTCGAGCCAGCCGCCGTAGCGGAGGCCCCAGACGACGTAGAAGACCCCGGCGAGGACGACGAGCAGCGCGAAGAACCCGAGCTGGACCCGCCGCAGCAGCGGCAGGGGACGCGGACGGGCCTCGTCGGCGGTCGCGGCCATGAGGTCGCGACCAGCCGAGGCGGGGCTGATAACCATTTCGGCCCCGAGCCGCCGGCCGTGGTCGGACGGCGCCGACCGGTAGTTTAAGCCCCGGGGCCGCCCCCTTTTCTTTCGCAGCAGGCGCACGTGCACGAGCCGGAACGGACCCAGCCGGGCGAGGGTCCTCTTCCGCCCCTCCCGCCCCTCTCGGCGGAGGAGATGCGGACCCTCGCCTACGCGAGCGCGATCGGGAGCGAGTTCGACTTCCCCCTCCTCGTCGCGTCGATGGGCGCGCACGAGGAGACGCTCGCCGAGCTGCTGGAACGGCTCGTCCACGCGCGGCTCCTCCGGGAGCGGCCGGGGGGCGATCGGTTCGCGTTCGTCCAGGACGAGCTCCGCGCGCGCCTGTACCAGTCGCTCACCGCGAGCCGCCTTCGGGTCCTCCACAAGAAGATCGCGGAGGCGCTCGAGCGCCTGCACCCCGACCCGCCCGAGGAGCTCCTCGCCGAGCTCGGCCGTCACTACTTCCTCGGCAAGGTCCCCGAGCGCTCCTACGACTACAACCGCCGGGCCGCCACGGTCGCCGTCGCCCACGGACAGCCCGAGGAGGCCGCCCACCAGCTCGAGCGGGCCCGCATCGACCTCAAGACACTCCCGGGCGACCACACGACCGAGCTCGTCGAGATCGGCGCCACCCTGGGAGACCTCTACTATGCCACCGGGGACGTCCGGCTCGCGGACCGGCTCTACGAGGAGGCGATCTCCCTGGTCCCCCCCAAGGCCCACCGGCAGCGAGCGCGGCTGCTTCTCGCCCGCGCCGAAGTGGCGCGCGAGACGCTCAACGGCGACGCGGCCCGCCGGGCCGCGCACGAGGCCCACGAGCTGTTCTCGCGCGAGGGGGACCTCGTCGGCGTGGCCTCCGTGCACCGCATCCTCGGCCGCATCGCCTTCCACCAGGGAGCCTACCGCGAGGCGCTCGACGAGGCGATCCTCGCCCTGGACCTCCTGCAGCAGTCGGGGGACTCGCGGACCCTGGGTCGGCTCTGCGTCGACCTCGGGAACGCCTTCGCGATGCTCGGCCCCGAGGTCGAGGCGGAGGGGATCGTCTGGTACGAGCGCGCCATCGACCGGCTCACCGAGGCCGGCGACTACGCCGAGGTCGCGAGGGCCTACCTCAACCTCGCCTCCCTCGTCGGCCAGACGCGGCCGTCGGCCGGTCTCGAGCACCTGGCCAAGGGACAGGAGGCCGCGGACCGCGCCCACGAGCCCCGCTGGTCCGGCTGGGGGCTCGCGATGGGCGTCGAGATGCGGCTCCAGCTCGGCGAGGTCGAGGAGGCCGAGCGCGACAACCAACAAGCGCGACGGCTCCTCGAGCGGGCGAACGACGCCCTCGGGCTCCAGCAGGTCGAGGCGAACGCCGGCCTCATCGCGGAGAAGCGGGGCCAGTGGGAGGACGGGGAGATCGCGTACCGCTCGGCACTCGAGCAGGCCGAGCGCCTCCGACTCAGCGCGGAGGCCGCGCAGGCGAACTTCTACCTCGCCCGGCTCCTCTACAAGACGCGGAACCTGACCGCCGCACGGGCCGCCTACGCGCGGGCGCTCGAGGCCGACCTGCCGACGCTGAACCCCCCGTCGGCGAAGGCGTTCCGCGAGCTGGGCGAGCTGCTGAGAGAGGGCGTGCCGGACCCCGCGAGGGCGAATGCGCCGTCGGCGGCCGGGCCCGCGCGTCCTTCGTAGGGTTTTTCTGCTCGGAGCCGCACTCTCCTCGTCCGTGCTCGACGCACGGCCGTCCGTCGCCACCGGGCCGGCGCCGCTGTTCGGCCGGCTCGAGGTCTACGAGCGGGCGCTGCGCCTTCTCCATGCCGTCGACGACGCCGCCGAGGGGCGCCTCCTCCTCGTCACGGGTACGGGCGGCGTCGGGAAGACGACGTTCCTGGGCGCGATCCGGGCCAAGGCCGTCGCCGCCGGCTGGGGCGCCCTGGTCGGCCGCGCGCTCCCGATGGACCCGCCGCGGCCGTTCGGCCTCGTCGAGGACCTGCTCCGCGCCGCGCAGGCGGAGGAGCGGTCGCGCGACGAGCTGCCGGGGTCGACCGCGAACCTGCCGCTGTTCGCCGCCCCGATCGACCCCGGCACGGCCCCGCCGACGCCGTTCGGCGCCGCCCCCGAGGGTCCGGAAGAGTCGGAGGTCGGCCTCCTTCTCGCGCACCTCGCCGACCCGATCGAGCGCGTCGACGCCGACCGCTCGACGTTCTTCGGGCGGCTCACCGGCTTCTTCCAGGACCTCGCACGAGGCCGACCGCTGTTCCTCGGCCTGGACGACCTCCAGTTCGCCGACGACTCCTCCCTCGAGTTCCTTCGGCAGTTCGTCGCCGCGCTCCCGGCCGCCCGCGTCCTCGTCGTCGCCACGGTCGTCCCCGAGGGGGACGC
Organism: Thermoplasmata archaeon; assembly: GCA_027315165.1. Lineage (GTDB taxonomy): Archaea > Thermoplasmatota > Thermoplasmata > Lutacidiplasmatales > UBA184 > Lutacidiplasma. The sequence goes on along the minus strand of DAHUYN010000002.1, from coordinate 144,584 downwards.
GCCGGGGCGGAGCTCCGCCGCCCTCGAGCGCCTGCGGGGGACCGCGGGCACCGAGGAGGCGACGCTCCGGCCGATGACCGAGGGGGAGCTCCGCGAGTACGTGCGCTGGCTGCTCCTCGGACGGGACCCCGGCCAGGACGCGGTGATGCGCTGGTTCAGCCAGACCGAAGGGAATCCGCTGTTCACGGAGTACCTCGTCCGCGCCGCCACGGGATTCTCGACCCCGAGCGGCGAGACGGAGAGCCCCGACCTCGACGAGCTGCTCAAGGCCCGCGTCGGCCGCCTGCCCGAGGCGGAGCGCCGCGTCCTCGTCCACGCCGCCGTCCTCGGCAAGGAGTTCGACTTCGCCGCGCTCGACGTCGCCGCCGGCCAGGAGGAGGAGCGGCTCAGCGAGCTCCTCGACCGGCTCGTCCACGAGGGGATCGTTCGGGAGAAGGGCGGCGAGGTCTACGAGTTCGTGAGCGAGCGCGTCCGCGCCGACGTCTACGCGAAGCTGACCGAGACCCGGCGCCGCCTCCTGCACCGCAAGGTGGCCCGCGCGATCCTCGACCGCGACGGGGCCACGCCCCGGAACCTCTACGAGCTCGCCCGACAGTGCTACCTCGGGCGCGACGACGCCAAGGCCGTCGAGCTCAACCGCCGCGCGGCCGAGCAGGCGTCGAGGACGTTCGCCTTCGACGCGGCGAGCGTTCACCTCGAACGCGCGCTCGAGTGCCAGCGGCGCCTCGTGCCGCGCGACGCCTCGGTCGAGGTCCGTCTCCTCGTCGAGCTCGGCCGGAGCTACGACGAGCTCGGCGACCTGCGCCGGTCCGAGGGGACGCTCCTCGACGGTGTCGCACGGGCCCGGGCCGTCCCCGGTCTCGAGGAGGACCTCGCGCTCGCGCTCCTGGGGCTCGCGCAGACCCGCTCCGACTCGGGCCAGTACGTCTCGGCGCGCGAGCTCAGCGAGGAGGCGTTCCGCATCCTCGAGCGGCTCGGGAGCCGCAAGGGGCTCATGGCCGCGCACCGGGTCCTCGGCGTCGCCTGCTGGCGACTGGGGGACCTCGCCACCGCCCAGGAGCACCAGCGCGCGGAGGTCGTGCTCGCCGAGGAGGTCGGCAGCGCCACCGAGCGCGGTCACGCCTTGATCGACCTCGCCAACACCTACACGCTCCTCGGCGCCGACCGGGTCGTCGAGGCCGTCGGCCTCTACGAGAGGGCCGCGAGGCTGTTCGCCGACGCGAACAATCCGGCGGCGGAGGCCCGCGTGCTCATGAACCGGGCCCTCCTCCACCACTACGCCGGCCAGCGCGAGGAGGCGCTCCGCGTGATGACGGAGGCGCTCCGCGCCGCGGAGCGCTCTCGCTCCCCCATCTGGACCGGCTACTGCAGCATCAACCTCGCGCAGTTCCACGTCGACGCGGGCGCCACCGACAAGGCGTCGCTCGAGCTCGACCACGGCGCGGCGCTCCTGGAGCCGCTGGGTGACCACCTCGCGATGCAGCAGGTGGCGATGATCCGCGGGATGCTCGCGGAGTCCGAAGGGAGGCCCGCGGAGGCCCGCGCCCGCTACGAGGAGGCGCTCGGGGCCGCGCGCGACCTCTCGCTCTCGGCCGAGACCGCCGAAATGGAGTTCCGGCAGGCGGCGCTCGCGGTCCGCGAGGGGGACCTCGCGCTCGGCCGCCGTCTCCTCGAGGCGGCCCGTCGCGACGGGATCGCGACCCTCCGGCCCGACCTCGCCGCGCACGTCGCCGAGGTCGAGGCGGCCCTCCTCTCGCCGACGGCGGGCCCGCAGGGTTAAACCCGCCCGGCCGCTCCGACGACCGTGACCGTCGCGGCGACGCCCGGGCGGACCGCCCCGGACGGCTCCCCCTACCCGGAGCGCGGCCGGCCCACCTTCGAGCGGGAGGTGCGCGCGATGTTCACGCACATCGCCGTCGGCTACGACTGGTTCGACCATGTCGCCTCGCTCGGCCAGGACCTGCTCTGGCGCCCCCGGGCGCTGTGGGCCCTGGACCGGTTCCGCGAGGGTCGGCCGCCCTTGAGGGTCCTCGACATCGGCTGCGGGCCCGGGAGCCTCACCTACCTCGTCGCCGACCATTACCCCGGCGCGCGCGTCGTCGGCGCCGACTTCACCGCCGCGATGGTCTCGGCCGCTGCCCACGCCCCTCGGGCGGGCGCCCGCCGCGCGCGCGTCGGGTTCGCGCGGGCGAGCGCCCTCGAGCTCCCGTTCGCGAGCGGGAGCTTCGACGTCGCGATGTCGGCGTTCGTCGCGCGGAACCTCCCCGACCTCGGACGGGCGTTCCGCGAGCTCCGCCGGGTCCTCGCGCCCGGCGGGACCCTGCTCACGCTCGAGATCACCGAGCCGGACTCGGCGGCGGTCCGCCGGGGCTTCCACGCCTACTTCGACAACCTCGTGCCCGCCCTGGGACGGCTCGTCGGGAGCGAAGGGCCGTACACCTACCTCCCCGAGTCGCTCCGCCACCTGCCGGGCCGGGCGGAGATGCTCGGCCTGCTCGAGCGCTCCGGCTTTCCCCTCGTACGAGCCGTCCCCCAGTCGCTCGGGATCGTGACGGCCTACCTCGCGGGCGTGGGGGGCGACGCGCCGTAGCCGTTATGGGCGGGCGGGGTCCCACGCGCCCGAGAGCCATGGTCGAGCCCCCGTTCGACGCCTTTGCCTACGCGCACGCGCACCGGACCGAGATCGCCTGGCTGAGCCAGAACACGAACCACCTCGTGCCGCCGTCCGTCGTCGGGCCGGCGCTCGCCCGGGCGATCGAGGAGCGCCGGTACGAGGGCTACCCCTACGCCCCCGGCGCCCCCGAGCTCAAGCGGCTCGTCCTCAACGACCTCGGGCTCGGCGACGGCTCGGGCCTCCTCGTCACCGCCGGCGGGACGGAGTCGCTCTACATGCTGGCCCGGGCCCTCCTCGCGCCCGGCGACGAGGTCGTCGCCTCGGACCCGAGCTACCTCATCATCCACAAGTTCGTCGAGCTCGCCGGCGCTCGCACGAGGAACCTCGAGATCTACCAGCCGCCGTTCCGCCTCACCTACGACCGGATCCGCGAGGCGGTCGGCCCCAAGACCCGGATGATCCTGCTCATCGACCCGCTCAACCCGCTCGGCTCGGGCTACCCCCGGGACGAGGTCCGGGCGATCGCCGAGCTCGCGCACGACAAGCGGATCGTCCTCCTCAACGACGTCACCTACCGGGACTTCGCCGACAGCCCCACGCTCGCGCAGCCGCTCGCTCCCGAGACGACGCTCACCGTCTGGTCCGTCTCGAAGAACTGCGGGCTCGCCGGGCTGAGGCTCGGCGGCGTCGCCGGCGCGCCCGACCTCCTGCAGAAGGTCCACCGCTACAACACGAACGACCTCGGCGTCAACGTCCTCGCGCAGGCCGCGGCGACGGCGGCGCTGTCGACGAAGCGCGAGTGGTTCCCGCGCGTGCTCGCGCAGACCCGGGCCAACCAAGAGCGGATCCGGGACGTCGTCCGGGGCGTCGCCGGCGCCTCGCTGCCGGTGTTCCCGTCGCAGGCGAACATGTTCGTCATCGACCTCGCCAAGGCGGAGGTGACGCCCGAGGCGCTCCAGCGCGAGCTCCTGCTACGCCACGGCGTGTTCGTCCGCGCGGGGAACTACCTCTCCCCGCAGTTCGGCGGCCGGTTCGTCCGGCTCTCCTTCTCGAACCCGCCCGAGGACATCGAGCGGTTCGCTCGAGCCTTCCCCGCGACGGTCGACGCCCTCCGCGGCCACAAGGCGTCGACCGCCCCGATCCCGTCGGCCTAGCCTCGCGGCCGCACCCGGACGTCGACGACGGCGTGGAGGCGACCGGGGCCGTAGGGCTTGACCTCGCGTCCGCGCGCCTCGACGACCGTCCCGCCGGCCGCGACGACCTGCGCGACGGTCCTCGAGACCGCCTCGGCGATCCCGCCGCGCGCGCCGACGATGGAGTGGACGTGGAGCCAGCCGCCCTCGGGGCGCACGAGCTCGAGGGCCCGGTCGACCCAGGGGAGCGCCGAGGGGAGGAGCCCCAGGAAGACGCGGTCGGCGCACCCCCGGGGGATTCCCGCGCTGCGGTTGTCGCCGAGGAGCGGGCGGAGCCGGCGCGCGACGCGGTTCCGAGCGGCGTTCGCCTCGAGGCAGCGGTACGACTCCGGGTTCGCCTCGCAGGCGTAGACGAGGGACGCGCGGCCCTCGCGCGCGGCGGCGAGGGCGAAGTAGCCGATCCCCGCGAACAGGTCGACGACGACCTCACCGGGCTCGACGAGCTCGCCCACGCGGGCGCGCTCGCGGCGGTTCCCCTCGCTGAACATGATCCGGGCGGCGTCGAACGCGTAGCGGACGCCGTTCTCGAGGACCTCGGTCCGGGTGTCGCCGCCCGCGATCCGCTCGGCGTCCGGGACGCGCCAGTCGCCGACGATCGGTCCCCGGCGTCGGAGGACCGCCCCGGCGTGGAGCTCGTCGAGATAGACCTGCCCGATCTCGGAAAAGTGGGGTCGGAGCGCCTCGGGGAGCTTGACGACGAGGACGCGCCCAAGCCGCTGATAGCCGTCCGGGATCGCCTCGGCCGCCTCGGCCCCGGCGAGCGCGGCGACGCGCGCGCGCACCCTCGCGACCGGAGCTTCGCGCGTCACGCGCCCGCGAGGGAGGCGCCGGTCTCGAGGATCAGGTCGAGGAACTGCTTGAGGTGCGCCGTGAGGATCGGGTTGTCGGTGAACCCGCAGGCGTCGAGGCCGGGGGCGGCCAGGAGCGCGTGGGCGCCGTCGGCGAGGACCTCGGTCGCGAGCAGGTTCTCGCGCGTGAGGTGCTTGACGCCCTCGGGGACCCGCTGGAGCGGCGCCGTGATGAACGTCACGGAGACGCCGCGCTTGACCGCGTGCAGGACCTTCTTCCCGAGCTCGTCCCGGAGCTCGGCGACCTCGGGGGTGGTGAGGATGAACGACTGGCTCGACTGGTTGAGCAGCTCCGCGATCTTGGCGAGGACCCGCTCGCGTCCGCTGAGCAGGTAGACGAGCTGGGGCTCGCCGTGGTCGGCGACGACGCGGTGGAGCGTCGCGAGCTTCTCGAAGACCTCCTGGATCGCTCCCTTCAGCGCGTCCGCGACCTCGAGGGGGGGCTTCGGCCGGAACAGGATCGGCTTGCCGCCCGTCGGCGCCGCGTAGCCCTTCTGAGAGAGCGACTCGAGGACCTTGTAGGCCGAGGTCCGGGGGATCCCGGCGGCGTGCGCGAGCGAGGCGGCGTCGCCGACGCCGCGCGCGACGAGCGCGATGTAGGCGCGCGCCTCGTAGACCGTGAGCCCGACCTTCCCGAGGACGTCGACGGCTCGCCGGTACTCCTGTGAGGCCTCGCTGCCGAGGGAGACCGCGACCTCCTCGATCGTGGCCATCGGCGGTGGGAGTCGGCGCGGGGTCTTAAGGTTGGAGACGGGCCGCGCCTACGGGACGGGCCGCGCGAGCTCTAAGAGCGCCTTCGGGCCGAGGAGCGCCTCGACCTCCTCCGGCGTGAGCAGGCCCCCCGAGACGAGCAGCTCCTTGACCGAGCGCCCGCTCCGGCTCGACTCGTGGATGAGCTCGGCGACCTTGAGGTAGCCGAACCGGGGCGTCAGGACCGTCGCGATCGCCGTCGAGCCGAGGAGGTAGCGCTCGAGCGCCGCCGGGTTCGGGGTGATCCCGTCGACGCACGTCCGCGCGAAGACCGGCAGGTAGTTCGACAGCGCCTCGGCCGAGAACAGCAGCTCGAACGCCGCGAGCGGCATCATCACGTTGATCTCGAGCTGGCCGGCCTGGACGGCGAGCGTCGTCGCGAGGTCGGCCCCGACGACGTGGAACGCGACCATGTCGAGGCACTCGGCGGCCGACGGGTTCACCTTGGCCGGCATGATCGACGACCCCGGCTGGATCTCGGGAAGACGGATCTCGTCGAGCGCCGTCGCCGGCCCGCTCGAGAGGAGGCGCAGGTCGTTCGCGATCCGGATCAGCTCCGTCGCGAGGCTCCGGAGCCAGCCCGACGCGGCCCCGAGCGGCCAACGGCTCTGCATCGACTCGAACGGGTCCCGGGCGACGGTGAGGGGGAGGCCCGTGAGCGTCGCGTACTCGCGGACGGCCCGCTCGCGGAACCCCGGCGCGGTGTTGACGCCGCTCCCGACGGCGCTGCCGCCGAGCGGGACCTCGGCCAGCCCCGCCTCGACGGGGGGCAGGAGTTCGACGACGTGCTCGAGCGCGCTCGCATACGCGTGGAACTCGGCCCCGAGCGTCACCGGCATCGCGTCCTTGAGATGCGTGCGGCCCGCCTTGGGGAGGTGGGCGAACTCCTGCCCCTTGCGGTGGAGGCTCTCGACGAGCGCCGCGACGGCGGCCTTGAGGCGCTGGAGCGCGAACAGGGCGGCGACCTGCGCCGCCGTCGGGTAGGTGTCGTTCGTGGACTGGCCCCGGTTCACGTGGTCGTTCGGCGAGACCTCCTCGTACCGGCCCTTGGGGAGCCCGAGGAGTTCGAGGGCCCGGTTCGCGAGGACCTCGTTGACGTTCATATGGAAGCTCGTCCCGGCGCCGGCCTGGAAGACGTCGACCCGGAACTCGGTGTCGAACCGGCCGCTCGCCGTCTCCTCCGCGGCGCGCGCGATCGCGTCGGCGCGGCGCTCGTCGAGGGTGCCGAGCGCGCGGTGGGCGCGCACGGCGGCGAGCTTGAGCAGCGCGTAGGCGCGGATCATCGGGCGGGGCGCGACGAGCCCGCTCACGGGGAAGTTCTCGACGGCGCGAAGCGTCTGGATGCCGTAGTAGGCGTCGGCGGGGACCTCCCGGGGGCCGAGCGAGTCCTTCTCCGTCCGGGTCGCGACCATCGGGCGCGCGAGCGGAGGCGGTCAGAAAACCCTTTAGGTGAGCCGGCGGCCTCGCGGGTCTCCGACCGGCGGGGCGCGCGAGAGAGAGGGAGGCATGGTCGACCCGTTCCAGCTGGGGTTCGACGTCCTCGAGACGACCGTCTCGGTCGCGACGGCGCCGTTGCTCTGGCTGTTCCTGTTCCTCCTCGCCTGGGAGGACCCCGACGCCGCGCGGGCCGCCGGGTTCGGCCGACGCACCTTCTGGCTCCTCCTGCCGGGCGCGCTCCTGGGCTCGGTCGTGAACCTGCCGTTCTTCGCCTGGTCCGGGGACGTCCTCGCCCTCAACGTCGGCGGCGGCCTCGTTCCGCTCGTCGTCTCCCTCCTCGTGCTCCGGCGGACCTTCCCGGGCCGGGACGCCGACGACCGCGCCCTCTTCCTCGGGCTCACCCTCGTCGCGTTCGCCGCGGCGAGCGGGGCCCAGCTCGCCGCCGTCTGGACCGTGGCCTCGCCCTCGTGGCTCGCGCTCGCCGTCCTCGGCCTCGGGCTCGCCCCCGTCCTCGCGCTCGTCGGGGCGGGTCGGCTCGCGAGCCCCCCCCGGCGGGCCGCGGTCGACCACGCCGCGGTGCTCCTCGCGCTCACCGAGGCCGCGGTCCTCCTCACCTTCCTCACGACCCAGACCGTGCCCGCGCTCGGCATCGTCTCGCAGTTCCCGGCGTACCTCGTGGCCCCGCTCCTCCTTGGGGCGTTCGCGGGCGGTGTCGTGCCGTTCGTCGTCGGCGGCGGGGAGCGCTCCGGGCTCGCCTTCGCCTACGCCTCGGTGACCTTCGGCGTGCTCGTCGGGGCCGACCTCTTGAGACAGCCGCCCCTCTACGGGCCCGGCAGCACGGCGATCTATGCGATCGGGGGCGCGGGCACCGACGACCTCCTCTACCTGAGCGGCCTCCTCGCGCTCGCGGCCGCCTACGCGATCGCCGTCGTCGTGCGGCGGACGGAGCGCGCCGGGCCGCCCGCACCGAGCCCCGCCGGAGCCCGGACCTCGGCCCAGTGGCTGCGACGCTCCCTCCTCGGGGCCGTCGACGGGCGGCCGTCGGCCTCGGTCGCGGACGCCGACCGGGCCGTCTCCGCCGCCTTCCTTCAGGCGAGGCAGCTCAGCGGCCTCCAACCGCCGAGCGGCGGCGGGGCCGCGGGCGAGCTCGAGGGCCTTCCCCTGGCGCCGTGGGTCGAGGCCGACCGGCGGAACCTCGCCGCGCTCGCGGCGAGCGCGACCGAGGAGCCGTACGACGCGACGCGGGCCTGGATGACGGCCCGCTGGCTCGTCCGGTTCGCGAGGGGGATCGGCCAGCGCCGGCTCGCGAGCTGGGGCCCGCGGAGCCTCGCCTACCTCCTCGACCTCGCGATCCTCGGCGCCCCGGCGATCCTGTTGTTCTACGCGATCGTCGCGACGTCGGGCGGGACCGTGACGGAGCTGCTCGGCTCCGTCGCCCTGAACGCCGCGCTCTTCGGGTTCATCGCCTACGCGCTCGTCCTCCTCACGGTCACAGAGACCGTGTGGGGCGCGACGCCGGGGAAGTACCTGCTCGGCCTCCGCGTCACCGACCGGCGCCTCGGCCGTCCCGGGCCCGTCGCGGCCCTCTTGCGGAACCTCCCCAAGGTCGTGACGATCTCGGTCGTCGGCTACCTGGGGATCCTCATCGTGCTCGTCGCCGAGCGTGGGACGGCGATCTCGGTGAGCACGGGGGGCTTTCTCGACACGGTCGTCTCGATCGCGACCCTCGCGCTCCTCCTCCTTCTCCCCGGGCTCGGCATCCCCGGCGGGATCTCCCTCGCGCTGATCGCCGGCTCCTCCGAGCGCCAGCGGCTCGGGGATCTGTTCGCGGGGACCTGGGTCGTCCGCGCTACGCCGGTCCCGAGGGCGCCGCAGGCGCCGCCGGGAGCGGCGTGGTCCTCGTAAAGGGGATCGCGATCGCCGACACGTTCGCTTCCCGCCCCTCGCGGTTGACGAGCCGCTCGGTGCCGATCGTGATCGGGCCGACGGCGACCTGTCCCTCGAGGAACCTCCGCCGCACGACCTCGGCGACGTCGACGGCCTTGCCGATCGCGTTGCCGCGCGCCCGGACGACGACCGGACCCGCCCCGCTGTTGAGCTGGGCGACGACCTGGAAGACGTAGGTCATGGTCGGCTTCGTTCCGATGAAGACGCTCGCGCCTCCGGAGCTCTCGGTCGCGGGCCGCTCGGCCATCGGGGCGAACGAGCGGGTGCCCCTACTAGTGTTTTACTGGGTCCGCGCGCCGCCCGCACCCAGGGCGCGGCGCCGTCGGCGAAGGAGGAGCGCGACGACGACGAGCACGACGGCCACGCCCACGATCAGCCCGAGGCCGAGCATCTCGGAGGCCGGGACCGTCGGCACGGGGTGCACCGAGAGCACCGCGGAGGCGTTCGTGTGGACGCCGTCGGCGTCCGTCGCGACGACCGAGACCCGATACGTCCCGCTCCCGCTCGGCGCGCAGGTGACCGTCCCTCCGGGGCCGCCGGCGCAGCCGCCGGGGAGGTCGCTCCAGACGAACGTCGTCCCGCCCGCGCCACCGACGACCGTCGCCGTGAAGGTCACGCTCGCGCCGACCGCGACCGACGCCGGCGCGACCGCGAGGGTGAGCCCGGGCGCCGAGAAGACCGTGAAGGCGCTCGAGGCGGTCGCGACGTACCCGTTCGCGTCGGTCACGGCGACCGAGACGTTCTCGGGACCGCCGACGGCCGTGGGCGCGCAGGCGAGGCTCCCGGTGTCCGTCCCCGAGCACCCCGTCGGGAGCCCCGCGTAGACGTAGTGATACGGCGCGAGCCCGCCGCCGACGTCCGTCGAGAACGTCGTCGTCTGGCCGAGGTCGACCGACGGCAGCGGCGTCGTGAGGTGGACGGTCACCGCCGGAGAGACCACGACGTAGGCCCGGTACGGCGCGCTCAGGACGCCGCCGGAGTCCTGGGCCTCGACGCTGACGTAGTAGCCGCCCGTCAGGGCGAAGTCGCAGCGGGCCGTGGCCCCCGACGACGTGCACGATGCGGGAAGGTCGGTCCAGAGGTAGGTGAATCGCCCGCTGCCGCCCGCGCCGGTGGCGTTGAGCCAGACCGTCTGGCCGACATCGGCCGAGAACGACGCGCCGGCGATCGTGACGGTCGGCGCGAGGACGACGACGGCGACGGCGGGAGGGGACGGGACGGCGTAGCCCGAGGCGTCACTGACCCAGACCGTGACGTTGTAGGTCCCGGGCGTCGAGACGAGGCACGTCGCGTTCGGCCCGCGGACCGTGCAACTGCCCGGAAGGCCGGCGTACCGGTAGCTATAGGAGCCGCCGGTCCCACCGGAGGCGCTCGCGAACCAGTTGACGGACTGGCCCGCGTCGACCTCGGGCGGGAGCACGAGGACGACGACAACGGGGTCGGTGTAGACGAGGAACAAGAGCGGGACCGAGGCGGCGACGTCGCCGTAGGCGTCGTGGGCGGTCACGACGACCGGGTAGGTCCCCGACGCGTCGAGGGCGCAGGCGACGCGCGTCCCGGTCGGGGCGGCGCAGCCGTTCGGCAGCCCCGACCACGAGAGCGTGATGCCGTTGATGCCGCCGCCCCCGGTGAGCACGAACGTGACGTTCTGCCCGACGTCCCCGAACGGGTGCGGCGACGCGACGACGGCCATCGACGAGGAGGAGAGGACGTTCACGAAGACCGTGATCTGGGCCGCGGCCCCCGCCGTGTCGGTGGCGTTGAGGCCGACCGAGTAGTTCCCGCTCCCGGTGCCGGAGGGGACCTTGAGCGTCCCCGACGACGTGAACGGGGCGGTCGACGTCGCCGGCGAGTACGACACGGTCCAGCCGCCCGGGAGGAGGTAGCCCCCGAGCGTGGCGCTCGGCGACCCGACGACGGCGGTGACGTCGAGCGAGTAGGCGATGTCGACCGAGGCGTTCCCCGCGACGATCGTCACCCAGGGGACGCCGCTCGAGAGCGCGAGCTCGAACGGCTCGTTCGCGATGGTCGTGTTGTCCCCCGAGAGGACGATGGAGATCGTCCCGGGCAACGGGGGCGTCGTGAAGTTCCCCCAGCCGAGGAGCGGGACCCGGTTCTCGGCGTTGCCGCCGAAGTGCCAGTCGTACGGCACGAGCGTGTCCTGGGTCTGGTAGACCTCCTCGTAGTCGGTGAGGTCGTAGTAGGTCGCGTTCCCGAAGCCGCCGTTGCACGTGTAGAACGCGTCGTTGAGGAAGACGTGGCCGCCCGTCTGCTGCGTCCAGGTGAACGCGTTGGTCCCGTTGAGGTAGTCCGCGGTGAAGTTGACGACGCCCTGGTAGAGCGTCATCGTGAACGTGTAGGTCGTTCCCTCGGTGAGCGAGAAGGCGTCGGGGTTGTAGTAGTAGTTGTTCGCGCAGTAGTCGGTCGTCGAGTAGGTGAAGCCCCAGGCGCCGAAGGCGTTGGCGAACCCGATCTGGTCGTAGGAGCCCGCGTCGTCCCAGACCGAGAGCAGGACGTAGTAGAAGTCCGAGCTCTGCGGGTTGTCCGCCGGGACGTTGAGGGTCATCGACAGCCGGGTCGAGTTCACGGGGGTCCCGTTGTAGACGGAGCCCGCGTAGTAGTGGCCGTTGTAGGAAGAGACCCGGCTCGCGGGGATCGGCCCCGGGTGCGGGAACCGGGACGCGCCGGTGGCGAGGGCGTGGAGCGGCCCGGATCGACCCGGCACCGCCCCGTGCCCCGCCTCGTCCGGGCCGGCCGCGCCGAGCGGGGCGGCGTGGCCGAGAGGGACGACGGACGAGGGGGGAAGGACCGCGGGGGCCCCGTGGGCGCCGGTGCTGGGCCAGGAGGCGAGAAGGAGCAGGAGCAGGACCAGCGAGGCGACGAGGGGGCCGGGGCGCACGGCATCGTCTCCCCCTCGGGACACTTGAAGGTATCCCGGCGATTTCGGCCCGCCCGGCCGAACGCCCCGGCGGCGTCCCAAAGCCTTTTCCTCGGAGGGGGCCATGACCGGGTCGGCGGGGAGAGGCCGGCCCGTACCGGGGCAAAGGTTATGCGCGAGGAGCCTAAGACGCGCCCGGTTCCGCAGGGGTGGCCCAGCTTGGTCAAAGGCGCCAGGTTGAGGTCCTGGTCTCGTAGGAGTTCGTGAGTTCAAATCTCACCCCCTGCATACCCATCACCCCCTCGAGGGAGCGCCCGTGACGCCCGACGAGGCCCGGGTGTGTCCCGCGTGCGGGGCCGAGTTCCCGCGGAGCGCCGACGCGTGCCCGTCGTGCGGGGCCACGGTGGAGTCGCCGACGCACGCGGGCCCGGCCGGCCCGCAGGCCGGCGCCTCGGAACTCACGCGGCGCGTGGCCCGGCTCCAGCAGTGGGCCGAGGCTGCCGAGGCGCTCGACGTCACGCTGCCGAGCCTTCCCGCCTGGGCCGAGGAGACGGCCCGGAACTCCGCGAGCCCCGAGGAGTGGCTCGAGGTGCTCTCGGGCGTCGAGCGGCTCGCGCAGCGACAGATCGTCGGCGCCCTCGAGGCGTGGGAGAAGCAGACACGGCAGCGGCTGACGCGGCTCGAGGCGTACGCCGTCGACGGTCGCCTCGAGCGGGACCAGATCGACGACGTCCTCCACGCGGCCCGCGCGGGCGAGGTGACGCAGGCGCTGCAACTGTACCACCAGGTCGACCGGGTGGTCGCACTGAAGGAGCGGCACCTCGACCAGGCCCGAGAGGAGCTCGAACGGCTCGTCTCGCTCGTCCGCGACATGGAGGCGCTCGGCCTCCGCTCCCCGCTCGACCCGGACCAGATCTCCGAGGACCTCGAGGAGGAGCTCCGCGCGGGGCGCCTCGTCGCGCTCAAGCAGCAGCTGCGAGCCCTCCGCCTCCAGGCGGTGAACCGGCTTCGAGACAGCGTCCCCGAGTACGTCGCGCACTACGGCGCCCAGCTCGTCGCCGAGCGGAACGACGGGACGCCGGTCGAGCTCGAGGCGGGCGAGCTCGCGCGGGCCGCGCGCGAGTTCGTTCGGGGCCGGCCGGAGGAGGCGCTGCGGCGCCTGCGGATCCTCCAGCAGGTCCACGGGAGCGGTGTCGCGCCGCCGTCGGGGGCCGCGCGAGCGTCTACAGAAGCTTCTCGCTGAGGCGGACGTCCTCGCCGAGGCGGTGCTTGTGCAGCACCCCGCACTCGCCGAAGCCCAAGCTCTTGAACAGCGCCGTCGCCGCCGTGAAGCGGTCGAGGAGGTCGACCCAAACGGAGTGGCACGTGTTCCGGCGCGCCCACTCGACGGACGCGGTGACGAGGGCGGTGGCGACGCCCTGCCGGCGCGCCTCGGGGTCGACGGCGAGGTGGACCAACCGGCAGCTCCCCTCGAGGATCTCGCAGCCGATCGCGCCGATCATCCGGCCGTCGCGCCGGGCGGCGAAGTAGGTGACGCCCTCCATCCAGCTCGTGAACTCGAGCGGCGTGGGCTGCCACGACTTCACGAGCTCCGTCGGGAGCTCCTTGGTCCCGTCCCAGACGCGCTTGTACAACGCGCAGATGTCCGGTATGTCCTGGTGCGCGAGCCGGTCGACCGAGAGCGGCTTCACGGACGCGGTCGTCTTCGCCGCAGAGCGCTCGTTCCCACGGCCGTCGGGGCCACCCTCTGACGCCACGATCGTCGTCCGCGCTCCGCGGTGCGGGGCCACATCTCCCGCGTTAGATGAACCTTGCCCCACGCGTCGGCCTCACGGCGTGTGGCGCGAAGGCGTCCTCGGGAACGGCGTCGTCTCCCGGATGTGCTCGCGCCGGAGCATCCAGCGGAGGAGACGCTCGACCCCGAGACCGAAGCCGGCGTGGGGGATGCTCCCGTGGCGCCGGAGGTCGAGGTACCACTCGTACTCCTCGGGCTTGGCGCCGGTGGCGCGGAGCCGCTCGAGGAGCCGGTCGATGTCCGTCTCGCGGGCGCTCGCGCCGACGATCTCTCCGTAGCCCTCGGGCGCGAGGAGGTCCGCCGCCTCGACCGTCTCGGGGTCGTCGACGGAGCGGAGCATGTAGAACGCCTTGAGGCCGACCGGAAAATGCGTGACGAAGAGGGGGGTCCGCGCCTCGAGCGTGAGCGCGCGCTCCTCGGCGGTGCCGAGGTCGGTGCCGAACTCGACCGGGAACCCCTGATCTCGCAGCCGCTCGATCGCCTGCCGGTAGGTGAGCCGCGGGAACGGGCCCTCGAGCTCGCGCAGCTCCTGGGGGGGCCGGCCGAGGAGCTGGAGCTCCTTCGGGCGGCGCTCGGCGACGGCGTGGCTCACCTCGACGGTCATCCGCTCGACGAAGTCGAGCAGGTCGGCGAGCCCGACCCAGGCGAGCTCGACCTCGAGGTGGAGGTACTCCGTGAGGTGCCGGGGCGTCCTCGACTTCTCGGCGCGGAACGACGGCGTCAACGCGTAGACGCGCTCGTTGGGGAACAGCAGCGCCTCGAGGTAGAGCTGCGCGGTCTGGGAGAGGTAGCCGGGTCGGCCGAAGTAGTCGATCGCGAACGCCTCGGCACCGCCCTCGGCGGGGTTGCCCGTGAGGACCGGCGGCGTCATCTCGAGGACCGACTCCCGCTCGAGGAACTCGCGGAGCGCCCGCAGGAGCTCCGCCTTCACGCGGAACGTCGCCACGTGCTCTTGCGAGCGGATCACGAGGTGGCGCTTGTCGAGCCGGAACTCCTCGGTCTGGTCCGAGAAGATCGGGAACGGCTCGCCCGCGTGGACGATCTCGAGAGCGGTCGCGCGGACCTCCCGGCCGCCCGGGGCCCTCGGGTCGGCCGCGACCGTGCCGACGAGCCTCACCGAGGCCTCGACCTGCACGTGCTCGACCCGCGCGAACGGCCCGTCGCCGACGACGTCGCGCTTCGCGGTGACCTGGACGCTCCCGGTCCGGTCCCGGAGGACGAGGAAGGCGATCCCGCCCGAGGAGCGCGCCCGAAGGACCCAGCCGCGGAGCCGGAGGCTGCGCCCGACGGCGCCCTCTCCGAACGCCGCCTCGACGGTGTCGAACGGTCCGGGCGGGACTATTGGTACTCCCGCCACTTGTGCCCGCACTTGGTGCACTCGAAGATCCGGGTCTCGGGCTCGTCCGCCCCCCGGGTCTGCCGGAGCACCCAGTACGCCTCCGGGTTGCCGCACTTGGGACACTCCTCCTGGGCCGTCGGGAGCGTCGCCGTCTTCTCCTCGACGACGGCCATCTCACGCCCGGTCGGGGCGGAGCGGCCGACCTCGCGGCCCTTCGCGAGCGGCACCTTCGTGCCGCAGGAGGCGCACTTCCACACCCCGGCCGCCTTGTCGGGGCGCATCAGGCGCTTGCACTTGGGACAGAACATGCGCTCCGCCCGAGCCGGCGCACCGTATTTGACCGTTGGGGCGCGACGCGCGTCCTCGCGTCAGCCCGGGACCTGGTCGGCCGAGGCGGCGCTCGACGGCGGCGCCCCCGGCGCCGCGACCGACAGAGGAAGCGGCGACGGCTTGGCCCCGGGGAGCAGGAGCCGGCGCACGTGCTCGACGCGTCGGGCGAGGTCGGCCTTCGTGCCGATGTCCCGGCGGACCTCGTAGGTCCCGCGAACGAACGCGAGCGCCGCGTCGACGCGCGCCGCCGCCTCGTGGACCGCGCTCGCCTCGCCGAGGAGGGCGACGGCGCGTCCGGTCGTGACGCTCACGCGGCCCGCGCCGGCGCCCTCGACGGCCCCGTAGCGGACCTGGACGCCGAGGCGCTCGATCTCGGGGAGGTCGAGCTCGATCGTGCCGCCGGGAGCGGGCGAGCCCGGATACCCCGGCGCCACGAGGTAGCGGACCACCGTCGCGCGCTGGCGGAACGAGAGGAGCGGCTCGGAGACCCGGCCCGTCGCGACGCCGTAGAGGAGCTCGACGAGGTTCCCCGGCTCGTAGAGATCGAGGACGTTGATCGACTCCGGGTCGCCGAAGCGGGCGTTGTACTCGAGCAGGACGGGGCCCCGCGAGGTGAGCATGAAGCCCCCGTAGAGGATCCCCCGGTACGGGATCCCCTCGGCGCGGAGCGCCTCGACCGTCCTTCGGAGCGTCTCGGTCGCCTTCGCGAGCATCGCGCTCGAGAGGAACGGCAGCAGGTGGTCCCGCTGCGTGTACGAGCCCATGCCGCCGGTGTTCGGACCCGCGTCGCCCGCCTGGGCCCGCTTGAAGTCCTGGACCGCCGGCATCGGATAGACGCCGGAGTCGGTGACGAACGCCATCAGGCTGAACTCCTCGCCCTCGACCTTCTCCTCGAGGAGGATCCCGTCGCGACCGGCCGCGCTCGCGAGAAGCTGCTTGGCGTAGGAGGCGCCCTCGGCGGGGGTCGCGAAGTCGGCGCCCATCACCGCGACGCCCTTGCCGCCCGACAGCGCGACCGGCTTGACGACGAACGGCTCGTGGAACTCGGCGACGCGCGCGTCGACCTGGTCGAGGTGGGTCACCGCGACGACTCTCGGCGAGACGCCGAGCCGGTACTTCTCCAAGAGGTCGCGGCACCAGCGCTTGGACGACTCGAGGCGGGCCCCGTCCCTCGAGGGACCGACGACGGGGACGCCGGCCGCGCGCAGCGCATCGCCGACGCCGGCGGCGAGCGGCGCCTCGGGGCCGACGACCGCGTAGTCGACCGCGTGCTGCCGCGCCAGCGCGACGACGCCGTCGACCTGCGTCGGGTCGACCTTTGCGTAGGACGACGCGATCGCGACGAGACCGGGGTTCACGTTCGTCGCGCCGACGACGAGATGGGCGCCATCGCGTCGGAGGGCCTCCCCGATCGCGTGCTCTCGGGCACCGCCGCCGAGGAGGAGGACGCGCATGGGCCGACGCTCGCGAGCGGACCCGGCTTAAAGAGATGGCGCGGGGGCCCTCGGTTCGACCTCGGTCGCCTCGTGGAGGCGCGTCCCCGCGCCCCCTCGCGCGCCCTGGGTCCCGACCGGCGGCGTCACCGGTGACGTCGGGGCCGCGGCCGGCTTCGGCCCCGTCGCCGCGGGCACGACCGGAAGCCTCGGGCCCCGCCGGGGCGCGAGCGGCCGACCGAGCCGGCGGGCGATCCAGTGCCGCACGTCAGCGAGGTACAGGTTCCCGTACGGGCAGGCCTCGGCGCAGTCGCCGACGCCGCAGCACTTCGAGCTGCGGTACTCGCCGGTGCGGCGGAAGTGGCCCGGCATGTCCGTGAGCCCGACGGGACAGCCGCGGGCGCAGTCGACCGTCGTGCACGCGCGGCAGACCTCGATGTCCCGGACCTTGAGCCGGTAGAAGCCGACGCGCTGGAACGCCTGGGCGATCGTGCCGGTGTAGCACCAGCCCATCGTGACGCAGTTGTAGGTCCCGGCGTAGGGGATCGCGACGAACATCACGTACCAGACGACCCCGAAGTAGAGCGAGAAGAGGAACACCGTCGGGTCGACGCCGTCCACGTAGAGCGACAGCCGCCCGACGGCGTCGAGGTACGAGACGACCGAGGCGACGACGAGAGAGGCCATGACGACGCTCGTCGTCGCGGCGTAGGTCTTCGAGAGGCGGCTGCTCAGGTAGTGCCGTCCGACCGGGGCCGTTCGGTTGAACGACTTCATCGCGTCGATCGTCGTGCCCTGGAACATCAGCGGCGCGGTGCAGAACACGGAGCAGATCGCACGGCGGCCGAACAGCGTCGCGAGGACGCCGGTGACGAGATAGGTCCCGAAGACGGCGCCGAAGAGGGTCGGGGCGAGCTGGGCCGAGCCGATGCCCATCGACCAGCCCAGGAACGGGACCGCGGGGCCGGCGGGGGCCCCCGGCCACAGCATCCGGTAGTAGAGGCTCGGGAAGAAGACGGCGAACCCGGCGTAGCTCGCGAGAAGGAGGCCGAGCCGGATCCGGTTCTCGAGGCTCTTGGATTCGCGCAGCTTGAGGACGACGAGCGCGCCCATCTCGAGGCCCATCATCAGCAAGAACCAGGTCGAGCCGGTGACGAGGGCGGTGAACCAAAAGCCGTTCGAGACGGCGTGGCCGAGCGCCGTCGGCCAGGGTCCCGAGAGGGCGCGCGCGGGGAACGCCGGCCCGTAGACGCCCGGCTCGGCCGCGACGTCCAAGAGCGCCCCCATGAACAGCTCGGCGAGGAAGACATTCAGCATCAGCGCGAACGCCCAGTGGGCGTGCTCGAGCCAGGCGAACGGCGGGCCCGAGCGGAACCGCTCGGGCCCGAGGACCGCCTCGAAGTAGAGGACCATCTCGGCGACGACCGAGAGCGCGAACAGCGCGACCGAGCCGTAGCGGAGCCACAGGAACAGCCCCGCCATCATGAGCGCGTAGACGCCGAGGAGACGGACCGTGTAGCGCGCCTGGAGGCCGTTCAGCTCCCGGTGCCGGTACAGGTACTCCATGAGGTAGACGACGAGGGCGATCATGCCGGCGCTCGCGCCGTAGATCGCGACGTCGCGCCAGAGGCTCCCCGGGAGCGCCGTCGGGGAGAGGAACATGATCGCGGCCTGGGCGTAGAGGATCACCTGGAGACCGTCGGGCAGACGCTCCCGGAGCAGGAAGGCGGTGAGCGCCATCTCGAGGGCCATCGTGAACAGGAACCACGGCGAGGCGACGATCCCGACGAGGAGCGCCCCCGCCCCGGCGAGCCCCCCGCCGGCGCCGAGCGAGCCGCCCGCGGCGAGCGTGAACGCCCACCCCATGAGGAGCTCGTTCGCCAGGACGAGGGCGACGGCGATCGCGAAGTACGGGGCGAGCCGCCCCAACGGCGCCACGGTCCCCGTGGCGAGCCGCTGTCGGGCGTCCCGGACGAACAGGAAGAACAGCGGCAGGACGCTCAGCGACATGACGAGGCTCGCGACCCAGAGGCCCTGGACGAGCGACGCCGTGCCGGGGTCGTGGAAGTAGAGCACCGCGCCGCCGAACATCGCCGCCATCATGGCGAGCAGGAACAGCGCAGCCCCGGCGGAGAGTCCCGTGCGCGCGTGCGACGCCCAGCGCACGAGCGCGGAGGTCGCGACGGACATCGCGACGGCCACGACCCCGAGGGTCGCGACGAGGGGCGAGAGCATCGCGCCTCAGTTCGCGGGCGGCTCGGGCGCCGGGCCCTCGAACCCGACCGCGAGGGTCGGTCGGCCGGTCCCGATGGCGGCGACGACGGATGCCGCCGGGGCTCCCGAGGGGGCGTCCGAGACCCGCCCGGCGACGCCCCCCGTCGGCCCCCGCGAGGGGTCGAGGAGGTTCCGGAGCCGGGCCGGGGCCACCGCGACGGCGATGGCGAAGCCGCCCAGCAGGAGGAACTCGAAGGTCCAGCGGAGGAGGAGGACCGACAGCGTCGCGGTCGGCGGCGCGACCGCGCCGACCGACGCGGGCGCGCCCAGGTAGCCGAGGACCTCGTTGGCGAGCCCGACGAAGCCGGCCCCCGCGAGGGGCGGCGGCACGTAGACCGCGAGCGAAACCCCGACGACGCCGAGCACCACGCGCGCGGCCCGTCCCGAGAGCGTGGCCGCGCCGCGCACGAGCGGGTCGAGGACCCCCGAGGCGAACAGCCCGGCCGCGAGCGCGAGCCCGGCGAGAAGGCCGTGCTCGAGCAGGAGCGCCGCGACGAGCCCGGTCGTGAGCGGGACCGGCGAGAACGCCGTCCAGGTCGCCGCCGCCGCGAGCGCCCAGACGACCCCGGCGGTCACAAGCGCCGCGCGGAGCGCGGTGGCGCCCGCCCGGCGCCGGTCGAACCGGACGGGCGCGTCGAGCGCCACGCCGGCGCCCGCGGCCCCGATGAGGCTCCCGTAGATGGCGAGCAGCTGCTCTTGAGCGAGGAGCGCGACCCAGAGGACGACGACCTGGAACAGGTCGAGGTACCAGTTGTTGAAGAGAAGCTGGTCGAGACCCGTGCCGCTCGCCTGGGCGATCGCTCCGATCCCGGCGGTCGCGGCGGCCGTCGTCGAGCAGCAGGCCCCGAGGGTGATGAGGGCGAGGACCGCCGGCGTGAATCCCGCGGCGGAGCTCAGCGCGCTCCCGCCGCCGGTGCGGCGGGCCCTGCGGAGCTCGAGCGTGAGGACGATCCCGACGGACATGCCGATCCCGACGCCCGTGGCGACGACGAGCATCGTGAGCGTCGGAAGGAACGGGAGCGTGAGGACCCCCCACGGGCCGGTGACGAGGATCGCCGGATAGTCCCACCAGGCGTTCGTGAACTCCGGGACGACGACGCGCGCGGTCGTCGTCAGGTACGGCTCCCGGGCCAGCTCGAGCATCCCCCCGACGAACAGCGCGAGGACGCCGTAGAGGAGCCCGACCGCGAGGCTGAGCGCCCGCCCGAACCGCGTCCGCAGGAGGAGCCGGCTGCGCTCGAGGAAGAGCAGGGCGAATGCGCGGTCGAGCCGGCTCGCCTCCATCGCCGTAGCCCCGGTCATCGACCGAGGGAACCCTATTAATCCCTAGTAACGACCCGGCCCGCGGCCGTCGCGGGCAGGACCCCCGCGCCCGAACGGCGCGGGTCGCCGCCTCTCGAGCGGGGCCGGACGCCGCCCCCCGCGATGCCGGCGACTCCGCCATGCTTAAGTGGGGAACCCCGGTGGGCGCCCGGCGCTCCGATGGAGATCCACGTCGCCGAGAAGGAACACGACACCCTGCGGATCGAGCTGCCGAAGGGCGAGGAGACGATCCTGATCCCCCTCGTCGAGGCGCTCCAGGCCGAGGAGAAGGTCGTCGAGGCCCGCTACTACCTGGGCCACCCGTTCCTCGATCGCCCGTCCCTCTACCTCAAGACCAAGGGCGAGAAGCCGCAGCAGGTCCTCAAGCGGGTCCTCAAGGACCTCGCGGACCTCTACGGCGACGCGCTCCAGGACTTCGAAAAGAAGGCCGACAAGGTCAAGGCGTAGGGCGAGCCCGATGCTCAAGGAGTGCTCCCAGCACGGCTACTTCCGGGCCGAGGCGTGCCCGGTCTGCAGCCAGCCGGGCCGCTTCCTGCTCAACGACCGGGAGCTCGACCACTTGGGCCGCGTGATGACCGGGGTGCTGCGACACTTCCCGGAGAAGTACGGTCTCGCCGTCGACCCGCGGGGCTGGATCGACCTCCCCAAGCTCGTGCAGGCGATCGCGGGCCATCACCGGGGCTACCACTGGCTGCGCGTGCACCACCTCGTCGCGATCGCCGAAAGCGACCCGAAGGGCCGCTACGAGGTCAAGGACGACCGGATCCGCGCGACCTACGGCCACACGGTCGAGGTCGACCTCGACCTCCCCACCGAGAACATACCGGACCAGCTCTACTTCCCCGTCACGCCCGAGGAAGCGGCGATCGTCCTCGAGGTCGGCTTGAAGCCCTCCGACCGTCGGAAGGTCCATCTCTCGCGCACCGCCCAGGACGCACGCGCCGCCGGCGCCGTGCGGACCCCCGAGCCGGTGATCCTCGAGGTCGACGCGCAGCGGGCCCGGGCCGACGGGATCGTCATCATGCAGGCGGGGAAGACCGTCTTCCTCGTCGACGCCGTGCCTTCGTCGTACCTGAAGACCCACGCGCCCGAGACGCCCGGCGCGTAGCGCGCCGTCAGCCGATCACGACGTTCGTCTGGTAGTTCGTCACGATATAGATCGTCTCGTTGATCCCCGACGTCGCCTGGTAGGGGTTCTCGAAGACGAGGTAGAACGTGTCCGTGTACGGAGCGGCGAAGACGATCGCCGCGGCGTCCGGGCTCGTCTGGTTCCACAACGGCTCGGCCGAGAGGTGCCCCGCGAAGAGCGGGAACTCCGTCGAGTTGTAGACCTGGAAGACCAGCTGCGTCCCGACGGGGAAGAGGATCGTGTAGTTCCCGTCGACGTAGTCCTCGCCCGTGATCGCGCCGGCGAGGTCGATGTAGCCGCCGGCAGGGATCGTGTAGGTCCCCGAGGTCGTGAGAGGGTCGGCGAGCGTCGGCGGACCGCTGAGGACCGCGGGCACGATGGCCGCGATGAGCCCGACGACGACCGCGACGACGAGGCTCACGCGGATCGCCTGCATCGCCCGCACCCGGCGACGAGGGGACTTGGGGAGGTCGGCGATCCGCTCCGAGGCGACGCGCGCCGAGCTCCCGCAGGTGGGACAGGCGGGGTCGGACGCCGGTACGGCGCGCCCGCACCCCTGGCAGGTGCCCCAGGCGCCGCCCGCGGCCGGTTCGGTCATCGCACCCCCGAGAGCCGACGGACGGGTTTTCCCCGTTTCGTATGGATTCCCCTAGGCCCGCTTCGGCTTCCCGCCGCCGAGCTGGACCATCACGTTCTTCCGCCTCGTGTAGGCCTTGACCGCGTCGAGGCCCTGCTCGAACCCGAGCCCGCTCGCCTTGTAGCCGCCGAAGGGCGTCTGCGGGAAGGTGTTCGGGGCCTCGTTCACCGCGACCATGCCGGCCTCGAGCTGTCTCGCGATCGTGTGGGCCGAGCCGAGGTCGCGGGTCCACAGGGCGGCAAAGAGGCCGTAGTCGGTGTCGTTCGCGAGCCGGACCGCCTCGTCGACCGTCTCGAACGGCAGCACCGAGAGGACCGGCCCGAAGACCTCCTCGCGGACGACGCGGCTGGCGGGCGTGGCCCCCTCGACGACGGCCGGTCTGACGAAGTTCCCGTGGCCGAGCGCCTCCTCGGCGGCCTTCGTGCCGCCCGCGACGCGGGCCCCCGCAGATCGCGCCTCGTCGACGAACCCGAGGACGCGGTCGGCCTGCTCGCGCGAAACGAGCGGTCCCATCTCGCTCGACGGGTCCGCGCCGGGACCGAGGCGGTAGGCCTTCGCGATCGCCACGACCTTCTCGACCAGCTCCTTCGCGACGGAGGCGTGGACCAAGAGGCGCGAGCCGGCCCAGCACATCTGGCCCGCGTTGGGGAAGATGCCGAAGGCGATCCCGCGGGCGGCGCGCTCGAGGTCCGCATCCGGCAGGACCACCACCGGGCTCTTCCCGCCGAGCTCGAGGGTCGTCGGGACGACCCGGCGCGCGGCGAGCTCGGCGATGCGGCGGCCGACCTCGAGGCTCCCCGTGAAGGCGACGGAGCGGCACCGAGGGTCGGTGACGAGCGCCTCGCCGACCTCGCCGCCCGAGCCGGTGACGACGTTGAGGATCCCTGGCGGGACCCCCGCATCGTGCGCGAGCTTGGCGAACTTGAGCGCCGTGAGCGGCGTCAGCGTGGCGGGCTTGAGGACGACGGCGTTCCCGGCGGCGAGCGCCGGCGCGACGGAGCGGATGGCGAGGAGGAGCGGGTAGTTCCAGGGGGCGATGTGGACCGTGACGCCGAGGGGCTCGCGCAGCGTGTAGTCGAAGCGGCTCCCGGGCACGGGGATCGTCTCGCCCTGGACCTTGTCGGCGAGCCCGGCGGCGTACTCGACGGTCCGGACGACGTAGCCGATGTCGCCCCGCGACTCCTTGAGCGTCTTGCCCATGTTGAGGGTCTCGACGAGCGCGAACGCCTCGAGCTGCTCCTCGAGCGCCCGCGCGAGCCGGTAGAGCGCCTTCGCGCGACGGCTCCCGTCGTCGATCGCCCAGCCGGAGTCCCGGAACGCCTTCTCGGCGGCCTCGAGCGCGTGGCGGGCGTCGTCGGCCGACCCGGCCGGGACCTCGGTGAGCGGCGTGTTCGTCGCCGGATTCAGCAGCGTCCGGCGCTCTCCGCGCGTCGCGGGCGTGGGACGACCGTCGATGAACAGCTCGAACGTCTCCTCGATCCTCGCGGCCATCGGCGCCCCGACGGCCGGGGCACCTTAACCTCTTGTTGCCCGCTAGCCCTCGCGCACGTAGGTGCGCCCCTTCCAGGCGATCGGACGTCGGGCGAGCCCGTTGCGGATCGACGCCAGAAGCAGGGCGAGGTAGAAGGCGACGGCGACCGGGAAGAGGAGCCCCCAGGCGCCGTGGCCCGTGAGGGTCCGCGCGAAGCCGACATGCTTGGCGAACAGCCCGACCCAGAGGATCGCGCCGAGCGCGACGAGCGAGGGGACGCCGTAGAAGGCGCCGATCGGGAGCAGGGCGAGGGGGAGGTAGTAGAATCCGACGAGCCCCGCGAAAAAGCCGACCTGTCGCGAGAGCGAGAAGCGGGTGCCGTGGATGTTCTTGAGGAGCCCCTCGAACATCTCCGCCCGGCTGCGGTACATCCTCGTGACGGCGAGCCGGGGCGCCCAGGCGACGCGGAGTCGCCGACCCTGTCGGCGGAACTCCTGCGCGAGCCGGACGTCCTCGAGGACGGCGCCGCGGACGGCCGCGTGGCCTCCCACCGCGTCGTAGGCGGTGCGGCGGACGAGCAGGTACTGCCCGTTGGCCATCGCCGTCCTCGACCCGTCGTGGTTGACGCGGGGGGTCCGGAAGTAGGTGAGGATCACCTGGGCCATGAACGGCAGGACGACCCGCTCCCAGGGACCGACCGCCTCGAGCCGCGGCGCGAGAGAGACGAGGTCGGCGCGCTCCTCCTCGGCCCACTCGACGCTCCGGCGGACCGCGCTCGGGTCGAGCCGGACGTCGGCGTCGGCGAAGAGGAGGAAGGCCCCGCTCGTCCGACCGGCGCCGGTCGAGCAGGCCCAGCTCTTCCCGACCCAGCCGGGCGGCAGGGGCGGCTCCTCGAGGAGCGTGACGCGGGGGGCCCGAGCGCGGGCGACCTCTCGCGTGCCGTCCGTCGAACCGCCGTCCACGACGAGGATCTCGAGGTCGGGGTAGTCCTGCGCGAGGAACGCGTCGAGGCACCCGGGGAGGTCCTCCTCCTCGTTCCGGGCCGCGATCACGACGCTGACCCGGCCCGGGCTCGGCCCCCCGCGCGGAGGGGCCGGCTCGAGCTTCGGCATCGCCTCGGCGAGCACGACGGCGAGCCCCTGGTAGAGCAGCGCACCGAGGCCCCCGAGGAGGAGGAGGACCGCCACCCAGAGTGGGAGCACGCGTCGCCGAGTCCGCGTAGTATTAAGCCGCCTCCCGTGAACGCGGGGCCGAGGATGGAGACGGTCTCGCACCCCCGCATCCGGCCCGGGGTCCTCGAGGACCGGGTCTACCAGGCCCGGATCGCGGAGGCCGCCGTCGACCGCAACACGCTCGTCGTGCTCCCGACGGGGCTCGGCAAGACGGCGATCGCGCTGCGCGTCGTCGCCGAGCACCTCTACCGATACCCGACCCGCTCGGTGCTCCTGCTGGCTCCGACGCGGCCGCTCGTCGTCCAGCACGCCCGGAGCCTCGAGGGGGCCCTCTACGCGCCGGAGCCGGTCGTCCTCACGGGGACGATCCCACCGGCCCGGCGCCAGGCGCTCCTCCAGCCGCCGCAGGTCGTCGTCGCGACGCCGCAGGTGATCGCCAACGACCTCGAGCATGGCGAACTCACGCTCGAGCCGTACTCGCTGGTCGTCTTCGACGAGGCGCACCGGGCCGTCGGCGAGTATCCCTACGTCGCCCTCGGACGCGCGAACCGCCAGGGCGTCAACGCCCGCGTCCTCGCGATGACGGCCTCGCCCGGGGCCCGCAAGGAGCGGATCCAGGCGGTCTGGGCGAACCTCGGGATCGAGCACTTCGAGTACCGGACCCCGTACGACCCGGACGTCCGTCCGTACCTCCACGGCGTCGGCGTCGAGACGGTGACCGTTCCGCTGCCCGCCGACGTGCGCTATCTCGCCCAGTTCCTCCGGGCCGCCGTCCAGCGGCAGGGGGACGCGCTCCGCCGCTCGGGGCTCCTCGGTCCGCACGAGACCGTCTCGCGCCGCGAGCTCCTCCAGCTCCGCGAGCGGTTCCAGCGCGAGCTCGGGGCCGCGCGGCGTCGCGGCGCCGAGCCGCCGGCCGGCCTCTGGGCCGCGGTCACGGCCCAGGCCGCCGCGATGAAGGGACTGCACGCGCTCGAGCTCATCGAGTCGCAGGGCGTCGAGGCGCTCCGCGACTTCCTCGACAAGCAGGCGCATCCCGAGGGGCGCATGACCCCCTCCCAACGGTCGTTCCTCGCCGACCCGGACGTCGTGCGGACCGTCGAGCTCCTCCGGACGCTGACGGTCGAGCACCCGAAGGTCGCGACGGCCGTCCGCATCGTCTCGGAGCAGCTTCGGGGGACCCCGAGCTCGCGCGTGATCGTCTTCGCGCAGTACCGCGACACCGCTCGCCTCCTCGTCGAGGAGCTCCAACGGCTCGGCGATGCCGGCGTGCGCCCTGCCCGGTTCGTCGGCCAGGCGAGCCACGGCGTCGACGAGGGGCTCTCGCAACGCGAGCAGGTCGACCTCCTCGACCGCTTCCGCTCGGGCGAGCTCAACGCGCTCGTGGCGACGTCGGTCGCCGAGGAGGGGCTCGACATCCCCTCGACGGACCTCGTCGTCTTCTACGAGCCCGTGCCCAGCATGATCCGAACGATCCAGCGCCGCGGGCGCACCGGGCGGGCGCGCGCGGGCCGGGTGGTCGTCCTCGTCGCCGAGGGGACGCGGGACGAGGGCCTCGAGCGGTCGGCCCGGTCCAAGGAGCGGCGGATGCACGACCTGCTCGAGGAGATCGAGGCCGAGTCGAAGGGGGGCCGGCGGCTGCCCCCGCCGCCGACGCCGAAGGTGCAGACGCTGCTCGACGAGTTCCCCTAGTCGGACCCGCCTATCGCCCGGTGCTCCCGAAGCCGCCGTTCCGCGTCCTCGAGGGGCCGACGCGACCGAGGACGAACCGCGCGGGGTGGTCCTCGACGACCCGGATCTGTCCGATCCGGTCGCCGACCTCGATCGTGTAGCCGCCGTCGAACAGGTAGGTCAGGGGCACGCGGACCTCCCCGTCGTAGTCGCGGTCGATCGTCCCCGGCGCGTTCGCCATGAGAACCCCCTTCGAGCCCAGGCCGCTCCTCGGGCGGACCTCGAGGAACGTTCCGCGCGGCGCCCGCATCCTTAGGCCGGTGCGGACGAGCGTCACCGTCCCCCGCGCGAGGACGACGCGCTCGGCGGCCCGCAGGTCGAAGCAGGCGGAGCCGGACGTCGCGCGCTCGGGGAGCGCCACCTCCGGGGCATCCGCCACCCGTTCGACAACGACCCTTCGGACGGCGGGCGACACCGCAGCTCCCGAGCCGAAGCGGGGCTTCTAGCTTTCGAGCGGGGCCGGAGGTGCGGAGAGCCCCGTCCCCGCCTCGGGCGCGGCGGCGCTCGCGGTCGCGGCGAGGTAGCGGGCCACGAGCCGCCCCTCGGCGCGTCGCAGCATCTTGCCGAGGGCGGGCGGGCTGCGGCCCGTGAGGCGGGCGAGCTGCGTCAGCGTCACGCGACGCGGGACCGCGTAGTAGCCGAGCGCCCACGCTCGGGCGATGACCTCCCCCTGCTTCGGCGTCAGCGAGACCCCGTCGGCGTCGCCGAGGTACGGGTGCGACGAGGCGCGGAGGACGCGGAACGGCAGCTCCTCCGCGCGCAGCCGGTCGAGCACACGGCGGAGGAGCCGCGCCGAGGCGTGGAACGAGGCGACGACGCGGCGGGCATCGAGGCGGAACGGCGCGGTCGGCACGACCTGTCCGCCCGAGAGGGTGAGCAGGCGGCGGAGGACCGGCGGGTTCCGCTGCCGCACGAGGACGATGTAGTCACGGCTCCGCGGTCGGCGCTCGACGAGCTCGAAGCTCTCGAGACCGTAGAGCTCGCGGATCCGCGCCGACTCCCGCTCGAGCTCGGTGCCGCTGCGCAGCGACCCCCGCCGGCGGATCCGGAGCAGTTGGAGCCGCCAGCCCCGCTCGAGCCGGAGGGTCTCGAGCAGCTCGACCTCCTCGTAGCGGTCGAAGAACCCCGCGGGGATCAGCCCGAGGAGCTCGAGGTGCTCGGTGAGGAACTCGAGCGTGACGGTCGGCACGCGCAGCCGGACCCGAGGTTCCGTTATGAACCTTCGGGACGGGCGGGACCGCCGCCGTCCCCCGCGCTCGCCTTAATCTCGGTCGGCGCCTCGGTCGGGCGATGGGGTTCGACAGCCTCGGCGAATTCCTCGAGGCCCTCGAGGCCCGCGGCGACCTCCTGCGGATCCGGGGCCCGGTCAGCCGCGACCTCGAGATCACCGAGATCACGCGACGGACGGTCCTGGCCGACGGGCCCGCGCTCCTGTTCGAGAACGTCGTGGGCGCCTCGATGCCGGTGGCGATGAACGTCCTCGGCTCCGCGCGCCGGATCGCCTTCGCGCTCGGGGCCGAGCGGCTCGACGAGCCGGCCGAGCGGATCTCGCGTCTCGTGCGGCTCCGTCCGCCGGCGGGGATCGTCGGCGCCCTCAGAGACCTGAGCGGGACCCTCGAGGCGCTCGAGACCCTCCGGTCGCTCGCGCCGAAGCGGGTCCGCTCGGGCCCGGCGCAGGAGGTCGAGGAACCGGTCGTGGACCTCGACCGGCTGCCGATCCTCCGCTGCTGGCCGGGGGACGGCGGACGCACCGTCACCTTCCCGGTCGTCATCACGAAGGACCCCGAGACCGGCGAGCCCCACACGGGGATCTACCGGCTCCAGCAGTACGGGAAGGATACGCTCGGCTTCCATGCGCAGATCCACCGCGTCGGCGCCAACAACCTGCGGAAGTGGGCCGCGCGCGGCGAGCGGATGCCCGTCGCCGTCGCTGTCGGCGTGGACCCGGCGACGCTCCTGGCGGGCCTCGCCCCGGTGCCCGAGGGGATCTCCAACTTCGTCTTCGCGAGCTTCCTGCGCGGGGCGCCGCTCGAGCTCACGCGGGCGCGGACCGTCGACCTCGAGGTGCCGGCGCGCGCGGAGCTCGTCCTCGAGGGCTACGTCGACCCCTCGGAGCGAGCGGTCGAGGGGCCGTTCGGGGACCACACCGGCTACTACTCGGCGGCCGAGCCGTTCCCGGTGCTCCACGTCACCCACGTGACGCACCGCGCGCACCCGGTCTACCTCAGCACCGTGACGGGGCGCCCCCCGACGGAGGACTCCGTGCTCGGGAAGGCGGTCGAGCGGATCTTCCTGCCCGTCGTCCGGCTGATCTTGCCCGAGATCGTCGACATGAACCTCCCCGAGGAGGGGCTGTTCATCAACCTCGCCGTCATCGCGATCCGCAAGGCCTACCCGGGCCACCCTCGCAAGGTGATGCACGCGCTCTGGGGCGTCGGCCAGATGATGTTCACGCGCTACGTCGTTGTCGTCGACCACGACGTCGACGTCCACGACCTGCGCGAGGTCCTCTACCGCGTCGCCCTCCAGGCCGACCCGGAGCGGGACTTCGAACGGGTCCACGGCCCCGTCGACCAGCTGTCGATCTCGAACCCCGTGCCGAACTTCGGCGCGAAGCTCGGGATCGACGCGACGCGCAAGGGGCCGGAGGACGGCTTCCCGCGCCCGTGGCCCGAGGAGATCCGGATGGACCCGGAGGTCGTTCGCAAGGTCGATGCCCTGTTCGCGGCGGAGCCGGCGCTGCGCGCCCTCGCGAGCCGGCCCCGGTCGTGACCCCACCGCACGCTCGACGGCCGCTCTCCGCCGGCGAGCTCGGTCGGTTCCTCGAGATCCAGAACCTCGGGCTCAACCTGCCGTTCGCGATCGCCTTCCTGCTCGTCGCGGCCCGGGGCCTCCCGCCGCTCGTGCCGACCGTCCTCCTCGTCGTCGCGTTCGTCGCGGCGCGAAACGCGGGGCATGCGTTCAACCGGTGGTCCGACCGGGACCTCGACGCGAAGAACCCGCGTACGCAGGGCCGCGCGCTCGTCACGGGGCGCGCCTCCCCCGAGTTCGCCCTCGCGCTCGTCGTCGCGATGTCGGCGCTGCTCTTCGTCTGCGCCTACCTCCTCAATCCGCTCGCCCTGCTCCTCGCCCCGGTGGCCCTCCTCCTCGTGCTCGGCTACAGCTGGACCAAGCGCCGGACGGCGTTGACGACGGTCTTCCTCGGGCTCGTCGAGTCGGTGACCCCGGCGGCCGTCTTCATCGGGCTCACGGGGCACCTCCCGCTCGCCGCGCTCGTCGCCGTCGTGGCGGTGCTCCTGTGGGGGACCGCCTTCGAGACGATCCACAGCCTCGGCGACCTCGAGACGGACCGGGCCCTCGGCCTTCCGACACTTCCGGGTCGGCTCGGACGGGCCCGCTCGGTCCGACTCGTCCCCGTGCTGCACGCCGCCGCCCTCGCGCTGTTCGCCGGGTTCGGCCTCCTCGAGGGGCTCCACGCCGGCTACGACGCCGGGCTCGTCGCGATGGCCGCGATCGCCGCCTACACGGACCTCACGCTCGCGCGCGGGCCCGAGCACGCCCCGCGTTCGTTCCGCTACCACTTCCTCCTCGGAGCGGTGTTCGCCGCGGGCGTGGTCCTCGGGCTCTTGTGACCCCAGCCGCCGGGGCGTCCGCGCTCGGTCCCGGGCCCCACTACTCCCATAAACGTGGGAGGGTGCCCACATGTATGGGACAACTTGATAAGGGGCCACCCGCTACCGATAGTGAGGTCGCCCATGCCACAAGTGATGATTGGACTCTCGGCGAGAGACTACCGGACCACGAACGAAGTATGGCGAATGGCCAAGAGACACCTGAATCCGCTGGTTCGGCGCCGCATCGGGTGGAGGGGCCGTTCGAGCTTCCTTCGGCAGCTGATCCTCTACGGATTCGAGAAGGCGAGCGAGAACCCCGGAGAGTTCCTCCGAGCGGTCCGCGACACCCACGACCCGCTCGTCGGGAAGCGGGGCCGCTCCGAGGCGGGCGCCGACCGCCGCGAGCAGCTCGTCGCGGCCTGGGAGGCGTTCTTCCCGGGGCCCGGCACCGCGAGCCGAACCCGAGGGCGGAAGGCCGCCGCGAAGGCGGCGGATAACGCCTAACGGGGGGCGAAAGCGGTTTCCCCCGGCCGAGCTCGGCCCGGGGAAGCGATGCCGCGCGCGGTCGAAGCCCTCGATGGCCTGGCCCTCCTGGGCTCCGCACGCGCGGGCGCTCTCTCGTTCCCAACCCCTTCCCTCCTCTTCCCCCGATTCCCGGCGGAGAGCCCGCGCCCCGACGGCTTCGCGCTGTCCGTCGAGGCGGCCGCGACCGCGACGAGCGGCCGTCGCGCCCTCGTGCTCGCGTCGGCCACCGAGCGCCTCCCGCTCGAGTTCACCGTGCCTACGCCCGAGGTGAGCGGGGTCCCGGGCGCGGCCGAGCCGGCGGGTCCCGAGACCTGGTTCGTCCATGC
Organism: Thermoplasmata archaeon; assembly: GCA_027315165.1. Classification (GTDB taxonomy): domain Archaea; phylum Thermoplasmatota; class Thermoplasmata; order Lutacidiplasmatales; family UBA184; genus Lutacidiplasma. The sequence goes on along the minus strand of DAHUYN010000002.1, from coordinate 113,821 downwards.
GCCGCTCGGGGCGGAGGACCTCGCGAGGGTCGCGGCCGCGCGCCCCTCCCTCGTCGTCTTGGGGAACGCGCGCGTTCTGCTCTCCGAGGGGGAGCCGTTCGTCCGGGCGTTGGCGGAGCTCCGACGGGCCCTCGGCCCGGGTCCCGTCCTCTGGGCCCCCGGGACGGCGCTCCCGCACCGCCTCGCCCTTCTTGCCTACCTGGGCTGTGATCTCGTCGACGCGACCGCGCTCCTCGGCCCCGCCTCCGACGGGGTCTACCTCGACCCTCAGCTCGGACCGCTCGAGGCGGGCGTGGCTCGCCGCGAGCCGCTCTGCGCGTGCGGCTCCTGTCGGGCCGACCCGCCGGGCCCGCTGCTCGACCACGCGATGGCCGCTCTCGCCGCCGAGCTCGGACGTGTGCGCATGGCGATCCGAGCCGGCCGTCTTCGAGAGCTCGTGGAGGCGCGGCTCACGGCCGAGCCGCTCCTCGCCGAGCTCCTTCGATACGCCGACCGCCTCCTCTACGAGCGCCTCGAGGAGCGGGCCCCCGTCGTCTCGGAGGGGATCCGCGGCTACGTCCTCCGCGAGGCGACGCGACGCCCGGAGGTCCGCCGATTCCGCGAGCGTCTGCTCGACCGCTACCGCCCACCGGCCTCGAAATCGGTACTCCTCCTCCTGCCGTGCTCGAGAACGAAGCCCTACCGCAACTCGCGCTCCCACCGACGGTTCCAGAAGGCGCTCGAGGGCGTCGCCGGGCTCGAGCGCGTGCACGTCGTCTCGCTCACCTCCCCGCTCGGAGCGGTGCCGAGAGAGCTCGAGGATACCTATCCCGCCCGCCACTACGACATCCCGGTGACGGGAGAGTGGGACGAGGACGAACGGGCGGCGGTGCGCACCGCGGTGCATCACCTCCGCGCCAGCGGGCGGTACACGAGCGTCATCGCGCACGTCGACCGCGCCGAGTACGGCTTCCTCGGGCCGGAGCTCGCGGACGCCGTGTGGTCGCTCGAGGGTGACCGGCCGACCGCCTCGGCCGCGCTGGCCGGGCTTCGGGAAGCGGTGACCGCGGCGCTTGCCGGGAGCCCGCCGATCCCCGGAGGACCGCTCACCGTCGTCCGCGAGAGCCTCGCGGAGGTCGCCGCGTTCCAGTTCGGGCGCGCCGCGGCCGAACGGCTCTTCGCGCCGCCGGCACGGCTCGCCGGTCGCCCGTGGTTCCAGCGTCTCACCGACGGCAACGGCACGGACCTTGCGACCTGGCGAGAGCCCCGCGGCCTCTTCCAGCTCACGGTCCCGGGCGCGCTGCGGATGCTCGCGGCACATCCCCTCGAGGTCGAGGTCGACCGCCGGGTCGACCTTCGCGGGGACCTGTTCGACCCCGGCGTCGTCCGCGCGGACCCCCTTGTGCGGGTCGGGGACGCCGTGCTCCTGGTCCGCGCGGGGACGCTCGTGGCGGTCGGCGAGGCCGAGATGCCCGGCCCGCTCATGGGCCAGCTCGGACGCGGGCTCGCGGTCACCGTGCGGCACCGTGTCGCTTCTCAACTCGTGGGGGTGGCGTCACCGACAGCGACTTGACCCGGCCCCCATCTCGCGACCTCGGGCCGGTGGTCTAGCGGTTAGGACGCCGCGCTTACAACGCGGAGATCGACGGTTCGAATCCGTCCCGGCCCATACCGCGGAGGCGCTATACTACGGAGCCTCGTAAGTGGGACCGGCCTCCGCCCCCTTGGGTCTTTTAAATACCCCCCTCTGCGCCCGACTCGAGTGCCCCGAGAGTCGGGGGCCGCCCCGCGATCTACGGCGCGGGCTCAGCGGGAGGGGGCGCGACCAGGGACCGCCTCGACCGCTTGAGGGCGTCCCCCCGCAGGGCGCGCGTTTGCCTGAGCGTCGCCTTCCACTTCGTGACCGCGTGCCAGGGAAACCCCAGCCGCCTGGCTCGTCACGCCCCGGTGTGTAGGGTTTCCCCGCCATTCATCTTAAGTAGCGACGCTAGTACGAGGAACTCCGGATGGCCGACGCTCCTATCGGAAGCGCCCTGTCCGATGCGCTGAGGCGGGCCATGCCCGGCTTACTCAGTGTCACGATCCCCGGCCGGGTCGCCCTCGCCGCCCGCAATCGTCAGCCGCTCCCCCGCGCCGTCGCGGACTCCGAGGCGGAGGCTCGGTTTGCCCAGACCAGGCTGTACGGAACGATCGCCGGGCGAGCGTGGCAAATCAAGCCCCCCCTCGCCGGAGCGACCTTGCTCGAGTTGACAGCGCAGATGCGTTGGGCCCCCGCGGGACGCGAAGCGGAGCGCCGATTGCCTTGGGTCGTCTTCGGTTCGCTACCCGGGAAGCTCGCGATGAATCGGCTCTCCTTAGCAGCTCGGTTAGGCCTGGCGGCGATCGAGCGGCTCAGTCCCGGGGCGACCAGGACCGTCGGCCATACGCCGTCCGGGCGTCCTCTGGTCGTTGCCGCGTCCTTTCCTGGGGCCGACGCAGAGCTCCGGTCGCCGTTCTGGACCTCCGCCCTTCAGCGGTGGGAGTCGGTCCTGGGTCCCTCGAAGTTCCTGGATTCCCGGGTTGCTCCCATTCTCGTCGGTTCCTTCCCCCACGTCACGTTGTACGTGGAGTATGACACGGCCGTCCCTGCGGCCGCCTACGTCGAGGTGGCGACCACGCTCGCCGCCGGACTGGACCGTCTCGAACATGGGTTCTCGGCCCCGGCGGCTAGCGAAGAACCGATTCCCACCCGTGTGGAGGACCTGATCCCGGGGTTTCCCTCACCCGAACCGACACCCCTCTACCTGTGCCCGAAGTGTGGACAGCTCGAATCGACCTCCCGACAGTTGAACAAGTTTCGGCTCCTCGTCGGAATCATCACGAGTGGTTGCAAGGTCCCGCTGTTCCAGTCGATGGCAGAGTAGTCAACGATCGCGATTCCCGCGGCACGTGTCCGCACTCCCGTCGGCGACCCTCCCCCTCACCCCCCCGAACCCGCCAGGTTGGCGGTTGAAAGGCCCTCAAGCGCGTAGCGACGTTCACAGAGGGACCGGTCCCGTCCTTCGGAGGCTAGCCAGTCGTCCCTCGGAAGGGCATCTCCCGGAAGGGGAGGCGAGGCGAGTTCAATCGCCGCCAGGTCGGACGCTGGGTCTGTCGCACCTCCTTCCGATGGAGCGGCCCGTACGACCTTGTCGAGCCAGAGGCGCAGATGGACCATGGGGGGTAGTACCAATGGCCCCGGAACCCATACCAGAATGCCCCGCCTTAGAGCCTATCCGGAAACCTAGCGCTTCCTGACCCGCCGAGCCGAGGCCCTCTCCTCGTCGACCTCGACGATCGTTTTCGTGATGCACTTCGGGCACATGTACAGAACCGATCGTTCGTCCGGTTCCGACATCGCTACCCATCCGAGATCGAGGAACATTCCCCCCTTGAAGGGCGCACTGCCCGGATGAGCGAACATCGTTTGGGCGTCGCAGTCGTCGGTGACGCACGCGATCGGAAACGCAAGCCCATTCGGTGGCTTGGCCGGTTCACCCGGCGCTCCCCCCTTCTCCCCGTCACGGCACGCCGGGGGAGTCCGACGCCGCTTATAGAAGTCGGGCCGCGCGCAGCGTGATCCGCCCACACGCCCGGTGGACCAGCGCGAGGTAGTTGGCGACCTTCTACTCCCACCGGATCAGGAGCCGCCGGAATCGGTTCATCCACGAATGGGTCCTCTCGACGACCCACCGGTGCGCGCGAGCTCGGAGGAGCTCGCGCCGACCTTCGACCGTTTCCCCTCCCCGGCGTATGGGGCTCTCGAACCAGTCGGCATCGACGACTTCCTCCACCTCCGGGAAGTCGTACCCCTTGTCCAAACAGATCCGCTGTCGCGTACCCCGAGGAGGTCGAAGGGCCTGGTCTCCAAAGTACCCTCGACCAGCTTGCAGTCGTTCCGATTGGCGGGAGCTACCACTACTCCGAGCGGCACGCCGCGACCGTCGGTGGAGAGGCTCCGCGTGACGCCGGACTTCCCTCGGTCGGTTGGGTTGGGGCCCGTTCTCTCGCCGCCGTGTGGGGCCTTGGTCAGGGTTCCGTCCATCGACTGCCAAGCCCAGCTCACCCCGGTCTTGTCGTCGTAGGAGAGGAGCGCCTCCATCCACCGTCGCTCGAAGATCCCCGAGGCGCAGCACTCTTGGAAGAGATCGTGGACGGTGCTCTTGGGACCGAAGCACCGAGGGAGCGCTCCCCATTGGATGCCCGTCCGGAGGATGTACACGATGCCCGTGAAGCAACGGCGATCGTCGGCCCGCGGCCGTCCTCCCCGAGGCGAGGAAAGGTGGCGTGGAAGGAGTGGTGCGACCCGTCGCCAGAGAGAAACGGGGAGATCGTAACCGGGTGGGATCGACGGGTCGACGAGCACTCACGAGATTTGCGGCGACAGGAGGTCAAGACCGGCTTCGACTCGAAAGTGGGTTTCCGGCTAGGCTCTTAGCGGAGCATCGGAGCCCCAAAGAGACCCCAACCTGTGGCTACACGATTTACCTCGAGAAAACGCCTCCGCTGTCCAAGTTCCGTTGAGTGCCGCGACAGGTTCATGGGCCGGAGGGCTCTCGCCTCCGTCAAGGCACGATTCGTGAAGGGACATCGTACGCCCACATCCTACTTCTAATCGTCGGATGCGAGACTCGTATACTCGGTCAATCGGCAGCGGTGACGCGGTTCTATAGAATGTCACTAGATGTGCAGTGATACGGTTCCAAACCGTCAAGACACCGGGCGTCTCTGGGCCTGCGGTGTTGCGAGCTCGCGCGATGAGACGGTGGGAGATCGCGACTGTCGCCCTGTGCCTGGTCGTGCTGATCGCACCCGCCGGCCTTGGGAACCTGTCCTCGAACTCCCCCACCAGCGCCGCTGCACCTGCCGCGCCGGTGGGGCACTTCCCGAAAAGCCCGATGAGTCGGGTGAGTGGGCCCTCTGAGCCCAACGGCCTTCGAACCATCTGCCGCATGGGTGGGCCCGTGCCGTGCGGCTCGAATCTACCGACCGCTCCCCCTGCTCCGGAGCTCGGCGTCTGGCTGAATCTGACCTCCACGCTCGGCCAGCCCGAGGCTCCGACACCGACCGCGATCCGCGACTGGGGTGCGACGCTCGCGTACGACGCGAAGGACGGCTACTTCGTCTTCTATTCCGATACCGCAGCGAGCGATTACCCTACGAACACGTGGATCTTCGACCACGGCTCCTGGTCCGAAGACCGAAACCTCCCCCAGCCGCCTTCCGGCGGCGGGGACTCCGCAGAGATGGTCTATGACGCCAGCGATGGCTACGTGGTCCTGTTCGAGGGAGCACCACCCTTCATTCAGACCCCGGTCACCTGGGTCTACTCCGCCGGCACCTGGAGCAACGTGACCTCGATGTCGCCGACCATGCCGGCGGCACGGACGGCGAACTCGCTTGCGTACGATGCGGCCTCCGGCGAGGTCGTCCTGTTCGGAGGCGACTGCTGGTACTTCACGATCTGCAGGGATCAACCCCTCAACGACACGTGGACGTTCCACGCGGGCATCTGGCGGAACGTGACCAACCGATCGACAGCTCAGCCCTCCCAGAGGGTCGCCGCCGCCCTGCTTCCGATCGGCGCCGACGGCGTGCTGCTGTTCGGGGGCTGGGAGGGCGGAGGGGCGAGCCTACTCAACGATTCATGGCAGTTCACCAACGGGTCGTGGCGGAATGTCACGAATGCGAGCCAGCCCCGCCCTTCCGCGCGCGCTGAAGCCGTCACCGCCGACATCGGCCCCTCGTCGACTCCGGCCCTTTTCGGTGGAATTGACTCTGGCGGCAACCTTGCGAACGACACATGGACCTATGACCACGGTGCCTGGGCGAACGTCTCCTCAAGCCTGGGCGGGGATGGACCAGCATCCGTTCCTCGGGCGGGGGGCGCTTCGAACCCCTACGCATGTTGCCTCGCCTACGACGCCGAGGACAACTTCACGCTTCTCCTCGAAGCGACCGCCAACTACTCCAACTGGAACGGCTACGCCTATTCGCTCGGACCGAGCGCGCTGTTCTTCTACAGGCTCTCTCGGCCCGCGATCGATCTGGGGCAGACGTTCACCCTCAACGCCACCTCGATCCCATCCGGCGCGAACCTGAGCTTCGCGACCCCGCCCGGGTGCCTCTCGCCATCGTTGGGGAACCTCAGCTGTACGCCGACCGTCACCGGGCCGTTCGAGGTGAACCTGTCGGCCACCGGGAGCGGAGGGCTGCAGGCCTCCCGGCGCGTCGTCGTCCAGGTCAATCCGGACCCGCGCATCTCCTCGTTCGTGCTCGACCCCCCTGTCGTCACGATCGGGAACTCCACCCGGCTTGTCGCCACCGCCGTCAACGGCACCCCCCCTTTCACCTTCGGTTTCGTCGGATACCCGACGGGGTGCGGGTCCTACAACGCGCCGGCCGTCAACTGCACGCCGGGCGTTACCGGCAGCTTTCGGATCACGGCGTGGGCCAACGACGCCGTCGGCGACGAGGCCTACTCGAACGCGACGCTCGTGGTCGAGCCGCGTCCGGTCGCACGTCCCCTCCTCATCTCCCCCTCCCTCATCGACCTCGGAGCCTCTGTCCTCATCGTAGCGAACCTCTCGGGCGGCTCCCCTCCCTTCACCTTCGACTACACCGGACTACCCTCGGGCTGTCTCACCAAGGACTCGGCCAACTTCACCTGCGTCCCCGCGGGGGCCGGGAACTTCACGGTCATCGACACCGTGTCGGACGCCTTCGGATGGACCACGACGAGCGCCGGGAGCCTGACCGTTCTTCCGGCCCTCAGCCTCACCGAGTTCTCGGCGGCTCCGACGATCGCCGAGGTGGGCGTGGGGGTGACCCTCCGCGCCTCGGCCTCCGGGGGAGACGCGCCGTACAACTTCGTTGTCGCAGGGTTTCCCGGGCCGTGCCCCTGGGGAGGCCAGACCACGGTGACCTGCTACGCGAACGCCTCCGGGAACTTCACCCTGGTACTGACCGCGACCGACCTGCTCGGTGTCACGGTCACGGCCTCCCAGGCCCTTCGGGTCGCCCCTGCCCTGCAGGTCGTCGCCTTCTCCTTCGCTCCGAACCGTACGGACGTTGGCCAGAGCTCCACGGCGACGGTCCTCCTCTCCGGCGGGGTCGCGCCGGTGACGGCGACGTTCCAGAACCCGCTGGGTGTCGGCGCCACATGCACCCACGAGGCGCTCTCGGACCGCTGCCTCTGGGACGCGGCTGCCAACGCCACCCTGCTCGTTTCGCTCGTGGACTCGATCGGCGGGACCGCCCACGCCTCGGCGACGGTTGAGGTGCGACCGCCGCCTTCCGTGTCCACTCTCTCGGTCACGCCGAACGCCGTGAACCAGGGCTCGGCCGCGACGTTCTCGGTCGGCGCCACTGGAGGAGTGCCGCCCTACTCGTTCACTTGGTCCGGGCTGCCCCCGGGCTGCACCGCGGGGAACCTCACCTCGTTCCGTTGCGCGCCGTCGGGGGCTGGGTCCTTCACGGTCGAGGTTACGGTAACCGATGCGGCGGGCGGGAACGGCTCGCTGTCGGCGAGTCTCACCGTGGTCCCGACGATCTTCGGCGTCCCAGACCTCTATCTTGTCGGCGCCCTTGGAGTCGGCGCCGCTGTAGCAGCCGTCGTCTGGATCCTGCGACGACGACGACGGGCGGAGGGCGAGCAAGCCTCCGCCAGCGCGAGGCGTTGAAAGGAGCGCCCGAGCTCCGGCCGGGCGATTCGTCGACCTTGTCGCCTACGGCGATCCGACTCGTGCGCCCTCGAGCCGCTGGACCTCGGCGGTTCGATCTCCGCGGCAGAGGCGCGCCGACAGCCGTGGGTCCGTGGCCATCGCTGCGCATCCTTCAGGGAGGCGGGAGGGCGCCGACCGGGCCGCCTTCCCCCGTGCTCTCAGGTCGCGCAGGGCTCGCTCGGCGCGGCGCTCGTCCGCCTCGCGGGAGTCGTCGGCGAGGCCGCTCGTCATCTCCCACGCTGTGTAGCGGCGCACTCTCGTCCCGTCCACCGTGTCCAGGTCGAGCGACTCGGACGTGTCCCCGTCCTCAGGGTCCGGCTCCACGCGGTAGAGGGCGTGCGACTCCGCGCGCGATCGGGAGTAGTCCCGCGGACGCGGCAGCGCTCCCACACCCGTCGGAGTCGTGGGCCGCGGCCCACGCGCCGGCTCGACCGGCGGGCGGGGCGGCTTCGTTTCGGCTCCCCCACCCTGTCCTACGTTCTCGGCGAACGACTCCAGGGGCGCGGCGCGCGTCACGCGGGAGGTCGCCCTCCAGCCGTTCGGCGGCCACGGGGATCGCCGCAGGACCGGTCTCCAGGATGTGGACGCTGCCTGCCGCGTCCGGGTACGTCTTGGTCTCGAGCTTGGCGACAACAAGCTCGTTCTCTGGGAGGACACGACATGCTCCTAAGGTCGGCGTCTCCTCGGAGTGGATGACGAGCTCGACGTCGACTCGGGACTGTGAGCCACGGCCCCGGAGACACCGCGCCACGGAACGCGCGGCCCGCGAGCGCTCGACCCTCGCGCGGGGCAGGTCGCTCGAGGCCGTCCGTCGCACGGGGTCCTCGCACGGACCGGCCGTGAGACGGCCGTATCTGCGAACAGCCATTATGCCCAGCGGGAGGGTACTACGCAAGTGCGAGAATGAGAACGACGGTCGAAACGACGCCCGTCGACGAGGGCGGCACTCTCTCACTACGGTGGCAGGTGGTTCTCGTCGCGGCGATCCTCTTCCTCGTCGTCGGAGTCGACCTCGCCTTCGGGTCGAACTCCGCCACCGCTTCTTCCGGGCCGGACCTCGGGTGCGCGGCGTCGGTGCACCCGCACCTGGGCGTCGCTCCGGGGGGAGCGATCGGAGCCTTCGGCCCGAGTCCCCTTCGAGGCCCGCGACCGTCGCAGCCGGTCCCGGTCGTCCTGGCGCTCGGGCAGCCTCAGAACTGGAGTCTCGGCGGGAACGCGTGCTACCTCTTCGGGGTCGAGTACTCGGCGCCGACACTTCAGCTCGGCCACACGGAGTTCGAGGTGAAGTCCGACCTCTGCGCTCCGATCTCAGAGACGATCACCCTCCAGGTCCTGACCGCGAGCGGGCAGGTGTTCGCGACGGAGGTCGTGGGCACGTTCGAGTGGGCCCCCTCCGCCACCCTCAGGTTCCCCTCGAACGCGAGCCTCCTCCTCTCGTCGAGCGGACCCCTCGTGCAGGACGAGCTCGTCTCGAACGTGACCGCGGTCATCGGTGGCTCGCCGTGGAGCGAGCAGACGGCGATGCAGGTCGCACCGTACTCCGGAGCGTGGCAGGGGTGCTCCTTCTAGGCGTCTCGACCGACGCGGAGCAGAGGCCCCCGGTTCGACTCTCTCGATCGCTCGACCGCGCGACGAGCGCGACCGCCCGAGGACGGCTCCCCGAACGCGACTGAGGCCCTGCCCGCGGGCCGATCCCGTTCGCACGGACGCGGTCGCCTCTGCGAGGCCTACGGTGGCGGGAGCGGCTTCTCGGGAAGCGCTCCGTCCGGACGGGCTCGGGCGGCCTCAGCGCGAACAGGCTCGGTCGACGACGACGGCCGCGCTCGACGGGTGCACCGTACCAAGGCGAAAGGCGCATCTGCCGCGGCACCCTCCCTCGGAGCGTGCCTCCGACCGACGATCGCTCGCGTTTCGGGTCCTCGGGGCAACGGCACGGCCTCGCACGGCCCTTGCCCGTCGTCCTCGCGGCGGTCCTTCTCCTGCTGCTCGTGACGACCGGAAGTCCCGCCGGCGCGACCCCGGGGTTCCGTCCCCTCGCCTCCGAGACAGCGCTCTGCGCCACGCTGGTCTCGAACGCGACGCTCAACAACACCTACGATGGGATCTACGACGGGCTGCCGGCACTCCTGAAGAACTGGTCCACGGCGTCGAACGCGAGCCGACCGGTGAACCAGAGCGGATACCCGAACCTCACGGTCGGCCGCGAGGAGATGCTCACCGCCTGGACCTCGATCTGCACGAGCGCGGCGTTCACGACGCTCTACGGCCAGCTCGGAGGCACCTCGTTCGGCTCCGGCGGCGCACTGAACGCCTCCGGCGACTACGTTGTCAACTACGTGTTCCAGTGGATCGTCTCCTGCGCAGGCTTCACGAACGCGACGGGCGTCGAGTGCGAGAAGAGCGTGACCTGGTACCACGACCTCGTCACCGGGGCGACGAGCGGCCCGGCGACAAAGGAGTTCGCGGTGGTCCCGACTGGCGGACCGCCGCGCGCGGGCGGCTCGGCCACTCCGCCGGGCTCTACGACCTTCCTCGGCCTCCCCGACACCGAGGCGTACGCTCTGTTGGTCATCGCCGCGCTCGTCGTGGCCGTTTCGGTCTTCGTCGTACTCCGCCGCCGCCGGCCCGGAGCTCGGTGAGGAGCGACCGCCTCCGGGCCCGCCCCGGACGGCGGCCACTCGTCGTCCCTCCGTCGGCCCGCACGGAACCCGTCGAGGACCTTCCCCACACATGGGGCGGTGCCGGGTGAATGGGGTAGGGCTCCACCTTCGGGTCGCCCCCGTCGGCGAAATCAGGCCGCCCGTTTCGGGCCGCGGACGGCGCCCGGATCCCAGGCGCCCGCCTCTCGTGGCTCTGAAAGAACGGCGCAGAGCCCCGTGCTGCGACAGGAGCCGGGGGAGATCGGTCGTTCGATGAGGCTCGACCTCTCTCCCTGCTCGGAAGAGGAGTTCCTCTGGAACTTCGCGTACTCCGAGGTGGACAGCGAGAGCCGACACGGGGACGCCTGGCGCGCCCAGGTCGGCCCTCGCCTCTTGGAGACGCTCCAGCGGGGGGCTCGCGACGAGCTCCGACCGGCGGACTGGGCCGTCCTTTGCGAGGTCCTCTGCCGCGTACGGGGCTGGTACATCCCCCAGCTGCTCGCGACCGGCGTCCGGTGGCATCGGACCCGATTCCCGGTCAAGCGGCTTGGCGAGGTCCGGCTCATCCGACACCAACCGTTCCTCGCGATCGCCCCGTCGTGCCGTCTCGACGAGTTCGTCCACGCGCTCGACGCGGGCGGGGAGACTCCGGGGGACCGGTTCGCCGCGCGGTACAGACGCCTGAGGAGCGGCTTTCTCCCGGAGCGGGCTCGCGGCCTTCCGATGCTCGTCGCGACGCAGCCCTCCGGCCCCTACACGGAGGTCGACGGTCTCACGCGGATGTCGATGTACCTCTCGCGATTCCAGCAGGGCGAGACGGTCCCCGCGAGCCTGGAGCTCCTGGTGGGGCTCTCCGAGAAACTTCCCGAGTGGCCGTACTTCTGAGCGACCGGAGCCGATACCGAGGCGAGCACGTCGGCGGCGCGGGCCGCGACGAGCGGTCTTCGCGACAGGATCGCTCGGTCCCGCCCTGCGGGTCCGGTGGGGCCGTAGCCCCCGGTACGCCGTCATGGGGTCCGAGAGGGTCGGCCGTCGGGAGTGACCGACGGGGGCGCCGACGACGCTAGGACCGTGGGCCCGGGCGCCGGCCCGGACCGTCTGCGGCACCGGGATCGGCCCGGCGCGTCGGGGCCGTGCCCCGGAGTCCCCGCCAGGCCAGGGCGGCGAGGAAGACCCCGACACCGAGCAGGACCACGACCGGACCCGGAGGAACGTTGAGACCGAGGGCGAGCCCGACACCGCCGGTGGCGGTCACGACCCCGAAGCCGAGGCTCAGCCCCGAGAACGCCCGAAGGCTCGGTCCGACGAGCTTCGCCGACACCGCGGGTACGATCACGAGCGCACCCGCGAGCAGCGTCCCCGAGACCTGGATCGCCATCGCGACGGTAGCGCTGACCAGGGCGAGATAGAGGAGGCTCACGAGGGAGGTGGCGACGCCGGCGGACGCGGCGAGGTCCGGGGAGATCACCGTCAGGACGATCTTCGGATACAGGCGACGGAGGAGCAGGAGGATCGCCGCCGCGACGACGACCGTCACCGCCGTCGTCGCGAGGCTCACCGCGGCGAGGTCGCCGAACAGCGCCTCGAGGAGGTCGGGGTTCGGGGTGAGCAGGAGCCCGACGGCGAGCGCGAGGACGAACAGGACGCCGACGATCCCCTCGACGGGGAGCCCCGCGGCCCGCTCGATCGCCCAGGTGAGGACCGCCGCCACGAGGACGAAGGCGAACGCGCCGAGAACGGGGGAGAACCCGAGGAGGAGCCCGACGGCGAGCCCCGGCAACGCCACGTGGGAGAGCGCGTCGCCGACGAGCGCCATGCGCCGGAGGACCATCAGCGAGCCGACGTAGCCCGCCGCCGCGCCGACGGCCCCCGCCGAGAGGAGGCTGAGGAGCGTCGAGACGGTCATCGCGAGGCCTCCTCGACGCCGTCGTGCCGGTGGGCCGGGTGCGTCGTGCCGAAGACCCGCCGCACGAGCTCGGGGTCCTCGAGGAGGCCCCCGGGACTCCCGTCGTAGAGGACCCGCCCGTCCAGGGCCAGCACCCGGTCCGCAAAGTGGTGGACCGCGTGCAGGTCGTGGGTCACGAGCAGGAGGGTCACGCGAGTCCTCCGCTGCACCTCGTGGAGCGTCTCGAGGATGACCTCCTCGCTGCCGAGGTCGACGTTCGAGGTCGGCTCGTCGAACAGGAGGACCTGCGGGTCGTCGACGATCGCCCAGGCGATGAGCACGCGCTGGAGCTCGCCTCCCGAGAGCGTTCCGATCGTCTCGTCGAGAAGCCTCGGGTCGAGCCCGACGGTGGCGAGGCACGTCCCGTAGGCGCCCGGGCACTTCATCGCGAGGAACTCCTCGACGGTGAGGGGGATGTCCGTGTCGACGAGCTTCTGAGGGACGTAGCCGACCCGGACGGATCCTGACCAGCGAACCTCCCCCTCGTGCTCCTGGCTCCCGAGGAGGGCTCGAAGGAGGGTCGTCTTGCCGGCCCCGTTCGGCCCGACGATCGCGAGAAGCGTTCCCTGGGGCACGGTGAACGTCACGCGGTCGAGCAGGAGCCGCGCCCCCCGGCGGACCGTCAGGTCGGTGACCGTCAGGATGGCAGGCGCGCCGACCGGCCGGGGGGCCGGGGGCGCGGGCGTCTGTGAGGGCGACACGTTCCCCTCTCCCCCGCGGCAGTAGCGCAGGCGCGCGGGATACGTGAGAGGTCAACGGACCTTGACCGACGGACCGGCGAGCGGGCCCGTCGGCGCCGACTCTGGGCCGCGCCCCAGGTCCCGCCGGGTCGTGCTCGGGCTGGACAAGGGTTGTTATACGACGTCCGCGGAGGTGAGCACGCCCGCGCCGGACCCCTGCCGAAACAGGGCCCTCCCTGCGCGGAGCCAATCCACAGGAGGTGAATCGTAGAGATGACCGATCTGAGCGAGCAGAGGATCGCCAGTGTGCTCGGCTACCTGGGGACGGCGCTGTTCGTCGTCGGGGCGCTGGTCGCGCTGTTGAGCGGGACGGTCGCGCTCGCGGGCGGACGGCTGCTCGGAGCGCTCGGCCTCTGGTCGGAGAGCGGGCTCCTGCTCGTCGTCGGGGCGCTGGCCGGGCTCTTCACCTGGCTCGCCCGACACGACTGGGAGGCACGACCCGGGACCTCGGGCATCATGCTCGTGCTGGTCTCGCTGGTCAGCGCCGTGGTCCTCGGCTTCGGCGCCAACCTCCTGGGCCTCCTCGGCGCCGTCCTCGTCTTCCTGGCGGGGGCGCTGTGCCTGATCTCGCCCGTGGGAAGGGCGCTGGCCTCGCTCCCCGCCGCCTAGGCGACCGCGGACACGAAGGACAACCCCTTCCCGCGCATCCACCCGACAGGGCTGTGACGACGAGGAACGGAGCGCCGCCCGAGCCGCCGGACTCCCGGATCGAGCGCCTCGGGTGCCCCCCGCGGCCTCCGGCACGACCACGGACGAGCCGGGGGACGCGGGCCACGGGCACCCGTTCGACATCGGACGCACCCCGGTCCCGCTCTCGGCCGCGACGGCGGGACATACCCGTACAGAGCGTGGCCGCCGACTGTCGGGCAGGGGGAACGAGTGCCCACGCGGTTCGTCCGATGCCGTCGTTGCCGAACCGAGTTCCCGACCCGGCTCGCGGTCGGTGAGGAGGGGCCGAGCTCGCTCGTCGTCAGCGGGCTCGTCCAGCGCTGCCCGGCCTGCGGAGCCGAGGAGCTCTCCTTCACTCGGGACGTCCTCGTGCCGGCGCGGGAGACCGACGCGACGGCGGAGCGACGCGACGAGGCCGTCATCGACGCCGGCTACGAAGGGCCCGGCGGGGGCGCGCGACGCTGGGGCGGGTTCGGCGTCGGCGAGCCCGACCGACGGGCGCCTCGGCCCCCGCGGCAGCGGCCTCTCGAGGGGTCCCCGAGGCTATCGGGGCTCCACCGGCCGCGCGAGGAGCCGGCTCAGCGGTCGGAAGCCGACCTTCTCATAGAGCGCCCGCGCGGCGGCGTTCGACCCGAAGACGTAGCGCGAGATCCGCGTCGCCCCGAGGCGGCGGGCCTCGCGCTCGAGCGCCTCGAGCGCCGCCGTTGCGTAGCCGCGGCGCCGGTGCGCCTCGTCGATCCCGATCCGGTAGACGAAGAGCTCGACCCCGTCGCCGGCCGGTCGGCGGGCGTACCAGAGGGTCCCGACGTCGACGCGCGCGACCGGGTCGTGGAGCCGGCAGAGGGAGTGGTCGGGGGTCGCGATCCCCTTCGGCAGCCGCCCGTCGAGCTCCGCTCGGGAACGCTCGAGCGAGTCGGCCTCGCTCCAGCGACCGACCCGGACGCCGTCGCGGGCGTAGTCGGAGAGGCTCCGCTCGCGGAACCGTCGGAGGTCCGGCTCCGACATCGGGGTCAGCTCGAGCACCGTGTGCCGAAGGTCCGCACGGTAGAAGGAGCTGCGGTAGTGAAGGCGGCTTTACGGCCTCCTTATGGCCTCCACCGGACCTCTCCTCGACAGGTCAGCCATGTCGCCCGACTCCCCCCAGTCTCAGGACTCGCGGCCGCGATCCCCCACCCTCGGGCACGCCCGGCGAGGGGCCCTCCCGACGTCCATCGTCGCGATCCTCGTCGTCGCCTCGCTCCTGTGGCTCGGCGCGGCGGCCGTGACCGCGATGGGCGGTCACCTCCCGGCGAACCCGTTCGCCTCGCCCCCGACGGCGAGCGGCTCGAGCGGGCCGGCGCACATCTACCTCACGATCGCTTTCGACCCGGTGAACGGCTACGACCAGTACTTCCCGGCGAACTTCACCGTGCCGGTGAACACGCCGGTCGTCTTCTCGATCCAGAACTGGGACACCGGGCTCAACAACGTCTCCTCGACGTACCTGAAGGTCATCGGGACCCAGGACGGGATCATGACCTACAACGACGGGCGGGGCGACCCGACGCAGACCCTCACCTCGCTGGCGAGCGACGCGGTGAGCCACACGTTCACCGTGATGTCGGTCGGCACCTCCGGCGGTGGCGGGGGCCCCTCGCCGAGCGGCACGCCGATGCTCAACGTGCCCATTCCGGCCGCGTCGAACGCCTCGTTCCCGATCACCGTCACCTTCACCGCGACGTTCACGACGACCGGCGCGCTGACGTGGATGTGCTTCGCCCCGTGCGACCCCGCGTCGATGGGCACGCCGGGCTACATGAGCGGGACGATCACGGTCGCCTAGGGCGGGTCGGCGACCCCCGCCATCGCCTCCCGGTCCCAAGCCGCGCGCGTCCGTGCGGACGTCCCGGGGGCCGGACGCCCGTCAGGCGAGCCGTCGGGCCCCGTCGACGCCGATGACGCTCCCCGTGAGGTAGTCGGCCTCCTCGGAGGCGAGGAAGACCACGAGCGGCGTCACGTCGCCGGGCACGCCGGGACGGCCCTTCGGGACGCCCTTCAGCTCAGAGGGAGGGAGCTCCCGCTCGGGGCCGGCGAGGAGTCCCGGAGCGACACCGTTGACGGTGATATCGGAGCGCGCGAGGTCGACCGAGAACGCCTCGAGGAGCGCTTCGACGCTCGCCCGGAGGATGCGGGTCGCCCCCGTGCGGTCGGATCCCTCGGGCGCAGCCGGAGGAAAGACGACGACGATGCGGCCGCCGTAGCCCTGCTCGATCATCGTGCGGGATGCCGCCTGCACGAGGTGAAAGAGCGCCGACAGCGGGGCGAGCACCGCCTCCTGCCACTCCGCCTCGTGAAGCTCGGGCAGCCGCCGCGTCGTCGGAAGGGCCGGCTGGACGACGAGCGCGTCGAGGCTGCCGAGCTCGCGCTCGGCGCGGTCGACGAGCCCCTCGAGGCTCTCGCGGTCGACCTGGTCGACCTCGAGCGGGACGATCGCGCCCGGCCCGGCCGCGGCCTTCTCCGCGATCTCTCGGGCCTCGGGCCCGAGCCCGGGGAGCGTGAGCGCGACGCGCGCGCCCGCGCGCACGAGCGCCTCGGTGAGGCTGCGGCCGAGCCCCTCGTGCTCGGCGAAGACGAGGGCGCACTTCCCGGTCAGGTCGAGCGCCCTCGGGATCGCGACCGAGGCCCGGGCCATACGAGCGTCTCCTGCCGGGTCCTCACGACCCTGGCACGCCGGGCGAGCCGGGGCGGGGTATTTCATCCAATGGTCAAGCCGGCTTCACCGGTGGGGGTCGATCTCTTGACGGCACCAATTGGTTCATCTCCGTTCTCCGCCTCGGGAGGAACGATGGGCGAGGCGGCCAAGGCAAGCCCCGACCCGGAGACGACCCTCGAGCGGCTCCCGGTCGGCGTCCTCACGCTCGACGCGGTCGGACGCATCACGAGCGCCAACGCGGCGGCCTCCGAGCTCCTCGGCCACGCGCCGGGGCTCGTGGGGCTCGCGCTGGCCGACCGGCTGTTCCGCGAGGCCGAGCCGCTCGGCGAGGGGCTCGCCGCCGCGCTCCGCGAGGGGCTTCCGCTGCACCTGGTCGCGGTGCCGTACGCGCCGCCCTCCTCCGGGGCGCACCGTGTCCTCGACCTTTCGGTGACGCCGCTGGGAGGGGCCGGTCGAGCGGGCGGGGCGGTCGTCGTCGTCACCGACGTCACGGAGCGGGCCGAGGAGCTCGCGCGGGCGCGGCTGTTCTACCAGTCGTTCCTCCACAGCCACGAGGCGATGGAGGTCACCGACCGCGAGGGGACCCTCGTCGACGTGAACCCGGCGTTCGAGCGGATCTACGGCTTCTCGAGGGCCGAGGTCGTGGGCCAGAAACCCCGGATCGTGCGGAGCCCGAAGACCCCCGGTTCCGTCTACGCCTCTCTCTGGAACAACCTTCTCGACCCGAAGGTCGGTCGCTGGACGGGGGAGCTCGTCAACCTCGACCGGACCGGTCGCGAGCACCCCGTCCGCCTCACGATCAGCGCGATCCGCGGCGAGGGCGGCGAGATCACGCACTTCATCGGCGTCGCCTCCGACCTCTCCGAGCTCAAGGCGTTCGAGCTCCAGGTCGTCCGGGCCGACCGTCTCGCCTCCGTGGGCCAGCTCGCCGCCGGCGTCGCCCACGAGCTGAACACGCCGCTGGCGAACATCATGCTCATCGCGGAGAGCCTGCACCGGCGGGCGCCGAACCCGTGGGTCAGCGGCCGCGCCGATGCGATCACGCAGCAGGTCGAGGCCGCGGCGCGCATCGTGAGCGGCCTCCTCGACTTCTCGCGGCACCACCCGCCCCGGCAGGCCGACGTCGACCTCTCGGCCGTCGCCCACGAGGCGATCGCCTTCGCGCGGGGCAAGCAGTCCCAAGAGGTCGAGATCGACGAGGCGCACTCGGTGCAGCCGCTCTGGGTCTGGGGGGACCGGGTCCAGATCCTTCAGGTCTTGGTCAACGTGATCAACAACGCCTTCGACGCGATGGAGGGTCGGGGACGGCTCACCGTCCGCTCCGGCGTCTCCGACCGGACCGCCTGGGTCTCGCTCGCCGACACCGGCTCGGGGATCCCGCCGTCGGTGCTGCCCCACATCTTCGAGCCGTTCTTCACGACGAAAGGGGATGGGAAGGGGACCGGGCTCGGTCTCTCGATCGTGCACGGGATCGTGCAGGCGCACGGCGGCGCCGTCGAGGTCGAGTCGACGGTCGGCGTCGGGACGACGTTCCGGATCCTCCTGCCCCACCACGTCCCGGGGGACCGGGCGCAGCTGCCGCCGGCCTAGTCGGGCGCGGCGCCGGACCGGGACCCACCCGTCGGCTCGAGCGCGCGCAGCGCGAGCGCCGCCTCGAGGTCGGCGAGCGTGACGATGCCGACGAGGTGGCCCTCCTCGATGACGGGGAGCCAGGCGGCGCCCGCGGAGGCCATCCGCTCCTCGACCTCGGCGACGGTCATCTCGGGGTCGACCGCGAGCGGCGGGGGCCGCATCACGCGGCGGACGCGGAGCCGGCGCAGTCGGTGGCTCGTGTCGCGTCCGTGCCCGAGCCGGGCCACCGCCCCCGAACGGAGCAGTGCCGCCACGACCGCGTCGGCGGTCGAGAACGGGCCTTCGGCGGGAGGCGGGTCCACGCTCCTCCTGCGGAGGAAGGGACGAATATAGTGCGGGTCAACCCGGCTTGACGCGCTCGGGCGTGCGAACCTTAATTCCCATCTCCCGCCATCCGGGCCGGCGATGCGGATCCTCGTGGTCGACGATGACGAGGTGTTCCGAGACGAGCTCTCGTCGTTCCTCTCCGACGAACACCACCGGGTCGAGACCGCCCCCTCGGCGCGGAAGGCGCTCGAGATCCTCGACGCCGAGGAGTGCGACGTCGTCTTCACGGACCTCAAGATGCCGCGCCAGAGCGGCCTCGACCTCCTTCGGGAGGTCCGGCGCCGATGGCCCCGGACCTACGTCGTCGTCGTCACCGGCTTCGCGACCGTCCCCACCGCCGTCGACGCGATGAAGAGCGGCGCCTTCGAGTACATCTCAAAGCCGTTCCGGACCGACCAGGTGAACGAGGTCCTCCGCCTCATCCAGGAGGAGCAGCGGTTCTCCGACGCCACCCTCCCGGTCCACAGCCCGGTCGAGCTCGGAAAGCAGCTCGCCCGGTCGCACAAGCTGCCGGTCCTCGTCCTCACGGCCCGGCCGGCCCCCGCGGGCGAGGGGGTCACCGTCCGTCCCCTCGACGAGCGCGAGCCGACGCGGCTCCTCGACGAGGTCGACTCGTTCTTGGGCGAGCATCCCCGGGCCGGCGTCGTCATCGGCGAGGTCGACCGACTGTTCGCGAGCCACCGGCTCGAGGACATCCTCCCGCTCCTCGAGCAGGTCCGCAGCCGCTGCGACGGCCGCGGTCCGCTCGCCCTCGGGATCGACCCGAGGCACACGACGCGCGACGTCGCGGCCTCGCTCCGCTCGATCCTGACCCAGAGCCAGGTCCACGGCGCCCTCGAGGCGATCGCGAGCCCGATCCGCCGCCGGGTCCTCGACCGGCTCGGCGAGGGACCGGCGTCGTTCAGCGAGGTGATGCACGCCGCGGAGCTCGCGGACTCGCCCAAGCTCTCGTTCCACCTTCACCGGCTCGCCGACGAGGGGCTGATCGCCCACGCCCAGGAGCGCTACAAGCTCACGCCGAAGGGCGAGGGGGCCGTCGAGCTCGTTAGAGAGCTCGCGCGCATCGCCGCCGGATCGACGTCGAACGCCGTGCTCTTCCGGGACGACCGCTGACCCCGGTCCGGCCCGTCGCGGCCGGAGCGAAGGCCTATGAGCGCCCGGGCCGGTCGCCCCTCATGGGCAACGGCGGGCCCGCCCCGACGGTCCCGACGGCGCCGCTCCTCCGCGCCCTCTCCGAGACCGGGGCGATCGGGTCGACGGCCCGCCAGCTCGCCGAGCGGGTCTCGCGGCCCCTCCCGGCCGTCAGCGAGAGGCTCGCCGAGCTCTCCGAGGCCGGCCGCGTGCTCCGCATCGGCCGGGGCCTGTGGATCCTGCGCGACTTCGAGACGCTGGACGGGCAGAGCGGCTTCGTCGAGCCGGCGGCCTACACCGAGCGGTTCCTCAACGAGGAGGGCGTACCCCTCGGGCGCTACGACGGCCCGATCACGTTCGCCGACAACGAGACGGCCCCGGTCCACCGATGGTGGCCGTACGTGCAGGGCTACTCCGCGGGGTTCGTCGCGGGCCTTCTCGAGCGCGCGGATCTGCCACGAGGGGCGTCCGTCCTCGACCCGTTCTCCGGGAGCGGGACGACCGTCGTCGAGGCGCGGCGGGCCGGTCTCCGCGGGCTCGGGGCCGAGCTGCTCCCGCCCGCGGTCCTCGCCGCGCGCGTCAAGACGGACTTCGGGCTCTCTCGCGCGGCCCTCGGGACGGCGGCCCGAGCCTGCCTCGAGCGCGCCGCCCGCCGGGCCCCCGGACCCCTCCCGTTCCTTCGCGAGACCGAGCGACAGTTCGCCCCCGCGACGCGCGAGGCGCTCACGCGGCTTCGGGACGCGCTGCCCCCGCCGACGACGCCCGTCGCGAGGGCCCTCCGCGTCGCCTTCGGACGGATCCTGATCCCCGTGAGCCGGCTCCGCCGCTCCCCCTGTCTCGGGTACGGCGGGAAGGACCCGGCCGTCGCGCCGGACCCGATGGCCGCGTTCTCGTCGGCGGTCGCCGAGATGCAGGCGGACCTCGCGACGCTCGACCGGGACCGCGCGTCGTGGGGGCCGCGCGCCACCCTCTGGGAGGTCGACGCCCGGCGCCTCCCCGCGCCGAAGGGACGCGTCGCGCTCGCGGTGACGAGCCCGCCCTACGTCAACGGGATGGACTACGTGATGAACTACAAGCTCGACCTCGCCTGGCTCGGCTACGCCCGCTCCTACGACGACCTCATCCGGCTCCGCACGGCGATGGTCGCCTGCGACAACCTTCCGCGCGGCGCCGCCGACGCCTATCTCCGACCCGACGAGGCCGACGACCCGTGGCTACGCGAGCTCCTGCCGAGGATCCGCGCGAACGTCGCCCGGAAGCGGACCTACCGCCGCGACGACGTCCACGGGATCGTGCTGCGCTACTTCGCCGACCTGAGGCCCGTCCTCGCCCGTGTCTACGACGCGCTCGTCCCGGACGGGCGGTTCGTCCTCGTCGTCGGCGACTCGCTGCTCGCCGGCACCTACGTCCCCGGCGATCTCCTCGTCGCGCGGCTCGGCCGCGCCCTCGGCTTCTCGATCGACTCCGTCCAGGTCGCGCGGTCGCGGCGCTCGGGCCAGAGACGGAGCTTCGAGCTCCGCGAGTCGATCGTGACGCTGAGAAAGCCCCGCGCCGCGGCCTGAGCGCGACCCGAAGGTTCATTCTCCCGGCCGTCCACACGTGGGACGACGATGTTCTGCCCGGTCTGCGGAAGGGCCCTCACGCCGCCGCCCCGGGCCAAGGTGCCGTACCCGATGCACGTCTGCTCCGCCGACGGCGTCGTCTACGACGAGCGGCGGGCCCAGTGGTACGGCCTGCCCGAGGTCGGCGAGTCGCTCCACTGCCCCGGCTGCGGCGCGGCGATGGAAGGGGAGCCGAAGGAGCCGCCGACGCGGATCTTCTTCTGCTACCAGTGCGGGACGACCTACGACAAGGGCCGGGGCACCTGGTACGGCGTCGCCTACCACGCCCCGGGAACGCCGTAGCCCGCTGCGCGTCGAGGCAAACGCTTACCCGACCGCGGGGCCTCTCGCGTACACCGGAGGGAGGCGATGCCCGACGGAGAGCCCGCCCCGCGCTACGTCGAGCCGCTGCTCGGGATCGTCTTCGACCTCGACGGAACCCTCGTTCTCAGCGACCACGACTTTGCCCGTATGCGCCGTGAGGTGGTCCGTCTCGCGGAGCGCTACGGCGTCGTGCGCGGGCGGCTCCGCGCGGCGCAGCCGGTCCACGCGATCATGGAGGCGGCGGTGAGCGAGCTCGAGGCGCAGCGCGTCCCGGAGGGGACGATCGACCGTCTCGAGGCGGAGGCCCATCGCGCCATCGACGCGATCGAGCTCGAGGCGCTCCCGCGCACGGTAGCGCGTCCCGGCGCCGAGCCGCTCCTGCGCGAGCTCACGGCCCGCGGCTACCGGCTCGCGATCCTCACGCGGAGCGCCGAGGGGTTCTGTCGCGCCGCTCTCGAGAGGACGGGTCTCTCGACGTTCTTTCCCTACCTCCGCAGCCGGAGCGCGCCGGGACCGGCGAAGCCGTCGCCCGAGGCGCTCCACCTCCTCCTCAAGGAGATGGAGGTCCCCTCCGACCGGGCGCTCTACGTCGGCGACCACCCGATCGACGCGGAGTGCGCCACCCGCGCGGGCGTGCGCTTCTACGCGGTCCTCCCCGAGTCCCCGAACGGGGCCGACCCGGTCACCGCCGAGAGGTTCCGCACCCTCGGGGCCGCGGCCGTCGCGCGAGACCTCCCCGAGCTGGCCCGACACCTCGGTGTCGCCACGAACGCGTCGTCGAGCTGAGCGAGACGAGGACGGGCGAGCTCCCTCGAGGGCGACGACGCCGCCGGGCGGTGGGGACCCCGGTCACGCGAAAGGCGGGCCGAGGTACGTCGGTCGCTCGGGAGGCGCTCGCTACCAGTAGGCCGCGTAGGCGTGGATGACGGCCCGTTCGGCCGTGGCCCACGCCTCGGGGATCTGGTTCCAGCCGTTCCGCTGGTCTCCGACGCAGTAGAGCCCCGGGATCGGCTCGGAGGTCTCGGCGGAGAGCGCCCGGCAGTCCTCGTCCGTGACCACGTAGCCGTCGTCGTCGAAGGCGCAGCCGAGGGCCCGCGGGAGCGCCTGGTTCCTCTCGTACCACCCGAGCGCCGAGAAGCCGCGGTCGAACGCCTTCGTGCTGCCGTCGGCGAACGCGACCTCGAACCGCTTCTCGCGGAGCCCGCCGAAGCCCGTCATCGCGCCCGCGACGACCGGGATCTTCGCCTCGTGGAGCTGCGTCGAGAGCGCCGACGCCTCCTCCTCGACGACCCCCTCGAGCAGCGGCCGGCCGTGCAGGAGGAGCGTCACCGAAGCGGTCGCCCAGCCGGCGAGCTCGAGGGCCGTTCGAACGGCGAAGGCGTCGTGGCCGATCACCGCGACGCGGAGCCCCGAGAGCTCGTGCCCGTCGCAGAACAGGCAGAAGTCGACGAGCCCCTGGTTCGCCCAGGGAAAGATCGCCTTGATGTCGCCGTTCAGGGCCGGGATCCGGTCGACGACCCCCATCGCGAGGAGGAGCGCTCGGCCCCGCGCGACGTGCGTCGCCTTGAGCCATTCGAACGTCACCTCGAAACCGGTGTCGGTGCGCGCCGCGGCGGTCGCGCGGGCCGGCGTGAAGTACCCGACCCACGCCTCCTGACGACGGACCGCGGCGACCTGGAGGTCGAGGAGCTTGTGGCCCGAGACCTCGTCGGGGAACCCCGGAATGTTCGCGAGCCTCGGGGCGTAGAACGAGCGCGAGTACTTCGGCCCGCGGTCGAGGAGCGCGGTCGTGCGGCGGAACAGCGCCGCCTTCACCGCCGCCTGGAGCCCGGCGTGGCCGCCCCCGACGACGACGAGGTCGTGGCTCTCGCGAAGGCGGGGAAAACCGGGCATCGGGCGTCCGAGAGCCGCCGGCCGTAAAGGGTTCTTGGTGGAGCGCGCGGCGCCTCCGGGGCCGTCGTGCCTACGAAGACGGCCTCTCGCGTCGACCGCCGAACGCAACGCTTATGGCCGAAGCGTTTCCTCGGACGCGTTGGGTTCCTACGCCCGTGCGACCGGACGCGCCCAGGTCCGTGCTCGGGGGGACTCTATTTCTCGAGGACGGCACGCGGTTCGAGGGCGTCGGGTTCGGCGCGGCGACCGAGCGCGTCGGCGAGGTCGTCTTCACGACGGGCATGGTCGGCTACCCCGAGTCGCTCACCGACCCCTCCTACCGCGGGCAGATCCTCACGTTCACCTACCCGCTCTTGGGGAACTACGGCGTCCCCGCGGTCGACGCGAAGGACGCCTTCGGACTCCCCCGATACGTCGAGTCCTCCGGGGTCCAGGTCCGGGCGATGATCGTGCGCGGGCTCACGCGGCCGAACCACTGGGCCAGCGCGCGTCGGCTCGAGGATTGGCTCGCCGACGAAGGGGTCCCGGGCGTCGCGGGCGTCGACACGAGGCGCCTCACCGAGCACCTGCGCGAGGTCGGCGTCCTTCGGGGCCTCGTCCACGTCGGCCCCGCCGACCGGCGCCCCTCCGACGAGGTCCTGCAGCGCCGCCTCGAGGCGGCGCCCCGATACGGGGACGAGCCGCTCGTCTCCGAGGTCTCGGTGACGCGCCCCGTCCTGTATGAGGCGGAGCGAGGGCCGCTCGTCGCGCTCCTGGACGGAGGCATCAAGGCGAGCATCGTCCGCGCGCTCCTCGAGAGGAAGCTCTCGGTCCTCCGACTGCCGTACGACCACGAGGTCCCGACCTCGTTCGAGGGCCGCACGGTCTCGGGGCTGCTCGTCGGGAACGGCCCCGGGGACCCGGCCCAGCTCGCCTCGACGATCGAGGAGCTCGCGCGGCCGTCGACGCGCGCGCTGCCGACGCTCGGGATCTGCCTCGGTCACCAGCTCTTGGCCCTCTCGCGCGGCGGGCGGACGTTCAAGCTCAAGTACGGCCACCGGGGGCAGAACAAGACCGTCTGCTTCCCGGACGGGCGCGCGCTGATCGTGAGCGAGAACCACGGCTACGCCGTGGACCCGACCTCCCTCAAGGGGAGCGGGCTCGCCGCCTGGGCCTCGAACCCGGACGACGGGACCCTCGAGGGGCTCCGGGACACGCGCGGCCGCACGCTCGCGCTCCAAGGCCACCCCGAGGGCCATCCGGGCCCGCAGGAGGCCGGTTTCGTCTTCGACCGGTTCGCCGAGCGGGTCCGCAAGGAGGCCCGGTGAGCGCGCGGTCGTTCTCGAAGGTGATGGTCCTCGGCTCGGGGGCCCTGAAGATCGGCGAGGCCGGCGAGTTCGACTACTCGGGGAGCCAGTGCCTCAAGGCCCTCCAGGAGGAGGGGATCTACACGATCGTCGTCAACCCGAACATCGCCACGCTTCAGACCGACCCGCCCGAGCGGGGGCGCGTCTACTTCCAGCCGCTGACCCCCGATTTCGTCGAGCCGATCCTCGCCGCGGAGCGTCCGGACGGGGTCCTCCTCAGCTTCGGCGGGCAGACGGCGCTCAACTGCGGGATCGGCCTCGCCGAGCGCGGAGCGTTCCGCCGGGCCGGCGCCGAGGTCCTCGGGACACCGCTCTGGGGGATCCGGGCGACGGAGGACCGGGCGAAGTTCGTCCGGGCCATGACGAAGGCGCGCGTGCCGACGCTCCCGAGCTTCGCGGTCTACTCGCTCGAGGAGGCCGAGGCCGCGGCGGAGAAGCTCGGCTTTCCCGTGATGATCCGCGTCGCCTTCACGCTCGGAGGCAAGGGCGGCGGCGTCGCGCGCACGCGGGAGGAACTGCGGGAGGTCGCCGCCCGCGGCCTCCGCCTGAGCCCCGTGGGCCAGATCCTCCTCGAGCGCTACGTGGGCCGGTTCAAGCAGATCGAGTACGAGGTCGTCCGCGACCGCAAGGGCAACTCGCTCACCGTCTGCAATATGGAGAACGTGCTGGCGATGCGCGTCCACACGGGCGACAACATCGTCGTCGCGCCTTCGCAGACGCTCACCGACGCGGAGTACCAGATGCTCCGGCAGGCGGCGCTCCGGGCCGTCGACGTCTGCGGCATCGTCGGCGAGTGCAACATCCAGTTCTGCCTCAACCCCGAGAACGAGGAGTACTACGCGATCGAGATCAACGCCAGGCTCTCGCGGTCCAGCGCGCTCGCCTCGAAGGCGACGGGCTACCCGCTCGCCTACGTCGCCGCGAAGCTCGCGCTCGGCTATACGCTCCCTGAGCTGAAGAACCGCGTCACGGGCGTGACGACCGCCTGCTTCGAGCCGGCCCTCGACTACGTCGTCGTCAAGCTCCCCCGATGGGACCTCGAGAAGTTCTCTCGCGCGAACCGCAAGCTCGGGCCGTCGATGAAGAGCGTCGGCGAGGTGATGGGCGTGGGCGCCTCGTTCCCCGAGGCGCTCCTCAAGGCGTTCCGGATGAGCGACTCGCGCACCGAGCTCGTCCCCCCCGCCGAGAGCCGGCCGCTCCACGAGCTGCTCCCGGAGCTCGAGGCCCCCGAGCCGACGATCCTCTTCCGCGTCCTCGAGGCGATCCGCGCGGGCGCCGACCTCGCCGACCTCGAGCGACGGACGTTCATCGACCGGTGGTTCCTCGAGGCGCTCGCCGAGGTCGAGGAGACCCACCGAGCGATCCAGGCGACCGGCGGTCGGGCGCTCGACGACCTGCTCCTGCGCCGGGCCAAGGAGCTCGGCTTCTCCGATCGCGCGATCGCTCGTGCGGGCCGCCTCGACGAGGAAGACGTGCGGCGCCGCCGCATCGCCGCCGGGATCCGTCCGAGGCTCCGCATGATGGACACGCTCGCCGGCGAGTGGCCGTCGCCGACGAACTACCTCTATACGACCTACCGCGCCGACGCCGACGACGTCAAGCCCGTGCCGCCCGGCTCGGTCCTGGTCCTCGGGGCCGGACCCTACCGGATCGGCTCGAGCGTCGAGTTCGACTGGTCGACGATGAACCTCGTCGACGGTCTTCGGGCGGAGGGGATCCCGACCGTCGCCCTCCTCAACTCCAACCCGGAGACGGTGAGCACCGACTACGACCGCTCCGACCGGCTCTACTTCGAGGAGATCACGCTCGAGCGGATCCGCGACCTCTTCGAGTTCGAGCAGTTCGACGGCGTTGTCACGTGCGTCGGGAGCCAGCTCGCGCAGAATCTCACGCCGCTCCTCAAGGCCTGCGGGATCCCCGTCCTCGGCAC
This sequence comes from Thermoplasmata archaeon, assembly GCA_027315165.1. GTDB lineage: Archaea > Thermoplasmatota > Thermoplasmata > Lutacidiplasmatales > UBA184 > Lutacidiplasma. Next base: position 87,231 of record DAHUYN010000002.1, on the reverse strand, counting down.
CTCGGCCGAGTCGATCGACACCGCCGAGGACCGGGCCCGGTTCTCGAGCCTTCTGGAGAAGCTGGAGATCCCGCAGCCGGCCTGGCGGGCGTTCACGACCCTCGACGCCGCGGCCTCGTTCGCCGAGGAGGTCGGCTACCCCGTCCTCGTCCGCCCCTCCTACGTCCTGAGCGGCCAGGCGATGCGGGTGATCCACGGCCGAGCGGACCTCGGCCGGTTCCTCGACGAGGCGGCGACGCTCTCGCCCGAGCACCCGGTCGTCATCACGAAGTTCGTCGAGGGCGCCGACGAGGTCGAGCTCGACGCGATCAGCGACGGGGAGCGGGTCCTCGTCGGCGGGATCCTCGAGCACGTCGAACGCGCGGGGGTCCACTCGGGCGATGCGATCTTCTGCCTGCCGCCGCGCCACACCGCGCCCGCGGTCCAGGCGGCGCTCGAGGACGCGGCCCAGCGGCTCGCGCGCGCGCTCCACATCCGCGGCCCGTTCAACGTCCAGTTCCTCGTCAAGGACGGGGCCTACCAGATCATCGAACTGAACCTCCGCGCGAGCCGGTCGCTCCCGTTCCTGACGAAGGCGACGGGGGTGCCGCTGCTTCGCGAGGCGGCCCGCGCGATGCTCGGCCGCCCCCTCACGAGGACGGGCCGGGCCCCGCTGCCCGCCGACCGCTGGGGCGTCAAGGTCCCGCAGTTCTCCTTCCTCCAGCTCGCCGGATCGGACCCGGTGCTCGGCGTCGAGATGCAGTCGACGGGCGAGGTCGCCTGCTTCGGCCCGACGTTCGCCGACGCGCTCGTGAAGGCGCTCGTCGCCACGGGCGTGCGGATCGTCCCCAAGGGGGGCCGCGCCTTCCTCTCCGTCGGCGGCCCGCTCAACAAGGCCGCGCTCCTCCCGACGGCCCGCCGCCTCCAGCGGCTCGGCTTCGGGGTCGTCGCGACGGAGGACACCGCCGCCTACCTCACCGCGGAAGGGCTCAAGGGCGTCGGCGTCCTCCACAAGGTGAGCGAGCCGGACCGCCACCCCAACGTCCTCGAGGCGCTCGACCAGGGCCTCATCGACGCGATGCTCAACGTGCCGTCGTCCCTCACGCAGCAGAAGCTCGAGCGGATGCTCGAGGACGAGTACGTTCTCCGGCGCCGCGCGATCGAGCTCGGGATCCCGCTCTTCACGAGCGTCGAGGCGTTCGCGGCCTACATCGAGGGGATCGAGTGGCTCGAGGAGCACCCCCTCACCGTCGAGCCCCTCTACGGGAGCCCGGAACCGGGGCTTGAGGCGGGCGCGACGGCCGCCAAGGGCGTGCCGGTGAGCGCGAGCGCGCTCCGTCGACGGACGGGGGCGCGGCGGGCGCGACGCGGCCCCTAGAACGGGAACTTCGTCACCGAGTACTCGGGGACGAGCGTGCTCGTGTCGAGCACCTCGGGGATGCCTCGGATCCGCTCGGTCACGAAGTCGAGGACCTGGCGCTTCCGCCCCCGAGCGGGGTCGAACTCGAGGACGACGAAGACGTCCCAGTCCCCCGTCAAAAGGTGCATCTCGCGCACCTCGGGCAACGTGAGGAGCAGCTCGCGGATCCGGTCGAGGTCTCCGCCACGGATCTTGAGGTAGGTGAACGCCCGCTGCGTCGGCATGTCGGCCGGCATCGCCTCGCAGAGGTGCTCCTCGGTGAACGCCGTGACCCCCTCGAGGCGCGTGTTGCCGGGTCCGACGAGGACCGGGAACGTCTGGACGCCCCGGAGCCGCTCGGTGACGAGCCGCTCGAGACGGCCCGCCTTCGCGACGTCGACGACCTTGACCTGGTAGCCGCGCTTGAGCGCGAGCTCCTCGGAGAGCGCGACGCACCGGGCCTGGTCGTCGGAGAGGAAGAACGCCTCCTCCGAGGCGCGCGACGACTCCTCGTGGACGTGCGCCGGCCGCGCGAAGTCGGCGGCGAGCGCCTCCTCGGTTCCGCCGCCGCCCCCGCCCGAGGGGACCGCGGGGCGGAAGAAGCTCGTGACGACCTTGCGGCTCTGCACGTACAGGGTGAGCTCGCGCGCTGGGGCCTCGGGCATACGGTCTCTCGCGCGGCCGAGGGGGGGGCCCGTATTTAACCCGATGCGCGGACGAGGAAGAAATCGGAAAGGGTAGAGGCCCCCCGCGCGAAGCGGGGGGCCGGGAAGGGTTCGGGGCCTAGTAGCGCTTGTACGAGTCCGAGCGCTCGCGGCCGCCGCCGCCGCCACCGCCGCCACCGCCACCGCCGCCGCCGCCGTAGCGCTGGCCGCCGCCGTAGCCGCCGCCTCCGCCGCCGCCGCCGCCCTGCCGGTCACGGTAGCCGCCCCCGAAGGAGCGCCGCTCCGACTCGAACTCCTGCTGGCTCATGTCGAGGGTCTGGTTGACCTCACCGATCGGGTCCGTCGACTTCGTGAGGTTCCCGTAGCGGCCGACGTTGAGTCGCATGTGGCCGCGGACCAGGGACACGTAGCCGTTGTCCACGAGGATGATGTCGTCCTTGGCGATCGAGCCGATCTGCTCGTTCCAGAGCGACAGCGTGATCGTCGCGGTATCGTCGCCGATGACCGCCTCAGCGACCTTGCGCGGGTCGCCGTACTTTCCCATGACCTCCTTCGCCTCGCCCACGTTCATAACCTTCGCGTGGACGTTCACTTGCTTCGAGCTCGGGGTCAGGTCGCGCACTTTCGTCAGGGGCTTCTCCATGTCGTTTCCTCTTCGCGTTTCGCGGGTTTTGGAAGGGACCTCGCCCACCTCATTCCACGCGGTCATACCACAAAAGTAGCCTGACGGGGCGCTCGAACGGGCGGGGCTCGGAGTCTTCCGACCGGACGGACGAACGCCGGCTATTTAAAATGTCCCCCCGCGCGTGCCGTCTTCGCACGCCCCGTCGCCCCGCGCTCTCGAGCCCGTTCCGAATGGCGCCAAGGTAGGACCCCCGGTCGAGAGGAGTCTATTTGACGGGCCGGCCCCTGCCCGACCTCGCCGGGTCGCCTGTGAGCCAGCGTTTCGACATCGGGGTACACTACTTCCTCAAGGGGGAGTACGAGCGGGCTGCGAGAGCCTTCCAGGAGGTCCTCCTCGAGGAGCCGCTGAACTCTCGGGCCTGGTCCTACTCCGGGATCGCCTTCGCCCACCTCGGGCGGGGCGCCGAGGCGGAACAGGCGCTCTCCCGGGCGATCGAGCTCGGCCCCCAGAACGGCGAGGCCTGGTTCCATCTCGGCGTCGCCCGGTCGCTCCGCGCGGAGTGGCCCGAGGCCGTCTCGGCCTACCGGCACGCGGTCGCGTTCCTACCCGAGGACCTGGTCGCCTGGCACCGGCTCGGCGTCGCGCTCGCCGAGACCGGCGACGAGCGGGCCGCCTCGGTGGCGTTCGAGCGGGCGCTCGTGCTGTCGCGCGAAACGAGCACGGTCCCCCTCGAGGAACCCGCCCCGACCCCGCGTCGCGACAGCCACCTCGCCGAGACCGGCGAGCGCGAGGGGGGCCGAGAGGCCCAGAGCTGGCTCGACCTCGCGCTGTCGCTCCTCAGCCTCGGCGAGGAGGAGGAGGCGCTCGCCGCCTACGACCGCGCCTTCACGCTCGACCCCTCCCGGGCCCGGCGCTCGCTGTTCGGCCCGATGCTCCGCCTTCTCACCGCCGCGAGCGGCCAGGAGGTCGGCGAGGAGCCGCCCGAGCTCGGCCCGGCGGGGCCGGTCCCGCCACGACGTCCCCCGACCGGGGGCGGCAGCACGCTCCCGGACCGGCCCGAGGTCGCCTGAGCCCCCCCGCGTGCCCCGCGGGGCGGCCCCTCACGGGAGGGACTCCGTCGGACGAGCGGTGCCTCCCCGCCTCGGGGCGGGAGGGAGCGCCGGCGCCTAGGAGGTCGGCGTGGCCCGCGGCGGGGCCGTTTCGAGGATCACCGACTCGGCGAGCTCTCGCGCCGCCGGGCGTCGGGCCTCGTGCGCGGCGAGAAAGCCGTTCACGCGCTCGATGAGGTTCGCCTTGCAGTCGCCGCACAGGAGCTTGCCCGACCGGCAGTCGGCGGTGATCGTCTCGAACTCCGCCTCGCTCTCGGCGAAGCGGGAGCGCCACTGCGCCCAGACGGAGCAGACCTCGGGGACCGCCCCGAGACGGCGCTGCTCCTCGACGCTCGTGCGGCCGCCCGTGAACGCCTTGCGGAGCTTGCGCGCGACCTCCTTGGGGGGGTCGTTGAGGAACAGCGCGTTGTCGCGCGTGTCGCCGGTCGTGCTCATCACCTTGTCGCCGGCGAGGCCGGGGAGCATCACGCTGTGGAGGAGGCCGGGCTTCGGGTAGCCGAGCCCCTCGGCGATGTCCCGCGTGACGCGGAAGTGGGGGTCCTGGTCGATCCCGCACGGGATGAGGCAGTTGACGGGGCGGCCCGCGACCCACGAGGGGTAGAAGGCGGGGACCGTCTGGAGCGCCGTGTAGAAGACCAGACCGATGTTCTGGCTTGGCGGGAACCCGAAGACGGCCCGGACCGTCGAGTAGGGGATCCGCTTTGCGACGTCGACGGCGATCGAGTACATCGCGCCGATCGACCGCGTGTCGAAGAAGACGTGGGTCCGCTTCGGGTCGAAGCCGAGCGCGAGCAGGTCGGTGAGGTTCTCGATCCCCCAGCGGTACGTCTCGGCGCGGGTGAGGTGGGGCCGGAACCAGAACTTCTCGTCGTCGGTGATCTGGATGTACATCTCGATGCCGAGCTTCTCCTGGAGCCACCGGCACAGCTCGAAGGGGACCAAGTGCGAGGTGTGGAGCGGCCCCGAGGGCCCGCGTCCCGAGTAGACGAAGAACGGCTCGCCCTTCGCGTGGCGGTCCAGCAGGCGGGCGAGGTCGCGGTGCGAGTAGTAGACCCCTCGGGTGAGGAGCGGGTGGAGCTCGCCGCCGGCGAGCCCCCGCAGCCGCTCGAGGAGCGCGGGCGTCAGCCGCTCGGCGCCGAACTGCTCTCGCAGCCGCTCGTGGTCGACCTTCCCCCGGACCTCGTAGGGGGTGACGACGAACTCCTCGTCGGCCACGCGCGCCCCTACCCCTCCGGGAACGTGATCTTCGAGAGGAGGGCCTCGCGCTCGCTGAGCGGGACCCCCGCGGTGGCGAGCGCCTCGGCGACGCAGGAGCGGCTGTGGTGGTGGAAGACCGTCTGGCCGCAGCCGGGGCAGCTGGTCCACCCCTCCATGATGCGGCGCAGGCCCTCCCGGCTCGAGGAGGAGTCGCGTCGCGCGAACCGATCGACGAGCACCGCGGCGCCGCTCGAGCTCTCGAGGTTCGTGAGGGGCACGCGGACCGGCGTGTTGCACACCGGGCACCGGGCCGGCTGCCGGCAGGAGCACCGCATCTACCTCAAGGGAGCGGGCTTCGAGATAAAAGCCCTCATCTCTCGGGCGCGCCCGACCCGATCGGCGCGCGGCGGCGGGATTATCTCGGGGTCGGCGCTGCCCCCCGCGTGGCGGACGGGGTCGGGTCGCCGGCCTGGGTGCTCCACGAGACGCTCCTCGAGGTCCTCAAGCGGCTCAACCAGGCCGCCGAGCGGGTCCCCGAGGTGCCGGAGCTCGAGTACGCCGAGCTCGAGCGGGCGATGCGGGCCTTCTGGGCGACCGTCGCGGGCGAGACCGACCTCGCCTTCGCGCTCCGGCTCCTGCTCGAGAACGGCCTCGTGACGACGGTCGACGAGCCGGTCTACGCGTGGGACCGCGGCCGGGTCCTCGGCGAGCGGTTCCGCATCACGACCCTCGGGAAGGGCTACCTCGTCCGACAGCTCGAGGCCCGAGGTCGGGTCCGGTAGCGTCCCGAGCCACCCGAGACCGGGCTGGTACGTCTAAGTAGGGGTTCTACGCGTCCCCCTATCGCGATGGACGCTCCGCAGGCCCAGGCGCAGGACCCGGTCCGCGCCACCCTCGTGGCGATCCTGCGCCAGCTCAACCAGGCCGACGCCGTGCACGAGGGGCAGCAGACGGAGCAGGCGCTCGAGCTCTCCGAGCTCGAGGGGCGGCTCAAGGACTTCTGGGCCGTCGAGCGCGGGTCGATCAAGGTCTCGCTGGCGCTCGGCCTTCTGCTGCGGAACGGGCTCGTGGCGATGCAGGCCCCGGGCGACTACTCCTGGCAGCGCCAGCGGGCCGCCGCCCAGCGCTACCAGATCACGCCCGAGGGCAAGAAGTTCCTCGTGTCGGCGATCCAGACCTCCGACCGCATCCCCTGAGGCGCGAGGCGCGCGCGAGCGTCGTCTGCGCCGCCGCCAACCCTTAAGTAGAGCACCCTTTTCCCCGCCCGGCCGTGTCCCGAATCCACTCCGGTCGCAAGGGCCGTTCCGGCTCGCACCGGCCGTACCCGCCCCAGAAGCCGACGTGGGTCACGATGGAACCGGCCGAGGTCACGGAAGAGGCGGTGAAGCTCGCCAAGGGCGGCACCTCCGCCGCCCAGGTCGGCGCCACCCTCCGCGATGCCTACGGGGTCCCGTCGGTCCGCGCCGTGACGGGGCACCGGATGACCCAGCTCCTCGCGGAGAACGGCGTGAAGCCGGAGCTCCCCGAGGACCTCCAGGCGCTCCTCAAGCGCGTCGTCCACCTCCAGCGCCACCTCACGACGCACCCGAAGGACCTGTCGAACCGGCGCGGCTTGAGCCTGATGGAGTCGCGGATCCGACGCCTGGCCCGGTACTACCGGCAGCGCAAGCAGCTGCCCGAGGACTGGAGCTACACGGCGGCGACCGCGGTGCTTCAGGTGGAGTGATGCCCTCCGGGCCGGAGGGGTTCGTCCGCGATCCCGCCTACGCGCGGGAGTTCGCCCACGCCAAGGAGCTCCTCCTCGCCCATCCGGGACGCTGGCGCGTCGTCTACCACTACGATGGGGACGGCATCGCGAGCGCCTCCTCGGTCGTCCGGATGCTCACGAGGCTCGGCTGTCCGTTCCAGGCCACGCCGCTCGTCGGCGTCGAGCGGGGCCGGATGGAGGCGATCCTCTCGGCGACGGACGGGCCGGTGCTCATCGTCGATACGGGGGCCGCCTGGCTCGACCTCTACGCCGCCCACCGCCACCCGGTGATCGTCCTGGACCATCACCAGTACGACGGGGCCCCGACGCCCCCGCCGCTGCCAAAGCACGTCGCCTTCGTGAACCCGCTCGACTGGGGCGTCGACGGGATGACCGAGCTGTGCGCCGCCACGCTGAGCTGGCTGTTCACCGTCTGGGTCGACCCGAAGAACTGGGACAACGCCCCCTGGGGGCTCTCGGGGGCGATCGCCGACCGCCAGCACCAGAACGGGTTCAAGGGTCTCAACGCGCGGCTGCTCGACGAGGCGATCGACCGCTCCCTCGTCCAGCGCCAGCGACGGCTCGCGCTGTTCGGCCCCACGATCCTCGACGCGCTCGTCAACGGCATCGACCCGTTCGTCACGGGCCTCTCGGGCCGCCCGACGGCGGTGCGCGAGCTCCTGCGCTCCCTCAACGTCGACGCGGGCCGACCCCCACAAGAGCTCGACGCCGAGGAGACCCGGCGGCTCGCCGCGACGCTCCTGGCCCGGCTCGTCCAGCAGGGGGCCCGACCCGAGTTCGTCGAGCTCCTCACGCAGGAGGGCTACCGGATCCCGTCGCTCGGCGTCGACGCCCAGGAGCTGTCGAACCTGCAGAACGCGCTCGGGCGCGTCGGCGAGCCCGGCGTCGGCATCGCCATCGCCTTGGGGGACCCGAAGGCCCTCGCGAGGGCCCGCACGGCCGAGGAGGCGTGGCGCTCGGGCATCCTCAAGGGCCTCCTTCGTGTCGAGGAAAAGGGGGTTAATCTCCTCAACGCCATCCAGTGGTTCGAGAGCGGCGAGGCGACCCTCGCCGGCACCCAGGCGGGCCTTGCGATGAGCTACCTCCTCGACCCCCAGCGGCCGACCTTCGTCCTCACGAGGGCGGAGGCGCACTACAAGGTCTCCGGCCGCGGGACCCAGTGGCTGGTCGGCCAGGGGCTCGACCTCTCGAGCGCGTGCCGCACCGCGGCGGAGCTGGCGGGCGGCGAGGGCGGCGGCCACAAGGTCGCCGCCGGCGCCACGATCCCCGAGAGCGGCCGTGAGCGGTTCCTCGCCGAGGTCGACCGCCTCGTCGCGACGCAGCTTCCGCGAGCGTCGGGAGGGGCCCGATGACGACCCCGCCCGAGGAGCTCCCGCCCCCCGCGGCCCCGGACGCCGACGGCGACCGGACCCGGGACCGGTCCGTCGAGCGGGAGATGCACCAGTCCTACCTCGACTACGCCATGAGCGTCATCGTCGGCCGGGCGCTCCCCGCCGGCCGCGACGGTCTCAAGCCGGTGCAGCGGCGGATCCTCTGGTCGATGTGGGAGTCCGGCGCGACGCACGACAAGGCGTACCGCAAGTCGGCCCGCACCGTCGGCGATGTCCTCGGCAAGTACCACCCGCACGGCGACATGGCCGTCTATGACGCCCTCGTAAGGATGGCGCAGCCGTTCTCGCTGCGCTACCCGCTCATCGACGGGCAGGGGAACTTCGGGTCGATCGACGGCGACTCCGCCGCCGCGATGCGGTACACCGAGGCCCGGCTCGCCGCGATCGCCGAGGAGATGCTCCTCGACATCGAGAAGGAGACCGTCGACTGGAGCGACAACTTCGACGGCTCCCTCAAGGAGCCGCTCATCCTCCCCTCGAAGGTCCCGAACCTTCTCGTCAACGGCTCGGCCGGGATCGCCGTCGGCATGGCGACGAACATGCCGCCGCACAACCTCGGCGAGGTCGTTGACGCGCTGCTGCTCCTTCTCGAGAAGCCCGACGCCGGCCTCGACGAGATCCTCAAGGTCCTGCCCGGACCGGACTTCCCCACCGGCGGCGCCCTCGCCGCCGAGGGGATCCGAGAGGCGTACGCGACCGGCCGCGGGATGATGCGGATCCGCGGCACCGCCGAGGTCCGCGAGACGGAGGGCCACGACCAGATCGTCATCACGGAGATCCCCTACGAGGTCAACAAGGTCTCGCTCCTGCAGCTCATCGCCGACCTCGTCAAGGCCAAGCGGCTCGACGGCATCACCGACCTCCGCGACGAGTCCGACCGCGAGGGGACCCGCGTCGTCGTCGACCTGAGGCGCGACGCGCCGGCGGAGATCGTCCTCAACCGGATCTACGAGCACACGCCGCTCGAGACGAGCTTCGGCGTGATCAACCTCTGCCTGATCGACGGGCGCCCCAAGGTCCTCCCGATCCGGGAGCTCCTCGAGGTCCACCTCCTCCATCGGCGCCAGACGCTCACGCGACGGACCCAGTTCGACCTGCGCAAGGCCGAGGAGCGGCGCCACCTGCTCGAGGGGTTCCTCACCGCGATCGACCACATCGAGGAGGTCATCCGCATCATCCGCCGCTCCAAGGACGCCGCGGCGGCCGAGGCGTCGCTGATGGGGAGATTCCTCCTCTCGACGGAGCAGGCGAAGGCGATCCTGGACATGCGCCTCGCGCGGCTGACCGCGCTCGAGCGCGACGCCGTCTCGAGCGAGAAGGCGGAGAAGGAGCGGCAGATCCTCGAGTACAAGGGGATCCTCGCCTCGCCGAAGGTCCTGGACGGCCTCATCGTCGCCGAGCTCAAGGACCTCCGGGACCGGTTCGGGGACGCGCGACGCACCCGGATCGTCCCCGCGTTCACCGAGCGGACGCTCGAGGACCTGATCCCCGATACCGACGTCGTCGTCCTCGTCACGCGCGACGGCTACATCAAGCGCCTGCCGCTCGACCAGTACCGGCGGCAGCGTCGCGGCGGCAAGGGCCTCATCCAGATGGAGACGAAGGAGGAGGACTACGTCATCCGCACGTTCCTCGCGCGGACCCACGACGACATCCTCATCTTCACGACCCTCGGTCGCGTCTACCGGCTCAAGGCCTACGAGCTCCCCGAGGGGAGCCGGCACTCGAAGGGGAAGGCCGTGATCAACCTCCTTCCCCGCCTCAAGGAGCGCGAGAAGGTCCAGACGCTCCTGAACATCCGCGACCTCGAGACGTCGGGCAGCCTCTTCTTCGCGAGCCGCCGCGGGCTCGTCAAGCGGACCGGGCTCGACCAGTTCCAGAACATCCGCACGAGCGGGATCCAGGCGGTCCTGCTCGAGGAGGGCGACGCGCTCGTCGACGTGGCGCTCGTCACCGACGATCGCACGGAGATCGTCCTGGCGACGCGGGCCGGCCAGCTGGTCCGGTTCCCGCTGAGCGAGGTCCGCGCGATGGGGCGCGCCACCTACGGCGTCTACGGCGTGCGCCTCGGCTCCGAGAAGGACGACCAGGTCGTCGCGATGGCCCCGGTCTCGACCGAGTTCCCCTCCCTCCTCACGATCACCTCGACCGGCTTCGGCAAGCGGAGCCCGTTCGACGAGTACCGCCAGACCCGCCGGGGCGCCAAGGGGGTCCGCACGATCCGCACGGGCGGCCGCAACGGCTCCGTCGTCGCGGTGCTCCCCGTCCGCGACGACTCCGAGGTCCTCGTGACGACCCAGGACGGGATCACGATCCGCGTCCCCGTCTCGGGGATCCGCTCGCAGGGCCGCAACACGATGGGGGTGCGGATCATCCGCCTCGAGGCCAACGACGAGGTCCGCGACGCGGTCGTCCTCGCCGGCGCCATCGAGGGGGCGGCGACGGGCCCGACCCCCCCGGAGGGCGGCGAGCCCGTCGTCGACGCCGGGACGCCGGCGGCCGACGAGGCGCCGAAGGACCGGACCGAGGAGAAAGGCGACGACGGTGAAGAGGAGACCGAGGGGTAGGACCGTCCGTCGCTGCCCCCAGTGCCTCAGCGACCACCTCGTCTACAACTCGGCGATGATCACGGGGCAGGTCTACCACTGCCTCGACTGCGACTACATCGGCTCGCTCGTCCTCGAGACCGACGAGGCCGAGCCGACGCGACCGTAGCTACGGGGGCGGGTCCTCGGCCCAGTCCCCCTCGCCCGAGCTCGCGTGGGGCCCCTCGTGCGAGCGGACCGCGTCGACGACGGCCAGCGCCCTCACGCTCGCGGCGACGTCGTGCACGCGCACGACGTGGGCCCCCGAACGGGCCGCGAGGACCGCGGCGGCGACGCTCGCCTCGAGCCTCTCGTCGGGCCGGCTCTCGGGCCGGAGCGCGCCGAGGAACGACTTCCTCGAGGCCCCGACGACGACCGGGTAGCCCAGCGACCTGAACTCCCCGACATGGGCCAGGAGCTCGAGGCTCTGGGCGGCGCTCTTGGCGAAGCCGAGCCCGGGGTCGACGAGGATCCGGTCCGCCCCGACCCCGGCCTCACTGGCCGAGCGCGCCGCCTCCGCGAGCGCCTCGAAGACCTCCGCGCGGACGTCCTCGTACCGCGTGAGGCCGGCCATCGTCCCGGGGGTCCCGCGTGTGTGCATCAGGAGGAGCGCCGCCCCGGCCCCGGCCACGACGCGCGCCATCCCCGGGTCGCCGAGAAGGCTCACGTCGTTGACGAGGTCGGCGCCGGCGGCGAGCGCCTGGCGCGCGACCTCGGCGTGACGCGTGTCGACCGAGATCGGCCGGCTCCCGTCCTTGTGGAGCGCCTCGATCACGGGACGGATCCGCGCGAGCTCGACCTCAGGGTCGACCGGCGTCGCGCCCGGGCGCGTCGACTCGCCCCCGATGTCGAGCAGGTCGGCCCCCTCGAGGACGAGCTGCCGGGCGTGCGCGACCGCGGCCTCGGGGTCGAGCCACCGCCCCCCGTCCGAGAACGAGTCGGGGGTGACGTTGACGACGCCCATCACGAGCGTCCGCTCTCCGACGGTGAAGCCCCGGTGGCGCCCGGGAACGTGCCGGGGGGCCCTGGCGACGTACCCTCGAAGCCCCGCGTCGACCGCCTCGGCGATCGCGGCGAGCCGGAACGGCTGTCGTCGGAGCTTGGGGAGGAGGCGCTGGTACTGGCCCCAGGTCGCGAGCAGCACGACGTCGGTCTCGACGACGGAGTGGTCGGCGATGCCGCGCGCCTGCGCGGCGTCCCCGCCGACGGCGAGGAGCTCCTGCTTGAGGAGCGGCGCGGCCTTGAGGGGGACGTGGCGGAGCGCGACCGGGAAGATCCGGGCCTTCCGCGTCATGATCCCGACCCCCTCGGGGTCGCTCGAGGTCCCCACGATTGCCCGCGCGAGGTCGGCGAAGGAGCTCGCCTCGAGCACGCGGGCCCGGAACGGCCGTGCCGGGGCTCTCGACGCCTCCGCCGCCACCGCGGGCCCCACGCGCGCGGCCGTTAAAGGGGCCCCGCGTCGAGCCTAAAGCCCTGGACGGCGGTCCCCTCGGGATGGCCCCCGCCCGTCGCTACCGGGAGCCCGTCGTCGTCGCCGTCGAGGGCTCCTCGGGCTCCGGCAAGACGACGGCGGCGACCGCCCTGGCGACGCTCCTCTCGGCCCGACTCGTCCGAGAGGCGTACGACCGGCTCGGCCGGTCGGTCCCGCTCGAGGTCCGGACCCGGGCGGAGCTCGCCGAGCTCGAGGCGAGGCTCCTCGACGAGGAGGGCCGGCGGTGGTCCGAGCTCCGGAGCGCTCGAGCGCGGGGCGAGTCCGTCGTCCTCGACACGGGGACCCTCGGCCCGCTCGCCTACAGCTGGGGGCTCCGAGAGGGGCTCGAGCCGTCGTGGGACGTGGTCGGCGACCTCGCGCGACGCGCCCGGCGCTCGAGGGCGCGGGACGCCTGGGGCCTCGCCGACATCACGCTCTACCTCGACGTTCCCGAGGGCGTCGCGCTCGCGAGGGCCCGGGGCGCGCCCGCGACCCACGACCCCGCGCTCGTCGAGCGCCACCAGGTCGTCGGCCGCTTCGAGCGCCTGCTCTACGCCCGCGAGCTCCCTCGACGGTTCCCCGGCCGCTTCGGCTCCGTCGAGGGCGAGGGGGATCCCCGCGAGGTCGCGCTGACGCTCCAGGAGCGGCTCGAGCGGTTCGCCCCGCTCCCGCCGTGGAGCGAGGCCGAGACGGAGCGGCTGCTCGCTCTCTTCGACGGGGCGGGTCCCGCCGCGACGGGCGCCCCGAGAGCACGGGACGGCGACCCGAACCCTTAAGTGGGGGTCATCGTCTCGGCGCTCTCCCGCCGATGAAGCCGCTGGAGCTCCTCGAGCAGCACCGGCACAAGAGGGTGCTCGTCTCGCTGCGCGGCGGACGCTCGGTCTCGGGCGTCCTCGACGGCTTCGACCAGCACCTCAACCTCGTCCTCTCGGGCTCGGAGGAGACGAGCGCCGACGGGACGACCGCCCGGAGCGCCCTCACGCTGCTCCGAGGCGACAGCATCGTCTACATCTCGCCCTAGGAGAGTCGAACATGGGAAAGGGAACCCCGGCCCAGCGCGGCGGCAAGATCGTCCACTTCCGGTGCCGTCGGTGCGGGAAGCACTCGTACCACCGACAAAAGCGCGTCTGCGCCTCGTGCGGCTTCGGCGACACGGCCCACCTCCGCCGCTTTAGCTGGGCCAAGCTCAAGTAGGACGGGCCCGCGGGCCCTCCGCTAGGCGTCACGCCGGCCTCGGGGTCGCGGCGACGAGACATACCGGTTCTCCGCGATCGCGTAGCGAAGCGGCGCCTCGACCGCCTTGGAGATCCCGACGCGAGGTCCGACGAGGACCCGGCCCCCGAGGGGCCGGTCGCGCGCGAGGATCCGGACCTCGTCGGCGGTGAGGTCGAGCCCGTCGTCGCGCCGCGTGAGACCGAAGGCCCGGCAGAGTCGCCCGGGTCCGCTCGCGTTCCCGAGCCCGCCCGAGAGCGGCTCGGCCGCGCGGAGGAGGACCGCCTCCCCCGGCCGGGTGACGGCGTTGGCGCAGTGCACCTGGTGGATCCGGTAGACATAGAGGGTCCCGGGCGCCGCGAACATCGAGCGGTTCCGCTCGGTCGGCCCCCCGAACGCATGGTTCGCCGGGTCGCGCGCGACGTACGCCTCGGTCTCGACGATCCGGCCGACGAGCCCGCCCGCCTCCGTCTCGTGGAGGAACCGGCACCCGAGGAGGGCGCGGGCCACGACCCGCGTCGGCCGGTCGTAGAACGCCCTCGGGAGAGGCCCCGACGCCCCGGGGTCGGAGGTCGCGACCACGGCGCCGCTACAGGATGTGTCCGCGGTCGACGAGGGGGGCGCCGTCGACGGCGACGGATGCCTCGCCGAGGACGAGCCAGGCGTGGAAGGCGCTCCGATTCGTGCCGCCGTAGCCGACGTTCCCGCCGACCCCGACGGTGACGCAGCCGAGCTCCTGGTCCTCGACCCTCGGGACGCCGGCCTCGAGCGCGGCGTTGAGGCCGATCGAGACGACGGAGACGACGTCCTTGCCCTTCGGCGCCGCCGCGTACCGCTCGTCGAACGCCGGCTGGCCGTCGGTGAACCAGGTGTTGACGAGGCGGCCCTGCCGCGCCTCCCACTGGCCCCCCTCGAGACGACCGAAGTTCAGGAACGAGGGGCGGCTCGCGATGAACGTCCCCTCGGCGCTCCGCTCGTCGATCGCGACCGCGACGGAGCCGGGCGGCGACACCGTGAGGTTGTGGCCCGAGCGGAGGTCCTCGGCCGAGATGACGCCGTCGTCGACGGTCGGGGCCCGGCCGCGGAGGCGCACCGTGAGGTCCGAGCCGTTCGACCCCGTCACGCGCAGCGTGTGGCCCTTCCCGAGCGCTCGGGCGACCCGGGCGGCGTTCTGGCGGACCTCGGCCGCGTCGGCGTCGACGGCGGCCCGCACGAGCTGCTGCCGCCAGGTCGCCGCCGAGACGCCCCACGCCTCCGCCTGCGGCTCCGAGGCGTAGCCGAGCACGCTCCGGACGCCCCGGACTCGCGCGGCGCGCGCCCGCTTGTACCACTCGCCGTTGTAGGCCAAGAGCTGCGAGAGGGGCTCTTGGGGCAGCGAGCGGAACCGCGGCATGTCCGCCGGCCCCGGGAAGAAGACGTAGGCGCGCGACCGGGCCAGCGCGGCCCACTCGTGCGTGCCGACTCGGCTCCAGCGGCCGATCCCCGGAGCGAGGTCGATGCTCCGCCAGTACGCCGCCTCGTCCTCGAGGAGGAGGATCGGGTGCGCCCCCCGGCGCCGCGCCTCGACGACGCACGCCGTCGCGTAGGGGAGCGTGTGGTTCCACGTCTCGATGACGACATTCTCGTCGCGGCGGACGTCGAGCGAGGTGCCGAGCAGGCTCCGGGCGAGCTGGACCGGGCCGGCGGCCTCGCCCTCGGCCATCCGTCGCCGAGAGGAGCGGTCCGCTCTTAAACCTTCGAACGGGCGGGCCGCGCGCGCGAGACGGCCCGCACACCGGCGAGGAACGGCGCGAGCGTCGTCGACGGCTCGGCGAAGGCGCGCGCGACCGCGACCGCGACGGTCCCGCCCTCCTCGAAGCCGGGCGCGTAGCCCGCGCCGGGGCGGCGGGGCGGGAACGCCGCTCGCCACGACGCGTCGGTCACGGCCCTCGCGACGACCTCGGCGACGCGCCGCCCGCGCGCGAGGTCGCTGAGGTCGCGGCGCACGACGGCCGGTACGCGCTCGAGGGCGAGCCATCGCAGGAGCCCGTCGAGCTTCTCCGGCCGGTGTCGGCGGAGGGCGCCGCCACGGCCGAGGACGCCGTTGAAGTAGAGGAACGGGGCCCCGACCGAGAGCGCCTCGAGGAGCGACCGGGAACCGGTCGTGAGGACGACGTGTGGCGTCCTCCATCGACGGGCCCACGCGCGCGAGGGCGAGAGCGGGACCTCGACGACCTCGACCCCTCGGGGCGGACGCAGCGGCATCGGACGGGGCGTGCGAAGGGTCAGCCGCGAGGGCCGGCCCGTCGCGACGAGCCCGGCCAGGACCTTCGAGGCGATCCGGACCGAGGAGGCCGGGCTCGCGTACCAGAGCAGCTCGAGCGGCCGCGCGGGCCCCGGCTCCCGATACCGCGGCCGGTGCGGCCACGGGGCGATCGGGCCGCACTGCACCGTCTCGGGGAACTCGCTCGCGAACGCCCTCGAGTAGAGGAACCCCGGGAACAGCGTGAGAAGGTCGGCACGGTCCAGCGCGCGGAACCTTCGGTAGAGCGCCTGGAACTCGGCGAGCTCCCGCCCGGCCTGGGGCCCTTTCCGTCGGGTCGCGATCCTCGACCGGGTCCACCCTCCTTCGCGCCACCGCTCCTCGGCGAGCCATCGGAGCGGCCGCGCCCGCGCGAACTCCTCGAGGCTCAGGTGCAGCACCGCGCCGGGGCCGTAGGCCCGTTCGACCTCCTCGCGCTCCTCGGCCCAGACGCCGGCGTGGCCGAGGGGCCCGGGGCGGGCCGACTCGGCGGTCGTGCCGAAGTGGGGGGAGACGGTGAGGGCGCGCGCTGCGGAGGGTCGGAGCCTCGCCACCCGCCGGAGCGGCACCGCGGCGAACGTCTTGTCGACGCCCCGGGGCAGCGGGCGGCCGCGGGCCCGGTACAGCCACAAGGACACGCCGGCCTCGGCGAGCCGGCGCCCGACCGTGAGGACCTCCTCGATGTCGCCCCGGCCTCCGCCGACCGCGGCGGGGAACAGATAGACGTCGAGGGGGAGGCGCGAGCGGACGGCGCGGTCGGGCCGGCTACGCGCCGCTCGACCGGTAGAGCGTATCGACGCCAAGGACCTCCGAGAACCCGAGGGCGGTGAGCACGGCGGCGCCGGCGGCGTTCGCCTCGGGCACCTCGGCGAGGACGCGAGAGGCCCCCTTCGACGCCAGCCACGAGAGGGCCGTCGTCACGAGCGCGCGCGCCTCGTCGGGGGTCACGTCGCCCGCGAGGATCGGCTGGGTGAGGTGGGCCGCCTCCATCGTCTCGGCGACCGTCGCTCGGACGAACCCGCGGGGCCCGCGGCCGTCGTCGAGGACGAACGCCTCGCTCTCGGAGCTGAGGCCGACGCTGACGAGCGGCGACAGCGCGAGGTCGTTCGGCCCCACGGGGAGCACCCCCCGGACCGGCGGGGGCAGGAGGTCGTTCGCGAGCTCGGCGAGCCGATCGAGGTCGCGCCGGCGGAGCGGCCGGATCCCTGTCGCCCCGCCCGTCGCGGCCGGGGTCGCGACCGGCGCGGCGTAGTAGCGAACGTGGCGAAGCGTCGCGTAGCCCTCCCGGGCGTAGAGCGCCCGGGCCGGCGCGTTCCCGTCGAGGACGTCGAGGACCACGTACGGCCGTCCCGCGCGCGCCGCGCGCTCGGCGAGGGCCCGCACGACCCGCGTCGCGTAGCCTCGACGACGGAACGCGGGATCGGTGACAACGCTGCTGATGTAGCCCGACTTCGGACCGAAGGTGAGGATCGCCGACGCCGCCACCGTGTTCTCGGCCTCGACGATGAGCAGGTCGAAGACGGGCCGGCGCAACAGCCGCAGGAGCCCGAGGAGGAAGCGCAGGTCCGGGCGGAACAGCTTCGAGACCACCCGGGCCAGCGGCTCGGGCCGGAAGCCCAGGAGCCGACCCTCCTCCGGGAAGTTCTCGAGGAGGAGTCGGGTGAACCCGGGGACGTCGGAGCGCCGGATGCCCCTCAGCATCCGAGCTCGTCCTCGTCCGAGCCCGCGGGGAGCGCCGCCTCGAACAGCTGGCCCAGCGTCGGAGGGGTGTGGCCGACCGGCACCTCGGCCGGCGGGAGCCGCGCGGGCCGGTCGACCTCCTCCTCGGAGAGGTTCGCCCGACTCTCGGCGAGCGCCCGGACGAGGAGGAGGTCGCCCCCCTCCTGCGGCCGCAGCCGGCCGATCGCCTGGACCGTCGTGTCGAACAGGCGCGTCGCCGCGTCGCTCACGAGCCGGACCGCGCCGTCACCCTGGGCGAACGCCTCCTTCTCCGAGACCGAGGGGTGGAGCTGGCGCAGCATCGTCACGAGCGCCTCTCGAGCCCCGTCGTCACGGAGCCGGCCCAGGGCCCAGACGGCCGCGAGGCGGACCTCGGGGACGGGATGCCGGAGCTCCTCGCGGATCCTCGGCGCCGCCTCGGCGAGGTCCAGCCTCGCGAGCGCGTAGATCGCCCCGCGGCGCGGCCACGGGTGGACGTCCTCGAGCCTCTCGCGCAGCGCGGGCAGGTCGCTCGCGTCGCCGACGAACCCGAGCATCTCGGCCGCCGCGCCCCGGACCGACCAGGCGGGGTCGGTGAGCCGGCGTCGGAGGACCTCCGCGGCCCCCGGCGCCCGCATCTCGGCGAGCGAGCGCACGGCGCAGACGCGGACCCAGGCGGCCCGGTCCTCGGCGAACGGCGCCACGGCCGCCTCGGCCGAGGCGTCGCCGATGCGTCCGAGCGCGATGAGGAGCGAGGGGCGGACCCACGGCTCGTCGACCTCGAGCCGAGCCAGGAGGGCCGGGACCGATGCCGCGTCGCGCGCGCGGCCGAGGACGACGGAGGTGGCGATCCGCACACGGCGTCCCGGGTCCTCCAGGAACGGGCGCACGAGCGACGGCACCCGCGGGTCGTCGAACTGGCCGAGGCTGAGGATCGCCTGTCGTCGGACCCGGTCGTCGCCGTCCTCGAGGTACTCGAGGAGCCTCGAGAACCCCGCGTCGGTCCGGAACTGCCCCAACGCCGCGGCGATCCAGAGGCGGACCGACGGCTCGGGGTCCCGAGCGTGCGCGAGCAGGACGGGGACGGAGGCGACGGAGCCGACGGACCAGAGCGACCAGCCGGCGGTCGAGCGGACCGTCGCGACGGGGTCGTCGAGCGCCCGCTCGAGCGCCTCCCGGCTCTCGGGCCGCCGAAGGAGGCCGAGCGCCTGGGCCGCGGCGGCGCGGACGCCGGGCGCGGGGTCCTGCAGCGACGCCTCGAGGGCGGAGCGGAAGCGCACGTCCTTGAGGGTCCCGAGCCCCCACGCCGCCGCCTGCCGGAGCGCCGGCTCGCGGTCGTTGAGGAGCTCGAGGAAGCGCTCGGGGTCGGCGGAGCTGGGGTCTCCGGCGAGCCGCCGGATCTCCTCGAGCCGGTCCGCGACGGGCCGGTCGTCGCGGGGAAACCGCTCGTGGCCCCCCTTCCCGCGCTTCAGGCGCGATGCCACGGCAGAGCGCGAGGCGCGGCGCCTCTAAAGGAGTTCCACCCCGCCGGCCAATCGCTGCTGCGCGAGCGACTCCGGCGAGACGGGCCGCGCGCGTCGCGCCCGCTCGACGACGCCCCAGCGCCGGAGGAGGGAGGCCCGCGTGACGCCGAGGGGCGCCAAGAGCGTCTCGGCGGCCCGCGCGAGCCCCTCGAGGTACCACGTGACGTCGTACGGCTCGTCGCCCTCGAGCGCCTCGGCGACCGTCACGCGCTCGCGCCAGGAACGGGCCTTGCGGTCGCCGACGAGGAAGCGGACCGACTCCCCGGGCCCCCGCTCGCTCCCCAGGTGGGCGAGCTGGCGCACCGCCGCGACGGACTCGGTGAAGACGACGTACGCCTCACCGGGCTGGGAGAGGCGGTGCCGGACCAGGAGCTCCTCTCGCGGCCACGTGCCGGCGCGGAGCCGGTCGGCGAACAGGTCGGCGCGCGCGAGGACCTTCGGGACCTCCGCCCGCACGCCCTCGGCGTCGCGCGCCCGCGCGAACCGGTCCAAGAGCTCTGCCTCGAACCGGCGGAAGACCGTCGGGGTGTCGTGGCGTCGCGACCCGATCCCGCGGAGCTTGAGCTCGCCGCTCTCGTAGAGGCCGTAGTAGCGGTTGGGGACGCCGAGCCCGTGGGTCACCGCCGGGAGGAAGACGATCCACCGGTACCGCCCCTCGTAGCCGAGCGGGAGGTCGACGCGCTCGGAGACCTCGCGGGCGAACCGCTCCGCGTCCGGCGCCGCCCCGGGGCCCTCGGGCCGGAGCCACAGGGAGTCGACGAGCCCGTGGAGGACGCGGTAGCCGGCGGCCTCGGCGACGGGGAGGAGCCTCGCGATCAGGGCCCGGGCGTGCGCGTTGATCGCCTCGTGGCACTCGATCCGGCCGAAGCGGGCGTTGCGGTAGCCCTGGTAACCGAAGGCGGTGACGAGGATCCACTTGAGCATCTTCACACGCCGCCGGAGCCGCTCCGCCTCGGCCGGCGGCGTCGTCGGGTCCCGCGCCCGGGCCTTGTAGGCGAGCCGCCGCGCGAGGAGCGGGGCGAGGGTCCTCGGGATCAGCCCGACCCGGCGCGTGCACGAGCGGTAGCCGAGCCCGGGGGCCCGGTCGGGGCTCTCGGGGCAGCAGCGGCAGTCCAGGGTCTCCGTCGAGAGGTTGTGCCGCACCATGAGGTGCGGGTAGAGGCTCGCAAAATCGAACTCGTCGACGGTGTCGAAGACGCCGACCGGCGGGAGGAACAGCACGCCGCCCCGGTCGGCGGCGACGAGCGTCCGGGCCGACTTGAACTCCTCGGGCCGGTTCTTCTTGAACGGGACGTGGAACCCCTCGGCGAGCGCGTGGGCCATCTCCATCGCCGTGAAGCAGGTCCCGGGCGACTGCCGCACGACGGTCTGCAGCGACAGCCGCGAGAGCCGCGCGGCATCGACGAGGCCGTCGACCGCCGCGTCGCCGAAGAGGAAGGAGTTCCCGCGGTCCAGGTGGAACCGGCCGGGGAGCAGGAACGCCGCGTCCCGGTGGAGCACCCGGCCGTACGACTCGAACGTCCGCGCGGGCCGCGCGGGGGCGATCGGCGCGGGGGAACGCCCGAGGTAGAACCCGGACGAAGGGAGACCGAGGGCGGCGGCCCGCCGGGCGAGCCAGGGGAGGTCGAAGGCGTCGCCGCCGTCGGTGAACAGAAGGTCCGGGTCCTGCCGCAAGAGCTCCTCGTGGAACGCCGCGAGGAGCGCCTCCTCGTCCTCCCCTTCGAGCGTCGTGTCGCCGAGGCGGATCGCCGCCACCCTCCCCTCCTTCGGCGCGACGCGGCCGCGCGTGTGCCCCCGGAGGCGGACCTCGAGGACCGAGCCGCGGAGCGGCGGGGGCGCGTAATCGATCGCCTCGGCCGGCTCCGTCGCACGGACGCCGCGGTCGTCCCAGACGACGGGGGCGAACGGGTAGAGGCCGTGGGCGAGGTGGTAGAGCTGCGGCGCCGAAAGGTCGACGTCGTAGAGCTGGAGGTCGTGGTAGCCCCCGATCGCATCGACGACGTCGGCGAGCCGACGTCGCGCCGGGTTCCGCGCCGCCGTCACCTCGAGGCACGCGCGGGGCCTCGGGTCGAGGAGCGAGACGCGGCGGGTCCTCGGCACGACGCGCGCGACCTCCGGACGCGCGGCGAGCGCCTCGTGCGCCTCGCCGAGGGCGCGCGCCGGCCCCGTGACGAGGAACGGCGGGAGATACGGCTCGACCCGGGGCGCCACGCGTTCGTCGGCCGACCCCTTGAGCCAGAGGACGACGCCGCGCCCGTCGGGGGCGTCGGTGATGTCGAGGAGCCAGCCGGTCCCCATCGGCGCGCGCCGGTCAGGTCGGAGCCTCGGAGGGCGCGCCGCGGCCCTCCGACGACGGCGGTATCGCCGGGACGCGTCGGGCGAGGTCGAGGAGGACCGAGAGGAGGAGCGACTCGAGCAGGTCCGGGCTGCCCACGTACGTCGCCTGCGCGACGTAGCGGCGGGCCCCGGCGCGGATCGTCTCGAAGGCGGCCCGCTCCTCGGGGGTCGTGAGGAGCCGGCCGAACTCCTCCCAGCGCTTCAGCCGCTCCTCGAGCGCCTGCCGATAGGTCGGTACCGTCCGGCCCATGCCGTCACCCCCTCGGCGGGGTCGCCGCCGTACTCCTCGAGCCCGCGCTGCCCGTCGGGCCGGTGCAGCAGCTGCATCGTCGTCGCCTCGCCGTAGGCCTCGAGGCGGAGCCCGGCCGGCCCCTGTGCCAGCCGCACGAGGTCGAACAGCCTCGGCCCCTCCTCGGCGAGCCCGGGGAATCCCGCGAGCCCCGAGGAGGAGGTGAGGAGCAGCGGGGTCCGGGTCGCGCGGGCGATCCGGGCCAGGCACCGGGCCGTGTACCGGAGGAGCGGCGCGCGCTCCTCCTCCGGGAACTCGCTCTCGAAGAACAGCGTCGGCAGCTCGTGGGCGACGAGCAGCGAGGGAGGGTGGGCGCGGACCTCGCGTCCCCAACGGTCGACGAGCGCGACCATCTGATACGCGGTGAAGGCGCGGGCGAGCCGGATCCGCTCGAGCGCCGTCTCCGGGTCGACACCGAGCGCGCGCATCCGCTCGGCGATGCGGTACGGGTGGAACCGGTTCGCGCCCTCGAGCAGGGAGAGCCGCCCGCCGCGCGCGACGACGCCCGCGTAGAGGAGCTCGAGGAGCGCCTCCGTCGCGCGCGCGGGGCCGACCCAGAGCGTCGCCTCGCCGCTGGAGAACCGCCGCGAGAGCCACGGATAGATCGCCGGCGACGACGGGAAGGCGAGCGGCGGTGCGCCCGTCGCGCGCCGCACCGTCCGGCTCGGGCGCGGGGTCCGAGGGAGCGGCGGAAGGGTCGTCGAGGCCGGCGGGACCGAGGGGACCGCGGGCACGACGCGGAGCGCCGTCGTCGAAGGAGCTGCCATGGGACCGACCGTTCGACGGCCGGTCCGGCACTTAAGCGACCGAAGGGGGTCGGAGAAACGGGTCGCCGGAGGGCGTTTCCTGCGTCCCCAGGAGGCGCGGCCGGACCGGGTCCCTCGGGCGCGGCGCGACGATCCCGAGGCGGGACGCGAGGCTTTATCCGACCCTTCCCGCCTTTACAACTCGATTTTCGATGCCTAACTGCCCCAACTGTGGCAAGCCGATGGCCCCGGGGTTCCTCGGGTCCGAGAGCTTCGTCGGGGGCTCGAAGTGGTATCTCGAGCGCACCCGTCTCGCCTTCGGCGGCGAGGAGCTGGCGAAGCCGAACACCTTCGGGATGGTCTACATCGCGGGGTTCCGCTGCCGCGAGTGCCGGACGCTGCTCCTCCAGTACTAGCGACGACCCCCGTCGATCCCACCCCGGCGGTCCCTCGACGGAGGCGCGCGCGGACGACTTCGGCGCTCGCGAGCGAGGATGGAGTCCCGCCCTCGGGTCGGGCCCCCTCGACTTCGTGCCCGGCGGCGCCTCGTGGCCGTTGGGGAGGCGAGGCTCCGAGAGCGCCGAGGACGAACGGCCGTTCCGCGAGGACCGCGGGCGCACCGAGGGAGGGTGGGGAAGGATCCCCGAGGCTACGGCCCTGGGCGCCCCGAGAGACGGCGTCCCTCGAGAGGAAGGGAAGGGGGGCCTTCGGGCCGCCCGCGCCGACGCACCCTCGTCGCTATCGGACCGGGGGCCGGGCCTTTGCGGCCGCCGGAGGGCGCCCGCGTCGGGCCCTCGTGGCCCGCGCGCGGGCGGGCGCGACGTCGCGGCGGGGAGGTTCCCTCTCCTTCATGATCCGGACGCTCGCCCGGACGAGCTTCTGGACGAGCCGCACGGGGATCGCACGGTCGAGGGGCAGATGCACGGCGGACTTCGTCTTCGTGTACAGCTCGAGCTCGCGTCGGTGGCGTTCGAGGGTCGGGGGCCGGAGGTAGAGCCCGAGGTGGCCCGACTGGAGGCCGAACCACGCGAACATCCCTTTGTACCGATACCCGTCGTACGCGTAGCCGGGCATCCGGTAGCTGAACCGCTCGGTCGCGTCGGGGACCGCCGCTTGGATGACCGCTCGGATCTCCGCGAGCTTCGCGCGATGCTCTCGGGGGGCTTCGGCCACGTATCGGTCGACGTCGGCCGAATTGAGGAGGCTCCGCTTCGGCCTCGAGCGAACCTTGGACCGGTCGGACTCCGTTCGACCACGGACGACACGGCTCCGCCGAGTGTCGGCAGGGACCGGCCCCACGCGGCCCCGGACTCGGACCCGCCTCTTAAGGCCGCGCGCGGCCCGGAGCGAGCGAGGTCGTGAGCGGCCGGGCGATCTCCGAGCGGCTCGAGCCGACGCCCCGGCCGTCGAGGGTCACGAGGACCGCGGCCGTCGTCCCGCAAGAGCCGTCGCGGGTGCCGCCGAGCCGCTCTGCCGGGCGGGCCGGCGTGACCTCGTGCGACGCGAGAGCGACCGGCGGTAGTCGGCTTCGAGCGCACGCGCGTAGCGCTTCCACATCCCCGTCAGCTCCCGCTCGAGCTCCGCCTTCGAGGGGTTCACAAGGCCCAAGACCATGGGCCGACGTCGCCCACGCAGGTGGAACTCGGTCCGCTCCGGGCCGAGCGGGACGAGCCAGTAGTCGAGGTCCCAGCTCCGGTAGTTCCCGAGGATGTCCGCGTGCCATCGCGCGGGGGGCTGGGGCCGGACGGTGCTGCGGCTCCAGGACCAGCCGGCCTTCGTCCGCTCGAGGTCCTCGTAGACGATCCGGCCCTTCTTCCGTTCAAGGACCCGACGGGTCGACGACGAGCCCTCGAGGGCCGGGTCCCGGCTCGAGTAGTCGAGGCACCACCGGAACGCGAAGTCGAGCGGGGCCCCAAACACGGCCCGGACCTCGTACACGCCCTCGGCGGACGGCGCCATCGAACGACCCGTACCGGTCCGGGGGAAAAAGGATGCGCGGCCGCCGTCGGGCTCGGGGGAGGGCGGTCCGGGACCGGCGACTCGAGCCGCGAGCCCCACCGATCCCGTTGAGGGAGCCGCTACCGGCCGGCGAGAGAACCCCGGGTCAGCTCGAGGACATCGGACCGGCGCAGCTCGTCCTGCACGTAGGCGATCCTCTCGGCGATCGTCTTGTCGGTGCCGAACCGCCTGGCGATCGTCTGGACCCGCATGAGCATCGTCGGTTCGATGCCGTCGATCACGTTCGTGACGATCTTCTCGGCGTAGGCCCGCCAGCGCTTGGTCAGGAGGCGTGAGTACCAGACCATCGCCGGGGAGGCGTAGGCGATGCCGTTGGACGACGTCGACTCCTCGCGTGTGAGGAAGTCGAAGAACTCCGTTCCGGGTCGGCGGCCCGCGAAGATGCCGGCGTCGATCACGTCGAGCGGGATCCCCCGGAGCGACTGGATGCCGAAGCGGGCCACCGGCCCGCTCTCGAACGCGAAGGTGAGCGCGTCGTCCTTGGCGAGCCGGTCGACGGTGTTGCGGTAGTCGCTCGTCGTCACCATGATGTCGACGTCGCGGGTCGCCGTCGCCGCGGAGCGGGCGATCGCCTGGCCCCCGACGACGACATAGCGGATCGCGTGCCGTCGGAGGATCTCGTCCGCGCGCGCGACCGCGGGGTCGGTCAGCCGACCCGCGCCGGCATCTCGCTGTTCCGCTCGATCCATCGGAGCTCCTCCGCCGGGAGCGACTCCCCCACGCGGGGGAGCGACCGGCAGAAGTCCTGGAGTCGTACCTTCGTGGCCTGTCGCTCCATATGTTCGTTCCGCACGCGCCGGTAGAGCTCGTCCTTGTTGAGGACGGCGCGGTTTCGGCTCGCGATGACCCGCGCCGCCAGCGGGTCGAACCGGAGCAGGAAGGTGACGAGCTCGGGGAGCCCGGGACCGGTCGCGAGGGCCTCCTCGTCCCGCACGGGGAGGATCCGGAACTCCGAGGTGACCTGGGAGGCGAGCCGTTCAGGCAGCAGGAGCCAGGGCCGGAACGACACGGGGTAGCCGGCCTCCGAGACGGCCTCCGGGGTGAGCAGGTAGGCCGGAATGCGGTGCCGCCGGAGCGCCGCGACGTCGCGCACCGACCGCACGTGGGCCCGGTACTCCGCCCTCGGGCGACCTCGCCGGCGCCGTTGCGCCACCCGCATCCGGGCCGGCAGCGGGTGCTCGCCGACCTCTCGGAGGAGTCGGGATTCGAGCCGCACGGAGGTAGAATGGGATTGTAAGTATATATATTATATTGCAAAATGGCTCGGGCCGGGCGCTCGTTGGACCGTCGGAACCCCGGCGTCTTCGCCCGCCGCCGCCGGGCGCCCGGGCGAACGGAGGAGACGGCACCGGGGTTCCGCCTCGGTGCTCGAGGACGAACCGCGTACGAGCGCGAGAGCCGGCCCTCGGTCGGAGCCGGACCGGTCGGGCACCGGCCGGTGGCTTCGGAGGCCTCGGCGGAGCCCCACCCACCGGGCTTTAGGGCGGTGGGCCCGTCCGGGGCGGGGGTCCGATGGAGATCGCGGTCATCGGCGCGGGGAATCAGGGAACGGCTCTCGGCGAGGCGCTCGGTCGCGCAGGGCACAGCGTCCGGTACGGTGTGGCTCATCCGCCTTCGACCGTCACCGAGGGGCCGGCGCCGCGCCTGAGTGTCGAAGCGGCCGTCCGTTCGGCGGAGGTGATCGCGATCGTCGTGCCTTCGTGGCACCTGGACGACGCGCTCTCGACGATCCGCCAGGCCGACCTCCGCGGCCAGATCGTCATCGACGTCACCAACCCGCTCACCGAGAAGATGGGCTGGGCGCGCGGGTTCGATGTCTCGAACGCGGAGCGAGTTCGGGCCGCGCTACCGGGGGCCCGCGTCGTCAAGGCGTTCAACACCGTCTTCGCGGCGTGGCTCCGCGGCGGCGGGCGCGCCCTCGGCGAGCAGCTCACCGGGTTCGTGGCCTCCGACGACGGCGAGGCGAAGCGGGTGGTCCTCGGCCTGGTTCGTGACGTGGGACTGGACCCCATCGACGCCGGGCCGCTCGACGCCGCGCGGCTGCTCGAGGCGGCGGGCGTCATGCTCGTGCGGTTCGGCGCGTTCACGTCGTTGGGGTGGGACCTCGGCCTCAAGCTCGTGCACCCCCCGCCGCGACCGTAGCCGATCGCGAACCCGCCGCGCCCACGGCAGCGCCGCGGAGCCGCGGCCGTGGGGATTCCGCCGGCCCGGATCGCGTATATGCCGAGTGCCGACTCTCTCGAGCCTCACCCACCTCGAGGGAGGGTCGTGACCGCGCGCAGGAACCGGCAGTGGCTCGTCGCCAAGCGCTCCCACGGGAGCGTCTCGGCCGAGAACTTCCGCTGGGCCGAGGACGACGTCCCGAGCCCTGGGGAGGGACAGTTCCTCGCTCGCAACCTCTGGTTCTCGTTCGACCCGACCCAGCTCTTCCTCGTGGGGCTCGGCGAGGAGGCGGGTCCCGACTCCGGTGCGCTCCCGCTGGGCTCGCCGATGAAGGGCTTCGCGGTGTCGAAGGTCGTCGAGTCCCGGCATCCGACGGTCCGGCCGGGGGACCTGGTCCACTGCCACATGGGTTGGGAGGACTACTCGGTGACCGACGGCGCCGGCTTCGCCCCGGTCTATCGCATCCCCGAGAACGTCCCACCGAACTGGGCGCTCGGCGCGCTCGGGATCACCGGCGTGGCCGCCTACTTCGGCGTCCGCGACGTGGCGCGGCCCCAGCCGGGCGAGACCTTCGTCGTCTCCGGAGCGGCGGGCGGGGTCGGCTCGATGGCGGTGCAGCTCGCCAAGCGGCGCGGCGCCCGCGTGATCGGGATCGCCGGCGGCGCCGCCAAGTGCGAGTGGCTCCTCCGCGAGGCGAAGGCGGATGCGGCGATCGACAGGCGCACCGAGAACGTGGCGCAGCGCCTGACGGAACTCTGCCCGGACGGGATCGACGTCTTCTTCGACAACGTCGGAGGGCCGACGCTGGACCTCGCTCTCGAGCGGCTGCGGAGCGGGGGTCGCATCGTTCTGTGTGGAGCGACCTCGCGGTACGCCGCTGCGGCCCCGGTACCCGGGCCTTCGAACTACCTCCAGCTCGTGATGGTCAACGGGCGGATGGAAGGGCTCCTCGCCAGGGACTTCCTCCCAAGGCTCTCCGAGGCGGTCGCGGAGCTGCTGCCCCTGCTGCTGTCGGGCCACCTCGTCTCGAAGGAGGACGTCGCCGAGGGTCTTCCAAGCGCGCCCGACGCCCTCGCGCGACTCTACTCAGGAGAGAACGTCGGGAAGCAACTCCTCCGCATGGACGAGGCGCTCTGAGCTCGGCGCCGGACCACGTCGGCTCACCGAGTGGCCCCTTCGGCCCCGGGCCATAGAACGACGCCCTCGCCCACGCGAGGGCCGCGAGACCCCTCGGAGCACCGGCTCGGAGCGGCGGGAACCTCGAGAAGGGGCGTGGGCTGCCGGTCCCGTGGCCGCCACGAACGACCTGCCCGCCCAGGGATGGGGGCCCCCCGTTCCTTCGATTCGGGTCGTGGCCGTACCGGCTCGAATACGTCGTGGCGACCGTGGCGAGCCTCGTCTGGCTCTTCGGGGGCCGGTGCGGGTCGGGTCTCCCCCTCACCGGCTCGTTCCTCGGCCCCGTGGGGTTGTCGTTCCACTGGCCCGACTTCGCGGCGTTCGTCCCGATCGCTCTCGGCCGCCGGGCGGGGTCTTGGCCGCGCTGGGGCGCGGCCCTCGACGAGGTGTTCCACTCCCTGCTCACCGGGATCGCCGTCTTCGCGATCTGGAGCGCCCTCACCGAGACCCTCCCGTGGCCCCTGCGGGGATGGGCCCTTCACCTCAGCGCGGACCGCTCCTTCGGCGACCATCTCCGGGCGCCCGGACACCGCGGAACGCCTCAGGGACCGCGCGCTCGTTCGTCGCTCCCGTGCGTCGGAGCGGCGGGGCCGGGTCCGCAGTTCCCCGGCGCGCTCGACACCGTCAGCCCGCGCTGACGTTCGCGTTATGGGCAGCCACACCGGTCTCGCCGCGAGGGTCTATGTCGGCGACAGCGACGGCGCCCGTGACCGTACCCCGCCCTTCCCTGAGCGACGGCATGGGCTGGCGGGTCGGTGTGAGCATCGTGTCGGTCTTCGGTCTGGCGAGCTTCGTCCTCCTCTACCTCGCGTTCTGGGCGAGCTCCTACAACTGGATCCAGAACACCGTGGTCGTGCTGGTCTCGGGTCTCATCTTCGTCGCGGCCAACGGGGCGGCCTGGGCCAGCTGGGGGATGCGCCGGGCCCGGCAGGTCTCCCCGTAACGGAGAGACCGGCCGCACCGGTGTCTCGTGGCGGGCGGTCGGGTCGCTCTCGGTCCGTTCCGTCTACGGCTCGACCTCGGGGCGCGCGAGAGCGCTCTCGGGGCGCTCGGGCGGGGTGCGGCCGCCTTCGGGGGTCGCGGGTCCTCCTGCTCGGTCGGTCGGCGAAGCCGTGGGGGTATTCCTCGGGGCCGCGGTCCCTCGCGGGGGCCCGGGTCCCGCGCGGAGCCGGAGCCGCGGAGCGAGGCCCCCGACGGCCTCGGCACGGGCGGCCCTCGACGGTCGTCGCCGAACGAAAGGCAGGTCGAACGGGGTTCCCTTCCTCTAGATACGACTCGGCCGGACTCGCCCGGCGGGCGTCCGGCCGAACCCGAGGTACCTGACCCGATGCGCTCGAAGACCCGGGCCGTGACGACCTTTTGGCTCGGGACCGTCGGAGCGGCGTTCGCCCGAGCGAGCCTGACGTCGGGCGGGTGGTCGATCTCGTCGGATGTGAACCCCTGGACGGTGGCGGGCGTCGACTACCAGTTCCAAGCGACCCCGACCTCCCTGCCCGGCCCGAACTACAGGCTCTCGTGCTCGGTCGACAACACCGCCCTGCCGGGGTTCGGCTACCTCTCTTCGGGGACGGGTACGTCCGGGATCCTCCAGCCGTACTCGCCCGAGGAGCCGCGGACGGGAGGGCTCTTCGCGGGCCCTCCCCGCGCAGATCGGCGCGGCCGCGGCGGCGGCCCTCGGGGGACCGGCCAGGCTCGCGGGGCCTCTCCGGCTCGCCCGCCGGAATCGTCGGACGCCTCTGAGGCCCGGCTGGGTCGCGCTCGGGGTCGCGGGCGTGCTCGCGCTCTCCGGCCCGATCGCGATCCTGCTCGCCTTGCCACCCGCGTTCCTGAAGGATCACGCCGGGTCGAGCTCGGCGGTCGACGCCTTCTGGGGCTCCTGCCGGTCGGCCGCCGACCCGAACGTCTGCGGAGTCAACGCGACCCAATCCTGGGGGGCCGGGCCGGGCGGGTCTCTCTCCGCGTGTGGAGGCCTCGCGAGGTTCGCGGCCGGGATCGTGGGTCGGACGGGATCGAGCCGCGAGCCTGCGGCATAACCACGATCCCTCCGGGCACGCAGGGCCTCGCCCGCGCGTGTCTCGAGCCCCCGGTTCTTCGCGCTCTCAGGAGAGCTGACCGGTGGCGACGTACCGCCGTAGGGAGTCCTCGAGCGTAGGCACCGGCCCCAAGAACGCCGCCTGGGCCCGGGTGTCGGCAACGTACTTCCCGCTCGCGAAGAACGCCACCATGGCGTTCATGTCCCGCATCCGAGGGCTGAAGACGGAGAGCAGGCGCATCACGACGCCGAAGCCGCCCATCCCGACCACGCGGATGGGCCGCTTGAGGAGACGCCCGAACTCCGCCGCCATCTCGTCCATCGACGGCGAGCGATCCATCCCGAGGTCGATCTTCTGACCCACGACGCCCTCCGCGTCGACCGCGAGAGAGAGCGCGCGGGCCACCTCGTCGATGTGGATCCAGGTCCAGCGCACGTCGTGAGGTCCGAAGGAGCGCAGCTGCCCGTGGCGCAGGCCCTTGGACCAGAAGTCCCACCCCGCCCCCGGCGGGACGATGAACGCTCCCGGCCGGAGCGCCACGAACGGGACGCCCTTGGACGCGAGGTGATCCTCGATCAGCTTCTTGGTCCAGAAGTGGGGGACGCTCGGCGCGAGATCGCATTGGAGAATGCTCGTGAAGACGAACCGCGGCACGCGCGCCTCCGAGGCCGCATCGACCAAGTTCCGGTTTCCCTGAAGGTCCACCGTGGCAAGCGAGTCTCCTCGACGGCGACCCGTGTAGCCGGCCGCGGTCGTGACGACCGCGCTGACGCCGCGCAGAGGAGCGGCCAGCGTCGAACGGTCGGTGAGGTCCCCTCGTACGACCTCCACGCCCTTCTGCTCGAGACGGGACGCGTCGGTGCCCTCGCGCACGAGGGCGCGGACCTTCTTGCCTCTCGCGAGGAGGTGGTCCACGACGCGGCCGCCGAGGTTCCCGGTCGCGCCCACCACGAGCACCGGTCCCTGGGTCACAGCACCGACTCCGCTCGAGGCCCCGGTCCCCACCGCTCCCGTTCCCACGACCATGGCTGCTCCCGGCTAGAGAAGGTCCCTAATGACATCGAAGCCCGCAGATCGCTCGCCGCGACGCGGGTGCCTAGATCCCCTCTCCACGCGCGGAAGGGAGACGGTGCCGGGGGGGCGAGGGAAGATGCGAGGGGCAGGAACGGTGGGACGTTCCACGGTCCCGAGACGAGCGGCCCGGGCCCGGTCGCGTCCGGGGTCGCCCCGGCCCCGGGCGATTCCGACAAGAGTCCCGACGGCTGCAGCCCGAGCGGTGCACGGTTCATGACGGCGGCGTCGAAGCGAGCCCGGCGGAGGGTCGAGGCCCCGAAGTCCCCTCCTGCGGCCGACGCAGCGGCCGACGACTGGCGCGAGGCGACCCTGGCCGACCTGCGGGCGATCCTCCGAAGGACGGCCCCTGAGCTCATCGAGGAAGTGAAGTGGAGGAAGCCCAGCCATCCGGAGGGCGTTCCGGTCTGGTCCCACGAAGGGATCGTCTGCATCGGGAACGTCCTCAAGCTCGCCGTCCGGTTGACGTTCCCCGACGGAGCCCGTCTCGAGGATCCCCGGAAGCTGTTCAACACGCGGCTGGACAGCCGGACGGTCCGGGCGGTCGACTTCTTCGAGGGGGTCAGGGTCGACGAGGTCGCGTTGACGGGGGTCCTGCGCGACGCCCTCCGGATCAACGAGGAGGACGCCCGAGCGCGGACGGCCCGCGGACCGTCAGGGGCGACCCGCCGCGGGCCCCCTCGAAAGGCGGGGGGGCGCTCGGGGGGACGCCGACGGCCTCGAGGACTCCGAGACAGGTCCTCGAAGTAGACCATCGCTCGCGCCGAAGTGGCGACCTCTCGCCGCCCGATGGCGCTGCCGGAGCCGACGGGACGAAGTCGGGTCTCGAGGGCCTCGGCGCCCGGACGGGGCCTTCGAGAGGGACGGAGCGCTGGGTCACCGATCGACCCGACCCGGGTCCCCCTCGAGGTCGTCGGGCCGGAGCCCGTTCGGCGGAGCGGGGCGCGATCCCCGATCCCGCTACTCGACGTCGACCGTGAGGGTGCCGATGAAGAGGTTCCCCGGAACGTGGATCACGACACTCAGCTGACTCGACACCCCGGGCGCCACCGTCAGGGGAACGTTGGCCCCCGAAACGTTGAACCCCGAGGTCACCGCCGTCACGGAATGTACTGTACAAGAACTCGCGTTCGCGGGGGGACCGATCGTCCAGTGCTCGACGACAGAGCTCCCGACGCTCGTGTGGAAGCCGTTCTCCGTCGTCCCGCCGAGGTTGCAGGCATTGTCGGTGGACTGGATGGAGACGCTCGTGACCGTCACGTTCCCGCGGAACGAGGCGAAGGCGAAGTAGAACGAGGTCGCGATCACGGCCACGAGGAGCACGACGACGACGATGACGACGACGATCACCGTCGTCTGATTCTTCG
Source organism: Thermoplasmata archaeon (assembly GCA_027315165.1). GTDB lineage: Archaea > Thermoplasmatota > Thermoplasmata > Lutacidiplasmatales > UBA184 > Lutacidiplasma. Next base: position 55,127 of record DAHUYN010000002.1, on the reverse strand, counting down.
GCGTCGGGGGAGGCGTCTGCCAGTAGGTCTGGGGGTAGCCGATCGGAGGAGGAGGAGGAGGGGGCGCATAGACCGGTCCCGGGGGCAAGGGGGGGTTGCCGGCCCACGGGCGTCCCTGGAGCGGCGCGCCGCACCGAGGGCAGAACAGCGAGCCGATCGGAACGGAAGTCCCACACCTTGGGCACGCCGAGAGCCCGGGCGCCATCCTCCGGGGGCCAGGTCGTCCTGTTACATCTACTCCGCGAGGCGGGCGAGGGCGGTCCCGCGGGTCGCGATAACATACGGATTGAGTTATATAAGTGGATAATTATGGTTGTCCGATGGGCGGACCGACCGTCGCGTTCGAGGTCCTCGCCGAGCCCACCCGACTCCGGATCCTGGAGCAGCTGCGACCGGGGGAGCGCTCCGTCGGCGCGCTCGTCGAAGCCCTGGGCGTCAGCCAGCCGGGGGTCTCGCGCCACCTGCGCATCCTGCGCCACGCGGGCTTCGTCGGGGCCCGGGCGGTCGGACAGCTGCGACTCTACTCGCTGCGTCGCAGGCCCTTCGAACAGGTCGAGGACTGGCTCAGGGACTACCGGGACCTGCTCGAGGCGCGCTTGGACCGGCTCGGAGCGCTCGTCGAGGACTCGACGACGAGATCCGCGCTCACCAGGTCGACCCGCCGGAGGGATGAATAGTGGCCGCCGGTACCGAGAGCTCGATGAAGGGGCGCGAGAGGGCCGTGTTCTCACAGCCGGACGAGCTCGAGAACGCCGCGAGCCGGCTGTTCCACGCCCCCATCGACCGGGTCTTCCGCGTCTTCACAGATCCCCTCTATGCGCCGTCGATCTGGGCCGAGAACCCGGCCGACGTGAAGGTCGAGGAGATGGACGTGAGGCCGGGCGGACGGTTCTCGATCCTCGTCCGGAACCGGGACGGATCGACGACGGGATTCTCCGGGGAGTACCTCGAGATCGTCCCTCCCCGTCGCATCGTCAACACGTTCCTTGTCACGGACCTGCCCGGGACGGTCGCCGTCGAGACGGACGAGTTCGAGCCGGTCGGAGACCGCACGCGGCTTCGGGTCCGGTGGAGGTTCGCTTCCCGCAAGGAGCGCGACGGGATGTACGGACCCGAGTTCGAGAGGTCGATCGAGACCGCCTGGGCGGCCGTCGATCGTCTCCTGGAGTCGATGCGATGACGGGGCTCGCGAGCGCACGAATCGGAGAAGAGCAAGAATGACGAGAAAGGTGACCGCCAACGTGTACATGACCCTCGACGGCCGCGGCGTCTTCCCGACGTATCCGGGCTCCGACGCCCACACCGGTCCGCCGGGGGAGGCGGACGAGTTCTTCCGGACGATGTGGGCCGATCGCTACAAGGATGTCACGACCGTCGTCATGGGCCGCCGCTCGTTCACCGGGCATCAGCGGGTCCACTCGACCAAGGGGCGCAAGCCGACCGACCCCAAGTTCCTGTTCGACTACTCGCGCTTCCTCGACCAGGTCGACAAGGTCTGCCTCTCCCGACGGCTCAAGAAGACCGACTGGGAGAACTCGCGGATCCTCAAGGGCGACCTCGCGAGGATCGTGGCGAAGCTCCGTCGTGAGAAGGGCGGGAACATCATCCTCGAGGGCGGGCCGCGGCTCATCAGCGAGGTCATTCGGCTCAACCTCGCCGACGACTACCGGATCTTCGTCATGCCCGTCGTCTACGGACGGGGTCCCCGCTACTGGAACCCGATGACGACGCAGACGAACCTGAAGTTCCTCTCGGTGAGCCACATGCCCTACGGGGAGCTTCTCCTGCACTACGGAGCCGTTCGGAAGGGGGGCGCGACGCCGTCGGCGTAACGGTCCCGAGCCGTTCCGGCGCGGCTCCGTCGCGGGGAGAACCCCCGCGCGAGCGTCAGAAGGTCGCGACGCACTCGCTCGTCCAGTTCACCGAGACGGTCGCGTTGGGGCTCTCGTTGATCACGACGACGTACCACCGATCGCTGTAGTTCAGCGGGACCTGGAACGCACCCACGGTCACGTTCCCGGTCGAGTACGCGCTGTAGTTGACCTTCCCGACGACCTGCCAGAGGTTGTAGTCGTTCGAGTCCATCACGTAGCCGATCACCGGCCCGTTCGAGAAGAACGACCCCGTGAGCGTCCCGGTGTGGTTCGTCCGGAAGCTGTCGTACTCGTAGTGGTCCAGCGGGATCGTCCACGAGGAGCCCGCGGGCGCGACGACGACGGGCGCCGGTGGAGGCGGCGTTCGCGTGCCGCTCGGGGCCGACCCGTTCAGCCACGGCGAGAACACCCCCTCGGCGCTCCGCGTCGCCAAGACGGCCAGCGCGCAGAGGAGGAGGACGGCGGCGAGAGCCCAGCCGCGGTGCGCGGCAAGGGACCGAAGGAGCCCCGAGGGCGAGCGTCGGGCGACCTCGCCCGACGGGCCCTCCTCTCCGAGAGGGGGCGACGACGACGGCCCGGGGTAGTAGACGCGCGCGGCGAGGTCGTTCCAGGCGTCGTAGGCCCGCGCGGTCCGGCGGAGCCCGAGCTCGAGCGCGAGGGCGCCGGGTACGCCGAGCAGCGCCAGGAGCCCGACCTCCGGGCTCGCCGAGGGCGAGGCTCACCCGGGAACGCGGGGCGGCTTGCGCCGGTACCGCCACCAGACCGCCGCAACGGCCAGCGCGCCAGCCGCAGCCCCGGCGGCGACCGAGACGGCGAGAAGGGCCGATGGGGTCCCCGCGGCCGCGCTCGGCGAGGCGACGATGACGATGGTCCCGTTGAGCGACGCGCTCTCGTTCGCTGCGTCCTCCACCAAGACCCGGATCGGGTAGACTCCGACCGGTAGGGCCCGGCAAAGGAGTGCGGTCGGGGCCGCGGTGCTGCAGCTCGAGGGGCTCAGGGGCCAGAGGTACCGGTAGGGGGAGACGCCTCCGGACGCGAGGGCGGAGACCGTAACGGGGCTCCCCACGAGCGCGGGCAGGGGTTGCACCGTCAGGGAAAGACTGACCTGGCGGGCGAGAACGACCACGGTGGTCTCGGCAAGGGCCATGGCGCCGGAGCCATCGACCGACGTCACCGTAGGCTGCCACGCACCCGGCGCCGACGGCGTGCAGTTGACGGAGCTGCTCGGCGACGCCCCGCAGCCGGGCGGGAGACCGCTCCAGCCGAAGCGGTACGGACCGGTCCCGCCACTCGCCACGGCGTCGAGCGCGAGCGCTCCGCCGAGCGGGATCGGCGTGGACGGCCCGACCACGCGGAGCGTGAATGGCGCCGGTGGCGGACTCACGGTGACGACGTACTGTCCGGAGCCGACCGAATCGCCGAGGGCATCCGTCACCGTCACCGAGAGGTCGTAGATGCCGGGGAACGCGTAGACGTGCGAAACGGCCCGCGCGTTGCCGAGAGAGCCGTCGCCGAACGTCCAGAGGTAGCCGTACGGCGCGAGCCCTCCAGAGCCGGCGGCGCTGACGGAGACGACGAGCGGCGCCGAGCCGGCGCTCGGGAACGCCGTCGCTACGACCGTGAGGGCCGGGTAGACCGTGAGGGCCAGGGTAGCGTTCGCGACCGCGGTCCCGCTGTCGTGCACGACCAGGTCGACACGGTAGCTTCCGGGGGCCGCGAAGAGATGCGTCGGCGACGGACCACTCGTCGTCCCACCGTCCCCGAAGGACCAGTTGAAGGTGTACGGGGCTCGGCCCCCGCTGACGAGGGCCGTGAACGCCTCCGTCAGCGGCGCCTCACCGGCGAGCGGCGAGGCGGTGATCGCCGCGAGAAGGGCCGGGGTCGGGATCGCGAGGGTCTCCGCGACCGTCGTACCGTTCCCGCCGGAGTCCCGCACGGAGAGGACGGCGCGATACGTCCCGGGCGCGGAATACCCGTGGGAGACGTTCGGGCCGCTCGCGCCCGACGAGCCGTCTCCGAAGGTCCAGGCGTAGGCGTACGGCGGAGCGCCGGCGGTGGCGACGGCGCGGCACGAGACGTTTCGAGAGCCGGCCGCTCCGGAGCTGGCGCAGACGACCGTTGCGCTGAGGTCCGAGGCGACCGAAACGGCCCGGGAGACCTCGGTCCGGTTGCCGTTCGCATCGGTGAGCTCGAGCGTGACGACACCGGTGCCGACGCGGTCGTACACGTGGAGGACGTTGAGCCCGGTCGCGACGCCGCCATCCCCAAGGGTCCAGTTCGCCGAGAGGGGGGAGGTGCCCCCTTCGGCGCTCGCGTTCAGACGGACCGCGAGCGGGGAGGTGCCGAACTCGGGGAGGGCGGTGAAGTTCGCGCCGAAGGCGTCGCCCTGGTACGTCCAGGTCTCGGGGCTGGGGTACCAGTACTCGGCGAGCATGACGATGCATCGGTCGGCCACGTCGCTCGCGAACCCGGCCGTCATGTCCGCCGGTGGCGACGGGCCCGCGTCGAGGCGGGCCCACGTACCGTTCGTGTAGCTCCAGGTATCGTTGAGCGCAGCGCCCCAGGCGCTGCCACCGAAGAGGACAGGGTCGCCGGTCGTCGGGTCGATGGCGACCATCTCGAAGGCGCGCCCCGCCGGTGAGGCCGTCGGAGCCAGCCGGCGCCAGGTGCCGGCGTGGAACGCCCAGGTGTCGTTGTAGAAGACCCAGTTGCTGCACCAGCCGTCGCAGCCGTAGGTCCCACCGAAGAGGAGGACATCGCCGACGGCCGGATCGTCGACGAGAACGCCGCCCATCCGTTCCCCTGGGGAAGGTCCGGCGTGACGGAGCTCGGTCCATACGCCGGCCCGGAACGACCAGGTGTCGTTCCAGGCCAGCAGGTCGAAAGCGGTGGGCCGACTCCCGCCGAACAGCAGGATGTAGCCGTCCTGGCGGTCGTAGGTCATGGCAGCCTCCTCGCGGGCCGGCGGTGCCGGGACGCTCGCGTTCGTGAATTCGGTCCAGAGGCCGGCGTGGAACGCCCAGGTGTCGTTCAACAGCGATGTCGCCGAGCTCCCTCCGAAGAGCACCACGTAGCCGTCCTTGGCGTCGTAGGCGAGGGACTCGCCCGTCCGGGCCGGCGGGGAGACGGGTGGGGTAAGCTCGGTCCAGAGCCCACCCCGGAAGGTCCAGGTCTGGTTCCCCAACGACGCGCCTCCCCCGAAGAGCAGAACGTAGCCGTCCCCAGAATCGTAGGTCATCACGTCTGACGGCGAGACGAGCGGTTCCAAGAACGCGGGGGCCGAGCTCCAGGAACCGTTCTCGTAGCTCACGACCGAGGTGCAGGGATTCCCGTCGGGGTCGACGCCGCCGTAGACGATGACCTCGTTCAAGGAGTCGTCATAGGCAGCCGCTGCGCCCCATCGAGCGCACGGCCCGTCGGGGAGGGGCGATGCTGTTGCGACCGTCCACGACCCGCCTCGGTAGGTCCACGAGGCGTTGCTGCCGACACCCCCGAACGCCGAGTCGTAGCCCGCCAGCGAGAGGATGTAACCGTCGGTCGCATCGAACGCGGCGCCGAACAGGTCGCGCGCGGGTGGAAGGTCGGGAGACCGGTCCGTGAGGTTGGTCCAACGGCCGCCCGAGAAGGCCCAGGTGTCGTCGAACTCGCCGGGACACCCTCCACAACCGGCGCCCGAGGGGTTGTTCGTCCCGCCGAACAGCAGGACGTATCCGTCTCTGGGGTCGTCGACGAAGGCTCCCCCGAACCGCCCGGGGGGTCCGACCCCGGCGCTCGAGCCGAGGTCGGTCCACGCTCCGGAGGAGAACCGCCACGTGCCGGGGTGGTCCAACCCGTTCGCCTCGACGAGGTAGCCGTCCTCGGAGTCGTAGGCCATCTGACCCCCGGTCGAGGCCGGAGGGGACGGCCCAGGGACCTGACTCCACACTCCGTCCCGGAAGATCCAGGTGTCGTTCAGGGGTGGACCCATCGCCCCGTTCGACTGGACGGAGTTCCCTCCGTACAGCACCGTCTCGTTCTCGAGAGCGTCGTAGGCGAGCGACCCATAGAGGCGCGCGGGCGGCTCGACGGAGAGGCTGAGCTCCATCCAGCCCACAGGAGTGTACTTCCATGTGGTCCCGTGCGCGACCAGGAGCAGGAGGCCGCCGGCGCCGTCGTAGGCCATCGACAGGCCGGCTCCGCTCGGGGCGAGGAGGCCCCCGGTCGCGTCGGTCCAGCTCCCGCCGTCGGCGAGCGTCCGGGCTCCTCCAGGTCGGGGGCTCGAACAGGAGCGACCGCTCGGCGGTGTCGCGAGACACCCGACCGAGGCCGACGGACCGGGGCCGGTCGGCGGTCCGACATTCGCCACGACCCCGGCCGAGGGGGCGTCGGGGGCGACGGCGACCGTCTGCGGAGGGGCCGGGGGAGAGCCCGGGAACAACGACGGATGCACCGGCCCGGGAGCACCGACGGCGAGAAGGGCCGTGACGATCACTGCCGCGATCGCGGGTGCGACCCGGAGCGAGCCGGGGCGGGCCATCGGTCCGTGGTCGCGAACGGCATCGGGGGGATAATCGTGCCGAACGTTCCCTTCCCACGGGAATCCCGCGTCGGCGTTGCCAGCGACCGACCGCCACGGGGTCAACGGAGGTTGGAAAGTGGGACGCGCCACTCAGGGGATCGCGACGGAGAGCCCGCCGGCGCTCGGCCACGACCAGAACACCTCGAGGGTGGCACCGGAGAGCCAGCGGTCCGATCGGAGCACGACCGTCTCGCCGAGGAGGACCGGCCCCTGGCTGGTCGTCGTCCAGTTCCCGCCCGAGAGGTTCGCGTACTGGGCGACGACCTCGAGGGAAGCGTTCGAGACCCAGACCGACCCGTTCGGGTCGAGGCCGCCGAGATAGCCCGGCGCGACGACGATCCGGGTCTCGTTCCAGCGAGCGCCCGAAGCGGCCGATCCGACGGTGAAGTTGTACCAGAAGGTGGCGCCGGAGAGGCTCGAGGTCGGCGCGCCGAGCGCGAACGGCGGCGGCGGGAGCTCGGGGCCCGGAAGCGATCGAGGACGCTCGATGGCGCCCAAGTAGAGGGAGTAGGCCAGCGTACCGAAGACGAGCAGGAGCAACAGGATGAGGAGGGAAGCTCGGGGGAATCGCATCGGGCGGCCATCGCCCGAGCGGCTATCACGATGCTCCCGGCCCCCGGGCGGGCGTGGAACGGACCTCGCGCCCGCTCAGGCAAAGGAGGGCCGAGTCCCCGCCGGCGGCAGGACGCGGCCTCGCGGAGGGCACCAACGCGGGGCCCGGCTCGCCGTGGCGAGGCAGGCTCTCCGACCTTGGCCGTACGGACGCGCGACGCGGGGCCGGCGGACTCCCCCCGGTAGCCCCCCGGCAACCCCCCGACGGACCGGCGGCGGCTCGCGCGCCCGGCAGAGGGTAGGGGGAGCCCCCGCTACGCTCGGTCCACGAGGCCGAACCGACGCCGTTGTCCAACGAGGACGCGGGACCGGTGGTGGACATCGGCAAAGTCGCTATAGGTTCGGGTTCGCTTCGTATCGAGCAGACCAACCCCATGGCGACCGACGAGGCACGACCGTTCGTTCCCGAGCCCGGCCCCTCGGAGAGCCGTGCGTCGGACGGCGACACGCCTCCCGACGCAGGGGGCCGGGCCGGCCGCTCCTCGGCGACCTCTCGTCGCTGGCTCGTCCCGCTCGTCGCCGTGCTCGTCGTCGCGGCGGGCGTCGGTGGCTACTGGTACGTCTCGCACGGCTCGCAGACCCCCACGACGACGATCGGAGTCCCACCGAGCGGGCCGGCTCTCGTCGACATCTCCGCGTTCCACTTCACCGGCCAGAACGTGAACGTCTCGGTGGAGGGTGCCTCCTCGTTCGGCAACCTGTCGGCCGGCGGAGAGGTCAACCTCAGCCTCGTGCTCGACCGCCACTGCAGCGAGTTCGGCTGCTCGGCCGAGGTCGAGGCGATCTCGGTCGCGTCGCCGTTCGGCCTGCTCGGCACGTCCCCCGCGCTTCCGTACAACTGGACCTCCAGCCTTCCGGTGACCCTCCTGCTCCACCTCGCGGTGCCGTCGACACCGGGGGACTACGCCGTCAACGGGACCGTGACCGGCACGCCGCCTCCCGGCGGGGTCGCCGTCAACGGGGTCTCGTTCCTGACGTCCTACGTCGGGGTCGACTCCGGCTACCTGAGCGTCCTCTCCCCCGACGTTCCGTTGAAGGTCCCCGAGAACACGAGCTTCCCGATCACCCTGCAGCTCGAGTCCTCCTCCTGGTACACCGAGGAGCTCGCCGGCCTCTCGCTCGCCGTCCCCTTCCAGCTGGTCTCGATCGCCGTTTCGTTCCCCGTGAGGCTCGACCCGAACGCCACGCTCGACGTGCCGCTGACCGTGAGGGCGCCGACCGCCGGGAACTACACGCTGACCGGCACCGTGACGACGGACCCGACCCCCGTGATCACGCTCGGGAACGTCAGCTGGTCGCTCGCCTACCACGTCGACCCGTTCTACTCGGTGGCGCCGGTCCTCTCGGCGCCGCCGAGCGTGATCCGGGTCGGACAGACCTTCACGCTGGACGCGTGGATCTACAACAACGATACGACCTCCCACATCTACCAGTTCACCGGCCTCAACAGCAACTGGACCGCCGTCTCGGTCTCGCCGACCACCCTGCGGGTCGTGGACCAGGCCGGCAGCTACGTCGAGTGGATCCTGTGGATCCAGGCCCCCGCGACGGCCGGATTCTACAATCTCGTCGTCGACTTCGCCGACTGGAGCTGACCCGAGGAGCCCGACCGCGAGGTCGACGCTCGGCCGAGGGCCCCGGCGTCGCTCCGGCACGGCGGTGGCCGGGAAGGCAGCGGTGCGGCCCAGAGCGCCGCAACGATCCCGGGGACCGCGGCCACGGCCCCGAGGCCGGCGATCCCCACGAACCCCCCCGCGAGCGACGGTTCGAACGTGCTCTCGTGGGCCTACGGGAGGAAGGTCAGAGCCGCGACGGCACCGGCCCGCGCACCGAAGCCGCCGTAGAGAAGAGCCAGGTCGCCGGCGAGTCGGATGGAGCGGCTCACGGCCGCCGACGGAGGGGCCGGCGGTCCGGAAGGCGCAGCCCCCCTTCGCGGGGCCGACGGAGGCGGCGGCCACGGAGCGTGCGCAGGCCGGCGAGGCACTCCCGTAGCGGAACGATCCTGGGCGGAGGTCGCCGCCGTCAAGCGGGACCGACGCACGCGCCTGAGGTCCGACGGGGGCGGGGCGACGACGGTACCGGTACGCCGCTCACCCGAGCCGGTCCAGCCGGGCGCTCCACGGAGGCGGGGGTAGCTCGAGCCGCTCCGAGATCGTCCTCGCGTTCGCCACGGCGTCGCCGCGGAAGTGGTTGTTGAAGAAGCCGTAGACCGGCTCGGGTGCCTGCGCGAGGGCACGGATCCGCGGCACCCACGCCTCGATCTCGGGCTTCGAGTAGAGGTAGTCGTACCAGATCGAGGCCCCGTGGCCGTGCCAGCGGACGTAGACGAACGGCGCGGTCCGCTCGAGCCGGACGGGCAGGTGGGGTTCGTCGACGATCACGTAGGCGAGCCGGAACTCTCGGAGGAGCTCGAACGACGGGGGCGAGAGCCACGAGGGCTCCCGGAACTCGACGGCGACGGGGAGGTCCGGTGGCAGCGACTCGTAGAAGGAGCGGACCGTCGACGGCTCGAACGGGAGCGACGGCGGGAGCTGGAGGAGCGCGGCCGAGAGCTTCCCCGCGGCGCGCAGGGGCTCGAGGACGCGGAGGAACGCCCGGAGCTCGTCGGCGACGTTCACGAGCCGTTTGTCGTGCGTGATCGTCTGCGGGAACTTCGCGGTGAACCGGAACTGGGCGGGCGTGCGACGCGCCCACGACTCGGCGACCGAGACCGGAGGGAGGCGGTAGAACGTCGAGTTGACCTCGACGATCGGGAACAGTTGGGTGTAGTAGCGCAGCTTGTCCGTGCTCCCGCGCCTCGGGTAGACGGGGCCGACCCACTCCGGATAATCCCAGCCGCTCGTGCCGATCCGAATCTCGCCCACGGCGCCCCCTTCCGCGTCAGGCGCGCGGACCCAAAGAGGCGTCGGCGACGGGGGCCGAACCGTCGAATTTCCTCACCTTTGTCGGCGGGCTCGAGGGGTCTCCGCCAAAGCCTATATACGGTTCCCGGGTGGAAACTCCGACGGGTGACCCGAAATGGTCCAGGTCGAGATCGAGCTCCCCAAGTGCACGGGATGCGCGCACTGCCGCGACGTCTGCCCGGTCAACGTCTTCGAGCTCAAGCCCCGGGACCAGTTCCCGGAGGTCGTCGACGACCCGGCGGTCGGGGCGAAGTTCCAGTTCCGCGGCGAGAAGTCCGTCGCCGTCAACGGCCCCGAGTGCATCGTCTGTGAGGCCTGCCTCTTCGAGTGCGAAGGCGAGTGCATCATCATCACGGACGACGAAGGCCACGTCCACCACTCGACCTACAAGTAGTTCGGACGCGAGGACCCATCGCCCCGGGCGGGCCGACCGGCCTCGCGCCTCCCGCACACCGAGCTTCGGAGCGGTCGCACCGGGCCGCTCCGGCGGCTCGCGGGGCAGCCGTTAAATAGCGCAAACCTCCGCCGGTGACGCCGTGCCGGAGAGCGTTCCTGACGCCGGTCGTACCGTGGTCCTCGGCGAGCGCGAGCTCGCCATCGGGTTCCGGTTGATCGGGTTCAAGGACGTCGTCGAGGTGACGCCCGCGACGGCGCAGGCCGAGTTCCGCCGGGTCGTCGACTCCGGCGAGTTCAGCCTCGTCATCGCGAGCCAGTCGATCGCCGGAGCCCTCTCCGAGAGCCAGCGGATGCACGCGGAGGCGTCGCTGAAGCCGCTCGTCGTCTTCGTGCCGACCCCGACGGGGGAGTACGAGGTCGAGAGCATCAGCGCCCTCGCGAAGCGTGTGCTCGGCGTCTCCCTGGCGATGCCCGGCTAGACGAGAAGGGTCCATGGGAGTCGTTTCGAGGGTCAGCGGTCCGGTCGTCATCGCCGAAGGGCTCGAGGGCGCCAAGATGTTCGACGTCGTCCGCGTCGGCGAGCTCGGGCTCGTCGGCGAGATCATCCGCCTCGTCGGCGAGACCGCCACGGTCCAGGTCTACGAGGACACGACCGGCGTCCGCCCGGGCGACAAGGTCGACAACACCGGCCAGGCGCTCTCCGTCGAGCTCGGCCCGGGGCTCCTCACCTCGATCTACGACGGCGTGCAACGCCCGCTCGACGTCCTCAAGAAGAACCTCGGCGACTTCATCACGAGAGGGTTCGTCGCCCCCCCGCTCGACGAGAAGAAGGTCTGGGAGTTCACCGCGACCGCGAAGGCCGGCGGCGAGGTCGCGCCGGGAGCGATCCTCGGGACCGTCCAGGAGACCCCGCTCATCGCCCACAGGATCATGGTCCCGCCGAACCTCCGGGGGACCCTCACCGACCTCAAGAGCGGCGCCTACACGATCCGCGACCCGATCGGCACGCTGACGACGCCCTCGGGCAAGGTCCCGCTGTTCCTCTCGCAGAAGTGGGTGGTGCGGGTCCCGCGGCCCGTCCAGCAGAAGCTCGCCCCCGGCATCCCCCTGATCACCGGCCAGCGCGTCGTCGACACCTTCTACCCGGTGGCGAAGGGCGGGACCGCGTGCATTCCGGGGCCGTTCGGCTCCGGCAAGACGGTGACGCAGCAGCAGCTCGCGAAGTGGTCCGACGCCGACGTCGTCGTCTACGTCGGCTGCGGGGAGCGCGGCAACGAGATGACCGAGGTGCTCGCCACGTTCCCGCACCTGCAGGACCCGAAGAGCGGGCGCCCCCTGATGGAGCGCACGATCCTCATCGCCAACACCTCGAACATGCCCGTCGCGGCCCGCGAGGCCTCCGTCTACACCGGGATCACGATCGCGGAGTACTACCGGGACATGGGCTACGACGTCGCCCTGATGGCCGACTCGACCTCCCGCTGGGCCGAGGCGATGCGCGAGATCTCCGGTCGTCTCGAGGAGATGCCCGGCGAGGAGGGCTATCCCGCCTACCTCGGTCGGCGTATCGCCGAGTTCTACGAGCGCGCCGGTCGGGTCGTCACCGTCTCTCCCGAGGGGAGGACCGGGTCGGTCACGGTCGTCGGCGCCGTCTCGCCGCCCGGCGGCGACTTCTCGGAGCCCGTCTCGCAGAACACGCTCCGGGTCGCGCGCGTCTTCTGGGCGCTCGATGCCTCGCTCGCCTCGCGACGGCACTTCCCGTCGATCAACTGGCTTCAGAGCTATTCACTCTACGTCGGGGACATCGAGCCCTGGTACCGGCAGGAGCTGTCGAAGGAGTGGGTCGGCCTCCGGCAGAAGGCGCTCGAGATCCTCCAGAAGGAGTCCGAGCTGCAGGAGATCGTCCAGCTCGTCGGCGTCGACGCGCTGCCCGAGCGGGAGAAGGGGATCCTCGACGTCGCCCGGATGCTGCGAGAGGACTACCTCCAGCAGAGCGCGTACGATGACGTCGACACGTACACCTCGATCAAGAAGCAGTACCGCATGCTGAAGGCGATCCTCGAGTTCGGCGACAAGGAGCAGGAGGCGATCGGGCGCGGCACGAGCCTCGCGGAGATCCAGAAGCTTCCGGTGCGCCAGAAGATCTCTCGCGGCAAGTGGATCCCCGAGAAGGAGCTCGACACCCAGTTCGACGCGATCGAGCTCGAGATGAGCCAGTCGATCGCCGCCCTCGGAGGCGCGTAGATGGCCGCGAAGTCATCCAAGAACGTTCCCAACGCCGACGTCCCCATCGACTACCGCACGATCGACCGGATCGCCGGCCCGCTGCTGTTCGTCCGAGACGTCGCCAACGCCGCCTACGGGGAGATCGTCGAGATCGCTCTCCCGGACGGCACGCGCCGCCAGGGTCAGGTGCTCGACAGCCGCAAGGGGCTCGCGATCGTCCAGGTCTTCGGCCCCACGATGGGCATGAACCTCACGCAGACGTCGGTGAAGTTCATGGGCGAGGTCGCTCGCCTCCCCGTCTCCGACGAGATGCTCGGCCGGGTCTTCACCGGCCTCGGCGAGCCCCGCGACGGGGGGCCGCGCATCGTCTCGGAGCAGAGCCTCGAGATCGTCGGAAACGCGATGAACCCGTACTCGCGCGAGGAGCCGAGCGAGTTCATCCAGACGGGACTGTCCAACATCGACGTGATGAACACGCTCGTGCGCGGCCAGAAGCTCCCGATCTTCTCCGGGGCCGGCCTGCCGCACAACCAGCTCGCGGCCCAGATCGTCCGGCAGGCGAAGCTCCGCAATTCGACCGAGAACTTCGCCGTCGTCTTCGCGGCGATGGGGATCACGAGCGAGGAGGCGAACTTCTTCCTCAAGGAGTTCGAGACGACGGGCGCCCTCGAGCGGACCGTCGTGTTCATGAACCTCTCGAGCGACCCGTCGATGGAGCGCGTCATCACGCCGAGGATGGCGCTCACGACGGCCGAGTTCCTCGCCTACGAGCGCGACATGCACATCCTCGTCGTGCTCACCGACATGACGAACTACTGTGAGGCGCTCCGCGAGATCGCGAGCGCGCGCGAGGAGGTCCCGGGCCGCCGCGGCTATCCGGGGTACCTCTACACCGACCTCGCGACGCTCTACGAGCGCGCCGGCAAGATCCAGGGGCGCAAGGGGTCGATCACGCAGCTCCCCATCCTGACGATGCCCGCCGACGACATCACGCACCCGATCCCCGACCTCACGGGGTACATCACCGAGGGGCAGATCGTGGCGAGCCGCGACCTGCAGCGCCGCGGCGTCTACCCGCCGATCGACGTGCTGACGTCGCTCTCGCGCCTGATGAACCAGGGGATCGGCAAGGGCCGCACGCGCGAGGACCACCGCGGCGTCGCCGACCAGCTCTACGCGAGCTACGCGACCGGGAAGGACCAGCGGGCCCTCTCGGCGATCGTCGGCGAGGAGGCGCTCAGCGCCATCGACCGGGTCTACCTCAAGATCGCGGAGCGGTTCGAGAGCGAGTTCGTCAACCAGCGCCCCGACGAGGACCGGACGATCGACGAGAGCCTCGCCATCGGCTGGGACATCCTCGCGGACCTGCCCGAGTCCGAGCTCAAGCGGATCAAGCCCGAGCTGATCGCGAAGTACCGGCCGCAGCGCGCCGCGAAGGCGTAGCCGCGACGAGCCGGTTGGGGGCACGATGGCGCAGGAGACGGTCCGACCGACACGGCTCGAGCTCCTGCGCACGCGCCGTCGCATCGTCCTCGCCAAGAAGGGGCTCAACCTCCTCAAGCTCAAGCGCTCGGCCCTGATCGTCGAGTTCTTCAACATCTCGAAGGAGGCGATGACCCTCCGCGGGGACCTCCAGAAGAAGATCGCCCGCGGCTACGAGTCGATCCGGATGGCCGAGATGATGGAAGGGGCGACGCGCCTCGAGAGCATCTCGATGCTCCTCCCGGACCTCCTCCCCGTCAAGGTCGAGACGAAGAACGTGATGGGCGTGCGAACGCCCCGCGTCGACGCGGGGAGCTACACGCCCGTCGCCGCGCCCGCCCTCCTCGACCTTCCGACCTCGATCAACGAGTCGATCCGCCACTTCCAGGGGATCTACCGCGTCATCCTCGACATCGCCGAGAAGGAGAACGCGCTCCGCCGCCTGCTCCACGAGATCGAGCGGACGAAGCGCCGGGCGAGCGCGATCGAGAACGTCCTGATCCCGAGGCTGCAGCAGAACGTCCGCTACATCAAGTTCGTCTTCGACGAGCTCGAGCGCGACGCCTTCTCGATGCTGAAGACCGTGAAGCGCAAGATGGAGGCCGAGGAGGCCCATGGAGCCGCCGCGTAATGCCGCGCTCCGCCGCTTCCGCTGGGCGGTCCGCCTCTCGCTGTTGGCGAAGCTCGTGGCCCTCGCGGCGTTCCTCGCGATCCTCCTCGCCGTCCTCGGAGGAAGGTAGTCGATGACCGACGCAACGGGTCCCCAGCCGGCGGCCTCCGTCGAGGCCCTGAAGCACCTCAAGGCGATCGAGACCGAGTGGGAGGAGAGGCTCGCCCGGGCCCGCGACGAGGCCGCGAAGCGACTCCAACGGGCCCGCGACGAGGCCGAGGCCGCCGTCGCCACGGCGCGGAGCGAGGTCGACAAGGGCCGCGAGGCGCTCCTCACCTCGGCCCGAGCGACGGCCCAGCAGGAGGCCGACCGGATCGTCGCCGACGGCCGCGCCGGGGCCGAGAAGATCGCGAAGTCGGCCAAGGCGACAACGACCGCGGTCCGCGCGAAGGTGCTCGATGCGGTGCTCGGGGAGTTCCGCGACACCCCAGGGAAGTAGGTACCGTGCCGTTCCTCCGACCCCTCCAGATGGCCAAGGTCGGCGTCGTCGGTCTCAAGGACGACCGCGACCGGATCCTCACGATCCTCCACGACCTCAACGTCCTCCAGATCGAGCCGTTGAGCCACGAGGCGCTCGAGCATCTCGGGTCGGAGCACGGCAGCGAGCTCCAGCGCAGCCTCGGCGACCTGATCGTCCGCTTCCGCGGCCTCAAGGCCGCGCTGCCGCCGTCCCCCGCCGGGGCCCCGAGGGGCTTTGGGGACCTCGACGAGCTGTTCGAGGCGGCCCGAAAGGTCCCGATCGACGAGGAGGTCGGCACGCTCAAGCGCGAGGAGGACCGGCTCCTCACGCAGCGAAAGGCGCTCGGGGACGAGATCGCCCTCCTCGACGCGCACCCGTACTACCGCGACCCGCTCGAGCTCCTCACGGGGAAGAGCGTCGTCTCGTTCTTCGGCGAGGCGACGGCGGACCGGTTCGCGCTCCTCACGGCCGAGCTCCCGGCGGACGCCCACCTCCTGGTCGGCCCGACCGGCGAGAGCGTCCCGTTCCTGATCACGGTCCCGACGGCGGTCGCCGACAGCGTCGCGCGGATCGCGCAGCAGCACCGGGCGGCGCTCACCGTCGCCCCGCGGCGCACGGGAAGCCCGCAGGAGGTCCGGCCGACGCTCGTCGCCGAGCGGGAGCGCGCCGACTCGCGTCTCGCGGAGATCCGCGGCCGACTCGGGGAGATCTCGCGGGCCTGGTACGCGACCGTCCTCTCGATCGACGAGGCGCTCTCGATCGAGAACCGCAAGCTCGAGGTCTACGCGAGGATGGGCGCCGGCACGAGGACGTTCGCCGTCGAAGGGTGGATCCCGACGCGCGAGCGACCCCAGCTCGAGTCCGCGCTCTCGCAGGCGACCGGGTCGAGGGTGCACCTCTACGACATCCCGACGAAGGAGCTCCCGCCGACGCTGATGGAGAACCCGCGGGGCGTGCGGCGCTACGAGTTCTTCATCCGATTCTACTCGCTGCCTCAGGCGACCGAGTGGGACCCGACCTGGGTCTTCGCGGTCGTCTTCCCGATCTTCTTCGGGTTCATGCTCGGCGACTGGGGCTACGCCCTCGTCATCCTCGGCTTCTGCCTCTGGATGATCTACGGGTTCCCCGGGCGCCGGCACGTCCCGAGGTTCCTCAAGGACTTCCTCAAGCGGATCATGGCCCCGCCCTCGATGCAGAGCCTCGCCTACGCGCTCTTACCCGGCTGCCTCATCGCGATCGGGACCGGCATCGCGTTCAACGAGTTCTTCGGCTTCCACGTCCTGCCGACGCCGTACCTCGACCCGCTCACCACCTACGGCGTGACGACCCTCCTGCTCCTCACGGGCTACATCGGGGTCGCGATGGTCTGCTTCGGGTTCTTCCTCGGTGCCCTCAAGGAGTTCTTCCAGTCCCATCCCGCCGCGGGCCTGAGCAAGGTCGGCGGGATCTCCCTCGCCCTCGGCGTGGCGATCTACGGCCTCGGCGTCCTCCACGCGCACGCGATCGTCCCGCCGATGACGGCGACGATCCTCGGCTCGGTCGCGCTGTTGGTCGTCGGGTTCCTCCTCTTCCTCGGCGGTGCGGCCGTCGCGCACGGACGCGAGGGGATCCAGGAGGCCGGCCTCGGGGTGATCGAGGTCGTGAGTCACATCCTCTCCTACACGAGGCTGCTCGGGATCCTACTCGCCTCGGCGGTGCTCGCGCTCGTCGCCAAGGACGTCGGAACGAGCCTCATCGGGCGCGGCGGCGGCGGCCTCGTCGCGGGCGCCCTCATCATCTTCGTCGTCGCGGTCTTCAACATCGTCCTCGGGGTCTTCGAGCCGGGGATCCAGGGCGCGCGGCTGATCTTCGTCGAGAACTTCTCGAAGTACTACTCCGGCAACGGCCGCGCCTTCCGGCCGTTCGGGTCGAGGCGCACGCACACGCTGCCGCTGCACCGGCCGGACCTCGCGGCGGCCGGCGCCGCCCCCGTCGGCGCGTCGCAGGGACCCCGCGCGTAGCGCCGAGCCGACTCCGGGGCGCGCGCTCCGCGTCGCGCCTACAGCTTCGGGACGACCAGCAGCGGCTCCAGGCGGGCCGGCGGCACCGCGTAGAGCTTCCCGTAGACGATCCGACGGACGTCGGAGCGCTCGAGCTCGGCGAGCAGGAGCCAGGTGAAGACGACGCCGAGGGAGAGCGGATAGGAGCGGAGGCGCTTCAGCTCCCGGACGGCCCGGTCGCGCTGGAGGATCGCCTCGTAGCCCGTGAGGCTCCGGTTCTCGTTGTAGGAGGCGTTCCCCTCGCTGAGCAGCGGGAAGCGGGATTCGAGGTTCCCCACCACCTCGGGGACGGTCCGCGCTCCGTAGAGGTCCTCGACCTGGCTCCGGGGCAGGTCGCCCCCATCGAGGAAGCGCCCCGTGACGGCGTCGATCGGCAGCCCGTTGTCCTTCCCCTTGAGCAGGAGCAGGACGTTGCGGACGTCGACCTCGCTCTTGAGGAACTGGCGGACCACCCACTCGTCGCCCTGGAAGAAGCGGGCGGCGTCGAGGAGCTGGCCGTAGTACTCGCGCTCGAGCGCGGTGACGAGCGGGAAGATGTCGTGGCTCCGCTCGTAGGCGTCGAGCAGCGGGAGGAGCGTGGCGCCGTAGCCGTACTTGACGAGGGCCTGGACGACGGCCTCGAGCGACGGCTGTTGCAGGAGGACGCGCAGCTCGTCGATCGTGAGCTGGCCCGCGGCCATTCCTGCCGGAATGTCGCGCGAGGAGACGAGGAAGACCTCGACCTCCTGCAGGGGGCGGTTCTGGGCCCTCGACGAGAGGATCAGCGAGAGGTTCTGGATGTCCCAGCGCCGGAGGTAGGAGGAGACCGCGAGCCGGCCCGAGAACGGGGTCGCCTCGTAGGCCTGGCGGTTGCGCCGGACGAAGGCGCGGTTGACGGCGAGCTCGAGGAGCGGCGCCCCCTTGTACGACGCGGCGAACTGGCCGATCTCGGGGCCGTAGCCCGTCCCCTCGAGGGTCTTAGTCACCTCGCCGAGGTCCTTCGCCTGGACGAGGCTCGCGTAGACCTCCTTGGAGAGGAACGACGGGAACTGCGACTGGAGGCGGCCCAGGGAGCTCGCGTAGGGGGAGCCGGCCATCGCGTCCCCTCTACTCGGCGAGGAGAGCCCGGACCTCGTCCTCGCGCAGCCGGAGCAGCTCGTCGAACGAAAGGTTGAGCCGACGGCTCCCGTCGGAGGCCTCGGCGATCATGCCGCCGAGGATCGGAACGGGGGTGTCGTCGTACGACTTCCCCGCGACCTGGCGGAGGAGCGAGGCGTCCTCGCTGCGGCCGAGGACCCGGAGCTGCTTTCCCAGACGGTCCCCGGCGAAGACGAACATCCGCTTGAGGACCTGTGGGTACTCGTCCGAGCCGGCGAGCTCGGCGAGGGTCGCGCGGACCGCGTCGAGCTGCTGGTGGGTGCGCCGCTCCCGCGCCTCGTAGACGAGCTTTCGGGCCTGGAGCTTCGCCGCGGCGAGCCGCTGCGCCCGCTCGCGCGCCGCCTCGGCCTCGGCGAGCTTGCGACCCTCCGACTGCACCTCCGCGACGCGCTGGTCGCGCTGCTTCGAGAGGCCCTCGACGCCCTCGCGCGAGCGCGCCTCCTCCGCCGCAAGCTCGCGCTCGGCCCGCTGGCGGATCTCCTCGACGAGGCGCTCCAGGCTCATGCTTCGGAGGAACCCGCTAGAGGATGCCCAGCAGCAGGATGATCCCGAGCACGAAGCCGATGATCCACAGCGTCTCGGGAATGACGAAGAAGAACAGCACCTGGCCGAACTTCTCCGGCTTCTCGGCGATGATGCCCATGCCGGCCGCGCCGATCCCGGACTGGGCCATGCCCGTACCGATGAGTCCGCCCGCGATCGCGATGCCCGCCGCAAGGGCCAGAGTAGGGTCCGACATCTCCGTCTCTCGAGGCGGCCGAAAAAGGTCGGGTATATAACGAAAAGCGCCCCGGCCGGTCGGCGCCGCGGGGCGCGCCGGCGACCTCGGAGCGGTGGGAGGGCCTCGGGAGGCGAAGGCGCGGAGCCTCGGAGGGGAGCGGGAGCGCCTCGGCGCGGGGGCTCGAGGGCACGGTGCGCGGAGGTCCGTCGGGGGAGCCGGCGGCGGCCGACGCTCGACGCCCCGACCTCGGGACGCTCCGCTCGCTAGCCGCCGCCGGACGAGGCCGGCGCGGCCCCGCCGCTCGTCCGGGCGGCGCGCTCCGCGCGGCCCATCCGCAGGAGCGTGAGCAGGAGAACGAAGACGAAGAGGTTCGAGAAGTACGCCCCGAGACAGATGATGCAGATCCCCTGGATGACGACGAGCTCGAGGTAGCCGAAGTAGACCGAGAGGAGCGCGCCGGCGAACGAGATCCCCGTGAGGACCTCGAGAAGGCGGCGGTTCCAGCTCCGGTACAGAGGGATGTCGAGGCCGAGCATCACGAGGAAGCCGCCGATCCCCCACAGGTAGTCCTCGATGCCGAGCGTCTTCGTGTAGCCGCTCGTGTCGATCTTGGCGCAGGAGAAGTACGAACCGAAGGTGCACGCGCCGCGGAGGGAGGTGTCGACCGACTCGAACCCGGCGTAGACGGAGAACGCGAGGCCCGCGACGAGGCCGAGGAGGACGAGCGCGTGGGCGGTCTCAGCGCGCATCGCGGCCTAGCTGATCTGCTTGAGGAGCGGCGCCACGTTCGGGTCGTTCGCGACGGCGGTCGGCTGCCCACCGGTGAGCTTGACCATGAACGCCTCCATGAGGTAGGCGGAGGCGCTCACGCTACTCCAGGCGGGCCCGGACTGGTTGTCGATCTGGTTCTGGACCTCCTGGGCCGAGATCGCGGTCCACGGCCCGTTCGGGTTGCCGCTGCCCATCGACCCCGGGTCGACGAGGGCCGCCTGGTGCCAGTAGACGCCCCCGATCACGAGGAACGGGATCCCGCAGGTCGAGCAGGAGTCGTAGGCGCTGATGTAGGCCTGCTGGATGCAGGAGGCCGCGGCCGGGAACGTCACGTGGGAGTCGTCCATCGCCTCGTTGATCTCCGTCGCGAAGTACTGGCTCGAGAAGGAGGAGCCTCCGAGGACGACCTCGGGCGTGTTCGAGTAGACGTCGCTCGTCGCGGAGTGGCCCCAGCTCGTCCCGCTCAACGTGCCGAACCGTTCGAGCGCCAGCTGGATCGCCCAGCTCGTCGCCGAGCAGTAGGGACAGGCGACCGAGCCGTAGAAGAAGAAGACCGGCAGGCCGCCGTCCTTCCACGCGCTCGTCGAGACCTTCTGCCACCCGCCGGGCTCGCTCGTCGTGCCCGCGGGGAGGGTCGGGCAGCCCGAGAGGTTGCCGACGAGGCCCAGCGTCCCCGCGACGACGGCGCCGAGCACGAGGCCGGCGACGAGGGTCGTCCGGGCCGCGCGGGACCACCGTTCGCCCGGGATCGTCCGTAGGAGGCCGAAGGCGAGGACGAACCCTGCGACGGCCAGGAGAAAGCCGAGCCAGGGGATCGCGGGAACGTAGGTGCCGACCGGGGAGGGGAAGAGGATCGCGAGGACGAACCAGACGCCCAGGAGCGGAACGGCGAGGTAGCCGA
This sequence comes from Thermoplasmata archaeon, assembly GCA_027315165.1. Taxonomy (GTDB): domain Archaea; phylum Thermoplasmatota; class Thermoplasmata; order Lutacidiplasmatales; family UBA184; genus Lutacidiplasma. The sequence continues at coordinate 34,377 of DAHUYN010000002.1, read as the reverse complement.
CGCGAGCGAGCGTCCAACGGCGGCCCGAGGTCTCGGCGTTCGGGCCGCCCTCGGCGGCCCCCTCGCCCTTCGTGGGCCGGCGCTGGGCCCGGGAGCGGCGCTGGTAGTACAAGGCCCGGAGCGCCCGACCGGGCTCGCCGGCCCCCTCTTCGGCGTGGAAGCCGACCTTGGGCTCGCCGGCGATGCGGTCCCAGTCCCAGCCCTTCGACCGCAGCCGCTCGACCTGGTCCCAGTCGACCATCTCGACCTCCGAGGACCGGTAGAGTACTTCTCCTTGACTGGGGCCCGAAAGCCGCTCGGGACGCCCCCGGGTCGCCCTAATAGGGGAACGGCCGTCGCTCCCCCGAGATGCGGGTCACCTTCCTCGGGACCGCAGGCTCCTGGCCGACGAAGGAGCGGTCGGCGAGCGCGATCGCCGTCGACCTCGAGCGGGAGCTCGTTCTCCTCGACTGCGGCGAGGGGACGCAGCGACAGTTCTTCCAGTCACCGGCGTCGTTCATGCGGGTGCGACGGATCTTCATCACGCACTTCCACGGCGACCACTTCCTCGGCCTGCCCGGGCTCATCCAGAGCATGTGCCTCAACAACCGGAGCGAGCCGCTCGACATCTACGGACCGCCCGACGCGAAGGAGATGGTCGACAAGGCGCTCCAGATGGGGTACTTCACGCTCCGCTTCCCGGTCGCCGTCCACGCGCTGCCGCCCGGCCACTCGGTCGAGCTCGACGGCTACACGCTGACGACGGCGCGCGCGGACCATCCCGTCCCGGCCCTCGCGCTCCGGCTCGACGAGGCGCCGCGGCGCGGACGGTTCGACGGCGAGCTGGCCCGGTCGCTGGGGATCCACGGCCGCGACTTCCGTCAGCTCGAGGCCGGCGAGCCGGTGCGCGTCGGCGACCGGGTCGTCCACCCCTCCGACGTGATGGGCCCGCCCCGGCCGGGCCGCTCGGTCGTCTACTCCGGCGACTCCGCGCCCTCGCCCGAGATCGCGAGGCTCGCGGAGCGGGCGACGGTCCTGATCCACGAGGCGACGACCGCCACGGACCTCGAGAAGGAGGCGAACCAGTGGGGCCACTCCTCGGCCCGGCAGGCCGCCACGCTGGCCCAGGAGGCCCGCGTCGAGCTCCTCTTCCTCACGCACTTCTCCTCCCGCTACAAGGAGCTCGGGCCCCTCGAGGCCGAGGCGCGGACGGTCTTCGCCGAGAGCCGGGTCGCTCGCGACCTCCTCGACCACCAGCTGCGACAGCCATGACCTCGGCGGAGCTCCTCGTCACCGGGATCGGGGAGCTCGCGACGCTCGCGGGGGGTCCGATCCCGAGGACCGGCCGGTCGCTCGGCGAGCTCGGCCTCCTCGAGCGCGCCGCGCTCGCCGTCGATCGAGGGCGCTTCGTCTTCGTCGGCCCCGAGCGGACGGCCCGGCGGGCGGTCCGCCTCCGCAAGGGCGGCGTCGCCTGGGACGCGGGCGGCGCCTCGGTCGTCCCCGGTTGGGTCGACGCGCACACGCACGCGATCTTCGCCGGCGACCGACACCGGGAGGTCGGCGCGAAGGTCCGGGGCGCGAGCTACGCCGAGATCGCCCGACGCGGCGGCGGCCTCTTGGAGACCGTGCGCGCGACGCGCGCGGCCTCCTCGGCGACGCTCCTCAACGACACCGTCGCGCGCCTCTCGCGCATGGCGGCGCTCGGGACGACGTCGGTCGAGGTCAAGAGCGGCTACGCGCTCGACAAACCCGGGGAGCTCCGGCTCTTAGAGCTCCTGCCCGCGCTCGCCCGACGCACGGGCCTCCGCCTCGTCCCCACCTACCTCGGGGCCCACGCGGTCCCACGGGAGTACGAGGGTCGGGGCGGGGACTACATCGACACGCTGGTCCGCGACAGCCTCCCCGAGGTGGCGCGGCGCGGCCTCGCCCGATTCTGCGACGTCTTCTGTGAGCCCGGCTTCTTCTCGGTCGCCGAGTCGGGCCGCCTCCTCAAGGCCGCCGCGAGGCTCGGGCTCGGGACGAAGATCCACGCCGACGAGTTCCACCGGCTCGGCGGGGCGCGGCTCGCGGCCCGCTTGCACGTCGCCTCGGCCGACCACCTCCTCGCGGCGACCCCTCGGGACCTCGAGGCGCTCGCCGCGGCGCGCGTGCCGGCGGTCCTCCTCCCCGTGACGCCGTTCGCCTCGATGGCGCCGAGGCCGGGGGTCGGCCGCGAGATGGCGGCGGCGGGCCTCGCGGTCGCGCTCGGGAGCGACCTCTCGCCGAACTCCTGGGTCGAGTCGATGGGGATCGTCCTCAGCCACGCCGTCTACGGCGCCCGGCTCACGCCGGCCGAGGCGATCGTCGGCGCGACCGTCAACGCCGCCCACGCGGTCGGCCTCGACGGCGTCGCCGGGACCGTCCAAGTCGGCCGCGACGCCGATTTCTCCGTCTATCCGACCCGCTCGGTCGAGGAGATCCCCTACCGGATCGGGGCCGTTCCGACGCGGGTCTACCGTCAGGGAATCCGGCATCCCTCGAGGTAAGTCGGACCTCACATTCAAATAGGAGGGCTTTCCTTCTCGCCGGTGAGGTCGCCTCGCATGTCGGAGAAGGTCGGCAAGGAGCAGATCAAGCGCGAGAAGGGATACCTGTACTACCTTGGCAAGGACGGGTACCTGTGGAAGACGCCCACGAAGCTGAACAAGTCGGGCAGGAAGGCCAAGGTTGGCACCGAGAAGATCTCCCGCGAGGACGGCTACATGTACTTCCTCGACAAGAAGGGCTTCGTCTCGCGCGCCAAGATGAAGAACGCCTAGACCGGTGTTCCTCGTCGCCGCGTCGGGCCCCTCCCTCGAGGGGCCCAACCCCTTTCGCAACCTCTTCCTCTTCTTCCTCTCGAACACGCGGCAGAAATAGCGGCGAACGCTCCCAATCGCGATCGCGAGGGTCTGCCGCAACGACCCGGACGACCCGAGGAAGGGCGAGCGGTGCGGCCAGTTCCTCTGGGTGAGCGACGAGGGGCTCTACTGCGGCGATGGCGGCGTGACGAGGCCGTGCACGATGCGCCTCCTTCCGCTGCCGGCCCCGGGCGAGCGCGCGTTGCGCTCGCGCTAGCGTCGAACGCCACCTAAGGAACGGGGAAAGCGCGCGTCGCCGCACGGTCGGACCACCGGCACTTATACACGAACACGCTTGGGAGCGCCCGGAGGGTTTGCGACGGGTGCCCGAGGCCACGGAGACCCGCGTTCCCTGGCTCTCCGACCGGCGCGAAACGCACCTTCTCCGAGGGTGTTTCACCGGCCGGTCGGAGACCTAAAGGAGACGCTGCGGTCTCGCTAGGCCCCCGGCACGCTCGTCCGTGACGCCGTCGCCGACGCTCCAGGAAGTGAACTTAGATGGCCGCAGCCAAGAAGCGCACCGCCTCCGTTCCCGAGGAGGGCAGTCGAGCCCCCTCGAGGCTCGGGCGGGAACCGATTCCCATCCCGCGCCTCGTCCCCCGAGGCAAGACCGCGTTCGACACCGTCGCGTGGAAGACCCACGACTCGGTGATCAAGAACGCTGAGGGGAAGGTCATCTTCGAGCTCAAGGGGATCCGCGCGCCGACCCCCTGGAGCGAGAACTCGATCAACATCGCCGCGTCGAAGTACTTCCGCGTCATCCAGGGACGGCGCGAGAACTCCGTCGAGGGGATGATCCGCCGCGTCTGCCACTGGATCGCCGAGCGCGGGCTCGAGCTCGGCTACTACGACACCCCCGAGGAGGCGACCGTCCTCGAAGAGAGCCTCTCCTACCTGATGGTCCAGCAGATGGCGGCGTTCAACAGCCCCGTCTGGTTCAACGTCGGGGTCCGCCAGCCCCCGCAGTGTTCGGCCTGCTTCATCCAGTCCGTCGCCGACGACATGGACTCGATCCTCGGGCTCGCCACGAGCGAGGGGCGGCTGTTCAAGGGCGGCAGCGGCACGGGCTCGAACCTCTCGTCGCTCCGCGGGAGCCACGAACGGCTCTCCGGCGGAGGGATCGCCTCCGGGCCGGTCTCCTTCATGCGCGCGTTCGACGCGCTCGCCGGCGTGATCAAGTCGGGCGGCACGACGCGCCGGGCCGCGAAGATGGTGATCCTCAACATGGACCACCCCGACGTCGTCGACTTCATCGAGTGCAAGGTCCGCGAGGAGGACAAGGCCTACGCGCTCATCCGCGAGGGCTACTCGCCGAACTTCGACGGGACGGACCCGGACAGCGCCTACGCCTCGATCTCCTACCAGAACGCCAACCACTCGGTCCGGATCCCGGACGCCTTCATGGACGCCGTCCTCAAGGACGGCGAATGGAAGACCTACAACCGGACCGACCACTCCGTCGCCGGGGCGTTCCGCGCCCGGGACCTCTGGCGCAAGCTCGCCTACGCGGCGTGGCGATGCGGCGACCCGGGCGTCCAGTACGACGACATCACGAACGACTGGCACACGAGCCCGATGTCGGGCCGCATCAACGCGTCGAACCCGTGCAGCGAGTACCTGTTCCTCGACGACACGGCGTGCAACCTCGCCTCGATCAACCTGATGCGGTTCCTTCGCGAGGACGGGAGCTTCGACCTCGAGCTCTACCGCGACGCGGTGCGCACGATGATCGTCGCGATGGAGATCATCGTCGACGCGTCGAGCTATCCGACCGCGGCGATCGCGCAGAACTCCCACGACTTCCGCCCCCTCGGGCTCGGCTACGCGAACCTGGGCTCGCTGCTGATGCACTACGGGCTCCCCTACGACTCCGACGCCGGCCGCACGCTCGCCGGTGCGATCTCGGCCTACCTCTCCGCCGAGGGCTACCACATGTCGGCGGAGATCTCCAAGCGCGTGGGGCCGTTCGCCGGCTTCGACCGCAACCGCGCGCCGATGCTCCGGGTGATGAGCAAGCACGCGCAGGCGGCGGACCGGATCCCGCTCAACGACGCCCGGCTCGGCGAGTACGTTCGGGCCGCCCAGGACCGCTGGCACGACACGGTGAAGGCGGGCGAGCTCTGGGGCTACCGCAACGCGCAGATCTCCGTCATCGCGCCGACGGGCACGATCGGGCTCCTGATGGGCTGCGACACGCTCGGGCTCGAGCCGGAGCTCTCCCTCGTCAAGATAAAGAACCTCGTCGGGGGCGGCGTGATGCGGATGGTGAACCACACCGTCGAGGACGCGCTGAAGAGCCTCGGCTACTCCGCCGAGGCGGCGCTCTCGATCACCCGCCACCTCGAGGCGAACGGGACCGTCGAGGGGGCGCCCGGCCTCAAGCCGGAGCACATTCCCGTCTTCGACACTGCGCTCGCCCCCGCCGGCAGCCGGACGATCGCCCCGATGGGCCACCTCAAGATGCTCGGCGCCGTGCAGCCGTTCCTCTCCGGCGGCGCGTCGAAGACGATCAACCTCCCGCACGACGCGACGGTCGAGGACATCGAGAAGATCTACCTCGAGGCCTGGCGCCTCGGCGTGAAGTCCGTCGCGCTCTATCGCGACGGCTGCAAGGCCTCGCAACCGTACGAGACCGGCAAGGGCAAGGCCGGCGTCCCGGTCGGCCCCGGCGGCCGCGCCCCGGCGCGCGAGCGGCTCCCGGACGAGCGGAAGGCGATCACGCACCACTTCCAGGTCGGCGGCCACGACGGCTACGTCACCGTCGGGCTCTACCCCGACGGGCGGCCCGGCGAGGTCTTCTTCCGCGTGACGAAGGAGGGCTCGACCGTCAACGGCCTGATGGACTCGCTCGGCATCTCGATGTCGATGGCGCTCCAGCACGGCGTGCCGCTCAAGGACCTCGTGCGGAAGCTCGCGCACCTGAGGTTCGAGCCCGCCGGCGCGACGAACAACCCGAAGGTCCGGTTCGCAAAATCGATCCCGGACTACGTGGCGCGCTGGCTCGCCCTCGAGTTCATGACCGAGGAGGACCGCCGCGCGATCGGCCTCGAGGCGGCCGACGGCAACGGGAACGGCCACATGGGCGCGGCCCCGAAGGCGGCGACCGCCTCCTCCGTCGTCAAGTTCGAGACCAAGCCGCTCGACTCCTTCGGGGAGGGCGCCGCCACCGGCGGGATCAGCGAGGACGCGCCGTCGTGCCACATCTGCGGCGGCATCATGGTCCGCTCCGGCACCTGCTACGCCTGCACCGTCTGCGGCGCGACGAGCGGCTGCTCGTAGGCGCTCAGGCGAGCGCGTAGCGCGCGAGCTCGACGAGGTCCGCGAGCGGGACCGGGCTGCCGCGATCGGCCCGGGGGCCGCGCGCCTCCCACGACGCCTCGATGGCGCCCTGGCCGAAGCCCGGGCGCGCGCCGGCGGCGTGGGCCACGAGCGCGCTCGGTGGGCCGCGCCTGTCGACCTCGAGGAGCAGCAGGAGGGCGCCGACGGGTCCCGACTCGACCGTCCACACGCTCGGGCTCGACTCGACCCGCGCCTCCTCGTCGTGCAGGTGGGCGATGCGCGCGGCCGAGCCCCGCCGCCGCCGCTCCCCCTTCGCCGTCGGGGCGTCCCGCCAGGCGACGCGGGCGCCGGCGGCCCGGAACCGCTCGAGGAGCCCTTCCGAGACCCCCGCGACGGGACTCATCCGGCCCTCCGCGAGCGCCAGAGCCGGCAGTCCGGCCGCAGCGAGCAGGGGCCGCAGACCTCGAGGTCGCGCTCCTTGGGGCAGTCGCCCGAGATCCCCGTGTGGCAGAGGACGAAGTCGAACCGGGTCGGGTCGACGGCATCGACCCGGCGCAGCGCCTCGGTGACCTCTTCGACGGTGCTCCAGCTGCGGGTGCGGCGGTCGGTGAGGCCCGTGTGGTAGGCGATCCAGTGGACGTGCTGGTCCAGCGGGACGCGGAGCTCCCCCGTGGGGACCCGACGCCACAGGCCGAGGTCGGGATAGCCGGTCCGGACCATCCAGCGCACGTAGAGGACGAGCCGCTTGCACGGGCTCGCGGGCGGCCCCTTCGGCGACGGGAACAGGCTCGCGTAGCCCCGAGGGGAGGCGGGCCTCTGGCCTCGGGGGCCGCGGAGCGCCGTCGACAGCGCGTCGATCCCGTCGCGGAAGCCGCCGCCGTCCTCGCCCCAGCCCTCGAGGAGGACGTCCTCGAGGCTCGTGTAGCTCTCGTAGATCCGGCGCAGGCGCAGCGCGAGGAAACCGAGCTGGTCGCCCCGGATCCACCGGTGGGCGAACGGGCCGAGCCGTCGCGGCCAGTTGGCCGGCGTCGTCGCCTCGACGAACGCGACGGGGTCGCCGGCGCGCTCGGCGAAGACGGCGAACGACCGACGGATCGAGGTCGTGTTGCCGATGGCGAGCGTGGCCGCGACGACCCCCGCGATCTCCGCGGCCTTCGGCACCTCCCGGTAGGGGCGCACCATCGAGACCGGGTCCTGTGCGAGCGACCGGTCGAACGGGAACGCGTCGTAGAGCCGTGTGAGATGCTCGGCGAGCCCGGGCGAGGGACGGTGGCCGCGCACCACGGGCCTCGAGGGGACCTCGGTCGGATAACGATTCACCCCCGCGACCGGCCCCGGGCCCGCCCCTCAAGTAGCCCCGAAGCCTTCTCTCCGAGCGGATGGGCGCGACCGCCGTCCCCGGGATCGACCCGGCGTGGCTCGCCCGGCTCGCGCGAGCCGATCCGGTGCGGCACGCCTGGGCCGTCTGGGACCTCGAGCGGTACCCCGACCGCGTCGCGTGCTACACGCTCGTCGAGGACGCCCGGCCGACCGCCTACCTCCTCGTCTGGCTCGGCGCACTGCCGCTCTACGTGGCCCACTGGGTCGGCCCCTCGAGAGAGGCGGGACCGCTGCTCGCGGTGTTCCCGAGGCCGCCCGTCGTCGCCTCGGTCCCGCTCGAGCACGCCGACCTCGTGGCCCGAGCCCGAGGGATCGTCCCGAGCGTGATGCAGCTGCGCGCCTTCGACCCCGAGAGGGGAGCCCCGCCCGAGGTCGAGGGGCGCGCCCGCCCCCTCGTCGCCTCCGACGCGGCCGCGCTGCACGCCTTCGGTCGGGCCGTCGACGAGCGGATCTTCACCTCGTACCGCGACGCGGACCCGGTCGCCGACCGGGTCTTCGGCGCCTTCCACGACGGCCGTCTCGCCGCCGCCGCGCGCGTCCAGGTCGCGCTCGACAAGGTCTGGCTGATCGGCGGCGTCGGGACGCTGCCCGGGTACCGGAACCTCGGCCTCGCCACCGACGTCACGCGGCTCATCGTGCAGCGGGCCCTCTCCGTCGGGGCCCGTCCGGCGCTCTACGTCCTCGAGGCGAACCCGGTGGCGGTCCGCCTCTACGAGCGGCTCGGGTTCGTCCTCCTCGAGAGGCGCGGGTGGATCGACGCCCCGCTGCCGTCGTCGGGGCCGAGATGAGCGCGACGAACGTCGAGCTGGCCCGACGCCTCAACGAGATCGCCGACCTGCTCGACCTCGGCGGGGAGAGGTTCAAACCGGAGGCGTATCGACGGGCGGCCCGGACGATCGAGTCCCTCGTCGAGGACGTCCGCGACGTCGCCGCGCGCGGGGAGCTCGAGAGCCTTCCGGGCGTCGGCGAGGCGATCGCGGAGAAGGCCCGTGAGTTCCTTCGGGACGGCCGCATCGGCTACCACGAGCGGCTGCGGCAGCAGTTCTCCCAGGGTCTCTTGGACCTCCTCGGCCTGCCGGGCCTCGGGCCGAAGACGGTCCGGCGGTTCTCAGTGGAGCTCGGCGTCGAGGGGCCGGCCGAGCTCCAGCGGGCGATCGAGCAGGGCCGCCTCGACGGCCTCAAGGGGTTCGGGGCGAGACGCATCGAACTCCTCCGCGCCGCCCTCGCCTCGGCGTCGACGGCGGGGCGGCGCACGCCCCTCGCGGCCGCCTTCGTGACGGCGACGGCGATCCTCCGCCACCTCACGGAGCGGGCGCCCGTCGACCGCGTCGCGCTCGCGGGCAGCCTGCGTCGCCGACGCGAGCACGTCGGCGACCTCGACATCCTCGCGACCTCGCGCGAGCCGGAGAAGGTCTTCGACGCCTTCTCCGCGCTCCCCGGGATCTCCGAGGTGCGGCTGCGCGGCGGGACGAAGGAGACCGTCGTCGTCGACGGCGGCCTCCAGGTCGACCTCCGCGTCGTCGCACCGGCCGCCTTCGGTGCGGCGCTCCAGTACTTCACGGGCTCAAAGGACCACAACGTCCACCTCCGGACCCTCGCGCGGGACCTCGGCCTCAAGGTCAACGAGTACGGGGTCTACCGGGGGGAAGAGCGCATCGCGGGCGCCACGGAGGAGGAGGTCTACTCGGCCCTCGGCCTCGCCTGGATCCCCCCGGAACTGCGCGAGGACCGCGGGGAGATCGAGGCGGCGCGAGACGGACGGCTCCCCCGGCTCGTCGAGCCCGGGGACGTCCGCGGGGACCTTCACCAACGGCTGGCCGAGCCGCCGCCGCCGGGAGCGATCGAGGCTCTCGTCGAGAGGGCCGAGCGGCTCGGCCTCAACTACGTCGGGCTCTGCCTGCCGGCCTCGCTCGGTCCCACGCCCTCGCCGCCCGCGTGGGCCCGCGCGCTACGTCGCGTCGGCGGTCGCGGGCCGGATCTCCTCCTCGGGGTCGAGTCGGAGAGCCCACCATCGGCCGCCGACTTCGACTACTGGGTGCTCCTCCTCGACAGCTCCGGCCCGCCGCCCTCGCTCGAGGGGTTCCCCCCGGCGCTCGCGGTGCGACCGCTCCCTCCGACCCCCGGTCCCTCCGAGCGCGCCCCGGCCCTCACCGTGCCGGCGGGCGTACCCCTCGACGTCGGCCCGGACGGCCCCGAGTCGACGACGCTCCGACAGCACCTGCAGGGCGGAGGGCGCCTCCACCTGTCGGTCCTCGCGTCGCGGGACGGTGTCGACCTCAACGACCTGGTCGTCGGAACGGCGCGACGCGCGTGGGCCACGGCCGCCCAGGTCGCTAACGCGAGCCCGGAGGCGCCTCTCCCGCCCCCGAAAGGGGGTGCTGCGGCCCGCTCCTCCCGCCGGAGATCGTGACCGGCGCCGTCCTCGGGGCTCGAGCGGCGCAGTCGGGGCACCGGTGCAGCCCGGGACCCGGGCCGAACCGCCAGTAGCAGGCGGCGCAGAGCGTCCGCCCGCAGGCCCAGCAGAGGAGCTTCGGGCTCCGCGCGTCGACGCCCGAGCCGCACCCGAGGCAGGCCGGGCTCCCGACCGCGCGGTGGACCGGTGGGGCCGGCGGCTCGGGGCCGCTCGCGGCGACCGGTCGCGGCGCGGCGCGCGCGGGGCCCGGCATCGGCTCCAGCTCCCGCAGCCGGGCGCGAAGCCGCGCGAGCTCGAGCTCGAGCCGGGGCTCCTCGATCCGCGCCGGCGCCGTTTCCGAGCCCTCGAGCTCCTCCGGCCGCCGCTGGAGCCCCGGGGAGAACGGGAGCGCGGCCGCGATCGGCGGCGCGACCTCGGTCCAAAGGCCCATCGCCCGGTCCGAGCCGTCGCCGAGGCTCTGGAGATAGGCTCCCATGATCGAGGTCGCCGCCGGGGCCGCGCGGCCCACGCCGCCCCCGAGGAGCGGCGCCACACGGCTCAGGCTCGCCGAGGCCGGCGTGGGCCCGCCGGTCGAGGGCCGGGCGGCCGCGTCCTCCTCGACCGTGAGGGAAGGAGACGACGGACGGCTGTCGAGCTCTTGCGCCTCGGCCGCGACGGCCTCGCTCGCGGGCTCCGGCAGGGGCGCGCGCACCTCGGCGAGGAGGGCGACGAACATGGCGCCGAACAGGAGGGCGAGGCCGGTGAGAAGGGTCCACAGGCCCGCGAGCGCGGGGGTCGGGGCGAGCCACAGGTCGCCCGCCAGCAGCACGAGCGCGGCCAACGCGAGGAGCCCGAGGGCCGCGCCGACGGTCGTCGCGAAGTAGACGGGCCTGCCCGCTCGCGCGGTCATCGAGGGGATCCCGGTCCCCCGGCGCGGTCCAACGCGCGGCCCTGCTGTCGCATCCGCCCGGTGGTCCGAGGGAACGGCCGCGCCCGTATCTAGGTTCGGGCTAGCCTCGAGCCTCCGGGCGGGGGGCTCCGGCTGCGCGTGGAGGGAGGAGTTCTTGTAGGTCGGCCGGGAACCGCGCGAGCGTGCCACGACGGCGAAAGAGGCCCCGAGAGGAGCGCCCGGCCCACCGGCCGACGCTCCGCGCGAAGCTCCGGGCGGCGCCGCGGGAGGCGCCCACGCCCGAACCGAAGCGCCGCTCGCACGCCGCCGCCCCGTTCGCGGTGGCGCTCCTCTTCGTCGGGCTCCTCCTCGGCACCGTCACGATCCTGGTGCCGCTCCTCCTCGGGTTCTTCCTCCTCTGGACGGGCCTCACGTTCCTCGGCACTCGCATGAACCCGTTCTCGATCGGCTTTTACCTCACGACCAAGCCGTCGTGGACGGCGATCGGGGTCGTGTTCCTCTCGGCGCTGCTCCTGTGGGCGGTCGCCTACAGCTACTTCGTCCACGGGCTCGGCCCGATCCTGCCCCACCTCAGGGCGTAGCCTCGACGAGGCCGTCGAGGGTCCCGCGCCGGTCCCCGACCGGCTACGCCGCGATCATGCGGTCGATCGCCACGCGGGCGCGCCGCGCGGTCGCCTCGGGAACCTCGATGACGTAGCGGTTCTGCGCGAGCGAGTCGCGGATGTCGGCGAGGTCGATCTCCTTCATGTACGGACAGATCGTCCCCTCGCTCAGCGGCGTGAACGTCGTCGTCGGGTTCAGCCGGCGCATCCGGTGGAGGATCCCCACCTCGGTGGCGACGAGGACCTCCTTCTGCCGCGTCTCCTCGGCGAAGCGCACCATCCCGTCGGTCGAGAGGATCCGGTCGACGTGCGGGAGCGCCGCCGAGGTGCAGCCGCACTCCGGATGCGCGACGATCTCCGCACCGGGGTGCTCGCGCCGGGCCCGTTGCAGGTCCTCCGGCCGCATCTTCGCGTGGACGGGGCAGTCGCCGACCCACAGGTGCATCGAGCGCCCGGTCTTCTTGCGGACGTACTCGCCCAAAAAGACGTCGGGGAGGAACAGGATCTCCTTGTCCTCGGCGATGGAGCTCACCACCTTCGTCGCGTTCGAGCTCGTGCAGCAGTAGTCCGACTCCGCCTTGACCTCGGCGGAGGTGTTGATGTAGGCGACGACGACGGCGCCGGGGTGCTCCGACTTCCAGGCCCGGAGCTGCTCGGCGGTGATCGAGTCGGCCAGGCCGCAGCCGGCCTTGAGGTCCGGGAGGAGCACCGTCCGGGTGGGGTTGAGGATCTTCGCCGTCTCCGCCATGAAGCGGACCCCCGCAAAGCAGATCACCGGGCGGTCCGTCTCGGCGGCCTTCCTCGACAGGTACAAGGAGTCGCCGACGTAGTCGGCGACGTCCTGGACCTCCCCGCGCTGGTAGTTGTGGGCGAGGAGGACCGCCGAGCGCTCGTCCTTGAGCCTCCGGACCTCCGCCTCGAGCGACATCCCGACGGTACGAGGGTGCGGGCTCACTTAAGGCGCGCGCCGGGCCTCATGCGAGCGCGTCGCGCGCGAGACCGTGAGGTGGAACGGGAGCGCGGGGGCGGAGTGGGTGAGCGTCCCGAGGCTCGCGGCGTCGGCCCCGACACGACGGAACCGACCGAGGGTCTCCGGCGAGAGCCCGCCCGAGAGCTCGACCCAGATGCGCTCGCGCAGCCCGGCCCTCTCGAGAGCCTCGACGATCCGTCGCGCCCGGGCCGGGGTCTGGTTGTCGAGGAGCAGCGCGTCGGCGCCGGCGCTCGCGGCCGCGAGCGCCTCGCGCGTCGTCCGGACCTCGACCTCGAGGTACTTCCGCACCCCGCTCGCGCGGCGGGCCCTCGCCACGGCCTCGGCGATCCCGAGGTAGGCGAGGTGGTTGTTCTTGACGAGCAGCTGGTCGGAGAGGTCGCGCCGGTGCGCGTGCCCGCCACCGTCGCGGACCGCCTGCTTCTCGGCGTCCCTCAGACCCGGGAGCGTCTTGCGCGTCGCATAGACGGCGAGCGGGCGATGGCCGCCCCTCGCCGCTCGCACCGCGTCGCGGGTCCGTGTCGCGACGCCCGAGAGGTGCATCAAGAGGTTGAGGAGGGTCCGCTCGACGGCCAGGATCTGCCGGAGGTCTCCCGAGAGCGCGAGGACCCGCGTCCCCGCGACGACGGCGGCCCCGTCGCGTCGGAGAACGGTCGCCCGGAGCCGCGCCTCCCGGGCCGCCGCGAGCGCGAGCGCGCCGCCGGAGAGGACCCCGCGCGCCTGCGCGACGACGACGGCCCGCGCAGGGACCGGGCGCGGGAACAGCGCGCGCGTCGTCGCGTCGGCGTCGGCCCGGTCCTCCGAGAGCGCGCGGCGCACGAGCCTCCGGGCGCCGGCCTCGGTGAGGCCGCGCGACGGCTCGGGCGGGGGAGCGCCGCTACGCCGCGGGATGCTCTCCCCTCCCGGCGAGGCGCGCCCGGAACGCCTCGTAGTCGCGGACGAGGTCGGGCCGCAGGGTCGCGACGCCGAGGCGCTCGAGCTCGCGGGCCCGCGCCTCCGCCTGGCCGCGGTCCGAGCGCGCGAGCGCGAGCTCGGCCAATCGCAGCAGCACCTCGACCTCGTCGGCCGGCACGTTCAGCTCCCGGGCGAGCCGGTAGGCCTCGAGCAGGGCGAGCTCCGCCTCCGGGAGCTCGTTGGACTGGAGGCGGATCTTCCCGTCGACGATCAGCGTCTGCACGAGGCCGTAGCGGTCCCCGGTCCGCTCGAGGAGGACGCGGGCCTCCTCCATCGCGGCGCGCGCCGCGTCGAGGTTCCCCCGGTCCCGCTCGAGGTCGGCGATGTTGAAGAGCGCCCAGCCGAGCCGTCGTGGGTCCTGGGCCTCGTCGGCGTGGCCCCGCGCCGCGCGGAGCGCCTCGAGCCCTTCCTCGGTCCGGCCGTGCTGGCTCAGGACGACCCCGAGGAACAGCTCGGCGTAGGCCGCCTCGCTCTTGTCCCCGCGGGCGAGCAGCTCGGCCGTCACCTCGCGGTAGTCGCGGACCGCCTCGTCGAACCGGCCCGAGACCATGCCGAGGACGTTCGCGCGACGCACGCGCTCGAGCGCGACCTCCCTCGTGTCCGGCTGGGCCCGCGCGATCGCGAGGGCCCGGTCGTGGGCCTCGAGCGACTCGGGATACCGACCGCGATAGTACAGGTACTCGCCGCGGAGCCGGTACACCGCGAGGAGCGTGCGGGGCCCGGCGGCCTCCGATCCCTCGGCGAGAAGCGCGACGGTGATGCGGTCGACGACGTCCCAGCGCCCCTGGTCGGCGTAGATGCGGGCGAGGCAGACGCTCGCGAAGCTCCGGAGCGCCTGCGAGGGGCCGTCGAGCCCCTCGACGGAGGCGAGCGTCGTCTTGAGAAGGTTCTCGGCGGCGTCGAGCTGGCCGAGGACGTCGAGCTGGACCGCGAGCTCGACGGCGACCTCGAGCTCGGCGACCGGGTCCCGCGGCCGGAGCCTCGCGAGGACCTCACGCGCCCGCTCGAGGTGCTCGCGTGCCACCGTCGGGGCGTGGGAGCGGGCCGCGAACTCGGCGGCGAGCCGGTTGTAGGTCACCGCCGCGTCGTCGACGCGGCCGAGGTAGCAGTGTCGAGCGAGCGCGTAGATCGTGGCGACGTCGGCCGGGGCCCCCGCTTCGAGCGCCTCCGCGGCCCGGCGGTGCAGGAGACGCCGTCGCGCCTCGGTGAGGCGCTCGTAGACGTGGTGACGCAGGGCGTCCTGCGCGAAGCTGAGACCCTCGTCGGTCCCCTCCCGCAGGATCCCGCGGCCGACGAGCTCCTGGACGAGCTCGGCCAGCGACTCTTCCTCCTCGCCGCTCGCGCGCAGGAGCAGCGAGAACGAGAAGTCGCGGCCGAGGACCGAGCCGACGGCGAGGACGCGCTCCTCGGGCGCGAGAAGCGCCGAGAGCTGTCGGGCGAGGTACTCCGTGAACTCGGGCGCCTGGTCGGCGCCCGGGACCGGGGGATGGTGGGAGAGGCGGTCCCGGCGCCGCACGAGCTGTTCGAGGAAGGCGGGATTGCCGCCGCTCTGCGACTGCCAGCGCGTCACCTCCTCGGGCGAGACGGTCGCCTCGCCCGCGACGGCCCGCACGAACTCCTCGGCCTCGCTCGGCGTGAACGGGCGCACGCGGACGTGCTCGACCTCGGTCGCGCGCTCGATCGCCTCGAGGCGGGCGCGCCGCGGGCCGGGGATCGCGGCGAGCGGCAGCCGCGTGAGGACGACCCAGAGCGGGTGCGTCTCGAGCAGGGGGGCGAGGGTGTCGAGCGCGTCGAGCGAGCCGTCGTCGGCGAGGTGCACGTCCTCGAGGACGACGGTCGTCGGCGCCGCGTCCCCGAGCTCGAGGAGCCGGTGCGCGAGATAGCGGTCGGGGCGCTCCCGGCTGCCCGGGGCCGCCCCCGGCACGACGCCGCCGATCGGGGATTCGTCGAGGAGCCACGACTCCGGACCCACGAGCGGCCTCCCCGAGAGCCCGTGGGCGGCGTCGAACGCCGTCGGCGCGAACGCGAGCGACGACGGGCCCGACGGACCCTCCCCAAGGACCTCCGCGGTCTCTCCGCGGCCGAGGGCCTCCTTGAGGAGCTGGAACGGCGGCGGGTTGTCCGAGCCGGTCGGCCGGGCGAACAGCGTTCGAAGACCCTTGAGACGGGCGTCCGCGAGGAGGCCGGCGACGAGCGTCGACTTCCCGACGCCGGCCTCGCCCTCGATCACCGTGAGGCCCCCGCGCCCGAGGCGGACCGCATCGCTGCGGCGGCGCAGGGCGTCGACGGCCTCGGGTCGGCCGACGAACGGTCGCTCGACCCGGGGCGACCCGGCCATCGTCCTAGAGGGGCGCCGCGCGGTATATCAGCGTCGCGCGGCGGCGGCGGGGTAGAACGGGAGCGCGACGACGCGTCCCGGGACCTCCTTGCCGCGCAGCTCGAAGGAGACCGGGGTCCCGGCCGTCGCGAGCGCGCTCGGGAGGTAGGCGAGAGCGATCCCGACCTTGAGCGACGGCGAGAGTCCCCCGCTCGTGACGGTCGCGACGACGGCGCCGTCGTGGCGGAGCGGCGTCCCGTGCCGGGGGATCGCCGTCGGGTCGTCGGCGACGAGCCCGACGAGGCGGACCGCCGGCCCCTCGGCCTTCTGCTTGTCGAGCACCGGCCGGCCGACGAACGCGTGGTCGAGCTCGACGAACCGGTCCTGCGCCGCCTCGAGCGGGCTCCGGTCGCCGTGGAAGTCCTGGCCGCTCAGGAGGTAGCCCTTCTCGAGGCGGAGGGTGTCGCGCGCGCCGAGACCGACGGGCGTCGCGCCCGCCTGAACGAGCCGCTCCGCGACGCGGGCCGCGTCGGCGCCGGGAACGAACAGCTCGTAGCCCGCCTCGCCCGTGTAGCCCGTCCGGCTCACCCAGTAGGTCTGGGGAAGGTCCGAGGGGATCGCGACGTTGAGCCGCCCCTCGGCCGCGGCCGCACCGCCGTCGGCGGGGAAGCCGCGGCCGTGGTAGAACTTGAGGCCCCCGAGCTTCCATCCGAACCGCGTCTCGAGCGTCGCGCGCGCCTCGCGACCCTGGAGGGCCAGGATCGCCACCGCTCCGTTGTGGTGGCCGACCGTCGTGTCGGGCCGTCGGTGGGAGCGGAGAAGGTCGTAGACGTCCTCGGCGTGGGCGGCGTTCGGGACGACCAGGAAGGAGCGGTCGGCGACGGTGCCGTCGTCCAACCGCGTGATCAGGAGGTCGTCGACGATGGCGCCCGTGGCGTCGAGGAGGAAGGTGTAGCGCACCTGTCCGGGCTCGAGCCGGCCGACGTTCGCCGTCGTCCGGTAGCTCAGCAGGTCGGCGGCGTGGCCGCCATGGACCGAGAGGATCCCCATGTGGGAGACGTCGAAGAGGCCCAGCTTCGCGCGGACCGCCGCATGCTCGCTGAGGATGCTGTCGTAGTAGAGCGGCATCTCCCATCCGGCGAACGGGACCAGGTGGGCGCCGTGCGCCTTGTGGAAGTCGTAGAGTACGGTCCTCTTCAGCGCCTGTGGGGCCTCGCTCATGTGACGATCTCCGCCAGCCGGTCCTCGGCGATCGCCGCCCGGATCTCGCGCGCGATGCGCCGGCCCGTGCTCATCGGGCCGCGCCAGAGCGCGTTGCCGTAGGGGTGACCGAGGCCGAGATGGATGTTGGTGCCGCCGCCGATGCGGACGGCGACGTCGAAGACCCAGGGCTTGCCCTCCGGGTCGATGCAGCTCTGCAGGCAGAACGGGCCGAGGATGCCGGGGGCCGCGTGGCGGCGGGCCGCCTCGACGAACCTCTCCCCCAGGCGGAAGACCTCCTCGAGGATCGACTCGCGAACGGTGAGCGTGCCGTGGCCGACGACCGTGTAGTCGGGCGTTCGCGCGGCGGCGCCGAGCTCGAGCTGCTGAGCCGCTGGCAGCCGCACGAGGCCGTCGAGCGAGCTCTCGCGACGCTCGTCGACGCCGAGCAGCTCGAGCGCCTCGTCCCGGGGGGCCAGCGCGGAGTAGAAGAAGTTGAAGTTGAAGACCGGCCCGAGGATGTAGCGCTCGATGCGGGCCTGCGCGAGGTCCTCGCGGGAGATCGTGCCGTCCGCGAGCAGCGCTTCGCTCTTTCGCGCGTACTCGGCCTCGGTGGCGGCGGTGAAGAACCCGCGCTCGAGCCGACGCTTGGCATGGGGCAGCTTGACGATGGCGAGCGCGTCGATCGCGGACGGAGCGGGGATCCTCGTCGGGAAGGGGATCCCGCCCGCCTCGAGGAGCGTGTAGTAGTTCTCCCGCTCGCTCCGCTCCTCGAGCCTCAGGAGCGCCCGCGAGCCGACGATCGGCACCGAGAGCTCCTCCTCGATCGCCGCGAGGTCGACGTAGGAGCTGAGGGCCCGGTTCGGCACCAGGAGGGCGTGGTGCTCGCGGAGCCGGGCCTGCTGCGCGGCCGCCGCGAGGTCGGCGAACTTCGGGAGCGTCCACACCTCGTCGACGCAGCCCCGGTAGGCGCGGCCGGCGGCGTCGCGGCGTGTACGGAAGTACTGCGAGTAGGTCTTCTCGCGGCCCTGGGCCGCCAGAACGAGGGTCCGGAATCCCTCGGTCGAGGCGCCGTCGGCGATGTCGAGCGCCGAGTGGGAGCCGACCGACGCGACGACCGGCTCGGGGCCGAAGCCACGCGCCATCGCGGCGATCGCGGCCCGGTCGACGACCATGGGGCTCGCGTAGCTCACAGGGGCTTAAGGGCTCGGGCCACGCGCTCGGGCGAGAGCGGGAGCTCGGTGACGCGCGCGCCGGTCGCGTCGGCCAGGGCGTTGGCGACGGCCGCCGGCACCGGGATGATCGGAGGCTCGCCGACGCCCTTCGCGCCGAACGGGCCGGCCCCTTTGTGGCCCTCGAGGAGCTCGACGGTGAGGGGCGGGACCTCCGTGATCGTCGGCACCCGGTAGTCGAGGAGCCCCGGGTTCCCGAGCCGACCGTCGTCGCGCCACAGCATCTCCTCGGTGAGGGCGGTGCCGAGCCCCATCGCGACCCCTCCCTCGACCTGCGCGGTCACGAGCGCGGGGTTGAGCGCGACGCCGACGTCGAGGAACTCCGCGACGCGCGTCGCGGAGACCTGGCCCGTCTCCTTGTCGACGGCGACCTCGGCGAGCGCGACCGTCGCCGTGAAGTCCTGGTAGCCGTAGAAGGTGCCGTCGACGACCCGGCGCTCGTCGATCGGTCCCGAGCGCCCGTAGTGCTTCCCGGTGGCGACGAGCCCGCCCGCGCGGCGCTCCTCGGGGGTGAGCAGGGCCTCGAGCGAGCGTCGGAGGCGGCCGCTCACGACGACGACGCGACCGCCCTTCACCTCGAGCGAGACCGGCGCTCGAGACCCGAGCCGGTCGGCGAGGGTCCTCACGAGCGAGGCGGCCGCCTTCGCGACGGCCTGCCCGAGGGCACCGACGGTCCGGCTGCCGAAGACCCCGGTGTCGTACGGCGCCGTCGCGGTGTTCTCGTAGACGACCCGCACCGCCGTTGGGGGCAGCCCCGTGACGCGGACCGCGACGTCGACGAGGCCGCCGACGACCGACCCGCTGCCGATCTCCCGCTCCCCTTCGACGATCGCGAGCCCCTCGGGCCCGAGACGAAGCCGTGCCTCGCCGCCGGCGCCCGTGCCCGTCGACCAAAAGCCACAGGCGACCCCGAGGCCCCGACCGGAGCCGCTCCCGTCCGCCCGCCAGCGGTCCCGAAGGGCTCGAGCCCGCTCGAGCGCCTCGGCGAGGCCGAACGGGCCGACGCGGAGGCCGAGCGGGGTCGTGTCCCCCTCCCGCCACACGTGGCGCAGGCGGAACTCGACCGGGTCGATGCCGAGCCGTCGCGCCAGCGAGTCGGTGTGCGACTCGAGGGCGAAGGCGCACTGGGGGGCCAGGGGGGCCCGGTGGGGCCCGAACGGCGGCTTGTTCGTCCGGATCGCGTAGCCCTCCATCTCGAAGGCCCCGACGCGGTACGGTCCGAGCAGGAAGGCGATCGCGTAGCCGGTGGCGAAGTCCCGTCCCGGCAGCGACGCGCCCGAGTCGAGCAGGAGGCGGACACGACGGCCCGTGATCGCCCCGTCGCGCACGGCCGTCTCGAGTCGAACGACCATCGGGAGCGTCGTCCGGCCGAGCTGGAACTCCTCGCGGTAGCTGAGCGCCAGACGGACGGGGCGGCCGGCCGCGGCGGCCAGGAGGAGCGCATACGGTTCGAGGAACGACGACCCCTTCCCGCCGAACCCGCCGCCGACCCAGGTCCCCGTGACGACGACCTTCTCGGGCGGGATCCCCAGCAGGTCGGAGACGTCCTCGCGGACCCCGAACGGCGTCTGCGTCGTCGTCGTCACGCTCCAGCGACCGTCGGCGACCTCGGCGACGCAGGCGTGCGGCTCGATCGCGACCTGGTGCACGCCGCTCGTCCGGTAGGTCTCCTCGTGGACGAGGTCGGCCCTCGCGAACGCCTCGACGAGGTCCCCGTCCCGCGCGAGGACGTGCGCGACCGTGCGAGCGTCCCCTCGTGCCGACGCCTCGGGCCACGCCGGATAGAGCTCCTCGACGTCGACGAGCGGCGGGGCCGCGTCGACCTCGAGGACGACGGCACGGACCGCGGCCCGGGCCGCGGCCGGGCTCTCGGCCGCGACCGCGGCGAGCGGTTGGCCGTAGTAGCTGACCGCGACCTTCGGGAACAGCGGCCGCTCGAGGTCGTGCTTCGGGCAGAGCCGGTCGAGCTCGTCCGGGCCCACCGCGGCGACGACGCCGGGGACCCGCCGCGCCGGGCCGAGGTCGAGCCGCCGCACGACCCCGTTCGGGACCGGCGAGGGGACGAAGGCGCCGTAGAGCATCCGCTCGACCGCGAGGTCGGTCCCGTAGACCGCCTCGCCCGAGAGCTTCTCGCGGGCGTCGGGGCGGATCATCCGAGGGCCTCCCGCGCCGCCTCGGCCGCGCGTCGGATCGAGACATACCCCGTGCACCGGCACAGGTTCCCCGAGAGCTCCTCGACGAGCGTCTCGGAGGCGACGCGCGCGCCCCTCTCCTTGAGGAGGCCGACGAGCGCGAGGACGAACCCCGGCGTGCAGTAGCCGCACTGGAGCGCTCCCTCGCGCTCGAAGGCGGTCCGGACCACGCGTCCGACGGCATCGGAGGCGATCCCCTCGATCGTCGTGACCGCAGACCCCTCGACCTCGCTCGAGAGCGTGAGGCAGCTCAGCGTCGGCCGTCCCTCGACGAGGACCGTGCAGGCCCCGCAGCCGCCGCTCCGACAGCCCTCCTTCGTCCCCGTGAGCCGCCAGCGTCCCCGAAGGGTGTCGAGAAGCCGTTCGTCGTCGGGGACGCCGTCGAGGGAGCGACGGTGGCCGTTCACCTCGAGGCCCCTGCGCGCTCTCGCCATCGTCAGCCCGCCTTCGGCGTCGCGCGCGCGAGGAGCTGCTCGACGGAGCGCGTGAGGAGCAGCGCGACCACGCGGCGCCGGTACGGCTCGGAGGCGCGCTTGTCGCTGACGAACGGGGCGCTCGCGCCGGCAACGGCCGCCGCTCGTCCGAGCTCCTCTCGGGTCGGCCGGGCCCGGGCGAGCTCCCGCTCGACGTCGTGCAGCCGCAGCGGTCTCGAGGGGACCCCCCCGAGCGCGACGCGCCAATAGGGACGCTCCGTCGAGCGGACGACGGCGACGCCGACCTGGGAGACGTCGTTCGCCGGCCGGACCCGCTGCCACCGATAGACCGAGTCGGCGGTCGTCGGGATCGCCACCGACGCGACGAGCTCGCCGTGGCCGAGTGCGGGCTCGCGGGACCTCGCGAGAAGCGCGTCGAGCGCGACCGACCGACGACCCTCGGGACC
Organism: Thermoplasmata archaeon; assembly: GCA_027315165.1. GTDB lineage: Archaea > Thermoplasmatota > Thermoplasmata > Lutacidiplasmatales > UBA184 > Lutacidiplasma. The sequence continues at coordinate 13,193 of DAHUYN010000002.1, read as the reverse complement.
GACCACGTCGACGACCGCGTCGTAGGCGAGGAGGATCGGCAGGAGGTCGGACGCGGGCGCCGCACGGACGACGTTGCCGCCAAGCGTGGCCCGCTCGCGGAGCGCGACGCTGCCGACGGCGCGGATCGCGTCGTGGAGTCCCGGCAGCCGGCGCGCGAGCCGGGGGTCGAGCTCGAGGTTTCGGAGCGGCTCGGCGCTGCCGACGGTGAGCCCGCCCTTGGCCCATCGGTGCGAGTGCCACGGAAGCCGGGCGAGCGAGAGGACCCGACGCGGTGCGACGAGCCCGCGGTCGACGTCGAGGAGGAGGTCGGTGCCGCCCGCAAGGACCGCGAGCTCGCCCGGCGCGGCGGCCGACGCGAGCGCGACCGCTTGCGGGACCGTCGCCGGCCGAAGAAGCTCGAAGCCCATCGGCCGGGGACGGCCCGGGCGGAGAAAGGGTTAACCCGGCGCCGGCCCGCGCGGTCGCGGCTCGGCCTTTTTATCCCAAGGACGGCTGGGAGGGACTCAGGCTCATGCCTTTCGAGCTCACGCTGCGCTACACGACGCCGCTGACACCGCTCTCCGACCTCGACGAGGTGCTCCAGGAGTTCCTGCGGATGGTCGGCTACCTGCCCGAGGGCGAGGACCGCCGCGCCGGCGAAGGGCCGGTGGCGACGAGCCTCGCCTACCGGCTCGTGCGGGAGTGCCTTCTCCGCGATCCCGCGCGGCCGTGGTACGCCGAAGAGCTCGTCGCCGTCCTCGAGACCTCGAAACCGACCGTCTACCGGCACATCAACAAGCTGAAGTCGCTCGACATGCTCGAGGAGGTCGGTGGCGCCGCCGACGGGAAGGGCCGCAAGGGCTACCGACTCCGCTACGGGAGCCTCGCCCGCGCTTGGGACTTCACCGAGGCGAACGCCCAGAACGCGCTCCGGCGCTACCGTGAGACCGTGAACCATCTCCAATCCCTCCTCGACCAATCGCCCGCCGCACCGGCGCCAAAGGCGCCTCCGGCGGTGGCGACGGTCGCACGCGCGACCGGCGGGAAGGGAGCACGGGAGAAGGGAGGCAATCAATGAAGGGTGAGGGCTCCAGCGCTTCGGCGAAGAAGGTCGCGATCGTGCTCACCGGCGGGTCGAAGATCCGGGTCCGGTCCGCCGGGACGCGGGACGAGGCGCTCGTCTCGAGCGGCGTCTTCCGCGGGCTCGTCTCGATCGGCGGGGACAACTCCCTCGCCCTCGAGCTCGACGACTCCGTTAAGGGCGAGAAGGGGCTCGTCCGGTTGATCCCGCTCAACGCGCTGCTCGCGGTCGACGTCCTCGAGGCCGTCAAGCCCGAGGAGGAGAAGCGCGCCGAGAGCCAGGCCGCCCCGGGCTACTTCCGGTAGGTGCGGGGCGGGCCGGGGACGGGCTTGCTGGGAGTTCCGCCGGCGGCGACGCCGCCGGATTCGAACCCAGGTCTTTGGCTTCGAAGGCCAAAAGGATAGTCCAAACTACCCCACAAGCCCGCGGGTGTGGGAGCGCCCCCGGCGTATTTGGCCGTTGGGATGGCCTAGCCCGCGCCGGCCGTGCCGGGGGATCCCTCGGCAGGGAACCCCTCGAGCGTCGTCTGGCTCGCGCCGCCGGGGAAGATCGTCTCGAGAGCGGTCTCGAGCAGCCGGATCCGCTGGCGGAGGTACGGCGTGACCCCGGCGGTCTCGGCGAGCTTCTGCGAGAGCCCGAGGTACTTGCGCACCGCCCCCTCGTAGACCGTCGGGACGAGCTCGCCATCGCAGGCGCGGCCGCCCGTCGTCCGGGCCGAGCACCGCCCGGCGAGCGGGGGCCGCCGGTACGAGGCGTTGCAGCTCTTGCAACGGAAGCGCTGGGTCGCGTAGCTCTTCAGGTTCCCCATCAGGTCCGGCAGGAAGTGGCTGTTGAGGACGAGCGCGACCGCGTCGGCGACGTCGACGGCCCGGATCTGCGACGTGAGCACGAGCGACAGCTCGACCCCGCGGGCCATCGAGCCCGCCTCACGGTACGTCGAGCGCACGGGCCCTCCCGCGATGTCGGAGGTGTCGTGCGTGAACCCGAGCCCCCGCATCGGGTCGGCGAGCGTGAGCCGGCGACCGAGCGTCGTCACGAGCGGCTCGGCCTCCTTCGCCGGGCGCCCGGCCTCGGCCAGACGGTAGAAGGCGAGCGGGTAGCGGTCGACGACGTCGAGGTTGTGCGCCTCCTTGTCGACCTCCGTCGGGTCGAGACGGGTCGTCAGCACGAGGGGCTTGTCCATCAGCGCCCCGCGGCTCTCGGGAAGGTAGGCGCGGGAGAAGTTGAGCAGCGTGTCGACGAGGAGCGTGACCGAGTCCTCGTCGCCGTCGCAGTTCCGACGCTTCGCGGCGTGGAAGACGGGATGGGCGAAGCAGGCCTCGGCCTCGGTGAACCCGACGATCCGGCCCGCGACGCCGCCCGAGGTGTGCGGCGCGAGCGCGACGACGAGCTCGCCGACGAGGTCCCCGGGACGCGACGCCGAGTAGAACGGCTCGAGCCCGTAGAGCTTCACGAGCTCGTCGTCGACGAACTGGGCGAGCTGGACGAGGTACTCGCCGCAGGAGCGCGAGACGATGATATCCTGCGGCTCGAGCTCGAGGAGCTGGTCCTCGCGTTCGAGCGGGGCGCCGGCCCAGTCGCTCTCGTAGCCGAGGGCGTGGGCCCGCTCGACGCTGAGGCCGACCTCCCGGGGCCGGAAGTGGGTCAGCGGGAGGTCGGTCAGGTCGAACCGGGCCGTCCCGTCCTGGTAGACGGCGATCCCGTGGGCTGCGCGCAGGATCCCCTTCTCGAGGGTCTCGGGGACCTTCCCCGGCGAGGTGAGTCCCTTGACGCCCTTCATCTCGGGGGCCTTCGACAGATGGAGATGGCTCACCGCGTCCGCCCAGAGCCGCGCGACCGGGAGAGGCTGGGTCGCGACCTCGCCGGTCGGCTCCGTGTGCCGGCCGCACGCGCACCGGAGCCACACCGTCGACCGGTGGCAGTCGGGGCAGCGGCGCACGCCGAGGAGGACGGGGACGCCGTCGCGCATCGTCGCGCGGGCCGCCTGGCTCACGGACCGCTGGGCCCCTCCGGCGTCGCCGACCGGGAACAGGCCGTGCACGTTGGGGCTCATCTTGCGCAGCCGGGCCTTCTCCGGCCGCCCGACGCGGGCCCCGATCCGAGAGGGGCCCCGCGCGCGCACCTCAACGCCCGCGAGCCGGCTCACGTAGGCGAGGACCGGACCCTCGACCGGCTCGAGCGCCGCGCGGCGCACGACCCCGTCGCTCGAGGGGGCGAGACCGAGTCCGCCCAAGAGCGCCGCCGACGCCGCGGCGTCGCCTCGAAGTCGTCCGTCCGACAGGGGAGCGTGCAGGAAGCCGAGCCGGACGAGGCGCTCACGGTCCGGCTCGGTCCACGGGAGGACCAGAGCCGGGCCGTCGAGACGGCCTTCGCGCTCGACGAACCGGCTGAGGTCAGCGACCTCGGCGGGCTCCAGGTCGTGCCAGAAGAGCAGGTGGCGCGGGTGCAGGGGCACCGCAAACTCCGCGGAGAGCCGGACCGCCTCCTCGTAGGAGGGAGCGGGAGCTCGCGACCCCGCGGGAACCCCTCGCGCGTCGAGCTCGGCGAGGTGCCAGTCGATCGCGTAGGCGCCCGGAACGAGGGCGCGGTTGTTCTCGAGGAACTCCCCGAACGGGACGAGGATCTCCCCGAGGTCGACGATGCGGCGGATCCGAGGGAGCAGGGCCCGGGCGCGGTCGACGTCGTGGACCGCGAGCAAGCTCCCGTCGTCGAGCTCGACGAGCGGCCCCTCGACGCTGTCGCAGAGCGCCATCGCGGTCGCCTTCCCCGGGTACTCGAGCTTCACCTGCGTCCCGACGGCGACGAAGCTTCGCAAGACCACCATCGTCGCCGGGTTCAGGCCGCAGGAGGCGAGCCCCCCGGTCCTGGCGCGCCCGTAGACAAGACGAAAGCCGCCCGGCCGGTTCGGGTAGGCCAGGATCGGCCGACCGCCGACCGCCTCGGTGAGGTACTTCGGGGCGTGGCTCAGCTCAGCGTCCCCGGGGGTCTTGCGGCCGAGCTTCTCGAGGAACCCCCAGCCCGGTACGCCGAGCTTGTCGACGACCTTCCGGAGCTTCGCCGCCTTCTGGCAGAGTCCCTCGGCGATGACCAGACAGGCACCGCCGCGGATGCCGTTCGTCCCGACGCGGGGCAGATTGCGGAACGCGCTCACCTCCGCGTCGCCCTCTGTGGACTCGCCCGAGATGCAGACCGGCACATGTCGGGCCACGAGCTCGATCTCCTCGGCGGAAGGGACGTACTGGAGGTGCTGGAGGTGCTTGTACAAGGGGATCTCCTCCTTGTAGCGACCGACCTCAGCCTCGTCCGGGTGGTAGGCGCCGAGGCCGAGGTCCCGTCGCACGAGGTCGGCGAGCAGCACCGACAGCGCCTGGGCGGTACCGCCCGCGGCCCGGATCGGACCGGCATAGTACAGCTCGACATACCCCGGCGCCCCCGGGCCGTCCGAGCGGATGTGCACCTCCGCGAGCCCCTCGAGCGGGGCCACGAGGATTCCCTCGGTCAGGATGGCGAGCCCGACCCGGAGGCCGGCGTCCAGGCGAGCCTCGAGGGAACCCCCCCGTGACGGGTCGAGGGCGATGCGGCGGGCCATCTCGACGGCGACCTCCTCGCGGGGCTTCGTCGCCGAGAGCGTGCGGATCTCGCTCGAGATCCCGTCGAGATGCAGATGGCCGAGGAGCTTCTCGACGCGCGACGCCATGTCCTGGGCCCTCGGGACCTCCGGCGAGAGCGCCGGGTCGAGGCCGACGGCGCGGGCACGCTCCGCGGCCGCATACGCACGGTCGACGGACGACTCGATCGCCGTGCCGTAGCGGTCCACGCGCCCCGAGGGAGGTCGGGCAGGATAAGCTCTCCCGCGAAAGGGGGGGTCGGCGCGCCCCCGGCGACGACCCGCCGAGCCTCTCGTCGCCTCCCCGTTCCTGAGGTCAACGCGTCTCGTACGCGTGGTGGCGGCTCGAGTGGTATCTCCCGGACGAGTGGGGTGCGCCAGCCAGTTCTACGTTTCACCGGTTCCAGCGGACCTTGGTGAGGATCCGGTCGGCGACGGCCCGTCACCGGAACGATCGAGGGTCCTCGTGGCAGGTGGCCACGTACTGCTTCCGCGCCTCGATGAGCTCGTGCTCACTCGGGAAGGTCCCTCGGCGGATCCGCCTCTGTGTCAGGTCGTTGAACCCTCGCTCCACTTGGTTCCGCCAAGAGGAGCTCGTCGGGACGACGTGAAAGTGGATGCGGGGGTGCCGGAGCACCCACCGCTTCACTTTCGCCGTCCAGTGCGTGGCAAGGTTGTCGAGGATGAGGTGGAGGTCGAGCTCGGGAGGGGTGCTTCGATCGAGGGTGCGCAGGAAGGAGAGGAACTCTCTCGCCCGAGGCCGCTTGTGGCCTTCGCCGAGGAGCGTGCCCTCGGCCACGTCGAGGGCCGCGAAGAGGTTCGTGGCGTCAGTGCGCCGATCGTCGTGGGTCAGGCGCTCGGGGACCCCCTCCCGAAGGGGGAGGATCGACTCGGTCCGGTCGAGCGCCTGGATCGGGGTCTTCTCGTCCACGCTCAGCACCAGCGTGGGCTCGGGCGGGTTGAGGTAGAGACCCACCACGTCCCGGCGCTTCTCCTCGAAGTGCTGGTCCCGGCTGTGTTTGTACGGCTCTAGGCGGTGCGGCGCGAGGCGACGGGCCGACCCGATGCGCCGCACCGTCGAGGGACTGACCCCATGGACGGCCGCCATCGTGCGACTCGACCAGTGCGTGGCGCTCGGCGGCTGGCGGTAGAGCGTGTCGTCGACGAGGGCACGGATCTTGGTGTCGGGGATGAGGAGGGGGCCGCCGGCTCGAGGGGCGTCGTTCCTCAAACCCGGGAGGCGCGCGGCGAGGAACCGCCGCCGCCACAAGGCACCGGTGTTGGGCTCGGAAGTGGTAGGTGAAGTTGAGGCTGAATGGGAGGTGGTACGGCACGACGTAGCTCGTGCCCTCCCATGTCGCATTGAATCCCACCGTGAATCCCGAGCCGAACGCAGACATCGTGATACCTGACGGATCCCCACAAGTCGAGACGGACGGACGGTTCGCCTTCCAGAGACGGTTGTTGAAGTACGTCACGACGGTCCCGCCGCCCGGGTGAATCGGGTCCGCGAGAAGCTGGGCTTCCGCCAGATCGGACTGAATCGACAGAGACGTCCCGATGCTCACCGCATCCCAGCCGGCAGAGATGTCACTTGACGCGTCGATGCCACTGGTCGAGCTATACGAGCCGGATGCAAACACCACGTGAGTTGGAGTTTACAGTGGTCTGACCGGTCCTGGGACGTGATTCCCTTCCGGCAATAGACCCGAGCATCACGAGTCGCCTCCGGCATCCGGAGGAGGTTGAGGGCCGACCGACCGGACCTGAGTCGGCGGCCCAGGCTTCACGGGTCGCCACCCAACTCGGGTTCGAAGCGGGGCGAGTTCTCCGGAGGCGGGGATTCCACGACACTCGTCCCGAATCGGCGACAGGCACGGGATGCGGCGACACCGTCCTTTGAAGGCGAACGTTTAAGTACGAATCCTCAGGATGGCTTCGCAGAGCGTATGACGCTCGTCTGACAAACGGGGCGGGAACTACCGATGAAGTCCATCATCCAGGAAGCGATCGCGAAGCACCAGGAGAACCAGACCCTGGTCGACGACCGAAAGCAGCCGGCACCTCAGTACGTGAACCCGGACGACGCGGAGCTGGCGAAGCTGGCGGAGACCCTCAAGGTCAACATCCGCATCGTCGGCTGCGGCGGTGGCGGGTCGAACACGATCAACCGGTGCGTCGAAGAGGGCATCCAGGGCGCCGAGATGTGCGCCATCAACACCGACGCAAAGCACCTTCTCACGATCCATGCGCCGCGGAAGATCCTCATCGGCCGCCGGGCGACGAAGGGCCTCGGCGCCGGGGCGCGCCCCGAGATCGGCGAGGAGGCCGCTCGCGAGAACGAGGAGGAGCTGCGTGCCTTCCTCAACGGCGCTCACATCGTCTTCATCACGGCGGGAATGGGCGGCGGGACCGGTACCGGCTCGGCGCACCTCGTCGCGCGGCTCGCGAAGGAGGCCGGCGCCCTGACGATGGGCGTCGTCACGCTGCCGTTCTCCGGCGAGGGGGCGACGCGCATGGAGCAGGCCCGGGACGGCCTCGAGCGGCTCCGCCGCGTCTGTGACACCACGATCGTCATCCAGAACGACAAGCTCCTCGAGCTCGTCCCGCGGATGCCCCTCGACTCCGCGTTCAAGCTCGCCGACGCCGTCCTGATGACGGCGATCAAGGGGATCACCGAGATCGTCACTCGCCCCGGGCTCGTCAACCTCGACTACGCCGACATCCTCACGGTGATGAAGGACGGCGGGGTCGCGCTGATCGGTCTCGGCGAGAGCGAGAGCGCGACGGACCGCGTCACCGAGGCGGTCACCGAAGCGCTCACGTCGCCGCTCCTCGGCTCCGTCGAGCTCAAGGACGCGACGGGTGCGCTCGTCCGCGTCATCGGCGGGCCGACGATGACCGTCTCCGAGGCCGAGAAGGCCGCGGCGCTGGTCGGCGGCAAGATTTCCAAGCGGGCCCGGATCATCTGGGGCTGCTCCGTCGAGAACTCCCCCGAGATGGAGAACACCATCAAGGTGCTCCTCATCATCACGGGCGTGCGGGCGACCAGCCTGCTCGGCCAGAAGGGGGGCTACGCCGCCGGTGAGTCCGAGGAAGTCATCGACCTCGTCCGGTAGGCCCCGAGAGCGCCCCCGCTACCTCGCGGTCGAGGTGGCGGGCGGCCAACCCTTTCCCCCCGCCCTTCTCGAACGCGAGCTCGTGCGTCGGCTGGAGCGGCCGGGCGTCGCCGTCAAGCTGATCCGGGCGGAGGGGGCCCGGGCGCTCGTTCGGATCGACCACATGGAGGTCTCGAGGGCCCGAGAGCGATGGAACGGTCCCGGAGGCGACGGGCCGGCGCTCCGGACCGTTCGTAGCTACGGGACGCTTCGCAACGGCAAGCTCTGGCTTCAGGGCCGGTCCCAGGCACGCCGGTCGGCCCGCGTGGCGGCTCCTCGGGCCGCCGAGCGAGAGCCCACACGGGAGCGACGCCGCCCGTGAGGGCGAGCTCCGTGTCACGATCGGAGCCCCGAATGCGAGCGAGGGGCGCCGGAACGGCTTTGTATCTTAAATCACGACTTGTTTCAAGAGTCGTGATTCTGTTTCAGAATTCTTTCTCGACTGTCGGACGGTTCTATGCCTGATCGTCCTCAAGGCGTGCCCGTGATGGGCCCCAACTTTTCATCCGGCGGGGTGGTCGGAGGGCAGTCCTACCTTGAGCTGTCGGCTCGCAGTTCGTCGCCTGGGCGTTGCGTGTTCGGCCATTCTTGCGAAACCCGATGGCAGATCTCAGTTTCTCTTCTCGGGTGGCTTGGGTCCGGCAGAGAAATGCGGACCTAACTCGATAGCAATCTGGCGACCCAGGTGGGAGAGGGTGTATGACTTGAGCCGCCTTTGCTCGCCAGCGATGTGAGCGAGTTGCACCCGGACCGCCCCTCCTGCCACAAGTTTTCGTAGCGCTTTTCCCACAGCACTCTGGCTGGCCGACAACTCTTCGGCCAGGCCGGCTTGGGTGGATATTCGAGGCATAGCCTCCCCCAACTGGCGCTCCGGCGCGGCACGAAGCGCGAGGACTATGCGGCCGGAGAGACGCACCTCGCGCGGCGTCGGGTCGAGAACTCGACGCTCTCCAAGAGGCCGAGGTCCATCGGGTGTCGGTTCCGGCGCTTCGGTGGCCGGTGTGGCCAAGCCATGCTCGAGCCGGAACTCCGATGCCGGCGGGGGCATGGTCCGGAGAGAGGCCGAACTCGAATCGGACTCCGAAGCGCTCTCTCGCTCAACAGGCCTTCGACGACGGTGGAGCAGCCTTGTGAGCAACACCCAGGCTCCTACTCCCGCGGCGGCCCCGATGACAATTGATAGAGGATCGATCAACGGCTACCCGCAACCCCTACGCGTGTTTCACGTTGTTTGCCAGCTGCAGGGACGCGGCAAGTATCGCCGGCGGCCCCACCAGAGGCGACGGAGCGTGTCTCACCGACTAGGCCCGAATCTACCGTACGCCTCGCTGGCGTCATCTCTTCGTGAAACGGGCCGGGGCCTGCCGGCCGATAGCGCTTGGCGCATCGTTCAACCCTTGCCACCTTCGGTTCGGGGTGTTCTGAAAGCGACTACGTTCGTATGCCGCCGCTCCCCTGCTCAGGTTGATCCGCGCGAAGATCTTGACCTTCCGTCAACTCGGAACCGTCTGTTTCAGGTTTGGCTCGGCGCACTGAAGCAACCAGCCGCCTCCCCTGCTCTTGGCGAACCCACGATGCTGTGCCCAATATGATGAGCGCTGCCGACGCACCGACGGCCCCCGATGCCAAGAGGTCGACTGGCAGAATCGATCCCGTTGAACTGCCGGGCCGGGCGACTACGACGTTGGCTGTTCCCGTGACCTGTTCCCCGTCGCTATCGCTGACGGTCACGGTCAGGTCGAGCGCTCCTGTAGAGTTCGGCGAGCATGTGAGGGAGATAGAGTTCACCGAAACGCAGCCCGACGGTAGACCCGTGTAGGCGGTAGTGTCGGGTGGCGTCCCCCCCGAGGTCACGACATTGATGGAGAGTTGCGCTTGCCCGCCGGAGGTCGTTACGGTTGCCACTACTCGGATTAGGGTAAGTGTCGGGTTGACCACGAGCGAGGCCCGAGCAGTCTCGGCCAGTAGCGGGTACGCCACACTCGACGTGACGTTGTAGACTCCCTCTTCGGACGGCGTACAGACGGTCGTCAGTAGATTCGAGCTGACGCAGCCCGACGGGAGCCCACTCTGCCCGACGGCAGCCGGGGCCGCCTGGAACCCCGTCGTCAGTTGGATTCGAACCCCGTGATTCACGTCCACCGCTGTCTTGTTCAGAGTCAAGAGGGGAGCGATGGGAGCCCATGCTCGATTCTTGAACTGCCAAGTGTCCCCGAATGGAATTGCTGAAGCCCCCGACGACAGGGGAGTGCCTCCAAACAGGATGACCGACTGATTGGCGGTGCTTGTGGTCATCAGCGCGTACATTCGTGGATTCGGTGCCCCGGTTGCATTCAGCGTATTCCATGCCGTCCCGTTGAACGCCAGGGTTATGTTGGCAGCCGTGCCAGTGTCTCCCCCGAAGAGAAGGAGCTCGTCGTCGGCGGGATCCCAAGCGGTCGCGAAGCCGCTGTCAGCGACGGCTACCCTTTCGGCGGACGCGATTGCGGTCCACCCGGAACCGCTCCAGGCCCAGGTCTTTAGACAGTCGTTCGCCACGGCCGCGCAGGTGACGTTGTGGACCTCGACAAGGACGGTCTCGTTGAGCGATGGATCGTAGGTCATCGAAGTGTCGCCCCAAACGCCCGCGCCTGGTGGCGCGGACGCCGAAACTAGGCTCCATCTACCGCTGGACCAGCCCCACGTATCCGTATCGTAGGCCGTGGTCCCCAGTCCCCGGCCGCCGTGTAGCAGGACATCCCCACGACCAGCGTCGTATGTGACAGCCGCGTCATCTCGGGGCGAGGGGGACGGCGCTGAGGTCGTGTTCGACCAAGCCCTTCCGTCGAACTCGAACGTCTCGTTCGAGTAGAAGTCCGGGCTCCCGAACACGAGCCCTCCGAACATTACGATTCGACCCGCGCTGGGGTCGTATGCTAGGGAGGCAAAGGCCCGAGAGGAGGGAATGCCGGTAACATTCAGCTGGCTCCAGGTCGAGTTCTTCAGTGCCCAAGTACTTGGAATCGCAGGCCCCGACGAACGGTCACCGGGGGTGTAGAGAATTGTCTCGTTTAGAGCAGCGTCGAATGTCATCGCGGCTCCCGTAACGTAAGGCGTTGACGCTGGCGGCGCCAACGAAGGAGCTGGGTTCCACGACCCGTTTAGGTAGCTCCAGGTGTCGTTCGTGAGCCCCTGAGTCGACGACTGCCCAAGTTGGGAAGTCGTGCCGCCGAAGAGAACATAGTAGCCGTCGACCGGGTCCCAGGCGAAAGCCGCCCCCCAACGGGCGGAGGGAGAATACTGCGGGTGCTGGAGTACCCACGAGTCGCCACTGCCGAGCGACAAGGTCGAGGATAGGGGTAACCCGGTTTCGAGGTCGAGCCCACCGAAGAGGATCAGCCCGCCGATAGGATCTCCACCGGCCTGGCCATTGCCGCCGACGGAGCGGGACCACCCATTTTGGTCACGTTCGTCCAACTTCCGTTAGCGTAGCTCCACGTATCCGCGAAGGTTCGGGCAGAGGACGACTCGCTCGACGCCCCCCCGTAAAGGACGAGGGCGCCGTTCGTGGTGTCAGCCGCAAATCCTGCCTCACAGCGTGGGCTTGGCGCGGGGGCAATGCCCGTACCGATCTCGGTCCAGGTAGAGTTGTGGAACGACCAGGTCTCGTTCTGGGGGTAGGCGGAAAGACCTCCGAACAGGATTGGTTCGCCCCCAACCGGGTCAGTCGCGAATGCGGCGGAAACCCGCGGACTCGGCGAGCTGAGCGGGCTTAGCTTGGTCCAGTTCCCATTCGCAAACGCCCAAGTCTCGTTCCCCATCTCCTGACTGCAGGCGGTCGTCGAGGCTCCGGAACAGTTCCAGCCTCCGAAGAGGATCATCGAGCGCGACTGGTTGTCGAAGGTCAACGAGGCTCCCCACGTCGGAGGAGGCGACGCGACGGGAGAGACCTGTGACCACACTCCTCTCACAAACAGCCAGGTGTCATTGTAGGCGCCGAACGAGGAGGCCGGCCCGGCAGCTCCGGCGTAGCCTCCGAATAGGACGACGCCCCCAGCCGCGGGGTCCCAGGCCGCCGCAGCCAACTCCCTGGCAGGCGGCGATGAACTCCTCTGGGAAGCTACCTGGCTGAGCTTCTCGTCTATGCCGCCCACTCCTGGATCCGCCTGCCGGCTCGTCGGCGCCTTCACCTCGTGGGACGAGGGAGGACCCAGTGGTGACATAGAAATCAACATCAGGACTGCGACCCCGATGACCGCTGCAAATCCGACGCCGACCCGACGTCGGTCTCTCCCGTCTTGGTTGGCTCTCCTCGGGTTCCGACTCCCAATCTCGACTCTCGCACGCCCGTTCGCGCTCAGCCCCATCTTCGTACCCGCGCCGACAACATTCCTGCTTCGCTCGCATATAGACTCGCGTTGCCGATAGGCCACATCCGGGCCAGCCGTGGCCTAAAGGCCGTCGACTCCCTCGATCGGGTCAGCAGTGACGTCATCGTTGGCCTTCCCCCCAGCGGTCGACTGAACGAAACACGGATTCGGAGTTGTTGTGACTTTCGCGGAGGACTCCGGAGCCCATGAGCCCTGCACGCTCTACCGAGGTGGCGACATCACCTCCGTAGCGGCTCGCTGGTTCGTCCAAGCCTTGCTGATGGGTCCGCTGACGCTCTACACCCCCGAGCTGTTTACGCATGGAGGGCGTGGAGCTGCATAAGAACCCCATCAATCGACCCTCCCTACCGACTGCTGGAGAACTGCCCGGGATTCCTTCGCCGCGGCTCGTGCGCCGAGACGGCCCGGGTGTGCGTCTTGTGACGAGGACGCCATCTGGGGTTCGAGGGTAGTAGGTCTACCTCCACGGCTAACCCGGCGAATGCGCGCTCGCCCGCAGCCTTGGACCCAACAGCTAGCGCTGCACGTCGCGTGTTCGTATCCAGGTGGTTACGGCTTCGATCAAGAAGCAGGGGGCGACGAGGAACCTGAGCCCAAGGAAGTCATCCGGATCGATCGATAGGCCAGTACCCCCCATCTAGTCCACCCCGCCATTATTGATTGAGGGGTTGAGCCCGGCTCGGTAGAACCCGAGGTAACAGAACGCCGCAGCGGCGAAGCAGTCTTCTGCCGGGCCGGTCCAGTTCCCACTGAAGGTGACGTTCCGCTCGTACCTCCGACGCGTGTAGCGGTAGAACCAGAACCCCCACTCGTCCGAACGACCGAGCCAGTCGAGCCGACACATATGGGTCGGCTCTCCGTCCTCGCCCGCCCGGTGGACGTCAATGTAGAGCGACCGCCCCCGAGGGCGGATGATCAGCTCGCGGCAGACATCCCCATACTCCTCCCGAGCGATGCGCTGGAGGCGATCGCTGACCTGATGCACTACGGGGGCCGG